>CAWIXM010000012.1:0-204289 GCA_963840055.1 uncultured Alphaproteobacteria bacterium | reverse complement strand
GTCCAGCGCCCTTCGCCCGAATCCGACACCCGGCCCTGAAATTGCGCCAGATCGGGATCGTGGAACAGCGCATCGGCGGCAAGATCGAGAAGCCAGGAAGCAATCACACTGCCCCGCCGCCAAACTTCAGCAATTTCTCCGACGTCGAGATCGTATCGATAAGCCTCCGGATCCTCCAGCGGCGCCGTTTCGGCATCGACCGTGGCGGCGCGCGCGCCGATATTGGCGTTGCGCAGGATGTTGAAGCCTTCGGCATAGGCGGCCATGATTTCGTATTCGATGCCGTTGTGGACCATCTTTACGAAATGCCCCGCGCCGGCCGGCCCGCAGTGCAAATAGCCGTGCTCGGCCGTGCTCGGACGTTTCTCGCGCCCGCGCGTGCGTGGCGCGGCCTCGATGGGAGGCGCCAGCGCCGCGAAGATCGGGTCGAGGCGCTGGACGACCGCGCCCTCGCCGCCGATCATCATGCAATAGCCCCGCTCCAAGCCCCACACGCCGCCGCTGGTTCCAACATCGACATAGTGAATGCCCTTGGGTCCAAGCGTTTTGGCGCGCGCGATGTCGTCTTGGTAAAACGAGTTGCCGCCGTCGATCAGCACGTCATCAGCGCTCATTACGCCGGCCAGCGCCGCGATCGTTTCGTCGACAATGGCCGCTGGAAGCATCATCCATATCGCGCGCGGCTGTTTCAGCTTCACGACCATATCTTTCATGGAGCTGGCGCCGACCGCCCCTTCCTTGGCGAGTTCCGCGACCGATTGCGGCCTGACGTCGTAGACGACGCATTCATGGCCAGCCTGCATGAGTTGCAGCGCCATATTGGCGCCCATCCGGCCCAAACCGATGATGCCGAGTTGCATTCTTGCTTTTCCTTTCACAGCAGGGCCGGTGGACGTTTTCGCCGTCGCTCCCGTTCGAACGAACGCGCCTTTAAGATGCCGGGCTCGCCGCCCGACTTGCGGCAATCTGCTCCTTGGCGGCCGCCAGAACCTTGTCCGGCGTAAAGCCGAACTTTCTCAGCACGTCCTTCAATGGCGCCGAAGAGCCGAAGGTGTGCATGCCGATCTTGGCGCCGCTGGTGCCCACGTAACGATCCCAGCCGATGACAGACGCCATCTCTACCGACACGCGCGCCGTGACGTCCGGAGGCAGAACTTGCTCACGGTAGGCGCGGTCCTGTTGCTCGAACAATTCCCAGGACGGCATGCTGACGACGCGTGACGGCACGCCTTCCTGTTTGAGCTCCTCGTAGGCCGCAAGACAGAGCGCGACCTCGCTGCCCGTTCCGATCAGAATCACCGCCGGCTTGGCGGCGGCGGTATCGGCCAGAATGTACGCGCCGCGGCTCACGCCGGCGGCCGATGCATAGCGCGTGCGGTCGAAGGTCGGCAGCGCCTGCCGGCTCACCACCAGGCAAGCCGGCTGATGCTTGAGCAAAATGATTGTACGCCAGGCTTCAAGCACTTCGTTGGCGTCGGCCGGGCGGATCGTGATCAGGCCAGGGATGCTGCGCAACGCGATCAACTGCTCGACCGGTTGATGCGTCGGCCCGTCTTCGCCGAGGCCGATGGAGTTGTGGCTGAACACGTAGATGACGGGCACTTCCATCAACGCGCTCAGCCGGATCGGCGGCTTCATGTAGTCGGAGAAGGTGAGAAAGGTCGAACCGAAAGCACGGATCTTGGACAGCGCGAGCCCGTTCAGAATTGCGCCCATCGCCTGCTCGCGTATGCCGAAATGCATATTGCGGCCTTGCGGCGTCTCGGCTTCCAGATCGCCCGCGGCGCTGAAGGTCAGACGTGTCTTGGTCGACGGGCTGAGATCGGCGGAGCCGCCGATCAGCCACGGATAGCGGGGCGCGATCATGTTGAGGACCGCGCCCGATGCATCGCGGCTGGCAATGCCCTTGGGGTCGGCGGCAAATCCCTTCAGGTCTTGGTCCCACCCGTCGGGAAGCTCGCGTCTTTGCATGCGCTCGACTTGGTCGGCAAGGTCCGGGTACTTGGCCTTGTAGGCTTTGAAGAGTGCTTCCCAATCCGCACGGCATTGCGCCCCGCGTTTGCCAACGCCGTCGCGGAAACGTTCGATCACGCCATCCGGCACCAGGAACTTGGCATCCTCCGGCCAGCCGTAGCTGCGCTTGGTCAGGCGAATCTCCGGTTCGCCGAGCGGCTCGCCATGCACGGCGCTGGTGTCATGCTTGTGGGGCGCGCCATAGCCGATATGGCTCTCGACGATGATCAGCGTCGGCACGTCATCGGTGCGCTTGAACGTCTCGATCGCCTGCGCCAGACGTTCCGCGTCGTTAGCGTCGCCGACGCGGCGCACATTCCAGCCATAGGCGAGAAAACGCGCGGCGACGTCGTCGCTGAAAGCGAGGCTGGTGTGGCCTTCAATAGTGACGCGGTTGCTGTCGTATATCCAGCAGAGATTACCCAGTTCCAGATGGCCGGCGAGCGAAGCCGCCTCGCTTGAGACGCCCTCCATCATGTCGCCATCGCCGCAGATCGCGTACACGTCGTAGTCAAACAGCGTGAAGCCCGGACGATTGAAGTGGCGCGCGAGCCAACGGCCCGCAATCGCCATTCCGACGCTCATGCCGCAACCTTGACCCAGCGGCCCGGTGGTCGCCTCGACGCCAGACGTCAGGTGATACTCCGGATGTCCCGGACATTTGCTCCCAAGTTCCCGAAACCGCTTGATGTCATCAAGGGTAACCGCCGGCTCGCCGATGCGTTCGTACTTGGCGTCGACCGCCTTCACGCCGGCGAGATAGAGCACCGCATACAACAACATCGATGCGTGGCCGTTGGACAGCACGAAGCGGTCTCGATTCGGCCAGATCGGGGCCTCGGGGTCGAAGCGCAGGAACCGTTGCCACAACGTATAAACCACCGGCGCGAGACCCATCGGCGTGCCGGGATGGCCTGAATTGGCCTTTTGCACCGCATCGATCGTCAGCGTGCGGATGGTGTTGATGCAAAGCTCGTCGAGACGGTCATCCTGTCTGAATTCGTCGCTCGACATATCGAGAGCGCTATCGGTGCTCGGCTTGCCTTCGGGCGGCATCGAGACATCCCCTGTGGCGTTTAGGTTCTGTTCGGCATATCTCCGCGCCCTTCAGTCGACAACGCGGCCGAGTTCCTGTTCAGATCCGGGTACGAACGCATGACAGCATTACACGAGCGCATGACATCGGCAATTCAACACACCCTCGCGGTGGTGTGTGACACCGTGTCGTCGTTAACGAACGCACCGCACGCGATCCGGGCAGAGAGATCGATCAAGACACCGCACGTCGCCCGTGGACGGCTTCACTGAACGTTTCTTGGCGGGAGCGCCAATATGAATGCGTCCTCTTCGGCTATTCACCGCTGTTGAGTTTCGAGCGCCGGACCCGATCAGCTCATCATGCGAGCGTTAAGGTCGAGCATGATCCACAGGCTGCCGCCGATCATGATGAAGATCAGAAGAGCAGCGAAGGCCAAGGTCAAAAGGTTCTCGCTCGGCGTCGACTGACCGACATGCAGAAAGTAGTGCAGATGCACCACGACCTGTATGACCGCGAGGATGGCGATGATCACCAGGGTCGCGAAGGGAGGCAGAATGCCCGCCACGACTAGCCCGAACGGGATCACGGTCAGCACCAGAGCCAGCACAAAACCCGTGGCGTAGGGCTCCAGGCTTTCAGAGTGATCGCTGGTCTGCATCACAGGACCCCCGGCAGGTATACGATGGAGAATATGCCGATCCAGACGATATCCAGGAAATGCCAGAACAGGCCGAGCCGAAACAGGCGCGACGTCACCGGCTCGGTCAGCCCCTTGACGAGCACCTGAAGCGACAGGATGAAGATCCAGATCAGGCCCGTGCTGACATGCAAGCCATGGGTGCCGACCAGGGTGAAGAACGCGGAGAGGAACCCGCTGCGTTGCGGACCGGCGCCCTGCTCGTACATTCCGGTGAACTCGCCGATCTCCAAAGCGACGAACCCCGCGCCGAGCACAAAGGTGACGGCGAGCCAAGTCAATGCAAGGCGCTGCTTGCCGAACCTTATCGCAACGGAGGCGAAACCGAAGGTGATGCTGCTGAACAATAACAGCATCGTCTCACCAAAGGTGCGCCCGAGATTGAACAGGGTCTTGGCGGTCGGCCCGTCGGCATGATTCGGCGCCATGATTACATAGGTGGCGAACAGCAACGCGAAGATGATCGCATCGCTCATCAGATAAATCCAGAAACCGAGCGCCTTCTCCTCGTAGACATCCACCTCTGCGGCGGGGTGCTCGGCGGACGCGCTGGCGGCAAGACTGGTCATGTCGCCCCCTGCGGTACGGGTTGATCCTGCGCCGCCGGGGCGCGGTCCCAGGCGCGACGGGGCGCCGTGGCCATCACTTGCCGGCGCTGATCCTCAATCGCCTGCACTTCAGCTGCGGTCATGCGGTACTCGGTATCATCGTTAAAGCTCCGTGCGGCGAGCGTGATCAGGATGACGAGGCCGGCGACAATTGCGAGCCACCAGATCTGCCAGATCATCGCGAAGCCGAGGACAAAGGCGAAGCCGCCAGTGATTACGCCGACGGCGGTATTACGCGGCAACATAATGTCGGTGTAGTGCGCGGGCTGCTGATAGGCGACACCGTGGCGCTTCATTTCGTGGAAGACGTCGAGGTCATGGACCTCGGGCACGACCGCGAAATTGTAGGGGGCAGGCGGGGACGAAGTCAGCCATTCCAACGTACGGCCACCCCAAGGATCGCCGGTCAGATCGAGCGCCGCCTGGCGGTTCTGGATGCTGACCACCAACTGCATGATCAGGCAGGCGATGCCGACGGCGATCAGCACCGCGCCAAAAGCCGCGAGGATCAGATAAGGCTGCCACTCGGCGACATTATAATGCTCCATGCGCCGCGGCATGCCGAGAAAGCCCAGGGCGTAGAGCGGCATGAAGGCGAGCCAGAAGCCGATCAGCCAGAACCAGAAGGCGCGGATGCCCCAGCGCTCGTCGAGGGTGAAACCGAACGCCTTGGGGAACCAGTACATATAGCCGGCGAAATAACCGAACAGGGCGCCCGGGATGAGCATGTTGTGGAAGTGAGCGATGAGGAAGGTCGTGTTGTGCATCAGATAGTCGACCGGCGGCACGGCAAGCAGGACGCCGGTCATGCCGCCGATCACGAAAGTCACGATGAAGCCCACGGTCCAGTACATCGGCGCCGTCATCCATAAACGGCCGTGATACATCGTCAGCAACCAGTCGAAGATCTTCACGCCAGTCGGCACGGCGATAATCATCGTTGTGATGCCGAAGAACGCGTTGACGTCGGCGCTCGATCCCATCGTGAAGAAGTGGTGCAGCCAGACCGCGAACGACAAGAACGCGATCGCCATCGTGGCGTAGACGAGGGAGGCGTAGCCGAACAGCCGTTTGCGCGCGAAGGTCGCCGTCACTTCCGAATAGACGCCAAACGCCGGCAGGATCAGGATGTAGACCTCCGGATGGCCCCAGATCCAAAGCAAGTTGATGTAATTCATCATGTTGCCGCCGGCTTCATTGGTGAAGAAATGCATGCCGAACATCCGGTCGAGCGCGAGCAGCGCCGCCGCCACGGTGAGGGCCGGAAAGGCGAACACCATGAGCAGACTGGTGCAAAGAGAGGTCCAGGTGAATAGCGGCATGCGCATCAACGTCATGCCGGGCGCGCGCCGTTTGGCAATGGTGGTCACGAAGTTGATGCCGGTCAGCGTCGAGCCGACTCCCGCGATCAGCAGCGCCCAGATCCAGTAGTCGGTGCCAACGTCGGGGCTGTACTCGATGCCGGAATAGGGAGGATAGCCGGTCCAGCCGGCCGTCGAGAACTTGCCGATCACCAGGGAGATCAGCACCAGAACCGCGCCCGCCGCGGTGAAAAACAGGCTGATCGAGTTCATGACCGGGAAGGAGACGTCGCGCGCGCCGATCTGCTGCGGCATGACGATGTTCATCAGCCCGGTCAGGAATGGCATCGCCACAAAGAAGATCATGATCGTGCCGTGCGAGCTGAACACCTGATCGAAGTGGCCGGGCGGCAGATAGCCGTCGGAGTTCAGCGCAATCGCCTGCTGGGCGCGCATCATGATCGCGTCGGCAAAGCCGCGCAGCAGCATCACGCTGGCAAGCATGATGTACATGATGCCGATGCGCTTGTGATCGATGCTGGTCAGCCACTCGGACCAGACATAGCGCACGCCCAGCCAAAGAATCAGCGCGAGCACGACCAAACCGCCCAGCACCGTGATCGCGGCGCCACCCATGGCGATTGCGCTGTAGAACGGCAGCGCATCGATGGTGAGTTTTCCGAACACGTCCGATCTCCCGCTTAGTGGCTCGCGGCCTGGGCATGGGCTGCGGGCATCGCGCCGGCGCCCGCCGGGGCATATTGGGCAATGATGCGCGCGAACAGATCCGGCTCGAAGGCCCCGTAGTAGGTCACCGGATGAAGCTGGCTCGGCTTGGCGAGCTGCTCATAAGCGGCGGTGTCCAGCTTGTTGGCCGATTGCTTGACCTTGGCGACCCAGGCGTCGAAGCCCTGATCAGACATAGCGATCGCCGTGAAATACTGATTGGCGAAGCCGAAGCCGCTGTACTGCATGTTCCTGCCGGCAAACCGGCCGGGCTTATCGGCCAAAAGGTGGAGCCGGGTCTCCATGCCCGCCATCGCGTAGATCTGGCTGCCCAGCGTCGGGATCATAAACGAATTCATCACGGTATCGGAGGTGATCTTCAAACTCAGCGGCCGCCCGCTGGGGAACACCAGTTCATTGACCACCGCGATGTTTTGTTCGGGGTAGAGAAACAGCCACTTCCAGTCCTGCGCCACGGCCTGGACTTCGAGCGGGCGCTTTGCGGGATCGATGCTCTTGTAGGGATCGAGTCGATGCGTGTAGTCCCACACGAACGTGCCGAGCACGATCACGATCAGCGCCGGCACCAGCCAGACCAGCGCGTCCATCCAGACCGAGTAGCCCCAGTCTGGGTCATAGATGTCGTGCGTGCTGGCGGGCCGGTACCACCACACGAATATGAACGCCATGATGAAAACCGGGATCACCACGATCAGCATCAGGCCGAATGCAGTGAACAACAAGTCACGCTCGACCAGAGTGATCGGGCCTTTGGGATCGAGCACCGGCGCCTGACTGAGACCGCAGCCGGAAACCATCAGCATGAGCCCAAGCACGAGCGCGGGCTGCAGCCATCGCTTACCACATGCAAGAAATTGAGATTGCCTGCTCTTCTCGATCAATGCCGCT
The DNA here is from genome assembly GCA_963840055.1 of uncultured Alphaproteobacteria bacterium. Taxonomy (GTDB): domain Bacteria; phylum Pseudomonadota; class Alphaproteobacteria; order Rhizobiales; family Xanthobacteraceae; genus Rhodoplanes. Next base: position 196,996 of record CAWIXM010000012.1, on the reverse strand, counting down.
GCCTCCCCAGCGGACCATGATCGAGCGCGCCCGCAATCGGTTTACCGCATGGCGCAGCGGACCGCGCCGGATGACTCGCCTGACGGGCGAGAAGAATTGCGGATCGGATCGAGCCGAATGAGTGAAGCGCTATGAAACGGTGGCGCGGCGCGCCATGTCGGCACCGACCTCGAGGGGTGGGCGAGCGAATCTCTTGGGCCACGCTCTCCAACTCCAAATATCTGCTGGCAATGAACGGTAGGTTGTCGGAAAACACGGGAGAAAGCAACCATCATGGCTATGGTTGTGAGCATTTCCCTCCTTTTAGTAAGCAGCGAGCGCAGATCGAATCGCATTTGCTATTCCGATCCCGATCCTGCACAGACGATCTGCAGCGAGAATTGCAAACCGGATGACCGAAAGATGACGGCGATGCGAAGCAATGGCGAATCATTTCTGTCGAATCTGATGCCTTGCGCGACCGCCCATCGTCGTCGTGTTTCGCTCGCAAACTACGGAGAACGCGAGTTCGGCCTCCCCATCATTTGACGGCCGTCATCGATCGGTCATCTGGTCATGGCCTCGCGAGCCGTCCTAATCGACTGCCGTCTCGCAAGCGCCTTGGGAAAACGGCTGGCGACGCCGATAGCCTTCGGCTATCGGTTCAATCATCGATCGGCATTTCCCGCCGGCCTCGATATTCGGTTTGCTCGGCGTGTCGAGACCGCGCCGTCGGTCGATCCCGATGCCGCGTGAGCGAATGGCTTGGCGCTTCGCTGCGCCGCAACGACCAAGGAGACTGTCGGTGTCGCTGATCCAATTGCTGGAGGCCGGTCGGTCTCTCGCCGAACGCGTTCCTTATAGCCTGGTTGCGCTGGTCGCGCGGTTCGGCGTCGCCAGCGTGTTCTGGCGCTCCGGCCAGACCAAGGTCGAGGGCTTCCACATCCGCGAAGCGACCTTCTTCTTGTTCCGGGACGAGTACAAGGTTCCGCTGCTGCCGCCTGATCTTGCCGCCTATATCTCAACCATTGCCGAGCACGTCTTCCCGGTTCTCTTGGTCATCGGATTTGCCTCCCGCCTCTCGGCGCTCGCGCTGTTCGGAATGACCATGGTCATTCAGCTGTTCGTTTTTCCCGATGGCTGGCCGGAACACATTTTGTGGATCGGGCTGATGCTGATTATCATCGCGCGCGGACCCGGCGCCGTGTCGCTCGATCATCTGTTGTGGAGCAACCTGCGCCCCGACCGCGCGCGAACTAATCCGGCCGCCGCGGAAACGCGCTGAGCAGGGCCGTTGCACGCGTCCTGTTTCGGCGGCGCGCCTGACCGCATGGCAAACAACCGAGCGGAGAGCGTTTCATGAGCGCCGCGACTGCCTCTTCTTACCTTCCGTCGCGTCTTGCGCCGTCTATCGAGGCGTGGAGCGGCCTTACCACTTTTCTGGAGAAAGGCGCCGGCGCGGCTCTCGACCTCGCCATCCGGCTCTGGCTCGCGCAGATTTTCTTCGTGTCCGGCATGCTCAAGACGGTCAATTGGGACGTGACCGTCTTCCTCTACACCAACGAACATCCGGTACCGGGCCTCGACCCCGCGACCGCCGCGCTGATCGGGACCGGCATTGAACTTCTCTGCCCCGTTTTTCTGGTGTTCGGCATCGCAACCCGCTTCGCCGCCATTCCGATGCTTCTCACTGCCGCCTTTTTGCAATTCACCTATAAAGAACTTGCTGATCACCTTTTCTGGATGGCGCTGCTTGGATTCCTGATCCTCCGCGGCCCCGGCGCGCTCTCCCTCGATTACTTTATCGCGCCGCATCTGGAACGATCGGCGATTCCTTTCGGCCACTCCCTGTGCCGGATCGCGGCATTTCTTGCACGCTTTCTGCTGCCGCCGTTCACGCTCGCGGTCCGCATTTGGCTCGCTTGGCTCTTGTGGAGCGTCGCGTTTCGGGCTGGCCCCGCTGCCTGGCAGGCTGCAGGCTTCGTCCTTTGCGTCCTCCTTGCCCTCGGCCTCGCGACCCGTCCCGCAGCGCTCGTTCTCGCCGGGATGAGCATGTTCATGCCCGCCGATATCGTCCATCTCGGCGATCCGATGCTGCGCTTTTTTATGCTCGCCAGCTTCGTCCTTCACGGCGCTGGTACCCTCTCCTTCGACGCCCTGCTGTTCCTCAAGGCGCGGCATCTCTGCCCGAGCCTGACCGGTGACCCCCGCTGGCTTGAGGGTGCGCCCCGCGTCGTCATCGTCGGCGCCGGCTTCGGCGGCATCGCCGCGGCCTACAAGCTGCGGCACGCCTGGGCACACGTCACGCTGATCGACCAGCGCAACTATCACCTGTTCCAGCCATTGCTCTATCAAGTGGCGACGGCGACGCTGTCGCCCGCGGACATCGCGGTGCCGATCCGCGCGATGCTGCGCGGCCAACAGAACTGCCGCGTACTGATGGGGCAGGTGACCGGAGCCGCGCCCGAGCAGCGCGAGGTTCTCGTCGGCAATACCCGCCTTCCCTATGACTACCTCGTGCTCGCAACCGGCGCGCGCCACAGTTATTTCGGCAAGGACGCCTGGGAAGCATTCGCCCCCGGCCTCAAGAAGGTAGAAGACGCGACCGCGATGCGCGGTCGCATTCTTGCAGCCTTCGAAAAGGCCGAGGCCTGCGACGATGGCGAGGAGCGGCGGCGGCTATTGACTTTCGTTCTGGTCGGGGCCGGCCCGACCGGCGTCGAACTTGCCGGCGCAATCGCCGAGCTCGCACGGCAAGGCCTGCGCGAGGAGTTCCGCACCATCGACCCGAGCGCCGCGCGCGTCATTCTTGTGCAGTCGGGCCCGCTGATCCTGCCGGCATTTCCCAACGCGCTGTCGCTCGCGGCGATGCGCTCGCTCACCGATCTCGGCGTCGAGGTCCTGACCCACGCGCGCGTGGTCGGAATAGACGCCGACGGCGTGCAAATCGGCGACAAGCGGATCGAAGCGCGCACGGTGCTGTGGACCGCCGGCGTGATGGCCTCGCCTGCGGGCAAATGGATCGAGGCCGAGCGCGACAACGCTGGTCGCATCATTGTCGGTCCCGATCTCGCCGTTCCCGGAACCACCGATATTTTCGCCATCGGCGACACTGCCGCTTGCAAGGGGGAAGACGGCAAGCTGCTTCCCGGCCTCGCCGCGGTCGCCAAGCAACAAGGCGCCTACATCGCCAAGCAGATCCGCGCGCGCATCGAAAGACGGCGCCCACCGGGGCCGTTCCGCTATCACAACTACGGCTCCATGGCGACAATCGGGCGGAAAGCGGCCGTCGCCGACCTGCAATTCGTCAGGCTCAGCGGCAGCCTCGCGTGGTGGCTATGGGGGCTCGTGCATGTCGCCTTATTGGTCGACCTGCGCTCGCGCATCGCGGTGATGTTCGACTGGTTCTGGTCTTACCTGACCTATAACCGCAGCATGCGGTTGATCACCGGCGGCGAGAGCCGCGCAGACTGAACGTCCGACAACATGTGTTCAACTCGCTGACCTTGCCGGGCAGGGCTTGGCTGCACCGGAATTTATACTCACAAACAGAGCTACGGGTTCAGGCTCGCGAGTTGCGCACGTTCCCGCACACCGGCGGCCGGCTCACGACTGCTTCGGCTGTGCGCTGCCGCCGACGATTTTGTCGCAGGTGCCGGTCGGCACATAGACCCAGGCGTCGGGCTGATTGTCCCGCTTGGCGGTGCCGGCGCATGAGCTGGTGGCGGTCGCACAGTCGTTCTTGCCGCTCTTCACAATCCCGTAACATTTCTCGAACTTGTAGGTTGGTTGCGGAGCGGGCGTCGGCGAGGCGGACTGCGCAGGGGCGCTCGCGACCGCGCCGGACACGGCCGCAGCGAGGGCGGCGGCGAGCGTCAGAGCCATCGGCTTTTCCATCGTCGGTCTCCTTCGTTTCTTACAGGCTGACCTAGCGCATCCGGCGTCTTCCGGCGCGGGGGTGCGCCATCAACTTTCATCAAGTTTTCTCGCGAGAGGAAATACCGGCCGCGAATAGCTTCGATAGCCGCGCGCTATGTGGCAGAATCCGCGGCGGCCGGTCGCGTCGATAGCCGAGCGTCATGGAATTGAGAGCGAGCCGCTATTTTCTCTGCGCGGCGTATCGAGAGATCATGCGTACTGACCTGCCGGCGACACCCGCGCCGACGAGCACATAGGGAGCGCACACATGGATGTGAAAACGATTCCGCCAACCGAGGATGAGACGCTGCCGCCGGTCGTGATGCCGTCCTGTCCGATCGACCGCAAGCTCAAGGGCCAGAAAGCGCTGGTGACCGGCGCTTCGTCGGGAATCGGGCGCGGCATCGCCATCGGGCTTGGCCATGCCGGCGCCGATGTGGTCGTCAATTATATCAGCGACGATGCCCAGGCGGAGAAGATCGTCGAAGAGGTCAAGCGTTGCGGCGACAACAAGGCCTATGCGCACCGCGCCGACGTCTCCAAAGAAGACGAGGTCCGCGCGATGTTCGCGCGCATGGAAGCCGAGTTCGGCGGCATCGACATCCTCGTCAACAATGCCGGCCTGCAAAAGGACGCGCCTTTCGACGAGATGACGCTCGCGCAATGGAACACCGTGATCGGGGTGAATCTGACCGGCCAGTTCCTGTGTGCCCGCGAGGCGGTGCGTCTGTTCAAGCGGATAGGCGTAAAACCTGGCGTCTCATGCGCCGCCGGCAAGATCATCTGCATCTCCTCGGTGCACGACGTGATCCCGTGGGCGGGGCATGTGAACTATGCGGCGAGCAAAGGCGGCATTTCGATGATGATGATGTCGATCGCCCAGGAGGTCGCGCCCTATCCGCATCCGCGTCAATGCGATCAGTCCCGGCGCCGTGCGCACGCCGATCAACATGGAGGCCTGGAGCACGCGCGAAGCCTATGCCGAGCTGATGAGGCTCGTGCCCTACAAGCGCATCGGCGAGGTCGACGACATCGCGCGCGCGGCGGTGTGGCTCGCCTCCGATGACTCCGACTACATCACCGGCGCGACGCTCTATGTCGATGGCGGCATGACGCTCTATCCCGGCTTCGAGACCGGAGGCTGAGATGACCACGGCATGAGTAATCTTAATGTGGTCGACAACGGCGCTTTGCCGCGATCGAGCCGTGTCAACCGGGCGCGTACGATCTATGCTTGGGCGCTTCGCGTCGCCGACCACCTTGCCCAGTCAGCGGGAGAATGATGATGACCAGCACCGGCCGCCTCAATCCTGAACGCGTCCGTCTGGAAAACCAGCGCCTCGGCACGGAGAACTGGCGCCTATGGGGCCCCTATCTGTCCGAACGCGCCTGGGGAACCGTGCGCGAGGATTACAGTCCGCACGGCGACGCATGGGGCCACCTCCCTCATGATCAGGCGCGCTCGCGCGCCTATCGCTGGAGCGAGGACGGCCTCGGCGGCATCAGCGACGAGCAACAACACCTGTGCTTCGCGCTCGCGCTGTGGAACGGCCGCGACCCATCCCTCAAAGAGCGCGCCTTCGGACTGACCGGCCCGCAAGGCAACCGCGGCGAAGACGTGAAGGAGTACTACTTCTATCTCGACGCGACGCCGAGCCACAGTTTGCTGCGCTACCTCTACAAATATCCGCAGGGCGCATTTCCATACACCGCCCTCGTCGAAGAGAACGCACGCCGCACCCGTCACGACCCGCCCTTCAATCCGCTCGATACGGGAGCGTTCGACGATAACCGCTATTTCGACGCGGAGGTCGTCTACGCCAAGGCAAGCCCGGACGAAATCCATATTCGCGTCATTGCCACCAATCGCGGTCCGGAAACGGCTGAGCTGCATCTTTTGCCGACGCTCTGGTTCCACAATACCTGGTCGTGGAGCGCCGGCGCGGCCGAGCCGTCGATCCGCGCCGTCGATCCGCCCGAGGGCGCCGCTTGGGCGGTGGAGGCGGAGCATGACGAGATCGGCAGCTACTGGCTTTATGGCCGCAACCGCGCCGAGCTCCTATTCACCGACAACGAAACCAATGACCAGGGCCTGTGGGGCCAGCCCAACATCACGCCTTATGTCAAGGATGCGTTCCACCGGCGCGTCGTCGAAGCCGCCGCCGATGCCGTCAATCCGGCCGGCGAAGGCACAAAGTTCGCGTGTTGGAACCAATTTTCGCTAGCGCCGGGCGAAAGCGCGCAGATCGAACTTGTGCTCTCGGCTCAGCCGATCGCCGCGCCCTTCGCCCGCAGCGACGCGGTTTTCGCCGCGCGCGAGGCGGAGGCCAACGCGTTCTATCGTGATCTTCTCCCAGACGGCGACGCCGAGGACTTGCGTATCGTGCGTCAAGCGCTAGCCGGAATGATCTGGACCAAACAGTTCTTCCACTATGAGGTCGAGCGCTGGCTGAAGGGCGACCTTTACCCGCCGCCGGCGTCGCGCCTGCGCGGGCGGAACGCCTCATGGAAGCACATGAAGGCGGGCGACGTGATCTCGATGCCCGACGCCTGGGAATATCCCTGGTTCGCCGCCTGGGACCTCGCCTTCCATTGCGGCGCGCTTGCCTTGATCGACGTGGACTTCGCCAAGGACCAGATCGAGCTGATGCTGAGCGAACGGTATCTGCACCCGAACGGCCAGATACCGGCCTATGAATGGAACTTCGGCGATGTGAACCCGCCGGTCCACGCCCTTGCGGCGCTCAAAGCGTTCCGCGCAGAACGCGTGCAGCGCGGCCGCGGCGACCACGATTTCCTGCAGCGCGTCTTTCACAAGCTGCTGCTCAATTACGCCTGGTGGATCAACCGCAAGGACGCCGACGGCCACAACATCTTCGAGGGCGGCTTCCTCGGCCTCGACAATATCTCCGTGTTCGACCGCTCGCAGCCATTACCGTTCGGCTACAAGCTCAAACAGGCCGACGCCACCGGCTGGATGGCGATGTTCGCCCTCAACATGACCGTGATCGCGCTTGAGCTGACGCATGGCGATCCCGACTACGAGGACATGGCGATCCAGACCTATGAGCAATTCCTCGGCATATGCGACGCGTTGTCGGGATACGCGACCGGACGAACCCCGCTTTGGGATGCGGAGGCCGGCTTCTTCAAGGATCTGATCGTCGCACCTGACGAGTCCTGGTGTCATATCGACGTCTACTCGATGGTGGGCCTTATTCCGCTGTTTGCCACCGAAGTCGTCGACCACCGCCTTATGGGCCGGGCGCCGCGTTTCGCCAACCGCTTGCACGTGCATAAGGGCGGCCTGTTCCGCGGCCACTATGTCTGCGCCTGTCCGGATTGGGAGAACGAACGCAGCGAGCATCTGCTCTCCGTCGTCGATCACACGATGATCCAGCCGATCCTTACCCGCCTGTTGGACGAAGAGCAGTTTCTGTCGCCGTTCGGCGTGCGCAGCGTCAGCAAGATCCATGAGCGTCATCGCGATCTCGGCGTGCTGCCCGGCGTCGGCACGGCGATGATCGAATATGTTCCCGGGGAATCGAACTCGGGCCTGTTCGGCGGGAATTCAAATTGGCGCGGGCCGATCTGGCTGCCGGTCAACTATATGCTGATCCAATCGATCGAGAAGTTTCACCGCTTCCTCGGCGACGAATTCACTGTCGCCGTGCCCTGCCTCGATAATCGCCGCTTGACCCTCAACGGCGTCGCCAACTTGCTCGCCGAGAGGGTCGCCAATCTCTATCGGCGCAATGGCGATGGCATAGTGCCGGCGATGCAAAGCCAACCGCCGTTCCGCGCCGACCCGCATTGGCGGGACCTTTTGTTGTTCTACGAGTATTTCCACGCCGAGACGGGACAGGGGCTGGGCGCATCGCACCAGACCGGATGGACCGGGCTGATCGCCAATCTTGTGCTGCGCCATTACCGCAAGGACATCCCTGCCTTCTGGAGCGCACAAACGGTCCGCGAGGCGGCCGAGTAAGGAGCGCCAGGGTTGATGACGACCGCGCAAACAGGCGCTCGCGCGGTAAGGCTCGAGTAACCCATTGGCGAATGCGCAGCCGAGCGCCCGTAAGAAATCAGCGCGCGGGAGCTGTCTGCGCTTCGTCCGGGACGCCTCGGCGGCGCCCGCGGTGAAATATCGTTCGTTAATCGATCCCATGGCCGGCAGGTATCGCCAGGAGCAGACGCTTTCGTTCGGTAGCCAGCCGGTGGCGAGCCATCGCCCGCCGTCCGGTTTGTTTATCCCCTCCGCCTGTCGCACTATCAGCGCAAAGTCCCGCGCCGATCGCCTGGCAGGCCTTGGGACGAACGTCCGAGAGGAAACGATGCAGCGAATTACGATTACGATCGACGACGAGCTGATGGAAGATGTTGATCGGCTCATCGCGCGGCGCGGTTATCAGAACCGCTCGGAGGCGCTCCGTGACTTGGCTCGCGCCGGCATCGCCCAAGACCGGCAGCGTTCGAACCAACGCGGCGACTGCGTCGCAGCCGTCGTGTATGTGTACGACCACGCCGCCCGCGACCTCTCAAGACGGCTCGTGAAGGAAATGCATGGGCATCACGAGCTGACGCTCGCGACGATGCACGTACACCTCGACGAGAAGAGCTGCCTGGAGGTGAACGTGCTCAAGGGCGCGACTAATCGAGTCGAGCACCTCGCCGATCATATCATCGCGGAACGCGGCGTCCGTCACGGCAACCTGGTGATGATCCCGATCGATCGGGAGCACCCGCACCGGCGCCACAAAGGAGCGCACCAACACGCCTAGCTAATCGCTGCAAGCGATCCCAGATCGGTAAGCTGCTCTAGGTAATATCCAGCAGTCAGCCGTTCTAATTGGCGCTGCAAAATAACGACGGCACAACCGCTGTCGAATGGTTAGAAATGATCAGGACCGCACGGATCGATTGCGGCTCTGCGTCAGCTCAAGATAGCGCGCGACGTCCTGCATCCGCGTATCATGGCCCGCCATATTGCTCATCCAAACATCGTTGATCTCAGCTTCATTCTCGTAAAAATTCATTCCGCGCCACTGATTCAATCGAATGCTCCCGTCGGCCAGACGCGCCGCCGATAACATCAGCCCGAGAGTGTTCAACCGGTCGAGGAAATCCTTGATACTAAAATCCGACATTGCCGATCCCTGTTGCCGCAGCCATTATCAATAGGACTTTTCTTTCGGCGGGTTTTTTTTACTGCCATAGCGCACGGCTTATAACAGGCAAACACATCCGTGTGTCAAACAGGTCCTTGGGTTGCAGCCGGTTGGCGAATTGCCGCCGCGCCCCGCGGGTGATACGTGCTTCGTCGCCGGATCCGCCACCCACTTGCCACGAGGCGAGGAAGAAGGCACCTCCATGAAGCCGACGCGGCCGCTCAGTCCAGGCCTCAAGCTCGTGCTCGATGTCGGGCCGCTGGTGCTGTTCTTTGCCGCCTATGCCTGGTTTGGAATTTTCGCCGCGACCGCCGCCTTCATGATCGCGGTCGTTGCCGCGTTGCTCGTGGGTTTCATGCGGACGCGGCGCTGGCCGATCATGCCCATGGTCTCGGCTTTCGTCGTGCTCGTGTTCGGCGGCCTTACCCTCGTCCTGCATGACGAGACCTTCATCAAGGTCAAGCCGACGATCATTTACGCGTTGTTCGGGACGGTGCTGGCGGTCGGGCTCGCCTTCGACAAGCCGCTGCTGGCAGTGGTGTTCGATTCCGTATTCGATCTCACCGATGAAGGCTGGCGCAAGCTCGCGGCGCGGTGGGCGGCGTTCTTTTTCGCGCTCGCCGCGCTGAACGAGCTGATCTGGCGCACGCAAAGCACCGACCTCTGGGTGAAGTTCAAGCTGTTCGGCTTCGTCCCGCTCACCTTCATTTTTGCCGCCCTGCAGTATCCGCTGATGACGCGCTATGCGGCCGTCCGGGCTTCGGCGGAGACAAACAAGAATCCTTCCCCTGACACGGCCCCTCCGGGGCGCGAGTCGAAGCCTCTCTCCTGAGCCGCCACCCCGCGTCCGCGCGCGCCGGTATCGTTACCTTTCTCTTAATGCTTGCAATGCCATAATCCCAGGGCCGGCGAATGGCCGGGACGTGGCGCGAGCGCGATTTCGCCTTGTTCCTGCCCTATCTTCTTCCCACAACGCCGGCAAAATCGGGGGCGAGTATCGAAGGGGGAAAGCCAGAAGGGGGAAAGCCACTTGCATACGAAGTATTTGGTTGTCCTTGCGACCGGCCTCGCCGCATTCGCGGTGCAGGCATCAGCGCAGCCTTATCCGCCGGGCCCCGCGCCCGGCCCATATCGCGGCGCGCCGGTCTACGACGATTACGAGGCGCAGCCGCTGCCGCCGCCCGGAGCGGCCGCTGAGCCCGCGGTTCCCGCGCCGCCGCCTACGGCTTCCTATCGGAACCGCTCCGCGTATCCGGCTGACCGTCCCGGGTCCGCTCCGCGCGGTTACTCCGTAACGGGCGCGAACAGCGGTTGGGAAGAGCCGGTCCGTCCGCCGGGCGACATCTCTCCTCCGCGGGCGAACGGTCCCTATGCTGCGCCCGCCGCGCCCACTTCGCCTCCGGCCGACACACCGACGGGCTCGATCGGCGCGCCGAAAGCGTTGCCCGCGAGCAATGCCTATGCGGCATTCCCGCCGGACTACCGTCCGGAAGAAGGCAAACCGAAGCAGCTGTCGCCCCATCTGCAGCGACAGCTCGTGACTTTTCCGACGACTGAGCCGGCAGGAACGATCATCGTCGATACGCCCAACACCTTCCTCTATCTCGTGCTCGGCGACGGCAAGGCGATGCGCTACGGCATCGGGGTGGGGCGCGAAGGCTTCACGTGGTCGGGGGTCGAGCGCGTCAGCAAGATGGCCGAATGGCCGGACTGGCACCCGCCCCCCGAGATGATCGAGCGCCAGCCCTATCTGCCGCGCTTCATGGCGGGCGGCGAAAGCAGTCCGCTCGGCGCGCGTGCGCTCTACCTCGGTAAATCGATTTACCGCATCCACGGCACCAATCAGCCCTCGACGATCGGAACCTTCGTCTCTTCGGGCTGCATCCGGCTCACCAACGCCGACATTGAAGACTTGTATCAGCGCGTGACTGTCGGGACCCGTGTCGTGGTGCTGGCGAAGAACAAGCCCAACCACGCTCACAAGCAGGGTCCGGAAGCCGCAGGAACCGCCGAGCTGCCGTCGAGCTCGCAGGCCATTCGCTGAAGACTTAGAAATACTGAAAGCACCGCCCGCGTGGCCGAGCTGCGCGGACGGTGGCTTTTCGGGTGCGCGCCAAATCCACAGCCATCTGCTGCATTTCGTCGCGAGAAGCCTAATTCCCCAGCGAATCGTTGACGCAAATCAAAGGAAAGGCGCGAACCGCCTCGTATTTTTTCAATGCGTATTTTTAGGGCAGCAATCTGTTGCACCGCATTAGGGGGTCGGAGCCTACTTGGCATGAATATTCACCAACGGATTGAGGACGCCGCGATCCTGCCCCGGCCCACTCTGGCGATATCTCCGGAAAAGGTCTGCTACATCATTCTCAAGGCACGGGAGTTCGACGTCCAGGACAACGCGCCTGGCGATGATTCGGAGACCGACGAGGAATCCCTATCCGCGCTCGCCCCTCACCATGACGATCCGACCTACCATGAGCTGAAAGCCTTCATCGGCTCGCTCAATGAGGACGAACAGGTCGACCTCGTGGCCCTGACCTGGCTCGGCCGCGGCGACGCGACGATCGATGAATGGGATGACTTGCGCGCCGAGGCCGCCCGCGCCCACAACAAGCGCACCGCCTCCTACCTGCTGTCCAAGCCGATGCTGCCCGACCATCTGGAAGATGCGCTCGACCAGTTCGGTCTGTCGTGCGAAGATTATAATTTAGGACATTTCTAGAGCGAATTCCGTTCCGGTGGAATTGGAATTCGCTCTCGTTTTCCTTTAGTGATCGCATTTTCTGCGGCGAACCGGTTCCCACTTCGCCGGAAAATGCTCTAAGGGCGCACGCATCGCCCCGCGGAGTCGACGTAGGGAGCGATGGCGCAGTCGGACGCAGCAACCTCGCTTAGGCGCACGCCACTGCACGCGCTGCATGTGCGGCTCGGCGCGCGCATGGCGCCGTTCGCCGGCTACGACATGCCGGTGCAATATCCCGCCGGTATTCTGAAGGAGCACCTGCATACCCGCGCCGCGGCAGGGCTGTTCGACGTTTCGCATATGGGACAGATCGTGCTGCGCCCGCGTTCGGGGGGAATTGCCGATGCCGCGCGCGCGCTCGAAGCGCTTGTGCCGGCGGACATTCTAGCGTTGCCGCAGGGCCGGCAGCGCTATGCGCTGTTCACCAACGAGACGGGCGGCATCCTCGATGACCTGATGGTCTCGAACCAGGGCGACCATCTCTCCCTCGTGGTCAACGCCTCCCGCAAGGAGGCGGATGAGGAGCACCTGCGCACGCATCTTGCAGCAAGCTGCGAGATCGAGCCGCTGCACGACCGCGCGCTCGTCGCCGTACAGGGGCCGCAGGCGGAGGAGGCGCTCGCGCACTTCGCGCCGGAGCTGCATGTCATGCGGTTCATGGATGCCCGACCGATCGAATTGATGGGCGAACGCTGCCTCGTCGCTCGCTCCGGCTATACCGGCGAGGACGGGTTCGAAATCAGCCTTCCCGCCAAGATGGCCGAGGATTTCTGCGGAGCGCTGCTGCAAAATCCGTCTGTCGCGCCGATCGGGCTCGGCGCCCGCGACAGCCTGCGGCTCGAAGCGGGGCTGTGCCTTTACGGCGCCGACCTCGATACAACGACGACGCCGGTCGAAGCCGCGCTCGAATGGAGCATCGGCGGTGCTCGCCGGGCGAAAGGCGCACGGCCCGGCGGCTTTCCCGGCAGCGAGATCATTCTGGGACAGTTGGCGGCAGGCGCGCAGCGCCGCCGGGTCGGCCTGAAGCCCGAAGGCCGCGCGCCGGTGCGGGCGGGCGCACCGCTTTATCGCGCCGAAGCCGGAGGCGAACCGGTCGGAACCGTCACGTCGGGCGGATTCGGCGCGACCGTCGGCGCGCCGGTGGCGATGGGCTATGTCGAAACCGCCCTTGCGGAACTAGGAACGACGCTGTTTGCCGAGGTGCGCGGAAAGCGCCTGCCGGTGGGGGTAGCGGCGCTGCCGTTCGTGCCCGCGCGCTATAAGCGAGGAAGAATGTGAGGAGCTGGGGCCATGCTCAAATACACCACCGACCATGAATGGTTGCGGGTCGAGGGCGATGTCGCGACGATCGGAATCACGCCCTACGCCCAGGACAAGCTCGGCGATCTCGTTTTTGTCGAATTGCCGAGCGTCGGCGCTAGGTTCGAGCAGGGTGGGCCGGCCGCCGTCGTCGAATCCGTAAAGGCGGCGTCCGACGTCTTTGCGCCGGTGACGGGCGAAATAGTCGCGGTCAATGACAAGCTGACCAACGAGCCGGGGCTCGTGAATAGCGATCCGACCGGCGAGGGCTGGCTGTTCCGGATCAAGATCACCGACAAAAGCGAAGTCGATGCGCTGCTCGACGAGGCGGCCTACAAGGCGATCCTCGATTGATCGGACAGCGCAAAGTTTTAGAGCGATCGTCACACCGGTATGTGGGTGTGTCCGTTATCCGCCTCCAGGCCCGCGACCGCGCGGGCAAAATCTTCGGCTGCGAACGGAGCGAGGTCGTCGACCCCCTCCCCCACCCCGATGAAATGCACCGGCAGGCCGTATTTCGCCGCAACCGCGACCAGAATGCCGCCGCGCGCGGTGCCGTCGAGCTTGGTCATGACGAGGCCGGTCACGCCCGCGACTTTGACGAACTCCTCGACCTGCGACAGCGCGTTCTGGCCGACGGTCGCATCGAGCACGAGCAGCACGGCATGCGGGGCAGCCGGGTCGAGCTTGCGCATCACGCGCACGATCTTTTCGAGTTCGCCCATCAGCGCCGACTTGTTCTGCAAGCGCCCGGCGGTGTCGACGATGAGGACGTCGGCGGCCCGCTCGCGCGCCGCAGCTAGCGCGTCATAGGCGAGCCCCGCGGCGTCCGCCCCTTGCGCGCGGGCGACGACCTCGCTCCCTGTGCGGTCGCCCCAGATTTTGATCTGCTCGATGGCGGCGGCGCGGAAAGTATCGCCCGCGGCGAGCATCACCCTGCGGCCCTGCGCCGAAAAACGCGCGGCGAGCTTGCCGATGGTCGTCGTCTTGCCCGATCCATTGACGCCGACCACCAGGATCACGAAAGGCTTTTGCGCCGCGTCGATCTCCAGCGGCTTGGCGACGGGGGCAAGGATTTGCTCAACCGCGCCGGCGAGGATGGACTTGACCTCCTCCGGCGTCACGGACTTGTTGTAGCGGCCTTCGGACACTTTGTCGGCCACGGCCGCGGCGGTCTGCACGCCCAGATCGGCGCGGATCAGCACCTCCTCCAGCTCCTCGATGACATCGGCGTCGAGCTTGCGTTTGGTGACGATGTCGCTGATCGCACCGCCAATTGAAGCAGAGGTGCGTTTCAGTCCGCCGGACAGCCGCCGCCACCAGCCTTCCCCTTGGGCGGCCTCCTGCGCCTCGTCCTGATCGGTGCTGTCATTCATGTCGGGCCCTGTGTTAGAGCATTTTCCGGCGAAGTGGGAACCGGTTCGCCGCAGAAAATGCGACCACTCAAGGACCGAATTCTTATTGGCGCGGAATTCGCTCTACCGCTTTCGCCATGACGCCGGAAGAGATGCAAGCCCGCATTCTTTATCGCGACGGCCTGATGCTGGTGATCGACAAGCCGGCCGGACTGCCGGTCCACCGCGGGCCCAAAGGCGGGGCGAGCCTCGAGGACTTTTTCGATGCGCTGCGCTTCGGCCTGCCGCGCCCGCCGGCGCTCGCTCACCGTCTCGACAAGGAGACTTCAGGCTGTCTCGTGCTCGGCCGACACCGCAAGGCGCTTGCTCATCTGGGGCTCTTGTTCAAGCACGGCAAGGTGGGAAAAGCCTACTGGGCGGTGGTCGAAGGCGGGCCCGATGCGGCGGAAGGCGTGATCGAGCTGCCGCTCGGCCGGCTCGATGCGACCCGTGGCTGGTGGATGAAGCCCGATCCCAAAGGCATGCCTGCGGTGACGACCTGGCGGGTGCTGGGGCGCGGCGTGAGCGGGGCTGAAGACCGAGCCGAACACGCTAAAGCCGGGAGCGGCGCCATGCATCCTCGGGCAACGGAGGAACGGGCTATCGCGTGTGAGGAATCTCTTAAAGCACCTCCCCCTAGAGGGGGGAGGTCGGTCCGCGAAGCGGACCGGGAGGGGGTGAACGCAGCCGCAGTGTCACCCCACCCCGGCGCGCCAAGTGCGCCGACCCTCCCCCTCCAGGGGAGGGTGGTGACCTGGCTTGCACTTGAGCCGCTGACAGGGCGGACGCATCAGTTGCGGGTGCATTGCGCCGCGATGGGCTGGCCGATCCTCGGCGACAATATTTACGGCACCGGACCCCGCTTCGGCGGCCCCGGCCTGCATCTGCATGCACGCGAGATCGTCATTCCGCTGACCAAGAACCGCGAGCCCGTGCGCGTGATCGCGCCGGTCCCCGCGCACATGCGCGCCGCGCTTCGCGCCTGTGGCTTTTCAGACGCGTGAGGCCCTGGACCTCCGCCGCGCCCGCGAAAGGTACGATCGTGCTGGAGCGAATTCCGTTCCGGGGGAATCGGAATTCGCTCTTGTTTTCCTTTAGTGGCCGCATTTTCTGCGGCGAACCGGTTCCCACTTCGCCGGAAAATGCTCTAAGGCCGGGATCGCAAACCTTGAAACGACCCGTTAGAGCGACTCCCCCACCAGCACGCGCGCCTTGGCGCTGAGCGCCAGCTTGCCCGCCGAGTTGCGGATTTGCCCGCGCAGCACGACCACGTCACCCTTGAGATGCGGCGCCGGCGTGATTTCCTCGACCTGCCAAGCGAGTTCGATCGCCTCGTCGGCGAGCACCGGCAGGTGCAGGCGGAACTTGATGTCGTGGCCCACCACGGTTCCGCGCGCCGAGTAATGCGAGGCGAGGAACCCCATCATCTGCGCGGCGAGTTGCCCGCCGCAGGCGAGCGGCCGCTTGAACCGCGTGCGCGCGGCGTACTCGGCGTCGTGATGCAGCGGATTGTCGTCGCCCGCGAGCCGGGCAAACGCGGCCACATCCTCCGGCGTCAACTGGATGGTCTTGGCGAACCGTTCGTCCGGCACGACGAGCGGACGGCTCGTATCAATCGTCATTCACGGGCTCCGGTCGTTTGGCGACGTCACGCCGCGATCAGCATCCGCCCGTCATGCCCGATAACGGCAGCATCGACAATCCTGCCGGGCTCGACCGCCGCGCTCAGGCGCATTTCGGTGAATTGTTCGGTGCGGCCCTTTGCGTGGGTTTCGACCAGGACACGGCGGACGCGTCCGACTTCGGAATCGAGATGCGCGCGCCGCGCCGCCTCGCCCTTCTCGCGCAGCCGGCGCGCCCGGTCCTTCACGACGTCACGCGGGACCGGCGGCATGCGCGCCGCCGGCGTCCCCGGACGCGGCGAGAACGGAAAGACGTGCAGAAACGTCAAGCCGCATTCATCGATGAGATCGAGCGAACGCGCGAACATCCCTTCCGTCTCGGTGGGAAAGCCGGCGATCAGATCGGCGCCGAACACGATGTCGGGGCGTAGCCGGCGCAGGTCGCGGCAGAAGGCGATGGCGTCGGCGCGCAAATGCCGCCGCTTCATGCGCTTGAGAACGAGGTCGTCACCCGCCTGGAGCGACAGATGCAGGTGCGGCATCAGCCGCGGCTCGTTTGCGAACGCGTCGATGAGATCGCGATCCGCCTCCACGCTATCGACCGAGGAAAGCCGCAGACGGGCGAGTTCGGGCACACGCGCCAAAATCTGCTTGACGAGACGGCCCAACCTCGGCTGGTCGGGAAGATCGGCGCCGTAACTCGTGAGGTCCACACCGGTGAGCACGACCTCGCAATAACCGTTCGCCACCAACCGGCGCACCTGCGCCACCACCTCGTGGATCGGCACCGAGCGCGAATTGCCGCGGCCATAGGGGATGATGCAGAACGTGCAGCGATGATTGCAGCCGTTCTGCACCTGGACGAAGGCGCGCGTGCGCCCTTCCATGGCCTCGATCGCTGCGCTTGGCGCCTCGCGCGCCGCCATGATGTCGCCGACCATGGCCTTGCCGGTCGGCCGAGCGCCGTCTGCCTGGAATGCGCTTGCAGCCGCCGACCAGGACTCGACTGAAAGTTTCTCAACATTGCCGAGCACGCGATCCACCTCGGGCATGGCGGCAAAGGTTTGCGGCTCGACTTGCGCGGCACAGCCGGTCACGACGATGCGCGCAGCGGGCTTCTCGCGCTTCGCCTTGCGGATCGCTTGGCGGGCCTGGCGCACCGCTTCGGCGGTGACGACACAGGTGTTCACCACGACGAGGTTCTTCGTGCCCCGCCGTTGCGGCGTGCCGGCGGATCACCTCGGACTCCGAGGCGTTGAGGCGACAGCCGAAGGTCTGGATATCGACCGTCATGGCGTCACGCGTCCGCCCCGACAAACAGCGCGGGATCAAACCGGCCTTCGTACTCGTAGGCGACCGACCCGGTCATCAACACATGGTCGTCGCGCCCGCGCCATTCGATGGCAATATCGCCGCCCGGCAGCGTGACGGTGACCCGTCGGCCGGCGCGCCCGGTCCGCGCCGCGCACACCGCCGCGGCGCAGGCGGCCGAGCCGCATGCCTTGGTCAGGCCGGCACCGCGTTCCCAGGTGCGCACGATCAAATGTTCCGGCGAAGCGATCGCGGCGAGCGAGATATTGGCGCGCTCGGGAAAAATCGGATCGTTCTCGAGCAGCGGGCCGATTCCGGCGAGGTCATACGCCTGCACGTCGTCGACCCAGAACACGGCGTGCGGATTGCCCATGCTGACGACGGAAGGCGAATGCAGAATGGGCTGGCCGACCGGCCCGATCTGCAGCGCGATCGCGCGCGTATCGGGAAATTCCTTAGCAAGCGGGATGTCGCGCCAGCCGAAGCGCGGCGTTCCCATATCGACCGTGATGATCAGTGGCTCGGCGGCGGACCAGCAGCTCACGAGACCCGCGGTCGTCTCGAACGTCAGCGCGCGCTTGCCGGTGTCCTTGAACAGGAAATCCGCAACGCACCGCATGCCGTTGCCGCACGCGCCGGCCTGCGAGCCGTCACTGTTATAGATGCGGATGAATGCGTCCGTGCCCGGCGTCTGCGGCGCATAGAGCGGCATGAGTTGATCGCACGGCGCGCCATTGGCCCCGGCGGCCGCCCGCACTTCAGCCGCGTCGAGCGCGCGACCGTCCACGGGCTCCCGGCGCAAGTCGACGATCACAATCTCGTTGCCGAGACCGTTCATCTTGACGAAGCGGCGATTGGCGAGCGTGTTCATATTCTTATCACACCGTACGACATGCTTATATGGGCAATAGACAAGGCTTGACCAGCGCGAAGCCCTGTATCAGTTGAAGCCCGCGCAAGGGAGCGGGAGCCGGCTCGCGAGCACAACTGGGTTCGACCTACGGCATTCGCCGCAATGACGTGGCAAATCACTGGTATTGAGATGCTTTCAGCCGCCCCCAGCCCCCTCCCGGGCGGGGCTGACGCTGCTCGACAGGAGTATCAGATGCGACCCTCTGGTTTGGTGGCTGCGCTCGCGGGAGCGGTCATCATGCTTGGCCTATGGCTATCCGGTTTCGCTCTTGGACAAACCCAGACGGAGGATAAGGGTGGTGGCGCTCCCGCCGCCGCACCGGCCGCACCAAGCTCACCGAGCCCTGCTGGTTCACCACCTGCAGCCGCCGCGCCGACTGCGCCCGCCACATCTTCGCAGGCCCAGGCGCAACCCGACGATCTTGCCGGGCAGGAAGTTACGATGACCGAGCAGCCTATCGTGTATCTGTCCGGCACAGCCAAGTGGGATAGCGCGTTTGAGACAATCGTCGACAGCTTCAAGAAGGTCTACGCCTTCCTTGAGAAGGAGAAGATCGCACCGGCTGGACCGCCGATGACGATCTACACGTCGACCGACGACGAGGGGTTCGATTTCCGCGCGGCGGTGCCGGTCGCCGCGCCGCCCGCCAATCTGCCGGAAGGCATGGCGGCCGCCAAATCGCCCTCCGGGAAGGCGTGGAAATATGTTCACCGCGGAACCTACGACACCCTTGATGACACCTACGAACGGATCACCAATCAACTCGACGACAAAGGCCTGGAGGCGCAAGACGTGTTCGTCGAAACCTATCTGACCGATCCGCGGACGACGCCCGATGACAAGCTCGTCGTCGAGATCTATGTGCCGATAAAGTAGGCAAAATGCGCGTCGGATCTCCGGCTCGGCGCCCGGTCTGCGCGAAAGGCGACGCTGAACAATGCCATTAGACGATCGCGGCCGATGCGGCTGCTCTTTGCTCCCAATCAGGCTAGACTCCGGTCGCCGGAGTCGCGACCAACTGAAAGGCGGTCGGCCGCAATAGCCGCGCAATGATTTACTTCGAAATCGCGATCGTCATCGTCCTCATTTTCATCAACGGCTTGCTCGCCATGGCGGAGCTTGCCGTGGTGTCCTCGCGACGCGCGCGCCTGCAGGCCCTGGTCGATCGCGAGGTCGTCGGCTCCCGGCGCGCGCGCGCGCTCGCCGCCGATCCAGGCAAGTTCCTGTCCACGGTCCAGGTCGGGATAACCTTGATCGGCATATTGTCGGGCGCCTTCTCCGGCGCGACGCTGGGCGCCCGCCTCTCCGATTGGTTCCTCTCGTTCGGCGTGCCGCCAGGGGTGGCCGACGCGTTGGGCGTCGGGTTGGTTGTCACCGCGATTACCTATGCGTCGCTGATCATCGGCGAACTCGTGCCCAAACAGATCGCCCTGCGCAATCCGGAAGCCATCGCCGTCCGGGTGTCGCCGGCGATGACGGTCTTGGCCAAGTTCGCATCCCCATTCGTCTGGGTCCTCGACGCATCGGGGAGGCTGGTCCTGCGTGCTCTCGCCCACCGACCTCAGCCGGAGGAGAGAGTGACCGATGAAGAAATCCGCACTCTGATCGCCGAAGCCGAGACCGCCGGCGTCATAGAACCGGAAGAGCGCACGATGATCGCAGGCGTTATGCGCTTAGGTGATCGCCCAGTGCGAGCGGTTATGACTCCGCGTACCGACGTCGACGCGATCAATCTTGCGGACGATCCGCAAGAAATCCGCAAGATGATCGTCGAGAGCGTTCATTCACGGCTGCCGGTCTACGATGGAACGCCCGAGGAGATGTTGGGCGTGATCCAGGCGAAGGACTTGCTCGACGCTTACCTGCGCGGCGAGCAGCCGGACTTGCGCGCGCAGGTTCGCCCCGCCCCGGTCATACCGGATACCGCCGATGCCCTCGACGTGGTGCAGGCGATCAAGACCTCGGCCGTCCACATGGCCTTGATCCACGACGAGTACGGGCATTTCGAAGGCGTCGTCACCAATGCGGACATTCTCGAAGCGATCGTTGGGGCGTTCCGCACGGATGAAGGGCTGATCGAGCACGCCGTTCAGCGAGCGGACGGATCATGGCTCATTTCCGGGGGCATGCCGGCGGACGAAATGGCGGAACTCCTCGCGATCCCGATCCCGCAGCCACGCAGCTATCAGACGGCCGCAGGCTTTGCGCTGGCGGAGGTAGGGCATTTGCCGCAGGTCGGAGAGAGTTTTGACGCGTCCGGCTGGCGCTTCGAAATCGTCGATCTCGACGGACGCCGCATCGACAAGCTTCTCGCCAAGCGCATTTCCGCCGGGAGGCGCTGGGGAGCGCTGTAATTTTATACCACCCCTTTTTGAACGAATGAGCGCGACAATCATGTTCTTGCTAACTACTCGCAACAAGATTGACAGGAGCGAAATGAACAACCTATATTGCAAATAACTCGCAATAGCAAGTCCTCTTCTTTTAGCGCCTAGACGTCGTCTTTCTCCCCGACGAGCGCACCTAGGGATTTGGTAACGGCTGGTCGATTGCATGGACGCGGGTCCCACGATTCGAGAGGAAAGCCCGGCGCCCCTGACCGGCTGGCGGCGCGAGCGTGGACGTCCGTCACTGGTCGAGGTCTACGGCTCCATCCGCACCCGGCCGACCGGCTCATTCTGGCGCAAGCTGGTGGCCTTCCTCGGTCCGGGTTACTTGGTCGCGGTCGGCTATATGGACCCGGGAAACTGGGCGACATCGCTCGCCGGCGGGTCCAAATTTGGCTACGCGCTGCTGACGATCGCCCTGATCTCCAACATCATGGCGATCATCCTGCAGTCGCTGTGCGCGCGGCTGGGTATCGGGGCGGGGCGCGACCTCGCCCAGGCGTGTCGGGATGCGTTCCCGCGCTGGGTGTCATGGCCGCTATGGATCGCCGCCGAGATCGCGATCTGCGCGACCGACCTTGCCGAGGTCATCGGCACGGCGATCGGCCTCAATCTCCTCTTCGGCATCCCCCTCGAGCTTGGCGTGCTTATCACCGCGCTCGACGTCTTTTTGATTCTGTGGATGCAGAATCTTGGCTTCCGATGGATCGAAGTATTCGTCGTCACCTTGCTCGGCGTCATCGCGGTCTGCTTCGCCATTCAGATCGCGATGGCCGATCCGGACTGGGGCGCAGTCATCCGCGGCTTCGCGCCGACCACCCAGATCGTGACCAATCCGGAAATGCTCTATCTCGCGCTCGGCATCCTCGGCGCAACCGTGATGCCGCATAACCTGTATCTTCATTCCGGAGTGGTACAGACCCGCCGCTTCGGCGATTCGGTCGCAGACCGGCGCGAAGCGATCAATCTGGCGACGGCTGACTGCACGATCGCCTTGATGTTCGCGTTGCTGATCAACGCGTCGATCCTCATCCTCGCGGCGGCGACCTTCTACAAGGTCGGTAAGACCGACATCGTCGAACTCGACCAGGTGTATGCGTTTCTTGCGCCGCTGCTCGGCTCGGCGCTCGCACCGACCTTCTTTGGCATTGCCCTGCTCGCCTGCGGCCTGAACTCGACGGTGACGGCGACCCTGTCCGGACAGATCGTCATGGAGGGGTTCATTGACATTCGCCTGCCGGCATGGGCGCGACGACTGGTGACGCGCTCCATCGCGATCGTGCCGGCGGCGGTCGTCACCATCTGGTATGGCGCTTCCGGCACGGCGAAATTGCTGATCCTCAGTCAGGTGATCCTGAGCATTCAGCTGCCCTTCGCCGTCGTCCCGTTGGTGATGTTCACCGCCGATCGCGGTAAACTCGGCGAACTCATCGCGCCGCGCTGGTTGACCGCGCTCGCTGCGCTCACCGCACTCACGGTCATCGTGCTCAATATCAAGCTGCTGGTCGATTTCGTGGCCGGCTGATCACCGGGCGGCTCGCAGCCGGGCAGTTTCCATCCCGTGCGCCCGCGTTGGTCCTATGCTCGCTTGCGCCGGCGCCGATCGCCGTGGCGGTTGAGAACGACCCAGACGGCGACCGCAGGCCTCTTGCCGATCGTCCACAAGCGATGCGGATTCTGCGCATCGAACGAGATCGAGTCGCCCGGTCTCAGTTCGAACTCCTCGAATCCGACCTGGATACCGAGGCGTCCGCTGAGGACATAAGCGTATTCCTTGCCGCCGTGGCGGATCAGCGCATCCTTCTCGCATGAGGTCGCACCGACGTCGTAGACCACGTAAAGGAACTCGACCTCCGCATCGCTGGTCGGCGTGAGCCGTTCCCAACGCACGCCGCCGGACAGGTGGATCGTCTCGCGGCCGCGGGAGCGCTGCACCGGACCTGGCGTCGCGAAACCGCGCGCCGGCCGATCCGGCCGCGGCGCCGCATCCTCATCGCGGAACAGATCGTCGACCAGGAGCCCGAGTTCGTTCGCCATCGCATAGAGCGTGCCCACCGACGGCATGACATGGCCGTGCTCGATTTGCGATACGAGGCTCGCCGAAACGCCGACTTTGCGCGCAAGCCCGCGCACGCTCATCCCTGCCCTCTCGCGCGCGCCGCGCAGGCGCGGTCCGAGCCGGTCGGACCCGTTGGCGCGTCCGGAACGAGCAAGGTTTGCGGCTCTCTGGCGCGTTGTTCTCGGCATGCGACCTAATGAAGCTCCCCAGCGAGGATATTGACACTGAACAAGGGTGCGCTAGCGTTCAGTCTGACTGAACAGAGAAAAGATAGCCGCGGACGCGGGGAGGAGCAAACATGCACCACGTCTTGCGCAGTGACGAGATCCGACCCACGCCGGCCTATCCCGACCATAGCGCGGATTTCAGCCGCTGCTCGCTGATCGATCGATCCTGCGGCTCGGTTCACACGGCCCTCGGCCTGTGCACCCTCGAGGCCGGTGGAAGGATCGACACACACGTGCACTCCTTCGAGGAAAGCTTCTACGTCCTCGAAGGCGAACCGATCCTCATTCTCGACGGACACGCTTGTCCGCTCGCGCCGCACGCCTGCGGCATCGTGCCGCTCGGCGTCCCGCACGCTTGGCTTGGGCCGCAAGGCGGACGGGGGAAATGGCTCGACATGCTGGTCCCGCAGCCGCGCGGCCCCGACCAACCGGCCGACACCTTCTTTCTCGGTCCGCCAGATCCGGGAGAGATCAAGGAACTGGACATCCGCGATCCGCGCTCGCGCCATTTCTTCCGGCTGCGCGACAGCGACATGCAAGTCGACAAGCTCAAAGTGGGCGCCCGGGTCGACGCCCCGACGGTGTCGGCGAGCATGGCGACCGCGCTGCTCGCCTATAGCGGCATCGCCGTCAAAATGCTGGTGGATCAGCGGCTCGACGCGCAACTCCACATCATGTTCATGGTGGAATATCAGCCGGGCGGCGTCGCTCATCCGCACGACCATCCGCTGGAGGAAGCCTATGTGATCCTCGAAGGCGAGGTCGAAGCGGAGGCCGACGGCAAACGTTACACGATGCGCGTCGGCGACGTGCTGTGGACCGGCGTCGGCTCCATCCATGCGTTCTACAACACCAGCAACGGCACGGTGCGTTGGTTGGAAACGCAGTCGCCGCAGCCGCCGACGCGCTATTCCTATCGCTTCAATCGCGATTGGGAATATCTCGGGCGCAAGCTCGAACAATCGGGACGCAAGGATAGCGGAGCGGCGAAGGCTCTCGTCGGCAGCGCCCACGTTTGATGAACTTGGAACCCTTCCGACGCAGCCTGACCGTTTCGTTTCGGGGCAGCGCCACCAGGCAAGGCAGAAAGAATCGAAAGAACGAAATCCGATCCGGCGGCGGATCGCGTTCAGCGCCTCATGAGCAATCGGAGCGGGATATGGCGAATCGACAGACGGCAGTGATCATCGGCGGGACCTCGGGCATCGGGAAGAAACTTGCCGAGACGCTGACGCAACGCGGCGAAAAGGTGTTCATCAGCGGTCGCGACAAGGCGCGCGCGCAGGCGGTGGCGAAGGAGATTGGCGCGGATGTTCACGGTCTCGGCCTCGATCTCGCGCAGCCGCAAACGATCGCCGACGCGCTCAAGGACGTGGACGCGGTCGATCATCTGGTGCTCGCCGCGATCGAAAGAGACGAGAACAGCGTCCGCAAATATGACATCTCGCGAGCCATCCGCCTGGCGACGCTCAAACTCGTCGGCTACACCGAAGTTATCCACGCGCTGGCGCCGCGTCTTGCCGCGGATGCCGCAATCGTGTTGTTCGGCGGCCAGGCGCGGGCGCGGCCCTATCCCGGCTCGACGACGGTGACGACGGTGAACGGCGGCGTCACCACAATGGTCGCCACGCTTGCGGTCGAACTCGCCCCCGTGCGCGTCAACGCCATACATCCGGGGATCGTCGGCGACAGCCCGGCGTGGGCGGGCAAACCGCCAGAGGTGCTGCAACGGGTGATCGATCGCACGCCGATCAAGCGGTTGGCGACCATGGCCGACGTCGCCTCCAGCGTGATTTTCCTGTTGGACAACAAATCGATGAACGGGGTGAACCTGCAGGTGGACGGCGGCTGGCTCCTGATGTGAGCCGAATGCGCGTCGACACCGAATGCGCATCGACAAAGCGTATCAACGAACTAAGTCTAGGGAGAACTAAAATGACGACATTCAAACGGCTTGTCGGCGCTATGATCGGCGCCGTCTTCTCGATCGCCATGATGGCCGCGCCGGCGCCGGCAGAGCCATCGGGACCGCCGGTCAAGATCGGCAGCACGCTCGCCCTGACGGGGCCGCTCTCGGCCACCGCGCAAATCCATAAAATCGTCGGCGATATCTATGTCGAGCAGCTCAACAAGAAGAACGGCCTGCTCGGCCGCCCGGTGGAGTGGATCGTCAAAGACGATCAGAGCAAGCCGGCCCTCGCGCGCACGCTCTACGAACAGCTTTTGACCGTCGACAAAGTCGATCTGCTGATGGGGCCGTACGCGACCGGCAACATCCTCGCCGCGATGGGCGTCGCCCAGCGCTACAACAAGATGCTCATCCATCACACGCTGGGCATTCCCAGCCTCGCCAAATATGACAAGCAGTTTCCCGCCTGGTCGGTCGGACCCAATCCGGAGCAGACCTTTCCCAACACGGTGTTCGACGCGCTCGCAACTCTGCCTAACCCACCGAAGACGATCGCGATCGTCACCAGCAAATTCCCCTCGATCTATTTCATGTCGGCTGGCGCGCGCGAGGTCGCAAAAAAACGCGGCCTGAAGGAGGTCCTTTATCTCGAATGGGAATTCGGCAACCGCGATTTCGGGCCGATCGCGAGCCGGGTGAAGGACGCCAAGCCCGATTTCATCTGGGTCGGCGCGATCGGGCTTGAAGGCAATCAGCTGCTGAGCGCGATGAAGAACATCGACTACAAACCGCCACTGCATTTCTACATGTATCCCGCGCCCGGTCCCCTTGCCAAATCGCCGGAGGGAAATCACGCGCTCGCAGCTTCGATTTTCGAGCAACACCCACCCTTCACCGATGATCCGACCGCCAAGGAGTTCGTGAAGCTCTTCAACGAACGCGCGGCCAAGGCCGGCCTGCCCGATAATTCGGTGGAAACTCAGGCAGCCGCCTCTTATTCGGCTTGGCAGGTGCTCGAAGCGGCCATCAACGCCACGCAGAGCCTCGACGACAAAAAGCTCGCCGACTGGCTCAAGACCCACCAGGTGAAAACAATTCAGGGCGTGCTTCGCTTCGACAAGTTCAACAATTTCGGCGACGATCTCATGAAGGTGAAACAGGTCCAGAATGGCCACTGGGTCACCGTGTGGCCGGATCAATGGGCGGCGCCGGGCGCCAAGATACAGGCGGACTA
The DNA here is from genome assembly GCA_963840055.1 of uncultured Alphaproteobacteria bacterium. Lineage (GTDB taxonomy): Bacteria > Pseudomonadota > Alphaproteobacteria > Rhizobiales > Xanthobacteraceae > Rhodoplanes. The sequence continues at coordinate 170,833 of CAWIXM010000012.1, read as the reverse complement.
GAGCGTTCCGGTGACGCTTCCAAGCCCGACCCTGATCGGCCAGTCCCTGTTGTCCGGCGTATTTATCGGCGCGCTATACGGGCTGTTGGGGCTCGGGCTCAGCCTCTCATGGGGGATGCTGCGCCAGATCAATCTGGCGCACTTCGCCCTCGCCTTTCTCGGCGCCTATCTCACCTATCAACTCGTCGAGGTCTACGGGGTCGATCCGCTGCTCTCGCTCGCTTTGATCGTGCCCGTCTTTTTTCTGTTTGGCGCGCTGCTTCAGGCGCTGTTGGCGCGCTTTACGATCAGCCCGTTCAGCTCGCTTCTGGTGACGTTCGGCCTGACGGTGATCATCGAGAGCGCCATCCAATGGTACTGGACGGCCGATTACCGGCGGCTGGAATCCGCCTATAGCGGAATTCGGTTCAAGCTCGGCCCGCTGTTCGTCCCGTTTCCGGAGCTGCTGACGGTAATCTTCGCGGTCGTCCTCGCGACGCTCGCCTGGACGGCGCTGCGCTACACCGATCTCGGCAAGGCGATGCGGGCGGCGAACGAGGATGCGCCGATCGCCGCCGCCTTCGGCGTCAACGAGCGCGCGCTGGCTTTGCTGCTGTCGGGCGTTTGCGCAGCGTTCGCCGGCGTCGCCGGATTGTGCCTCGCGCTGAGCTACACGCTCGCGCCGTCGCAAATCTACGCCTGGATCGGCGTCGTGTTCGCCGCGGTGATGATCGGCGGCCTCGGCAATCCGCTAGGAACGCTGATCGCCGGCATCGTCATCGGCGTGAGCGAAGCGCTCACCATGGCGCTGACGGCGCCCGCCTGGGCGCCGCTCGTGTCCTTTTCGCTCCTGATCATCGTTCTCCTGGTGCGCGCGCGGGACCTTTGACATGCGCATTCCTGCGCCGATCTGGATGGCAGGTGCTGTCGTCGCGCTCGCAGCGGTTCCATTTCTCAAGCTGCCGGCTTTCTACGAGTTCCTTCCTCTACCTCGTATACTTCTGGATCGTGCTCGCCACCTCGTGGAACATCCTGAGCGGCTATTCCGGCTATTTCTCCTTTGGCCACGGCGCCTTCGTCGGCGCGGGCGTGTACACGACGGCAGTGCTCACCACCGTGTTCGACGTTCCTTTCCTCGCGACTCTGCCGGCCGCGGCGGCGATTGCTGCGCTGCTTGGGCTTGGCATTGGCGCGATCGTGTTTCGCGTCGGGCGGCTGCGCGGCGAATTGTTTGCGCTGCTGACTCTTGCCGTCACTTTCGTGCTCGCCACCATCGTCCTCAACACGCCGATCGACGGCGGGCCCGGCATTCTGATGAGCGGCGTGCCGCTGCCGACGATCCTGTCGTCGCCCTCGTCCACCTTCTATGTGCTTGCGCTGATCCTGCTCATCGCGACGCTGGCGATCGCGCGCGGCATCTACCACGCGAAACTCGGCTTGGGCCTGTTCGCGATCTATGACGACGAAGACGCAGCCGAAGTGCTCGGCGTACCGACCTATCGGTACAAGCTGTCGGCGTTCGGAATCTCCTGCGCGCTTGCGGGGGTCGCCGGCGGCATCCAGGCGATGTTCATCTCCTATGTGACGGTCGGCGAGACGTTCTCGATCGTCATTCCGCTCAACGTGGTGCTGATGAGCGTGCTCGGCGGAACGCGGCACTGGCTCGGTCCGGCGGTCGGCGCAACCGTCATCACCGCGCTGCTTTACGCCTTCACCACCAGCGACTATCCGGTGGTGGGCCGGGCGGCCGTCGGCCTGATCCTGATCGTCGTGATCCTGTTCATGCCGGATGGATTGCTCGGCCGTTTCGTGCCGCGCTTAACACGATCCGAGCGGCGGCCGGTCACTCCTACCGCCGAACCTCTCCATGCGGATTCGCAAGGCGAAGCAGGGGCAGCGCCGGGCGAAGCGCTGCTTGCTGTCGAAGACTTGTCGAAAGCGTTCAAGGGATTGCAGGCGCTCGACGGGGTGACCCTGCAGGTCAAACGTGGAGAAATCCTCGGCCTGATCGGCCCCAACGGATCCGGCAAGTCCACGTTGATCAACTTGGTGAGCGGCCATTATCGCGCCGACGCCGGCCGTATTTTGTTTCGCGGCGCAGACCTCGCGGCAATCGAGGCGCACCGGATCGCCCGCGCCGGCATCGCCCGCACCTATCAGATCCCACGTCCTTTTGCGCATTTGAGCGTCTTGCAAAACGTGGCGCTGCCTGCGCGCTTCGGACATGCCGCGCTCGACCGCGCCGCCGCCGAGCGCGAGGCGTGGTATTGGCTGGAGTTCAGCGGGCTCGCCGCCAAGGCCGATGCGATGCCGGACGCGCTCAACCTGCACCAGCGCAAGTTCCTCGAACTCGCGCGCACACTCGCCTCGCGCTCGGATCTTCTGTTGCTCGACGAGGTGCTCTCGGGGCTGACGCCGTCGGAGATCGACGACGCGATCCGCACCATCCGCACTATCCGCGATCTTGGCGCGACCATCGTGTTTGTCGAACATGTGATGCGCGCCGTCATGGAGCTGACCGACCGCATCGTCGTGCTGAACCAGGGTCGCGTGATCGCCGAGGGCTTGCCTGACGAAGTGATGCGCCGGAGCGAGGTCGTCACTGCCTATCTCGGAAAACCGCATGCTTGAGGTCGAGCACATCCGGGTGTCTTACGGCGCCGCCGTCGCGCTGTGGGACGTGTCGATCAGGATCGCGGACGGCGAACTTGTCTGCGTGGTCGGACCGAATGGGGCGGGCAAGACCACGCTCATCAACGCCATCGCCGGTATCAACCGCATCGACGCGGGCGGCATGCGCATGAACGGACAGAGTCTCGCCGCGCTGCCCGCCAACGCCTTCTGCAATCACGGCATCGCCCTCGTTCCCGAAGGCCGACGCTTGTTCGTCGGCATGACCGTGCGGGAGAATCTCGAGCTCGGCAGCTATCGCGCGACTGCGCGCGCCAATCGGCAGGCATCGCTCGAACGCGCGCTGTCGATCTTTCCCGTTCTCAAGGAACGGCTCGAATTCGCCCGCCGGCGTCCTGTCGGGCGGACAGCAGCAGATGCTCGCGATTGCGCGCGCCTTGATGGCCGAACCGCGCCTGCTGCTGCTCGACGAGCCGTCGCTCGGCCTCGCCCCGACGGTAGTCCTCGATATGTTCGACGTGATCTGCCAGATCAACCGCACCGGCGTAGCGGTGTTGCTGGTCGAGCAAAACGTGGCAATCGCGTTGGAGATCGCCGCGCGCGCCTACGTGATGGAAGAAGGGCGCATCGTTGCCGAAGGGCTGCCCAAGGAGTTGGCGCAGCAGCATCACATCCGTCGCGCCTATCTCGGCGAAGGCTGATTGATCGACGCTCTGGCATTTGTTTCTCGACCGAGAGCGTCTCGGCAGGGTCGCCGCAAGCAGAGCGACGCTGTCCATCGCCATGTCCCTACGCGCGGCCGAACTCCTTGGCGGCGTCATCGAGCGTGTGTTCGAGACGATCGAACATGTCGTCGATCTCCGCAGCGGAAATAATCAGCGGCGGAGAGAGCGCGAGCGTGTCATTGACAAGCGCGCGAGCGATCAAGCCGTGTTCGAGCGCCTTGCTCATGGTCCAGGGACCGACCTTCTGCTGCACATCAAAGTTGCGTTTCTCCGCCTTGTCGGCGACGAGCTCGATCGCGCCGGCCAGACCGGCGCAGCGCACCTCGCCGACCAGCGGGCGATCTGCCAAGCGCTCAAGCCTGAGGCGGAACTGCGGGATGAGCGCCCGCACATGCGCGCCGATGTCGCGCTCGTCATAGATGCGCTGGGCTTCGAGCGCGACGGCGGCAGGAACAGGATGGCCGGTATAAGTGAACCCGGTTCCGAACGAGCCGAAGCGCCGGCTTCCTTCCACGACCGCCTGGTAGACTTTCTCGGAAACCATCACCGCGCCGATCGGCTGATAGGCCGCCGAGAGCCCCTTGGCGAGGCTGATCAGATCCGGCTTCAGGTCGTAGGTCTCGCAAGCGAACATCCGTCCGGTCCGATAGAACCCGCTGATCACCTCGTCGATGATGAACAGGATGTCGTGCTGCTTGAGAATAGGCTGGATGCGCTCGAAATAGCCCTCAGGCGGCGGAATTACCCCGCCCGCGCCGAGAAAAGGCTCAGCGATGAACGCTGCGACCGTATCGGGGCCTTCGCGCTCGATCAGCATCTCCAGATTGGCCGCGAGCCGCGCGCTGAACTGTTCCTCGGACTCACCCGGCTCCGCGTAATGATAGAAGTGCGGGCAATCCGTATGCAGGATATTGGCGATCGGCAGGTCGAAAGCCTGCTGCGCATAGGCCAGGCCGGTCAGGCTGCCAGCGGCGACGGTAATGCCGTGATAGGCGCCCTTGCGTGCGATGATCTTCTTCTTTTTCGGCCGCCCAACGATGTTGTTGTAATACCAGACGAGCTTGACCTGAGTGTCGTTCGCCTCCGAGCCTGAGTTGGTGAAGAACACTTTTGACATCGGCGTCGGCGCGCGGCTCACCAGATAATCGGCAAGCTCGATCGCCGGCTCGACCGCCTTGTGCGAAAAGTTGTGATAGAACGGAAGCGTGTTGAGCTGGCGGGTCGCCGCCTCGACCAGCCGCTTTTCGCTGAAGCCGAGCGCCGCGCACCACAGGCCGGCCAAGCCTTCGATGTAGCGGTTGCCGGCGTCGTCGACGACATAGATGCCCTCGCCGCGCACGAAAATGTGCGGCCCGATCGTTTGATGCTGGTCCGCATTGGTATAGGGGTGAAGGTGGCTGCGAATGTCGCGCGCATGCGGCGAGTTGACATTCAACGTCACAGCTCTTGCTCCCCGCCGATCCGTGAAAATACCGGGGCATCCGTTCCGGTCGCGCCGGAACTCGCTCAGCCGCTCTCGCGTGGTCGACTTCTCTCGTCGCGAATTGCTCCCCGCCGCAACGAATGATATGTCGCCGGCAGCGCTATTTACAGCGTTGCGGGTTCGAGACCATCGACGAGGGGTGACAGCGTCGCTTAGTTATAGTCCCTGTAGACCTTCGTGGGGTCGCCACCGACCCGTTTGAAGCCTTCTTCCGCCGGCTGATAGTCGCGTTTGACCGACAACGCTCTGGCGTAACAGCCCGCCGCCTTCTCCTTCTCATTATTGCGCTCATAGACGAGGCCCCGGCTGGTCCAGGCGCGATAATTGTTCGGCTCGATCTGCACCGCGTCGTCGAAGTCGCCGGCGGCGGCCTTCAGGTCGTTGACGGCGAGATAGCTCAGGCCGCGCTCGACGAACGGCTCGGCCTGTTGCTGGGACAGGCCGATCGCGGTCGAGAAATCGTCGATCGCGTATTGGTATTGCCGCTGACCCTGGTAAAGAAGGGCGCGATTGAAATAGGCCTGCGCATTGTCCGGACGGATCTGGATCGCCTTGTTGAAATCCTGCAGCGCCTCAAGGAGCTGGCCCTTATCGCGACGAACCATGCCACGGCCGACATAAGCGACCGCGTAGGCGGCGTCGATGTCGAGCGCGCGGTTGTAGTCGGCGAGAGCAAGATCGAGTTGACCAAGCTGCCGGTTGGCAAGACCACGATTGGCGTAAGCCTGTGAATAATTGGGATCGAGCGCGATCGCCTTGTTGAAATCGGCGAGCGCCTCCTGATAGCGGCCGGACTGACCGAGCACCGAGCCGCGCATATTGTAGGCCTGCGGATCGCTCGGGTTCTTGCTCAGCACGTCCGTGAGCGAAGCAAGATTGGCGGGCGACGCTGCAGAGGCGCTCTCGTCGGTGACGCTTCCCGGCAAGTTCATGATCGACGAGCAGCCGCCCAGCGCCAAGCCAATCAGTGCGACGAAGCCGCTGAGGCCCGTCAGGCCGGGGCGCGCAAGCCGCTTGGTCATGGTCTCCTCGTCGCTGGTGTCGCACGGTTCGGACGCGCCGAACGCAAATTGAATCCTCTGTCAATTAATAACAAGGAGAAAGGCGGCGAACTTGCGGCTCGCAGCGAATAAGCGGCGGCCAAAATAGGCCCGCCGCGCACACGTCGCTTCTCAAGCGAATTCCATTCCGGTGGAATCGGAATTCGCTCTTGTTTTCCTTTGGTGGCCGCATTTTCTGCGGCGAACCGGTTCCCACTTCGCCGGAAAATGCTCTGACGGTCAGCGCGCAAAGCGCGGAGGACCGCCGCCCGGCCGGCCCGCAGCGGGGCCTCCGACGCGCGGCGCAGGCTTGGGCTTGCCCGGGATGAGCCCCTCGCGTTGTGCCCGCTTGCGCGCCAGCTTGCGCGCGCGCCTGATCGCTTCGGCCTTCTCTCTTGCTTTCCGTTCCGATGGCTTCTCGTAATGGCCGCGAAGCTTCATCTCTCGGAAAATGCCCTCGCGCTGCATCTTCTTCTTCAGCGCCTTGAGGGCCTGGTCGACGTTGTTATCCCGAACAAGTACCTGCAAGCGTGATCCTTTCAAAGCACAATAGACACGACGCCCGCTTGCATTCGCCGCAAGCGATCGCGCGCGTCCTTCTAGTTGGGGCCGATTTAGCAGAAAGACACCGCAAAGTCCATCATAGCGGAGCGTCACCCTGACGTGAGTCGCTCCCCCGTATCCGCGCGGCCACGCCGAAGCGGCTTACTCGGCGAACACCCGCGTCACGTGCCCCATCTTGCGGCCGGGCCGGACCGAGGACTTCCCGTAGAGATGCAACGAAGCGCCGGGCACCGCCAGCCACTTGGGCCATTCCTCGACCTCCGCACCAATCAGATTGATCATCTCCGCGCGTCCATGCCGAACGGGAAGCGCGAGCGGCCAGCCGGCCACGGCGCGGATGTGCTGCTCGAACTGCGACACCGAACAGCCGTCGAGCGTCCAGTGTCCGGAATTATGCACGCGCGGGGCGATCTCATTGACCAGCACGGCTTGCCTTCTCCCCTCGGCGACCACGAACATCTCGACCGCGAGCACCCCCGTATAGGCGAACGCGTCGGCGATACGGCAGGCTATGCGTCGCGCCTCTTCGGCGAGCGCGGGCGCGATCGCCGCGGGAACGCGCGACACTTTCAATATGTGATCGCGATGCTCGTTCTCGGCGACGTCAAAGCAAGCGATTTGGCCGTCGAGGCCGCGCGCGACCACGACGGAAATCTCCCGCTCGAACCCGACAAAGGATTCGAGGATCGCCGGCTGTGCGCCGATCTCGCGCCAAGCAGCGTCGGGGTCATCGCCCGCGCGAATGGCGGCCTGCCCCTTTCCGTCGTAGCCAAACCGCCGCGTCTTGAGCACGGCCGGACGGCCGACCTCCTTCAATGCCCGCGTCAGCGCCTTCGGGGTATCCACCGCGGCGAACCGCGCCGTCGGGATGCCGAGCTGCGTCAGGTAGGTTTTTTCCGCAAGGCGATCCTGCGTCGTCGCCAGCACCTTCGGGTCGGGGAGGACCGGTTTGCGCGCGGCGAGAAAGGCCGCGGTCTCAGCCGGGACATTCTCGAATTCGTAGGTAATGAGGTCGATGTCGTCGGCGAAGCGATCGAGCGCGGCCTTGTCCGTATAGTCGGCTTCGGTCACGCGGCGCACCACGTCGAAGGCGCAGGAGAGCGGCTCGGGGCAGAGCACATGACACTTAAAGCCGAGCCGCGCCGCAGCGAGCGCGAGCATGCGGCCGAGCTGTCCACCGCCGAGAATGCCAATGGTCGCGTCCGGATCGAGCGGGCGCGGAGTGAAGGTCACCGGTTGCTCTCCTCGGAGGGAACTTCGGCGACCGCATCGGTCTGACGGCGGCGCCAGGCTGCGAGGCGATCGGCGAGCGCCGTATCGTGGAGCGCGAGCACGCTTGCGGCCAGCAGCGCCGCGTTGATCGCGCCGGCGCGGCCGATGGCGAGCGTTCCGACCGGCACCCCCGGCGGCATCTGCACGATCGAATAGAGCGAGTCGACCCCCGACAGCGCCTTCGACTCAACCGGCACGCCGAACACCGGCAGCGTCGTAAGCGCCGCCGTCATTCCGGGGAGGTGCGCCGCCCCGCCCGCGCCCGCGATAATGACCTGGAAACCGGACGCCTTGGCGCCCTTGGCGAAGGCATAGAGCCGCTCCGGGGTGCGATGGGCGGAGACGATCCGCGCGGCGTAACCCACCGCCAAGGCATCGAGCGTCTCGGCGGCATGCTGCATGGTCGCCCAGTCCGACTGGCTGCCCATGATGATCGCCACCGGTTTTGTCGTCATCGGCTGCCCGGATGCGCGGCCGCTTCGTTTCGTTGCGCCGCAAGAAAAACCGAACTTATAAGAACGGTCGCCCCCGTAGCAAGATGGGCGAAGGCCGTAGACGGATGCGGAGCGGTGGCATTAAGCGATAATGTCAGGGGTAAGCTGATCCTCGATAAAAGCGATCCGGTCGCGGAGCCACAATTTCCGCTTCTTCAGCCGCTGAACCTGTAGAAGATCAGACCCAGGCGCGTCCTGCAGCGCCGAAATTGCAGCATCGAGATCGCGATGCTCCTGGCGTAAGCGCGCAAGCTGCGCGCGCAGCTCCGCTTCATTGTCATCGGTCATTGCGCCGCCGCACGAGGCCCGCGATCTTCTACGCCACGAAATTGGGGATTACGGCCCAATGATTTGTATCGCCCGAGCGGGTCCGTTTTTCAAGCTTGGCGCGATGCCGGACCCGGCTCGGATTCTTGGCACCTGCGCCAGACCGATCAAATATTGCATTGCACAAAGAAACGCCGTCGACTTGCATTGCAGAATATGGCAAATTACCTAATTGCTGGGCAGTCTGACTGACATAAGGAGATTTGCCATATGGCCACGGTCGAGCTTGCTGAACTCGAACAACGGCATCGGATGTTGGAAGCGGAGCTTGCGGAGATGCGCCAACATCCTTCGGTAGATGATCTCCAGCTGGTCGAGTTGAAGCGGCGAAAATTACAAATTAAAGACGCCATTGCTCGTTTGCGGCAACAGAGTAGCCTTCACTAGACTAGTGTCCTGAAGACGCTGGCCTTGTAAGGTCAAAGGATATCGTTCAAGGTTGTCTGCCGGCTCGCGGCCACGGGCCGGCAGTTGCTTTTTTTAACCGCGCTAGTACACAACGGCGTCCGCCCCGCCTCGAGTTCATCTTCCCCCTCGCCCCCTTCGCTCTATTCCTTGATCTTGCTTGGCAAATCGCTCCGATCGACCAAAGACGGATCGCCAACGCCCTTGCCAACAAGCGTCAATTGAGCACAATCGCCTGCAAAATAATCCAAACGTCCGAGCCGACTGCTTTTAGCTCACTCGGGCGCCGCACCAGGGAGGACTGCGCACGTGACAACATCCGCAATGCCTGTTGAGTCCGCCAAGCGGGACAGCGCGCGGCCTGCAAGCCGTTATTGGGAAGTCTACGAGCGAGCAAAGACCGACCCGCAGGGATTCTGGGGAGACGCCGCCAAGGAGATCGACTGGTACGAGAAGGCGACGAAAGTTTTCGATCCGAGCGTCGGCGTGTTCGGACACTGGTTCGTCGGGGCAGTTTGCAACACCTGCTACAACGCAATCGACCGCCATGTGCTCGGCGGACGCGCGGCGCAACCCGCCCTCATCTATGATTCACCGGTCACGGGGACGAAGAAGACTTTCACCTATAGCGAGCTCCTCACCGAGGTCAGCACGCTCGCGGCGATCCTGAAGGATTTCGGCGTCGGCAAAGGCGACCGCGTCATCCTCTACATGCCGATGGTGCCGGAGGCGGTGTTCGGCATGCTTGCCTGCGCCCGCATCGGCGCGATCCATTCGGTCGTGTTCGGCGGATTTGCCCCGAAGGAGCTGGCGACCCGCATCGACGACGCCAAGCCCAAGCTCGTGCTTTCGGCGAGCTGCGGCATCGAGCCGGGGCGTGTGGTCGCCTACAAGCCGATGCTCGACGAAGCGATCAAGCTCTCTGCGACCAAGCCCGAGACCTGCATTGTCCTGCAGCGTCCGCAGGCCGCGGCCGATCTAGCGGCTAACCGCGATCACGACTGGGCCGAGCTGCGAACAGCCGCCCTGAAGGCTGGCAAGAAAGCCGATTGCGTGCCGGTCGCCGCCACCGACCCGCTTTACATCCTGTACACGTCAGGAACGACCGGCGTACCGAAGGGCGTCGTCCGCGACAATGGCGGCCATATGGTCGCGCTCAAATGGACGATGAAAAACCTTTATGGCGTCGACCCGGGCGAAGTCTATTGGGCCGCGTCCGACGTCGGCTGGGTGGTCGGTCACAGCTACATCGTCTATGCGCCGCTGTTCCACGGCTGCACCACGATCTTGTACGAGGGCAAGCCGGTGGGCACGCCGGATGCCGGCGCTTTCTGGCGCGTCATCTCGGAGCATAGCTGCGTGACTATGTTCACCGCGCCGACGGCGTTCCGCGCGATCAAGAAGGAAGACCCGCAGGGCAAGTTATTCAGTCAATACGATCTGTCGAAATTCCGCGCGCTGTTCCTTGCCGGCGAACGCGCCGACCCCGATACCATCGTATGGGCCGAGAACCTGCTCAAGACGCCGGTGATCGACCACTGGTGGCAGACCGAGACCGCGTGGGCGATCGCCGGCAATCCGATCGGGCTCGGCCAGCTTCCGGTCAAGCACGGCTCGCCCACGGTCGCCATGCCCGGCTACGACGTGCGCATCGTCGACGAGGGCTGCCACGAAATGCCCGCCAACAAGATGGGCTCGATCGTGATCAAGCTGCCGCTCCCGCCCGCCAACCTGCCGACGCTGTGGCAGCAGGACGATCGTTTCCAGGAAAGCTACCTCGCCGAATTCCCCGGCCACTACAAGACGGGAGACGCCGGCTTCCAGGATGAGGACAGCTATCTCTTCATCATGGGGCGCACCGACGACATCATCAATGTCGCAGGGCATCGGCTGTCGACCGGCGGCATGGAAGAGGTGCTGGCGAGCCACCAGGACGTGGCCGAATGCGCGGTGATTGGCGTCAAGGACGAGCTCAAGGGCGAAGTCCCGTGCGGCTTTCTCGTGCTGAAGTCCGGCGTCACCCGTTCCCCGGCCGATATCGAGAAGGAAATCGTCGGCATGGTGCGCGAGAAGATCGGGCCGGTCGCCGCCTTCAAGATCGCCATTACGGTCTCGCGTCTGCCGAAGACCCGGTCGGGCAAGATCCTGCGCGGAACGATGAAAAAGATCGCCGATCACGATTCTTGGACCATGCCGGCGACGATCGACGACCCCGCGGTCCTCGATGAGATCGGCAACGCCCTGAAGGAACACGGGCTCGGCTAACCGCAAGATCGAGCTAAGCAGGCCTCGCCCCGGGGCGGGGCCGGCGCCTAGGCGGCCCGCCGGCGTGTCGAACCGGCGTCGTCCTGGACACGCGGCTAAAATTATTAGTATTGAACCGGTAGCCCCTGAAGGCGCTTTCTGGGGAGGGCGACGATATGCTGGATCGAATAAACCCCACCGGTACGACGTACAACAGCGTTGGTCCGCTCGGCTCCGGGTTGGCAGACCCGCTCCTGCTGATCGCGCGCATCCTAGCGGGCTATATTTTCCTTCTGAGCGGCTGGGGCAAAATCTTGGGGCTCGCGGGATTTGCCACCTATCTCCAGCGCCACGGACTTCCGGCAAGCTACCCGCTTGCGGTACTCGGTGCTGGGGTCGAGTTCTTGGGTGGGCTTGCTCTCATCCTCGGAATTGTGACCCGCTTTGCCGCTTTGGCGCTCATCGCATTCATCCTGGTAGCGACCGGAATCGCGCACCGCTTCTGGGAACTCGACGGGGCTGCGCGCGGCGGACAAGCAACCAATTTCAACAAGAACATGGCGATGATCGGCGGGTTGCTCGCGCTGCTTGTCGCTGGCCCTGGACGTTTCAGCATCGATCGCCTGGTGGCGAGAAAGTCTTAACCGGCCTGCCTATCTGATTTCTGAAGCCTCACATGCCGCGCGGCTTGGCGCGCGCGGTCGCCACCGCGGCAAGCGGATCATCCGGCCAAGGATGCTTCGGATAGCGGCCCCGCATCTCGGTGCGGACGGCGGCATAGCTTCCGCGCCAGAAGGTAGGCAGATCGCGTGTCACCTGCACCGGGCGGTGCGCAGGCGAAAGCAGTTCGATGACAAGCGGCACGCGACCGCCGGCGACCGTTGGGTGCCGGTCGAGCCCGAACAGCTCTTGCACGCGGATTGCGATTTTCGGCCCTTCTTCCGCTGTGTAATCGATCGGCACCCGCGAACCCGACGGCGCCTCGAAATGGGTTGGCGCGTCGAGATCGAGCCTTCGCCGCAGATTCCACGGCAGCAGGCTGTGGAGCGCACCGGAGAACGCGTCAGCCTCGACCTGATCGAGCGCAGTCTTGTCGGACAGGGTCGGAGCAAGCCATTTGTCGACGCTCGCAGCGAGCGCCGGATCGGAGAGATCCGGCCAGTCCTCGCCTTCATGGCGGCGGAGAAAAGTTACCCGATCGCGCCACTGCGCGAGTGCCTTACTCCAGGGCAGCTTATCGAGTCCGAGCTGGGCGATCCCGCGGGCGAGCCGCCGCGCCGTTTCCTCGTTCGGCGCGATGGGAATCGGCCGCTCGGCAAGCGCGAGCGCGCCGAGGCGGCGAGCCCATCGTGCGCGCAAGCTTGCGGACGCAGCATCGAAGCTTACCTCATCGCCCTCGACGATGCGTTCGGAGAAAAGGCCCTCGATCTCCGCAAGCGTGATCGGAGCGGCCAGCAGAATCCGGCTTTGTGCGGCGCTGCCGACGAGCTCCGCAACCGCAAGATACGGCTCGCCGGCAAGCGGGGACGCCGGGTCGAGCTTTGCGCCACGCCCGCTCGCAAGCAGGAACGCGCCGCCCTCGCCGCCACGGTTCTTCGCAACGCGATCGGGAAAAGCGAGCGCGAGGAGGGCGCCGGCCGTGGCATTGACCGATAGCGAACTCGTCCGGTGAAGCGCCGCGGCGCTTGCGCGCGCGGTCTCCGCCCAGCGCTTGGCCATCGCGCGCGCCTCGTCCGCCCGGCGCGAGCGGTCACGGCGAAACTCCTCGACCCGGTGGTTCAAGTCGACATCGTCACCGCCGAGACCGCGCTCGGTCAGCACGATCGCGATGTCGGCGGCGAGCGCAGCGGCGGCGAGCGCAGCGCCGTCGAGCACCATGCGCGCGATGCGGGGCGGCAGCGGCAGCGCGCGCAGCCTTTGGCCGACTTCGGTGATCCGCCCGTCGGGATCGAGCGCGCCAAGCGCGCGCAGCAACGACTTGGCCTCCGCAAGCGCCGGCTCAGGCGGCTGATCGAAGAAAGTGAGCTTGTGCGAATCGGTGACGCCCCAATGCGCAAGGTCGAGCAGGAAACCGGACAAATCGGCGGCAAGGATTTCCGGTGCGGCGTGGGGCGCAAGCGCTTGCGATTCGCGCTCATCCCACAGCCGATAGCAGACGCCCGGCTCGGTGCGGCCGGCACGCCCCCGCCGTTGGTCGGCTGCCGCGCGCGAGACCCGCACGGTCTCCAGCCGCGTAAGACCAAGATCGGGTTCGTAGCGCGGCACGCGCGCAAGCCCGCTATCGATCACGACGCGCACGCCCTCGATGGTGAGCGAAGTCTCGGCGATCGAGGTCGCGAGCACCACCTTGCGCCGCCCCGCGAGCACAGGCGCGATCGCCCGATCCTGCTGCTCGGCGTCGAGCGCGCCATAGAGTGCAACGACGTCGGTCGGATCGCGCAGACTGTCGCCGAGCAGTCGGTCGACGCGCCGGATTTCCGCCGCGCCAGGCAGAAACACGAGGAGCGAGCCCGGTTCCGCGCGCAGCGCCCGCAGGACCGCATCGGCGACCTGCGGCTCGATCGGCCGACCAGGTTCGCGGCCGAGATAGCGGGTCTCGACCGGAAACGCGCGGCCTTCGCTCTCGATCACCGGCGCATCGCCAAGCTTCGCGGCGATGCCGGCGCCGTCGATCGTCGCCGACATGACGAGCAGCTTGAGGTCCTCGCGCAGGCCCTGTTGGACATCGCGGGCGAGCGCCAGGCCGAGATCGGCGTCGAGCGAGCGCTCATGGAACTCGTCGAACAACACCGCCGCGATGCCCTCGAGGATGGGATCGGCGAGCACCATGCGGGTAAACACGCCCTCGGTGACGATCTCGATGCGGGTCTTGCCCGACACTTTCGAGCCGAAGCGCACGCGATAGCCGACCGTCTCGCCGACAATCTCGCCGAGCGTTTTCGCCATGCGCGCGGCGGCGGCCCGCGCGGCGAGCCGGCGCGGCTCCAGCACGAGAACTTTCTGGTCCCTCGCCCAGGGCTCATCGGCGAGCACGAGCGGCACGCGCGTCGTCTTGCCCGCGCCGGGCGGCGCGACCAGCACGACCGTGTCGTGCCCGGCGAGCGCCGCGGTCAGCTCCGGCAGCGCCTCATCGATCGGCAGCGGGTCGGCGAAGTTCATTGCGACTTGTCGAGGGGTTTGAGAAGGTCCGACGTTCGGTGGGTACTGGACCGTCCACTTCCGCGGACGATGACGGGAAGGAAGCACGGATTCGGGCGTGCGGAAGCCGCAGGCATATTGTCATCATCCGCGCAAGCGGATGATCCAGTAAACTCATGAGGTCGCGATTGACGGGTATAGATCGAGCCGGTCGGGATTGGTCTGTTCAATGAGCCGAACTTTCCAGGCTCGGTTCCACTTCTTGAGCCGCTTCTCGCGCCTGATCGCATTTTCGGCGTCGTCGAACTGCTCATAGTAGACGAGGCGGGTGACCTTGTATTGGGCTGTAAAGCCTTCGACGAGCCCCGCTCGGTGCTCGTAAACGCGGCGGATCAAGTCGTTCGTAACTCCAATGTAGAGCGTGCCACCTATGCCGCTAGCGAGAATATAGACCCAATAGTGTCGATCGCGCGTCACGACGGGGAGAGTGCTGGAGGCTGACGAGAGCGGTCAAGCTAAATCAAATCGCCGTCGACCGGACGGCCCGCCGAGTTTCGCGCGAGAGCATCGGCGGATACTGGATCGTCCGCTTTCGCGGACGATGACAAAACTAAGATGTGGAAACGGGACAAGGTGGCCCGGACAAGGTGGAAACCGGAGTTCCGCAGAAGCGCTGGCCCAACAAGTCGTCGTGGGCAGAGTTCAGGAGCCAAGTCCCTCCTTCGATCGCCATCCTTGAGTTGCCAACAGGCAAGCGCGGTTCCACATTCCCGGATAGCAACGCTGTCCAGAGCCGTCCATGACCGCACACAAGTCCGGCGCCCCGAAGAAAGGCGACCACGTCTTCCTGATCGACGGGTCGTCTTTCGTATTCCGCGCCTATTTCGCCATGTTCAAGGCGGCGCAGATCCGTGGCCGCTCGTTCACCCGCTCCGACGGCCTGCCGATCGGCGGCGTGCTCACCTTCTGCAACATGTTGTGGAAGATTTTGCGCGAAGGCCTCAACGAGGTGAAGCCGACCCATCTCGCGGTCGTGTTCGACTATTCAGGCAAAAGCTTCCGCAACGAGATCTATACCGAATACAAGGGCCATCGCCCCGAGCCGCCCGACGAACTCATCCCGCAGTTTCCGCTGATGCGCGACGCGGTGCGCGCCTTCGGGCTCGTGCCGATCGAACAGGAAGGCTACGAGGCCGACGACCTGATCGCGACTTATGCCCGCCTTGTGCGCAAGGCGGGCGCCGACGTCACCATTGTCGCCGGCGACAAGGATTTGATGCAGCTCGTCCGCGACGGCGTCACCATGTATGACCCGATGCCCGGCAATGAGCGGCGCATCGGCCGCGATGAGGTGATCGCGCGCTTCGGCGTGCCGCCGGAAAAGGTCACCGAAGTGCAGGCGCTGATCGGAGATACGACCGACAATGTCCCGGGCGTGCCCGGCATCGGGGTCAAGACCGCGGCGCAGCTGATCGGCGAATACGGCGATCTCGAAACGCTGCTCAAGCACGCGCCCGAGATCAAGCAGGAGAAGCGCCGCCAATCGCTGATCGAGTTCGCCGAGCAGGCGCGGATGTCCAAGCAGCTCGTCGAACTCGATGACCATGTCGCCCTCGACTGTCCGCTGGAAGAAACGCGGCTCGACGAGCGCGATCCGAGCAAACTCATCGCCTTCCTCAAGGCGATGGAGTTCAACACGCTGACGCGGCGCGTCGCCGAGGAGACCGGCGTCGACCCCAACAAGGTCGAAGCCGACCCGCGGCTGCGGCCCGGCGGCGGCGCGGGCGAAGCAGCGCCTGCACCCGCCGCGGTCGAACAGCCGGCCGTGCCCGAGCCTGCCGCTGCGCCCGCCGCCGGACGACCCGCAACGCAGCTCTCGCTCGGCCTGGCAGACACGCGCCCCCGCGTGGCGCGTACGCCAACTCTGGACAGCCCCCCGGTCACCCCGCAGGACCTCGTCGCGGCCCGCATGGCTGAAGCCGCGCGCACGAAGATCGACCGCGCAAGATACGAAACCGTGCTCGACCTCGATACGCTCGCGCGCTGGATCACGGCGGCCAGTGATCAGGGTTATGTCGCGATCGATCTTGTCACTACCGCGCCCGACCCGATGATCGCGGATATCATCGGCGTCTCGCTCGCGCTTGGGCCGGACAGAGCCTGTTACATTCCACTCGGTCACCGCGCCGCGGACGATTTGCTCGCAGGCGGCGGCCTTGCGCCGGGACAAATCGCGATCGGCGACGCGCTCTCACAACTGAAGCCGCTGTTCGAAAGTGCGGGCGTCCTGAAGATCGGCCACGACCTGAAAGCGGACCTGCACGCGCTCGCGCGTCACGGCATCACGCTTGCCGCTTTGGACGATGTGCAGCTCATGTCCTATGTGCTCGATGCGGGGCTCGGTGGACATGCGTTGATCGAGCTTGCGGAGCGACACCTGCATCATGCCGCGCTCGCGCTCGCCGATATCGTCGGCAAAGGCCGCACGCTCGTTCCCTTTGAGCACGTCGAAATCGCGCGCGCCTGCCCTTATTGCGCCGAGCAGGCCGATCTCGCGCTGCGCCTGTGGCGGTTGTTCAAGGCGCGGCTGGTCGCCGAGCATGTCAACACGGTGTACGAAACGCTGGAGCGCCCGCTGGCGCCGGTGCTCGCGCGCATGGAGCGCCGCGGCATTTCGATCGATCGCGAGGTGCTGTCGCGCCTGTCCGGCGAGTTCGCGCAGAAGGCGGCGGCGCTCGAACACGAAGCGCAGGCGATTGCGGAGGAGCCGTTCAATCTCGGCAGCCCGAAGCAGCTCGGCGATATTCTGTTCGGCAAGTTCAAGCTGCCCGGCGCGAAGAAAACCAAGACCGGCGCCTGGTCAACCTCCGCCTCGGTGCTCGACGATCTCGCCGAGGAAGGTCACCCGCTGCCGGTGAAAATCCTGGAATGGCGTCAGCTCACCAAGCTCAAATCGACCTACGCGGATCAGTTGCCCGCCCACGTCAATCCCGAGACCGGCCGTGTGCACACCTCATACGCGCTCGCCGCCACTACGACCGGCCGGCTCGCCTCGGCCGAACCGAACCTGCAGAACATCCCGATCCGCACCGAGGAAGGGCGGAAAATCCGCCGCGCCTTCATCGCCGGCCCCGGCATGAAGCTCGCCTCGGCCGACTATTCGCAGATCGAGCTGCGCTTGCTTGCCGAGATCGCCGACATCGCGCCGCTCAAGGCCGCGTTCCGCGACGGGCTCGACATTCACGCGATGACCGCCTCGGAAATGTTCGGCGTGCCGGTGAAGGGCATGCCCGGCGAGGTGCGCCGCCGCGCCAAGGCGATCAATTTCGGCATCATCTACGGCATATCGGCCTTTGGGCTCGCCAACCAGCTCGGCATTCCGCGCGAGGAGGCTGGCGCCTACATCAAGAAATATTTCGAGCGTTTCCCCGGCATCCGCGATTTCATGGAAGCGGGCAAGGAGTTCTGCCGCAAGCACGGCTATGTCGTCACGCTGTTCGGCCGCAAATGCCATTACCCGGACATCGCCGCCTCGAACCCGTCGGTGCGCGCCTTCAACGAGCGCGCCGCGGTCAATGCGCGATTGCAGGGCACCGCGGCCGACATCATCCGCCGCGCCATGATCCATATGGAGGGAGCGCTCGCCAAAGCGAAGCTCTCCGCGCAGATGCTTTTGCAGGTGCACGACGAACTCGTGTTCGAACTGCCCGAGGCACGAGGTCGAGGCGACGCTGCCGGTGATCAAGCGGGTGATGGAGGAGGCGCCGATGCCGGCGGTGTCGCTGTCGGTGCCGTTGAATGTCGACGCCCGCGCCGCCGATAATTGGGACGAGGCGCATTGATTCGGCCATAAGCGAGGGACCGTCCCGGCTTTCATAAAGGGTTATTGGCGAAGCACGATGAGCAGTTTCGGCGACTGGACCGGCTTCTACGGCCCCGCCGGCGCGTTCATGTTGGCGGTCGCCGTGCTGTGGAGCCTGTTCTGGAAGGGTCTCGCGCTTTGGCACGCAGCGCGGCGCAACGACCTCTGGTGGTTCGTCGCCATCCTTCTCATCAACACGCTCGGCCTTCTTGAGATTATCTATCTGTTCGGATTCGCGAAACTGAAGCCCAGCGAGTTGCTCAGCCGCGGCGACCGATAGGGGCGTCCGTCCGCCTTCGGGTCTCGCGCCTCCATTTCGCCCCACTGCATGCTATGTTCGCCTATACTCTGCGCCGGCGCATGATCGGCCGCAGGTAACTGAGGGGCTTCCCGACATGGCCAGACGCGCAACCGCCTCCTTGTGTGGGTTCGCGGGGATGGCGGCGCTTGTAGCCGCAATATCGACGATGACCGTCACCGCAGTCAGCGCCCATCCGCATGTCTGGGTCACCATGACGAGCGAAGTCGTCTACGCGCCGGACGGGTCGGTCACCGGCGTTCGGCATGCCTGGACTTTCGACGACATGTATTCGGCCTTCGCGACGCAGGGGATCGAGTCGAAGACGAAGGGCGTCTTCACGCGCGAGGAACTGGCCCCGCTCGCCGCCGAGAACGCCACTTCGCTCAAGGAGTTCGAGTTCTTCACCTTCGCCAAGCTGGACGGCAGGAAAGCGGAATTTGGCGACGCCACCGATTACTGGGCCGAATACAAGGATTCGCTGCTGACGCTCCATTTCACCTTGCCGCTCACGGCGCCGGCGAAAGCGCGCAGGGTCGATCTCGAAGTCTATGATCCGACCTATTTTGTCGACTTCAGTTTCGCCAAAGAGAATCCGCTGGTCCTGAAGAACGCCCCGTCGAACTGCCAGCTCTCCGTCAAGAAGCCAAGCGACGCCGAGGTGAACGCCAAAATCCAGAGCCTCGGCGAAGCCTTCTTCGCGCAAGCCGATGCGTCGAACTACGGCGCCAATTTCGCCAACAAGGTGTCGGTGAGGTGCCGGTGAGGTTGCCGGGAATGTTTTATCGAACCCTCCCCGCCGCGCGGCGCTCGGATGACGATGGTCGCCGCAAATTCGGTTGGGCGCTGCTGGCGGTCGGCGGCCTTGCCGCAGTCCTTCTGCTCCTCGTCATGGCGGGGGCTTTCGACAGCGCGTTTGCGCAAGGCTCGCCGTTCGGGATGCGCCCCTCGGCTCGGCCTGCGCCCGAATTCGGCGGCATGATCGGCTGGCTGCTCGCGAAACAGGCTGAATTCTATCGCGCGCTCTCCGGTCTCATCCGCGCCGCCAAGGTCGACGGCGCCGCGGTTTGGGGCCTGCTCGGCCTGTCTTTCATCTACGGCATATTCCATGCCGCCGGCCCCGGGCACGGCAAAGCGGTGATCTCCTCCTATCTTCTCGCCAATGAGGAGACGTGGCGGCGCGGTATAACGCTCTCCTTCGCCTCCTCGCTGTTGCAGGCCTCGGTCGCGGTTTTGTTGGTGGGCATTGCCGCCGTCGCGCTCAATGCGACGGCCAAGAGCATGAATAGCGCGGTCCGCGCGATCGAGATGGTCAGCTATGGCTTGATCGCGCTGGTCGGCATCCGCCTCACTTGGGTGAAGGGCCGCGCATTCATTCATTCTCTCCGCGATTGGCGCGCACGCCAGGTCGGCGATGACCCCGCTCCTCTCGCCCCGATCGCGCACGACCATACGCACGCCGCGCATGAGCCCGCCCACTCGCATGTCCACGGACATGGGCATGCCCACGCCCATGAACATGCGCATGCCGAGCACGCGCATCACGGCGAAGGCGGCCACGATCACGCGGCGCACGATCATTCCGCACACGCTCACGCGCACCACCATCACCAGCACGCAACGGCCGCCATGCATCAGCATGACGAGCAGCGGCATGAAACCCACGATCACGCGGCGCACGAGCATGACGATCACTGCGGTCACTCGCATGGACCCGATCCGGAGCAGCTCGCCGGCAGCGGCGGCTGGCAACGCGGACTGTCGGCGATCGTCGCCGTGGGACTGCGGCCCTGCTCGGGCGCGATCCTCGTGCTCGTTTTCGCATTGGCGCAGGGCCTGTTCTGGGCGGGCGTCGCCTCCACTTTCGTCATGGGGCTTGGCACCGCCATCACCGTCGCAACGATCGCGACCTTCGCGGTTGGCGCGAAGAGCGTGGCAAAGCGCATCGCGGCTCATCGCGCCGGCGGCGGCGTCTTTATATTGCGCGGCGTTGAGGCAGCCGCGGCGGTGCTCGTGCTCTTCTTCGGCGTGGCGCTGCTCGCCGGCTATATGGTGACCGAGCGGATGATCTAGCCGCGTCGAGTTCCTACCCCCCAGTGGTTTCCGTCCGTACTAACCGGCATCAATCTGATTAGGATTACCGCTGAACCCACTCAGAGCCCATTGTGTTGAATGAATATAATGAGACGATACAATCGGGCGCCGATGCTTTGTTGACCTGCCGGGAGAGGCGCGAATGAGCGAGAAGGTGGACACGTCATGCTGCATCGTCGGCGGCGGGCCGGCCGGGGTGATGCTGGGATTCCTGCTCGCGCGTGCGGGCGTCGACGTCGTCGTCATGGAGAAGCATGCGGACTTCTTCCGCGATTTCCGCGGCGACACCATCCACCCCTCGACGCTGCAGCTCATGTATGAACTCGGCCTTCTCGCCCAGTTCCTGAAACTACCGCATCATAAATTGCACTCGGTCGGCGCGCGCGTCGGCAGTGAGCAGATAACGGTCGGCGATTTCAGTCACCTCCCCGTGCAATGCCCGTATATCGCGGTGATGCCGCAGTGGGACTTCCTGAATTTCCTGGCCGAGCAGGGCAAGCGCTATCCCACCTTCCGGCTCATGATGCAGACCGAGGGCACCGATCTCATCGAGGAAGGAGGCGTCGTGATGGGCGTGCGGGCGAAAAGCCCGCAGGGCGAGATCGAGGTGCGCGCACCGCTCGTCGTCGCCTGCGACGGACGCCATTCGACCATGCGCGCACGCGCCGGTTTGGCGGTCGAGAAATCTTGGCGCGCCGATGGACGTGCTGTGGTTTCGCCTGCGGCATGATCCCGACGATCCGGAGGAGAGCCTCGGCTTCTTCGGTCCAGGATCGATTCTGGTGACGATCAATCGCGGCGATTACTGGCAATGCGCCTATGTCATCCCGAAGGGAACGTTTGACGCTTTGCGCAGGCAGGGGCTGGAGGAATTCCGCAGCCGCATCGTGCACATCCAACCGCGGTTTAATGACCGCATCGCGGAGATCGGCGATTGGGATGCGGTGAAGCTGCTGGAAGTGCGCGTGGACCGCTTGAAGCGCTGGCACAAGCGCGGGCTGCTGCTCATCGGCGACGCCGCGCACGCGATGTCGCCGGTCGGCGGCGTCGGCGTCAATCTGGCGATTCAGGACGCCGTCGCCTCCGCGAACGCGCTCGCTGCGCCGTTGCTGTCGGGCACAGTCAGCGACGAGTTGCTGAGCAAGATCCAGCGCCGGCGCGAATGGCCGGTCGCCATTACGCAGCGAATGCAGATCGCCATTCAGAATCGAGTGATCGGACAGGTGCTCGCAACGCACGGCGAGGTGAAGCCGCCGACGATCCTGAGCCTATTCAATAAACTCCCCATCCTGCGGCGCATTCCGGCGCGTATTATCGGAATGGGGATACGGCCGGAACACGTGCATACGCCTGCAGCCATCTGAGTGCGATAGGGTCGGAGCATAGCGATCGGTTATTGCTCCAGCCGTTCGATGAACCATTTGAGGATGCGCGTCCAGACCTCGTCCTTGCCGACGGCGTCCTCGATGCCGTGTTCGAGATTGGGATTGTCGTTCACCTCCATCACCACGAAGCCGTTCGCCGTCTCCTTGAGGTCGACGCCGTAAAGGCCATCGCCGATCGGTTTGGCCGCGCGCACGGCGAGTTCGATCACGTCGCGCGGCGTCTGCTCGAGGGCGAACGTCTTGAAGCCGCCTTCGCGCGCGGTGCCGTCGGGCCGGTGCTTCACGATCTGCCAGTGGCCGCGCGCCATGCGGTACTGACACGCGAATAATGGCTCGCCGGACAGTATGCCGATCCGCCAGTCGAACTCGGTGGGCAGGAATTTTTGCGCGAGCAGCAGGTCGGTTTCCTCGAACAGCTCTTCTGCGACGCGCTTGAACTCCTCCGGGCTGGAAATTTTGTGAACGCCGCGCGAGAACGAGCCGTCGGGAATTTTCACCACCAGCGGCAAGCCCAGCTCATCGATCGCCCGCGGCAGGTCGGCTATGTCGGCGATCATCACCGTGGGCGGCGTCGGCACCCGATTCTGCCCCAACAGCTCCATCAGGAAGACTTTGTTGGTGCAGCGGATCATCGAAATCGGATCATCGATGACCGGCATCCCTTCCTGCACCGCGCGGCGCGCGAAGCGATAGGTGTGATTGTCGATCGAGGTGGTCTCGCGAATGAACAGGCCGTCGTATTCGGCAAGCTCGGCGAGCTGCCGTTTGGTGATGGGCTCGATATCGACCGATAACTTCTCGGCGATGCGGGCGAAATATTTGATCGAGAGCGCCGAGGACGGCGGCAGTTTCTCGTTGGGATCGTACAGAACCGCGATGTCGTATTTCGAGATGCTGCGCGCCTTGGGATCGCGCCATTCGCGTCGTGTGTGCTGGTGCAGCGATTCGCGGAAGAAGGTCGCTTCGCCATTCGACAGGCGGGTGAGATTGCGCGGCCTGATGCGGTCGATCGAGAGCCAGGTCGCGCTTGTGTCGATGGAGACTTCGAGCGCCGGGCAGCGGAACCAGTCGAACAGCAGCCGCCCGAACGGCTCGAGCGCGTATCGCGGCAGACGCCGAAGCAGACGAACAGCTTGAATTCGCCGTCCGGCTGAAACTCGGTGCGGCGGGCGCAACGATTGAGCTCGTCCTCCAGCTCCGGCAGCGCGTGCTCGTAGAGCTTGGATTCGCGCAGCTCCAGCATGGTTTCGACGTTCGGCATCACGCGATGGCCGCGCGCCTCCGCCAACAGCGAGGCGTAGTAGCTCTTCGACTGGTAGGCATAGGAGCGCGACAGATTGATGAGCTTCGGTCGCGCCGCATCGAACAGCCGCGGGCGGGCGAGATACTCGCTGGTGATGATGACTTTGTGCGGCGTGTCCGCGTTGGGGAAATCTCGGGGCTGGTCGACGAGTATGACCCAGCCGGTCATGACGGAACCCCTTTCCGAATGAGGATCGTGGCTCCCAGATGATCGCGCCCGTACCGTGTCATGCGCATGAAGGCGCCCCAGGGCACGGCATAGGTTTCCGGGGCAAGCGCGCGGCCATGCTCGTCCCGGAGCGGGGCCGGATCGTGCACCAGCACGAAGCGGTCCTCGCGGCCGAAGACAAAAACCCAGTGCGGCTGGCCTTTGGGGGTCATGTGACGGCCGGAGATGAGCACGATTGCCGCCGCGCCCGCGTCCACGGCGGCCATGACAACCAATTCGTCGGCGTTTGTCAGGTGGACTGGGAGGCCGAGCGCCTTCGCCTCCTTCACAAAATCCTCCTGAGCGATCCGCATCACCCGGCGTTTCTCGGCCGATCGCACCGTGCCGAGGAAATAGGGGCCGGGTTGGCTCACGAAGATTTCAGAAGACAAGCCGCGCCGCTTGAGCGCAACGGCCATGCCGAATGGCTCGCATCCTCCGAGGCCGTTTGACATGAAGATCGTCGTCGCCTCGCGCCAGAGCCGGAACTCCATCGCCGGGGACGGGGTAAAAGCGCGGTTTCCCCAAGCGAGCGCCATCAGCAGGCATGCGGGGCCGTATGTGAACTCGGTGGTCTGATGGAAATAAGGCGGCGCACGGGCAAGGCTCGCAAGCTGCGGCGATAATCGCCTCTCAAAGCGCAGCGCGTGGCCTCGGTCCTGATAGTATTCATGAAGCCGGCCAAACTCGCGATAGCCCGTCTTGCGGTAAAGGGCGATGGCGCGTGCATTATTTTCGTGCACTTCGAGGCGCAGATATTGGCAGTCGCGAGCGCTCGCCGCATCCTCCGCCGCGGCGAGGAGAGCGCAGCCGACCCCACGCCCGGCGCAATCGGGATCGACGGCGATCGAATAGAGCCGGGCCACGTCGCTGGTGCGGCGAACAAGCACGACCGCCGCCCCGCAGATGCAGCCTTCCACTTCGGCGACCAGCACAACGGTCTGCGGCGACACGAGAAACCGGCGCATGCTCCGGCGCGACATGCGGTCGCTCGCGAATACCTTGTTTTCGAGCACAAGCACGGGCTCGAGGTCGGCGAGCGAGGCCGTCCGCGTGACGACTGACGATGACGTCCGCGCGGGGGACCTGTCCCGTCTGCCCGACGTGGCATCGTCACGAAGGTTTGAGCGCATGATTGATCTGAGCTATTCGACGTCGGGGGTCTCGATGCAAGGTGGGCCTGGCGCGCTGCCGGCGCACATGGACTTCGCATTGTCTAATCGGACGCTGGTCGCCATGTTAGGCGAAACATAGGGCTATGCTTATGTCGCTTGCGGTCGATATCAAGTCCCCTGAGCACAAAGTCGAGACGGCGCCGCCCCATGTGGTGCTCGACATCGGCGGCATGACCTGCGCTGCCTGTGCAACACGAGTCGAGGCGGCCTTGCAACAGGTTCCCGGCGTTGCCCAGGCAAACGTCAATCTCGCCCTTGAACGCGCTGACGTAGTCCTTCGTTCCGCCGCGGTGACGCCATCGCAACTGGTGGCCGCGGTCGAGCGAACCGGGTATCGCGCTCAGCCGCGCGCGGCTTCGCTCGCCGACCGCCGCCGCGAAGAACAGGAACGCGAGGCCGCGCGGGCGCAAGACGAACGGCATCAGCTGGTGCTGCTCATCGTATCGGCCGCGCTTACCATTCCGCTTCTGCTGCCCATGATCGCCGCGCCGTTCGGCCTGCATCTGCATTTGAATCCGTGGATCGAGCTTGCGCTTGCTACGCCCGTCCAGTTCGTTGTCGGCGCCCGCTTCTACCAGGGCGCCTGGAAAGCCCTGCGCGCCTATTCCGGCAATATGGACGTGCTGGTCGCGCTCGGGACGTCGGCCGCCTATGCCTTTAGCCTCTACATGGTGATCGTGCGCGGCGCGGACGCCGCGGGGCATCTTTATTTCGAGGGGGCCGCCGCCGTCATCACTTTCGTCATGTTCGGCAAGTGGCTGGAGGCGCGCGCCAAGCGCGGCACTACCGCCGCCATTCGCGCGCTCATGCGCCTGCGGCCGGAACGCGCCGTCGTCCTGCGCGACGGTCGGGAAATCGAGGTCGGCATCGAGGATGTTCATGCCGGCGATCGCGTCGTCATCAAGCCGGGCGAGCGCTTTCCGATCGACGGCACGATCATCTCCGGCGAGAGCGAAGCCGACGAGTCGCTTGTGACCGGCGAAAGCCTGCCGGTCGTCAAGCGCGAGGGCGATCACGTCACCGCAGGGGCGCTGAACGGCGTCGGCCGCCTCCTCGTCGAGGCGATCGCGGTCGGGGAGGATACGACGCTCGCCCGCATCATCCGCATGGTCGAAAACGCGCAAACCGGTAAGGCGCCGGTGCAGCGGCTGGTCGACCGCGTTTCCGCGATCTTCGTTCCGACCGTTATGGCGATCGCGCTCGGCGCGTTTCTGGGCTGGCTTGCCGGCGGGCACGGATTCGAAGAAGCGCTTATCGCCGCGGTGTCCGTGCTGGTGATCGCCTGCCCTTGCGCCCTCGGACTGGCGACGCCCGCGGCGCTCGTCACTGGCACCGGCGCGGCGGCGCGGGCCGGCATCCTGATCAAGGACATCGAAGCGCTTGAGCGCGCCGCCGCCGTCGACGCCGTCGTGCTTGATAAGACCGGCACTTTGACCGAAGGCCGGCCGGCGCTCGTCGATGTCGTGTGCATGCCTGGCGTGGAGCGCGACGCCCTTCTGCGGCTCGCTGGCGCGGTGCAGGCCGGGAGCGAGCATCCGCTCGCCAAGGCAGTGCTTGCCGCCGTCGCCGGCGTCGCGTTGCCGCCGGCCGAGCGCGTCCAAGCGCGGATCGGGCGTGGCGTCACCGGAGTGGTCGAGGGCCGCAAGATTGCGATTGGCAGCCGCGAATTGATGCGCGAGCTGGGCGTCGATCTTGCCAAGGTCGAACCGACGCTGGAGCAGATCGAACAGCAAGCGCGCACCGCCGTCGTCGTCGCCGCGGACGGGCGCGCGCTCGGTGCGCTCGGCATCGCCGATCCAGTCCGCGGCGAGGCGGCAGCGGCGATCGAGCTTCTGTCCGAGCAGGGCGTCCGAACGGAAATGCTGACCGGCGACGTCGCCGCGGTTGCGCGCACCGTCGCCGAAAAGCTCGGCATCCTGAGTTTCCGCGCCTCGGTGAAACCCGCCGACAAGGAGGCCGCAGTCGCCGCGCTCAGGGGCGAAGGTCGTCACGTCGCGATGGTCGGCGACGGGATTAATGACGCACCGGCGCTCGCCGCCGCCGATGTCGGCTTTGCGCTCGGCAGCGGCGCCGATGTCGCGGTGGAAGCCGCCGGCGTCACCCTGATGCGCCCGGATCCGCGCCTCGTCTCCGCCGCGATCGACATCGCCCGCCGCACCGTGCGCAAGATCAGGCAAAACCTGTTCTGGGCCTTTATCTACAACGTCATCGGCATCCCGCTCGCCGCCGCAGGTTTCCTCACCCCGACGCTTGCGGGCGCGGCGATGGCGCTGTCCTCGGTATCGGTCGTCGCCAATTCGCTCTGGCTGCGGCGCTGGCGGCCGGCTTTCGCCGAGAGCCGCCGACGCTAAGAATGAACAGTCTCACAGTTGTGCGAGCGGCCTTCGCGATCTGCTTTGTCTGCTGACGGATTGTGATACTATAACATTCGATCATTATTCACGAATAGCCATGGCGACGCATCACCACCATCATCCCGGCCAGCCGCATCCGTCGCCCCCGGTTCCTCCGTCGTTGATGCGTTTGTCGCTCGGCGGGCGGTTCATCGCGGTCGGCGTTGTCATCGTCCTGTTGTGGACGCTGGTGGTTTGGGCGATTGCATGAGGGAACCAATGCCGGCGCAACTGGTATTTCATGATCTCACGCTGGGCTACGACCGCCACCCGGCCGTCCATCATCTCGACGGCGCGGTTGCCCGCGGCGCGCTGCTCGCGGTGGTCGGTCCGAACGGCGCCGGCAAATCGACGCTGTTCAAAGGCATTGTCGGCATCGTCCCGACGCTCGCCGGCCGCGTCGACCTCTGCGGCCTCGACCAGCGGGAAGTGGCCTACCTGCCCCAGGTGCCGGACATCGAGCGTTCGTTTCCGATTCACGTCTACGACTTCGTCGCCATGGGCCTGTGGCGAAAGACCGGCCTGTTCGGCGGGATCGGACAAAAGGAGCGCAAGCAGATCCACGCCGCGATCGCCACCGTCGGTCTCACCGGCTTCGAGCAGCGGCCGATCGGCAACCTCTCCGGCGGACAGATGCAGCGCGTCCTGTTCGCCCGGCTGCTCCTGCAGGATGCGCAGTTGATCGTCCTCGACGAGCCTTTCAATGCGATCGACGCCAAGACCGCCGCCGATTTGTTCGACCTCATCCGCCGTTGGCATGCCGAGGGACGCACGGTGCTGGCGGCGCTGCACGACCTCGACCTCGTCCGCGCCCACTTTCCCAAGGTGCTGCTGCTGGCGCGCGAACCGATCGCCTGGGGCGCGGCGGCCGAGGTGCTGACGCAAGAGAACTTCGCTCGCGCCCGGCGCATGTGCGAAGCCTTCGACGACCAAGCCGCCGAGTGCCGAGTCGCCGCCGAGTAATCTTCTCCTCTCCGAGGCGAGAGACGAAATTCGCGCGCCATCCAGCCACGTGAACCCTGCATGTATGACCTTCTGATTGCACCGTTCGTCGACTTTGAATTCATGCGCCGCGCCTTGGCCGGCGCGGTCGTGATCGCGATCGGCGGCGCGCCCGTCGGCGTGTTCCTGATGCTGCGGCGCATGAGCCTGATGGGCGACACCATGGCGCATGCGATCCTTCCAGGCGCAGCGATCGGTTTCCTCCTGTCCGGCCTCAACCTGTTCGTGATGACCGCGGGCGGCCTGATCGCCGGGCTTGCGGTCGCGCTGTCGGCGGGCGCAATCGCGCGCCTCACTCAACTCAAGGAAGACGCCGCGCTTGCGGCCTTCTTCCTTGTCTCGCTAGCCCTCGGCGTGACGATCGTCTCCATGCGCGGCACCAATGTCGATCTTCTCAGTTTCTTGTTCGGCAGCGTGCTCGCGCTCGATAACGAGACTTTGCTGCTGATGGCGACGATCACAACGATCTCGCTCGTCGTTTTTGCCGTGATCTGGCGGCCGTTGGTGCTCGAATCGGTCGATCCCGGCTTCCTCCGTTCGGTGAGCCGGGCGGGCGCGCCGGCACACATCGCTTTTCTCACGTTGGTCGTGATGAACCTCGTCGCCGGTTTTTTCGCGCTCGGCACGATTCTGTCGGTCGGAATCATGATCGTGCCGGCGGCGATCGGACGATTCTGGGCGCGCGACATCTCCTCCATGATCCTGGTTGCAATCGGCGCTGGCGTTTTCTCCGGGGTTGCCGGGCTCGTCATATCGTTTCACGTTGGTACCCCTTCGGGCCCGACGATCATCCTGGTGGCGGGCGCGCTTTATATTTTCTCCGTGCTCGTCGGCCGGGTCGGCGGCGTCCTGCCACGCTTGTTGCCCCGCCGCCATCTTGAAGCGTAAGCGCAAAAAAATCGCTCATTCGGCCCGATTTCGGTTTCACTCGAGGGTCGCTCGCATTAACCTGCAGGATGCCTAGCGATCAAACCATCTCGCACGACTCCGCGGCGCCGCAGAAGCCCGAGCTTCGATTGCGCGCGCTTGAAACATTTCTGATCGAGAACGGCCACGTGGAGCCTCCCGTGTTCAACGCGCTCGTCACCGCGTTTGGGAACCGGATCGATCCCAATGCAAGCCCCGCCATGGCCATCGGCGGCGAGCCCGACCAGCCGCCGGCGCAAGTCGGCGCAGAAGCCATGCTCGCGATTCCGCGCGACGCCCTCGGGCCGGTATTCCGCGAGAGCTGGGAAGGACGCGCCTTTGCTTTGGCGCTGGCGTTAGCGGGTCACGGCACGTTCGATTGGGCCGAATGGGCCGAGCTGTTTGGCCAGGAAATCATAGATGCGCGCGGCAATGATGATCGTGGCGCGCATTACTTTGGCTACTGGGTTGCGACGCTCGAGCAGATCGTCGACCAAAAGGGGCTCGCTGCGCGCGCAGACTAGACCGGCTGGCGCCGCACGCTGGGAAGAAGCTGGCTGCACGGCCGGCTTCTGCCCTCGTGCTTTGTGCGCGGAGCCCCTATGTTAGCCGCGAGCATTGGAGCGCAGCATGACCTCGCCGACTATGTCCCTGATCGATCGGGCTGGTCTCGACCGGTCACGGGTGACTCAACTCGTCTCGAGCGGCCTCGAAGGCGCCGACGATGGCGAGTTGTATCTCGAGTATCGCCAGTCGGAGATGCTCGTCTTCGATAATTCACGGTTGAAGCAAGCCACTTATGACACGGCGCACGGGTTCGGCCTGCGTGCGGTCAAGGATGAGGCGGTCGGCTACGCCCACTCCTCCGACGTGTCGGAGGCCGCGATTGCGCGCGCCGCGGACGCCGTGCGCGCCGTCAAGGGCGGCTATTCCGGCAGCGCGGCGCTCGCGCCGGCCCGCAGCAATGTGCGCCTCTACACCGACGCCAACCCGCTCGCGAATCTTGCCTTCGAAGACAAGGTGAAGCTGCTGGAGGCGATCGACGCCTATGCGCGCGCGAAAGATCCGCGGGTACGGCAGGTGACGGCGAGTCTGGCGGGTTCCTGGCAGGTGGTCGAGATCCTTCGCGCAAACGGTGAGACCTATCGCGACATTCGTCCGCTCGTGCGGGTGAATGTCTCCATCGTCGTCGGCGACGGCGCGCGGCAGGAAGCGGGCAGCCACGGCTACGGCGGCCGCGATGTCTACGATGAATTCGTCACCGCTGAAGCCTGGCACGGCGCGGTCGACGACGCAGCGCGTCAAGCTTTGGTGAACCTTGCCGCCGTGCCGGCGCCGGCCGGCGAGATGGACGTGGTGCTTGGGCCGGGCTGGCCGGGCGTGATGCTGCATGAGGCGGTCGGGCACGGTCTCGAAGGCGACTTCAACCGCAAGAAAACCTCCGCCTTTGCCGGCCTGATGGGCGAGCGCGTCGCCGCCAAGGGCGTCACCGTGATCGACGACGGCACGCTTGCCGGGCGGCGCGGCTCGCTCTCGATCGACGACGAAGGCACGCCCACCCATCGCACGGTGCTGATCGAGGATGGCGTGCTCGTCGGCTACATGCAGGACCGGCAGAACGCGCGCCTGATGAACATGCCGCCGACCGGCAATGGGCGGCGCGAGAGTTACGGCCATATGCCGATGCCGCGCATGACCAACACGTTCATGCTTGCCGGCGAGCGCGATCATGGCGAGATCATCGCCTCGGTGAAGCGCGGGCTCTATGCCGTGAGCTTCGGGGGCGGGCAAGTTGACATCACCTCCGGGAAGTACGTCTTCCAATGCACCGAGGCCTACAAAATCGAGGATGGTAAGGTGACGGCGCCGGTCAAAGGCGCGATGCTCATCGGCAATGGCCCGACCGATCTCAACCGGATCACCATGATCGGTAACGATTCCGCGCTCGACCTCGGCATCGGCACCTGCGGCAAGAACGGCCAGGGCGTGCCGGTCGGCGTCGGCCAGCCGACGCTGCGCATGGATCGGATCACGGTCGGCGGCACGGGGTGAGCGGCGCCGACACGGCTTTTCGACGGACACGCGATTCGGGGTATCGAACGACGGAAATCGGGTCGCGCGGCGCACCGCGTCGGCCGAAAAAACAGCCATGACGCCGCGCTCGCTGACCATGTCCCCCGTCGACTGGCTGATGCTGGCCGCCTTGTCGATCCTCTGGGGCGGATCGTTTTATCTGAACAAGCTTGCGGTTGCCGAAGTCCCGCCGCTCACGGTGGCGCTGGGGCGCGTCGCGGTCGCCGCGGTCGTCTTGATCGCCATTGCGTGGATGCGCGACGAGCTGCGGCCGCTCCGTGTGGCATGGCCCGTCTTCCTGACGCTCGGCCTCGTCAACAGCGCCGTTCCCTTCACGCTCATAGCCTGGGGCCAAACGCAGATCGCAAGCGGTCTTGCCTCGATCCTCAACGCCACGACGCCGCTGTTCGCCGTCGTCATCGCCAATGCGACGACAACAGACGACAAGCTGACCCCCGGCCGGGCGGTCGGCATCGGTTGCGGACTGATCGGGATCGTGGTGATGATCGGTCCTGGAGCGCTCAACGGTCTCAATTTGCATGTCGCCGGGGAGCTCGCTTGCCTCGTTGCGGCTGCGCTCTATGCAACGGGCACCGTGTACGCGCGGCGCTTCCGCAAATTCACGCCGAATACACTCGGGGCGGGCCAGACGGGCGCGGCGACGTTATTGCTGATGGCGCCCGTCGCGTTCGTGGATCAGCCGTGGACGCACGCGCTTCCCTCGCCGCGGGCGATCGTTGTGCTCGTCGGCCTTGGCGCGTTCTCGACGGCGCTTGCTTATATTTTATATTTCCGTCTGCTCGCCCGCGCCGGCGCGACCAATACGTCGCTCGTGACCTTTCTCATCCCGGTCAGCGCGATCTTGTTGGGCGTCTTCGCGCTGGGCGAGCGGCTCGAACCGCATCAGTTCGCCGGCATGACGGCGATCGCCCTCGGCCTTGTGGCGATCGACGGGCGCACCGAGCAAGCCTTTGCCCTGTGGCGGAGGCAGCGCAAGAAAGAGCGCTCGAACGAGGCTACCCGCACCTGATATGGTGCGGCGGATGGTCCTGAACCCGATGCCTGCTCGGCTGCACCTATAGGCGACGGCGGGGTCAAGACCGTTTGAAACTCTTGTTCGAGGATACGGTCGAGGCGCAGCCTGTGTGATAGAGCTCACAGTCTCCGACGGCCGTCCCGATGCACTAATGCAACGGCAAGAACGCCTGGCAAAGCCGGAGGATGTCCGATGACACGTTGGCAGAAGTTCGCAGGCGCCTTCGCGAGCCTGGTGCTCGCGAGCGGCATCGTGCTTTCCGCGACCGCGCCCTCGCTCGCGCAGCGGCCGACCGAGGAGCAGATGCTGAACGCGCTGAAACCCGCTCCCAAGACCCGGGGGCTTACGACCGAATCGCGGCAACTCACCGAGGAGCAGCGCTTTATCGATACGGTCCGCAAGATCAAGACCCGTCAACTGACGCTCGGCGAGCGCGAGAAGGTTTTTAAAATCGCCGAGAAGAGGCCGACAATCGATCTCGAGGTCTATTTCGCTTATGACTCGGCGGCAATTTCGCCAGAGGCCGAAGCCGACCTGATGAAGCTCGGCCGGGTGCTGACCAACCCTGAGCTTCAGGGCAGCGTATATTTCGTCGGCGGGCACACCGACGCCAAGGGCAGCGACGACTATAATCAGAGACTGTCGGAGCGGCGCGCGGAGGCGGTGAAGCAGTTCCTGATCGAGAAGTTCAACCTTCCCGACGACAGCTTGGTCGCTGCCGGCTATGGCGAGGAAAAGTTGAAGAACAAGAGCGATCCCTTCGCGTCGGAAAACCGCCGCGTTCAGATCGCGAATTTCGACCAGAAGGCTACCGCTCAGCGGTGACGATCAGCCGACCTTTGCGAATTGCATCGGTCTGTATGCATGCCCGCGTTCGTCGCGGGCATGCATTTTGTTGAGGGCGGCTTCGAGCAGCCGCCGGGCCTGCGGCGCAGTGATTCTCACCTCGCCGGAAAACGCTCTTGGCGCTCAGTTTCCCTGGAAGACGGGGGTCTGCTTTTTGACAAAGGCCTCGTGCATCGGTCTGTATGCATGCCCGCGTTCGTCGCGGGCATGCATTTTGTTGAGGGCGGCTTCGAGCAGCCGCCGGGCCTGCGGCGCAGTGATTCTCACCTCGCCGGAAAACACTCTTGGCGCTCAGTTTCCCTGGAAGACGGGGGTCTGCTTTTTGACAAAGGCCTCGTAGGCGCGCTCATAGTCCTTGGTCTGCATGCAGATGGCCTGCGCCTGGGCCTCCGCCTCGATCGCCTCGTCGATACCCATGCTCCATTCCTGGTGGATGCAGCGCTTGGTCATGGCGTGGCCAAAGGTGGGGCCGTCGGCGAGCGATTTCGCCATCGCCTGCGCGTCGGCGAGCACGCTCGCAGATTCGCACAGCTTGTTGAAGAAGCCCCAGCGCTCCGCTTCGACGCCGTCCATCACCCGCCCGGTGTAGAGCAGTTCGGCGGCCCGCCCCGCCCCGATGATCCGCGGCAGCATATTGCACGCCCCCATGTCGGCGCCGGCAAGCCCCACCCGCACGAACAGGAACGCGACCTTCGTCTTCGCCGTGCCGAAGCGCAGGTCGGAGGCCATCGCCAAAATCGACCCCGCCCCCGCGCACACCCCGTCGATCGCCGCCACAATCGGCTGCGGGCACGCCCGCATCGCCTTCACCAGGTCGCCGGTCATCCGCGTGAACGCCAGCAGTCCCGCCATGTCGTCCTTGCGCTGCATCTCCACCAGCGGACCGATGATCTCGTGCACGTCTCCGCCCGAGCAGAAATTGCCTCCTGCCCCGGTGATCACGATCGTCTTGATGTCGCCGGCATAGACAAGGTCGCGGAACGTGTCGCGCAGCTCCGCATACGACTCCAGCGTCAGCGGGTTCTTGCGCTCCGGTCGGTTCAGCGTCACCGTCGCCACCTTCCCCTCGCGCTGCCACATAAAATGCTGCGGCTTGAAATTGGCAAAATCCACCCGCGTTGGGCAAAACCGCTCGGCCGTGCTAGCTGTCATCATCGTCTCCTTGGCGTTTTCTCAATCAATCTGTCGGTCCGGGACGCGCCGACGGCGTGGGCCCAGACTCTGTGAACCCTGTCTGCGATTATAATTCCGGGCGCCCTCGCTGCGCCCGGGTCCCGGTTTGGTCGAACACCAACCAACGCAAAGCGCGTTACCCCGCAAAGGTGAGCCCGCCGCTCACGCTCAGCACCTGCGCGGTGATGTAGTCGGAGCGCGGACTGGCAAAAAACAGGATCGCGTCGGCGATCTCCCGCGGTTCGGCAAAGCGCCTGAACGGAATCGCCTTGAGAAACGCGTCCAGCATCTTATCCGGCCGCGACCGCAGCATCGGCGTGTCGGTCGGACCAGGGCACACGCAGTTCACGCAGATCGAATGCCGCGCCACCTCGCGCGCCAGCGACTTGGTGAACGCAATCACCCCGCCCTTCGCCGCCGCATACGCCGTCTCCCCCGAGCTGCCGACCCGGCCCGCATCGCTCGCCACATTGACAATCTTGCTCTTGCCCGCCGCAATCAGCCCAGGCAGCAACGCGTGCGTCAAATGCAGCGTCCCGCCCAAATTGATCGCCACCACCCGGTCGATATAGTCCGCCTTGTTGTTGGCAAACGCCTCCACCAGGCTGAAGCCCGCCGCATTCACCAGTATGTCCAGCCGCGGATAGCGTTGCAAAACCTCCGCCGCGCACTTCCTGATCGAGTCCGACGAGGAAAGGTCGACCGACACAAACTCGACCGCCAGCCCCTCCCCTTGCGCCTCGCGCGCAACCGCAGCCCCGCGCTCCATGTCAATGTCCGCGCCAATCACCCGCGCGCCAGCCCGCGCAAATCCCAACACCGTCGCCTTTCCTATCCCAGACGACCCACCAGTAATCAGCGCTGCCTTACCCTCAAGTCTCATCAACCAGCTCCCTTCTTGACGCGTGCATCGCCCGCCTGACCCGCGAGGAACGCTGCCACGCGTTGTTGCGTTTCCTTGTTCGTCAACAGCCGCCGCGTTACTTCCAGCTCGTCAGAAAAGCCGCCGCGGCCGCCTTCGCGCACTGTCGCCATGCATGCCTTGCACCCGACGAGCGCGGCGACCGGCAGCTCGGCGATGCGGCGTGCGATTTCGAGCGTGCGCTCCGCCAGTTCCGCTCGCGGAAAAGCCCATTGCACGACGCCGAACTGCTGCGCGGTGGCGCCGTCCAGCACTTCCGCGCCGAGAATCAATCGGGCCGCCGTCGATGGACCGCACAATCGAGTGAGCCGCTGGGTTCCGCCGGCGGCCGGGATCAATCCAAGCCGCGCTTCCGGCAGGCCGATCTTTGCTTCGGTCGCGGCGATGCGCAGGTCGCAGGACAGCGCGAGTTCGAGCCCGCCGCCCATCGCGGCGCCGCCGATTTCCGCCAAGGTGACGCGATCGATCCGCTCGATGCGGGCATAGAGCCGCTGGATATTGGCGACATAGGCGTACATCCGATTGGGCCCGTCCGCCACTTGCATATGTTCATGTACCTCTTTGAGGTCGGCGCCCGCGCAGAACACCTTCTGGTCCGACCGCAAATGCAGCACCTTCCAGTCGTCGCGGGCGGCAAGCCCATCGAGCTCACGGTCGAACCGCTGCAGCCATTCCTCGCTGATCGCGTTCACCGGCGGACGGCTGAGTGTCAGTGTTGCGACTCCGTCGGCAATGTTCAGCGCGAACATCTGCGCCTCCTCTCTTGCTCTCCTTGTTCCGCGACGCGCACGCCGCTAACCGCCGCCCGCTGATTGGCGTCGATCCCATGGAGCGCGTGCGAGCGCGACGCGACAACGCGCGCGACTTTTCCGAACCGCAGCTGTTCCCCCGTGCGAAACACGTCTTTACTCGGCCGCCCGTTCCTGCGCGGTCGCGCGCGTCTTTAGCATGTCGCGCGCGATGATTACTTTTTGCACCTCGGTCGCGCCTTCGTAAATGCGCAGCGCGCGAATCTCGCGATAAAGCGCCTCGACCTTGACGCCGACCCGCACGCCGTGCCCCCCGAAGAGCTGCACCGCGCGATCGATTACCCGTTGCGCCATCTCGGTTGCGAACATTTTGGCAATCGACGATTCCCGCGTGATACGCGCGGCGCCTTTGTCCTTTGCCCATCCGGCGCGGTAGATGAGCAACGCCGCCGCATCGATCTCGGCGGCGCTGTCGGCGAGCGAGGCTTGCGTCATCTGCAGATCGCCGAGCGGCGCGCCAAACAGCTTGCGCGTCGCCGCGCGGTCGAGCGCCTCGTCGCAACCGCGGCGGGCAAGGCCAAGCGCGGCCGCCCCCACGCTCGAGCGGAAAATATCGAGCGTCGCCATCGCCACCTTGAACCCCTCGCCCGGCCGGCCAAGAAGGTTTGCGAGGGGAACGCGGCACTGGCTGAAACGAATGGTGGCAAGCGGGTGCGGGGCAATCGTCTCGATACGCCCGGCAACCGACAGGCCCGGTGCATCAGCGTCAACGACGAAGGCGGACAGCCCGCGCGCTCCCGGCGCTTCGCCGGTGCGCGCAAACACGACATAGTGGTCGGCGATGCCGCCGTTGGAAATCCAGGTCTTCAAGCCGTCAAGGCGCACATGCGCCGGACCGTCCGGCGTCGCGGTCGTCGCGAGCGCGCTCACGTCGGAGCCCGCTTCCGGCTCCGAGAGGGCGAATGCGGCGAGGTGGCGACCCGCGCATACCGGCGGCAGGTATTTGGCTTTGTGCTGCTCGGTGCCGAACAGCGAGATCGAGGCGGTGCCGAGCCCCTGCATGGCGAAGGCGAAATCGGCGAGGCTGTCGTTCCAGGAGAGTATTTC
Source organism: uncultured Alphaproteobacteria bacterium (assembly GCA_963840055.1). Classification (GTDB taxonomy): domain Bacteria; phylum Pseudomonadota; class Alphaproteobacteria; order Rhizobiales; family Xanthobacteraceae; genus Rhodoplanes. The sequence continues at coordinate 134,000 of CAWIXM010000012.1, read as the reverse complement.
GCGGCCGAGGCAGATCGTGCGGACGTCAAGGCCCTCGGACAAGCCCCCGTAAGCGGCAGGAACTACCGCCTTGAGCCACCCCGCCTCCCCGAGGGCGCGCACCAGGTTGCGGCAAGCGCGGTCGGTGTCGCCGTGATCGATGTATTGGGCGACCTCGCGACGCGCCCAGGCGGAGAGCCCATGGGCAAAGCGCCGATGCAAATCGTCGAAGAAGGGCCACTCAAGATGCGCGAGATCCATCCCTCCAGTTCCCTCCCGCGGCCGGTCATCGTCACGGCGGACCAGCCTTTATATGCGACTTCCGCTGATTGCGAGCGGGTTGCCGCACCTTTTTCCGACTTCTATCGCCGGCATTCTTCACCTTGGCTCGCAAGGCGAGCATTGACCTAAGGCAGAGCATAGCAGAAAAAGCAGCATTCAAGTACTAAAATACAGCTTGCCGTGCGCGTATTGCGATGGATAATGTAGAACTATCAATTAAACCGAGCAGATTAGGTCGCGTCCGTTGCCGCTCCCGCGGTCGATACGCGCGCCGCTGCACTTTCGAGTTTATCCAAGGAACATCGGACCGCTTGTCGTGTTGTGGGGCATAAGCCCGTTCATTCGGAGGCATCGGAGGCATCCATGCGACAAATAGTGTCCGCGGGCTTATTGCTCGCCGCGATTGCTTTTCCCAGCACCGCCAGCGCACAAACCGACGCCTCACAACGCCTTCCTTCCATAGCCCAAGCCGACAAACCAGAGCCTACGCAACGGACCGAGACCAAGCCGTTCGATCCGCACGCGACGCATCCCCCGAGTGCGCACGCCAAGTCTGCGACGCCGTGGTACGACATCTCGGCCCTGCCAATCCCGATCCTGGTGGACGACCTCGGCGATCACGAGTATCCGATCACGGCGAACGAGCAGGCGCGCGCCTTTTTCAATCAGGGGCTCATTCTCGCGTATGGCTTCAACCATCTCGAAGCGCTGCGCGCATTCCGGTACGCCCAGCAGCTCGATCCCGATTGCGCCATGTGCTTCTGGGGCGAGGCCTATGTGCTTGGCCCGAATCTGAATCTTCCAATGGACGAGAAGGCTGCACCGATAGCGCGGGCCGCTGCGACGAAAGCTGTCGAGAAGGCTTCCAAGGCCACGCCGAAGGAACAGGCCCTCGCCGCCGCCATGCTCAAGCGCTACGCAGACTCAGGCGAGCGCGCGGCGCTCGATCGTACCTATACCGACGCCATGCTCGATGCCGCTCGCAAATTTCCCGACGATCCCGACATCGCGACGCTCGCCGCGGAATCGCTGATGCTGCTGTCGCCATGGGATTATTGGCGCGATAACGGCCGCACCGGCAAGGAACATACGCCGGAAGCGCTGCGGTTGTTGGAAGGGGCGCTCGCGAAAGACCCCGACCATATCGCCGCGATTCACTATTACATCCATCTGGTGGAAGCGTCCGATAAGCCGAATCGCGCCGAACCTTACGCCGATCGCCTGCGCGGGGCCGTGCCCGGCACAGGCCACCTCGTGCACATGCCGTCGCACATTTATCTGCGCCTTGGCCGATACAAAGACACGCTTGAGGTCAACAAAGATGCGACCGAGGCTGACGAACGCTACATCGCGGCCAATCCCGGCGTGAAGGGTCCCTACCCGGCAATGTACTACCCGCATAATGTGCATTTTTACATGACGGCGGCACTGATGGCGGGCCAAGGCAAGGAAGCGCTGCAATCGGCGGAGAAGCTCGCTCGCCTCATCAGCGATGACGAGGCGCAGGCGATTCCGCTCTCACAGCCGATCAAGCAGGCGCCGTACTTTATCCACGCGCAATTCAGCGACCCGCAGGCGATTCTTGCGCTGCCGAAGCCAAACGAGCAGCTGCCGTTCGTCGTCGCGGGCTGGCGCTATGCGCGCGGCATCGCCCAAGCCTTGCTCGGGAACGCGAGCGGCGCGGAACAGGAAGCCGATGCCATTCAAAAGCTTGCCGGCGAAGATCTCAGCGCACTTGAGCAGGCCTTAATTCCCGCCAAGGGCATTCTCAAGATCGCCGAGGACGTCGTTCGCGCGAAGGCGGCGATGGCGCGTGGCGACCGCGACGCGGCGCGCCAGTTTGCCGAGGCCGCGGTGAAGGCGCAGAACGAACTGCCATATACGGAGCCGCCGTATTGGTATGTCCCGGTCGATCAGACCCTCGGCGCGATCTTGTTGAAGAACGGTGACGCGCGCGCCGCTGCGGCTGCGTTCAAGCAAGCCTGCACGAAAGCGCCGAACAGCGCCTGGGCGCTTTACGGTCTCATGCGCGCGCAAACGGCTGCGGGCGATAGCAAAGCCGCTGAGGAGGCGCGTACCCGCTTCGAGAACGCGCGCGCGGACGGCGGTCAGGAGCCGTCGCTCGATCGGATGTGAGGCGCTGGAAGTCCGGGCGCTGTCCCCACAGCTCCCCACAGCTTGGTGAACTCAGTACGTCTCGACGTGATAGCGCCCGCTCGCGCGCATATCGGCGCGCAGCGCCGCCCAGTCAAGCCCGGCGTCGGTACAGATAGCGGCGAACGACTCGTCCACCCCGATTTCCATGGTCCTCAGGCCGCACACATAAACATGCGTCTTGGGCGAACGCAGCAGTTCCGCGAGTTCCCCGGCTTTTTCGCGCATGCGGTCCTGAACATAGGTCTTTCGCTGGCCGGGGACCCGCGAATAGGCGAAGTATTTGGCGAGCAGCCGGTCCGGCACCTTTTGCAGCGGCCCGAAATAGGGCAGTTCCTCGGGGCGGCGTGCGCCGAAGAACAGCACCATGCGCCCAGGCGCATCCGGCATGGTGCGCCGCCGCCGTTCGGTGAAGCCGCGGAACGGCGCCGAGCCGGTCCCGGTGCAGATCATGACGATGTTCGCTTCCGGATCATTCGGCATCAGGAAGGTGGCGCCGAACGGGCCGGTGACCTCCACTTTGTCGCCCTTGCGCAAGTTGCAGACGAAGTTCGAGCCTGCTCCCGGCCCGCGCTTGACCGTGAGCGCCAGATTATTGGTATGCGGCTTTTCGCCGTCGCGCGCACTCGCAATGGAGTAGAGCCGAACGTGATGCGGTTTGCCCGTGGCGTCGAGGCCCGGCGGCACGACGCCGATGCTCTGGCCCTCGAGCACAGGAAACGGCGTGTCGCCGAAGTCGAGGATGATGTGGCGTACGTCGCTTTCGGCGTCGGCCGCGGTCAGCCGGTAATTCCCTTTCACGGTCGCGACCGCCGGCTTCGTGCGGGTGTAAACGTTGACGCTCGGATTGGCGGCGGAGGCGGGCGCAAGGCTCTTGCCGCCGGCGCCCGCATGAGCTTCGGCGAGCAAGGCATCGACCTCTTGGTCGAGCGCCTCAGTCGAACCGTCGGTCGGCACGACCGATATTTCCTCCTGCGGCGGCAGTTCGGTCCAGGAGAACTGCTCTTCGAGCGAGTATGCCTGCTGGATAATGCGCCAATTGTCGATCGCCCCGGTCGGGCAGGGCTGGATGCAGTCGAGGCAGAAATTACACTTCGACGCATCGACGACATAGTTGGCATTGTCATGCGTGACCGCATTGACCGGACAGGTCTCCTCGCAGGTATTGCAGCGGATGCAAATTTCCGGATCGATGAGGTGCTGCTTGCGCAGCTCGGCCTGGGTCGGTGCGGTGGTTGCGTCCATGTCGGTCACTCGCGTGAAACAGTCCTCGCCCCGCGTGCAGGGGGAGGTGCATTTGCGGTCAAGCCGCGATCTTCACGTATTCGAAGTCGCCGGGCTTGTTGTCGATGCCGACCCTGGGCGACGCGATCCAGTTCGCGAATTTCCCGGGCTCGGACACGGGCTTCATCAGCTCGACGATGAAATCGCCATCCGCCTTCGACGGTAGCCAGTTGTTCTTCTCGCGTTCCCAGGTCGCTTGATCGATCACTTCCCCCTTCGGCGTCGCATGAACGTTGCGGAACTCGCCGATCTGCCGGTGAAAAGCGACATGCGGCAGCTCCAGACGGAACGGAATGCCGATCTTGTCGATGATCTTGTTCCAGCGATCGACGCCGCGCGCGCAGTCGTCGGTGTAATCGTCGCGCAGCCGCATGTTGAGCGCGGTCAACGCTGGCTCGTCGACGCGTTTGACGGCGCCGTCGACGAACTTGAGCACGGGATAGGTCGCGTGTTCGAGGCGATGGTCGTCCTCGATCTTGGTCTCCATGAAGCGGCCCTTGAGGCCGGCATTGTAGGCGTTGGCGGCATTGGTCGACACTTCGGAGCCGAACAAGTCGAGCGAGACCGTGTAATGCAGGTTCAGCTTCTTCTGGATGGTCGGAAGATCGATCACCCCGAGCGACCGCACTTTTTCGATGTCGTAGGGATCGCTGACGCCGGCCTGCTTCATCGCCTCGCAGGTGCGCTGCACCGTGCGGCCGACGCCGGTCTCGCCCACGAACATATGATGGGCTTCCTCCGTCAGCATGAAACGGCAGGTGCGCGACAGCGGATCGAAGCCCGACTGCGCGAGGCTCTCGAGCTGCATCTTGCCGTCGCGGTCGGTGAAGAAGGTGAACATGAAGAAGGACAGCCAGTCCGGCGTCTCTTCGTTGAATGCGCCGAGCATGCGCGGCGCGTCCTCGCTGCCGGAGCGACGGCGCAGCAGTTCTTCCGCCTCGTCGCGCCCATCGCGGCCGAAATATTTGTGGAGCAGATAGACCATCGCCCACAGGTGCCGCCCCTCCTCGACATTGACCTGAAACAGGTTGCGCATGTCGTACAGCGAAGGCGCGGTCGCGCCGAGATGGCGCTGCTGCTCGACCGAAGCGGGCTCGGTGTCGCCCTGGATCACGATGAGCCGGCGCAGCATCGCGCGATACTCGCCCGGCACTTCCTGCCAGGCCGGCTCGCCGAGATGCTGACCGAAATTGACCTTGCGCCCTTCCTCTTGCGGGGCGAGCAGAATGCCCCAGCGATATTCAGGCATGCGGACGTAATCGAACTTGGCCCAACCCTTGGGATCGACCGAAACCGCGGTGCGCAGATAGACGAGGCTCTCCTGGAACCCTTCCGGGCCCATGTCCATCCACCAATCGAGATAGCCGGGGTGCCAACTCTCGAGCGCGCGCAAAATCCTGCGGTCCTCGGTGAGGCCGACATTGTTCGGGATTTTGGTCGAGTAATCGACGTTCACGATGTCCATTACGGGGGCTCCTGATCTTGCTTATTGTCGTGTCCAGGGCGGAACCGGCTTTGATCGCGCCGCGTGGCGCGCCAGCGTTTTGTGGCGACGCGCCTGCGCAAACCGATGGCGAATGTCCTTCGCTCCGGAGAAGCTTTCCTCGTCGGAGCTCAGCTTCTCGCTCGCAATTGGCCTCCTCCCCAACAGGAAGAGGTAGAAGCTCGTCGCCGTCGGGCGACCGCTGGCCTGGCCCACGCTCATACCCTTCGCGTATCGAAGGCCGGTTTGCGACCAGTGCCGTAAAGGCGCAGCGCGCCTTCTTCTCCGATCGCGTTCGGCCTTTGGAAGATCCAATTCTGCCAAGCGGTCAGCCGCGCGAAGATCTTCGACTCCATCGTCTCCGGCCCGCCAAAGCGGAGATTCGCCTCCATGCCGGTCAGCGCATCGGCGGAAAAGCTCGCGCGCTCCTCCAGGAACACGCGGATTTCGTCCTCCCAGTCGATGTCGTCGAGCGCGAAGGTGACGAGGCCGAGATCCGCCGCTTCGTCGGCATCCAAGTCGTCGCCGATTCTGTTGCGGGCTTTGCCGACCAACTCCGGCTCGCCGAGGAATCGGCTCTCAAGGCGCGTGATGCCGTTGGACATCGGATAGTCGCCGAAATTCGCCGGACCCAGCGCAAGCGCGGGCGGAGGCCGGTTATCGCCTTCCAGGCGGCCGACCAGCATGTACGAACGGTCGGCGGCGAATACGAGTTCGGCAAGCGTGCCGGCAAAGCACGATCCGGGCTCCACCAGCGCAACCAGCGTGCGCGAGGTGAGGTCGATACGCTTGAGCAGGCGCTTCCACTTCAGCCGGATTTCGCGGGCGAGCCAGTGATCCTTGTGGGCTTCGAGGAAAGCGTCGTAGGCGAGCACGGCGGCGCGGTCGCCGTCAGACTTGAAGATGATCGCGGCCGTGTCGAGCTCGTTGAACCGCAGGTCGAGAATGGCGTCGTCGAGTTCGCGCGCCAGCTCGAGCGGCCAGAAGGCGGCGCCCTGCGCCACCATATCGTCAGCCGAGGCGGGTGGCGGGGCGTCCGGTCCGCGCACAGTGAAGGTTGCGGTCCGCTCGGCCCGCCTATGTTCGACCGTGAGGTATTTGTACCGGCGCGCGTCGGGCCCGACCGTGCGATCGAGCGCCGTCAGCGCGACGCCGGTCGCCGCTTGTGGACGCTCCGACTTCGCCGCGAAGGCGCGCGCGCGCTCGGCGACCGCCGATTCAAGCTTGGTATGCGGCACCGCTTCGTCCACCAGCCGCCATTCGGCCGCGCGCTTGCCCTTGACGCCTTCTTCGGTGGTGCAGAAAACGTCGGCGTAGTCGCGCCGCACCTTGCGCTTGTCGGTCACCCGCGTGAGCCCGCCGGTGCCCGGCAGCACCGCGAGCAGCGGCAATTCCGGAAGAGAGACCGACGATGAACCGTCATCGACCAGGACGATGTGGTCTGTTGCGAGCGCGAGCTCATAACCGCCGCCGGCGCACGATCCGGTCACGACGCAAAGTGTGTGGATGCCGGAAAACTCGCTCGCATCCTCGATCGCGTTGCGCGTTTCATTGGTGAACTTACAAAAGTTGACCTTGTGGGTGTGGCTCGCGCCGGCCAGCATGCGGATGTTCGCGCCGGCGCAAAAGACGCGCGGCTTGCCCGAGCGAAGCAGCACCACCCGCACGCGGGGATGTTCGAAGCGAATGCGCTCAAGTGCGTCGGCCAGTTCGATGTCGACGCCGAGGTCGTAGGAATTGAGCTTTAGCTCATAGCCTTCGAACAGCCCGCCCTGTTCGTCGACATCCAGGAGAAGGGTCGCGATTTCGCCATCGACCGAAAGCCTCCAATGGCGGTAACGCCCGGGGTCGGTGACGAAGTCGACCCGCGTCGCGCCATTCGCCAGCTTACGTTCGGCGTGCGCCATTGACCTCTCCTTTGGCCGCGCGGTGCGCCGGCGATGACGCGACCCCTGCGGGTTTCTCCCTGCCTGTCGTCCGAATCTTCCCGCCGCGAAATTTGGTTAGCCTGCCGGTCGGGTCCGCAAATCCGGCCCCGCTGCGGCGCTGCCGAAGTTGCGTCAATCAACGATTATGAACTATAATTCATCAATGCCGGATACTATGGAAAGCGGCCAAGCGGTTATGCGACTTATATGCAATATAATTCACGCCCCGGCAACGCCGCCCCTGCCGCTCCTAACGTGGTTGTGATCAACCTGCCTGCGGCGTTCCGCCACTCCCGCCGACAAGACGCGGATGGGCCGCGCCGCGTCCGGCCGAGCAGCATCACAAAGAAAGCGGCATGCAACCCGCGGACTCGAAGTCGTCCTAGGTTGCGGCGATCCGCATCAACCCTGGACGCCCATCACGGCGCGGAATGCGGGGCCGCATAGGGCGAGACGAGGCGAACAAGGTCGGCAACGCTTTTTTCAACCGAGGCCGCCGACGTGTCGAGCGCGGATTCGGCGCGCGCATAATCGGCGCTGCGCGCTTCAAGGATAGCCACGAGGTCGCCCATTGCTTCGCGGTTGTGCGCCATCGGCCGAAAATCCCCCTGGGCGATCACCCGCGCCATGTGTTCCTCCGGCCGCGCCTTGATCCAAATGACGTGCGTGCGACGCAGCAGCAGCTCATAGGTCTGCGGATTGGAGACGATCCCGCCGGCGGTTGCGATGACCACGGCATCGTGCTCGGCGATCACCCGTTGCAGGCATTCGTGCTCGTATTTGCGGAAGGTGGCGAGGCCGGACAGCTCAATCAGCATGGCCGCGCTCGCCCCGTAGTTCTGCTCGATCACCCGGTTCAATTCGAGAAACGGCACGCCGAGATGTTCGGCAAGTTTGCGTCCAAGCGTCGACTTCCCCGCACCGCGCAAGCCGACGAGCGCAATCCGGCGGGCGCGGTCGGCGGCCGCGCCGAGCCGCTCCTGCATCGCCGCCGCAATTGCCGGAAGTTCGGACGGCGGAAGGCGCGTGAGGATATCCACCACCTGCTCAAGCGCGGAATTCCCCAGGCCGGCGCGCGGCAGTAGTTCGAACACCGGCACGGAAATGGCGTCGGCGATCGATTTCAACACGTTGACGGAGGGGTTCCCCTGGCCGCCCTCGATCTGGGCAAGATAGCGCTCGGAAATACCGGAATCGGCGGCGAGCTTGCGCCGGCTGATGCCGCGCTTGGCGCGGCCGAGCCGCACCATCCGGCCGACCTCGGCAGCAAAATTGCCCGCGCCGCGAGCGCTCTCCGGCTGAGCCGATTCGCGCCGCGGCGGCCGCGGCTGAACCTCCGCCATGCCTCACTCCATAGTTGCTTTAATTGTCGAGCGCGCCCTCATAGATCCAGCTCCTGATTGCGTCGCGGTCGCACGTGGAGAGCTTTTTCGTCCCATGCGGCATGCGAATCTGCGGAGCGACCCGCCAGTCGAGGAGCGCCATCAGGCTGCTTGCTTCAGGATCGCCGGCGATCACCATCGGCCCAAATTTGGTTCCTTTCATCACACCGGCATAGTTTTGCAAGTCAAGGCCGCTAGCTTTGAAGCCCTTGCCGCCGGGGGAGTGGCACTCGACGCAACGACCCTTGAAGATCGGCAGCACGTCCTCCTTGAAGCTGACCGTCGGCGCACGCTTCGGCCTTTTCGCATCCTGACCGGCAGCCTCGTAGGACGCCAGACCGACCGCGGCGACCGCAACCCCGACAATGATACCCAAAAGCCGAGTCTCCATAATTCCTACCTCGTTCTTTTCATCCGGCTCGATTGCTTTTCAATCTCGGCGCCCGTCAACGAGCGATCCCATCGCCCTCGAGCAATGTCCATATGAGCCGAAATCTCGCCGCCGGCGTGCTGTTGGATCAAAAAACGCAACAAATAACCTGGCTGATCGCTAACATGTCTGATCGCGCACTATCCGAATCCAGCCCAATTGCACCTAATGCTATTATAATACCTTCGCCGCATAGTGAGGCAGACCCAGCCAATAAAAAAGTCTCGCGCATCACGCCAGATTGTGATTCCTTTGGCGGCGCGGCGAACCGTGGAATGAGGAAGGCGGATCAGTCGGGCGGCGAGTGTGGCCGAAAAGGCACGCACGCAACCAATTCGACGACGTGAACGGGCGCCAGTCGCGATCCCGCCGCCTTTCCACTTCATTAACCATTCCAAACGGTTTCAGCCGCTTTAGGTCCGCAACGAAGCGCGGCAAGACCTAAACAAGGTTTACGGAACCTTCGCTTAACGAAACAGGGGCTAGATCGTTAGGCGTGCGGCGCAAGCTCAGGCACATCGGCGCCAGCGAGCGCGAATAAGGAGCCGACCGGGATGCCGAACAAGACTGGTTTTATCCGGGGTGCAAGAATCGCAAGAATCATCGGTGTATTGGCGGTCGTGCTGCTGACCGCCGCCTGCGCCAACCGGCCAGGCGAAGATCAAGCGGGCCTCGCCGGCGCGGCGGTCCCAGGCAGCCAGCAGGATTTCGTGGTCAATGTCGGCGACCGGGTCTTCTTTGAATCCGATTCGACCGAGCTGTCGTCTCAGGCGCGCGCCACCCTCGACAAGCAGGCGCAGTGGCTGCAGCATTATAATCGTTACGCTTTCACCATCGAAGGTCATGCCGACGAGCGTGGCACCCGCGAATACAATATTGCGCTCGGGGCAAAGCGCGCTCAGGTTACGCGCGACTATCTCGCCACGCGCGGGGTTGATCCCTCACGCATACGCACGATCTCCTACGGCAAGGAGCGCCCGGTCGCGGTGTGCAACGATATTTCTTGCTGGTCGCAAAATCGGCGCGCAGTAACCGTGCTTAACGCGAACTCGTAATTAATAAGGCGTCAGTTCGCGCCGCCGCCCTGCGGCGGGCTTGGGGTGCAATCACGCAAGGCCCGGACTTGAGTTTCTGGCCTCGCGTTTGACCGTCTCACAATGGCGAAAATCGACGATCGCTCCGGAAGGCGGTCACAATTTGAACTTAGCCTGCGTCGTCGCTATTCAAGAAGCCGATGATTTTCCATTTGCCGCACTGATGATCATGACCCGCCTCGGCCTTACGCCCACGCTCGCAACCGCGCTGCTATTCAGCGCCCTCAGCGCGCTTCCCGTCCGCGCGCAAGTCACGGCGACGGACCTCCTGGTGCGACTCGATCAATTGGAAAACCAGGTGCGTCAGCTCACTGGCGCCATCGAGCAGCTTCAGTATCGCAACCAGCAGCTCGAGACCAACCTGCGCAAGATGCAAGAGGATAATGAGTTCCGCTTCAAGGAACTCGGCGTCAAGTCGAGCGGCCACAGCGCGAATGAGGCGCGCACCCCTGCACCGCAACAGCCGGCGCCGCAACAACAGACCTATACGCCGCCGCAGGCTCAACAGCAGGCCTACACGCCGCAGCAGCCCGCCTATGCGCCGCCGTCCGAGCCGATCCCGTTGCAGCCCACTCCCATTCAACCGACCGTGCAGCAGCCGACCCTGGAGAATCCCCATCCGTCCGGCCGCCGCTCCGACGCGTTCGACCCTACACAGAATCCCAACGCTCCGGGCGCGCCACGCCAGCTTGGCTCACTCTACGCCTCCGGCCGCGCCGAACCGGCTGGGTCGAATGAACCCAGCACCGGAGGCGGCCTGCCCCCGCCTCCGCCTCGCAATCCGAGCGGGACCGGCGCTCAGCTGGCGACGTTGCCGCCCTCGCAATCGCCGCGCGACTTGTATGACCTTGGCAATGGTTATCTCGTGCGCCGAGACTATGCGCTCGCCGAGCAGAGTTTTCGTGCGTTCCTGAGCCAATACCCGCGCGACCGGCTCGCCGACGATGCGCAATACGGCCTCGGCGAAAGCCTGTTTCGGCGAGAGAATTATCGCGACGCGGCCGATGCTTTTCTGACCCTGACGAAGAGTTACGCTGCGAGCCCGCGCGCTCCCGAAGCCCTGCTGCGGCTCGGCCAGTCGCTTGCCGCGCTGAAAGAAAAGAAGCTGGCCTGCGGCGCCTTCGCCGAGATCGGCCGGAAATACCCGCGCGTCTCCCCCACCGTGAAACAGACGGTGGCACGGGAGCAGAAGCGTGTCGGCTGCTGAGGCGCACGCCGCGGTTACCGACGCGGAAGCGGCTGCGCTGTTTGCCGACCTCGCAGACTGCAAAGCCCTCGTGCTCGCAGTCTCGGGCGGACCTGATTCCACGGCTTTGCTGTTTCTTGCGGCGCGCTGGCGCGCGGGGCTCCGTGACGGTCCTGACCTGTTCGCGGTCACGGTCGATCACGGGCTGCGGCCGGAAGCCCGTCGCGAAGCCGCCGCCGTCAAACGCCTCGCGGCATCGCTCGGCGTCGCTCACCGCACCATGCGTTGGATGGGGGCTAAGCCGAAGACCGGCCTGCAGGAAGCCGCGCGCAAGGCGCGTTATCGCCTGCTCGCAGCGGCGGCGGCGAGAGCCAAAGCCCGGCATGTCCTGACCGCGCACACGCTGGACGATCAGGCCGAGACGGTACTGTTCCGCCTCGCGCGCGGCAGCGGACTCGCCGGGCTTGCGGCAATGGCGCGCATTTCACCGCTGCCTGCATTTTCATCGATTTTATCCGGCCTGCCCCGCCAATCGATTGGGCATCCGCGCATGCTCACGCGCGGCATGGACGCAAAGCGCGCACCAACGCGGAAAGAAGAGAAGGAGGGAGAAATGGTCGTCGTCCGCCCCTTCCTCGACATCCCGAAGGCGCGGCTGATCGCTACTCTCGAAGCCGCCAAGATCCCATTCGCCGAGGACCCGTCGAACCGCGACCCGCGCTTTGCCCGCGTCCGCCTGCGCGCAGTCATGCCCGCCCTCGCGGCGGAAGGAATGACCTCCGCGCGGCTTGCGCAGTTGGCTAATCGGTTGAAGCGGGCGAATGAAGCGATCGAAGCTGCGGTCGACCATTTGGCCTGCGCCCTTGCACCGGCGCTTGCGTCGTCGGACCGCCGCGCTGGCGAGCCGATCACACTCGTCGCGTGCGAGTGGGCGAAAGCACCCACAGAAATCCGGTTGCGGCTGCTCGGCCGGCTGGTGGCGATGACCGGCGAGGAAGGGGAGGTCGAACTCGGCAAGCTGGAGGCGTGTGAGAAAGCGGTGATCGCGCACCTCCACGCGCGCTCGCCTGAGCGCTTTCGCCGCACGCTGGCGGGTGCTACGATCTCGCTTGCCGGCGATCGCCTGACGGTCGCGCGCGCACCGCCGCGCCGCAGGCCCCGCGGGGAGAATGCCTAGGGTTCCCCAGGCGGTTAACTTGTTCGCCGCGTTCACAAAGCCGCGCTGGCAAATTCGCCTCATTTGGCCAGTTATCCTTGGCAGAGGAGACGCTGCGCCCTACATTGTGGACATCGATCGGTGTGGAGGGCGGTTTGGACGTCCTGACAATCAGTCCGACCCAGGGGTCATGAGGAACGCGAGATGAATGCCAATCTGCGCAACTTCGCCCTCTGGGTGATCATTGTTTTGCTGCTGCTGGCACTGTTCACGCTGTTCCAGAATCCGGGCCAGCGGACGAGTTCGCAGGATATTTCGTTCTCGCAGCTCCTTACCGAGGTCGACCAGGGCCGCGTGCGCGATGTCGTGATCCAGGGGCCGGAAATCCACGGCACCTTCTCCGACGGGCGCAACTTCAACACTTATGCGCCGAACGATCCCGGCCTGGTGCAGAAGCTCTACAGCAAGGGCGTGTCGATCACCGCGCGGCCGCAGCAGGACAATGTGCCGTGGTTCGTGTCGCTCTTGGTCTCCTGGCTGCCCTTCATCGCGCTGATCGGGGTGTGGATTTTTCTGTCGCGGCAAATGCAGGGGGCGGGCGGGAAGGCGCTCGGCTTCGGCAAGTCGCGGGCGAAGCTGCTGACCGAGGCCCATGGCCGCGTTACGTTCGAAGACGTCGCTGGAGTTGATGAGGCGAAGCAGGACCTGCAGGAGATCGTCGAGTTCTTGCGCGATCCCGGCAAGTTCCAGCGGCTGGGCGGACGCATTCCGCGCGGCGTGCTGCTGGTCGGCCCTCCCGGCACCGGCAAGACGCTGCTCGCGCGGGCGATCGCCGGCGAAGCGAACGTGCCGTTCTTCACCATTTCCGGCTCCGACTTCGTGGAAATGTTCGTCGGCGTCGGCGCGTCGCGCGTGCGCGACATGTTCGAGCAGGCGAAGAAGAACGCGCCTTGCATCATCTTCATCGACGAAATCGATGCGGTCGGCCGCCACCGCGGCGCCGGCCTCGGCGGCGGTAATGACGAGCGCGAGCAGACGCTCAATCAGCTCCTTGTCGAGATGGACGGCTTCGAGGCGAACGAGGGCATCATCCTGATCGCCGCCACCAATAGGCCGGACGTGCTCGACCCGGCGCTGTTGCGCCCGGGCCGCTTCGACCGGCAGGTCGTTGTGCCCAATCCGGACGTGGTCGGCCGCGAGCAGATTCTGAAAGTGCATGTGCGCAAGGTGCCGCTGGCGCCCGACGTCAACCTGAAGATTGTCGCGCGCGGCACGCCGGGCTTCTCCGGCGCCGACCTGATGAACCTCGTCAACGAAGCGGCGTTGATGGCGGCGCGGCGCAATAAGCGCATGGTCACCCAGGTCGAGTTCGAAGACGCCAAGGACAAGGTGATGATGGGCGCCGAGCGTAAGTCGCTCGTCATGACCGAGGAAGAGAAGCTGCTGACCGCCTATCACGAGGGCGGACATGCCATCGTCGCGCTCAATGTCGCGGCGACCGACCCGGTGCACAAAGCCACTATCATTCCGCGCGGGCGCGCGCTCGGCATGGTGATGCAGCTCCCCGAACGCGACAAGCTGTCGATGAGCCGTGAACAAATGACGTCGCGGCTTGCCATCATGATGGGCGGGCGGGTCGCCGAAGAACTGGTGTTCGGCCGCGACAAGGTCACCTCGGGCGCTGCCTCCGACATCGAGCAGGCGACCAAGCTCGCGCGCATGATGGTCACCCGCTGGGGCCTGTCGGATGAGCTTGGCGCGGTCGCCTATGGCGAGAACCAGGAAGAGGTGTTCCTCGGCTATTCGGTCGCGCGCCAGCAGAACATTTCGGAGGCGACCGCGCGGAAGATCGACTCCGAGATCAGGCGGCTCGTCGAAGAGGGCTATCGCGAGGCAAACTGCATTCTCGACGAGAAGCGCGATGACCTCGAAACCCTCGCAAAGGGGTTGTTGGAGTTTGAGACGCTGACTGGCGACGAGATCAAGGAATTGCTGGGCGGCAAGCGGCCGATGCGCGAATCCGTGATCGAGCCGACCACGCCGCGCGGCTCCGCCGTGCCGACCGCCGGCAAGCCGCGTCCGCGGCCGGACGCGCCCGGCGCCGGCGGCATCGAGCCCCAACCCGCGGGATAATCCGCCGGAATCAATTCATACGAAAACGCCCGCCGCTCGGCGGGCGTTTTTTATGAGTGCTCCTTTGCCGGGGTTCAAAGTCCGGAATTGATTTCTCATGAAAAGGATAGCGTCCGATCACGCACCGCAGTGGTCGCGCGCCGACTTGGCGCTCGCCGACGCTGCGCGACCATGGGGCTTGGGCATCCGTCTTTTCCCGCACCGCAGCGAATTGATGGATATCAAAGCATTTGGACGAAAGGCGTGCCTTATGGTGCTATTGGAGGAGCGCCAAAAGCAATAGATTCCAGCGGCTTCCAGTGAATTTCGGGGCAAGTCATGCACGAAATGCACGAGGTGCGCATTCATGGGCGCGGCGGCCAGGGGGCGGTGCTCGCCTGCTCGATCCTGGCGCAGGCGCTGATCGACGACGGCAAGCACGCGGTCGCCATTCCCTCGTTTGGATTCGAGCGTCGCGGCGCGCCGGTCGCGGCGTTTCTGCGTTTCTCCACCGCGCCGATCCGCGCGATGACTAACGTTTATCATCCCGACTGCGTCGTCTGCATCGATCCAACGGTCGCGCGCGCGGTCGATATTTTCGCCGGGATGAAGCCCGGCGGCACGGTGGTGCTCACCACCAAGGCGAGCCTCGATGAGCTTGCGTTGCCCGACCCTGTTGCACGCGTTGGCCTGTGCGATGCGGTCGGCATCGCGCTCCCGATCTACCGGCGCCCGGTCACCAACGCGATCATGCTCGGCGCTTTTGCGAGAAC
This sequence comes from uncultured Alphaproteobacteria bacterium, assembly GCA_963840055.1. GTDB lineage: Bacteria > Pseudomonadota > Alphaproteobacteria > Rhizobiales > Xanthobacteraceae > Rhodoplanes. Next base: position 118,757 of record CAWIXM010000012.1, on the reverse strand, counting down.
CTCCGGATTGCTGACGCTCGCCTCGCTCAAGGAGGCGCTGCGTCAAATGGAGTTCCGCGACGCCGGCCTCGCTGAGAATTTGACTGCGGTCGAGCGCGGCTACGCCGAAACGCACGTGCACGAATTGAAGAGGGCGGCCCATGCAGCGGCAGTCGCGTGATCATTTCGACGCTTCGACCATTCCTGACGATCTCGCGCCGATCGCGACCAAGCTGAGCACAATGCTGCCGGGAGACTGGCGCAGCATGCGGCCGGTGATCGATCGGCTGAAATGCGTCAAATGCGGCCTGTGCTGGCTCTACTGCCCGGTGCAGTGCGTGGTCGAAAAGCCGCGCTGGTTCGACTTCGATCTCGCCGTCTGCAAGGGATGCGGGATCTGCGCGCAGGAATGCCCGCAGCGCGCCATCAGCATGATTGAGGAGGTCGGCCAATGAGCGTTGCCGCCGATGACTCCTGCGCTAGCGCCGCACAGCGCTCGGCCGTATGCGAAGGAAACGAAGCGGCGGCGATCGGCGTTGCGCTTTCCCGTCCCGATGTGGTTGCGGTCTATCCGATCACGCCGCAGTCCTCGCTGGTTGAGCACCTGTCGCAGATGATCGCCGACGGCAGGCTCAATGCCGATCTCCTCAATGTCGAGGGTGAGCACGCGGTGATGTGCGGGCTGCAGGGCGTGGCGCTCGCCGGCGGCCGCACCTTCACCGCGACCTGCGGGCCGGGCATCGCCTTCATGTTCGAGCCCTATGTCCGCACGCCCGGCCTGCGCCTGCCCATGGTCGCCTCGCTGGTCACGCGCGATTTGTTGACCCCGCAATGCGTCTGGGGGGGCCAGCAGGACGCCATGGTGGTGCGCGAAGCCGGCTGGATTCAGATGTATTGCGAGACGGTGCAGGAGATCCTCGACACCACGGTGATGGCCTACAAGATCGCCGAGCATCCCGACGTCATGCTGCCGGTGAATGTCTGTCACGACGGCAACTATCTCTCCTTCGGGGTCACCCGGGTCGAAATTCCGGATCAGCGGGACGTGGACGAGTTTCTCGGACCCGCCGCCATCAACTGGCATATCGCGCTCGATCCGTCGCGGCCGATGGGCGTGGACCCGCTGACCGGCGGCGCCGGCGGCATCGGCCCGAGCAGCTTCGTGCGCTATCGCAAGGGCCAGTGTCGCGGCATGCAGAACGCGCTGCGGGTTATCCGCGAAACGCATGCGGCCTGGGGCGAGCGGTTCGGCCGCTACCACGCGCCGCTGATCGAGGAGTACCGGCTTGATGATGCGGAATACGCGCTCGTCACCATCGGCAGCATGACTGGAGCGGCGAAGGACGCGGTCGACACGGCGCGCGCGGCGGGTGAAGCGGTCGGCCTCATCAAGGTCAAGACGTTCCGCCCATTCCCGCTCGAAGCGATGGTGGCGGCGCTCGCCAAGGTGCAGCGCGTCGGCGTGGTCGATCGCTCGGTCAGCTTCGGCTGGAACTCAGGGCCGGTCTACCAGGAGACTTTGGGCGCGCTCTATCACACCGGCCGTCCAATTCCCGCGATCAGTTTCATCGGCGGGCTCGCCGGCGCCGACATCACCGTCGAGCATTTCGCCCGCGCAATCGCGATTACCCGCGAACTCGCGTGGGACGGCCGGCCGCGCGAACCGATCTGGCTGAACGAGAACGACTGAGGCCGCCATGCACAGCAAGCACCTCATTGTCGGCAGCAGCCATGCGGCGCTGGAGGCCGCGACTGCGATCCGTTTCCTTGATACGGAAGGTTCGGTGACGCTGCTGACGCGCGATGCACGCCTGCCCTATTCGCCGACCATCCTGCCCTACGTCGTGTCCGGCCGTTCGGAGCCGAACAACGTGATCCTGCGCGACGAAACCTGGTTTCGCGACAACGCGATCAATTTCGTCCCGCGCGCGACGGTCATCGCAATCGACCCGTCGCAATCGAGCCTGCGCCTCGATTCGAACGAGACCTGGACCTATGAGCGGCTGCTGATCGCGACCGGCGCGGCGCCGGTGCTGCCGCCGGTCCACGGGCTTGCCGATTTTGCCTTCCACGTGCTGCGCTCGATGGACGATGCGATCGATTTGCGCGCGGCGATCGGCGCCGCCAAGTCGGCAATCGTGCTCGGCGCCGGCCTGATCGGCATGCATGCGGCGGAGAACATGGCGAAGGCCGGCATCGCCGTTACCGTGGTCGAGCTGGAGAAGCATGTTCTGTCGGCATACTTCGAGCCGCGGGCGTCCAAGATCATTGAGGACGTGTTCGCGCGCAACGGCGTACGCATGCTGACGGGCCGCACCATCGTCGGCGTCGACGGCGCCGGCGATCGCTGTTTTGCCGCGCTTGATGACGGACGCAAGATCGTCGCCGATCTTCTGCTGGTGTGCGTCGGCGCCAAGCCGAACGTCAAATTTCTTGATGAGTCTGGCATCGAAATCAACAGCGGCATCGTCGTTGATGATCGCATGCGCACCAATCTACCGAACATCTGGGCTGCGGGCGACGTGGCCGAGGCGGGCAGTCTGTGGGGCGGGAAGGTCGTTAACGGCATTCTGCCGAATGCCGTCGAGCAGGGCCGCATCGCCGGGCTCGACATGGCCGACGATTCCGCGCTCGTTCCATTTCCCGGCGCGGTGCCGCTCAATACCTACAGCTTCTTCGGCCAGCAGGCGGTCTCGGTCGGTCGCGGCGAGGCCGGCGTAGACTGCGAAATCGCAGAAAGCGTTGACGACGAAAAAAGCATTTACCGTCGGATCGTGCTCAGGGACGACCAATTGGTCGGCATCGCCACCATCAACAACTTCGTCGATGCCGGCATCATGTGGCAGCTCATTCGCAGACGCGTCGATTTGTCGGCGGTGAAAGCCGCGTTCGTTGCCGCCCCGCGCACCACCGGGCGGCAATTGATGTCGCAGCTCTGGCGCTAGAGCATTTTCCGACGAAGTGGGAACCGGTTCGCCGCAGAAAATGCGACCACAAAAGGACAACTGAGCGAATTCCGTTCCACCAGAACGGAATTCGCTAGGAGGACGCAATGGGAACCTGCTTTTCCACTTTGCAGTTTCGCGCCAGCCGCTGCGACGGATGCGGCGACTGCGTCATCGCTTGCGCTGAGACCAAATCGGCGACCGGCGATCTCGCGCATTCACGCATCCGCATCATGCCCGCCGCCGCGGGCGAGGGCTTCGAGCTCGCGCTCTGCCGGCAATGCGCCGATCCGATTTGCGTGATGGATTGTCCGTCCGGCGCGCTCGCCAAGAATGGTGAGACCGGCGTGATCGACTGGGCGGAGGAGAAGTGCGTCGACTGCCTGCTGTGCACCGCCGGCTGCGCTTATGCCGGCATCGTGTACGAGGCCGAGATCGGCCATGTGACCAAATGCGACCTGTGCGACGGCGAACCGGCTTGCGTTGCGGCCTGCCCGCACGGCGCGCTCGAGTATCGCACCGAGGCGCAGATCTTCAACGCTTTCGGCGACAAGGAAGACCTGTTCTGCCGCGGGCTCGCCGCCTGCCACGGCTGCAATTCCGAACTCCTGATCCGCCACACCATGCGCATGGTCGGGCCGGAGGCGGTGGTCGCCGCGCCTCCCGGATGCATCCCGGGCATGGGAACGGTCGGCTACAACGGGCAGACCGGCGCGAAAGTGCCGATCTTCCATTCGCTGCTCACCAATACCGCGACCATGCTCGCCGGCGTGAAAAAGCAGTACGACCGGGTCGGACGCAAGGTCACCGCGATCGCGCTCGCGGGCGACGGCGGCACCTCCGACGCCGGCTTCCAATCGGTTTCCGGCGCGGCGGAGCGCAATGATCCGATCCTGTTCATCTGCGTCGACAATGAAGGCTACATGAATACCGGCATGCAGTCGTCGGGCGTGACGCCCTACGGCTCATGGACGACGACGACGCCCGTCGGCGGCCACATGCATGGCAAGCCCACCGAGGCCAAGAACCTGCCGGTGATCATGACCATGCACAATTGCTCCTATGTCGCGACCGCCTCGACCGCGTTCCTGGAGGATTATTACAAGAAGCTCGCCAAGGCGATCGAAGTGGCGCAGACCGGCATGGCCTATCTGCATGTCTACGCCCCCTGCCCGACCGGCTGGCGCTTTCCCTCCAGCATGACGACGGAGGTCTGCCGCATGCAGGTGCGCACCAATTTCATCGCGCTGTGGGAGTATGATCCCGCCAACGGATTGCGCTTCACGCATCCGGTGGAGAACCGCGAGCCGATCGGCAATTACCTCAAGCTGATCGGCAAATACCGCCACCTCGACGAAGAGCAGGTCGCGCATATCCAGTGCACGGTCGACGACAAGATCGCCTACTTGCAGCAACTGACCCAGATCGCCGCCGCCCGCCGCGCGCAGGTGAGTTAATATCGACGCATTGCACCTCTCCCCGGTGGGGAGAGGTCGGCGAGCGATCGAGTGCAAACGAGATGCGAGCCGGGCAAGGGGGGTGACTCGCGTGGGGCTCAGCTTAGCTGAATGCTGATGCATTTCACCTCTCCCCAGTGGGGAGAGGTCGGCGAGCGATCGAGTGCAAACGAGATGCGAGCCGGGTGAGGGGGGTGACTCGCGTGCCGCTCAGCTTAGCTGAATGCTGATGCATTTCACCCCTCCCCAGTGGGGAGAGGTCGGCGAGCGATCGAGTGCAAACGAGATGCGAGCCGGGTGAGGGGGCGGCGTTGATGGTCCCTCATACGACCTCCGGCTGGTCGCTTCGGGGCAAAACACGTTTCCCTCCCCCCTTGAGGGGGAGGTCGGCGAGCAAAGCGAGCCGGGAGGAGGGTGATATGACTGCAAAGATTAAGATGAATAGCCCCCTCCCCAACCCTCCCCCTCAAGGGGGGAGGGAGCAATAGGACCATGTGCTCTCACAAATAAATGCCGATCGGATCGCCCGGATGCCGTCTCATATTCCCCTCACCCGGATTCCTCGCTGTGCTCGGAATCCGACCTCTCCCCATCGGGGAGAGGTGACAACGATGGGCGGCACAGTCAGGTGCAAATGGAATGCCGTTACGAGGCGGCCGCCTCACGGCTTGATCTGGATTGCCTTGTATTCGAGATACTCTTCGAGACCCTCGCGGCCGAGTTCGCGCCCGCGGCCGGACTGCTTGTAGCCGCCGAACGGCGCGAGGAAATTGAACGGTGCGCCGTTGATATCGACCTGGCCGGTGCGCAGCCGGCGCGCGACGCTCAACGCGTGCTCCGGGTCCTTCGACCACACGCCGCCGGCGAGCCCATACAGGGTTTCGTTGGCGATGCGGACCGCGTCATCCTCGTCCTTATAGGTGATGATCGCGAGCACCGGCCCGAAAATTTCTTCCTGGGCGATGGTCGCATGCGGATCGACGCGCCCGAACACCGTCGGCCTGACATAGTAGCCTTTGTCGAGGCCCTCCGGCGCTTCCGCGCCCCCGATCAGTAAATCGGCGCCCTCGTCAAGTCCCTTGCGAATGTAGTCGCGCACGCGCTCGCGCTGGACCCCCGAGATGAGTGGCCCAAGCTTGGCGCTGCCGCCGAACGGATCGCCGACCGTAAAGCTCGCCGCCGCCTCGACCGCGAGCTTTGCCGCTTCCGCGTAGCGGTTTTCGGGAACGAGGAGCCGCGTGTGCGCGCTGCAGGTCTGGCCCGAATTGAGGAAGCAGGCATTGACCGTGCCCCTCACCGCGGCGGCGAGGTCGGCATCCTCGAGGACGATCGACGCCGACTTGCCCCCAAGCTCGAGGGCGACACGCTTGACGCTGTGGGCGGCAAGTTCGGCGACGCGCTTGCCCGCCCGCGTCGAGCCGGTGAACGACACCATGTCGACCTCGGGATGCGTCGCCATCGCCTCGCCGACGACGGGGCCGTAGCCGCTCACCAGATTGAACACGCCGGGCGGAAGGCCGGCGTCGTGGATCGCATCGGCGAGCGCGAAAGCGTTGAGCGGGGCGACTTCCGAGGGCTTCAGCACGACCGTGCAGCCCGCGGCGAGCGCCGGGGCGATCTTCGCGGCGATCTGGTGGAGCGGATAGTTCCATGGCGTGATCGCGGCCACGACTCCCACCGGCTCGCGCACAATCAGCGAGCCGTCGATCCGGCTCTCGAACTCGAATTGTCCCGCCATCCCCGCATACATCGCGAAAATGGCGATCGGGGAGCCGACCTGGATTCGCGTCGCGAGCTTGAGCGGCATGCCGACTTCGCCGGCGATGATTTTGCCGATCTCCTCGGCGCGCGCCTTGAGTTCGTTATGGATCGCCTTGAGGAACGCCCCGCGCCGCTCCGGCGGCACCGCCATCCAGCCGGGAAAGGCGGCACGCGCCGCCCGCACCGCCGCATCGAGGTCGCGCACCGAGCCTTCCGGGACACGGCCGATCACCTCTTCGGTTGAAGCGCTCCGCACCGCAATTTCGCCCTTGCCGTCGGGCGCAACCCATGCACCGTTGATGTACAGCTTCGTTCTGTCGATCACGGTCCGAACTCCGTCGCGTGAAACAATTATGCGGCTCAATGATGGGCCGCGATCCTACGGTCGACTTCGGCGGTGAGCGCGGTCAAGGCCTCGCCGACCTGCACCTTGTAAACGCGCTCCGGCTCAAGCTGTTGCAGCGCCTGCGGAAGGCTCACCAGCTCGGCCGCCGCTCGCGCGCGAATGTCACCGAGCGAGGGCTTCAGCCCCAGGCGCCGGCCTTGCCGCATCACCGGCTGCAGCAACGGATCGCCCTCCTGCTGGTCGGATTCGACCGACAGCACATCGGAAATCATCGCTCCACTCGGTGCATAGCGTCGCCACACCTGCTTGCGGCCGGGCCAGGTCTGCTTCTTGGCCGAGCGCTTGCGCCTTGGCACTCCCGCATATTCCTGGAGCTTATAAACGCAATCGAAGGTCGGCGAATCGGACGACGTGGTGAGGCTGGTGCCGACGCCGAAGCCGTCGATGGGAGCGCCCGCCCGCACAATGGCGGCGATCGACTCCTCGTCGAGACCGCCGCTCACGAAAATCCGCACATCGGGCAGTCCGCCCTGGTCGAGAATTTGCCGCACGCGGCGCGACAGCGCGATGAGGTCGCCGCTGTCGATGCGCACGGCCTGGACGACAATGCCATCCGCCTTCAGCCGGGGAGCAAGCTCGACCACCCGCTTCGCCCCCACCTCGGTGTCGTAGGTGTCGATCAGCAGGGTCAGATTGTTGGGGCGCGCACGCGCGAAGCTCTCGAAGGCGGCGATCTCGTCGTCATGCGCCTCGACATAGGAATGCGCCATCGTGCCGTAAGCCGGAATGCCGAATAACTCTTCCGCGAGCACGGTCGCGGTGCCGGCGAAGCCGGCGATATAGCCGGCGCGCGCCGCCATCAGCCCCGCCTCCGCGCCGTGAGCGCGACGCAGGCCGAAATCGATGAGGAGCTTGCCGGGCGCTGCCAGAACCACACGGGCGGCCTTGCTCGCGATCAGCGACTGAAAATGCAAAATATTGATAAGCCGTGATTTTAAGAGCTGCGCCTGCGGCAATGGCGCCGTCACCCGCAGAATCGGCTCGTCGGCAAAAAACACCGTGCCTTCCGCCATCGCGTCGACATCGCCGGTGAAGCGGAACGCTTTCAGATAGTCGAGCATCCCGCGGTCGAAGCGCCCGGTGCCCGCGAGATAGGCGACATCCTCCGCGCTGAACTGCAGCGCTTCGAGGAAATCGAGCGCCTGTTCAAGCCCGGCCGCGAGCAGGAAGGCGCGGCGCTCCGGCAGCCGCCGCACGAAGAATTCGAATACCGCCGTATCCGTCAGCCCATTGGTGAGATAGGCCTGCATCATATTCAATTGGTAGAGATCGGTGAGCAGCGGACTTTTTTCGATGTCCATGGTGCACCAAGCAACGACGAGACGATGAGCCGCGACAGCAGCGCATGAATGCGTTTAAAGCAAATCAATCGAGCTTTTTTTTGCGAAGTGAGACACCCCCATCCGCGCACGGAACCGCGCAACTGAGCGACGAGTTCGAGGCCCCTTGAAAGCGTCCTCGGCGCTCATTCGGCCACCGCGTGCAGCCAACAGTTTCGGCGAGGACCCGCCCGACATAGGCCGCGCCGCGCAGGACCGCAAGAGCGACCATTCATAGCCGACATCCCTGTTGCTTGACTTGCAGAGGTCGCTCCCCTATCCCCGCCCGCGGGCCACCCCTCCCCAACGAGGGGCAGCTATCTGGAAGGATAGATCATGTCGAACGCAAAGCCCGCCACGCGGCCGCATGTGCCGCATTTCTCCTCGGGCCCCTGCCCCAAACGTCCCGGCTGGAGCTTCGCCGCCCTCGGCGAGGCGGCGCTCGGACGCTCGCATCGCGCCAAGCTTGGCAAGGCGAAATTGAAACGGGCGATCGATCTGACCCGCGAGGTTTTGGAGCTACCGGCCGGCTATCGCGTCGGCATCGTTCCTGCGTCCGACACCGGTGCGGTCGAGATGGCGATGTGGTCGATGCTGGGCGCGCGCCCAGTGACGATGCTTGCCTGGGAATCGTTCGGCGAGGGCTGGGTAACCGACGTCACCAAGCAGCTCAAACTCCCAAACGTTACAGTGCTGACCGCCGATTACGGGGCGCTGCCCGATCTCTCCAAGATCGACTGGAGCAATGATGTCGTGTTCACGTGGAACGGCACGACCTCGGGCGTGCGCGTGCCGAACGGCGATTGGATCGCCGCGGATCGCACCGGGCTTGCCATTTGCGATGCGACGTCGGCCGCCTTCGCGCAGCCGTTGGCGTGGGAGAAGCTCGATGTCGCGACATTCTCTTGGCAGAAAGCCTTGGGCGGCGAGGCTGCGCACGGCATGCTCATTCTCTCTCCGCGGGCGGTTGAGCGCCTGGAAAGCTACAGACCGGCGTGGCCGCTACCGAAAATCTTCCGCCTGACCAAGGGCGGCAAGCTGATCGAGGGCATATTCGAGGGCGAGACGATCAACACGCCATCAATGTTGTGCGTCGAGGACTATCTCGATGCGCTCGCCTGGGCGAAGTCGGTCGGCGGACTCAACGGACTGATTGCGCGCGCGGACGCGAATGCGCAGGCGGTCGCCGCCTGGGTGCAGCGCACGCCTTGGGTCGATTTTCTCGCCAAGGATCCCGTGACGCGCTCGAATACCTCCGTCTGCCTCAAAGTCGTCGATCCCGACGTCACCAGCCGACCCGCCGATGCGCAGGCGGCGTTCGCCAAGTCGATCGTCGCAGCGGTCGAAAAGGAGGGCGCGGGCTGCGATCTTGGCGCCTATCGCGACGCGCCGCCCGGCTTGCGCATCTGGTGCGGCGCAACGGTGGAGACACGCGATGTCGAGGCGCTGACGCATTGGCTCGACTGGGCCTACGCCGGGGCGAAGGCGGCGCTTCCGAAAGCGGCGTAAGACCGAAGCGCTTGACGCCCACCAGCCATCTTCACTCGGCCGCCTCGCAATCACCAAGCGGACTCACATGAAACCAAAGGTTCTCATCTCCGATTCCCTGTCGGCCGCCGCGATCCAGGTCTTCAAGGACTGCGGCGTCGAGGTTGATTTCCAACCCACCCTGGGCAAGGACAAAGAAAAACTCGCCGCCGCGATCGGCGACTATGACGGGCTTGCCATCCGTTCGGCGACCAAGGTCACGCCCAAGATCATCGAGCGCGCGACGAAGCTGCGGGTGATCGGACGCGCCGGCATCGGGGTGGACAACGTGGATATCCCGGCGGCGACGGCCAAGGGCATCATCGTGATGAACACGCCCGCCGGAAACGCGATCACCACCGCCGAGCACGCGATCACGCTGATGCTGGCGCTGGCGCGGCATATCCCGCAGGCCGACGCCTCCACCCAGGCCGGCAAGTGGGAGAAGAACCGCTTCATGGGCGTCGAGATCACCGGCAAGACGCTCGGCATTATTGGCTGCGGGAATGTCGGCTCGATCGTCGCCGATCGCGCCCACGGGCTGCGGATGAAGGTGATCGCTTGCGACCCGTTCCTGTCGCCTGAACGGGCGCGCGATCTCGGCGTCGAGCGGGTGGAGCTTGCCGATCTGTTCCGGCGCTCCGACTTCATCACGCTGCATACGCCGCTCACCGATCGGACTCGCAACATCATCGGCGCCGATGCGATCGCCGCCATGAAGCCGAGCGTGCGGATCATCAACTGCGCGCGCGGCGGGCTAGTAGACGAGGTCGCGCTGCGCGCCGCGCTCGACGCGGGACGCGTCGCCGGGGCGGCGTTCGACGTTTTCAGCGAGGAACCGGCCAAGACCAATCCGCTGTTCGGCCACCCAAATGTCGTGTGCACGCCGCATCTCGGCGCATCCACCGCCGAGGCGCAGGAGAATGTCGCGCTGCAGGTCGCCCAGCAGATGTCTGATTATCTGTTGAACGGCGCGATATCGAACGCGGTCAACTTCCCCTCCATCACCGCAGAGGAGGCACCCCGCCTCAAGCCTTTCATCGTGCTCGCGGAAAAGCTCGGCTCGTTTGCCGGGCAACTCACCGAGACGGGGCTCAAGAAGGTGCAGATCGCCTATGACGGCCACGTTGCGCAGATGAACACGCGCGCACTGACTTCGGCGGTGGTAGCCGGGTTGCTGCGGCCGATGCTCGCCGACGTGAACTTCGTTTCCGCCCCGCATTCGGCCAAGGAACGCGGCATCATGGTCGAGGAAATCACGCGCGAGGCAGCGGGCGATTTCGAAAGCTTGATCACGGTGACGGTGGTCACGGAACGGATGACGCGCGGAGTGTCGGGCACCGTGTTCGCGGACGGGCGACCCCGCATCGTCAGCATCAAGGGCATCCGGATGGATGCCGAATTCGGGCACTCCATGCTCTATGTCACCAATGTCGACAAGCCCGGCTTCATTGGCCGCTTTGCTTCGCTTCTCGGCGACGCTCAGATCAATATTGCGACGTTCAATCTTGGTCGCGACGTCGAGGGCGGAAATGCGATCGCGCTCGTTGAGATCGACGGCGATATCCCGCCCGACCTTCTCGACAAGGTCCGCGCCCTGCCGCATGTGCAACAGGCCAAGCGGCTGCGCTTCTGAGCTGCCTTGCTTCGCGCGGATTCATTCCGTATCCGAGGTGGATAACCGATCACCGGCGGCTGCGGACATCGCCTTCTTGTCCGCGCGGCCTGACGGATAAAGGATTCCAATGGCGAACGTCGCGGTCGTCGGATCCCAGTGGGGAGATGAAGGCAAAGGCAAGATCGTGGACTGGCTGTCCGCGCAGGCCGACATCGTGGTGCGCTTCCAGGGCGGCCACAATGCCGGCCACACCCTCGTCATCGACGGCGCGACCTACAAGATGTCGTTGCTGCCCTCCGGCATTTTGCGCGGGAAGCTCTCGGTGATCGGCAACGGCGTCGTGCTCGACCCCAAGGCCCTGATCGAGGAGATCGATCGGCTCACCGCGCAAGGCGTCGCCATCACCCCGGAGATACTGCGCGTCGCCGAGAATACGGTGCTGATCCTGCCGCTGCACCAGGAGCTCGACGCAATCCGCGAGGCGGCGACGTCGGCCACCCGGATCGGGACCACCAAGCGCGGCATCGGCCCCGCCTACGAGGACAAGGTCGGCCGGCGCGCCATCCGCGTGATGGACCTCGCCGACCTTGCGTCGCTCAAGCCGAAGCTCGAGCGTTTGCTGACCCACCACAACGCGCTGCGCCGCGGTCTTGGTCTCCCGGAGTTCGCCGCAACAACCCTCTATGACGAACTCGCCGCGGTGGCCCCGCGCATCCTGCCCTTCATGGATTCGGTGTGGGCGCTGCTCGACCGCAAGCGGCGGGAAGGCAAGCGCATCTTGTTCGAAGGGGCGCAGGGGGCGCTTCTCGACATCGATCACGGAACCTACCCGTTCGTCACCTCGTCGAATACGGTCGCTGCCCAAGCCGCGACCGGCTCCGGGCTCGGTCCCTCGGCCATCGGCTATGTGCTCGGCATCTGCAAATCCTACACGACGCGAGTCGGTGCGGGACCGTTCCCCACCGAGCAGGACAACGAGATCGGGCGGCTCATCGGCGACCGCGGACGGGAATTCGGCACCGTCACCGGCCGGCGGCGGCGTTGCGGCTGGTTCGACGCCGTGCTCGTCCGGCAGACCGTGCGCACCAGCGGTATTGACGGGCTGGCCCTCACCAAGCTCGACATTCTCGACGGTTTTGATGAGATAAAGGTGTGCGTGGACTATCGGCTTGACGGCCGAATCATCGATTATCTGCCGGCGAGCGAGCATGCTCAATCTCAGGTTGTTCCATGTTACGATTCAATCTCCGGCTGGAAGGAGCAAACCGCGGGTGCGCGGTCGTGGGCGGACCTGCCCGCCCAGGCGATCAAATATGTCCGCTGGATCGAGGAGCTGGTGGGCTGCCCGGTGGCTTTGCTCTCGACGAGTCCGGAGCGCGATGACACGATACTCGTGCGTAACCCATTCGAAAACTAGCGGGGGGCGGCGACTTGCGGGACGATAACTTGTAATGGCCAACTACTATCCGCTGATTGCCAAGGCCATATCTGGCCTCGAGAAGAATACCGGCGAGGCGCGCCGTATCCTCTACGAACGCGCCCGCAGCGCCCTTGTGGCACAGCTGCGATCGGTAAATCCCCCGCTCAGCGAGTCGGATGTAACCCGGGAGCGGCTCGCTCTCGAAGAAGCGATTCGCAAGGTGGAGGCCGACGCGGTCCGTCGCGCCCGCGCGGGAGCCGCGCCGGCCGGTCCCGAACGGCCGCTCGGCGAGCCCCCGGCTGACCGGCCGCGAGAGGCGGTTGCCCCTCCCCGAGGCGTGCCGATGGACACGGGCGCGGTCAGCCCTCCCGCAGCGCCGTACGAACCATCCGCAGCGTCGCATGACGAGCCGGAAGGCCCGCAGCCGCCATCCCGGCGATTTCCGCTGCGGCCGCCGTCTCCGCGGCGCGACTCCGCCCCTTGGCCCGCCGGATCAGCCGAACCCTCCTTAGCCGCCCGTCGCGACACCGAGCTCGGGCCCATCCATGGCGAGCCAGGCGACCACTTTTTGGCGCCCAAAGGGCCGCCGCCCGATATCGGCGATGAGGAGGCCGAGCCTTCGGAGCCGCCATTCCCATCTCGCGTCGAGGAAGCGCCTCGGCAGCGGGGCGGCTTCGGCGAAAGCGTGGGCTCGCTCTTGGCCCTGGCCTCCAATCGCCGCGTCTTGGGCGCAGTCGCCGTCATCCTGATCGTGTTCGGCCTGTCGGGCCTCGTTTACTGGCAATGGTCGACTATTTCCGGTTTGTTCCAGCGTCAGGCCACCGTTGCGACGCCGGCTAAGCCGGAGGCAACGCCCTCCCCGCGCACCAAGATCACCGATCGCATCGGCGCGCCGGGACAGAATGGGCGTACCCAGAGCGGACCGGCGGCGGCGCAACGCGTCGTCCTCTATGAGGAAGACCCCTCCACTCCATCCGGCAAGCGCTTCGTCGGAACCGCGATCTGGCGCACCGAAAAGGTCGCCGCCGGGCCCGGTCAGGCGGCGGATGTGGCGGTGCGCGCCGATATTGAAATTCCCGAACCGAAGGTCACGGTGAAATGGTCGCTTCGCCGCAACACCGACAAGGCGCTGCCGGCAAGCCATACCATTGAAATCGTATTCACAACGCCGCCGGATTCTCCCAACGGCGCTATTGCCAACATTCCCGGCATCCTGATGAAGCAGGCCGAGCAGACCCGCGGCGTCCCCCTCGCCGGGCTCGCAGTCAAGGTCACCAACGGCTTCTTCCTGATCGGGTTGTCGTCCTCGGAAACCGAGGTTCAACGCAACGTCCAGCTTCTCAAGGAGCGAGCCTGGTTCGACGTGCCGGTGGTCTATGCCAATGGCCGTCGCGCGATCCTGGCGATCGAAAAAGGTGCCCCCGGCGAACGCGCCTTTGCGGAAGCCTTCGCCGCTTGGGGCGAATAGCCGCGAAGAGTGCGCCCGGGCGGCTTAGAGCGAATTCCGTTCCAATGGAATCGGAATTCGCTCTGGTTGTCGTTTAGTGGTCGCATTTTCTGCCGCGAACCGGTTCCCACTTCGCCGGAAAATGCTCTAGTGGGTGCGGCCAATCGAGAACTCGACGGCCTCTTCCAGCGCTTCCTTCATCGGCGAGGCGGGGAACAGCGCGAGCGCGTCTTTGGCGATCGCCCCGTAATGGCGGGCGCGCATGAATGTGTCGTCGAGCGCGCGATGTTTCGTCATCAAGCCGATCGCGTGGTCGAGGTCGGAGGCGCTTGCTTCCCCTTGACCGAGCGTGCGCCGCCAGAATTCGCGCTCGGGCTCCGACCCGCGGCGGAACGCGAGCACCACCGGCAGCGTGATTTTGCCTTCGCGGAAGTCATCGCCGACATTCTTGCCGAGCTTCGCCGCCTTCCCCCCATAGTCGAGGGCGTCGTCCACCAGTTGGAAGGCAATGCCGAGATTCATCCCGAACGAGCGGCAGGCCGCCTGCTCCGCCTTTGGCCGGCCGGCGATCACCGGGCCGACTTCGCAAGCGGCGGCGAACAGTTCGGCGGTCTTCGCTCGGATCACCGCGAGATATTCATCCTCGGTGGTCGACGTATTCTTGGCGGTGCCGAGCTGCCGCACCTCGCCCTCGGCGATCACCGCCGCGGCCGAGGAGAGAATCTCGAGTGCGCGCAGCGAACCCACTTCGACCATCAGCTTGAACGCCTGGCCGAGCAGGAAATCGCCGACCAGCACGCTTGCTTCATTGCCCCACAGCATGCGCGCTGCGAGCTTGCCGCGTCGCATGCTGCTTTCGTCGACGACGTCGTCATGCAAGAGCGTCGCGGTGTGCATGAATTCCACCGCAGCCGCAAGCTTGACATGGCCATCGCCGCTGTATCCGGACAGCTGCGCCATGGCCAGCGTGAGCATCGGCCGCAACCGCTTGCCGCCCGAGGCGATAAGGTGATTGGCCACCTCGGGAATCATGGTCACTTCGGAACCGGTGCAGCTGATGATCGCCGCGTTGACTCGCGCCATATCGGCCGCGACGAGATTCACGAGCCGGTCGATCGTGGCGCCGGAGTGAGTTTCAAAAGGGATTACGACGGCCAAGCCAATACTCCGAAGCCGCGACAACGCGGGACCCTGCAAAATAGAAATGCTAGGGTTGCGAGACAAGTGCGCTGTTTGCCGCTGACGAGCATACGGGAGGCGGTCGTGACGGACTTTGCGGTGCAGGACGACGAACGCGCCGAAGCTGACGTGCGCGGCCTGCGCGTCGCCGTGCTGGTTCCCTGCTACAACGAGGAGGCCACGATCGCGCAAGTGATCAGCAGCTTCCACGCAACGCTGAGCGGGGCCGCGATCTATGTCTATGACAATAACTCGACCGATCGCACCGTCGAAATCGCCCGGGCGAAAGGCGCGATCGTGCGCCGCGTGCTGCAGCAGGGCAAGGGCCATGTGGTGCGACGGATGTTCCGCGACATCGAAGCCGACATCTATCTGCTGGTCGACGGGGACGCGACCTACCACGCGCCGAGCGCACGCGAGATGATCACAAGGCTCACGCGGGAACAACTCGATATGGTGGTGGCCGCCCGCATCGAAAACGCGCCCACCGCTTTCCGACGCGGTCACCGGTTCGGCAACCGGATGCTCACCGGCTTTGTGCGGTGGATGTTTGGCGCGACATTTACCGACATCCTGTCCGGCTATCGCGCCTTTTCCCGGCGGTTCGTCAAATCATTTCCGGTGCTGTCGGGCGGGTTCGAGATCGAGACGGAGCTCACTGTCCATGCGCTCGAGCTTGAGCTTCCGGTCGCCGAGATCGCCGCCCCTTACTTTGCGCGGCCCGAAGGATCGGCCTCCAAGCTGAATACGTGGCGGGACGGGTTGCGCATCCTGGCGATGATCGCCAGGCTCTACCGATCCGAACGCCCGCTACGCTTCTTTTCCGCGCTCGGCCTGTTCCTCGCCGCCGTGTCCATTGCGCTCTCGGTGCCGATTCTGATCACCTTTTTTGAACGGGGCGTGGTGCCACGCCTGCCGACGGCCATCCTCTCCACCGGGTTGATGATTCTGGCTTGCGTCGCACTCGCCTGTGGGTTGATCCTCGACACGGTGACACGGGGTCGCCGCGAGATGAAGCTCCTCGCCTATCTTGCGCAAGCAGCGCAGAGCAGGCCGACTGAGGAAGCAAGACCCGGCAAGGGAGCGCGGTAAAGCTCGTGAAGGTGATCGTGCGCACCAACGACCCGGTGCTAGTATCCGCGGTCGCGACGCTGCTCGATGCGGCGCAGATTCCCCATTGGGTGCTCGACCAGAACATGAGCGTGCTCGAGGGATCGATCGGGATTCTGCCGCGGCGAGTTTTGGTTCCTGACGAACACCTGGACGCGGCGCGTACCCTGCTGCGCGAGGCCGGTCTTGGTCACGAACTGTGGCGCGATGTCACTTGAGGGATTCGACGAAGCTTGGACCGATGACGCCGTGCTGGATGGCCGGCTGCGGCTTAAGCAGCCGCGGCGCGGCCATCGCTTCGGCCACGACGCCATCTTGCTCGCCGCCGCAACCGGCGGGCGCGCGGGGGAGTATGCGATCGAGCTCGGCGCCGGCGTCGGCGCGGCGGGGCTCGCGCTCGCATCGCGGGTGGAAAGACTGCGCCTGACATTGATCGAGATCGACCCGCTGCTCGCCGCGGCGGCGCGCGTCAATGCCGATAGCAACGGGCTGGGCGATCGGATTGCGACAGTGGCGCTCGACGTCATGGCTCCGCCCGCGGTTTTCGCCGCCAACGAACTCGGCCACGGCATTGCCCACCGCGTGCTGATGAATCCGCCCTTTCACGATCCGGCCACGCGGCCGCCGTCGCCCGATCCGGACCGTAGGCGCGCTCACACAGCGGAGCGGGGCGTCGTGGCGGAATGGGCGCGGACCGCATCCCGCCTGCTTCGTCCCGAGGGCGTGGTGACCTTGATTCATCCAGCCGATCGGCTTGCCGAAATCCTGGCCGCGCTCGACGAAAGCTTCGGGGCCATCGCCATTCTGCCCGTGTACGGCAAGCCGGACGCTGCAGCGATTCGCATCCTCGTGCGTGCGGTGAAGGGAAGTCGCGGCCCGCTCGCGATCCTGCCGCCACTCATGCTCAATGACGAACAGGGCAACCCGACTGCGGAAGCACAGGCGGTCCTGCGCGCAGGCGCGTCGCTGCCGCTCGCCGCAGACTAGCGGATGCTTCCAGGGAAGTGGGGTCGTTACTCGAGATCGTCGGCCTTGGCCCGCCGGTTCGATAGGTGATAGAGCGCGGCGATCATGCTGAACAGGCTTGCGAGCATGAAGACCTTGATCGCCGTCGATAGACAGGATGCGGTTCGATTGGCTTGACCGGCGCCTGCAATAAGTCCACTCAAGCCGATCACAGTGAAGAAAGGATGACTTGAGCGACCGATTTCGGCGGCCTATCAGGGACCGACCATTTCGGCGCAACCGAACGTAGTTCTCCGCCTTATCGGCTGAGGCGCGGCGAAACGGCCGCGAAAAAGGGGCCATCCGCCGATGTCCGATCCGATCAGGACCGCGCCGATAAAACCCGCGCCGCTGCGCGACATGCTGGCGGGCGTCCAGCGTCTGCTCCGCCCGGTCCTGCCGCGACGGTGGCGGGCGGATGCGGCTATCGTTCCAGTGATCCGGCTGACCGGCGTGATCGGTTTCGCCACCCCGCTGCGGCCCGGCATCACGCTCGCGGGGTTCGCGCGCGCCCTCGAGCGCGCATTCGGGATCAGCCGAATCAAAGCCGTTGCGCTTGTGATCAATTCGCCGGGCGGATCGGCCGCCCAGTCGCACCTCATCTTCCGGCGTATCCGTCAGCTCGCCGAGGAAAAGAACGTGCCGGTCATCGCCGCGGTCGAAGACGTCGCCGCCTCCGGCGGCTACATGATCGCGTGCGCGGCTGACGAGATTGTCTGCGACCCGACCTCGATCGTCGGTTCGATCGGGGTGATCGGGGCCTCGTTCGGCCTGCAGGAGGCGATCCGCAAGCTGGGGATCGAGCGGCGCATCTATACCGCCGGCGAGCACAAATCCATGCTCGACCCGTTCTTGCCGGAAAAGCCCGACGACGTGGAACGGATCAAGGCGATCCAGCATGACATCTATCGGGTTTTCATCGATCTCGTGCGCTCCCGCCGCGGGGAGCGCCTCACCGGCCCGGAAAATACCGTGTTTTCGGGCGAACACTGGACGGCGCCGACGGCGCTCGGCCATGGATTGGTTGACCGGATCGGCGATTTACGGTCGCATTTGCGCGAGCGTTACGGCGATCAGGTGGTGACGCCGCTGATCACGCCGGAGCGCGGATGGTTCGGCCGGCGAACGCAGGGGGTTTGGGGCGAAACAAACGCCTGGGCCGCTCGTAGTATCGTAGACGAGGTCGTCTCAGCGCTGGAAACGCGGGCGATCTGGGCCCGTTACGGGCTCTAGCCGAATGGAAGACCCCAAACTAGGGGAGAGAACCCATGCTGCCATTTGCCATCCCCCCGATCATCGCCGCGGCTTTCGGAGCGTTGGGAGCGGCGTCGCTGGCCCGCGTGCTGGTCAGGGAATGGCGCCGGGTCAATGCCGAGCTCGACCGGGTTTCGGCCGCAGCGACCGAGCGGGTCGACCGCGAGCGTCTGCCCAAGCTGCGTCGCGACCCCCGCACCGGCGTGTATCGGCCGGAATGAGATCCGGAGTGAGCGCGGATACGCGTTAGTAAGCGAGCGACTGGCTCCGCGCACTTCCCTTGACCCCTGCGAAGCCCGCCGATACGGTTCGCCGACCTTGAGGGAGGCCGGGGAAGCGGATCGGTTCGCTGCCCGGCCTCGCGGCCAAAGCCCCGCATCCGGTCCGTCGAATTTCATCACCCGCCATGGCGTCCTCGCCTCTGCCGCCGCATATGCGCCCTGAGCGCTCGTTTCAGGGCCTGATCCTCGCCCTGCAGCGCTATTGGGCCGACTATGGCTGCGTGATCCTCCAGCCCTACGACATGGAGGTCGGGGCGGGCACGTTTCATCCCGCAACCACCTTGCGCGCGCTCGGGCCGCGCTCGTGGAACGCCGCCTATGTGCAGCCCTCACGCCGGCCCAAGGACGGGCGCTACGGCGAGAACCCGAACCGGCTGCAGCACTATTACCAGTACCAAGTGATCCTGAAGCCATCGCCGCCGGACATCCAGGACCTCTATCTGCAATCGCTTGCGGCGATTGGCATTGACTCGGCGCTGCATGACATAAGGTTCGTCGAGGACGACTGGGAAAGTCCGACGCTCGGCGCCTGGGGGCTCGGCTGGGAATGCTGGTGCGACGGCATGGAGGTGTCGCAATTCACGTACTTCCAGCAGGTCGCTGGGTACGAATGCGCGCCAGTGTCCGGCGAACTCACCTATGGGCTCGAGCGGCTCGCCATGTATGTGCAGGGCGTCGACCGCGTCTTCGATCTCAACTTCAATGGCCGCGATGACGACAAGCGCGTCACCTATGGCGACGTCTTCCTGCAGGCGGAGCAGGAGTTCTCCCGCCACAATTTCGAATTCGCCGACACTGACATGCTGTTCGAGCAGTTCCGCATGGCCGAGAGCGCCTGCCGGAAATACCTCGACGCCGGCTGGGCGGACGGCAACAAAGGCCGGCATCTGATGGCGCTGCCGGCCTACGACCAGTGCATTAAAGCGAGCCACGTGTTCAATCTGCTCGACGCGCGCGGCGTGATCTCGGTGACCGAGCGGCAAAGCTACATCCTGCGCGTCCGCGAGCTTGCCAACGCGTGCGGAGAGGCGTGGCTCGCGACCGCAGGCGGAGGCGTGGCGTGAAGCGAGCTTTTGCCGAGCCGGACCCGCGGCCGTGGCCCTTGTCGCGGATACGGCGACAGGCGGCCGCCGCTCGCGGGCACAAATGAGTTAACAGGGGAGGACTCTGCAATGGCGATCACGCCTGAGATCGGCGGCCGCGCTCCGATTCCGGTCGATGTCACAGCGGGCGAAACCTATTGGTGGTGCGCGTGCGGCCGCTCAAAAACCCAGCCGTTCTGCGACGGCTCGCACGAGGGGACGCCGTTCACCCCGATCGAATGGGTCGCCCCGGCATCGAAAAAGGTCGTGTTTTGCGCGTGCAAGCGCTCAGCAAAAAAGCCGCTCTGCGACGGCACGCATAAGACGTTGTGAGAGGCTTTCGCCGTGCGTCTGAGTACCCTCGCACGGAGGAGGACGGAGGGTCGCTCGCAAAGAGCAAGTTTGCGGTCCTCAAAACCCTCCTCTGGAGGGGGAGGGTCGCTCGCGAAGCGAGCGGGGTGGGGTGACCTATGACTGCGCCGAAGGTTGTGGAGAAATCTAGACGCCTTGTCGCGCGCCGGCTTCGCGTCAATGCGACGGGCGCAGAGGTGCGACTGTGGAAAATGCTTCGCCAACTGCCAGCCTTCGGCACGCACTTTCGCCGTCAAGTGCCGATAAGGCCATATGTTGCTGACTTTGCCTGTCTCGCATTGCGCCTCGTGATCGAGATCGATGGATCGCAACACGCGCGCGGAAGCCGAGCCGCACGGGATGAAGCGCGGTCCAAGTGGTTGGAACGGGAGGGCTTCAAAGTTATCCGTTTTTGGAACAATGACATCTTTGAAGACCGCGAAGCTGTTTTGAATTCGATTTATGCAGCCATGTACGGTTCGATTGATTCTGAGGTGGTCCGCCTCAAGCACGAACCGCGGCGCAGGCCGATAAAGAACGTAAATCACCCCACCCCGGTGCGCGTTGCGCACCGACCCTCCCCCTCCAGGGGAGGGTAAAAAGCAAGACCACTCATGCCCGACCTGCTGCTTGAACTGTTCTCCGAGGAAATTCCCGCGCGCATGCAGGCGCGGGCGGCGGAGGATTTGCGCCGGCTCGTGACCGAGCGCCTGGTCGATGCGGGGCTCGTCTATGAGGGGGCGAAGGCGTTCGTGACGCCAAGGCGGCTCGCCCTGTTCGTGCAAGGCATTCCCGCGCGCCAGCCGGACTTGCGGGAGGAACGCAAGGGACCGCGCGTCGGCGCGCCCGAGGCGGCGGTGCAGGGATTTCTCAAGAGCGCGGGCCTGTCTTCGATCGCCGAGGCACAGATCCAGCGCGATCCGAAAAAAGGCGACTTCTACGTCGCCTTGGTGGAGAAGCCGGGCCGCCCCGCCATCGACGTGCTCGCCGAGACGCTGCCCGTCGTCATCCGCACATTTCCCTGGCCGAAGTCGATGCGCTGGGGCGATGGCCGGCTCACCTGGGTCCGCCCGCTGCATTCGATCGTCGCGACCTTCGGGCCGGAGACCGAGGAACCGGACGTGGTGCCCTTTTCAGTCGACGGCCTTGCGGCCGGCGACGTCACCGAGGGGCACCGCTTCCTGGCGCCGATGGCGTTCCATGTCAGGCATTTCGACGATTATGTGCACAAGCTGGAGCACGCCAAGGTCGTGCTCGACCCGGCGCGCCGCAAGGACATCATCCTGCATGAGGCGCGCCACCTCGCTTTCGCGCAAGGGCTCGAACTCGTCGAGGACGAGGCCCTGCTAGACGAAGTGGCGGGGCTCGTCGAATGGCCGGTCGTGCTGATGGGCGCGTTCGATCCCGCGTTCCTCGCCATCCCGCCCGAGGTGATCCGCTCCACCATCCGCAACAATCAGAAATGCTTCGTGGTGCGCGAGGCGGGTGCGCCCTTCGAGACGCGGCCTGCGGCCGCTCCTCAGGGCGAGGGACCAATTGATAGACCTCATCCTACTGATAGGCCTCATCCTGAGGAGGCGCGAAGCGCCGTCTCGAAGGATGAGCAGGGTAGGCTGGCGCCCAAATTCATCCTCGTCGCAAACATCGAGGCGACGGACGGCGGCGCGGCAATCACCGCCGGCAACGAGCGGGTGATCCGCGCGCGTCTGTCCGACGCAAAGTTTTTCTACGAGACGGACTTAAAAAAGCGGCTCGAGGACCGGCTGCAAAAATTCAAGGATATCGTATTCCACGAAAAGCTCGGCACGCAGTGGGAGCGGATCGAGCGCATCGAGGTGCTTGCCGCCGAGCTTGCGCCGCTGGTCGGCGCCGATGTCGAGAAAGCCAAGCGCGCGGCGAATCTCTGCAAGGCCGACCTATTGACCGAGGTCGTGGGGGAATTCCCTGAGCTGCAAGGTTTGATGGGCAAGTATTACGCGCGGGCGCAGGGCGAAGACGAAAGCGTCGCGGCGGCGTGCGAAGACCACTACAAGCCGCTGGGCCCGAGCGACCGCGTGCCGACCGATCCCGTGTCGGTCGCGGTCGCGCTTGCCGACAAGATCGACACGCTGGTTGGTTTTTGGGCGATCGACGAAAAGCCGACGGGGAGCAAGGATCCATATGCCCTACGTAGGGCAGCGTTAGGTGTCTTGCGCCTTCTTCTGAATAATAATCTTCGTATTGGTGTGCTCGGATTGCTTACGGCTCATACTGTCGTTTTCGAGGGGCAGAGGCTAGGTCATTCGATTGGAAGCGTATCCTACCGAAACCTTATGAAATCAGGGGTCAAACTTGCCCCGCTCAATATTGTAAAGGCGATTTCTCAACAAATCCGGCAGCATGGTTCGCCTGTTGCTCTGAACCTAGGCAATCTAGCACCGGCGCTTGGCGACCTTCTCGCCTTCTTCGCCGATCGCCTAAAAGTGCAGCTCCGCGAGCAGGGCGCGCGGCATGACCTCGTTGACGCGGTGTTCGCGCTCGAAGGCCAGGACGACCTCCTGCTGATCGTGCGGCGCGTCGAGGCGCTTGGACAATTCTTAGAGAGCGAGGATGGAAAGAACTTGCTCGCGGGCTACAAGCGCGCGACCAACATCATCCGCATCGAAGAAAAGCGCGACAAGACGAGCTATGAAGGCGCGCCCGACCCCGAACTCTATCGCCAGGCGGAAGAGTGGGAGCTTGCGCGCGCGATCGACGTCGCCAAGGACGAAGCAAGCGCCGCCGTCGCGCGCGAGGATTTCGCTGCTGCAATGCGGGCGATGGCAAAGCTGCGCCCGCATGTCGACGCCTTCTTCGACCGAGTGACGGTGAACGTCGAAGGCGGCGCTGAGGAAAAGAAATTGCGCGCGAACCGGCTCAAGCTGCTCAATGAAATCCGCGCGGCGACGCTCGCGGTCGCCGATTTCTCCAAGATCGAAGGATGATCGCATGAACCATTCGCGCCGCGCGTCTGCGGTCGAACACGCCACGATGCCCATTCCATGGGCATCGCTTTGTTCACCACCCGTCCCGAAGGGGCCGTCATGAACCTCTCAATCTCCCATCTTCAGCCGCTCGTCGCCTTGGGCGCCGGCATCCTCATCCTGCTCATGCCGCGGCTGCTCAACTACATCGTCGCCATCTATTTGATCGTCGTAGGCATTGTCGGCCTCGGCCTGATCAAGTGATGTGAAATCCCCGCGCACTGCTGCGGTGCGAGCGTCATACGGCCCGTCTATCAATGATCACGTGCGGGCTTGCGCGTTCGCCTCAGAGGTGCTTTGCATGCCCGCCGAGCCGTAAATGGAGCGAGACCCAATGGCTAAATCGACCAAGACTGTAAGCCGCCGATCAGTGATAAGCGCTAAAGCCGGACGGTCCGCGGCCAGAACCGCAACGAAAGCCAAGCCCAGGCCCTCCCCGAAAGTCGCCAGCGCCAAAGCCAAGCGAACCGCAAAGCCGGCCTTCAAGCCGACGAAGGCGAAGCCCGCTCCGAAGCGCGCCGCTGTCGCCGTGGCCACCAAGCGCGCGGCGCCGAAGGCCGAGCCCGGGGCGATCAAGGGGAAGTGGGTCTATACATTCGGCGGCGGCAAAGCCGAAGGCGCCTCCAAGATGAAGAATTTGCTCGGCGGCAAGGGCGCCAATCTCGCCGAGATGGCCAATCTGAGCCTTCCAGTGCCGCCCGGCTTCACCATCTCCACCGAGGTCTGCACCTACTTTTACAAGAACAACGAGACCTATCCGAAGGATCTGAAGGCGCAGGTCGACAAAGCGCTCGACTACGTCGGCAAGGTGATGGGCAAGAAGTTCGGCGATCCGAACGATCCGCTGCTGATGTCGGTGCGCTCCGGCGCGCGCGCCTCGATGCCCGGCATGATGGACACCGTCCTCAATCTCGGCCTCAACGACGAGACCGTCGAAGCCTTGGCGCGCATCTCCGGCGACCGGCGTTTTGCTTTCGATTCGTATCGCCGCTTCATCAACATGTACTCCAACGTCGTGCTCGACGTGGGGCACCACAATTTCGAGGAGATCCTCGACGCCTACAAAGAGGGCCACGGCTACAAGCTCGACACCGATCTCAACGCCAAGGATTGGGAGAACATCGTCGAGCTGTACAAGAAGCGGGTGGACCGCGAGCCCGATAAGTCGTTCCCGCAGGACCCGCATGAGCAGCTGTGGGGCTCGATCGGCGCAGTGTTCGGCTCGTGGATGAACCAGCGCGCCATCACCTATCGCAAACTGAACAACGTGCCGGAATGGTGGGGCACCGCGGTCAATGTGCAGGCGATGGTTTTCGGCAATCTCGGCGAGACCTCGGCGACCGGCGTCGCCTTCAGCCGCAATCCTTCGACGGGCCAGCGCCGCCTCTACGGCGAGTTCCTGATCAACGCCCAGGGCGAAGACGTGGTCGCCGGCATTCGCACGCCGCAGGAAATCACCGAGGTGGCGCGGAAGGAAGCGGGCTCCGACAAGCCATCAATGGAAAAGGCGATGCCGGACCCCTACGGCGACTTGGTGAAGTACTACACCAAGCTGGAAAAGCACTACCGTGATATGCAGGACATGGAATTCACGGTCGAGCAGGGCAAGCTGTGGATGCTGCAGACGCGTACTGGCAAGCGCACTGCAAAAGCGGCTCTGAAAATCGCCGTAGAACTCGCCAATGAAGGCACGATCACCAAGGACGAAGCGGTTACCCGCATCGAACCGGCCTCGCTCGATCAGCTCCTGCACCCGACGATCGATCCCAAGGCCGACCGCACCGTGATCGGTACCGGACTCCCCGCTTCGCCGGGCGCCGCCTGCGGCGAGATCGTCTTCGACTCCGACGAAGCCGAGCAGCTGAAGGGCCAAGGCCACAACGTGGTGCTGGTCCGCGTCGAGACGAGCCCCGAGGACATCCATGGCATGCATGCGGCCGAAGGCATCCTGACGACGCGCGGCGGCATGACCTCGCACGCCGCCGTGGTGGCGCGCGGCATGGGCAAGCCCTGCGTCGCCGGTTGCGGCGGCATTCGCGTCGACTATGCGACCAGCACGCTCACCGCCAGCGGGATGACGCTGAAGAAGGGCGACATCATCACCGTTGACGGCTCGACCGGCCAGGTCCTTGCCGGCAAGGTCAAGATGCAGGAGCCGTCTTTGTCGGACGACTTCGCCACCCTGATGGCCTGGGCCGACAAAGCGCGCAAGCTCAGGGTGCGCGCCAACGCGGAAACGCCGGAGGATGCGCGCGTCGCCGTCAAGTTCGGCGCCGAAGGAATTGGGCTGTGCCGCACCGAGCACATGTTCTTCCAGGCGGACCGCATCCGCGCGGTGCGTGAGATGATCCTGGCGGACGACGAGAACCAGCGTCGCGCGGCCCTCGCCAAGATCCTGCCGATGCAGCGGGAGGACTTCGTCGAGCTGTTCGAGATCATGAAAGGGCTGCCGGTCACGATCCGTCTGCTCGACCCGCCGCTGCACGAGTTCCTGCCGCATACCGAGGCAGAGATCGAGGAAGTCGCAAGGGCGATGGGCGCCGATCCGAGGAAGCTGCACGATCGCGCCCGCGAACTGCACGAGTTCAACCCGATGCTCGGCTTCCGCGGCTGCCGCATCGCGATCGCCTATCCGGAGATCGCCGAGATGCAGGCGCGGGCGATCTTCGAGGCGGCCGTCGTCGCCGGCAAGAAGACCGGCAAGCCGGTCGTGCCGGAGGTGATGATCCCGCTGGTCGCGACCAAGGCCGAGTTCGATCTCGTCAAGGCGCGCATCGACGCGGTCGCCAAGCAGGTCATGGACGAAACCAAGACCAAGATCGACTATCAGGTCGGGACCATGATCGAGCTGCCGCGCGCGGCCCTGCAGGCCGGGGCGATCGCCGAAGGCGCCGAATTCTTCTCGTTCGGCACCAACGACCTGACGCAGACAACCTTCGGCATCAGCCGCGACGACGCCGCGACCTTCCTCGGCTTCTACACCGAGAAGAACATCTTCGCGACCGACCCGTTCGTGTCGCTCGACCAGGACGGCGTCGGCGAACTGGTCAAGATTGCCGCCGAGCGCGGCCGCAAGACCCGCAAGGACCTCAAGCTCGGCATCTGCGGCGAACACGGCGGCGACCCCGCCTCGGTTGTTTTCTGCCATAACGTCGGGCTGAACTACGTGTCCTGCTCGCCGTTCCGCGTGCCGATCGCGCGGCTTGCCGCCGCGCAAGCGGCGCTCGGCGGCGGCAGCTCCGGCACGGTGTGATCGCTTAGCGATCGACGTTTAGTAAGAAGCCGAACGCGGGTCCTCCCGCGTTCGGCTTCTTTCTTGCCGGCCGGCCGCTCGGCTTTCGGAAAAAGGCTTGCAGATGTAACGGACGGACGGCCGCTATAAACGACGGCCCGCTCGCCTGTCTCGCGGGCTTCGGTCCCTTTCTGTCGCACTTGCCTTGGCGTGAATCTTAGTTCACTTCTTGCTGGTGAGCGGTCCACTCCTCTGGCGCAGCGATGCCATATCGACGAACGGAGCGCATGCTCGAACGACTGGCGGGTCGGCGCGAAGACATCCTTCGCGCCGCCCGCGACATCGCGGCCGAACAGGGGCTTGGGGCCGTGCAAATCGTGCCCGTCGCCGAACGGGCCGGCATCGCGGCTGGCACGGTCTACCGCTACTTCCCGACCAAAGCCGACCTTGTCGAGGCCCTCCTCAAGACCATCGCCGAACAGGAAATCGCGGCCATTCGCAATTCCGCTGGCGCTGCCCCCGGCCCGTTGTCCGCGCTTGCCGCGGTGATCGTGGCGTTCCTTGTGCGAACGATGCAGCGGCCTGGACTCCTCGCCGCCGTACTGACCGTGCCCGCCGAGCGCGAGTTCGATGGATTGCGCCTCCTTTGGCGCCGGGCGCTTGTCGCCGAGTTCGAGGCCGCTATTTGCGCCGCCATCGTCGCCGGGCGCCTCCCCGAGCAGGAGGTGAAGTTGGCGGCGGCGGCGGTATTCGGCGCGCTCGCCGAATGCGCGATCGGGCCGCTTGCCCCCGGCCCCGCCGATCCGGCGCAGCGCCAGCCGCTGGTGCAGGCCGCGGCGCTTCTTGCCTTGCGAGCGCTCGGCGTCGCCGATGCGCGCGCCCGCGGGCTCGTCGTTCAAGCGCCATGGCCGGCGGACACCGGCTGACCCCGGTTTGTTCCAGATCAAATCATTGATTGTTCCAGATCAAGGACGCCGGCGAACCGGCTAAGGATAATTATTTTACGTTCAATAAGGCTTTCTGGTCGGAGGGCAGAACGTAAATGCGTGATTTCGATAGATTTACTCGATATTCCGCGAATATCGGCGAGATGATGGAGCGGATGGGAATCGAATTCGACGAAGAATTCGAAGAATATTTCGGGCCGGCTTTGGGCGCGGTGATTCGCACCTGCCAGTTGTGCCAGTCGGGCAATCTGTGCAGCGATTGGCTTGCGCGGGCTCCCGTATGCGTGGTGCAGGCGCCGACGTTTTGCCCCTATGCCGATCGCCTGGACGGGCTCGCACTCGATCAGGCCGGCTTTCCGGTCCGCAGCCACACCATCCATTGACGGGCCGCCCTGCGGTCTTGCAATCCGGCGACCGACCGCCGCCGGAGGGTTTTACTCGTGGCCCGTCAAGCGTTTCGAACGCGTTTGTCCGCGCGCAAAGCGCGGCTGAAAATTTGAAGCGCAGACGCGCAGCGCAAAGGCTACTCTCGGCCATCTAGAGTCGAATCTGCTCGCTCGCGGCCGATGAGCGGTCTCGTCAGGTCGCTGAAGACTGAATTCCCGAAGGCTCCGCGATGCTGCCGAAGCGCCTGTGGGCGGACATGACCTGGCCGGACTTCGCTTCGTCGGAGACGAAGCAATGGATTGCCGTGCAACCGGTCGCCGCCATCGAGCAGCACGGGCCGCATTTGCCGCTCGGCACCGATAGCTTCATCGCCGAGGCTTATCTCTCGCGCGCGCTGGACCTCCTTGCGCCGGATCTGCCCGTCACCTTGCTCCCGCTGCAGGCGGTTACGCTTTCGACCGAGCATCTTGCGTTCCCTGGCACGCTCTCTTTATCGTCCTCCACCCTTATCCGCGTGCTGACCGAGATCGGTGAATGCGTGCACCGCGCCGGCGTCCGCAAGTTCCTCATCGTCACGAGCCACGGGGGGAATACGCAGGTGATCGACCTGGTGGCCCGCGATTTGCGCGCACGCCTCAAGATGCTGGCGGTGACCTGCGCCTGGGGCGGCTTCGGCTATCCGTCCGGATTGTTCGAGGCAGCCGAGGAAAAGCACGGCATTCACGGCGGCGATATTGAGACCTCGTTGATGCTCGCGTGGCGTCCCGCCACGGTGCGGATGGAGGCGGCGGCCAACGCCTTGCCGGCGAGCATCGCCATGGAAGCCGAAAACGATTTGCTCCGGCCGCACGGTCCCGCGGCGTTTGGATGGATGACGCAGGACTTGCACGCTTCTGGGGCTGTCGGCGACGCGCGCCTGGCGACTGCCGAAAAGGGCGAGGCCGCACTCGCTCACGGCGCCCACGCATTCGCGGCTCTGCTTGAGGAAATCGCGAACTTCGATCTCGCGCGTTTGGCCGATGGACCGCTCGCCTAGCAGCTCGCTTATGGGGTATTTTTTAAACCGATGGCGTGGCATGATCCGCTGCCGTGACGGTCGTCTGCCCTCCTTCTCCGCAATCCGCGTCATTGAGGCGTCAAACAGCGCGCCATAACCTCGTCTACCTGTTGAGAAAACGTCTCGCCGCAGCGTGTTGAGCCGGATGGCCGAATCGTGTGCAAGATCGGACCCCTGATGAGGTCGCCCATGTCGGATGTCCCGCCCGTTAGTCCCCGGCGCGCCATGGTTCTTGCCGCTGGCCTCGGCACGCGCATGCGTTCCTTGACCGAAGCGCGGCCGAAACCGCTCGTCGCCGTCGGCGGCAAGCCGCTCATCGATCACGTGCTTGACAAGCTTGCGGCAGCCGGGGTCGAAACCGCCGTCGTCAACGTGCACTATTTTGCCGACCAGATCGAACAGCACCTCGCCGGACGGCATGCGCCGCAGCTCGTGATCTCGGATGAACGAGGCGGGTTGCTCGGCACTGGCGGCGGCGTCGCCAAAGCGCTTCCGCAGCTCGGCGACGAGCCGTTTTTTCATGTCAATTCCGATACGATCTGGATCGACGGGGTGACGCCTAATCTGCGGCGTCTTGCCCACGCCTTTGACGTGAACGCGATGGACGCGCTGCTGCTGCTTGCGCCGACCACGACCAGCATCGGCTATTCCGGGCTCGGAGATTTCGCCATGACCGCGGACGGGCGGCTCCGCCGCCGCGCGGAGCGCGAGGTCGTGCCCTTCGTCTATGCCGGGGTCGCCGTTCTCAGCCCGGCGCTGTTCGCCGATGCGCCGGAGGGCGTCTTTCCGTTGACGCAACTATTCCGACGCGCTGAGGAGGCAGGTCGGCTGCATGGGCTTCGGCTTGAAGGCATGTGGATGCATGTCGGCACGCCGGAGGCGGTCGCCGCCGCGGAAGCCGCGATCCTCGCCAGCGCCGCCTAACCGCGGTCCAAGCGGTCGCATTTTCTGCGGCGAACCGGTTTCGACTTCGCCGGAAAATGTTCTCTAGATTGCGACCGGCTCGGGAGCGTCGTCCTCTTCTATGGTCGAGTGGGGGCGCCGGCGCGGGGCGCAGCCGGGAACGAGCCGGCACAAATTGTTGAGCAGGCCGACCCACCATTCGCCGCGTGACAGCGCACGATCGAGCTGCGCCATGGTGCGCGCATGGCCCGGATCGTCGTCGTCCACGAATGTCGAGAGCACCTGTCCGTAAAGGATCGCAAGGCCCTGCGCCCGCATCAGCCCGAGCGGACCGCTGCTCGGGATATCGGCTCCGGCCAGCATCCATCGCTGCGAGCGCAGCGCGAGGCTGTTGAGCGCGCAGGCGAGCCCCGGATTGGCGCGCGCCGAGCGCAGCAGCGAGCGGATCGCATCCTTATAGGGCTCCTGCGCTTCCAAGCGACGCATCAACACGTCGAACAGACGCTCGCGTGGCGGCTCTTCGCCCATGTCGGTGCGATCGCCCGAAAGAACCTCCCGATCGATGTCCTTGACGTGGGCGGCGAGGATCGCGAGCTTTGAACCGAACTCGCCCCGCATGTCAGCCATCGACACTCCGGCGCGGGCGGCGATATCGGTAACATCGATCGCTTCGATCGGCCGCTCGCCGAGCAGCTCCATGAACGCTTCGATGATCTTGCCGCGATTGGTCGCGGCCCGCGCGCGGCGCGGGCCGGCTGCCTCGACGCCATTCGCGCCGCTGTTTTCCGGTGTCTGAGAACCGCCGTTTCCATTGCCGGATTTTCGGGATCGTTGGCGAGGCCTGCGCGCCATGGCTTCGGCTCCTGTCGATGGGGTGTTGCAAAATACTTAGTTCATCGCCTCCGACCACACCAGAGTATTACCGCACGCGTCGAATGATCGGCGCTGGTCGTCAGCCGTTCCTATCCAATTCGCGCGAACGCCGCGTCGCGGCGGCGACCGCGCGCTCCAAGAGGCCGTCGAGTCCGTCCGCGCCCATCAGCACGTCGAGCGCCGCCGCGGTAGTGCCGCCCGGCGACGTCACCCTCTCCCGCAAGATTCCCGGATCGAGCCGAGAGCGGTGCAGCAACTCGCCCGCACCCGCGACCGTCTCACGCGCGAGCTTCTCGGCGAGTTCAGCGGGAAGCCCCACCTTGACGCCGGCGTGCGCGAGGCTCTCGGCGAGCAGAAACACATAGGCGGGTCCCGACCCGGACACCGCCGTCACCGCGTCGAGCAAACCCTCGTCCTGCACCCATTCGACCGAGCCCGTCGCGGCGAGCAATCTGTCGGCCAAGTCGCGCTGCGCCGCGGTGGCCTTTGCGTTCGCGACTGCGACCGTTATCCCGCGACCGATTGCCGCGGGCGTGTTGGGCATCGCCCGCACGGCCGCCGTCTCCGCGCCGAGCAGGCGCTCGAGAAAACCGAGCGTGCGTCCAGCCATGATCGAGACGACGACGGCGCGCTCAGCGAGCCCGGCAAGGGCGGGGATAGCCTCGGGCGCAATCTGGGGCTTGACGGCGATAACGATCGCGGCGGCTTGCACCGTGGCGATGTCGGGATTGAGGCGCAGCCCCTTGATTGCGTGCTCCGCGATTTCCGGCGAAGGCTGCGGCTCGAACACGGCGAGTTTGCGTGGCTCGAGACCGAGCGAAAGCCAACCGTCGAGTAGAGCGCCGCCCATCTTGCCGGCGCCCACCAGAAGGACCTGGCCGCCGACGTCGCGTAGAGTCCGGCCGGTTTCGGCGATCGGTGTCGACATCGCTATTCGCTTTTCCTTTCTCGCAATGGCGCGGGCGGCAATCTTATCGAATCTCGTTGACCGGCGGCGAGGCCGTCGTCCACAAGCTCGGCCGCATGGCGGACCCGCGTCGTCGAACGCTACATGGCAATGATTGGGGCAAGCATGACCAAGTCGGTTCTGGGAATTATCGGCGGATCGGGCATTTACGAACTGCCCGGTCTTGAGCAGGTGGTCGAGAAGCGTATTGCGAGTCCGTGGGGCAAGCCCTCCGCGCCATTGATCTGCGGCGAGATCGCCGGGTTGTCCATCGTCTTTCTTACCCGGCACGACACCGGTCATCGTTTGTCGCCGTCCGACATCAATTACCGCGCCAATATCGACGTGCTCAAGCGCGCCGGCGTCACTGATCTTATTTCGCTCTCCGCCTGCGGCTCGTTCAAGGAGGAGCTCCCGCCTGGCACATTCGTGCTGGTCGATCAGTTCGTCGACCGCACGCATAGGCGCGAAAGCTCGTTCTTCGGCACCGGCTGCGTCGCGCATGTCTCGATGGCGCATCCCGTGTCACCGCGTCTGCACATCCATCTTGCCGAGGCGGCTATGGCGGAAAATATCCCGCTCGCGCGCGAAGGCACCTATGTGTGCATCGAGGGACCACAATTCTCAACCTATGCCGAGAGCATCACTTACAAGCAACTCGGCTATGCGGTGATCGGCATGACCAACATGCCGGAGGCGAAGCTCGCCCGCGAGGCGGAGATTTGCTACGCAACGGTCGGCATGGTCACCGATTTCGACTGTTGGCATCCCCACCACGATGCCGTCACCGTGCAAGACATCATCCGCATGGTGAATTCGAACGCCGACAAGGCGAAGCGCCTCGTTGCGCGGCTCGTGAGCAATTTCCCGCGCGAGCATGAGCCCTGCCCGATCGGCTCCGATCGCGCGCTCGACAACGCGCTCATCACCGCGCACACCGCCCGCGATCCCGAACTCTTGAAGAAGCTCGAAGCCGTTGCGGGACGGGTGCTGAAGCGATGATCGCCCTTGAACCGATCGGCATCGTCCGCGGCGGCCGCGCCGAAGCGTTGGACGATCGTTGGGGCGCGATCGAAGCCGAGATCAGGCTCGATCCAGCGCGCGTCTCGCCCGAGGCGACCCGCGGTCTCGACGAGTTCAGCCACGTGGTCGTCGTCTTTCACATGCACCGGGTGGCGGAGGCGCAGGTCGAGACGGGCGCGCGCCATCCCCGCGAGCGCGCCGACTGGCCGAAAGTCGGCATTCTGGCCCAGCCGGCGCGGTCGCGCCCCAATCGGATCGGCGTGACTGCAGTCGAATTGATTGCCGTCGACGGCCTAACGCTACGCGTGCGTGGGCTCGACGCCGTCGACGGCACTCCAGTTCTCGACATCAAACCCTACATCACCGGCTTCGCGCCGCGCGGGACAATCCGCGAGCCTGCCTGGGCCAAAGAACTGATGGCGTCCTATTGGTGACGCTCACACCGTGCCCCGCCGCATCATGAAGTCCATTTGCCAGCCGAACAGCGCGGCGAAGAGGAAGGAAAGCAGAAAAGAGACCACCGCGAGAATGATCGCAGCGGGAATTGCGGCGAGCGCCAGCTTGACGAGAAACAGGACGAGGCGCGCGAAGGGAACGCGGACATCGACGATCACGATCGGCTGGGAGGGCGTATCCATGGCGAAAAGGTCTCCGTTGCAGTCTGCGCCATGCTTTGCCACACTGGCCCTTTCCCGCAAATCCTGAAAACAGCTTGAGCGAACAACGCCTTGAAATGATGACACTCCCACCTCTCGAGTACGACCTGAAGGAAGCGATCCGCACCATCCCGGACTATCCCAAGCCGGGAATCATGTTCCGCGACATCACCACGCTGCTCGGCGACGCGCGCGCCTTCCGTCGTGCGGTCGACGAGATGGTCCAGCCTTGGGCCGGCATGAAGATCGACAAGGTCGCGGGCATCGAGGCGCGCGGATTCATCTTGGGCGGCGCGGTGGCGCACCAGGTGTCGGCGGGCTTCGTGCCGATCCGCAAGAAGGGCAAGCTGCCGCACAAGCGGGTGAGCATCGCCTATTCGCTGGAATATGGTCTCGACGAGATGGAGGTTCACGAGGACGCCGTCGTTTCGGGGGAACGCGTCATCCTTGTCGATGATCTCATTGCTACCGGCGGCACCGCCGAAGGGGCCGTCAAACTGCTACGCCAACTCGGGGCGGAAGTGCTCGCCGCCTGCTTCGTCGTCGACCTGCCGGAGCTCGGCGGCGCCGACAAACTGCGCAAGCTCGACGTGCCGGTGCGCACGTTGATCTCGTTCGAAGGGCATTGAAACGCCGGCAGCGACGGCGGAATTCGCTCTAAGGCTCGGTCGCAAAGCGCAGGCGGCCCGCCGGACGCAATGTCTGCGCATCGAAGCTGCGGATTTCTACGCCGCCGCCGGGAATTTCGATCGTGACGACGACGTGGTCGCCCGCCACCGCGGTCTGCATGACCCGGCTGTCGACCGGCAGCCGAACCGTCGTCTCGGTCGGCGCGCCGCTTCCCCCGCCGCGCGAAACACGGTAGCCGACGACGCCGAGCACCACGGCGATGCCGAGCAGCGTGGCAAAGCCCGATAGGGCCATCATCAGTTTGACGCGCGCCATGAACCGCGCCTGTTCTGGATCGAGCGGCTTCTCGTTAACGGTTTGCGGATGGGTCATGAGCGAAGGGGGTGGCCGGATCGAAACGATTGTCGTCGCCGAAGCGGAGCACGGCGAGCGCCTCGACCGCGTGCTCGCCGCCCATCTTTCCGAATTGTCGCGCTCGCGGCTGAAAGCCCTGATTCTCGCGGGCGAGGTCGCGATCGAAGGACGCACGATCCGCGATCCGAGCCGCCGCGTCAATGCCGAGGACCGCATCGCCGTCGCGGTGCCGCCACCGGAGCCGGCCGCGCCCGAGCCGGAGAATATTCCCCTGACCATCGTTTACGAGGACGAGGACATCATCGTCATCGACAAGCCGAAGGGTCTCGTCGTTCACCCGGCGGCCGGGCACAAGACCGGGACGCTGGTAAACGCGCTGATCGCCCATTGCGGGGATAGCCTTTCCGGCATTGGCGGCGTGAAGCGGCCCGGAATAGTCCATCGCCTCGACAAGGACACCACCGGGCTGATGGTTGTCGCCAAGAATGATCGCGCGCATCGCGTGCTTGCGGCCCAGTTCGCCGATCACGGCCGGGCCGGCCCCCTCGAACGCGGTTATCTCGCCTTTGTGTGGGGCGCGCCTGACCGGCCGCGCGGCACGATCGACAAGCCGATCGGCCGCCACCTTCGTGCCCGCGACAAGATGTCCGTGACGCCCAACGGGCGGGAAGCCGTCACCCATTGGGAGGTGCGGGAGCGCTACTCCGGGTTAGCGGGGGAGCCTGTGGCTAGCCTGCTCGCATGCACGCTGGACACTGGCCGAACGCACCAAATCCGGGTGCACCTCGCTGCCATCGACCATCCGATCATGGGCGATTCGATCTATGGGCCGGGCTTCAAGACCAAAGCCGCCCTGCTCCACAAAGCCGCGCAAGCTGCGGTTACCGCCCTTGGCAGACAGGCCCTCCATGCCTACCTGCTCGGACTAGACCACCCGAGGACCGGAGCGCATTTGCTATTCCGCTCGGACTTGCCTGCCGACCTCGCGTCATTACATAAGGCGCTGGGCGGGGGAACTATTAACGTTGCCCGACGTTAAAGCAGGTTGATCAATCGAACGAACGTCGCTGGCGCTTCCTCAGAGGCGTCGATTGGTCGTTCGGCCGTTACGATGATGTGACCGCCGGATTGTTTTTTCGCTAGACGAACCGTGTATGCTGCAGTGCGTGACGAAGTGCGTCGCGTGACTGAGGGTGCCGTCAGGCTCAAAGAGCGGACGTTCGCCGTCGCCCGCCGCACCACGGGGGCATGAACTATGGAGGCCGCAATGGCCCAAACCGCAACATTGCCGCTCATCACCGCCGAGTCGGGGCTCACCCGCTATCTCGAAGAGATTCGGCGGTTTCCGATGTTGCAGCCGCAGGAAGAATACATGCTCGCCAAGCGCTGGCGCGAGCACGGCGACCGTGGCGCCGCCCATAAGCTCGTCACCAGCCATTTGCGCCTCGTCGCCAAGATCGCGATGGGCTATCGCGGCTATGGGCTGCCGATCTCCGAAGTGATTTCCGAGGGCAATGTCGGGCTGATGCAGGCGGTCAAGCGGTTCGAGCCGGAAAAGGGATTCCGCCTCGCCACCTACGCCATGTGGTGGATCAAGGCCGCGATCCAGGAATACATTTTGCGCTCGTGGTCGCTGGTGAAGATGGGCACCACGGCGAACCAGAAGAAGCTGTTCTTCAATCTGCGCAAAGCGAAAAGCCGGATCTCCGCGCTGGAGGAGGGCGACATGCGCCCGGACCAGGTGAAGATCATCGCCCGGCGCCTCGGCGTCACCGAGCAGGACGTTGTCGACATGAACCGCCGTCTCAGCGGCGACACTTCGCTCAACGCGCCGATCCGCGAAGAGGGCGATTCCGGCGAGTGGCAGGACTGGCTCGTCGATGACCATGACAGCCAGGAGAAAGTGCTGGCGGAGCACGAGGAGTTCGCCACCCGCCGCAAGGCGCTTTCCGAAGCGCTGTCGGTGCTCAATGATCGCGAGCGGCGCATTTTCCAGGCGCGGCGGCTCGCCGACGAGCCGGTGACGCTCGAAGAACTTGCCGATGAATTCGGCGTCTCGCGCGAGCGCGTGCGGCAGATCGAAGTGCGCGCCTTCGAGAAGGTGCAGAAGGCGGTGCGCACCCGCGTCGCCGACATGGAAACGCCGCAGAGCCGTGCGCAGACGCCGGCGATGTCCATGTCATAAGGCGCGGCAAAACTACATCTGCGGCAGCGCGAATTACAGCGACGGCGGGCGGGCGCGATGTGCCCGCCCGCCGCGTTTCATACGCGCTCCAAGCTGTAACTAAGACCATGAACAATCGCCCAGAATACTCGGGCGAAATGACATCAATTTAAATGCGCGAGCATGCGCAGACGCGGCGCGGAGCAAGCAGAGCGCTGCACAGCAGCTCGCCTTGACGCGCGCTAAGGAACGAACTAGACCCCGGTCGCACAAGAAAGCGCGGCAAACACAGAACGAATAGGGGCGTCGCATGGCCAAATTGACGGGAAAAGTTCTGATTGCACAGGGTGGCGGCCCCACCGCGGTGATCAACCAGTCGCTCGCCGGCGCGGTTCTCGAAGCACGCAAATACAACGAGGTCACGCGCGTCTACGGTTCCCTCAACGGCGTGCGCGGCATCATCAACGAGGAGCTCGTCGACCTCACCCAGGAGACGACGCACAACCTCAAGCACGTCGCCGATACGCCCTCGAGCGCGCTCTTTTCAACCCGCGACAAGCCTGACGCAGCCTATTGCAAAGAGATTTTCAAGGTCTGCCAAGCGCATGACGTCCGCTATTTCTTTTACATCGGCGGCAACGACTCTTCGGACACGGTCTACATCGTCAACGAGGCGTCGAAGGCCGCCGGCTACGAGATGCGCTGCGTCCACATTCCCAAGACGGTCGACAACGATCTCGTCATCAACGATCACACGCCCGGATGGCCGTCGGCGGCGAAATATGTCGCGCAGGCTTTTGCCGGCTACAATCTCGACAACCGTGCGCTCCCCGGCGTGTTCATCGGCATTGTCATGGGCCGCCATGCGGGCTTCCTCACCGCCGCCGCGTCACTCGGCCGTCAGTTCGAGGACGACGGGCCGCACTACGTCTACATGCCCGAGAGCGTATTTTCCGAAGAGCAGTTCCTCGGCGACGTGAAGGCGGCGACGGACAAATACGGCCGCTGCATCGTCGCCGTGAGCGAGGGCATTCACGACGAGGACGGCAAGCCGTTCATGGTCAAGCTGTCGGGGCGGGCCGAAACCGACGCGCACGGCAATGTGCAGCTTTCGGGTTCCGGCGCGCTCGGCGACATGCTCTCCGACCTCGTGACGACGAAGCTCCAGCTCAAGCGCGTGCGCGCCGATACGCTCGGCTACGCCCAACGTTCGTTCCTCGGCGTCGTTTCCGAGGTGGACGCGAACGAAGCATGGGAGGTCGGCGAGAAGGCCGCGCAGTTTGCCATCGGCCATGACCAGACCGGATCGGTCACCATCAATCGCGTCGGCGAATACGCGGTCGATTACCGGCTGGTGGCGCTCAAGGAAATCGCGGCGAAGACCAAGCACATGCCCAAGGATTTCATCGCTCCCGAAGGCAACAATATCACGCCGAAGTTCCATCACTACGCGAAGCCGTTGCTCGGCTCCGGCTTCCCGGAAATGCATCGGCTGCGCGCGCCCAAGGTCGAAAAGATCCTGAAGAAATAAGCGCAGCGGCTCCGGATCGCGCGGCTGGAACGCGGGGTCCTCGCGTTGTTGGGTTTGCACTTGCTTCGGCGAACGTTACCGGGGTCGCCGAAGCAAGTGTTGCGCAACTCCCTTCCGGTGGAATCGGAATTCGCTTTGGTCCTTTTATGATCGCATTTTCTCCGGCGAACCGGTTCCCACTTCGCCGGAAAATGCTTTGGCGGGAGAGGCTTCGCGCCTCCAAGGTTTAAGTGCCCGACCCTTCGTGGCTATGGGCTACCTTCACCGTGACCGCGGCTGCGGCGCAGACCGTGCGCAACGCGGCGCAGCGCCACCTCACCCGCGATCTCGGCACCGTCGGGGCGACGCATGTCCGTTTCCTATTCGGGCTTCCGTTCGCACTCGTCTTCCTCGCCGTGATCACGGCCATAACGGGCGCCGCGCTGCCGCGCCCCTCTGCAGGATTTTTCGCCTGGGTCTGCACCGGCGCGGCGGCACAGATCACGGCGACCGCAATGATGCTCGCCGCCATGCGCGAGCGCTCATTCGCCGTGACGATCGCCTACACCAAAACCGAGCCGGTGCAGGTCGCTTTGTTTGGGCTGGTCTTCCTCGGCGACCGGTTGACCCTGCCGATGGCGATCGCCATCGTGATCGCGACCAGCGGCGTCTTTGTGATGTCGGAGCAGCCCAGCCGGAGCGGCAGCGTCCGGCCCGTATTGCTTGGGCTCGCCGCGGGCGGATTCTTCGCGCTCTCCGCGATCGGCTATCGCGGCGCGATCGTCAGTCTCGCCGACCCGGATTTCCTGATGGCCGCGACATTCACGGTATGCGCCGGGTTGCTGCTGCAGGCGACGGCGCTGTCGCTCTACCTCTTCGTGCGTGAACGCGCGGTTCTGATCGCCATCGCGCGCGAGTGGTCGGCGTCGCTGCTCGCCGGCTTCATGGGGGCGCTCGCCTCGCAGTTCTGGTTCCTCGGCTTCGCGCTCACGACCGCAGCCAATGTGCGCACCCTGGGCCTCATCGAGGTGCTGTTCGCGCAAGCGGTTGCGCGGTTCGCGTTCGGACAGAAAACGACGGTGCGCGAAGTGATCGGCATCATCCTCATCGTCGCCGGAGTCGTGCTCCTGCTCGCTTTGCAGTGACAGATCGTGCGTGCGTAACGGAGACGGAAAGCCTCCGGCAGGTCATGGCCGGGCGGCTTGTTGACTCGATTCCCACCGGGCGCTAACTCGATCGCCCATGGACTTGATGGACCCCTCCCTCGCAACGTCCTGGAAACGATTCAGGCGGCGCTATTTGCGGCCATGGCGGACCGTCCGCTATGGCGATCTTCGCGTGCATTACAAGAAACACCTCGATGGCGGGGGATCCTGGTTCGGCCAGGAATACATCCCGTTTCTTCAGGCCCGCGGGATGCCCAAGCAACAGCGCGTGTTCGAATGGTGCTCCGGCCCGGCCTTCATTGGCTTCTCCTTGCTTGCGAACGGCCTATGCGAAACGCTGTGCGTCGCCGACATCAACGATCAAGCGGTGGCAGCCTGCCGCCGGACCGTTCGCACCAACCGCCTTTCCGACCGGGTTTCCGTCTACGAATCCGACAATCTCAACAACATCCCGGCGTCGGAGCAATGGGACCTCGTCGTCGGCAATCCGCCCTTCTATCCAAGGACGCATGAATGGGAAATCCGCTCGCACGACAAGGATTGGCACATTCACCGCGGCTTCTTCGCCAATGTCGGGCGGTTTCTCAAACCCGGCGGGGTCATTCTCCTGCAGGAGGCCAATGACGCTTCGACGCCGGAGACCTTCCAAGACATGATCGCGGACGCGGGCATGAAAACGGTGCTCGTGCACAACAGCAAGCCCGGCGAATACAGCATCTACTATCTGGGCATCGTCCGCCGCGACCAAACGCCCCCCGCCTGGCTTACCAAATCGGTCTAGGGACGCACGCACCGCCCGTCATTATCGCGTGTCGGGCGCGCTCCCACCGAGGCGCGCGGAGAGTCGTTTCGGCTCAATTCTGGTCGTCGGGCAGCACCGGCAGCGGATGAAATTCGATACCTTCTTCGATGAGCGCGCGCGCCTCGTCGGCCGAGGCTTCGCCATAGATCGAGCGATGTTCGGTTTCGCCGTAATGCATCTTTCGCGCTTCCTCGGGGAAACGCGGACCGACATGCTCGGCGGTTTTCGTGAGCTGGTCGCGTAGCTCCTTCAACTTTCTGCGCAGCTCTCGTTCCTGCGGCGACATGATTGCGACCGGCGCTTTGGCGCCGGAAGCTGGCGTCTTTTGTGCGCTCTCCTCGGCGTCGTTGGCGACACGCCGCTTCGATCCCGTCACCGATTGCGACAGGCGCGGCGCCATCAGCGCCTTCTCCACTTCGGTTGAACCACATGTGGGACATGCGATCAGCCCGCGCTTCGCCTGCTCATCGAAGGCGTCTGAGTGCTGGAACCAGCTCTCGAACGTGTGTCCCTGGCGACACGCAAGCGCGTAACGGATCATGTCACTTCTTCAACGACATGCAGATACGCCGGCGGCGTCGTCGGTTCGACGACCTCGAAGCGGCGACCATGCTGAAGCGAGGGGATACGGCTGCGTGCGGCGGCGACGGCGGCCGGATCGATCTCAGCCATCACCAGGCCGGGCTCGGTGCCGTCCTCAGCCAGCACCTTGCCCCAGGGGTCGACGATGAGCGAATGGCCGAAGGTTTCGCGCCCGTTTTCGTGCATGCCGCCCTGCGCCGCCGCGAACACGAAACAGCCGTTTTCGATGGCGCGGGCGCGCGCCAACACATGCCAATGCGCCTCGCCGGTCTGACAAGTAAAGGCGGAGGGAACGGCGAAGAACGAGCTGCCCGCTTCGGCGAGCGCCCGATAGAGCGCCGGGAAGCGCAGATCGTAGCAGATCGACAGGCCGAGCCGGCCCCACGGCAGGTCGGCGGCGATCGCGAGATCGCCGGCATGGAAGTTGCACGACTCGCGATAGCTCTCGCCGTTCGGCAGATCGACGTCGAACATGTGGATCTTGTCGTAGCGGGCGACGATCTCGCCCCCCGGATCGATCAGGAAGGACCGATTTGCCGCACGCTCCGGCGATACCTTGACGGCGAGCGAGCCGATATGGAGCCACAGCTTGAGCGAGCGGGCGAGTTCCCGCAGGCTCGCAAGCCCGGCGTCCGTCTCTTCCGGCGAGATGGCGGCGAACAGCGCGTCACGGTCGGTCTCCATAATGTTGGTCATCTCGGGAGTCAAAACGTAATGCGCATCGCTCTGCTTGGCTTCGCTGATCAGCTCTATGGCTGTAGCGATGTTCTTCGCAGGTTGGCGTCCGGACTGCATCTGGACCAGCGCAACACGGAATCGCAGAGGGTCTCTCGTGTGTAGCATCATGGGAGGCTCTCCGTCAGTAGACGATCGAGTTCGCCCGCTTCCTCGAGGGCGTAGAGGTCGTCGCACCCGCCGAGATGCGTATCGCCGACGAAAATTTGCGGCACCGTCGTCCAGCCATTCGCGCGCGCGATCATCTCGGCGCGACGCCGAGGCTCACTGGCGACATTGATTTCAAGAAAAGGCACGCCCTTGCGGCGAAGCAATTCCTTCGCCGACAAACAATAGGGACAGATGGGCGTCGTGTAGACTTCAACTTCGGGCATTCCAACCAGCTTTATCAGCGCAAGCGTTAAGTTTAATACCAACTATATGGGAGAGTGCGCCGCAGCGACAATGCGCCCTGGGCGCATTCGCATCACGACGTTGCGTCGACGACACAGGAGAACACGATCACATCGACGCTGAGCGCCCCGCCGCGGAAGAGCGCGCGCGCGCATGTGTCGACCGTCGCTCCCGAGGTCAGCACGTCGTCAACCAGCACGAGGCGTTTGCCGCGGATCATCGCTTTGGCCTGGTCCGGAACGCGGAACGCCGCCTGCACGTTGGCCGCGCGCTCGCCGCGCGCCAGCCCGACTTGTTGCGGCGTCGCACGTACCCGCCGCAGCGCAGTATGTAGGACCGGAAGTCCGCACGACCGCGACATGGCCTGGGCGAGCAGCGCCGCTTGATTGAAGCGCCGCGTCCATAGCCGCCGCCAATGCAGCGGCACCGCAACGAGCGCATCGACGTCCGCAAGCAGCTCGCTGCCTGCTTGCGCCATCCAGCGGCCCATGGTCGGCGCCAGTTCGAGCCGGTCGCCATATTTGAGCGCATGGACAAGCCCGCGGGCGATGTCGTCATAGCGGGCGACGGCGCGGGCGCGGCCATAGGCCGGCGGGTCGGCGATCGCCCGAACCGAGAGCGTGCCCTGACCCATATCGTGAGCAAACGGGGTTCCGAGCCGCTCGCAGTAAGGCCGCGCGATGAACGACAGCTTTGACCAGCAACGCGCGCACAATCCCCCCGCCCCCGCGACGGGTTCGCGGCAGGACGGACAGATCGGCGGCAGCACGAGATCGAAGGCACGCGACAGCGCGTGGTGCGCCGCGTCCTTCAATCCGATCGCTGTACGCGCTGCAACATGAAGCGCTTCGGTCATTCGCTAACGTCCAGTCGTGTTCCAAACTTGGTTCGCCAACTGCGGCGCGCCACTCGCAAGCGCGTCCTTGCAAGCTCCGCGCCATTGGTAAGCATCGTAAGCGAACACTGCCGTTCCACCAAAGACGGGCCCGCCGTACCGTGTTAAGCGACGATGAACAAATCGTCAGGAAACTCTACCTCGCCCGCGGCGAGCGGAACCCCGTTGCGCTATGACCCGGCGGTGTCTGCGAGCCGCTTCAACGCATATAGCGGAAGTCGAACTCATTTTCAGACGCTGCGTGGTATAGACCGTAAAATGACCGAACCAAGGCGTGGCAATAAACAACCGATGCAAACCGGAAATAATTCGTGATGCGTCATTGACCATAACACGTCGACTGTTGCGGCAGGTGAACGCGTCAGCATCGGCGCGCAGCTGCCGCTACCGCGCCAATCTCGCGCCGCCGTCGCCGTTCGCGTAATCTGCGCCAATGTCGGCTCCCCGCGTTTTCGACCGGGCCCTTCTGCGCCAGCGTCACCTGCGCGCCCGCGCGCTTGGACCTTCGACGTTCCTCCTCGATCGCGTCGCGGAGGATGCCGCCGATCGGCTCGCCACGATCCTGCGCGATTTCAGTATCGCGATCGATCTCGGAACCCCCGGTCCCGCCCTCCGCCGTGCCTTGGCGGGCAGCCCACGGATCGGGACGCTCGTCGCAATCGGCCACTCCCCCGACGCGCTTGCACCTGCAAGCGGGCTCGCCGTCGTCGCCGATGAGGAAGCATTGCCCCTGCGGGATTCCTCGGTCGATCTGGTGGCGTCCGCGCTCAGTCTGCAAACGGTGAATGATCTTCCGGGGACGCTCGTCCAGGTCAGGCGCGCGCTGAGGCCGGACGGTCTCTTTCTTGCCGCGCTGCTCGGCGGCGAGACGCTCACCGAGTTGCGCCAGAGTTTTGCCATGGCCGAAGCGGAGGTCGAAGGCGGAGCTTCGCCGCGCGTTGCGCCCTTCGCCGACGTGCGCGAGATCGGCGGGCTGCTGCAACGCGCGGGCTTCGCCCTTCCGGTCAGCGACGTCGACCGTGTGACCGTGCGCTACGCCTCGCCTTTCGCGCTGATGCACGATCTGCGGTGCATGGGCGCCGGCAATCCTCTGGTGGAGCGTCGGCGCACGCCGCTGCGGCGGGCGACGCTGATGCGGATGGCGCAGATTTACGCCGAGCGCTTCGCCGACGCGGACGGACGCATCCGCGCCACGTTCGACATCGTCTGGCTGTCCGGCTGGGCGCCGCATGAAAGCCAGCAGCAGCCGCTGCGGCCGGGCAGCGCCAAAGCGCGCCTTGCCGACGCGCTCGGCACTGTCGAAATCTCTGCGGGCGAGAAGGCACGGCCGAAGTAGCCGCAGGAGCCGCGGCTAGAAGCAGGTGGTATCGACTAATCTCCTGGCGTCATCGTCCGCGAAAGCGGGCGATCCAGTAAACACAAACGCTCTCCTTGATTACTGGATGCTCCGCCTTCGCGGAGCATGACCACTGAGGATAAAGGGAACGATCCACTGAGGATGAGGGGAACGGGCAAAGGCGAAACATTACGCTTTGAGCAGCTCCTCTCACGCCAGCAGTCCCGTCAGATGGGGAATGAGCGGCAGGTCGGCGGGCGGCATCGGATAGTCCTTGAGCTTTTGCGGCCGCACCCAGGCAAGTTGCTGACCCTCTTTCGCCACGGCGATTCCCTCCCAGCGGCGGCAGACATAGAG
Source organism: uncultured Alphaproteobacteria bacterium (assembly GCA_963840055.1). Taxonomy (GTDB): domain Bacteria; phylum Pseudomonadota; class Alphaproteobacteria; order Rhizobiales; family Xanthobacteraceae; genus Rhodoplanes. The sequence continues at coordinate 74,666 of CAWIXM010000012.1, read as the reverse complement.
CGGCATCAACAGATGAAAATCCGCATAGGCATGGCTCGCGAAGGTAAGCGGCGCGAGGCAGGGTTCCTGGACGACGATCCCAAGTTCCTCGTTAAGCTCGCGAATGAGCGTCTGCTCCGGCGCTTCCCCGGCCTCGACCTTGCCGCCGGGAAACTCCCACAGGCCCGCCATCGGCCGGCCGGCCGGGCGTTGCGTGATCAAGATGCGGCCATCGACGTCGATGAGGGCGCAGGCGGCGACGAGCACGAGACGCATGCGTTACGACCGATAATCGCCGTTGATCGCCACGTAGTCCTTGGTGAGGTCGCAGGTGAGCACCCGGTCGCGACCTTTCCCCAGACCGAGATTGACCCGAATTTCGATCTCCGGCCGCTTCATGACCTGCGAGGCCGCGGCCTCGTCATAACCCGGATCGCGCTCGCCCTTGTGGGCGACGCGGATGCCGCCGAACCAGATCGACAGCTTGTCGCGATCGGCGCGCTCGCCCGCTTTGCCGACCGCCATCACCACCCGGCCCCAGTTGGCATCCTCACCGGCGACGGCGGTCTTGACCAGCGGCGAATTGGCGATCGACAGCGCGATCCGCCGCGCCGCCCGTTTGGAAGCCGCGCCTTCGACGATCACTTCGACGAGTTTGCGGGCGCCCTCGCCGTCGCGTGCAACCTGCTCGGCGAGGTTCGCCAATACCGCGTCGAAGGATTTACGGTACGCGGCGAGCTTGGGGTCGCCCGCCCGCGTGATCTTGGGCGCGCCGCGCCCCGCCGCCGCGCCGGTCGCAAAGGCGAGCAGGGTGTCCGAGGTCGAAGTGTCGCCGTCGATCGTGACCGCGTTGAACGTGTCCTCGACCCCGCGCGCGACTAGATTCTGTAATGCCGATTGCGCGATCGGCGCATCGGTGAACACGAAAGCAAGCATCGTCCCCATGTCGGGAGCGATCATGCCGGCGCCCTTGGCGATGCCGCAGATGGTGACGGGGACATTGCCGAGCCGCACGATCGCCGCGGCGCCTTTCGGAAACGTGTCCGTCGTCATGATCGCCTTCGCCGCTGCTTCCCATTGGCCGGGCGCGGCCGCCTGGACGAGCTGATCCATGACCCGGTTGAACTTGTGCGCGTCCAGCGGCTCGCCGATCACCCCGGTGGAGGCGAGGAAAACCTCGGCCGGCCGGCAGTCCGCTGCGGCCGCCGCGATCTCTGCCGTGAGCTTCGTCGCCTCGCGTCCCGCCTTGCCGGTAAAGGCATTGGCGTTGCCGGAATTGACCACGAGGGCCCGCGCCCGCCCCGGTTTGAGTTTGGCGCGACACCAGTCGACCGGCGCGGACGGACACTTGGACCGCGTGAAGACGCCGGCGACGGTCGTGCCGGGGTCGAACAAAGCGAGCAAAACGTCGGTGCGCCCAGGGTAGTGGATGCCGGCCGCCGCGGTCGCCTGGCGAACGCCGGCTACCTCCGGCATGTCCGGAAAATGCGACGGGGCAAGCGGAGAAACGGCGGTCGCCATGGCGGAAGGGTCAATCAAACTTTGCCTCTCCCCGCTGGGGAGAGGTGCAGAGCGCTCGATTTGAGCGATCATACCGGCGTGGCGCAGGGCCGATCAATTCTTCTTCGGCGCGGCCGCCGGCTTATCCGCAGGGGCAGGAGACGCCGGCTCGGCCTTGTCGAGGCGTTCGATCTTTGCCTCCGCCCGCAGCTTGTTCAAAAGGTCGATCTGCGCCTTGCGGGTGACGAAGGTTTCGATCTGGTCCTTCACCTGGTCGAATTCGGGCGCCTGGCGCTTGCGCTTGTCCTCGACCTTGATGATGTGCCAACCGAACGCGGTCTTGACCGGCTCCGAGACCTGGCCCTTGTCGAGCTTGAACGCGACCTCGGAGAATTCCGGGACCATCTGGTCCTTGGTGAAATAGCCGAGATCGCCGCCGTCCTGCTTGCCCGGGGGATCGTCGGTCAAGGCTTTCGCGACGGTGGCGAAGTCCTCGCCCTTCTTGATTCGCGCAAGCGCGGCCTTGGCCTTTTCTTCGGCCGCCTTGCTCGCGTTTTGGTCGTTCGCATCCGGCACTCGGAACAGGATATGGCGGGCGTGCACCTCCTGCTCGTCGGCCATCTGCTTGACCGCTTCGTCGTACACGGACCGCATCGCCTCGTTCGTGACCGCCGCCTTGCCGGTGTCGCGCAACACCAATTCCATCAACGCTTTGTCACGGAGAAAGGCGAGCCGCTGTTTGAAGTCGGCCGTGTCGGGGACTTTGTGGGCCTCTGCGTATTTCGCAAGGATATGCATGTCGGCGATATATTTGATGAGCCAGTCGCGCTTGGCTTCCGGCGTCCCGGCCGGAATGTTCTGCCCGACATCCTCCTCGGCCAGCGCGAGATCGCTTTGCCGAATGTCGGTTCCATTGACCTTCGCAACGACCGGATCATTGGCGGCGGCGGGCGGCGATGCCGGCTTAGCCCCACCCGGGGCGGGACTTTGCGCCAGAACGGCGCCACTTGCGGCAAGGGATACTGCAAGCGCGAAGGCCGCGCCGAGGCCGACGCATCGTCGACGCATCGAACCGGTGATTTGCAGGAGCAGAGCGAGGGGCGGCGGGGTCATCGCGGGTCCTTGAACGAGGTTCATGCCTGATCGGGAGGATGTGCACCATTGCACAGAAGCGCCGGATTGGCGACAGCCCAGGGTGCCTAGGCGCGAAGCACGGCATGATTGCGGCAAGCTCCGCTTGCCAAGGCCCCGATTGACAAGGCCTAGACCCCCTCCTATCTCTCGGCGGCTCGCTGGCGCCCATGTAGGACGTCAATATTTCGCCTCCTTGACCCGAAAAGCATGTCTTGACCGGGACGTTGGGATGAAACGCCGGCCGCGCGCGCACTCAGGCGCGTGATCCGTTGAGCCGGACAAGGAAAGGACCCCGGCATGCTCGGCGCTGTCGCCCGCAAGATTTTTGGCACCGCGAATGATCGGCGCATCCGCTCCTACCGACCGCGGCTGCCCGCGATCAACGCGCTCGAACCGGAGTTCGCGGGGCTTTCGGACGAGGAGCTGCGGGCGCGCACGGAGGCGTTCCGCAAGGAGCTCGCCGACGGCAAGACTCTCGACGATCTCCTGGTTCCCGCCTTCGCGACGGTGCGGGAAGCGGCCAAACGCACCCTCGGCCAGCGCCATTTCGACGTTCAGCTGATCGGCGGCATGGTTCTGCACGAAGGCCGGATCTCGGAAATGAAAACCGGCGAAGGCAAGACGCTGGTCGCAACCCTGCCCGTCTATCTCAATGCGCTCACCGGACGCGGCGTCCATGTCGTGACGGTCAACGACTACCTCGCCAAGCGCGACGCCGAGTGGATGGGAGAAATCTACAAATTCCTCGGCCTCACCGTCGGCGTGATCGTGCACGGGCTCGACGACGACGAGCGCAAGCAGGCCTATGCCTGCGACGTCACCTACGGGACCAACAACGAGTTCGGCTTCGACTATCTGCGCGACAATATGAAGTACAGCATCGAGGACATGGTCCAACGCGGCCATGTCTATGCGATCGTCGACGAGGTCGACTCCATTCTCGTCGACGAGGCGCGCACGCCACTGATCATCTCCGGCCCGCTCGACGATCGTTCCGAGTTCTACAACACGATCGACGCATTCATTCCCAAGCTCGACAAATCCGATTTCGAGGTCGATGAGAAACAGCGCACCGTCACCATGACCGAAGCCGGCATGGAAAAGATGGAGCAGATACTGCGCGCCGCCGGCCAACTCAAGGCGGATTCGCTCTACGACATCGAGAACGTCTCGGTCGTGCATCACGTCAATCAGGCGCTGCGCGCGCACAAGCTGTTTCAGCGCGACAAGGACTACATCATCCGCAACGGCGAGGTCATGCTGATCGACGAATTCACCGGGCGCATGATGCCGGGGCGACGCTATTCCGACGGGCTGCACCAGGCGCTCGAGGCGAAGGAGCGCCAGCCGATCCAGCCGGAAAACCAGACGCTCGCCTCGATCACCTTCCAAAATTATTTCCGCATGTACGAGAAACTCGCCGGCATGACGGGCACGGCGCTGACGGAAGCCGACGAGTTCCTCGACATTTACAATCTCGAAGTCCTCGAAATCCCGACCAATCTGCCGATGATCCGCCTTGACGAGGACGACGAGGTCTACCGCACGGCGGCGGAGAAATACCGGGCGATCCTCACGCTGATCGAGGACTGCAAGGAGCGCGGCCAGCCGGTGCTGGTCGGCACCACCTCGATCGAGAAATCCGAGCAGCTCGCCGACATGCTGCGCCAGCGCGGCTGGGAGGCGCACGACTTCTCCGATCCGAACGCCTTCGCTGCGCTCTATTCCGGCGACGAAGGCGCCTCGAAGGCGAAGGTGTTCGCGATCCTCAATGCGCGCTACCACGAGCAGGAGGCCTATATCGTCTCCCAGGCGGGCGTGCCCGGCGCAATCACGATCGCCACCAATATGGCCGGCCGCGGCACCGACATTCAGCTCGGCGGCAACGCCGACATGCGCATCCGCCAGGAGATTGCCGACATCACCGATCCGCACGCGCGGGCGGGCGATCCGCGCGCGGAGGTGATCCGCGAGCAGGTCGCACGGCTGAAAGAGAAGGCGCTCGGCGCCGGCGGCCTGTTCGTGCTCGGCACCGAGCGGCATGAATCGCGGCGCATCGATAATCAATTGCGCGGCCGCTCGGGCCGCCAGGGCGATCCCGGCCGCTCGAAGTTCTTCCTGTCGCTCGAAGACGACCTGATGCGCATCTTCGGCTCGGACAAGCTCGACGGCATGTTGCAGAAGCTCGGCCTCAAGGAGGACGAGGCGATCGTCCATCCGTGGATCAACAAGGCGCTGGAAAAGGCGCAGCAGAAGGTCGAGGCGCGCAACTTCGACATCCGCAAGAATCTGCTCAAGTTCGACAACGTGATGAACGATCAGCGCAAGGTCATCTTCGACCAGCGCATCGAATGGATGGGCGACGAGGCGGCGCCCGAGATCGTCACCGACATGCGCCGCTCGGTGGTCGACGAATTGGTCGGCAAGCATGTGCCGGAAAACGCCTATCCCGAGCAGTGGAATGTCGCGGGCCTGAAGGAGGAGATCAAGCGCGTGCTCGGCCTTGATCTTCCTGTCGACGAATGGGCGAAGGAAGAAGGCATCGCCGACGAGGAGTTGACCGCGCGCATCGAGCGGAAGGCCGACGAACACATGGCGGCGAAGGTCGCGCAGTGGGGCCCGGACATTATCCGCTACGTCGAGAAGTCGATCTTGTTGCAGACGCTTGACCATCTCTGGCGCGAGCATCTCGTGATGCTCGACCATCTGCGCAATGTGATCGGACTGCGCGGCTACGGCCAGCGCGATCCTTTGAACGAATACAAGGCGGAGGCCTTCAATCTGTTCGAGGCGATGAGTCAGAATCTGCGCGAGGCGGTCACCTCCCAATTGATGCGCGTGGAGATCATGGAGCAGCCGCCGCCCGAAGAGCAGAACCTGCCCTTCATGGAGGCGCACCACCTCGATCCGGCGACCGGAGAAGACGAATTCGCCACGATCGACGTGAACCTGGGCCCCACGCGAAGCGATGGGGCCGCCGCAGCACGCACGGCGACGCGCGATCCGGCGAACCCGGCGAGTTGGGGCAAAGTCGGCCGCAACGAGCCTTGCCCCTGCCGCTCCGGCAAGAAATACAAGCACTGTCACGGACGATACGTCTAAGCGCGTCGAACCCCCGAACGCCATGCCCGCCAACGCAATCGAGCCGCTGAAACGCGGCGTATGATTGCGATCGCTTGAGGTCAACTGCGGTCTAGAGCATTTTTCGGCGAAGTGGAAACCGGTTCGCCGCAGAAAATGCGACCACCAAAGGAGAACCGGAGCGGCTCTAAGCGCAGCGAAAGCGTCATCACGAACTGCAGCGTCTTCGCAACAGGCGGTCCCGGTTCAGCGCCATCCGCCAAAGCGCGAGCCGAAGCTCGTGGTCGGGACGACTGGCTGGGAGCCGGTCGCACTGCCAGCGAAGGCGGAAGCCGTGCTCGGCGATACAGGAGCGCTCGGCTTGCGCGATGCGCGGGCCTCGACGACCTTGCGATCGGATTCGTCTTTCGCCGATTTCGACTTTGAAACGGAGGACAAGCGCGAGGCTGTCGACCGAGCGGTATCGGTGGTCTTTGCCGCCGTCCTCGTTAGGGACCTTGGCTTCGCCTTCGCTTTTATCCGGTGGGCGGAGGACGAGGCGTTCTTTCGCGTCGTTTCCTGGTTTGCCGTCTCGCTCGTCCGGTTCCCGGAGAACAGCCGCGTGAAGAAATTGCCGGAGTTTGATTCATCCTGCGCGCTTTGAGCAGGCGCGATCGGCTGCGAAGGATCGGCGGAAGCAACCTGGGTCAGGGCCGGTCGGCCGAATATTGAATTCGGCTCGAGCGGGCGCGGCAGGCGGACCAAGGTCGGCAAACCGGAACCGGGCTTGGTATACGCGGCGGGGCGACCGGTCGTATCGATGATGGTTTGCGGTTGCAGTTTGGCGACGAATGCAGGGTGCATTCCGCCGTCGCTTCCGGTGTGGACGGCGACGGTCTGCGTTCCTCTGGCCACCAGCGCTGCGAACTGCTGCTCGTCTTGTCCGCGTTTTTCCTGAACGGCCGCGGCGACGCTCTCAGGAACCTGATAACTCGGGCAGCTGCCCGTCGCATAGAACGGTCCCGAAGCTGCGGTCGCATTAAATACGTAGCGGCGCTCGCACACGTCAACCTTCGGCTCCTGCCGCGTAACCTCGAAATGGTCGTTGCCTTCCTTGAGCATGCGCCAGAAGGCGAAGTGCGGGTTGTTGCGATGCCTGGCGAGGTTGAGCGGCGTCATCCGGAACGGATAGGCTTGCACCTGGAACGAATTCTGTCCGCCGAGGAACGCCTCTCGCCCAAGCGCGTAGATTTCCGCCATCTGCGCGTCGCTCATGGAATAGCAACCAGCGGACGAGCAGTTGCCGTGGACCATGAGGAAGGCGCCGCTGCGGCCGTGCGCGCGGTCAAAGGCGTTGGGGAAGCCGAGATTGAACGCGAGATAGTAGTTCGAATTCAGGATTCATCTGGCCGGGAGTGATCGTATAAAATCCCTCCGGCGCTTGGCGGTCGCCCTGCCTGATCTTGGGGCCGAGGTCGCCGGACCAGCGACAGATCGGATAGGTCTTGAGCCGCACGAACCGACCGGAATAATCCTTCTTCCAGACTTCTAGCTCGGACTCTTCTTTGAAAATGCGGACGAGGATCGGCGATTCGACCGACATGTTCTTGCTTGCGATCAACGCCCGCGTTTCGCTCGACAAGGGCTGCATAGCGCGACTTGAGTGGGCGAGCTCGTCAGTCTGACAGCCAGTGAGCGCGACCGCAGCAGCGATCGCTGCCGACGCCATGAGCGCGCGGACAACACCGAGGTGGCGGTTCAAACGAAAAACTCCCCCCAAACAGAGTCCCCACTCTGGTTTTAAGAGGTATCCCTAAGATGTGGTCTAAGCAAGGCGAAAGGCCAGAACCCATGGTAAACGAGACCTCAAAGTAAATCGTTAACCTACAGAAACCCTTAAGAGATTTACTTTTTTGCACGCGCGAAGTCAGTAATTACCCATAGAATACGTAGATTCCCTTGGCCGCCGCGCGGTCGCGGTCTCAATCTTATGCCATGTAACAATTAACGGCTGTGAGCGCTCGGTCGCCGAACCGCCGGCCGTCGCGCGCCTCACCCTCACGCGATCGTCCGACCGATCGCGAGAAATTTTTCCCGCCGCTGCCGTCGCACCGTCTCGCGATCGAGTTGCCGCAAGTCCTCAAAAGCGGCCGCAATCGCTTCTCCCGTCGCCTCGATCGCCGCCGCCGGGTCGCGATGTGCGCCGCCGACCGGTTCGCGCACGATCGAGTCGATTGCCCCGAAACGCAACAGATCATCTGCGGTGATTTTCATGTTTTGGGCTGCCTCCTGCGCCTTGCCCGTGTCGCGCCACAGGATGGAGGCGGCCCCTTCCGGCGAAATGACGCTGTAGATTGCATGTTCCAGCATGATGATACGGCTTGCCGTTGCGAGCGCGATCGCGCCCCCCGAGCCGCCTTCGCCGACGATCGCCGCCACATTGGGAACGTTCAGGTTTAGACAAGTCGCGGTGGACCTCGCGATTGCTTCCGCCTGGCCACGCTCCTCCGCGCCAATCCCGGGATAGGCGCCCGCCGTATCGACGAACGCGATTACCGGCAAATCAAAGTGATCGGCCATCTCCATCAGCCGCACCGCCTTGCGGTAGCCCTCGGGCCGCGCCATGCCGAAATTGTGTTTGAGCCGCCCTTCGGTATCCGCGCCCCGCTCCTGGCCGATGACGCAGACGCCCTCTCCGCGGAATCGGCCGAGGCCGCCGATGATCGCCTCGTCCTCGCCGAATTTCCGGTCGCCGGCGAGAGGCGTGAAATCGGAAATGAGGCTGGCAAGATAATCGACGCAATGCGGGCGCTGCGGATGGCGCGCGACCTGCGCCTTCTGCCATGGCGTCAGATGGGCGTAGAGTTCTCGCAGCGCTTCGGCGGCTTTACCTTCGATGCGGGCGATTTCCTCGCCGATCTCCACGCTGCCCGCCGATTGCTCGAGCGCGCGCAGTTCCTCGACCTTGGCTTCGAGCTCGGCAACCGGCTTTTCGAAGTCGAGATAGGTGCGCATCAAACCTTACAGCGGTTGAAATAGTGACGATAGCGGTCGCGACAAAACCCGCAAAGCCTCCATCAAGTCAAGTCGAGGCGAAACCGGCGGCGCCGCATGGCACGAAAAGACGGCAACGTAAGACTGTGCGCGTTTCGTCTCAATGGGGCGGCGCGTTCTATTCCTGCTAGTTTCGCCGAGCTGCTTGCCGGCGCCTTAAGCACCGTGCGGCAGGCGGGCGGCAGCGCCGCCATGGTCCGCGGCGGGCGTCGTTTCACCGGGGCTTTCGACGGTCGCGGATGCAGCACCGATTCCCTAAACCACCAAGCGAGCTTTTTGCCGCACCCGTCTCCCGCCGGCACCGGCGCCTGCGCGGTGCAGCTCGGACTGTCGCTCGGGCAGCGGATGCGGATATGAAAGTGATAATCGTGTCCCCAATAAGGGCGCACTTTTCTTAGCCAGGTGCGGTTGCTGCCTTTGTCGCGGCATAGCGCCTTCTTGATCGCCGCATTGACGAAGATGCGCTGAACCTCGGGCATCTGCGCCGCCAATTTGATCAGGCCCGCATGCGCGGGCGTCCATACGGCTGGATCGACATCGCGCCGATCAGCGGCGACGACGACGGTTGCCGACATTTCCTCACGCTCCTTGCGCGTAAGCTCGTGGTCAGGCATGGGGGTGAGCCAGATGTCGGCGTCGAGTCCAACCTGGTGGCTTGCATGGCCGGCCAGCATCGGACCGCCGCGCGGTTGCGAAATGTCGCCGACCAGGAGGCCCGGCCAGCCAACCTCCGCGCGCGCCTTCGTCGCCAGCTTCTCGAGCAGCGCGATCAGCGCCGGATGTCCCCAATTGCGGTTGCGCGAAAGCCGCATCACCTGCCAGGCCGGACCATTGACCGGCAGCGCGACCCCGCCGGCGAGGCAGCCGTGCGAATAGAAGCCGATGGTGCGCGGCTGCATCGCGGCCGGTTCGGTCTTGCGCCCAAACAATTCCTTCGCCGGCGTTGACGGGTCGTCGGGATTGGCGAGCGGCGGCAGCGGCTTGGGATTGAGCGTGCCAAGATCCTGCGCGCCCGCGCCGCCGCAAGCCAGGAGAAGAACTAAGGCCGCCCAGGGCCATCGGCGATTCGCTGTCATGACCCGTGTCTTACCCTATTAACCGAGGAATCGGAATGCGCCCGCGCGCGGTTGCAATGACGAGTCCGCTTCGTATCCTGTCGCCAAAAACGCGGGGGTACGGCGTCAGAGGGTTTCGTCATGCATCGTCTCGCGCGTACGGTAGTCATCGCAAGCGTCGTATCTTTGCATCCCTCGCAACGGCGACGCCGAGTCTCGCCGACGTCGTAATCACCATCGACAAGTCGTCGCAGCGAATGTCGGTCACGGTCGACGGCGAACGGCGATACAACTGGGCCGCATCCATTGGCACCCGCGGCGGACCGCTATCCCCGCTATCCGGCGTCTATCAACCGCAACGGCTCGAACGCTGGTGGTACTCCCGCAAATTCGGCCGGGCGCCGATGCCGCACTCGATCTTCTTCCACGGAGGCTACGCCATCCACGGCACCACGCATGTGTCGCGGCTCGGTCGGCGCGCCTCGCATGGCTGCGTGCGCCTGCATCCATCCAACGCCGCCGCATTGTTCGCGATCGTGAGGAGCGAAGGCGCCGGCCGCACGCGCATCGTGGTCACGCGCTGAATCAGATACCTCCCGAAGCGCGAACCTCGCCAATAAATGCGGCAGAACTGCGCAAATGTGGCTGCGTCGAGCCCCCGGCGCAGGCCGGCGACGATATTTTTGCTATCGCCGAGCCGCCGTGGGGACGCGGGCGCCCCCTCGGCCCTGTAATTCCGCGTGCAGGGCGCGCAAGCCCTCGCGATAGGTCGGATAGCGCAGCGTGAGGCCAAGCTCCTGTTTCATCCGCGCGTTCTCGATGCGCTTGTTGTCGCGATAGAAACTCAAGGCCATCGGCGTCATCGTCTTTGCCGCTTCGGCGAAAGGAATTTCCGGCGGCGGCGCAACATGCAAGAGCCCGGCTGCGAAAACGATCGGATCTCCGGGCGGCGACGGCTCATCGTCAGCGACGTTGAACACGCCGCTCGCGCGCCGCGCGATCGCTGCGTCGATTGCTTGCGCGATATCGGTCACATGGATGCGATTGAACACCTGCCCCGACTTGTCGACGCGGCGCGCAGCGCCCTGCTCAATGTTGACGAGCGCGTTCCGCCCCGGCCCGTAAATTCCCGCCAGCCGCAGGACGGCGACCGGAAGATTGCGTCGCGCACCGATCGCTTCCCAGGCGTGTTCCTGATCGAGACGCTCGCGACCACGCTCGTTTACCGGTTGCGGCGGCGTCGTCTCGCAAACCCACGCTCCGCCATGGTTGCCATAGACGCCGACCGTTGAGAGCAGCACGACCGAGCGGAGCTCCGGCGCACGCAATATCTGCTCGGCGAGCACCGCGAGCACGGGGTCGACGCCGTCCGCCGGCGGCGTCGAGACGACCAAGACGTCCACCTCCTGCAAAGCGGCGAGGATCGCAGGCGCGACCGAGCGTCCGTCGAACGCCAGCATCTCGACCTCGCGCTCGCCGTAGCGCCGGCCGGCAAGCGTGTCGGCCTTCTCCTGCGTCCGCGCGGTGCCGATGACGCGATCGAATCGCGCGCCGAATTCCTCAACGTAATATTGGGCGCAATAGCCGAAGCCGAAGCACAGAAGCGTGGTCATCAGAGCGGCGATGCTCCCTGGGCGGCGGCCCATTCGTCCTGCACGGACGCGTCCGGCTCGGAGGGGCGATGTTCGCCCGCGAGCGCCGCTAACGCTTCACGCGTCAACAGGCGCGACAGCGCCCATACCGCAGCACCGCGCACCAGGGGCGAGGAGTCGCGGAGGCGCGCAGCGGCTTTCACGGCGAGCGCAGCATCGCCGCTGTTGCCGATCGCGATCATGACATTGCGCAAGAACCGATCGCGGCCGCTGCGCTTGATCGCCGTCTTGCGGAACAGCGCGCGAAATCCGGCATCGTCAAGCTCGGCCAAATCGCCAAGCGCCAGGGATTGCAATTCGGTGCGCACGGCGAGCCTTGCTTCGCGCCCCGCCTGCGCAAATTTGTTCCACGGACAGACCGCAAGGCAGTCGTCGCAGCCATAAATGCGATTGCCGATCGCCGGCCTAAGATCGCGCGGGATCGGCCGTTTATGTTCGATGGTGAGATAAGAAATGCAACGGCGCGCATCGAGCCGGCAGGGCGCAGGGAACGCCGCCGTCGGGCAGATATCGAGGCAGGCGCGACAGCGCCCGCAATGGTCGCGCTCCGGCTCGTCTGCGGGCAAGTCGAGGCTCGTGAAGATCGCGCCGAGAAACAGCCAGGAGCCGAATTGGCGGGAAACGAGATTGGTGTGTTTGCCCTGCCATCCGAGCCCGGCGGCGGCGGCAAGCGGCTTTTCCATCACGGCGGCGGTGTCGACGAACACCTTCACATCGCCTCCCGCCTTCGCCACGAGCCAACGGGCGAGTTCCTTCAGGCGGCGCTTGATCACCGTGTGATAGTCGTCGCCCTGCGCATAGACGGAGATCGCGCCTTTATCGCGCTGCGACAGCACCGCGAGCGGATCCTCGCGCGGGCCGTAATTGACGCCGAGCATGACGATCGCCCGCACCTCGGACCACAGAACGCGCGGATCGCGCCGGCGTGCGGCGGTGGCGGCGAGCCATTCCATGTCGCCGTGACCCCCGTCCGCAATGAACTGGACCAGACGAGCCCCCGCCTGCGTTAGGGCGTCAGGCCGCGCCACCGCCACCGCGTCGAAGCCTAGCGTCCGCGCGGCTGTGCGCAGCGCCGACTTGACGGCCGCGGGCTCGCTCAGAAATCGAGGTCCGCGTAGGTCTTCGACGGCGCGATCCCCGCATGCAGCTCCGTCAGCAGCGGACGGAACGAGGGCCGCGACTTCACCCGCGCGTACCAATTCTTCGCCGATTCGTCTTCGTTCCACGGCACGTCGCCCAGATAATCGACGCAGGAGAGATGCGCCGCGGCGGCAAGATCCGCATAGCTCAGACGCGCTCCGGCCAGCCAATCGCGCGTGCGCACCAACCAGCCAATATAGGCAAGATGATAGCGAATATTGGCGAGCGCGGCGCGAATTGACTCGATATCGGGGGGCCCGCCGCCCTGGTTTACCGTCATATGGCGCTTGAACACCCGTTCGGTAATCAGCGGACTGCTTACTTCGACGTGGAACTTCTCATTGAACCAGGCCGCAAGCCGCCTGACCTCGATGCGCGCATTGATGTCGCGCGGCAGCAGGCGATGCTCCCCGAGTTCGCCGCCCTGCGTTTCGTCGAGATACTCCGCAATGATGGCGGGGTGGGTGAGCGGCGGCCGGCCCTCCTCCACCAGCACCGGCGTGGTTCCCGCCGGATTGAGCGCCAGGAACTCATGGCGGCGATCCCACGGCCGCTCCTCGACCAGGCGCGGAATAAGTCCATATTCTCCCAGCGAAATCCGCACAAACCGAGAATTCGGGCAGAGGCACTGGTGATACAGCGTAAGCATCGTCTCTCAAGTTCCGGAAATGACGAATCGCGGGATAACACAGGGCATAGTGTGGCAGACTCATACAAATCCATAATGCGGTGAAATCCGGGCGACCGGCGAGCTATGCACGGCGTATTGCCCCTTGCCCTCCGCCCGCGGTTCAGGCGAAAAGCGCGCTCGCCCGACCCGCCGCCTCGCCTCGGCACAAGCCGGTCAACCGCGGAGCCGTCCCATGCTGCTTGATCTGTTCAAGGCCGCCTTCCTCGGCTTCGTCGAGGGATTGACCGAATACCTGCCGGTTTCCTCGACCGGCCACCTATTGTTGATCGAGCATTTTTTCGGATTCGACGACGAGGAATTCGGCAAGACTTTCGCGGTGCTGATCCAGCTCGGCGCCATTCTCGCCCTGCTGTCGATCTATTTCCGCAAGCTGTGGCTCCTCGCGACGCATATGTTCACCGACCCTTACGCGCGTCGGTTCGTCATCGGGGTGCTGATCGCCTTTCTCCCCGCCGCCTTTGTCGGCGCGCTCGCGCACGGATTCATCAAGGGCGTCCTGTTCAATCCCTGGGTGGTATGCTTCTCGCTGATCGCCGGCGGCGCCATCTTGTTGTATGTCGACACGCTCGAACTCAAGCCGCGCTACACCGAGGCGACCGAGTTTTCCCTGCCCATGTACGCCGGTATCGGCGTGATCCAGTGCGTGTCGATGATCCCCGGGGTGTCGCGCGCGGGCGCGACCATCGTCGGGGCGATGCTGCTGGGGGCCGACCGCCGTTCGGCGGCGGAGTTCTCCTTCTGGCTTGCCATGCCGACCATGGTCGGGGCGTTCGCCTATGACCTCTACAAGGAAGGCGCGCAAATGACCGCGAACAATATCGTGCTCGTCGCGGTCGGTTTCGTCACCTCGTTCATTTTCGGCTGGATCGTCGTCAAGACCTTCCTCGGCTATGTGGCGAGACACGGCTTCGGCCTGTTCGTGTGGTGGCGCGTGATCGTGGGCACGCTTGGCCTCATTGGCCTTGCCTTCCTCGGATGACCGCGAAGCACCTAAGGCGCGAGGACGACGCGCTCCTGCGCGGCCGCGGGCAATTCGTCGACGACGCGCATCTCGACAACCACGCGTTCGGCTTTTTCGTGCGTTCGCCGCACGCGCATGCGCGCATCGTGTCGATCGATGCCGCAACGGCGTTAGCCGCTCCGGGCGTGATTGCCGTACTCACCGCCGCCGACTTGCGCGCCGCGGGGGTCAACAGCGTGTCCGCCCACCCGCCGATCAAGGGGCGTAGCGGCGCCCCCGTCATCGAGCCGCCGCGGCCGGCGCTTGCCGCCGACCGGGTGATGCATGTCGGACAGCCGGTTGCGCTCGTCGTCGCAAGCTCCGCGGCCGCCGCTCAAGACGCCGCCGACGCGGTCGTCGTCGAGTACGATGCGATCGAGCCGGTGATCGGCGCTGCGCGCGCCATCGCGCCAGATGCGCCCCAGCTGTGGCCGGAAGCGCCGGAGAATCTCGCGATCGATTGGGGTTTCCCACCGAGCGAAAACGACGCCAATGCGCGCGCGGTCGACCAGGCGATCAAGGAGGCGCCGCACGTCGCCCGCGTCTCGTATGTGAACCAAAGGATCGTCGTCGCCAGCATCGAGCCGCGCGGCGCGACGGCGACCTACGATCCGACGCATGATCGCTACATTTTGCGCGTCTGCTCGCAAGGCGTCCCCGCTGTCCGGGACGGTCTGGCCCGCATCATGGGCATCGACCGCAGCCGGCTGCGCGTCATCACCGAGGACGTCGGCGGCGCATTCGGAATGAAAAGCTCGCCCTATCCGGAATACCCGGCGCTGCTCGTCGCTGCGCGCATGACCGGACGGCCGGTGCACTGGATGTCCACCCGGTCGGAGGCCTTTCTCAGCGACAGCCATGCGCGCGACTCGGTTCTCGAAGGCGAGCTTGCGCTTGACGCCGAGGGTAGGTTCCTCGCGCTGCGGATTCACTCGCTGGTCGATCTCGGCGCTTTTCTCGGCACGGTCGGCGTGTCGCTGGCGACCATGAACTTCGTTCTATGCCTGCCGGGCATGTACCACATCCCGCTCATCGATGTGTCGGTGCGTTGCGTCTTCACCAACACGGTGCCGACCGCGCCCTTCCGCGGGGCGGGCCGCCCCGAGGCGAATTATCTGTTGGAGCGGCTGGTCGAAGAGGCCGCGCGCGTAACCGCGCTCGCGCCCGACGAGATCAGGCGCCGCAATTTTGTGCCCGCTTCCGCCATTCCGTACAAGACCGCCATTGGCACGACTTACGACAGCGGCGATTTCCCCGCCGTGTTCGACAAGGCGCTGGCGCTCGCCGACCACGCCGGCTTCGCAAGGCGCAGGGGGGAGGCCGAACGGCGGGGCAAGCTGCGCGGCATCGGCCTATCGTGCCTGCTCGAGCATGCGGGCGGCATGCCCAGCGAGGGCGCGGCCCTTCGGTTTCCCGGCGGCGAAGAACTCGTGGTGGCGCTCGGCGTGCACCCAGGAGGACAGGGCCATGCCTCGATCTTCCCGCGGATCGCTGCCGAGCGTCTCGGCCTCGATCCGGCCGCGGTTCATCTCATGCACGGTGACAGCGATCACGAGGTTGCAAGTTTCTCAAGTGTCGGCTCGCGCACGACCACCACGGCCGGCTCGGCGATCGTGCGCGCCGCCGATGTTTTGATCGAGAAGGGACGCACGCTCGCAGCCGATGCGCTTGAGGCCGCGGAGGCGGATATCGTCTTTGCCGACGGCGCGTTCAGCGTCGTCGGCACCGATCGGCGAGTCACCTTGTTTGCGCTTGCCGAAATGGCGAAGGCGCGCAAGGCGAATGGTGAGATTTCCGAGGACCTGGACACCAAGGTCGTCGCCGAGACGCCTCACACCTATCCGAATGGCTGCCACATCGCCGAGGTCGAGGTCGATCCGGAGACCGGCACCGTCGAGGTCGTCGCCTATACCGCCGTCGATGACTGCGGCCGTACCCTCGATCCCATGCTGGTCGAGGGACAAATCCACGGCGGGGTGGCGCAAGGGCTCGGGCAGGCTTTGCTCGAGCATGCGGTCTTTGATGCGGACAGCGGCCAATTGGTGACCGGTTCGTTCATGGACTACGGCCTGCCACGCGCCAGTGACGTGCCGGCGATCGTGGCGGCGGAACACAACGTGCCAGCGACCACCAATCCGCTTGGCGTGAAGGGCGTCGCCGAAGCCGGCACCACCGGCGCGCTCGCCGCGATCATGAACGCGATCGCTGACGCCATTCCGGGACCCGCCGGCGCCCGCCTCGACATGCCGGCCACGCCGGAAAAGGTGTGGGCGGCGTGCCGCGAAGCCGCGCGTCGATCAACGCGAGACGTAGCCGGACAAGAAACCGGATAGCGTCGTCCGAGCCGCCGAGTTGACTACGTCCCGGTAAATTCGGGTTTGCGCTTTTCCATAAAAGCGCGCCGGCCTTCGACATAGTCGTTGCTGACGAAGCACGCCCGCACCAGTTCGTCGCAGCGAGCGAGATCGCGTTGCGATTCGTCTTTGATCGCCAGCCCGATCGCATATTTAGCCGCCCGGATGGTGAGCGGCGCATTGGCGGCGATCATTCCGGCATTGTCGCGCACAAAGGTCTTGAGATCGCCCGCCGGCAGCACGCGATTGACGAGCCCCATGATACGGGCCTCCTCCGCGGTGAACTGACGGGCGGTGAAGAACATCTCTTTGGCGAACGCCGGTCCGATCAGGTCGACGAGCTTTCTCAGCCCGGGATAGACATAGCCAAGCCCGAGCTTTGCCGCCGGCAGGGCGAAGCGCGAATTGTCGGAGCAGATACGCAAATCGCAGCAGATGGCGAGCGCGACGCCGCCGCCGAGGCAGTATCCTTCGATCTGCGCAATTGTCGGCTTGGGGGCTTCGTAGAGCGTCGTCGTCGTGCGATCGACGACGGCGTTGTAAGCGTCGATCGCCGCCACATTCGCGCGTTCGTCCTCGAAGCGCGAAATATCGGCCCCCGACACGAAGGCTTTGCCGCCCGCCCCGCTCAGCACGATGACGCGAACGCTGTCGTCGCCGATGAATTCATCGAGAATGACGCCCGCCGCCTCCCACATATCGAGCGACAACGCGTTGTGCCGCTCCGGATTGTTGAAGATCAAATGGCCGACGCCATGATCCTTACGCGCCAGCACCTTGTCGGTTTGCGTCATCGCTCTCGTTCCCATTCGTTGCGCATCGCCTCGTGTTACGCGAAACCCGCGCCCTTGACGCGCCCGCCATGGACCCTCTCTCAGAGCCCGCGGCGGGGCCTTGCCGGCGCGGCCGGCCGCTCCGGGCCTGCAAAGCACGCCCTCGGACCATCTCCGATGCGCCAGCAATTGTCCATTGCCGGTCATCGTCTGTCGCCATGGGAGATCGTAGGAGCCCTCACAGGTGCGAAAAGCCGGACGCGCAGGTGGGCTCGCACAGTCTCGCGACGCTGCGGGAGGCGGCTGGCGCCCTCGCCAAAGTACCCTTATGACGATGGCATGACCGGCGATGACGAATGCATGACAAATGGCCGTGCCGCCGCATAAAATTCGCCTCGGAGCGGTCGGCGACTCTCGCCTTCGCTGCCCGGTTCTGTTAGACGCGAGTGGACACGCGTCTGACATGGACTTCGCCCGCCCCAGCCCGAGGCGGAATAGCTGCCGGTAGCGACCATGTATGACTGGCTGCGCGCAGCCGCGCAGGCTTTCGATCGAAGAATCGGTTGGCACCGATTCGGCTTTCTGTTGAGCCTCGCGGTGATCATCGCCGCCGTCGTCGTGCTTTATCGGATGCTGCACGACATCGACGTCGATGAAGTGGTCGCCGCGTTACGCTCATTCGCGGCGCGCGACGTGCTCATCGCCGCCGGTTTCGTCGTCCTGGGTTACATCACCCTTACTTTTTATGACATGTTCGCCCTTTACACTATCGGGCGGCGCGACGTGCCCTATAGCGTCGCCTTCGTCGCCGGGTTCACCAGCTATTCGGTCGGACACAATGTCGGCGCGAGCGCCCTCACCGGAGGCGCCGTGCGCTACCGCGTCTACTCGCATTACGGGTTGTCCGCGATCGAAGTGGCGAAAATCTGCTTTGTCGCGGGCTTCACCTTCTGGCTGGGCAATGCGACCGTGCTCGGCCTCGGGGTCGCCTATCGGCCGGAGGCGGCGTCGGCGATCGACCAGCTTCCGGCCTGGGTCAATCGGGCGCTCGCGGTGCTGATCCTTGCGGCGCTCGCGACCTATGTCGGCTGGGTATGGCGCGCGCCGCGGGTGATCGGGCGCAGCAACTGGGAGCTTACCCTGCCGGACGGCCCGCTGACGCTGGTTCAGATCGCCATCGGCATCGTCGATCTCGGCAGTTGCGCCGCCGCCATGTACATGCTGGTCCCGGACGATCCCTATATCGGCTTTGTGACAATCGCGACGATTTTCGTTTCGGCGACGCTGCTCGGCTTCGCCAGCCACTCTCCGGGCGGACTCGGCGTGTTCGATGCGGCGATGCTGGTCGCGCTCTGGCGGTACGACAAGGAGGACTTGCTCGCCGGTCTCTTGTTGTTCCGGCTTCTCTATTACCTCGTTCCCTTTTTCCTAGCGCTCGTGATCCTCGGAGCGCGGGAGATATGGTTGAGCGCGCGACGGGTTCGGTCCGAAATGCAATCCGACACGGCGATCCCGGCAAAGGTGACCGCTCGCCAGATTGGCAAGAACGAATGCGACCCTGCTGCTTAGGCCTCCGCGCACCGAGCTGGAGCGCACGGATGTTCATAGGAGGCGGCGCCCGCCGGCGCCACCGCGAAGGAAAAGGCTGTAAACTCTAGCAAGCTTGGGTGCGGCTTACGATGGTCATTTCCGACGACCAGCACGGCGCTCTCAAGGAGGCCGCTTCCTGGGGCCGGCGGTTTCGCCGAGTCCGCATCGTTTTGCCGGTCGCCGCCGCGTTTTTCCTGCTCGTCGCTTATCTCGGGGAGCTTTCGCCGCTGCAGGCGCTAGTCGGATTCGGCGTGATTGCCACGGCGGCGCTGATTGAAGCGAGCGGCCAATCGACCGACAATTTCGCCGACCGCTCGCGCGAAGACACCCGCATCCATCCGGGCGATCTCGTCATCGATGCGGTCATTTCCGGCATGCCGGACCCGGTGATCGTGCTTGAGCGCGACGGCATCGTCCGCGCCTTCAACGCCAAGGCGCTTGAAATCGCGCCGGCGCTCACGCGCGGCCAGCCCTTGTCGTTTGGGCTGCGCAATCCGGGCGTTCTCGAAGCCTGGCGCCACGCCGCCATCTCCGGGGCCGCGCTGCGCGTAGAATTCTTTCAGCGGGTGCCGGCCGACCGCTGGTCGGAGGCGGTGATCTCGCCGATCGCGACCGAAGCCGCCGCGGACGGCCGCAGCCTGTTCGTCATGGTGTTTCATGACATGACGCCGTTGCGACAGATCGAGCAGATGCGCGCGGATTTCGTCGCCAATGCGAGCCACGAGCTGCGCACCCCGCTCGCGTCGCTGTCCGGTTTCATCGATACGCTGCTGGGCCCGGCGCGGGCGGATCCACAGGCGCGCGAGCGCTTCCTCGGCATCATGAAAGATCAGGCCGACCGCATGGCGCGGCTGATCGACGACCTCCTCTCCCTTTCGCGGATCGAACTCAAGGCGCATCTTCACCCGGAGGTCGCGATCGATCTCGCGTCGATCGTGCGACAAGTGGCCGACGCGTTGCAACTGCTGGCGCACGACCGCGGCGTGAGCATCGAGGTGGGCATGCCCGAGGGCGAGCTGATGGTGCTGGGCGATCGCGACGAACTGATGCGGGTGTTCGAAAACCTGATCGAGAACGCCTTCAAATACGGGGCGGCCGGCAAACGCATCGATCTTACGCTCGCCCGCGAAACGACCGCCGAGGGCGACGAGGCGGTGGTTTTGGTCAAGGACTACGGCCCCGGCATCGCCCCGGAACATTTGCCGCGGTTGACCGAACGGTTCTATCGGGTCGACGTCGTCGAAAGCCGCGCCCAGGGCGGCACCGGGCTTGGGCTCGCTTTGGTGAAGCATATTCTCCAGCGCCATCGGGGCCGGCTCAGCATTGAGAGCGTGCTCGGCAGCGGGGCGACCTTCGCAGTCCGCCTGCCGATCGTGACACCGGCTCGAGCTGCGCAGAACTCTAACGCGTTTTCAGCATCTTAGAGCGTCATCTGTCTGTCATCTCGACCACATAGAACGGTGATGCGCTCAGCGTAGGACTAAGCCGCGGTTTTGGACCAGTGCAAACCGACCAGGTTTTTTTGCTGGTCCTCGACCCTCACTGCCGTGGGTGACGTCCCAATCAAATCGCCAACAAGACCCCCACGGCGTGAAGCACGCAGTTTTTGTCTGCGTTACCACACAAACTTGGACCAACAGGAGAGAACCCCGTGAAGCTCTATCGATCCTTCATCGCGGCTGGCGCGATCGCTTTTGCTGCGATCACGTCGGCGCATGCCGCCGAAATTTCCGGCGCCGGCGCCACGTTTCCCTATCCGATCTACGCCAAGTGGGCCGATGCCTATAAGAAGGAGACCGATATCGGACTGAACTATCAGTCGATCGGCTCGGGCGGCGGCATCAAGCAGATCAAGGCCAAGACGGTCACCTTCGGCGCTTCCGATAAGCCGCTGCCCGGCAAGGAGCTCGATTCGATCGGTCTCGCGCAGTTCCCGATGGTGATGGGCGGCATCGTGCCGGTGGTGAACCTCGCCGGTATCAAGCCGGGCGAACTCGTCATTGACGGCCCGACGCTCGCCAAGATCTTTCTCGGCGAGGTCAAGAAGTGGAACGACCCGGTGATCAAGAAGCTCAACCCGAGCGCCAATCTGCCCGATCAGGCGATTGCCGTCGTGCACCGGTCGGACGGCTCCGGCACGACCTTCAATTTCTCCTACTACTTGGCTGACGTCAGCCCGGACTGGAAGAGCAAGGTCGGCGTAAATACCTCGCTGCAATGGCCAGTCGGCATCGGCGCCAAGGGCAACGAGGGCGTCGCCAACAATGTCGGCAACACCTCGGGCTCGATCGGCTACGTCGAGTATGCCTATGCCCTGCAGAACAAGCTGACTTACGCCAAGATGATGAACAAGGCCGGCAAGGTCGTCGCGCCGACTGCGGAGGCGTTCCAGGCGGCCGCAGCTAATGCCAACTGGAATTCTGAGCCCGGCTACGGCGTCATCCTAGCCAACCAACCCGGCGACACGTCATGGCCGATGACGGCGGCAACCTGGATCCTGATGTACAAGCAGCCGAAGGATCCGGCAGCTTCGGCCGAGGCGCTCAAGTTCTTTGCCTGGGCCTACAAGAACGGTGGCAAGATGGCCGAGGAGCTCGACTACGTGCCGATGCCGGATAACGTGGTCAAGGACATCGAGACTTATTGGAAGAACGAAATCAAGGATGCCAGCGGCAAACCGATCTTCGCGGCGATGTGACTGAATTCAAGCGTGGAAAAGGCGCCGTCCGGCGCCTTTTCCTTATCCATGATGCAGATGACGACTTGTGCTAAGGCCGCAAGGCCGCTTGAATCGGCTCCCGTTGAGAATTCGAAGCGATCCGGGGGAGCCGTCGGTGCCGTCCGCGAGGAGGCGACGCGTGGTTGATATTCCAATTCAAGCCGGCGTGGTTGCGGCGGCCGAGGATATCTCACGCGCCAAGAGCTTGAGCCGGCTGCGTTCGACCGATGCGATTTTTCGCGCGATGACGCTTACCGCGGCGATCGCGGTGTTGCTCATCCTAGGCGGCGTTTTCGTCTCGTTGGCGTCGGGCGCGGCGCCGGCGTTGCGCACCTTCGGTCTCAGGTTTCTCTATACCGAGGTCTGGAACCCTGTGACCGACCAGTTCGGCGCCATCGCGCCGATCTACGGCACCCTGGTCACCTCATTCATCGCCATGTTGATTGCGGTGCCGGTAGGGCTGCTAATCGCGATGTTTCTCACCGAGCTTTGTCCGATGTGGCTACGGCGGCCGATCGGAATCGCCATCGAGCTGCTCGCCGGCATCCCGAGCATCATCTACGGCATCTGGGGACTATTCATTTTTGCGCCCTTCCTGCAACGAACACTGCAGCCGGCGCTGATCGAAACGTTCGGAAACGTCCCCATCCTTTCCTCGCTGTTCGCCGGTCCTCCCTACGGCATTGGCATGCTGACGGCCGGCCTGATCCTCGCGATCATGGTGCTCCCCTTTATCACCTCGATATCCCGCGATGTGTTTGAAGCGACGCCGCCGGTGCTCAAGGAGGCCGCCTATGGAGTTGGCTGCACCACCTGGGAGGTGGTTCGCTATGTAGTCGTGCCATTCGCCCGGGTCGGCGTGATCGGCGGCGTGATGCTCGGGCTCGGCCGCGCCCTTGGCGAGACCATGGCGGTGACCTTCGTCATCGGCAATGCGCACCGCGTTTCCGCTTCGCTGCTGGCGCCGGGAACGACGATTTCCGCGAGCATCGCCAACGAGTTCACGGAAGCCGTCGGCGACCTCTACACCTCGGCGCTGATCGCGCTCGGGCTCATTCTCTTCTTCATCACCTTCATCGTGCTGGCGATCGCCCGCTATATGCTGCTCCGTCTCGAACGACGCCTCGGGTAACCATGCCTCAACTCTACGCGATGCGGCGCGCCCGCAATACCATCCTGATGACGCTGTCGGTCGCCGCCACCGTGGTCGGCCTCGGCTGGCTCGTACTCGTGCTGGGCGCGCTGCTGTGGAACGGGTTTACCAGCCTCTCGGTTCAGGTGTTTACCGAGATGACGCCGCCGCCCGGGAGCGCCGGCGGCCTGCTCAATCCGATCGTCGGCAGCCTGATGATGACAGCGATCGCGGTCGCGATCGGTACGCCGGTCGGTATTCTCGCCGGCACCTACATGGCGGAGTACGGGAAATACACCAATCTGACAATGGTGGTGCGCTTCATCAACGACATCCTCTTGAGCGCGCCGTCGATCGTGGTTGGCCTGTTCATCTACGAGGTGATGGTCCGGCCGATGGGACACTTCTCCGGCTTTGCTGGCGCGGTCGCGCTCGCGGTAATCGTCGTGCCGGTGGTGGTGCGCACAACCGAGGACATGTTGATCTTGGTGCCAAAGGAATTGCGCGAAGCGGCCACGGCGCTGGGCGTGCCGCGCTCGCATGTCATCGCGCATGTCTCCTATCGCGCCGCGCGCGCCGGCATCATTACCGGCATCCTGCTCGCGATCGCGCGCATCAGCGGCGAAACCGCGCCCTTGCTGTTCACGGCCTTGAACAATCAGTTCTTCACGCTCGACATGAACGCTCCGATGTCGAGCCTACCCGCGGTGATATTCCAGTTCGCGATGAGCCCCTATCACGATTGGCAGAATCTCGCCTGGGCGGGCGCCCTGATCATAACCTTCGCCGTGCTCGCGCTGAGCATCGCCGCGCGCTCGCTCGCTGGGAGAAAGGTAGTGTGACGAGGATGCATGAGGTCCACCGCGGAGGAGTGACGATTCCGGCGTCTGGCGCGGGCGCTCACGTCGATCCCCCCACTGAAGCCGACGAGAAGGTCTCCATGCGGGAGGTCGACTTCTACTATGGCGACAACAAAGCCTTAAAAAAGATCACCGTGCCGCTCTACGCCCGCAAAGTTACGGCGTTCATCGGGCCGTCCGGATGCGGAAAGTCGACGCTGCTGCGCATCCTCAACCGCATCTATGACCTCTACCCCAACCAGCGCGCCGAAGGCGAGGTGCTGCTGGACGGCGAGAACATTCTCTCTCCCAAGCAGGACCTCAATCTGCTTCGCGCCCGCATCGGCATGGTGTTTCAGAAGCCAACGCCGTTCCCCATGTCGATCTATGAGAACATCGCCTTCGGCGTGCGCCTGTATGAGCGGCTCTCCCGAAGCGATCTCGACATGCGGGTCGAACAGGCGCTGCGCCGCGCCGCGCTGTGGGACGAGGTCAAGGACCAGCTTCACACCAACGGGCTCAGCCTATCAGGCGGCCAGCAGCAACGGCTCTGCATCGCGCGCACTGTAGCGGTAAAGCCGGAGGTGATTCTGCTGGACGAGCCGTGCTCGGCGCTCGACCCGATCTCGACCGCCAAGATCGAGGAATTGATCGACGAACTCACTGACGATTACACGATCGCAATCGTCACGCACAATATGCAGCAGGCGGCGCGGGTGTCCGCTTACACCGCCTTCATGTACCTGGGAGAACTGGCCGAGTTCGGAACGACCAGCAAGATGTTCACGGCGCCGACCGACCGGCGGACGCAGGACTATATTACTGGTCGATTCGGCTGATTTCGACAGAGAGAACCGAGAGGATTTGGAGCACATCGATGGTTACCGAACATACGATGAAGGCGTTCGACGCCGATCTGCAGGATCTCGGTCGGATGGTCGCCGAGATGGGCGGCTTCGCCGAGCAGCAAATCAACGACGCCGTCGACGCGCTCGATCGGCGCGACGCGCTGCTTGCCCAACAGGTGATCGCCAGCGACGTGCAAATCGATTTGCTCCAGCGCGAGGTCGAGGAAAAAGTGATCCTCACCATTGCGCGCCGCCAACCGATGGCGGTCGACCTGCGCGAGATCGTCGGCGCGCTGCGTATTTCCAACGACCTCGAGCGGATCGGCGATCTCGCCAAGAACATCGCCAAGCGCGTGTTGGTGCTCGACAGCGAATTCCGATCGCAAAAGGTGATGCGCGGCGTCGAGCACATGGCGGAACTGGTGCTCGCGCAGATCAAGGACGTGCTTGACGCCTATGCTCGGCGCGACGCCGCAAAAGCGATTGCGGTCTGGCGCAGCGATGAAGGCGTGGACGCGGTCAACAACTCGCTGTTCCGCGAGCTTCTCACCTACATGATGGAAGACCCGCGCAACATCGGCATCTGCATCCACCTTCTGTTCTGCGCAAAGAACATCGAACGAATGGGCGATCACGCCACCAATATCGCCGAGACGGTCTATTACATGGTCGAGGGACGCACGCTCGGAGACGAGCGGCCGAAGGGCGACAAAACCAGCATGACCATCGTTCCGTTTGACGCTTAGCGGGCGCAGCGAGGGCCGCAAGCGCGGCTCTCGTCTGAACGCGTGCAGAAGCGGGAAAACCGGACGACGGCGGAATGAGTTCCGATTTCGCAGGTGCCATCGATCCCGGAGCTTCGTCCGGGGCATCGGATCGAAGGGGATGATCTCGTATGGCGGCACGCATTTTAATCGTCGAAGATGAAGAGCCGCTGACGCTTCTGTTGCGTTATAATCTCGAGGCGGAGGGCTATGCCGTCGACTCGGCCGCCCGCGGCGACGACGCTGATTTGCGCCTCAAGGAAAGCCCGCCTGATCTTGCCATCGTGGACTGGATGCTGCCCGGCCTCTCCGGCATCGAGCTGATCCGCCGGCTGCGCGGCCGTGCGGAGACGCATCAGCTGCCGGTGATCATGTTGACTGCGCGCGGCGAAGAGGGCGAGCGCGTGCGCGGCCTCGCGACCGGCGCCGACGACTATATCGTCAAGCCGTTCTCCGTTCCCGAACTGCTGGCGCGCATTCGCGCGCTGCTGCGGCGCGCGCGGCCGGAACGGGTCGCCGCCGTGCTCAGCGCCGGCGATATCGAGCTCAACCGCGAGAAAAAGCGAGTGTCGCGCGCGGGCCGCGACGTGCCGCTCGGCCCGACAGAATTCAGGCTGCTCGAATTTCTGATGGAGAATCCGGGACGCGTGTTCTCGCGTGAGCAACTGCTCGACCGCGTCTGGGGCCGCGACGTCTATATCGATGAACGCACCGTCGACGTGCATGTCGGGCGTTTGCGCAAGGCGCTCAATCGCGGTCAGCGCGCCGATCCAATTCGCACCGTGCGCGGCGCAGGCTACGCCCTCAACGACCGCTACGGCCTCGAAGCGTGATCTCGCGCCGGCGAAGCCGGGCCTACTTCTCAGACTCGCGCCGCGCGCCTGTTGCGACGCTCGCCGATGGGCTGGTAGGCGATGCGCGCGTGATGCGTGCAATAGGGCAGGCCCTCGGCCGGCTTGCCGCCGCAGAAGAAGAAATCCGGCGTCCCCGGATCGCCGATCGGCCAGCGGCATTTGGAATCGCTCAGCTCGAGCAGCGAGCAGCGTTGGCCGATGGGCACGATCTCGGCGGTGATCCCGGGGTCCGGCTCGTAATCGAGCTCATAGGCGGGCAGCCGCGCCAAGGCGGTGTTGCCGCGCAAGGTTGGCCGCGCCACCCGCAACATCATCGCCGAGGCCCTCGGCTTGCGCTGTCGGGGGACGGACGCGCCCGGGCTCTTGGCGCGGCCCGACAGGCCAAGCCGGTGAACTTTGCCGATCACGGCATTGCGGGTGATCCCTCCAAGCTCCGCCGCGACCTGGCTAGCGGAAAGCCCGTCATTCCACAGCTTCTTGAGGAGTTCCACGCGCTCGTCGGTCCACATATCGCCCTCTTCGCCTCGCGCCGGCAGTCGTCTTGACAGAATCCGCCTCCCCCGCTCGGCAACCTCTCGTCGCCAACGGATTACGCATCACATCGAGGGGAAACTCTCCGAGAACCGCCCGCCGCCGCGCGATATCTCGTAGGTACTGATTAAGAACACTACTATATGACGGGGATCCCGCGCAAGACTCCCAGCCATTGCATCCACAATTCATGGCGGTTTCGAGTCCGATTCCCGCCGACGCGCTCGCCGCATTGTGTTGACAGCGCGGTTCGCGCACCTAGAATGTACAAAGTGCCGTCCTGCGGGGCGGCACATTTCATTTTTACGCCGCGCGAACGGACTTCGCCTTGTCGCACCTCTTGCCGACCTATGCGCGAGTCGATCTTGCTTTCGAGCAGGGAGAAGGCGCCTGGCTGACGACGACGGACGGCGCGCGCTATCTCGATTTTGCTGGCGGCGTCGCCGTCAATATTCTCGGCCATGCGCATCCGGCGCTCGTCGCCGCCCTGACCGAACAGGCCGGCAAGCTCTGGCATGTCTCCAATCTCTACCGGATTCCCGAAGCCGAGCGGCTGGCGGCGCGCTTGTGCGACGCAACGTTCGCGGACCTCGTCTTCTTCTGCAATTCGGGTGCGGAGGCGATGGAGGGCGCGATCAAGATCGCGCGGAAATATCATGCGGCCGGCGGGCGGCCGGAGCGCTATCGCATCATCACTTTCGAAGGCGCTTTTCACGGCCGTACGCTCGCGACCCTCGCCGCCGGCGGACAGAAGAAATATCTCGATGGGTTCGGCCCACCGGTCGAGGGCTTCGACCAGGTGCCGTTCGGCGATCTCGATGCGACCAAGCGCGCCATAGCGCCGGAGACCGCCGCGATCCTGATCGAGCCCGTCCAGGGCGAGGGCGGCTTGCGCGCACCGCCTCAGGGCTTTCTGCGCAGTCTGCGCGAGCTGTGCGACGCGCACGGCCTTCTGCTCGTTTTCGACGAGGTGCAGACGGGCATTGGCCGCACGGGAACCTTCTTCGCCTATGAGCGCGCCGGCGTCGCCCCCGACGTGATGGGGATCGCCAAGGGGCTCGGCGGCGGCTTTCCGGTCGGCGCGGTGCTCGCGACGGCCGAGGCCGGCAAGGGCATGACCGCGGGCACCCATGGTTCGACTTTCGGCGGCAATCCGCTGGCGATGGCGGTCGGCAACGCCGTGCTCGATATCGTGCTCGCGCCCGGTTTCCTCGCCGAGGCGCAGCGCAAGGCATTGCTGCTCAAGCAAAGGCTCGCTGCGGTCACCGACCGGCATCCGCACGTGATCCGCGAGGTGCGCGGCGAAGGCTTGCTGATCGGCCTCGTCGCCGCCGTGCCGAACGACAAGCTCGTCGCGGCGCTACGCGATGAAAAGCTGCTCGCGGTCGGCGCGGGCGAGAATGTCGTGCGCCTGTTGCCGCCGCTGATCGTCACCGCGGCCGAAATCGCCGAGGCGGTCGAACGCATCGATCGGGCCGCAGTGCGCCTCGAAAAGGCCGCGGCGGAAGAGGCGCGGACGGAAAGGGTCGGCGGGTGACAGCGATTCGTCATTTCCTCGATCTGATCGACATTCCCACGCCGACGCTGCGCGGCATGATCGCGGCCGGCCTCGCCATGAAGGCGGAGGGCAATGGCGCAAACGGCTCGGCCGCGCACCCGCTCGCCGGCAAGACGCTCGCGATGATCTTCGACAAGCCCTCGACCCGTACCCGGGTGTCGTTCGACGTCGCCATGCGCCAGCTCGGCGGCGACACGCTCGTGCTGACCGGCCAGGAGATGCAGCTTGGCCGCGGCGAAACCATCGCCGACACCGCGCGCGTGCTCTCGCGCTATGTCGACGCCATCGTGATCCGCACGCTTGACCCGGCCGATCTGCAGGAGCTCGCGCGCTACGCCACCATCCCCGTGATCAACGGGCTGACCAAGCGCTCGCATCCCTGCCAGGTGCTGGCCGATGTGATGACCTTCGAGGAGCATCGCGGGCCGATCCGCGGCAAGCGGGTCGCGTGGACCGGCGACGCCAACAATGTGCTGGCGTCCTGGATGCATGCAGCCGAGCGCTTCGAGTTCGAGCTGCGGGTGGCGACGCCGGCCGAGTTGGCGCCCAAGAAGTCCCTGCTCAAGTGGATCGCGGCTTCGGGCGCGGCAATCCGGGTCGGCTCTGATCCGGACGAGGCGGTCGCCGGGGCGGATTGCGTCGTCACCGATACCTGGGTGTCGATGGGCGACAAGGACGGCGCCCGGCGCCACAATTTGCTCCGCCCCTATCAAGTAAACCCGCACCTGATGGCGAAGGCCGCGCCCGATGCGATCTTCATGCATTGCCTGCCGGCGCACCGCGGACAGGAGGTCACCGACGAGGTGATCGACGGCCCGCAGTCGGTGGTGTTCGACGAGGCCGAAAACCGCCTGCACGCGCAAAAGGGCATCTTGGCCTGGTGCTTTGGGGCGGATGGGATGAGCAGCGGCGATTACTTCGACCTGGCGGGCGACCGCTATAAAATCAAATAGGGCTCACCCGCCAGGCGCAGTCTTCGCCATCGACCGGCTCCAGGCGGACGGGAACGCAGTTAGTCATATCGCCGTCGCGGTCTACGCGGACATGCGTCTGAATTGCGCAGAAGACACCGCCATGCACCACAATAAGAACAGGACCGGGATAAGCCAGCGCTTGATTGATTCCGGCGATAACCCGCGAGACAAAGACGCCAAACGACTCCCCGCCATGGCTCTCTGCATTGCGGAGTAAAACATCGTATGAGTGGCTTAGGAGCGGCTTGCCCTCCGCCGCAGCAAAGTAGATTTCTTTCAGCTTACCGACGGTGAAAAGCGGACATCTCAATGCGCCGTTGATGATCTCAGCGGTCTGCCGCGCTCTGCTGAGCGGACTGCAGCAGATCGTGGCGATCGGTGCGTGGGCGAGGCGGCTCTTTGCATCGTGGGCCTGCCCAATGCCGACGGAATTTAGGGGCACATCCGTTTGTCCTTGGCACAAACCTTTGGCGTTCCAGTCGGTCTGCCCATGCCGAAGGAAGTAGAACCGCTTTCTGCAAAGCATCTTTCATTCTTTCTTCCGGCGGTTCCTCCCCCCTACTCCTCCTCCGCCTCCCCCAGCGGCACGCATTCCACGTCGGTCGCGGCGAAGTCGGTGCCCTTGAACAGGAGCGGCTCGGCTTCCGCGATCGCGAGCGCGTAGGCTGCGCAGTCGCCGAAATTCAATCCGGCCTTATGGCGGCCCTTGCCGTAGCGCAGGAAAGCAGCGCGCGCGATGTCAGCCTGTCGCTCGTCGAACGGCACGATCGTCGCACCGATCCAGGTCAACAGACGATCGAGATCAATCGCTCCGACTGCGCCGCGCCGTCCAGCAGCCACCATGCCGGACTCAAGCTTAGTGACGGCCGAAATGAGACGGACTGTGTCGCGTTGGATCGCGCGTTCGAAAGCTTGCGATTCAGGTTCATTGCGCAGGATGCCGATCAGCGCCGAAGAGTTCGATCACCATCAGTCGAACAGGCCTTGCTCATTATAGCCGAGGATTTCGTCGTCGGTCCGATCGTCGAGAACCGGCAGGCTATTGAAGTGCGCGACAATCTCATCGATGCCGCGCTTGAAGGCATCGTAGTCGTGCCGGCTCGGCTTCCTGCGTTCGCGCTCGACCTCCTTGCGCAGCACGTCGGTGAGAACCTCGGTGATGCCCTGCTTGCGCCGGCGCGCCAGCTCGCGGGCAAGCCGCTCGGTCTCCGGGTTTTTGATGTTCAGCGCCATGGACCTATCCCGTCTTTCTTTCCTGCTGCTGTTCTTCCTTCTTTACTTATTTCTTCCTTCTTCACGAGGCAAGACATTCCGCCTTCGGCGCCGCAAAAGCCCGGCCGGCCCGTCATTGTTCCTCCCATATTCCGCGCATTTGTGTTCTGGGAAACCATTGGCGGGGAGGACCCGGTCGGGTACATCATTGGGCGAAAGCTCCTTTCAGGTTCTGCGGCGCGGCTGCAGCCAGTGTTGGGAGCCGATCTTTTCGTGGTTAACCAATTCCGGGACAGGCAAAGCGAACCCCTTGGGGAATGAACCGGACCGACCCAAATAGCGTATAATTCGCCACTGAGGGCGGGGCTTCAGCCCCTGATTGAGCGGGACGAAACGTGGACGAACGCAACGACAAGGACGGCGAGCCAGAAGTCTCGCACGGCGCAGATCAAGCGTATTCTGCTCGACATCGATTCCCGGCTCGACTTCGCGGTTTACCAGCTCGGCTATTGGGGGCGCGAGCTGTTCGAGCGGTTCGTCGTTTTCATGGACCGCTTCCACATCGGCGGTTGGCGGCGCTGGCTCTTCGTCGAGCCCGTTTCGGAAGCGCTGACCCTCGGGCTTGGCGGTTCGATCCTCATGCTCGCGCTCGCAACCCCCGCCTTCCACGAGACCTCCGATGAGGACTGGCTGAAGAAGTCCGACCTCGCCGTCGTCTTTCTCGACCGTTTCGGCAACGAGATCGGCAGCCGCGGCGTCAAGCAGAATGATTCGATCCCGCTCGAAGAGTTCCCCGATCACCTGATCAAAGCGGTGCTCGCGACCGAGGACCGCCGTTTCTATGAGCATTTCGGCATCGACATCAGCGGCACCTTCCGCGCGCTCGTCACCAACGCCCAAGCTGGCGGCGTGGTGCAGGGTGGCTCCTCGATCACCCAGCAGCTTGCGAAAAATCTGTTCCTGTCGAACGAGCGCACGATCGAGCGCAAGGTTAAGGAGGCCTTCCTCGCGGTCTGGCTGGAGTCGCACCTCACCAAGAATGAGATTCTCAAGCTCTATCTCGACCGCGCCTATATGGGCGGTGGCACTTACGGCGTCGATGCAGCGGCCCAGTATTATTTCGGCAAATCGGCGCGGGACGTGACCCTGCCCGAGGCGGCGATGCTCGCCGGCCTGTTCAAGGCGCCGGGAAAGTTCGCCCCCCACATCAACCTGCCGGCGGCCCGCGCGCGCGCAAATGTCGTGCTCGACAACCTCGTCGAGGCGGGCTTCATGACCGAGGGCCAGGTGTTCGGCGCGCGGCGCAACCCGGCCAAAACCATCGACCGTCGCGACGAATCCGCGCCTAACTATTACCTCGACTGGGCGTTCGAGGAGATGCGCAAGCTCGCCGATACGCTTCCCAGGTCGGTGACGGAACGGAATTTCGTGGTGCGGACGGCCCTCGACAGCGGCCTGCAAAAGGCGGCCGAGAACGCGGTCAGGGACGCGATCCGCCGATACGGCCGCGATTACCGGGCCGGTCAGGCGGCGATGGTCGTCGCCGATTTGGACGGCGCGGTGCGCGCGATGGTTGGCGGCGTCGATTACAGCAAGAGCCAGTTCAATCGGGCGACCGACGCGATGCGCCAGCCGGGCTCCTCGTTCAAGCCCTATGTCTACGCGACCGCGCTGATGAACGGCTTCACGCCCAGTACGATGGTGGTCGACGGCCCGGTCTGTCTCGGTAACTGGTGTCCGAAGAACTATTCCGGCGGCTACCGCGGACGGATGCCGCTCATCATGGCGCTTACCCGCTCGATCAACACCATCGCCGTCAAGCTCTCGATTGCCGTCGGCGAGGGCAAGTCCGCATGGCGCAAAGCCAAGAACGGCCGTGCCAAAATCGTCGCGCTCGCACACGCGATGGGGATACACACGCCGCTACCCGACACACCATCGCTACCGATCGGCGCCGATGCGGTTACCGTGCTCGACCACACGGTCGCCTACGCGACCTTCCCCAATGAGGGAAAGGCGGTGCCTCGGCATGCCATTCTTGAGGTGCGGACCGGCACCGGCGAGACCATCTGGCGCTTCGATCGCGACGGGCCGAAACCGAAGCAGGTTATGCCGCCGGACGTCGCCAAAAACATGATCAAGATGATGAACAGCGTCGTGGAGAATGGCACCGCCCGGCGCGCTATTCTTGATGGCATCAAGGCCGCAGGCAAAACCGGGACGACCAATGCTTATCGCGACGCTTGGTTCGTGGGCTACACTGGCAATTTCGTCGGCGGCGTCTGGTTCGGCAACGACGATTACCGGCCGCTCAACCGCATGACCGGCGGCTCGGTACCGGCGATGACCTGGCATGCCGTGATGGAATACGCCCACCAAGGCGTCGAGTTGCATAACCTGCCCGGGCTGCCGCCCAATTCATTGAGTGTTGGCCCCCAGGTTGCGGAGACCAGGGACGACGTTCCGCGTCCGGCGATGCTGTCGAGCCGCGGCGTTAAGGTTCTCTCGCGCATCGAGCGACTGCTCGAGGAGGCGGCGCGCGATCTCGCGCCCACCGCGGCGCGCGCCCAGCAGCAGTCGAAAGCGGAAAACCCGGCGGCGCACACCGCCGCCGCGGGTCAGGGGCGCGACGCAAAAGTCCGGAATTAGCGGCATGACTCAGGTTGCGGGAGCCACTCGCACGCGACCCGTTTTTATTTGATCGGATCCAACCGTGCGGCTCTTGATCGGCGTTTTGTTTTCACTGCTGGTGGCGGCTGCGATCGGCCTCGGATCGACGTGGTTTGCGCTAACGCGGAACATCGCCTTCGGCGCGATGAGCATCGGATCGTGGACCGCCTATCCGCTATCCGGCAGCGCCGAGATCGACCCTTATGCCCGGGCTTCGATCGCGCGCTCTGGCGAATTGCCAATGGGGCTCGGCGACGGCGTCTCCTTCATCGCCAAGACCGACGACGCCGGGCGTCCGCTCGACGGACGCTGCGACGTGTTGGTGAGCGGCACGACCCCCCAGGCGCGCTTTTTCACGCTGACGCTCTACGGCCCCGGCGGACGGCTGATCGCGAACTCGATCGACCGCCACGGCTTCACCAGCCAAGAGCTGGTGCGTAAGGCGGACGGCCGGTTCGATGTCGTTGCCGCGCCCCGCGCACGGCCCGGTAACTGGCTGCCCACCGGCGGAGTCGGGCGCTATGTACTGGTGATGCGGTTCTATGACACCCCGGTCGGGATCACCACTCGAGCCGAGCGCGAGGCGCCGATGCCTGCGATCCAAATGCAGGGGACGTGCTCGTGATCCGCTGGGCTCTTTGGCTGCTCGCCGGCCTGATCCTCGGCGGGGTGGTCCATTTCGCCACCGTTCTCTTGCTGCCGCGCACGGCGACGCGCGACGCCTATGCGCGGCTTGAGCCGATCACCCGCGTCAATGCCTTTAAGCTGCTGCCCGCGCCGCGGCCGGACCAGGCGGTCATCCCGTTCATGGACCCGGCCTTCGCCACTGCCGTCTGCCGCTATGATCTCAGCCGCGGTTCGGTCAAGCTCATCGCGCCGGTAAGCCAAGCCTACACCTCGGTCACGTTCTATACACGCGCCGGCATCGCCTTTTACGCGATCAATGACCGCGCCGCAGGGCGGCGCACGGTCGAGCTCGATCTGATGACGCCGGCGCAACACGAAGCGCTGCCGACCGAGGAAGACGTAACCGCCGCCGACCGCCTGATCGTCGAGTCGCCGACGCCGGCCGGGCTGATCGTGGTACGCGCGCTTATCCCCGAGCCCGCACTGCAGCCGATGGCGAACGCCGCGGTATCGGCCGCGCAATGCAAGGAGCAGCCCGATAACGTGCCGCAGAAGGTCGAAACCGCGCCGCCGCTGCCGGAAAAACCGCCGCGGAAGCGGCTTTGACCTTTCGGCCGCATCGGTGAATTCTAATTCTGATCCCGGACTCAAGCGGGCAGAGCGCGTCTTTGACGTTTCTTCGGCGCGTCCCCATATCCGGTTCTGACGCCGAAGCGCGGGGTCCGCCTCTAGAGCGAAATTCCGTTCCAATCGAATCGGAATTCGCTCTGGTTGTCCTTGAGTGGTCGCATTTTCTGCGGCGAACCGGTTCCCACTTCGCCGGAAAATGCTCTAAACCCCGTCAATCGCAAAGGCTTTTAATGAGCGAAATCAGCATTCCAACCCGGGAGCCGCAACAGGTCCCGGTGGATGACGCCGTGGTGCCTTTCGAGGTCGCAGTCCTCGACGTACGCGGGCGTGTGGTGCGCCTCGGGCCGGCGCTCGACCAGATTCTCGGCCGGCACAATTACCCGACTCCGGTCTGCAAGTTGCTGGGTGAGGCAATCGTGCTCACGGTGCTGCTCGGCGCTTCCCTCAAGTTCAAGGGTCGGTTCATCCTGCAGACCCAAAGCGACGGGCCGGTGCGCATGCTGGTCGTCGACTATCGCAGTCCGGGCCTGGTGCGGGCCTGCGCGCAGTTCGACGCCGATCGGGTCAGTGCGCTGGGCGAAGCGACGGCCGGCGACCTGCTCGGCCGCGGCCATCTCGCCATGACCATCGACCAGGGGCCCGACATGAATCGCTACCAGGGTCTGGTCGCGCTGTCCGGCGAAGGGCTTGAACAAGCGGCGCATGAGTACTTCCTGCGCTCGGAGCAGATACCGACGCGGGTGCGCCTGGCCGTCGCCGAGGAATTCAGCGCCGCCGGAGGCGGCGTGCGCCGGAGCTGGCGCGCCGGCGGGCTTCTGCTCCAGTTCCTGCCGAAGAAGGCCGAGCGCATGCGCGGCCCCGATCTCGATCCGGGCGACGCGCCGGAGGGAACGGCGCCGCATGTCGTTCCCGAGGACGACGCCTGGGTCGAAGGCCAAGCGCGCGTCGCGACGATCGCCGACGTCGAGTTAATCGACCCTGCCCTGTCCAGCGAGCGCCTGCTCTATCGCCTGTTCCACGAACACGGCGTGCGCGTGTTTCGCTCCGCAGCCGTCGAAGCGAAGTGCTCGTGCTCGCGCGAGCGGGTGGACAGCATCCTGCGCAGCTTTTCGCCCGAGGATCGCGCCGGCATGGTGGAAGACGGCCGAATTCTCGTGACCTGCGAGTTCTGCAACGCGAAATATGAATTCAGCCCGGACAGTGTCCTCGACGGATGCTGAGCCGTCGTGCTGATCGGTTTTGAACCTCAGTCCTGTTCGGGCGTCCAATCGGGCGCAGCGAGTTCAAAGCGGTCGAATAAAAAACCCGGCGCGACGGTGCACCCGAGCAGGGTCCATTCGCCGAGGCTTCGGGCGGCCTGCCAAGCATGTGCCGGCACCACCGCCTGCGGCACTTCGCCCGCGGCAAGATCGCAGCCGAGCCGCCGCGTGACCGCCTGTCGCCCCGGCTCGGCGATCGCGAGCTCCAGCGGCGCGCCGGCATACCAGTGCCAAACCTCGGCCGCATCGATGCGATGCCAGTGCGAGCGCTCGCCGCGTGCCAGCAGGTAATAGATCGCGGTCGAGTGCGCGCGGCAGCCCTCGCTTCGGCTATCGCGGAATGTTTCGCGGAAATGTCCGCCCTCGGGATGCGGCTGCAGTCGCAAGAGGCGGATGACATCGGCGGCGCTCAGCGCAGTCTGGTGTAGGTCCATGCGAAAAACCTGACCGAGCGGCTCGACGACGGTCAAGACCGGTTCTTTCGCTCCCTCAGCTCGCCAAACACTTGCGCGGCGGGTTTGCCGGCGAGGCCAACGGCTGCGGCAATCCCCGGCACATCGGCGCGCAGAAACGGATTTGCCTGCTTCTCGTCGCTGAGAATGGACGGGACGGTCGGCTT
Source organism: uncultured Alphaproteobacteria bacterium (assembly GCA_963840055.1). Lineage (GTDB taxonomy): Bacteria > Pseudomonadota > Alphaproteobacteria > Rhizobiales > Xanthobacteraceae > Rhodoplanes. Next base: position 38,448 of record CAWIXM010000012.1, on the reverse strand, counting down.
GCCGACGGCCAGCAGCTTCCGCACCTCCTCAGCGCGCCGCTTGAGCGCGTCGTTGTTCGGTTCGACGGTGAGGGCAAAGCGGATATTCGACTCGGTGTATTCGTGGCCGCAATAGATCCGCGTGTCGTCCGGCAGCGCGCGCAACTTGAGAAGCGAGCGCCACATCGTCTCGGCGGTGCCTTCAAACAACCTGCCGCAGCCGATCGAGAACAGCGTGTCGCCGACAAAGACGATCTTCTCTTTGGGAAACCAATAGGCGATGTGGCCCGCGGTATGCCCGGGCGTCTCGATCACCTGCGCTTCAAGCGAGCCTATTTTCACGATGTCGCCCTCACCGACAGTCGCGTCGACCCCTTGGATCGGGTTGTTTTCGTGCGCCGGGCCGGTGACCCGGCAGCCATGGCGCGCCTTCAGCTCGGGAATGCCAGCGGTGTGGTCGCCATGATGGTGCGTGACCAGAATATCGGTGAGCCGCCAGCCTTGCGCGGCGAGCGCGGCGTTGATGGCGCCCGCCTCCGGCGCATCGATTGCGGCCGTCGCTCCCGTCGCCGGATCATGGACGAGGACCCCGAAATTGTCGTTCAGGCACCGGAAAAGATGAGTTTGCGCGGACATGGAATATATCGCCGATCGTTGTGCTCTCGACTGCAACTAGGATGACGCAAGCGCAAATGCAATCAAGCCGGGCCGTATGCTCGCCGTCTCAAGCGCAGTCAGCCTTGGTTCGACGAGACGGCGCGGCCTTCGGCGCGCAGCACCTCGGCAATCGCCGAGAGACGCGCGTCCGCAGCGAAGTCCTCGAGTGAAACCGGAAGTCGCCGCCGCCAGTTGGGATGTTCGCAGACGGTGCCGGGGATGTTGACCTGATCGGCGATGTCGAACACGTCCTCCGCCGCAACCACCAGGAGTCGGCTCGGCGTGCGGGCGAGAAAGCGGATCATTTCGAGCGTCGAGGGCTTTTCTGAACCGCATTCGCGGGCGAGCGCCTCGGCCACGGCCCGATGCGCGGTCTCGCGTTCGGCTTCCGTCTCGCCCGGATCCATGCCGAGGCTCCGCTTCACGGCAAGGTCGTGATTGGACAGCCATCCCGAGAACGTTGGCAGGTCATGGGTGCCGAACGACACCAGGGCCGGCGCCGGATAGGCCGATGGCGGCCTGAACGAACCGTCATGCTCGCGTTCGAAAATCATGACGCGATACGACCACACGTTCCAGTCGGCGAGCTTTTCGCGGAAGCCGTCGGGCACCGTTCCAAGGTCCTCACCGACGACAATGCAACGTTCGGCATTGCTCTCCTGAGCGAGCACCGCGAGCATGGCCTCGAGCGGAAACCGCACATAGGTCCCCTCGAAGGGCTTGTAACCGTGCGGGATCATGTAAAGGCGGTTGAAGCCGAGCACGTGGTCGATGCGGATCGCGCCGGCATACCGCATGATCGCCCGCAGCGTCTCGCGCAGCAGGCGGAAGTCGGTGTGCGCGAGCACGCGCGGATGGAGCGAAGCGAGCCCCCAGTCCTGCCCGAACGTGTTCAACATGTCGGGGGGCGCGCCGGCGGACAGCTCGCGCACATAGGCGCCCTGGTTGTTCCAGACATCGGCACTGTTTGCCGACACACCGACGGCAACGTCGAGATAAAGGCCGACCGGCATCTTCAGCCGTTTCGCGACATTGAAGCATGCCTTCAACTGGCGGTCGGCGAGCCACTGCATATAGGCGTGGAAGTTCATCTCCACCGCCTCGATGCGCCACAGTTCGTCGATCTTTTCCGCGGTCGGATTGTGCCATTCTGGCGGCCAATTCCACCACGGCGGACCGAACTTGCGGTGGAGGGTGGTAAAGGCGGCGAAGCCGCCGAGCGTGAGCGCCCGCTCGTTCTTGAAGGCGGCAAAATCCTCGCGTCGCTCGGGGCTGCCGCGCTCGCGGAACGCCTCATAGGCAAGCCGTAGACCCTTGAGCTTGGCGGCGATGACCCCGGCATAGTCGACAAATTCGGACGCGCGAAGGCGCTTTACCTCTTCGGCAAGCCCCGTGGCGGCAAGGCCGGGAAATTCCGGCGCCGCTTCCACATCGATGTACAGCGTGTTGAGGAAAAGCCGGCTGGTCGGCGAATAGGGGCTGATCATCCCGGGATCATCGAGACTGATCGTATGCAGCGGATTGAGCCCGATGCCGGCGGCGCCACGCTGCCCCGCGATCCGCACGAGGTTCTTGAGGTCGGTAAAATCGCCGATGCCCCAGTTCCGGCGCGACCGCAGCGAATAAAGCTGCACCGCGAGCGCCCAGACGCGCTTGCCGTCATCGAATGCAGCGTGCTGGTAGGATTGGGCGGGGGCGACAATAACCGGCTGTCCGGCATCCCCCGCGTCCTTCCCAGCGAGAAGCCGGTACGACCCGACCCGCAGTTTCGCCGGCAAGGCTATGGCGTTGTCGTCGCATGCGCCGTGAGCGACCTCGTGGTCCCCGTCGAGCAAGCGCCAGGCGCCGCCATCGCCGCACGCATTGTCAAGGCGGTTGTCGCGGCCTTTACGCACGACCCGGGCAGGAGGAGTCGCCGTCGCTCCCGCCTCTTTGGCATGGCTCGCGAGAACATTCACGATCTCGCGCAGCGCATCCTCGCCAGGTGTGCGCTGCGTTCCGAGGGCATCGAAATAGGTCGTCTCGACGCCGAAGGCTTCCGCCTGAGCGCTGAGTTGGTCTTCGTCCGCCATGGGTTGTTTTTGGTTACCTACCGTTAGTGTAGAGGCGCTCGAACCGGGCGAGGGGTCTTTCACTGCCGGCGCCTGCGGCGACTGCGCTGGCCGGGAAACCGGGAAACCGGGGAACCAAGGATCGCGAGCCCCCCATGGCACGTGCAAAGTCGGGCGAACCATAGCGGGACCGACAACGCACGCAAGACTTTAGTCATCGCCCCACGGCTGCCACCTTATCCTGATCCTGATCATCGCCGCGGCCTGAGAGAGCTGCCCGGTCGCGGCAATGCGTTGACAAGCCAGGCGGACTTGAACCGTGTGCGGTCTCGCTCAGCAAAACCAACTTCGTTGCATTATCCCGGCTGCCACCCCGTCAAACCGACCTACGCAAAAGGCGCGCCCGATTTGCAGAATATGTGTGCAATCGCCGTCCATGCCATGTCGATTTTTAGCCCAACTTCTCATCAAGCTGATGGGCCCGCCCGGCTGCGGACGGACGAGCCATGGAAGTCTCGCGCCAGCAACACGACCGACCCAGTGCAGCCCCGAGCCGGCATGACCGCCATTCCCGAGGCGGAGGAGGAGAATCTTGATTGTCAAAGATAAAGCCGTGCGGCCGAAAGCGGCTGAAAACCAGTAAGCCCCTCGCGTCGACTGATCCGACCGCGGCATGACCGCGCGCCCCATTTCATTCAGCTTCCATTCAGCACGCCGCACGCCTGATCATTGATGCTGGCAGAAAACGATCGAGCAACCACGTTAATAAAAGGAGCGGGCGACGGCCGGCAAGCCGCCCCCCGTTCGGTTGCGCTCGCGGGCGGCGGCAGTTATGAATTCCCCGTCGATGGCGGCGACTTGCCGGTCAGGCTTGGGGACCCATTCAGCCGCATGAAACCAGCCGAAGCCCCCCTGACCTGCAAGCGACAATATCAAATGGGCAGCCGGCGTCTAAAGACCGATCCCGCATCCCACCTTCTTTCTGAAGCGTCGCGCCATGAACCTCGTCTCTGACCTCACCGCACCCGCGGCAGTGGAAACGACAGTCGAAACGCCGACTGATCCGCTCTGGTACAAGGACGCGATCATCTACCAGCTGCACGTCAAAGCGTTCTACGACAGCAACGACGACGGCATCGGCGATTTCAACGGCCTCACCCAGCGGCTCGACTACCTTCAAGACCTCGGCGTGACGGTGTTGTGGTTGCAGCCGTTCTACCCGAGCCCCGGTCGCGACGACGGTTACGACATATCCGACTACCGCCGGATCAATCCTGACTTCGGCTCGATGAAGGATTTTCGTCGCTTCATGGGCGAGGCGAAACGCCGCGGGCTGCGGGTGATCACCGAACTCGTGATCAACCACACCTCCGACCAGCATCCCTGGTTCAAGCGGGCACGCCGCAGCAAGAAGGGATCGAGCGCGCGCGACTGGTATGTCTGGAGCGACACCGATCAGAGGTATCTCGACACACGCATCATCTTCACCGACGCCGAAAAATCGAACTGGACCTGGGACCCGGAAGCGGGCGCCTATTTCTGGCACCGCTTCTTCACCCACCAGCCCGATCTCAACTACGAAAATCCGCGTGTCTTCTGGGCGATGGTGCAGGTGATGCGGCGCTGGCTCGATTTCGGCGTCGACGGCTTCCGCCTCGATGCCATTCCCTATCTGTGCGAACGCGAGGGCACCAATAACGAAAACCTGGCCGAAACCCACGACCTGATCAAGCGGCTACGCGCCGAGATCGACGCCTATGCCCCCGGCACCTTCCTGCTCGCCGAGGCGAACCAGTGGCCGGAAGATGTGCGCGCCTATTTCGGCGACGGCGACGAGTGCCACATGGCGTATCACTTCCCGCTGATGCCACGCATCTACATGGCGATCGCGCAGGAGGATCGATTCCCGATCATGGACATCCTGCGGCAAACGCCGGACATACCGTCCAACTGCCAGTGGGCGCTGTTCCTGCGCAATCACGACGAGCTGACGCTCGAAATGGTCACCGACGCCGAGCGCGACTATTTGTGGTCGACTTATGCCGCCGACCCGCGCGCCCGCATCAATCTCGGCATTCGCCGCCGGCTCGCGCCGTTGATGGACAATAACCGGCGCAAGATCGAGTTGATGAATTGCCTCGTGCTGTCGCTGCCGGGCACGCCGATCTTCTACTACGGCGATGAAATCGGCATGGGCGACAACATCTATTTGGGCGATCGCAACGGCGTGCGCACACCGATGCAGTGGACCTCGGACCGCAACGCCGGCTTCTCCCGCTGCGATCCGGCTAAACTCTATCTGCCGGTAATCATGGACCCGGTACACGGCTATCAGGCGGTCAATGTCGAGGCGCAGTCGCGCAGCGTGTCCTCGATGCTGAATTGGACGAAGCGAATGATCGCCGTGCGCAAGACGAGCAAGGTGTTCGGCCGCGGAACGATGACCTTGCTGCGCCCGACCAATCGCGCGGTCATGGCTTATCTGCGCCATTACGGGAACGAGGTCATCCTCTGCGTCGCTAATTTGTCGCGCGCGGCTCAATCAACCGAAATCGATCTGTCGCAATGGCGCGGGCGGGTCCCGGTTGAGATGCTGGGACGTTCGCGTTTTCGGCGGATCGACGACGGGCCGTTCGTGGTCACGCTGGCGCCCTATGGGTTCTTCTGGTTTCAGCTGACCGAGGAGGCTGGCATGGCGAGCGCGGAAGCCGCGAGCGCACGAGAGTGGATTACTGTCGTTCTCGACAGAGGCTGGCGGTCCCTCTCGGAGGGACGATCAGGCCACCACTTCGAACGGGAAGTGCTGCCGGCCTATTTCGCAACCCGCCGCTGGTTCGCCGCGAAAGGCTCCGAGGTGGGCGGCGCCCACGTCAGCGCCGTGATCCCGCTCGGGGAGGGGGAGTTGCCGCCCGTCCTTGCCCTCATCGACCACGCCGCGCCGCGCGGCGCGACGCGCTATGTCATGCCTCTGGTCGTGAATTGGGGCGAGGTCGACCGCGCGACCGCGCCGCCCGCTTTGGTGGTTGCGCCTGTGCGCCAAACACATCGTGAGGGGGTCCTCATCGATGCGGTCGCCGAGCGCGACTTCATTTCCTCTCTGGTCCGCGACATTCATGCCGAACGCACGGTTAAAGCTTCGCCCGCGATGCAGCTGGAAATGCGTCCGACCGCCCGTTTCGCTTCGCAGCAATTGCCGCCGATCGCCGAGGTTCGCGCCAGTGGGGTGGAGCAGTCGAATTCGACGGCGATCATCAATTCCTCTTTTGTGCTGAAATTCTATCGGCGCCTGCCGGCCGGAACGAACCCGGAATTGGAGATGGGGCGCTTCCTCACCGACGTCGCCAAGTACGCGAACACGCCGCCCCTTTTGGGGACGATCGAACTGGTCGAGGGGAGCCGGCGCTCGGCCGTCGCCGTGCTGCACCAGTTCGTCGAAAATCAGGGCGACGCCTGGGCCCATGCGGGAAATTATCTGGACCGCTTTCTCGAGGAAGCGCGCGTCCTGCCCGATCTCCCGGCCCCCGTCGACGCGCATGCGGCCTACCTCAATCGCATGCGCACGATCGGGCGCCGCACCGGCGAGCTGCATCTCGCGCTTGCCAGCAGTGCCGACGATCCCGCTTTTACTCCCGACCCAGTCACGGCAGAGGACGTGGCGGAGTGGACGGCCGGACTCGTCAGTGGCACAGAGAAGATGTTCGAGGAACTCGCCCGTCGCTATGACTATCTCGGTCCTCGCGCAAAGCCAATCGCCCGCACGCTGCTGGCGCGCCGGTGGGAGGCCGTCGAGCAAATGCGGGACATGCTGCCAGCCACGATCGACGCCGATAAGGTTCGGCAGCACGGAGATTTCCATCTCGGCCAAGTCCTGATCGTCAAAGACGATATCGTCATCGTCGACTTCGAAGGTGAGCCGGAGCGCCCCTTCCAGGAACGGCGGCGTAAGGCTCCTTCAGCGCGCGACGCGGCCGGGTTTGTCCGCTCGCTCGACTATGCGGCGACCTCCGCCCTCCACCGAATCCCGGAAAGTTCCGGGGAGGTGCCACTACGCCTTTTGCAGGCACTTGACTCTTGGCGCAATGCAGCAACGGATGCATTCCTTGTGAGCATGCGCAATACGGCCGGCGCGAGTAGGCTTTGGCCGCAAGATGCGGACTTGGCTGACCGCCTGTTGCGATTTTTTGTTTTGGAAAAGGCCGTTTACGAGGTGGGGTATGAATTTGCCAATCGTCCCGATTGGGTCCATGTGCCGCTCTCTGGGCTGTGGCGGACTCTATTTTCTGTTGAAAGCACCTAGCCATGTATAACGTGACTCCGGAAGCACTTGCCATCATCGGCGGTTATCACGCTGACCCTTTTCGTTATCTCGGTTCCCATTTCGAGCATGGGACGCATGTCGTGCGCGCCTTTCTGCCGGGAGCGCGCGCAGTGCATGTGCGCTTCAGGGACGATCAGGAGGCGGAACTCCGTCGCATCCACGATGCGGGACTCTTCGTCGGTCCGGTTCCCTCCGGCGCGCGCGATTATCTCTTGAAGGCGCGCTGGCATGGCCCCGGCTTCGTCGAGTTCGAAGATCCTTACCGGTTCTCGACAGTGCTGTCGGAGCTCGACCTGCATTTGATGGGCGAAGGCACTCACCTTCAAATCTATGACAAGCTCGGCGCCCACCCGATGGTGCATGAGGGAGTCGCCGGCGTCGCCTTCGGCGTATTCGCGCCCAATGCCCGCCGCGTCAGCGTCGTCGGCGACTGGAACTATTGGGACGGCCGCCGGCACGCCATGCGGGTGCGCGGCAACGGCTTCTGGGAAATCTTCATCCCCGACGTCACGCCCGGCCACAAGTACAAGTTCGAGATTCTTGGCTCCGACGGGCGGCTGCGGATCAAGGCGGACCCCTACGCCGTTTCTGCAGAAGTGCGCCCGCTCACCGCCTCGGTGATCGTCGATCCGAGCACCTTCCCGCCGATCACGCCTTCCCCCGCCGGGATCAACCGTTACGACGGACCGATGTCGATCTACGAAGTCCATCTCGGCTCGTGGCGGCGAAATCCGTGTATGAACAACAGTTGGTTGACCTATCGGGAGCTGGCGGAGCAGTTGCCGCCCTATGTCGCCTCGACGGGCTTCACCCACGTCGAGCTGCTGCCGATCGCCGAACATCCGTTTGATGCATCCTGGGGCTACCAGCCGACTGGGCTTTACGCGCCCACCAGCCGATTCGGCTCGCCGCAGGATTTTTGCCTGCTGGTGGACGCCTTCCATCGCGCTGGGATCGGGGTCATTCTCGACTGGGTCTCCGGTCACTTCCCCGATGACGATTACGGTCTCGCACAGTTCGACGGCACCGCCGTCTACGAGCACGCCAACGCCATGCAGGGGCGGCATCTCGACTGGAACACGCTGATCTACAATTACGGGCGGCGCGAGGTCGCCAATTTCCTGCTCGCGAATGCGTTGTATTGGCTTGACCGCTTCCAGATCGACGGCCTGCGCGTCGATGCGGTCGCCTCGATGCTCTATCTCGATTACAGCCGTCCGGAGGGCGGCTGGATTCCCAACCGCTTCGGCGGACGGGAAAATCTCGAAGCGATCGACTTCCTGCGTCGTTTCAATACCGAGGTGTTCGGCCGCTTTCCCAACGCCACGACCCTGGCGGAGGAGTCGACCGCTTGGCCGCTCGTCTCCCGCCCGGCCGACATCGGCGGGCTCGGCTTCGGCTACAAGTGGAACATGGGGTGGATGCACGACACGCTGCAGTACATTTCCAAGGAACCGGTCCACCGCAAATTCCACCACAACGACATCACCTTCGCCATGCTGTATGCTTGGTACGAAAATTTCGTCCTGCCGCTGTCGCATGACGAAGTGGTGCACGGCAAAGGCACGATCTTCGGGCGGATGCCGGGCGACCATTGGCAGCGCTTCGCCAATCTGCGCACCTACTACACCTTCATGTTCGGCCATCCCGGCAAGAAGCTGCTGTTCATGGGCAGCGAGTTCGCCCAGAGCCGTGAATGGCACCACGATCACAGTCTCGATTGGCACCTCCTCGAGTATCCGGAGCACAAGGGCATCCAGGCCCTCGTGCGCGACCTCAATCATCTCTACCGATCGACGCCTGCCTTGTATGAGCTTGATTCGGAGCCGGGCGGCTTTGAATGGCTGGTCGTCGACGACACCGAAAACAGCGTGTTCGCTTGGCTGCGCCGCGCCCGCGACGGCTCGATCTGTCTCGTCGCACTCAACTTTACGCCGGTGGTGCGCCATGATTATCGTATTCGCGTGCCCTTTGCGGGCGGTTGGCGTGAAGTGTTCAACAGCGACGCCGCCGCCTACAGCGGCGGCAATGTCGGCAATGGCGGACGGATTCAGGCCGAAGACACAGGAGCCGGCGGCGTGCTTGGCCTGACGCTTCCGCCGCTGGCCGGGATCATCCTCGTGCCGGAGTTTTAATGCAGATCAGACCAGGCTCGCCCTTTCCGCTCGGAGCGACTTGGGACGGACATGGCACGAATTTCGCGATCTTCTCGGCTAACGCCGAGAAGGTCGAACTTTGTCTGTTCGACCGCACCGGCCGCCGCGAGATCGAGCGCGTCGCGCTGCCGGAGGTCACTGATGATGTCTGGCATGCGTTTCTGCCGGAAGTCGTTCCCGGCCAGGTCTATGGCTATCGGGTCTACGGCCCCTACGAGCCCGAACGTGGCCACCGCTTCAATCATCACAAATTGCTGCTCGATCCCTACGCCAAGCGGCTGATCGGCAACTTCGTCTGGAGCGACGCCCACTTCGCCTACCGCACCCGCAGCGCGCGCGCCGATCTGTCCTTCGATAAGCGCGACAATTCCCGCAGCATGTACAAGTGCGTCGTCGTTGACGACGCCTTCACTTGGGGCGACGACCGTAGTCCGCAAACGCGCTGGCACGATACGATCCTCTACGAGGCGCATGTGCGCGGGCTCACGATGCAGCGCAAGGACCTCCCGGCCGCCTTGCACGGCAATTTCCGTGGTCTCAGCTCGCCGCAGATGGTCGAGCATTTGCAACGCATGGGCGTGACCGCCATCGAACTGTTGCCGATCCACGCGCATATTGACGAGCACATGCTGGCCATCAAAGGCCTGGGCAATTATTGGGGATACAGCGCGATCGGCTATTTCGCGCCCGAGCCGCGTTATGGGTCCGCGGACGCTGCGCTCGAGGACTTCAAAGCGACCGTGGCGCAGTTGCACCAGGCTGGGATCGAGGTAATCCTCGACGTGGTTTACAACCACACCTGCGAAGGCAATCACCTCGGCCCCACGTTTTCGTTCCGCGGCATCGACAACGCGTCCTATTATTGGCTCGTACCCAGTGCGCCGCGCTATTACGACGACTTCACCGGCTGCGGAAATTCGCTCAACCTGACCCATCCGCGCGTGCTGCAGATGGTGATGGATTCCCTGCGCTATTGGGTCGAGAAGTGCCATGTCGACGGCTTCCGGTTCGATCTCGCAACCACGCTCGGGCGCGGTCCACATGGCTTCGATCCGAACGCCGGTTTTTTTTGCGCGGTCAATCAGGACCCGGTGCTGTCGCGGGTGAAACTCATCGCCGAGCCGTGGGACGTCGGCTGGGGCGGCTATCAGCTCGGAGCGTTCCCGCAGGGCTGGTCGGAATGGAACGACGCTTTTCGCCGGACGCTGCGATCGTTCTGGCGCAGCGACCATAATCAGGTCCGCGAGCTTGCCGGGCGCATGTCCGGCTCGGCCGACCGTTTTCGCTATCGGCGGCGGCCGCCACGCACCAGCATCAATCACGTCACCGTCCATGACGGATTTACGCTCGCCGACCTCGTCAGCTATGCGCACAAGCACAACGCCGCCAATGACGAAAACAATCGCGACGGGTCTGACGACAATCAGAGCACCAATTGGGGGGTCGAAGGCCCGACCAACGACAAGGAAGTTCTCGAGGCGCGCCGCCGCGCCAAGCGCGGCCTTCTCGCCTCGCTCTTTCTCGCCAATGGCGTCCCGCTGATGCTCGCCGGCGATGAGGTCGGCAATAGCCAGAACGGCAATAACAACGCCTACTGCCAGGACAACGAGATCGGTTGGGTGGACTGGTCGGGCGCCGGCCGGGAGGGCGATGACCTGACCGACCTGATCGCGCAGCTCACAGCGATGCGACGCTCGTTTCCGCAATTGCAGGGGCGGCGCTGGCTGATCGGCCGTCGCGGCGGCGGCCATTACGACGTAAAGTGGCTGACCCCGCAGGGAACCGAAATGACGCAAGCCGATTGGGCGTTAGCGGAAGCCCGCTTCCTCGCCTATGTGCTGGCGCCGATCGAGTCTTCGGGTGTAGCAATGTATATTATTCTCAATGCGGCGCCCGAGGCGGCCGAGATCGTCTTGCCGAAGTGGCCGGGCTGCAGCGCCTGGACCCGGATCCTGGCGACGGCGGTCGACGACGATGACGTGGGGGACACCAAGCTCAAGGTCGGGACCAAGTATTTGGCGCCAGCCCAATCGGTCACCGTTTTCGCAGGGACGACGTCATGACGGCCGCTCCTCCGTTCAGCCCACGACAGTTTGGACCGCAGCTCGATTCGAATGGCGTGACATTTCGATTGTGGGCGCCCGGAGCGAAGTCGGTCGACCTGGTGATGGGCGACAGGCGGCCCATGCGCCGCCACAATGACGGGTGGTTCGACCTGCGCGTGCCCGGGATCGGCGCGGGCGTGCATTACCGCTTCCGCATCGATGGCGAGCTCGACGTCCCTGACCCGGCGTCCGGATTCCAGCCGGACGACGTCAATGGCCCGAGCGAGGTCATCGATCATGCCTTTGGCTGGACGGCGCAAAAATGGCGCGGACGGCCATGGCACGAGGCGGTCATCCTCGAACTGCATGTCGGGAGCTTCACGCCGGCAGGAACCTACCGGGCGGCGATCGAGCGGCTCGACGACATAGTGGCCGCCGGCTTTACTGCCATCGAGCTAATGCCGCTCGCCGATTTCTACGGCCGCCGCAACTGGGGCTATGATGGCGTGCTGCTCTATGCTCCCGACTCGACATACGGCCGGCCGGAAGATCTCAAGGCGCTGGTCGACGCCGCCCACCGGCGCGGCATGATGGTGTTTCTCGACGTCGTCTACAATCACTTCGGGCCGGAAGGAAACTATCTCGGCCGCTATGCGCCGCAATTCTTTACCGATGCGGTCCATACCCCCTGGGGCTCGGCGATCGACTACGCTGTTCCGCAGGTGCGCGAGTTCGCCATCGAGAATGCGCTGTATTGGATCAGCAATTATCGTTTCGACGGGCTGAGGCTGGACGCGGTTCATGCCATCGTCAAACCGGGAACTCCATCGGTTCTTGTAGACCTGAGCCGTGCCGTCGGGGCTTTCGCCGAGACGGATGGGCGTTTGGTTCACCTCGTCCTGGAAAACGACGACAACGCCGCCTGGCTGCTCGATCCGCTGGCCCCTGCGGCGGCGGGGAAGTATCGGGCGCAATGGAACGACGACTTTCACCACGCCTGGCACGTACTGCTCACCGGCGAACAAAGAGCCTACTACCGCGATTACACCGACGCGCCGCGCCATGTCGCGCGCACGCTCGCCTCAGGCTTCGCCTATCAGGGCGAGGCGTCGAAGCACCGCGGCGGCGCAGCGCGCGGTGAGCCGAGCGGGCATCTGCCGCCGACCGCCTTCGTGTCCTTCCTGCAGAATCACGACCAGATCGGCAATCGAGCGCGCGGCGAGCGCCTGGACCAGCTTGCCAAAGACCAAAGGAGGATCGAGGCGGCGCTCGCCGTCATGCTGCTCGCCCCTTCGCCGCCGCTGATGTTCATGGGCGAGGAGTGGGGAGCGAACGAGCCGTTCCCGTTCTTCTGCGATTTTGCCGGCGATCTGGCCAAAGCCGTGCGCGAAGGGCGCCGCAGGGAATTCAAGGAGCAGTACATTGCCGGCGGGAATGTCGATGAAATTCCCGATCCGCTTGCAGAACAAACCTTCCGTTCCGCCGTGCTCGATTGGGCGGCCCGCGAGAAACCGCCCCACAACCGGCGGCTCGCGCTTGTCACCCGGCTGCTCGCCGTGCGTCGCGAACAGATCATTCCGCGCCTCGCCAACGGAGTCGCACCCGGCGACGCAAGCTTCGTAGGCACGGTGTTGACGGCGTACTGGCCGCTCGGCGGCGGGGAGTTGGCGCTCATCGCCAATCTATCGGCCAACCCTGCCCCTCGACCGCACGATGCTTCTGGCGTACCGATTTGGGGCGCTGCGCCGCCCGCCAATCTGCCGCCTTGGAGCGTCTATTGGTCGTGGAGCAAGATCTGATGCCGCCCGCCGTCCCTACCGCCACCTATCGCCTGCAACTCTCCGGGAAATTCGGCTTCGCCGCAGCCGCTGACCTCGTTCCCTATCTGGCCAAACTCGGCGTCAGCCATCTCTATGCCTCGCCGTTTCTGAAGGCGCGCGCAGGCAGCACGCATGGTTACGATATCGTCGACCACAATGCGCTCAATCCCGAGTTCAGCGGCGATGACGGTTTTGCCAAGCTATCCAAGGCGCTCGCAGACGCCGATATTGGCCTCATTCTCGATTTCGTGCCGAACCATATGGGCGTCGCCTATGCCGACAACGCCTGGTGGCTGGACGTGCTCGAATGGGGACCGCGCTCGCCGCACGCCAACTCGTTCGACATCGAATGGGAAACGCTGCCCTATCGACCGCAAGGCGGCATTCTTCTGCCGATTCTCGGCAAGTCTTATGGCGACGCGCTCGAGGACGGAGACCTCGCGCTGAAATACGATCCGAAGGAAGGATCTTTCTCCGTCTGGTATTACGAGCACCGTCTGCCGATCCGGCCCAACCGCTACGGCGAAATCCTGAAAAACGTCGTCGCTGCGGCAGGCGCGACGGAGGAAGAAGCAGGACGCCGCCTGCTCGCCTTCGCTGAACGCTATCCCGACCCCAATGCGCCGAGTCGCGAGCAGGCGCCGGCCTACAAGGCCGAGCTTGCCGCGATCGAGGGCGGCGCCGAGGTGATCGAGCGCGGGCTCGACGCGTACCGGCCAAGCCCGGCCGATCCGAGCCGCACCCTGTTGCTGCACCGGCTGCTCGAGCGCCAGCATTACCGCGTGGCGCATTGGCGCGTCGCCTTCACCGAAATCAACTATCGCCGCTTCTTCGACGTCAACGATCTCGCCGGCATCCGCGTCGAGGATTTGCCGACCTTCGCCGCCGCGCATCGCCGCGTGATGGCCCTGATCGCCGGCGGCCAGTTGCATGGCCTCCGCCTCGATCATATCGATGGACTGTCCGATCCCGCGCAATATACGCGCCGGCTGTCGCGGCTCGTTCGCGCCGCGCGCGAGCCGGGGGCACGGACGCGTCCCTTCTATATCGTCGTTGAGAAGATTCTGGCCGACGGCGAACCGATGCCCGACCTACCGGGCATCGCCGGAACCACCGGCTACGACGTGCTCAACGTCCTCACCCGCGTGCTGCTCGACGATTCTGGCCTCGAACAGCTCGACAAGTTTTATAGCGACGTCATCGTCGGGCGGCGGGAAAACTTCGACGACCTCGTTCGCGACGCCAAGGTGCGCGTGCTCGAGACGATGCTCGCGAGCGAATTCACCGTGCTCTGCCGCCTGCTGGCGCGAATCGCGGCCGGCCACTGGCGCAGCCGGGATTTCACTCTCGAGCGTCTGCGCGACGCGCTGCGCGCCTATATCGTGCAGTTTCCGGTGTACCGCACCTACATCAGCGGCGGGACCGTCTCGGCGGAAGACCGCGAAACGATCATCCAGACGATCGCCAGAGCGCGCGCGAGATGGTACGGCCCCGACGCCAATATCTTCGATTTCCTGCAGGACGTGCTGACGCTTGACCTGATCGGACCCGGGCGCACCGGCTACAGCAGCGCGCGGGTGCGGCGGTTCACTGGCAAGGTGCAGCAGCTCACCGGCCCGGTGATGGCCAAGGCGCTCGAGGACACCGCCTTCTATCGCTATCACCGGCTGCTCGCTTTGAACGAAGTCGGCGGCGACCCGGCCCTCCCGGCGATCACGGCTGGCGAGTTCCATCGACGCATGCGCTCACGGACCGCAACGCCCAATGCGATGACCACGACCGCAACCCACGACACCAAGCGCGGCGAGGATGCGCGCACCCGCATACTCGCGATCGCAGACCTCGCCGACGACTGGTCCGCAGCGGTGCAACGGTGGCAGACCTTGAACGAACCGTTGGTGCGCCGCAGCGTCGGCCGCACCCCCACCGCGGCGCATGAATACATGCTCTATCAAGCGCTGATCGGCGCGTGGCCCGTTGACGGTCCCGACGCGGGGTTCGTCGAGCGCATGCAGACCTACGCGATCAAGGCTCTGCGCGAAGGCAAGGAGGAATCGAGCTGGCACAATCCCAATGAAGCTTACGAGACCGCAACTACGACCTTCATCGCCCGTATACTCGATCGTGAAAGCTCCGCAGCTTTCCTGCAGGATTTCGAGGAATTCGCGCGCCGGACCAGCTTGATCGGCGCGCTGAACAGCCTGACGCAGCTCACGCTCAAGGCGACCATCCCGGGCGTTCCTGATTTTTATCAGGGCACCGAGTTCTGGGATTTTTCCCTGGTCGATCCCGACAACCGACGACCGGTTGATTTTACCGCGCGCCAGGCTGCGCTCGAAGCGCTCCCGGCCTCCCCGGATTGGAGCGAACTCGCGACGCAATACCCGAATGGACTGATCAAACTTGCCTTGACCCGCCGCCTGCTCGCGTTACGCTCCGCGATGCGGGAGCTGTTTACCAGCGGCAATTACGAGCCGATCGAAGTCGAAGGCACGCAGGCGCGTCACGTCATCGCGTTTGCGCGCACGTCGCGGCGAGACGCGGTAATCGTCGCGGTCACACGACATTTCGCGCAGCTGACCGACGGGGGCCGCCGCTGGCCGCAGACAGGCGACCTCGATGCGGTGCTCAAGCTCGACAATTACCCGGTCAGCGAGAGTTATCTCGGCCGGGCAGCACCAGCCGCGCGTGGACCGGTCAACGTGAGCGCGGTGTTCGGCGCGCTGCCGATTGCGCTGATGCGCGCCATTCGCCGCCGTTGAAACCCCGACACGAGTCGAAGGACATGACATGGCGTCTCGTATTGAAGACTATGCGCTGATTGGCGACTGCGAAACGGCCGCGCTGGTCAGCCGCGACGGCTCAGTCGACTGGCTGTGCTGGCCGCGCTTCAACTCCGATGCCTGCTTTGCGGCGCTGCTCGGCGAGCCGAAGCATGGCCACTGGCATATCGGCCCCAAGAGCCAAGCGCGCATCACGCGTCAGTATCGCGACAATACGCTTATTCTTGAAACGCGCTTCGAGACCGCGGACGGCGCGATCACCCTCGTCGACTTTATGCCGCCGCGTAACGAGGAGTCCGATCTGGTGCGGCTCGTGATCGGCGAGCGCGGGCGGGTTCCGATGCGCTTGGAGCTGATCCTTCGCTTCGGCTATGGCGCGACCGTCCCCTGGGTGGCGCGCACCGAGGACGGCACCTGGCGAGCGATTGCCGGTCCTGACATGGTCACGCTGCGCACGCCGGTCAATCTGGTGGGCGAAAACTTCACAACCACTGCCGAGTTCATCGTAACGGAAGGTCAGACGATCCCCTTTGTGCTCGGCTACTCGCCGTCAAACCATCCGATACCGCCCATCCTCGACGCTAAAGCCGCGCTGCAAGAAACAGAATCCTTCTGGCGCGACTGGGCGAAGACCTGCCGGCCAGCCGGCGAATGGTCGGAAGCGGTGATGCGCTCGCTGATCACGCTCAAGGCGCTGACCTATGCGCCGACCGGCGGAATCGTCGCCGCGCCGACGACCTCGTTGCCGGAAATGATTGGCGGGCCGCGCAACTGGGACTACCGTTTCTGTTGGTTGCGGGACGCGAAACTGACCCTCGCCGCGCTGACCAATGCCGGCTATGTCAGCGAAGCGCAGGCTTGGCGTGCGTGGCTGTTGCGCGCCGTCGCGGGAAGCCCGGATCAGCTTCAGATCATGTACGGGATCGCCGGCGAGCGGCGTTTGACCGAATGGGAGACGCCCTGGCTCTCCGGCTACGAGAATTCTCGGCCGGTACGCATCGGCAACGCCGCCCATGAACAACTCCAACTCGACGTGTTTGGCGAGTTGCTCGGCGCGTTCCACCACGGCCGCACCTGCGGGCTCGCCGCTACGAGTTCCGGCTGGGCGCTGGAAGTGGCCGTGCTCGATCATCTCGCCAAGATATGGAAAAAGCCCGATCAAGGCATCTGGGAGATGCGCGGGGACCCGCAGCATTTCACCTATTCCAAGGCCATGGCCTGGCTCGCCTTCGATCGCGCGACTCTGAGCGCCGAGACGTTCGGCCTTGACGGTCCGGTCGACCGCTGGCGTTCCCTGCGCGCCGAAATACACGACGACGTATGCACGCACGGATTTGATCCCGAGCTCGGCAGCTTCGTCCAGGCCTACGGCTCCAAGCAGCTCGACGCCACGCTTTTGCTGCTGCCCATCATCGGCTTCCTGCCGATCGACGACAAGCGCATTGCCGGCACCGTTCGCGCCATCGAAAACGATTTGGTCTCCGATGGCTTCGTGCTGCGCTACCGCACCGAGACCGCAGCCGACGGATTGCCCGAGGGCGAGGGCGCGTTTCTCGCCTGCAGTTTCTGGCTCGCCGATGTCTATATGAAGCAACGACGCTGGAGCGATGCGCGCCGCCAGTTCTCGCAGCTCCTTTCCCTTCGCAACGATGTCGGGCTCCTGAGCGAGGAGTACGATCCGCGCCTGAGCCGGCAGGTGGGCAATTTCCCCCAGGCCTTTTCGCATCTCGCGCTCGTCAATAGCGCCTACGGTTTCATGAGCGAGGCGCCGCCGCACGCGACGAAGCCGGATCCGACGAAGCAATAGAGCTTCTTCCGGCGAAGTCGGAACCGGTTCGCCGCAGAAATGCGACCACAAAAGGATACAAGCGAGCCGGCGCAGACCGATCGGATCAATCAATCGGCGGACGCGAGCGGGCGCGCCACCGATTCGAGCGACTTGCGTTCCGCCGCGATCCCGTAACGCCATTGGATCGCCGCCGCCGCGACCATCAGCGCCGCGCCGACGAGATAGCCGGAATACACGCTCGCGCGCGAGCCGGAATCGATCAGGGCGCCGAACATCCAGGGCCCGGCGACGCCGCCGATACCGGTGCCGATCGCGTAGAAAAAAGCGATCGTGAGCGCGCGGATTTCGAGCGGAAAGGTTTCGCTGACGGTGAGATAGGCGGAGCTCGCCGCGGCCGAGGCAAAGAAGAACACGACCGTCCACCCCAGGGTCTGCGTCTGGGCGGAAATCAAGTCCTGCTTGAACAGATAGCCGACGCCGGCAAGCAGAATGCCGGAAATCGCGTAGGTGAAGGTGATCATCGGCCGTCGTCCGAGCGTATCGAACAGGCGCCCGAGCAGGAGCGGTCCGAGGAAATTCCCCGCCGCGAACGGCAGCACATACCAGCCGACGCCCTCGGCCGACACGCCGTAGAAGTCGATCAGGATCAACGCATAGGTGAAGAAGATCGCATTGTAGAAAAACGCCTGCGAGGCCATGAGCGACAGGCCAACCAAAGAGCGCGTGCGATAGACCTTGAACAAGGTGTTCGCGACCTCGCTGAGCGGGGTGCTCCGCCGCATTCGCAGTCGCACGGTCGGCAGGTCTTTGCGGTTCGGACTGCGCTCGCCATAGACTTGACGCTCGATCCCGGCGACCACGGCCTCGGCCTCTGCCGCGCGGCCATGCGTCATCAACCAACGCGGACTTTCCGGGATCCAAATACGCATGAAGAAGATCACGACGCCAATTCCGGCGCCGATCAGGAAAGCGAGCCGCCAACCATACTCGGGATGCAGCACCGCCGGGTCGAGCACGATGATGGAACCGGCCGCGCCCGCCGCCGCTCCGATCCAGAAGCTGCCGTTGATCAGAAGATCGGACCAGCCCCGCACCCGGGCCGGAATGAGTTCCTGGATGGTGGAGTTGATCGCCGTGTATTCGCCGCCGATCCCCGCTCCGGTCAGGAAGCGAAACGCCGCGAAGCTCCACACGTCCCACGAGAGGGCGGTCGCGCCGGTGGCACTGAGATAAACCCCAAGCGTAATGAAAAACAGCTTCTTGCGGCCGAGCCGGTCGGTCAGCCAGCCGAAGAAAACGGCGCCAAGCACTGCGCCGGCGAGATAGGCGCTGGTGGCGAAGCCTACATCGCTGTTGGAAAAATGCAGGACCGGGCTTTCCTTCAGCGCGCCGGCGAGCGTGCCGGCGAGCGTCACCTCCAGCCCGTCGAGAATCCAGGTAATGCCGAGCGCGACCACGACGAGGGTATGAAACCGGCTCCACGGCAAACGATCGAGGCGCGCGGGAATGTCGGTTTCCACGATGCCGGACACGGACGCCCCGTCGACACGACGTTCGGGCCCGCCAGGAGGGTCATCGATCTTGCCCGGCGCTTCTCCCGGCGGCGGGTCCTCGATGCGTCCCGGACCATCGGTTGCAGGCGGCGGCTCCTCGACCGTGCCCGTCCCGTTACTGCCGGTTGGCGGTTCGTCGACCGACGCACCCGGTGCATCCGGGCTGCGCTGGGGTCCATCGTTCGTCAGCAAGGGGCGATCGTTACGCACGCGGTGTCCATCTGCATAAATGGGCAGATTGTCAACCGGTGGCAGCGGCGTTCGTTCCGAGGATGCGAAGGGCGACGCCGCCCGCACCCCATCGAGCGAACATCTTCACCGCGTCGTTCGCATCCGGCTGATCAGCTCCGGCGTCGGGTACGAGTCGGCCGGCAGTCCAAGCTTGAGCTGCGCCTCCTTGACGGCAGAGCGTGTCGCCGCGCCGATCTTGCCGTCCACAGGGCCCACGTCATAGCCCGCTCGCGTGAGAAGCTGTTGGAGTTCTTTGGCCTGCTGCTGCGTAAGCGTCGGAATATTCGGTGCGCCGCGGTGCATCGGCGGCGCACCGGCAATGCGCGTCGCGTAGTAGGCCGCGGTAAGCGAATAGACCAGTGAGGCATTCCACTTCAGATAGGCCTGGAAATTCGGATAGGCGAGAAAGGCGGGGCCGCGCCGTCCCATCGGCAGCAGCAGCGAGGCAGGCAAATTATCGGCCGGCAGCGGCTTGCCGTCGCGCAGCGTCACCCCCCATTCCGCCCATTTCGACCGGGGATGCTGGATGGCGAGGTCGGCCTGATCCCATGCCAACTTGGACGGAACCCGCACCTCCTGCAGCCATGGCTCGCCACGCCGCCAGCCCAGGCTGACGAGGTAATTGGCGGTCGATCCGATCACGTCGGGCACGCTGCGCAGGAGATTGCGGCGGCCATCGCCGTCATAGTCGACCGCGTATTTGAAATATTCCGACGGCATCATCTGGGTCTGGCCGAGCTCGCCCGCCCAGGAACCGATCATCTCGGCGGCTCTGAGGTCGCCGCGCTCGATCAGGCGCAGCGCACCGAACAGATGTCCGCGAAACATGTCCGACCGGCGACAGTCGTAAGCGAGCGTCGTGAGCGAGCGGATCGCCTGATCTTTGCCCATGCCCGCGCCGAAGTCGCTTTCGAGCCCCCAGAAGGCGACGATGACCGGGGCGGGAACGCCGTACTCCTTTTCGGCCCGGGAAAAGATCGCGTCATATTTCTTGACGAGCGCCGGACCGCGCTTCAGCCGATAGGCGGCGAGCATCTTGTCGGAGAGCTGCAGGAAACTCTGGGCGAAGAAGCGCTGGCCGCGATCGATATTGACGATGCGCTGGACATAGACGAGGTAGGGCGAGGCCGCCGCGATCGCGCTGCGCGAAATGCCCTGCGCGGCGGCTTCTTGCTTGAACGCGTCGAGCCAGCTCGCGAAACTTTCACTGTTACGGCAAGGCGTGGCTGCGGACGCCGTCGTGACGGCAAGCGAAACCGCAACAAGGGCAGCCGCCGAACCCGCAGTCGTCCGGCAAAGAACAGCGCTTCGTCTCATGGTCGGCCTCCGTGCAGCAGCGCATGTCGCGGAAGACCCTGGTAGCCGGACTTACTGGAGCCGCAGGCTCGCCCTAGGGCAATCAGACAGCGCGCTTGGTGAAAGCGATTTTGGCCATCATCGGCGTCAGGGAAGCTTGTCGTAGCCCTCGCCAAAGCCTTTGAGGCTCATGGGAAAGCCGATCCCCTCCTCGGGCGTCTGGAAGATGAAGAAAGTCGCCGTCTTGCCGTTGCGGAGTTGCTTGACCAGATTGTCGTCCATGACAACCTCGGCATAGCAGCCGCGCAAAGTACACCGCACGAAACCGGCGCGCCCGACATCGGTATCGTCGACCTTCAGCCCCAGCCCCGCCGGGAGCAAGACGCCGAGCGGCACCTGTACGCGCATCAAACGGGTCTTCTGGTCGGCCGTGCGCAACACGAGCACCGTCAGTCCCACATTGGCGCGGTCCTCGGCGACGACGCTTTGGAACAATGCGCATTGCTCGTTTTGCGCACCCGGCGGGGTCTCGCACCGGATTTGCCAGTCGTCGTGAACTGACTTCACCGCGCCCTGGGCGAAGGCTGCCGACGCAAGAGAGAGCCCAGTCAGCAGCGCCAAAGCCAGTAAGCCGGCAAGGAAGCGCGCCCGCGCGAACCTGTCGCCGGAGAACGTGCTCATATCAAGCTCCCTCCTCCGAAGTAGCTACGTTCGAGCCGTCACGCCCCCTAGACCAACGCATGCGCGTGGCTATATATGTTGCGGCAACCACATCATTCGCGCCGTTATCGTAGCACTTTGACCAGCAAAAGCGATTGTGTCCGCGACAGCCGGCGATCTGCGATGTGATTCTTTGTCCGCTCATCATGAGCCACATTGCGAGTGGGGCGGAATTGTGGTTTGAGAGGCCCGAAATGCGTTTCCGTGCCCTTGCAGATGAGACCCTCCGCACTGCGGACCGATATGCCTCAACGGAAACCTAATAAACACGCGGCGAGGGATGGCGCTTAGACGCTAACCCCGATCATACCGCGAAAGGAGCTTAGGCAGCGATGCAGTCAATCCTTCGAGCGGTCGCCGCGACAATTGTCGTCGCAGCGGTTTTTGGCGGAGTCGATTCAGCTTGGGCGGGGCTGGGTCAACCCTCTCCTTGGGGGATAGGCTTGCAGGAGTTGGCGACGCCAGTCATGACGGACGTCATCAGGTTTAACAACCTTCTGTTATGGATAATAATCGGTATCGTTATACTCGTACTGGTCCTGCTCGTCACGGTAATTGTGCGCTTCAACGCGCGCGCCAATCCGGTCCCCTCGCGCACCACCCACAACACGCTGGTCGAGTTGATCTGGACGGTGATCCCAGTGATCATTCTGGTGGTCATCGCCCTCCCCTCTTTCCGGCTGATGTTTTTTCAGCTGAATGTCCCGCCCGCCGATTTGACGGTGAAGGCGACGGGGAAGCAGTGGTTCTGGACATACTCCTATCCGGACAACGGCAATTTTGAGTTCGACTCGCTGATGTTGCGGGACAACGAGCGCAAGCCGGGTCAACCCCGCCTGTTGGCTGTCGACAACGAAATGGTCGTGCCTGTGAACAAGGTGATCCGCGTTGAGACAACCGGGGCGGACGTGATTCATTCCTTCACGGTGCCTTCATTCGGCATCAAGATCGATGCCATCCCGGGGCGGCTGAACGAGACCTGGTTCAAAGCGACGCGCGAGGGCGTTTATTACGGCCAATGCTCGGAGCTTTGCGGTCGGGACCACGCCTTCATGCCAATCGCTGTGCGCGTGGTCAGCGAGCAGGCCTTCGCCGCCTGGGTTGCGCAGGCCAAGCAAAAATTCGCTGGCGGGGGGAATGGACCGATGACGGTCGTCGCAACCGCGCCGCGGCGCACCGAGTAAAGGCCTAACCAAGACGGATCGGGCAAGAACAACAATTTAATTGAGGACCGGATTATGGATGCGACCGTAGGCACCCACGACGCGCATCACGAGCACGACCACCCGACCGGATGGCGGCGCTACCTGTTTTCCACCAACCACAAGGACATCGGCACGATGTACCTTGTGTTCTCGATGGTCGCCGGCGTGATCGGCGGCGCCTTGTCGATCGCGATGCGGCTTGAACTGCAAGAGCCGGGGATGCAGTTTTTCGCTGACCCCCACCTCTTCAACGTGTTCGTGACCGCGCACGGGCTGATCATGGTATTCTTCATGATCATGCCGGCGTTGATCGGCGGCTTCGGAAACTGGATTGTGCCGCTGATGATCGGGGCGCCCGACATGGCGTTTCCGCGCATGAACAACATTTCGTTCTGGCTGTTGCCGGCCTCGCTTTCGCTCTTGGTCATTTCGTTGTTCGTCGAGGGCGAGCCGGGCGCTTCCGGCGCCGGCACCGGCTGGACGGTGTATGCGCCCCTATCGACGACGGGGAACCCCGGGCCAGCGGTTGATTTCGCCATCCTCTCACTGCATCTCGCGGGCGCCTCCTCGATCCTCGGCGCGATCAATTTTATCACCACGATTCTCAACATGCGCGCGCCCGGCATGACGTTGCATAAGATGCCGCTGTTTGTCTGGTCCATCCTGGTGACTGCGTTCCTGCTGTTGCTCGCGCTGCCGGTGCTCGCGGGCGCGATCACCATGCTCCTGACCGACCGGAATTTCGGCACCACTTTCTTCAACCCCGCGGGCGGCGGCGATCCGCTGCTGTTCCAGCATCTGTTCTGGTTCTTCGGCCATCCGGAGGTCTACATCCTGATCCTGCCAGCGTTCGGCGTGATCAGCCAAGTCGTCTCCACGTTCGCCCGCAAGCCGATATTCGGCTATCTCGGCATGGCGTATGCAATGGTCGCGATCGGCTTCATCGGCTTCATCGTCTGGGCGCACCATATGTACGTCGTCGGCCTGTCGACGGGCACTCAGGCCTATTTCGTCGCCGCGACGATGGTCATCGCCGTGCCGACCGGAATTAAGATCTTCTCCTGGATCGCCACCATGTGGGGCGGGTCGATCGAGTTCAGGACGCCGATGCTCTGGGCGCTCGGCTTCATCCTCCTGTTCGTGATCGGCGGCGTCACCGGCGTCGTGGTCGCGAACGCTTCCGTCGATCGCCTGCTGACCGATACCTATTTCGTCGTCGCCCACTTCCACTACACGATGTCGCTCGGCGCGACCTTCGGCATTTTTACCGGCTGGTATTACTGGTTCCCCAAGATCACCGGCTATCTGTACTCCGAAGCGCTCGGCAAGCTGCATTTCTGGCTGTCCTTCATCGGCGCCAACGTGATCTTCTTCCCGCAGCACTTCCTCGGAGCTTCCGGGATGCCTCGCCGCATCGCCGACTACCCGGATGCATTCAGCGGGTGGAACTTCGTCTCGTCGATGGGCTCCTACATCTTCTTGGCGGGTCTTGTGGTGTTTTTCTTCACCATCTATCGCGCCTTCGCCGCCAAGCGGGCGGCAGGCAACAATCCATGGGGACCGGGCGCAACGACGTTGGAATGGACTTTGCCGTCGCCGCCACCGTTCCATCAGTTCGAGGTGCTGCCGCGGATACAGTGATACGAGCGAGCATGAGGCAATTCTGATGTCCGTTATCGGAAAAAGCGCAGCGCTGCAGTCGACGAGTCCCGCGCCGCCGATCGAACCAAGCCTGGCGGAGGCGAGCGACTATTTCGCCCTGATGAAGCCGCGCGTGATGTCGCTCGTCGTCTTCACCGCCTTCGTCGGCATGATGGTGGCGCCGGGCCAGTTGCATCCGGTGCTGGGGGTCGCTTCGCTTCTATGCATCGCGGTCGGCGCCGGCGCGGCCGGCGTCTTGAACATGTGGTACGATGCCGATATCGACGGCGTCATGGGGCGCACCCGTCAGCGTCCGATTCCGGCCGGCCGGGTGCAGCCCGGAGAAGCCCTCGCTTTCGGGATCACCCTCAGCGTCGGCGCGGTGGCGGTGCTCGGCCTAGTGGCCAGTTGGTTCACCGCGGGGCTGCTTGCCTTCACGATTTTCTTCTACGCCGTCATTTATACGATTTGGCTCAAACGCTGGACCGCACAGAATATCGTGATCGGCGGCGCCGCCGGGGCGCTGCCGCCGGTGATCGGCTGGGCGGCGGTGACGCATGACGTCGGGCTCGCCCCCATTCTTCTGTTTCTGATCATCTTCTTCTGGACTCCGCCGCATTTCTGGGCGCTGTCGCTGCGCCGCTGCGAAGAGTATCGGCGCGCCAGCGTGCCCATGCTGCCGGTGGTCGCGGGCGCAACGGAAACCAAGCGGCAGATTCTCGCCCATGCGCTGCTGCTGGCGCCCGCCGGAGTGATGCCATTCCTGTTCGGCTTTGCCGGCCCAATGTACGGAATCGTCGCCGCGATCGCTGGCGCAATGATGGTGCTGCTCGCGTTGCGCCTGAAGAACGCCGGCACAGACAACGCCGCCCATGCGGCGGCGAAACGACTTTTCTCTTTTTCGCTACTTTATCTGTTCGCCTTATTCGCGGTGCTCTTGGTCGATCATTGGCTCGGAGGATGGCCGGCGACCCTCCTTGGGTGAACGGGCGACATGGACGCGAGCGGAAACAATGACGACGACAACAACGGGATCGTGCTCACCGAGGAACAAAAGCGACGGCGGCGCGCGCGCTCGATCGCAATAGCGCTCGCGCTCGGCGCGCTGGTTCTGTTGTTCTACGCGGTCACCATGGTCAAGGTCGGGTCGGGGCACTGATGAGGTCAATGTGAAACGTTCCGCCATGGATCAAAGTCCCCACGATACGAGGCCCGACAAGGCCGGGCCGGACCAACGCTCGGTCGCTCCGACAAGACTGCGGCGACGTGACCTCACGGTGGCGCTCGCATGCGGTGCGTTCGTCGGACTTATGGTCGGCGGCGCCTATGCGGCGGTGCCGCTTTACAACCTGTTCTGCCGGGTGACCGGCTTCGGCGGCACGCCGCAGGTCGCAAGCGTTGCACCGGGCCAGGTGCTCGATCGCAAGATCACGGTGCGCTTCGACGCCAATGTCAATCGCGGCCTGCCGTGGCGGTTTGAGCCGGAGGTCACGTCGGTCGACGTGCGGCTCGGCGAAGTGGTGACGGTCTACTACACGGTCATCAATCAGTCGGCGCGCGAGACCGCGGGCCTGGCGTCATACAACGTGACGCCGCCGCAGACCGGCGCTTATTTCACCAAGATCAACTGCTTCTGCTTCACTGAACAGCGTCTGAAGCCCGGCGAGCGGCGCGAAATGGCGGTCGTCTTCTACGTCGATCCGGCGCTCGCCCGCGACGCCGATCAGGACGACCTCAACACGATCACCCTGTCCTACACTTTCTATCCGGCGCCTACGCCGCAACAGGGCGTGGCGACCAATGCCCGCGCGCCCACGCCCGGGCGTCTCTGAGATACGCGTGTACGCGTTCGCGCGCGCGACATTGACTGACGACGGAGACGAGTATTATGGCCCAGGCAACGACTAAAAAACACGAATACCACCTGGTTGATCCGAGCCCATGGCCCGTCGTCGGTTCGCTCTCCGCATTCATCATGGCGGTGGGGGCCATCTTTTGGATGCACAGCTATTTCTCCGCCGCGCCGATCGTGTTCGGAATTGGCGTGCTCGGCATCCTCTACACGATGATCGGCTGGTGGCGCGACGTTATCCGCGAGGCGGAATATGGCGGCTTCCATACCCGCGTGGTGCAGCTCTCGCATCGCTACGGAATGATCCTGTTCATCGCCTCCGAGGTGATGTTCTTCGTCGCGTGGTTCTGGGCCTATTTCAATGTGGCGCTGTTTCCCGACGCAGCCAAGGACGTGATGCGCACCGAGTTCATCGGCGGGGTCTGGCCGCCCAAGGGCCTCGAGACGTTCGACCCCTGGCACCTGCCGCTCCTCAACACGCTGATCCTGCTTACCTCGGGCACCACAGTCACCTGGGCGCATCACGCCTTGCTGGAAGGCGATCGGCAGGGCCTCAAATGGGGTCTTATCTGCACCGTCCTGCTCGGAATGATCTTCACCTCGGTGCAGGCCTACGAGTACTCCCACGCGGCATTTGGCTTCTCCGGCAATATCTATGGCGCGACGTTTTTCATGGCGACCGGCTTCCACGGTTTCCATGTGATCATTGGGACGATCTTCCTGATCGTCTGTTTGGTGCGCGCATTCGCGGGCCAATTCACGCCGGACCATCACCTCGGCTTTGAATTTGCGGCGTGGTATTGGCACTTCGTCGACGTGGTTTGGGTATTTCTGTTCTCCTGCATTTATGTCTGGGGCGCGGGCACGCACTTTGAGGTGGTCGTGCACTAGAGCGAATTCCGTTCCGGTGGAATCGGAATTCGCTCTTGTTTTCCTTTAGTGGCCGCATTTTCTGCGGCGAACCGGTTCCCACTTCGCCGGAAAATGCTCTAAGCCAGCGCAAACCCCGCACTGGCAGATCGCCGGCGCGATATCATGTGAGCGGCGAGCGGGCCAGACCAGGCCCGCCGTTCGACGGTCGACCCGCCCGCTCTGTCGCAGCTATTATTTCCCGCCGCCCGCCGCCCGCCATAGGGTCGGAAGCAACAGCCCGGTCGCAACCGACGAAAGCCGGTTCGCACCGCTTTGTTTATTCAATGCCGAAGCGGTACTCCGTCGTGCTCTCAAAGCGCTCGCCCGGACGCAACACCGTGCAGGGAAAGGCCGGCTGGTTTGGCGAATCCGGGAAGTGTTGCGCCTCAAGGCAGAAGCCGGCGTGGCGGCGATAGATTTTGCCGGTCGGGCTGCGCAACGTGCCGTCTAAATGATTGCCGCTGTAGAATTGAAGTCCCGGTTCGGTCGTGTGCACCTCGAGAACGCGCCCGGTGCGCGGTTCACGCGCACGGGCGGCGAACTGCGGTTCGTCGCTCGCTGACGGCCGGAGCACATAATTATGATCGTATCCCGTGGCTGCCGCGAGTTGCTCATCGCGCTCGCCGATGCGAGCGCCGATCGGGCAAGGCTCTCGGAAATCAAACGGCGTATCTGCAACGGGCCGCGTCTGCCCGGTCGGAATGAGGTGCGCATCGATCGGCGTGAATCGGTCAGCCGCGATCATGAGTTCGTGTTCGAGAATATCGGCGCTCCCCGCGCCGGCCAGATTGAAGTATGTGTGATTGGTGAAGTTGACGACGGTCGGGCGGTCGGCTTCCGCGCGATAGCTGATCCGCAAGGTGTCGTCCCCGCATACCGTATAGGTCGCCTCGACCGTGACCGCGCCGGGAAAACCCTGATCTCCGTCCGGACTGTGGTGGCGAAGAACGAGGCGCGGTTCCGGTTTCTCCGCTGCGTCCACGACGCGCCAGACCGCTTTGTTGAATCCTATCCGTCCGCCATGAAGGCAGTTGCCGCCATCGTTCGTGGAGAGCCGATGCTCGCTGCCGTCGAGCACGAACGATGCGCCGGCAATTCTATTCGCGAAGCGCCCGATCAGCGCACCGAGGTAACTTTTTTGGGCGAGATAATCTCCAAGCGAGGGCAGCGCGAGGACAACATTATCGCGAACGCCTCTGCGGTCCGGCATTTCGAGCGAGACGATCGCCCCGCCATAGGTGATAACCTGCGCGCGCAGTCCCGCCTCGCTTCCCAACGTGTAGACATCGACCGGCGCGCCATCCGGCGTCACCCCGTATGATCGCACAAACATGGCAGCTTCCCCATTTGCGTGCCGCAGTTTCGATATCCGTATTTAATCGTCCACCTCATGAGGACAGAAGGAGGACAGAAGAAGCCATCGCGAGCGCGGCAAGACTCCCGAACTATCAAATTCCCCAGAGGGTCGCCTGTTCCAGTCGAGAACGTGGCAGTCCGCAGCTTCTGGTGGACCGGAGCGGAGACTAGAACATTATCGCTCCCGTGGTTCCAAATTCACATCATTGCCAGCCTCGCCAGTATCCTGCGGACCGAGCGGCGCGGCGCGAGGACGGCCCGCCGCCGAAGGTTCTGGTGCGGCCGTTGGGCACCGACGGATTGGGACTACACATGCCGCCGACCCCGCTGATTTCCTCTCGGCATTGTTCGAAGGTGGAGAATGAGCAGCTCATGCTGCCCCGCGTGCTGTAGTACGCGCACCAGGGGTACCCGCTTTGCGCGCTCGCCGGCACCGCGCCGAGCGCGAGCGTTAGAAATAGCGCCGCTATTGAGAAAAGGATGACACGCATGGCCTCCTCCCTGTCGTCAGCTTGTGAAGTACATCACCCCCCTGGAAAAAACGCCAAGCTAGACTAGCTAATGCCGAGGCTGGGTGGGTTATGGAGAATCGTGATGCGCAACACCGACACCGGTCCCCTTCCGTACTACTGAGCGGGAGAGCCCCAGCTCTTGGCTGCGCAGCAGCCAGCGCGGAAGTACGCTCGGAGGAATAGCGAGGGCTCCATGCAGGGTATGCCGGACTTACTGGGCGCCAAGGAAGGCAATTATCCGGCGTTCGGTGATCCGGCATATCCGGTCCTTCCGGAGACACACTCGGTTTGTCGCATTTTGACCCGACTCACCATCCTCCTGCCAAACGTCAATTTGGTAGTCGAACGGACCAAACGCTTGTCGTCCGCAGCGACATGACCGGAGCCTGCAAGTGTACCAAGGTGTCTCACTAGCGGTCCTTCCCAGTTCAGGTTCGCCAATCGGCGAAAGGTTCACCTAGGCCAATTGGCCTACCTGGCATGGCTGCCTCCGGGCGGCCTTTTGCGCTGCGTATTCGCAACACGGCAATAATATACTCTGCTCGCGAGCTTCTATGTGGGCGACCGCACGCTAACGTCGGCAACCGAATTTCTGGACGATCTCAAGGAGCGTCTGGCGAGCCGCATTCAGCTAACCAGTGATGCGGTCGGGTGCGACCGAGTTTCGCTATGAACGAGAATTCCAGCAGCATCGCTCAGGGATTGAATTAAGATCAGCTGCGGAAGCGGCACCAATGTATGTTCTGAGCTCGCCGCTCAGGTTTTTGATTGCGGTCAATGTGGATCGCTAGCTCGGCTATAAATTTTGCACCTTGGAGCGATGGAATGGGAATTCGCTCTGGTTGTTCTTGAGTAGTCGCATTTTCTTCGGCGAACCGGTTCCCACTTCGCCGGAAAATGCTCTAGTATCGGAGTGCCCCCGATGGGAACCGCTCTCGCCCATGGCGCGGCGCAATCCAAACACTTCATAGAGCCGCCGAGGGAATGGGGCGATTATAGTATCGCCCGAACAGGGCGTGCCACTGGGGCGGTTACTCGAAGCGCAACTCGCAGCCTTGAACGATAGAGGGATCCATGGCTCGCCTGAGAGTGCGATTCGAATGGCTTACCGGCCTGAAACAACCGATTTTCCGCAATGTGCGCCTGGTCGGCAGTTGGGACCGTAATGGCCGCTACTCCAACGAGACGCGCATCATTGCCATGAAAAAATTCACGGCGCCCGACGGCTGCCCGGCCTGGCGCGCCGACGTGCGGTTCGACGATGCGCAGCGTGGGTGGACCTTCCGTTGGGGCGTCATCGTCGACACCCCACACCAAACATGCGCATGGGGCATCCCGACCGAGGTCGGCGATCCAAACCCAAGCGCGCAGGAGCGTAGTTTCGAACTCCGCGCGGACGGGCAGGTCGAGCGTTACTGGCTAACCTCCTGCCGCCGCCTCGGCGCCAACAAGGTTTGGCGCGAAGGCGCTAAGAAGCCAGCCCTGATGTTTTCCGTTTGGGCTCCAAACGCGCGCGAGGTCGACGCCGTCATTGGCGATCCCGCGACTGGATACATCTGGAGCGATGGAGGTGGCGCAAAGCACGCCTTCAAGCTGACAAAAAGAGACGACAGCAGCGGCGTCTGGGAGAGCGATCGCGAAGACCCCGCGCTTGCGGATTTCGCGCTCTGGGACCACCAGCTCTACATGTTTCGCATTCGCAAAGACGACGGTTCCATCGCTTATCGGACGGACCTCTATTCGCGCTGCCAAATCGGTTCCGGACATAAGAAGCCGGAGAATCCTCGCGATGGCGAGGCCCCTTGGAACCATACCCGCCAGGATCTCGACGGATCGAAAAGCTGCTCGATGGTCATCGATCCGGAGTGCGTGAGCAGCGACATCGACGACGACGCCTTTCCGCCGGCGCAATTGGTGGACGACGCTGCCTTCTGGGCCAAGGAATATGATCGGCGCCGGCCAGTGCCCAAACGCCTGGACGAACTCGTCATCTACGAAATGCACGTGGACGGCCTCGGCGCCGGAAAACGTGATGCGGCCGGCAACCCACTGCCGGGGTCATTCCACGACGCCGTCGACCTGCTCGATCACTTGGTCGACCTCGGCGTCAACGCGATCGAGCTGATGCCGCTGACGGAAGCGGAGGGCTGGAGCTGGGGATACGGCACCTCGCATTACTTTGCTATCGAGCATTCCGGCGGCGGTCCCCATCAATTCAAGCATTTTGTGCGCGAATGCCACCGGCGCGGGATCGCCGTGCTGGTCGATGTCGTCTACAATCACTTCATCCACGACGCCGAGCGCGCGCAGTGGATGTACGACAGCAACACCCATTCCAAGAACATCTATTATTGGTACCAAGGAAAGGAATCCGACTGGGCATGGCCGGAAGGCGGTTACCTCAGCAACGGATCGAGCGGGGCCACGCCGAACTTCCGCAGCGAAATGATCCGTCAGCTGTTCATCAGCAGCGCCGCCATGCTGTTGAGCGAGTTTCACGTCGACGGCTTTCGCGTCGACCTCACCCAATCATTTCACCGCGACAATGTGATCGACGGGAATGGCGCGATCTGCGCGGAAGCCAACCTGCTCGGTACCAAGTTCCTGCGCGAGTGGGTGCGCATGCTCCGCCTGCTCAAGCCCTCGATCATGCTGACCGCCGAAGACCACACCGGCTGGAAAGCAATCACCGAGCTGCAGGAACGGGATGGAATAGGCTTCGATACGATCTGGTGGGCGGAGTGGTATCATCAACTGATCGGCGACTCGCAAAACGATTCACGCCAAGCTCGCCTCCTACACTTCGCCGGCTTTGGCGCTAATGAGCCGCTCGCGATATCGAGGCTGGGCAAAGCGCTGCCGAAAACGTCCGGCCGCGTTATCTATCACGAGTCGCACGATCAGGCCGGCAACGCCTCCTATAGCGAGGGAGATCGCGTGGTGCATTCGGCCCGCACCATCCAGACTGCCGTTAACGGCGAGCTGGACGGCAACCGCGACTGGGCGGAAGCGCGCTGCCGGGTTGTTTCCGGCCTCACTCTTCTCGCCCCCGGCGTTCCGATGTTCTTCATGGGCGAGGAGGTGGGCGCAAAGGAGCCGTACCGCTACCACGATTGGCTTTATCATCGGGAGGACTTCCAGGCGCTTCGCGCAACAAGCGGCGCAAAGCTGTTCAACTTCTATCGCGATGTCATCCGGTTACGTCGGCAGCACGATGCGCTGAGATCGCCGCATGCGGAAGTTCTGCACATGCATGACGCCAATCGTGTGCTCGCATTTCGCCGATGGCTCGGGCACAAGGAATTTCTCATTGTCGCTACCCTCAGCAACGCGCCGTTCGCTACCGGCTATCGAATTTCCCATAGCGCGCTGCGCCTTGGCGTTTTCGTCGAGGTGCTCAACAGCGATTCGGCCGCTTACGGAGGCAACGGTGTGACGAACACAAGACGATTGATCTCAGCCCACGGCGATTTCAACGCCCGTCTGCCGTCAACTGGAGTCGTCGTCTTCCAGCGTGTCTCGCTCAACACCATCGGGTCCCTGCCCCGAAACGACCACAGCCCTGGCTGAACTGCTTCCAATAGGCTTGCAAAATCCCCAGGAGTGGACTGTACCGGTTTTTCGGGGGCTATTTTTGTTGAGAACTACGCGGCCATCCTGGGCTCCTTAAGGGTCACGTGGTAGTTCGCTTCCGCTTCGGCAGGCGGGATGTTGCCGATGGGCTCCAGTAGCCGGCGGGTGATACGCCAGCAAGGCCGATCCCTTTGCTTGCTCCGATGATCAGAACTGTGGCCATCGGGTCAACGCTCCACTACATCACCCCGCTGCGGATGGGCCGCCGGGTGCGAGGGCATCGTACCGAAACGTACAATATCGCTCCGGGCGGGCGCGCACCCGGACCAAACAAGGAATCACGACATTGCCGGGCTTCACGCCGCCCCCGGCCCCTTGATGGTGTTGAGCCCGATGAGCAGCCGTGGACTCAAGCGCTTGATGGCACTTCCTTGTCGGGCTTCAGAAACACCACGGCTAGCGGCGGGACCGAAAGCAGGATCGAATGCTGTTGGCCCTGCCAGGGTGTCGGTTCGGAGTACCGGCCACCGGCGTTTCCAAGATTACCGCCGCCGAAACAGGCCGCGTCACTGTTCAAGAGCTCGCGATAGAACCCTGGTGCCGGCACGCCGAGGCGGTAGCCCTCGCGCGGCACCGGCGTGAAATTAGCCACCGTCAGGACGAAATCGCTGGAATCGCTGGCGCGGCGGAGGAACGAAATCACGCTTTGGTCCACGTCGTGAAAGTCGATCCACTGGAAGCCTTCCCAACTGAAATCGACCTCGTAAAGCGCAGGCTGCTCGATGTAAAGCTTGTTGAGTGCCTTGACATAAGCCTGAATTTTCCGGTGGTAGTCATGATCAAGGAGCGCCCAGTCGAGCTGCCAATCATGATTCCACTCACTCCATTGGCCGATCTCCCCTCCCATGAAGAGCAGCTTCTTGCCGGGATGGGCGTACATATACCCGTAGAGAGCTCGCAGGTTCGCGAATTTCTGCCAGTAGTCGCCTGGCATTTTGCTGAGCATGGCGCCTTTGCCGTGTGCCACCTCGTCATGCGAGAAGGGCAGAACGAAGTTCTCGGTGAAAGCATAGAGCAGCGAGAAAGTCAGGTTGTTGTGGTGATAACGGCGGTGGACAGGCTCTTTCTCGATGTATTCGAGCATGTCATGCATCCACCCCATGTTCCATTTCAGGTCGAAGCCCAAGCCGCCGAGATAGGTTGGGCGTGAGACCTGGGGCCAGGCTGTCAACTCCTCGGCGAAGGTCAACACATCCGGATATTCCAGATGGAGGACCTCATTAAACTGCTTGATGAAGGAGACCGCCTCCAGGTTTTCATGACCCCCGAACTCATTGGGGATCCACTCGCCCGGCTGCCGCGAGTAGTCCAGGTAGAGCATGGAGGCGACGGCATCCACGCGCAGGCCGTCGACATGGTACTTGTCCAGCCAGAACACCGCGCTGGAGAGTAGGAAAGCGCGGACTTCATTGCGCCCGAAATTGTAAATCAGGGTGCCCCAGTCTTGATGTTCGCCCTTGCGCGGATCCTCATGCTCGTAAAGGCACGTGCCGTCGAAGAAAGAGAGTCCGTGGCCATCCTTCGGGAAATGCCCGCCGGCCCAATCGAGGATGATGCCGATGCCGGCCTGGTGAGCCTTGTCCACGAAATAGCGGAAGTCATCCGGAGAGCCGAAACGCGAGGTTGGCGCAAAGCATCCGATGGACTGATAGCCCCAGGATCCGTCAAAGGGGTGTTCGGTGATGGGCAGCAGCTCGATATGGGTGTAGCCCATCTCCCGGACATAGGGCACCAGCTCGTCGGCCAGCTCACGATAGCTGAGCCAGCGCATGCCGATAGGGTCGTCCTTGCGTTTCCAGGAGCCGGGATGGACTTCGTAGATCGCAATGGGGGAGTTGAGTCCCTGCGATTGCTTCCGTGTGGCCATCCACTCTTGATCGTGCCATTGGTAACGGTTCAGATCCCAAATGACTGAAGACGTGTTGGGACGCATTTCCGATAAATGAGCATAGGGGTCCGATTTGACCGCGAGATAGCCATGGTGTCGCGACTTGACTTCGAACTTGTAGAGGTCACCCTGCTGCAGCTCTGGGATGAAAATCTCCCATAGTCCCGATCCGCCGCGCGGCCTCATCGGATGGCGGCGGCCGTCCCATTGGTTGAAGTCGCCGACGACGCTGACTCGCTCGGCATTCGGAGCCCACACCGCAAAACAGACGCCCCTTACACCCGCATGCTCGATCACGCGCGCGCCGAGCTTCTCATAGAGCCGAAAGTGGGTGCCTTCACCAAAGAGATGCAGATCAAAATCTGTAAGGACGGGCGGATAGCAGTAGGGATCCTCAATTTCGTAGGTTTGCTGCCGGCCGCCGTCCGATCCGGGCAGGCTGATGGCTAGGCGGTAACGAAAAAAATCGGATTGATTGTGGATGATGGCCTCGAAGAATCCGTCATGATGCACACGGTGCATGGGATACAGCTGGTCACCGCGGACGACGGTGACCGCCAGAGCCTGGGGTTGGAACGTGCGAATGACAATTGCCGGTTTACCGTCTACTGCGTGCGGATGAATGCCCAGGATGTCGAAAGGTGTGCTGTGGTAGGCGCCAACGATCGCCGCCACTGCGCCGGGGTCAGCGGTGCAGGAGTGGGGCTTTTCCAGCGCTCGCTCCGTCGCAGCGGGACCGGAAACGGGTTTTAGAGGCTCGGCCACGGGCTCAGCATGGCCACTCGGGCCGGCCGCAGGCTGAATGGGTTTAGCCGCTACCATGACAAAATTCCTTTCCTTGACTGGGTATCCGACTTCCGCGGAAAAGAGGATTCCACCGGCTTTTCTCCGGAGATTAACTGAATTTACGAGGGTCGCGTCGGGATGAGGTGTGCTTTAGCACAGCGCGTGCCATTCGCGAAAGGCCGCATATTTTATTGCTATCCTCCACTGCCATGGCACGAGCTGGAAGTCGGCAGCCGTCGCTGCTGTGCAGATCCTATGGGGCGAGCGGCGAGGAAATCGCATCCCTCGACGCGGATGTGAACCGACCGATGGAGGCCCATGCGGAAGTTGCAGCAGCGCCAGCGAAACGACCTGAGCCGATCCGTGACGGCCCTCGACATGGACACGACGTTGATCGCCGTTGTCGAGATGAGCCTGTCGAGCGGGCTCGTCGCAGGCATTGTGCCAGGGCGCGAGCAAATGACGCTGATCCGGATTTTTCGAGGAGCTGCGCGGACGGGGTTGCTTGCGGCGACGGCGCACCCAACCGCGGAATGGATCGCCCAACAGCTCACCGAGGCTTGTGGGTGGCACTATCACCGTCGCGCGGCAAGGCGATGAGCTTGTTTTGGCATGGTTTGGTAGCATTCAGGGCAAACGATCGTCGCGTACAACACCCTATCGAAAGAGTAGAGGTGGCGGAGAATCACGGCATCTATGACAATCGTCGCCGGCCGACAGGAGGCCACTCGAATGGAACAAGCGCTGCAGGACCGCAACCGCGGGCTTTCGGGCTGGGTCGTCGCCACGACCGCCCTTCGAGCTCTAATTGTCTCCACGTGGATGTCATCAGCGGCTCGATCTCTCCCTTGATCCTGCAGCATCTTGGTTGAGCACATCGGCATCGAGGCGAAGTGCTTCGACGCGCGCCACAAACGCTTGCAATATTTTTTCTGCCTGCGTTTCCGCCAGGAACGCCAGCATCGGCCGCACGATCCAGGGCAGCGTTGCAAGGTCAAGATTCATCTTGAATTCCACGTCGCAACCATTCGGCACGTCCCGAAAGTGCCAGCTATTACGAAAAGACCTGATGAACCTGCTCCCTGTGGAAAAAACTTCGATCCCAACGGGGGAGGTTTTTCTAGTAAGCGAGTCCAGCTCTTCTTCGAACGTAAAAAAGCCGAGCTCGAACGCCATCACTATTTTCGTTTTATACTCATTTCCATAATTCTCGATAATTTTTGCGCTTTTCAAACCGGGCACAAAGCTCGGATAGGCTTCCACATCTGCAAATATGGGGAAAAGCTCCGTTGCACGCGCACCCTTGAATAAGTGGCTCCTAATAGCGTTCATGCGTTCACCGCTCTAGCGATGCCTTTCCGGCGTAGTGCATCGTAGCGCGATGATCTGCTCATGCAGGACCAGGTTCTCGGCTTCGAGTGACGCAGCGATCGGAATAACCCGATCAACAGCGACCACAGCAATCTGCAAGCGTCCCACATCAGGCGACAAGATTATCACCCGGTCCGCCGCCTCTCGCCAACGGATGACATTTGCGAGAGGACAACCGCCCCACAGGAATGCTCCCATGACTCGTCCGCGCCTTTTACATTCTCAAGCGGCATTGCCCAAGAATTGGCGACCTCTGTACCCTTGATGCGCTTGCTCAAGCAGTAACTGCGATGTCACACATCGGAGTTGCTCGGCGTAGTCGCTCGCCGGCGG
Organism: uncultured Alphaproteobacteria bacterium; assembly: GCA_963840055.1. Lineage (GTDB taxonomy): Bacteria > Pseudomonadota > Alphaproteobacteria > Rhizobiales > Xanthobacteraceae > Rhodoplanes. The sequence continues at coordinate 1,561 of CAWIXM010000012.1, read as the reverse complement.
GCCGGCTCTGCCCCACTTGACCTCGACGCTTTGCAGCATGTCATCGGGATCACTGTACGGAAACGCTCGAAAATAAGCTCCGGTTGGAATATGGACTACTTCCACTTCGCTTATGATCTCGAACTGTTCGCGTGTTACAGATGCCAATGATGCCATCACACGCCTCCCTGCTCCGCTAATAAAAGTTTCTTAGCTTGACTATCGCTCGTGTTTCTGCTCGCAGCACCGGGCCGCAGCTACCGCGGGAATGCCGATATCGTGGTACCTCTCAGTGGACGTCGGATAGCCCTTGAGATGCTCATACAGAATTTTCGTCGAGTTGGTCATCGGGAAGCCCCTGTACAAACATCAAAGTGGCGCGGCGGGGCTAGCAGTACAGCAACCTTGTCTATCAGGGACGCTTCCCACCTTAAGCCCTATACGCCGCGCCTAGGTCATTGCAGAGAGCGCGAAAAAAATAGTGTGATTTGATAAGCTTATAAAATGGGATTCAAACCCACCCCACGCAAATTTACGCCCCCGGTAGCGACCACATTATCACGCGTACGTCGTCTTCCCACCGCTTTCGACAAACCTCCTCACCCGCTTCTCCGGGTGCGGGCGGCGGGACTCGAACCCACACGGCTTTCTCTTCATTGCTTTCGACGGAACTGCGCTAAGAAGTCCTCTCCAAAAGCAGCGCGTCTGCCTATTTCGCCCGCCGGCAAAGGGCCCTACATATAGGAAGCCTCGGCGAAATTTCAAGATCCTCTGCGTTTTCTCGGCCAATACGTAACGCAATCGAAATGCTAATGCGAAGCTTTTGCACCACTTGCAACGGTACGACTTGCGGAACGCTTAATGAGCTATCGCCGAATTTTGTTGACGGCCTGAGGGATCAGGCGGCTTTGGCTTGCGGCGCAGCCGTCGATGGAGACCGACGAATATCAACCGGTCGAGACCGTTGAAGCTCAGCCTCTTCGGCGCGGTGCGCCGCGGGACAATGACCTGCTGCCGAAGAATCAAAATCTCGGCTTCAAGTGACACAGGCATCCCACATCGCTTAACAAGATCACCTGATTCGGCGTTTCCGGCCAACCAGATGACATTTACGATAGGGACAGGCACCGTCGGCCTTCCCCGACGAGGCCTTGATCTCCAACGCCAACAGGCCCTGAACCCAGCACGGTGCAGCGGCTGATATTCTCCGGCCGGACCATAGCCAAGGCATGCCAAGTATCCGGAAACAGTCGATAGAGACCGACAAATATCAACTGGTACTGACGGTGAGGAATTGAGCGACGGCTGTGGCAAGAAACGAGCGATTTACGTAGCAAATCGGTGTTCGAACGAGTTGCGATTTGGATCAGCCCTGCGCCACAGCCGCCATGAGCGACGATACGCTGCTTCCCTTCGACCTTCCATCTGTCCGGCGCAAGAAACTCACAGTTGATTTTGCTGGCGGCGATCAAGTCCTCGGCTGGCGGTCTTTTGCTGTTGCGAGAGGCGGAGCGCAAGCTCGGGGTGTGCCGGCGGCTTGCGGAGGCGATTCCGGATCGCCGCGATCCTCTCGCGCAAGGTG
>CAWIXM010000011.1:0-36886 GCA_963840055.1 uncultured Alphaproteobacteria bacterium | reverse complement strand
CCAGATTCGTAGTCTGGTGCTCTATCCAGCTGAGCTACGGGCGCGTGCCGTCGGGCCGAGGCTGCACGACGGCAGGGGGGATAGCTATAGCGCAGAACCCGGCTTGGCAAGGCTGCTAGGGAGCCTGTGCAACCGCGATACAAAGGGCAACGACTGCGAGGATTGGCGTCGGCCGAGTTCCGTTTTTTCGAACAGGCCTCATGCGACCACTGAGCCGACCTTGTTGGCCCGGCAAGGGTCGGTGATCAGCGCGCCGCGGGCCCGGCGCGGGGTCGTGATCGGGCGTGCCGCACCCCGGTGTAGGCTGGTTCACCATCGGCGAGGGGGCGCGCCCGCCCCGCGGATGGTTCAGGCCCGCGCCCGCTGTTCGCGCTGGCGCTTCATCAGCTCCACGGCCTGATCCGGGATGGTGATCCGGAAGGTCGCGCCGATGGTCCCCTCTACCAGCCGGATCTCTCCGCCATGCGCCCGCACCAGCTCGGCCGCAATCGCCAAGCCGAGCCCGATTCCTCCGGCGCGAGTTCGAGCCCTGGAACGCCTCGAACAGATGCTCGCGCGCCTTCGTCGTCAGGCCGGGTCCCGTATCGGAGACTTCGAGCACGACCACCGCGCCTTCGCGGCGGCCGGTGATCCTGATCTGATCGCGGGTCGGATCATTGGGCGCGCGCCCTTCGAGCGCCTGGATGGAATTGCGGACGAGGTTGATCAGCACCCGCAAGAGCTGGTCATAGTCGGCGTCGATCGTCAGCCCGCGCTCGATCGCCTCGACCCACGCGATCGGTCCGTCGGGCGCGAGCCCGACCGACTTGCGCACTTCGGTCACCAGCCGTTCGACCTCGAACAGCTTGCGATCGGGCGGAGGCTCATGCGCTCGCCCGTAAGACAGAGTTGATTCGCAATAGGCGATGGCGCGTTCGAGCGCATGCATCAGCTTGGGCGCAAAGCGCTGCACCTGCGCATCGTCGATGCCGCCGAGTTGGTCCGAAACCAGCTGGGCCGACGCGAGCAGGTTGCGCAGGTCATGGTTGATCTTCGAGACTGCGAGACCGAGCGCGGCGAGACGATAGCGCTCGGCCAGCATCGACGCGAGGTCCCGCTGCATGGCGGCAAGCTCGCGCTCGGCGACCCCCAATTCGTCCGCTCGGCGGGACGCCGCGATAATCCGCGACGGATTCTCGGGATCGGCGCGAAACGTCGTCATGTTGGCAATGATGCGGTGCAGCGGACGCACGAAGAGATAATGCAGGGCCAGATAGACGAGGGCCGCGGTGATGACGGAGATGATCAGCGAGAGCAGCAGCACATTGCGGGAATAGCGCCACATCGCCTTCTTCACCGGGCCGACCTCAAGTACGATCTCGACAAACTCGCCGCCTTTGGGCGCAGGACCAACCGCCCGGATCAGGTCGCTGTCGCGGGCGCTGAACAGGATTTCGAAAGCATCGACGATCGCCTTGAGCGGCGATTCACTGCGCACGTCGACGGTTTGAATCACGTCGCCGGCCGGAAAGTCGGAGGTGGCGAGAAGGTTGCGCTGCTTGCCTGTCTTCATCGCGACGGCGCGCGCGTCGATGCTGTCAAGTATCTGGCGGGCGAGGCTTTCCGGAACCATGCCGCTCGGCGCCGCATCGAGCACGAGGGCGGCCGTCTGCGCCGAGGCCAAGCGATCGCTCAGGCAGGTGATGCGAAAATTGGCGACCGACGGGACGTAGATTAGCACTTCCGCCAGCATCACGAAGAGAATCGTGAGCACCAGCAGCTTACCTGACAGACCGAAATGGTATCTGCGTTGGCCCAGGGTCGCCGCGATCGAGGAATTCGTCGTTTCCAGCATTCGCGCAATTGCACCAGCGTCTGTCAGCCCAGGCAACGCAGCAAACCAATAATGCGACGCACGAAGGGATTCGTCAAACTGCGCGTGTAGGCGCTGACCGCGGCGCGCTTTCCGATTTCAGCGAATGTGGGGTAGGCGACCGTCAGCTCGGCAAAGGAGCGGACGGTCAGATTTTGCTTGATCGCAAGCACCCACATCGCAATCAGCTCGCCTGCATGCGCGCCGACGATTGTAGCACCGAGAATGCGGCCGCGTTGCGACGCGATCACCTTGATATGCCCGTGCGTCTGCCGCTCGGTCTGGGCGCGATCGTTTTCGTGATAGGGCCAACGCAGCACGGTTATTTTAATGCCCTGTCGCCTCGCCTCGGCCTCGGTCAGCCCCACCTGGGCGAGCTCCGGGTCGGTGAAGGTGACCGCCGGAATCGCCCGATCATCGGCCCGCACCGGCAAACGGAACAGCGCGTTCCGGATCACCAGCCCGGCATGATAATTCGCGACATGGGTGAACTGCCGGCCGACCGCGACGTCGCCGATAGCGTAAATGCGCCGGTTGGTGGTCCGGAGGCCTTTGTCGACCACAACCCCGCCACTCCCATAGGCGATGCCGGCATTGTCGAGCCCGAGATCGTCCACGTTCGGCTTGCGTCCGACCGCGATCAGCAGGTGTGTGCCCGTGACCGCCTCTTCGCCGTGCTCGGACTTCACCAGGACGGCGATCTCGCCGCCCGCCACCTCCGGCGGCCTGATCGCGGTGACCGCCTGTCCGCCGCGGATCGCTATGCCCTCCCTTCGCAGCGCTTCGATCACGACATTCGCGCATTCGGGATCGTCGCGACCGAGCGGGGTCGCCGCTTCGATCACGGTGACCTCGGCTCCGAGCCTGCGGAACGCTTGGCCGAGTTCGAGCCCGATCGCGCCACCGCCGATCACCACCAGGCGCTTCGGCAGCTCCGTCAGGTCGAACACGGTCTCGTTGGTGAGATAAGGCGTCTTGGCGAGCCCCGGAATCGGCGGGATCGCCGGCGCGGACCCCGTCGCGATGACGATGCGGCGGGCTTTGATCTCGGCCACGCCCTCGACCACGACCGTATCTGCGTCGGCAAAGCGGGCGCGGCCCTTCACCACGCGCACGCCCAGGCCGGTGAACCGGGCGACCGAATCGGTCGGCGCGATCGCCGCGATGACACCATGGACATGGGCGTGAACGGCGGCGAAATCGATCGTGGGCTGCCCCGCATGGACGCCGAACCGCGCCCCATCGGCTAGCCATTTGGCGTGCTTGCCCGCCGCGATCAGCGCTTTGGACGGCACGCAGCCAAAATTGAGGCAATCGCCTCCCATCCGGGCCTGTTCGACCAGAACCACGGGAACGCCGAAAGCGGCCGCTGCCGCGGCGACGGAAAGGCCGCCGGATCCAGCGCCGATCACGCAGATATCGGGTCTGAGCACTTCGGGCATCCGGCAGCAGCCCTCCAATCACGCAACCGGGCTCGCGCCCGAATAGGCTAGGTCAGATAGTGTCGCGGTCGCGCGCGCCTCGCCACCGTTTGATGGCGAGCGGGACCAGGGCGACCACCGAGATCACGGCCAAAGCGGTGATCAACTCGGGCGTCAAGGCGAGCCGCACGTCGAAGTCGACCACACAAGGATCGCGCCCGGCCGCGCGGCAGGCCTCGTAAGCGGAGGCCTGGGCCGCGATTGAACTGTCAAGGCCGGCTCCGAACAGGGCGAAGGCAAAGGTGAGGGGGATGATTCCGAGGGCGGTTGCTGCAACGAATAAAACGAACCGAATCCCGAATAGGGCGGGTGCAATATTGACGAGCCAGAACGGAAACAACGGAACGAGGCGAAGGAATAAGAGGTAACTGAAAGCGCCGCGGCGAAAACCGTCGGCCAGTTTTTCCGCGAAGGGACCCGCCCGCTTGACCAGCCATCCGCCAAGTGCGGACCGTGCGATGAGAAAGATGATGGAGGCCCCCGTTGTCGCCCCGATGAAGGCGCCGAGAGCGCCGACCAGCGGACCAAAGAGAAGTCCGCCGGACACGGTCAGCACCGAGGCGCCGGGGATCGATAACGCCACGACGCCGATATAAAGGGCGACGAAACCGGCAAACGCTGTCACAGAATGATCGGCGACAAAGGCGTTGATCGCCGCGCGGTGGCGTATCACGGTTGCGAGAGACAATTCGCGGTACAACCCCGTCGCCACGACGATCGCGGTGATGCAGACGATCAGCGCGAGCAGCGCAAGCGTTGCCCAGCGGCGCGCTCCGAAGGAGCGGGTGGCACGATCATCGCGGATTGTCGACGCCTTTCACGACCCAGTCGGATGAACTCCGGCCTCTCAGGCCACTATCTCGTCTTCGTTCTATAGCGGCTCTGTGTAACAGCGGCCTCCGTATGAAGGCGCAACCTCACCGCCATTTGAGCACCTTCCTCAGGATCCCTCGCGATGGCGTGATGCTGAGAGGCGAGCGCCATTGCTGCCGACTTGCATTGACGCGAACAGGCCCCTCCCGTATAAGCCGCGGAACTTTTTCCGACAGCGCAATCCGCGAGACTTGTCTGCCCATGCTGCCAAAGGCTCCGGCGTTTGCGCGAACGCTTGAGCACAAAAAGCGGAGACGAAACCCGTGAAGCGGACTTATCAGCCGAGCAAGCTGGTGCGAAAGCGCCGACACGGTTTCCGCGCCCGTATGGCGACCAAAGGCGGCCGCAAAATCATCAATGCTCGCCGCGCGCGGGGCCGTAAGCGGCTCAGCGCGTGACGGCGCCGATGCCGGCCGGGCCTCGGTTCCATGGAGCGATTGAAGCAGCGGTCGGACTTTCTCGCCGCCGCCGCCGGGGCGAAGGCCCCGGCGACGGGCTTCGTTCTGCAGGCGCGTGAGCGCCACGACGCTGGCCCTCCGCGGGTCGGTTTTACGGTGTCGAAGAAGGTCGGCACCGCAGTCGAACGCAACCGGGTTCGCCGGCGGCTGCGCGAAATCGTGCGGCTTTCAGCCGCGGGGCGACTGCATTCAGGCAAGGACTACGTACTGATCGGACGGCGCGCCTCCCTCGATTTGCCGTTCGACCAGTTATGCGCGGACTTTATCGGCGCCTTGGCTCGCGTGCACCGACGTCGATGCGCGGAAAAGAAGCCGCGCAAGCCCGCACCGATGCCAACAACCGAGCCGCCCGTCGGCGAGAGCACGCAATGAGCGAACATAAGAACACAATTCTGGCCATCGTGTTGTCGGGGGCCATTCTGCTGCTTTGGCAGTATTTTTTCGGGCTGCCGCAAATGGAAAAACAGCGCCAGGAGGCGCAGCAGACGCAGCAGCAGACGCAGCAGACGCAGCAACAAGCGCAACCCGCCCCGACGCAGCCGGCGCCGACGCAACCGACCCAGTCGGCGCAGACGCAACCGACCCAGCAAGCTTCGGGCGGAACGCCCACGCCGGGAGCGGCGCCTACGCCGAGCACGGCGCCGTCGCCGGGCACGGCCCCGTCGCCGACGCCCGCAGCCTCCAGTTTGCATTCGCGTGAGGCTGCGCTGGCGGCTGGCAAGCGCGTCGCTATCGATACGCCGGACATCAAGGGATCGATCGCGCTCAAGGGCGCGCGCATCGACGATGTCGCACTGACGCGCTACCACGAGACCGTCGATCCTAATTCGCCGGCGATCGTTCTGTTATCTCCCTCCGGCACACCGCATCCCTTTTATGCCGAATTCGGCTGGGTGAGCGGCACGGGCCAGACGCTTGCGCTTCCTGGCCCGGATACGATGTGGCGGCAGGAGGGATCGGGGCCCTTGACGCCGACCCACCCGATCACGCTCGTCTACGATAATGGCCAAGGCCTCATTTTTCGCCGCACCATCAGCGTCGACGACAAGTACCTGTTCACCCTCAAAGACGAGGTGACCAACAAAGGGACGGCGCCGGTCACGCTTTATCCCTATGGGCTGGTCTCACGGCACGGCACGCCGAAGACACTCGGCTACTACATCTTGCATGAAGGTTTGATCGGCGTCTTGGGCGCCGACGGCTTGCAGGAGGTAACGTACAAATCCATCGACGAAAAAAAGGCGTTGAACTTCAGCGTCACCGATGCGTGGCTCGGGATTACCGACAAATACTGGGCGGCGACCTTGCTGCCCGATGTAAAAACACATGTGCAGGCGCGTTTTTCCGCAGGCTCGGTCGGCAATGTTAAGACCTATCAGGCCGACTACCTGCTTGATACGGTGACGGTCGCGCCCGGAGCCACTGCGGCGGCGAGCGGCCGGCTGTTCGCCGGCGCCAAAGAGGTGAGTGTCGTCGATAATTACGACAAGACGCTTCACCTCAACCGGTTCGAGCTCCTGATCGACTGGGGCTGGTTCTATTTCATCACCAAGCCGATGTTCATGGTGATCGACTTCATCTTCCGCTGGACGCACAATTTCGGCGTCGCGATCCTCATCGTCACCGTGCTGGTCAAGATCCTGTTCTTCCCGCTCGCCAACAAGTCCTATGCCTCGATGGCGAAGATGAAGGCGGTGCAGCCGCAGATGGCTACGATCCGGGAACGCTGGCCGGACGATAAAGTCAAGCAGCAGCAGGAGCTGATGGAGCTGTACAAGCGCGAGAAGATCAATCCGGTAGCTGGCTGCTTGCCGATGGTGATCCAGATCCCGGTATTTTTCGCGCTCTACAAGGTGCTGTTCGTCACGATCGAGATGCGGCACGCGCCGTTCTTCGGTTGGATCAGAGACCTCTCCGCGCCCGATCCGACCAATGTGTTCAATCTGTTCGGACTGCTGCCGTTTGATCCGTCGCTCGTTCCGGTCATCGGTTCATTTCTGCACATCGGGGCATGGCCGCTGATCATGGGCGTAACCATGTGGATGCAAATGAAGGTCAACCCAGCGCCGCCCGATCCGACGCAGAAGATGATCTTCGACTGGATGCCGGTGATCTTCACCTTCATGCTGGCGAAGTTCGCGGCCGGGCTCGTGATCTACTGGGCATGGAACAACACGCTTTCGGTGATTCAGCAATCGGTGATCATGCGCCGCCATGGCGTCAAGATAGAGCTTTGGGACAATATCAAATCGGTTCTTCCCAAGCGCAAAGCGCAATAGCGGCCGCCTTTTCGGTCGGGGGTGAGAAAGACCTGCTCATGCCCGAACCGTCCTTTAGTCCCAAGGAGATCGCCGAGGGGCGCAAGTTGTTCGCCGGCGACTGGCGCTTTGTCTGCGCCGCCGCATCGATCGCCTCCTTGCCGCCGCCGCGTGGCATCGAGGTGGCGTTTGCAGGGCGCTCGAATGTGGGCAAGTCGAGCCTTGTCAATGCGCTTGCGGGCCGCCACGCGCTTGCGCGCATCTCGCATACGCCCGGGCGCACCCAGGAGCTGAACTTCTTCTCCGCCGGCGAGCGCTGGAAGCTGGTCGACATGCCAGGCTACGGTTACGCCGCCGCCGCCAAGACGAAGGTCGCCGCCTGGACCGAGCTGATACGCGCCTATCTGCGCGGTCGCGCCAATCTCGCGCGGGTCTATGTCCTGATCGATGCGCGGCACGGCATCAAGGCCACCGACGAGGCGTTGTTCGAACTTCTCGACGAAGCCGCGGTGAGCTACCAAGTCGTGTTGACCAAGGCCGATCAGGTCGCAGGCGAAGCGTTGGCGTCGCGCCTCGAAGCGACCGCCGCCGTTTTGGCCAAACGAAAGGCGGCGTACCCCGAGGTGCTTGCGACCTCTGCGCGTACCCGCGCTGGCATCACCGAACTGCGCGCAGCCGTCGCGAAACTGGTGACGGAGCGCGGCCAACGGGGGTGAATCATGGCGACAGCATTGCTTGTCATTCTGGCGGCGTTCATGGGCGCTGGCGGGGTCATCCTCGCCGCCGCCTCGGCGCATGCGGTCCCGAATGCAGGACTCGACAGCGCCGGCCACATGCTGTCGTTGCATGCAGCGGCCGTGCTGGCTGGCGCCGCCGTTCTCAATGCCGGCATGGTGTGGCGTCCGCTCGGCGCAATCGCGCTGTTCGGCTTGGTGCTCGGCGCGATTCTGTTCGCCGGCGACATTACGCTGCGCGCCTTCGCGGGCCACCGGCTCTTTCCCATGGCGGCGCCCACGGGCGGCACGATCATGATCGTGAGTTGGCTCGCTCTCGCCATTGCGGGGATCGTCGCCTTGCTGCGCGGCGCCTAGGCGTCACCGCCGGTCTTTGCGCAGATCGGTTTCCCCTGGACTGTAAAATGCTCTAAAAGCGCGCGGAAGGCTGCGTCTTCGAGCACGTCTGCTCGTTCGATTTTTCCCCGCCCGCCCCGCAAGGATCGTGACATGCCCGTCGCCCCGCACGAAATCGCTCGCGTGCTGATCGAGGCGCTGCCGCATATGCAGCTCTACGACGACGAAATCGTCGTGGTGAAATATGGCGGACGCGCCATGGGCGAGGAGCAGGCCGCCCGCAGCTTTGCGCGCGACATTGTGCTGCTCGAGCAGACCGCGATCAACCCGGTGGTGGTGCATGGCGGCGGCCCGCAGATCGGCGACATGCTCAAAAGGCTTGGAATCAAGTCCGAATTTGCGGCGGGGCTGCGCATTACCGACGCCGCCACGATCGAGATCGTGGAAATGGTGCTCGCCGGCTCGATCAACAAACAGATTGTCGGATACATCAACGAGGCGGGCGGCAAAGCGGTCGGGCTGTGCGGCAAGGACGGCAACATGGTGCTCGCGCGCAAGATCGGCCGCAGCGTGGTCGACCCCGACTCCGCCATCGAGAAGATCGTCGATCTCGGTTTTGTCGGCGAGCCGGACAAAGTCGATACGACGGTATTGACCCAGATTCTCGGCCGTGAGCTGATCCCGGTGCTGGCGCCGGTTGCGGCCTCCCCGTCCGGCGGCACTTACAACGTCAATGCCGACACCTTTGCCGGCGCGATCGCTGGCGCGCTCAGGGCCAAGCGACTGCTGCTGCTGACCGACGTTCCGGGCGTGCTCGACCGCTCGAATACCCTGATCAAGGAGCTGTCGGTCGCGGAAGCGCGGCGGCTGATCGCCGGCGGCACCATTTCCGGCGGCATGATCCCGAAGGTCGAGACCTGCATCTATGCGCTCGAAGCCGGCGTCGAAGGCGTCGTCATCCTCGACGGCAAGGTCGAGCATGCGGTGCTGCTCGAGCTCCTCACCGACCACGGTGCCGGCACGCTGATCCGCCGCTAGAGCATTTTCCGGCGAAATGGGGGCCGGTTCGCCGCAGAAAATGCGACCACTAAAGGAAAACAAGAGCGAATTCCGATTCCACCGGAACGGAATTCGCTACTAGGTCGCCACCGAAAGCGATCTTGAGGCCCGACACTGAAAGCAGCCGTTTCAAGAATAGATCGAACAAAAAAGCCCGGACCGGCGGAGCCGGCCCGGGCATAGAAATTCCCGCTGGGATCAAGTCTTGGCGATTTCAATCACCTCAGTTGGCGATGATCTTACGGACGACGTCGGTCATCGACAGCACCCCGACGGGTTTATCGTTCTGGGTGACCACCAGCCGATGCATTCGCCGCCCGGTCATCAGGCTGACCGCCTCGCTCAGAAGCATGTCGGCATCGCATGTAGCGCAGCCGGGGGTCATGATGTCTCGTGCCAGCATCACCCGCGCTTGGTCCGCCGTCCGGCCTTGGCGCGCCAGCACCATGTCAGTCTGCGACACCACCCCGACCGCCTTTCCGCCTTCCATCACCACGACCGCATGAATGTCTTTATCGATCATGGTCTTAGCCACCTGACCGACAGTGTCGGTCGGCGCGCAGGCAATGATGCCGCGGTGCATTAGTTCGCGAACCCGGGTGCCGTCGTCGGCGATCGTCACCGACTCGGCCTCGGCGATGCTGGGCAGCGGCATCGACATCGGATACGGATGTGGCGTGGTGTGAACGTCGTCTTTCGGCATGACGGGATGTTCCAGCGTTACCGGCGGCTTGCCACTGGCGCCGAGGCCCAATTTCGTCGCCCCGACGAGCACCGCCATGTTGCCGTGCGGATGCTTGTTATCGTGCATCAATTGATGGGCGATCGGAAGTTCGTCATAGGCGAAGATACGCGACAAGCAGGGATCCAACTGGCCGCGCAACGCCAACTTGTTCATCTCGTTGGCCTGCATGGTATTGGCGAAATGCGAGCCCTGCAGGCGTTTCTGCCGCATCCACAGGTAGCGCAGATCGACGGTGGCGTTATAGCCCGTGGTGCCGGCGCATACGACGACCATCCCGCCGGTTTCGCACACGAAGATCGAAGTCGGGATCGTGGCCTCACCGGGATGCTCGAATACGATGTTCGGAGCGCGCTTCTCGCCCAACACGTCCCAGATCTTCGCCCCGAACGACCGGACACCCTTCAGCCACTTCGCGTAACCGGCGTTGTCCTTCCAGTGCGGCAGCAGCCCCCAATGTTCGAACTCGCCACGGTTGATGCAGCCCTCAGCGCCGAGCTTCGTGCAGTACTCGTACTTGTCTTGTCCTGAGACGACGGCGACCGAGGTCGCGCCCGCCGCCTTGACGATCTGGATCGCCATCGAACCGAGGCCGCCTGCGCCGCCCCAGATCAGCACCACATCGCCTTTCTTCACCTCATTGGCGCCCCAGCCATGCAGCATCCGCCACGCGGTGGCCGCCACCAAGGTGTAGGCCGCCGATTCCTCCCAAGTCATGTGCTTGGGCCTCGGCATGCATTGCTGGGCCTGGACCCGAGCGAACTGGGCGAAACTGCCATAATTGGTCTCGTAGCCCCAGATCTTGAACGTCGGCGAAAACATCGGATCGCCGCCGCTCTTAACCCATGGGCAATCGCGGCTGTAATTCGCACAATGCACGACCACTTCATCGCCGACTTTGACGTTGGTGACGTCCTTGCCGACCTTGTAGACGATGCCGGAAGCATCGCTGCCGCCGATATGGAAAGGCTCGGGTTCGCCGGCCTTGTTGCGGGCGGCGATGACATTGACCGGAATCCCGAGCGCGGCCCAGACGTTGTTGTAGTTGATGCCAGACGCCATCACATAGACCAGCACCTCGTCGTCGGCGATCGTCGGCGTGTTTACCACTTCCTTCTGGAACGCCTCCGTCGGTTTGCCGAAGCGTTCGGGCCGGATCAGCCATGCGTGCATCTTGGCGGGAACATATCCGAGCGGCGGCATTTCCCCGATGTTATAGATATCTTTGATATTTTCAGACGTTGACGGCTTCGCGACAACCGACATAGCGGTCCTCCGGTCGATTCCAGAAGCAACGGCGAGCTCTCGCCCACTCTGCCTCAGCACGTAATGCATCGCAACAAAAATTAGCCAATATAATCAGGTCGCGAACCGCGAAGCTTTGCGAAATATCATCTTTTATGGCTTCTCGCCGACTATTGATGGGCACGTCCGAGGGTCGGCGCGTTGTGCCGCTGCGACGGGCCCTTTGGCGGCGTTTTCTCATCCCGCAAAAGCGCTGAACGCTGGGTCGACGTCTGACAAGAAAAGATGGTTGCGGAGGCGCGGGCTTCCGCTATCGTATTTTGCATTGCGCAACGAATGAAGCGCTGGTTCCTGCGGGCAGGGGAAGATCATGGGATTGATTATCTGGCTGATCGTCGGCGCGATCGCAGGTTGGCTCGCGGGCTTGATTGTGCGCGGCTACGGATTCGGCCTGATAGGCAATATTGTCGTCGGCATCGTCGGCGCGTTCATCGCCGGCTGGCTGCTTCCTAAGCTTAATATCGTGATCGGGGGCGGGACCATCGGCGAAATCATCAACGCGGTCATCGGCGCCGTCGTCCTCTTGTTGGTTATTGGCTTGATCCGACGGTAGAAAAAAGCTGAAGGGACGCCCCCATGCGTGACAAACCCTGGATCATTCGGACCTATGCGGGCCATTCGACGGCGAAAGAGTCGAACGCGCTCTATCGGAAGAACTTGGCCAAGGGGCAGACCGGCCTCTCGATCGCCTTCGACCTGCCGACGCAGACCGGGTATGACGCCGACCACGTGCTCGCGCGCGGGGAGGTGGGCAAGGTCGGCGTTGCGGTCTCTCATCTCGGCGACATGCGGACCCTGTTCGAGGGCATTCCGCTCGACGCGATGAACACGTCGATGACCATCAACGCGACGGCCGCTTGGCTGCTCGCCCTCTATATTGCCGTCGCCGACGAGCATGGGGTTCCCCGCGAGAAGCTCCAAGGGACGACCCAAAACGACATCATCAAAGAATACCTTTCGCGCGGGACCTATGTGTTTCCGCCGGGCCCCTCCATGCGGCTGATCAAGGACGTGATCTTGTTCACGACCAAGGAGATGCCGAAGTGGAACCCGATGAATGTCTGCTCCTATCACCTGCAGGAAGCCGGCGCGACGCCGGTGCAGGAGCTTGCCTATGCACTCGCGACCGGGGTCGCCGTGCTTGATGCGGTGAAGGCCTCGGGCGCGGTCGAGGGCAAGGCGTTCACGGACTGCGCCGGCCGCATCTCCTTCTTCGTCAATGCCGGCATGCGTTTCATCACTGAAATCTGCAAGATGCGGGCGTTCGTCGAGCTGTGGGACGAAATCCTGGCCGAGCGCTACGGCGTCACCGACCCCAAGCAACGCCTGTTCCGCTATGGCGTGCAGGTGAATTCGCTTGGGCTGACTGAGCAGCAGCCCGAGAACAACGTCTACCGCATCTTCCTGCAGATGCTGGCGGTGACGCTGTCCAAAAAGGCGCGCGCCCGCGCGGTGCAGCTTCCCGCCTGGAACGAGGCGCTCGGCCTGCCGCGGCCGTGGGACCAGCAATGGTCGCTGCGCGCCCAGCAGATCCTCGCCTATGAGAGCGACCTGCTCGATTATGGCGATATTTTTGACGGGTCGCCGGCGATCGCCAAGAAGGTCGAGGAGCTGAAGACCGAGGCGCGCGACGAGCTACGGCGCATCATCGAAATGGGCGGCGCGGTCGAGGCGGTCGAGACCGGCTATCTCAAGGCGCAGCTCGTCGAGAGCAATTCACGCCGCGTCGACGAGATCGAGCTCGGCGAGCGCACCATCGTCGGGGTCAACAAGTTCGTCGAGACCGAACCGTCGCCATTGCCGACCGGGGAGGGCTCGATCATCACCATCCCGCCGGAGGTGGAGCAAAGCCAGATCGCCAATCTGCAAGCGTGGCGCGCCGCGCGCGACCAGGTCGCGGTCGACTCTGCTCTGAATGAATTGCGCCGCGCCGCGCGCGAGGGCCGCAATGTGATGCCGGCCTCGATCGCCTGCGCCAAGGCGGGGGTGACCACCGGCGAATGGGGCTTCGCTTTGCGCGACGCCTTCGGCGAATACCGCGCGCCGACCGGGGTGTCCTCGGCGGCGCGCAACGACGCGCGCTGCGTCGACGAGGTGCGCGGCGAGGTTGACCGGGTGTCGCGCAAGCTCGGCCGTCGCCTGAAATTCCTGATCGGCAAGCCCGGCCTCGACGGCCATTCCAACGGCGCCGAGCAGGTCGCCGTACGCGCGCGCGACGCCGGCATGGAGGTGGTCTACGAGGGCATCCGCTTCACGCCCGCCGACATCGTCAAGGCCGCGCGCGACAAGAACGTGCATGTCGTCGGCCTGTCGATCCTGTCCGGCTCCCACATGCCGCTGGTGAAAGAAGTGGTGACGAAAATGCGCGAGGCGGGCCTCGACAACATACCGGTCGTGGTCGGCGGCATCATCCCGCCGGACGACGAGGCCGTGCTCAAGAACGCCGGCGTCGCCGCCGTCTACACGCCGAAGGACTTCGAACTCAACCGCATCATGACCGACATCGTGCGGATCGTGGAGAAAAAGACCCCGAGCAAGGCGGCGTAGCGTTTGGCTCCACCGCTCGCATCGTTTGCGCCTCATCCTGAGAGTCGCGTAGCGTGCGAGCGAGGCCCCGCCGATCATGAGATCGCTACTGCAGTCCGAGCTGGACCCGGATCGCGCGTTCGATCGCCGACATCTCGGCGGCGAGAACGACGCCCATCCTCTGGCGCAGCCGTTCCTTGGCGATCGTCCTGATCTGGTCGGCGAGCGCTTTGTGGTGAACTCCGAGCGAAGCGACGCGCGCCTCCCAGGAGCGGGCCGGCATATCGCGCGTTGTCAGCGGCACGACTTGGACGCGGTTCTGGTGCTCGTTGGCGTCATCGTTCGAGACGATGACGGCGGGGCGCGTCTTGCGAATTTCCCCGCCCAATGACGGGTCGAGCGCGACCCACCAAACCTCACCGCGGCGGACGGCCGGACGGGTCAACGAAGTCTTCGTCATCGAGTGTCTCGCCGACGCCAGCTTCGATCCATTCGAGCGCCTCCCGTTCCGCCGCTTCGTCCCGCGCCGCTTGCGCATATTCGTCTGCAAGCGCGCGGGGGCGCAAACTTTCGCGCGCGAGTTCGTCGATGAACCGACTGATCTTGCGCCGACCAATGCGCCGATGCAGGCCCTCATAGACGTCGTCGGAAACCGTAATTGTGAGCTTCTTGACCATATACGTATAATATACGTATTGCACCGCTCCAGCAAGGCATGCTGCACGGACTCCTCCCCTTTATAGGGGAGGGTGAAGCGAGGCTCCTCAGGCGATGAGCTTGTAGGCCGGGATGGTCAGGAAGTCCTCGAATTCCGGGGCCAGCGAGAGCTTGCGGAACAGCGCGATCGCCTCGGGGAAGCGGCCTTCGGCAAACGCTTCCGCGCCAACCTCGCCCTTGACCCGTTCCATCTCCTCGTCGAGCGCGCGCGCGAAGAACTCCGGCGTGACTTTCACGCCGTTTTCCAGCACCGCGCCATACCGGAGCCATTGCCAGATTTGCGCGCGCGAAATCTCGGCGGTCGCCGCATCTTCCATGAGATTGTAGATCGGCACCGCGCCGCGGCCGCGCAGCCACGCCTCGATATATTGCACGCCGACGCGGATGTTCAGGCGGAAGCCGTCCTCGGTCTTGGTTCCCTCGTGGATTTCCAGGAGGTCGTCGCGCGTCACGTGCACGTCCTCGCGCAGTCGGTCGAGCTGGTTCGGCTGCGGCATCATCCGGTCGAACACTTCCTTCGCGACTGGCACGAGATCGGGATGCGCAACCCAGGTGCCGTCATGGCCGTCGCGCACTTCGCGCTCCTTGTCGGCGCGCACCTTGGCGAACGCCGCCTCGTTCGCTGCCGAGTCGCCCTTGATGGGGATTTGTGCGGCCATACCGCCCATGGCGAAGGCGCGGCGGCGATGGCAGGTCTTGATCAGCAAGAGCGCATAGGCGCCGAGAAACGCCTTGCCCATGACCACCTGGCCGCGGTCCGGCAGCACGTATTCAGAACGCTTGGCGAATTTCTTGATGAACGAGAAGATGTAGTCCCACCGGCCGGCGTTCAGGCCCGCCGCGTGCTCGCGCAGCTCGTACAAAATCTCGTCCATTTCGAAAGCGGCCGGCAGCGTCTCGATCAGCACCGTCACCTTGATCGTGCCGCGCGGAATGCCGAGCTTGTTCTGCGCATAGAGGAACACGTCGTTCCACAACCGCGCTTCGTGGTGCGATTCGAGCTTGGGCAAATAGAAATAGGGCCCGGTGCCCTGGGAGAGCAGGTTCTTGGCGTTGTGAAAGAAGTAGAGGCCGAAATCGAACAGGCCGCCGGAGATTGGCTCGCCGTCGACGGTAAGGTGCTCCTCGAGCAGATGCCAGCCGCGCGGGCGCACGATCAGCACGGCCGGGTTTGTCCCGAGATCGTAGCGCTTACCCGACGCATCATCGGTGAAGGCGATCTTGCCGTCCCACCGATCCTTCAGATTGAGCTGACCCTCAATGTTGTTCGCCCAGGTCGGCGAATTCGCGTCCTCGAAGTCCGCCATGTAATGCGTCGCCCCGGAGTTCAGGGCGTTGACGATCATCTTGCGATCGACCGGGCCGGTGATTTCCACACGGCGGTCGAGAAGATCCGTCGGGATCGGCCCGACTTTCCAGTTGCCTTCACGGATATTCCGGGTTTCCGGCAAGAAGTCGGGCAACTCACCCGCATCGAAGCGGCGTTGCCGCTCGGCGCGCGCCGCCAGCAACTCGCGCCGACGCGGATCGAAACGGCGGTGAAGCTCGGCGAGGAAGGCGAGCGCGCCCGGCGACAGAATTTCCGGGTAGCGCGGCGCGGCCTTGCCCTTGATCGCCACACCCGCGACGGCGGGAGCGCGCTGAGCGCGTCCGCGGGCGCGCGTCGCCGGCCGGGCGGTCGGGGCTGGGGCCGGGCGCGCGGGCATCGCCTTGGGTGTCGGCGTTGACTTCCGCGCCGACGCGATCGGCGTGCCGACGGCGCTGCCCAGAGCGCGCCGGACGGTCCGCTTCGCCGGTCCTATCGTTCGCTTCCGGGGGTGGCTCGGAAGCGTCGGCGCTGGTTTCGCAGCCGTGGGCTTTACCGCCTTTGCTGGCGCGCGCCCCGTCCTGGGGACGCCCGCGCCTTTAAGTTTCGCGACGCGTGCCCGTCCTTTGCCTTTTGTCGCTACAGCGCCTTCGCGGGCAGCGCCCTTCTTGCCGGCCAAAGTTTGCCGGCCGGCACCCTTCTTGGCCGCGCCAGCGCCAACTCGGCTCGGTTTTTGCGCAGCAATTTTCTTGGCGGCCGGCTTGGTCGCGCCGGCGCCCGCCTTTTTTGTCACGCGCACGGTGGGGCGGCTCGTTCTGGATGCAACTTTGCTCGTCTTGCGCCCGCTAACAGACTTCCCCTTGCGATTGGCTCCTGCCTTCTTGCCGGAGCCACGTTTCGATGTCCCCACCATGTGCGCTCTTTCACTACTAGTCGCGACTATTCACTCTTGTCCGGTCCCGCCATCCCTATCGTGCCGCCTCCCGATGCGGGAGCGCTCGTCGAGGTGGGCGCCATTGGCTGTGGGCTTGGCGCGGCCGGCGCAGCAGGAGCTGGAGCGCTGGGTCGCGAGGCAAAACCGGAAGGGGCCGGTCGCGGCGCGGGCGCTGGCTGGGTCGCTGGAGCGGCGGGCTTTGCCGCAGTCGGAGCGGGGGCCGGTCGAGCCGCTGCGGGAGCAGGCGCTGGTCGAGCCGCCGGAGCAGGGGCCGGCTTGGCCGCCCGCGGAGCCGGGGCTGGCTTTGTTGGCGCGGGGGCCGCCGGCGTGACGGATATTTTCTTGACCGCCACGACTGGAGGCGTCGCAGCAGGCTTACGGGCCGGAGCTTTGGCCGCGGCGGCCGGCTTCTTTAGTGCGGCGCTTCGTCGAGCTGGAGACTTCGCAATCTTGGTGGCGGCCCGCGTTGTTTTGCGGGTGCTGGTCTTGGCGGCGCCGGTTTTGCGGGTGCTGGTCTTGGCGGCGCCGGTTTTGCGGGCGTTGGTTTTGCCGGCGCCGGTTTTGCGCGTGCTGGCTTTGCGCGTGCTGGCTTTGCGTCCTTGCTGTGCTGGTCTTGCCGCGAGATGCTTTCGCTTTGGCCGCCGTCATGCGCGGGGTGCGCTTTTTCGCGGTCGACTTCGCGCTGGCTTTGCGGCGCGAAGCAGCGGTCTTGCGCGTCTTGCTCGCTTTGGTCGTCTTTGCAGTCGCCCTCTTGGTAGTCTTGGCTTTCTTCGGCATGTTTTCCTCCGGTTATTTTCTCTTCGACCCGGCCGCGGCGGGAGACAGCGGATCGCAGGTCAGAGTTGCGGCAATGCGGGCGGCCGGGATCGATCGTCTCCGCCCTCAAAACCGCCTTCAGGCATTCCCTGTTCGCTCCATCACCGCTGGCGCCGATCCCCCGGTCGCCCAATCCGCAAGTTCGATCGGATGCACGACAGGGATCGAAGTCCCCGCCGCGATCTGCATCATGCAGCCGAGATTGCCGGCTGCGATCACGTCGGGCCTAGTCTTCTCGATATTTGTGATTTTGCGTTCGCGCAACCGATTCGCCAACTCCGGCTGCAATAAGTTGTAGACGCCGGCCGAGCCGCAGCACAAATGCGCCTCCGGCACATCTTTCACCACAAACCCTAACTTGGAAAGTAGCTCTTTCGGTTCGCGCGTGATTTTCTGCCCATGCTGCAGCGAGCAGGCGGCGTGATAGGCGACGCGCAAGGCGGGCCGCGGCGTCGCCTTCAAATCCGCGATGCCATGAACAAACTCGCTGACGTCGCGCACCTTGGCGGCAACCAAGGCTGCCTTCTCGGCATAGGCTTTGTCGGTGCGCAGCATGAAGCCATAATCCTTCATGGTCGTGCCGCAGCCGGACGCGGTCGCAATGATCGCGTCGAGCCCCTCGCCGTCGATCTCCGCCATATAGGCGTCGATATTGGTGCGCGCGCAGGCAAGTGCTTCTTTCTCGTGGCCCATGTGATGCGGCGCGGAACTGCAGCACCCTTCGCCTTCGGCGAGCACGACCTCGTAGCCGTGCCGCGTGAGCAAGCGGATCGCAGCATCGTTGATCCGCGGGGCGAGCACGCGCTGGACGCAGCCGGCGAGCACGGCGACGCGGCCCCGCTGCGGGCCTTTGGCGCGGAATACGCCGCCGGAACGGCGCGGTGGGGGGACCAGCTTTGCCGGCGCAAGCCGCGCCATAGCTGCAAGTTGGGCGAGGCCGAGACGCTCCAACAGCGGCGCGATAGGCTTGCCGAACCAGCCGGCGGTGATCGCCAAATAAAACAGCCGCGGATCGGGGATGACGCGGGCGAGCGTCGCGCGCAGCAGGCGGTCGAGCCAAGGCCGGCGATAGGTCTCCTCGACATACACCCGGGCGTGGTCGACGAGGTGCATGTAATTCACGCCCGAGGGGCAGGTCGTCATGCAGGACAGGCAAGAGAGGCAGCGGTCGATATGCTTGACCTCTTCCGCCGCGGCGGGGCGGTCATGCTCCAGCATGTCCTTGATCAGGTAGATGCGCCCGCGCGGGGAATCGAGCTCGTTGCCGAGCAGCAGATAGGTCGGGCAGGTCGCCGTGCAGAACCCGCAATGCACGCAGGTGCGGAGAATCTTGTCGGCTTCCGAGATGTCCGGGTCAGCGAGCTGGGCGAGGGTGAAGCTAGTTTGCATTGTCAATCCCGCTTTCCGGATGCGGCACGTCTCTCCCTTGCGGAGAGGAGGAGTTTCAACCTGCACAAATCTTAAACCCCTGCCCACATGCGCCCGGGATTGAGCACGCCGTTGGGGTCGAAGCTCTCCTTCACGCGCTTAGTGAGCGCGGCGAGCGGGCCGGGCTGCGGCTCGAACACCGCGACCGCGGCGCGCACGGCCGCCGGCGCCCGGATCAGCGTGGCATGGCCGCCGCATTGCGCAATCGCCGACCGCACGATCGCCGCCCCCGCATCGTCGGACGGCGCGAGCGCCGCCCACACCAGCCCGCCGGCCCAGTCGTAGAGGAACTCCGCATCGGCGCGTGCGGCGATGAGTCGGGTCAGCTCCGCACCCTTGGAGGGCGCAGTCGACAACCGCCACACCGGCCGCTCGGTCGCACCGACGTCGCCCGCGCCGGCCGCAGCGGACGCCGCAAAGGGGATGACGTCACGGATCGCGCGCCAGAGGACCCGCGACTGCGCCTCGTTAAGGCCGGAGAGCGGCCCGAATGGTTTCATCAGCTCGGCAAGCGCGTTTTGCCGGTGCTCCACCGAGGGGGCGACGCCTTCGAGCCGCAGCGCCGTCACCGCATGGCCGACTGGCACGTCGTCGGAGGCGCGCAGCACAATCTTCTCCGGCAGGTGGGCCGCCCCGGACACATCACAAGATGAGCCCATCGCCGCTGCCATCGCGGCGACCGCCCGTGCTTCGTCGAGCCCGAGCACGAGCACGGTCGCCTCGGTTTCCGCCCGCGGCAACGTTTTGACCGTGACGTCGGTCATCGCCGCAAGCGTGCCGAACGAACCCGCCATCAGCTTGGACAGGTCGTAGCCGGTCACGTTCTTGACGACGCGCCCGCCCGATTTGAACGTCTCGCCCCGGCCGGAGACGCCGGCAAAGCCGAGGATGTGATCGCGTGCGGCGCCCGCCTTGAGCCGCCGTGGGCCGGATAGATTAGCCGCCAGCACGCCGCCGATGGTGCCGGCGCCCGGCGCCCCGCCGAGGAGCGGGCTTAAGTCCATCGGCTCGAAGGCGAGCGCCTGCCCGCGCGACGCGAGCAGCGCCTCGATTTCGGCGATCGGCGTGCCAGCCTTCGCCGACAACACCAGCTCCTCCGGCTCGTAAAGCGTCACGCCGGCCAGCGCTGACAGGTCGAGGGTAGCGTCCGTCTGCGACGGGCGGCCAAGTGCACGCTTGGATCCGTGCCCGACGATCTCCAGCGATTTGCCATCGCCGACCGCCCAGGCAATCGCGGCCTCGACCTCCTTGGCGTCGCGCGGCTTGATGGTGTCGGTCATCGCGAGGCTTTTTCTCGTTTGCCTCTCCCCGCCTGCGGGGAGAGGCCGGATCGCAAAGCGATCCGGGTGAGGGGCATTCCGAAAGCGGGAAGCGCTTGGAACGCCTCCTTCACCCCCTCCCTCTCCCCGCAAGCGGGGAGAGGGAGGAAGGGGATGCGGCGCACCGGCGATGACCTACGCATGGGACCCGGGGTATCACAACCGTAGCGACTTGCCCGATCGAAAGCGCCGACCCCAACGAGTTCCGCAGGTTCGTTGGCTCGCGTTCGGTTGGTAACGCGAGGGCGGCGGGTCTCCCATAGAGGTCTTGAGGATACGGAGCGCGTCGACATGCTCACGAACCTGCCGAAATAAGTCCGACTGGAGAAGCGCCTCTGCAAAATTCTAGCAGGCAATAAATCGCTCGGCAAACGATCATCGACGAAAACTAAAAGTGGCTTTCGAGCCCTTAAGCATAGTCCGGCTTCATGTAGGATGTATTGAGAAGGGCCGTTCGCTCGCCATGTCAGCACCGCCACCATTCCATCGCAGCTTCGAAGATTCGGATCGAGCTTCGATTCATTTACGCTTTTTGAAGGCGGATCGAAATTGACGATCATACGCTCGGCTTCTTCTATCAAAACCCCGAAATGCCGATTAATCGCAGCATCCTCATCGCGATAGCTATGCGCCCAATAGACAATATGCATTCAACTTAGAACCGTGGAATATCCGGGAACGGCAGCTTGCCGCCGCTGACATGCATGCGGCCCAATTCGGCGCAGCGTTGCAGCGTCGGAAACATTTTTCCCGGATTGAGCAGGCCTTTGTCGTCGAACGCACATTTCAGACGTTGCTGCTGTTCGAGATCAATTTCGGAGAACATGGCTCGGCATCAGGTCGCGCTTTT
The DNA here is from genome assembly GCA_963840055.1 of uncultured Alphaproteobacteria bacterium. Taxonomy (GTDB): domain Bacteria; phylum Pseudomonadota; class Alphaproteobacteria; order Rhizobiales; family Xanthobacteraceae; genus Rhodoplanes. Next base: position 15,892 of record CAWIXM010000011.1, on the reverse strand, counting down.
CGACGCCCACACCGTGTTCGCCGGTCAACACGCCGCCGACCTCGACGCACAGCCGCAGTATGTCGGCCCCGAATTCTTCGGCGCGCTCGAGTTCGCCCGGCTTGTTGGCATCATAAAGGATCAACGGATGCAGATTGCCGTCGCCGGCATGGAAGACATTGGCGCAGCGCAGCCCGTATTTCTCCGACAGCGCGCGCGTGCGGTGCAGCACCAGCGGCAGCTTTGGCGCGCGGGATGGTGCCGTCCATGCAGTAATAGTCGGGCGAAATGCGGCCCATCGCCGGAAACGCCGCCTTGCGCCCGGCCCAGAACAGAAGGCGCTCGTCCTCCGACCGTGACACCCGCAAGGTACTGGAGCGGCACGTGGCGGCGATCTCGGACACCCGCTCGACCAGATGGTCGCACTCGGCCTGCGGGCCATCCAGTTCGACGATCAGGATGGCCTCGACGTCGAGCGGATAGCCGGCGCGGACGAACTCCTCGACCGCGTGGATCGCCGGCTTGTCCATCATTTCCATGCCGCCGGGAATGATGCCCGCCCCGATGATCCGGGCGACACATTCGCCCGCATCCTCCGCGCAGGAAAAGCCGATCAGCATCGCGCGCGCGGTTTCCGGCTTCTGCAGAAGCCGCACCGTCACTTCGGTGATGACCCCCAGCAGACCTTCCGAACCGGTCATCACCCCGAGCAGGTCGTAGCCGCCGGAATCGAGATGCGCCCCGCCGAGGCGGATCACCTCGCCGGACATCAGCACCATTTCGCAGCCGAGCACATTGTTGGTGGTGAGACCGTATTTGAGGCAGTGCACGCCGCCGGCGTTCTCCGCGACATTGCCGCCGATGGTGCAGGCGATCTGCGAGGAGGGGTCGGGCGCGTAATAGAAGCCGGCATGCTCGACCGCGCGCGTCACCGCGAGATTGGTGACGCCGGGCTCGACCACTGCGACGCGGTTTGCGAAATCGATGGAACGGATGCGGTTGAATTTCGCCATGCCCAGGAGCACGCCGTCGCCGACCGGAAGCGCGCCGCCCGAAAGCGAGGTGCCCGCGCCGCGCGGCACCACCTTGATGCCCTGGTCCCGGCAATAGCGCAGAACCTCGGCCACCTGTTCGGTCGTATCGGGGAGCACGACCACCAGCGGCAGCTGGCGATAGGCCGTGAGCCCGTCCGATTCGTAAGGCCGCATCTCGCGTTCATGGGCGATCACGCCTTCGCCCGGCACGATGCGGCGGAGCGCCCGCACGATCTCCTCGCGGCGCGCAAGCACCGCGCCGTCTGGCGCCGGCATCGATACGCTCATCGCCCATCCCTCTTTGATCTAAATTTGAGCTGTTCTAGCGCAGGATGGGCGGCGCGATAAGCGTCGCTTCGCCGCAAGCATGGATGCGGTCATACGGTCTGCGGCGCAAGCCGCTACGATCGCGCGCACAGGGCGCTTGTGATGACCCGCGCACCGCCGTAGGCTTTGCCGCCCGTCCACACGCGGCCCTTCGGGCCGATCAGACCCGGGCGGGGACCAGCCCCGCCGCCTTGCGGAGTTCGATCCAATGATCAAGGACATTGTCGTGAATCTCGCGCTCGCCCGCGCGCAGGATCCGGCCGTCGATTACGCAATTTCCGTCGCGCAGACCTTTGCGGCCCATATTACGGGGGTCGTCTTCGTCTACGATCCGGTGATCTCGCCGACCATCCTCGACGGCGTCTCGGCGGAGTGGATCGACGCCCAGCGCAGCGAGAGCCAGGCCATGGCGAAGGCCGTAATCGACCGGTTCGAGCAGGCGGCGACGCTGAAAAACCTGTCCTTCAGGCATCGGTTGGTGGAAGCGACGCTGGGCGGCGCGACCGACCTATTCGGCCGCATCGGACGGCGCTTCGATCTGGTAGTGGTCGGCCAGCGCGAGCCGGACCATTTGTCGCCGGCCGACATGTTCGTCGAGGCCGCGTTGTTCGAGTCGGGGCGCCCGGTGATCATCGTGCCCTACATCCAGAAGGAGGGCCTGAAGCTCGACCGCGTTATCGTGGGCTGGGACGGCAGCCGCACGGCGGCCCGCGCGATGGGCGACGCCATGCCCTTCCTGACCCGCGCCAAGGCGGTCGACATCGTCATGGTCGCGACTGGCCGCGCCAAGAGCGATGAAATCCCCGGCGCGGATATCGGCCATCACCTCGCCCGCCACGGCGTCAATGTCGACGTCAAGCGCATCGTCGCCGAAGATGTCGACGTCACCAACACGATCCTCTCGTATGCCGCCGACGTCTCGGCCGAATTGATCGTCATGGGAGGCTACGGCCACTCGCGGTTGCGCGAATTCGTGCTCGGGGGCGCGACCAAGGACATCCTCAATTCCATGACCGTGCCGATCCTGATGTCGCACTGACACGCCCCGCGTCCGTCAGCCTGTCGCAGCGATCTGTCCGCAGGGGGACTGCATGTCGCTCACACGCGTCGTTCGGGCGGCGTTTTTTATGGCCGCCCTCTGGCTTGCCGCTGGCCTGTTCCCGGCGGCGGCGCTCGACAAGGTCAGGTTCGGCACCAACTGGGTGCCTCAACCCGAGCACGGCGGGTTCTACCAGGCGCTCGCCGACGGCACTTACCGGAAATACGGCCTTGACGTCACGATCGTGCCGGGGGGGCCCAATGTGAACAATCGGCTTCTCCTGCTCGTGGGCAAACTCGACTTCGTCATGAGCGCAAGCACGGTGCAGGGGTTCGACGCGGTGGCGCAGGACCTGCCGACCGTCATCGTCGCCGCCATGTTTCAGAAGGACCCGCAGGTCTTGATGGCGCATCCCGATGCGGGCGTGACCCGCTTCGAGGACCTCAAGGCCCTCACATTGTTCGTGTCCAAAGAGGGCATACTGACCTATTTCCAGTGGCTCAAGACCGAGTACGGGTTCAGCGAGGCGAAGGTAAAACCCTACACCTTCAACCCGCAGCCCTTCATCGTGGACAAGCGCAGCGCGATGCAGGGCTACGTCACCTCCGAGCCGTATTCGATCGAGCAACGGGCGGGCTTCAAACCGGTGATTTTTTTGCTCGCCGACTACGGCTTCAATAGCTATTCGACCTTGATCGAGACGCGGCGCGACCTCGTGGAGAAGAACCCGGCCTTAGTCCAGCGCTTCGTCGATGCCTCGATCATCGGCTGGTACAACTATCTCTACGGCGACAATGCCGCTGCCAACGCCCTCATCAAGCAAGCTAATCCGGAGATGGCCGACGGGCTGATCGCCTATTCGGTCGCCAAAATGAAGGAGTACGGCATCGTCGATTCGGCCGACGCCGACAAACTCGGCATCGGCGCGATGACGGATGCGCATATGGCGAGTTTCTTCGACAAGATGGCGCGCGCCGGGGTGGTCAAGCCGACGCTCGATTTTCGCCGCGCCTATACGCTGCAGTTCGTCAACAAGGGGGTCGGGATAGAGCTGAGGCGGAAGAATTGAGTAGCGTACATAAAAGGCCGCCCGTGGGCGGCCCTTTCGTTTGCGGTTGCTCCGAGCGAATGCCGGATCAGAAATCCATGCCGCCCATGCCGCCGCCCGGCATTGCCGGCGGCCCTTTTTCTTTCGGCACTTCGGCGACCATCACCTCGGTGGTGACCAGGAGGCCGGCGACGGAGGCCGCGTCCTGCAGCGCCGCGCGCACGACCTTGGCGGGGTCGATGATGCCGGCGTCGACCATGTCGACATATTCTTCCCGCTGGGCGTCGAAGCCGAAGGTCTCCGACTTGTTCTCGAGGATCTTGCCGGCGACCACCGAGCCTTCGAAGCCGGAGTTCTCGACGATTTGGCGCAGCGGCGATTCAAGCGCCCGCAGCACAATATTGATGCCGGCCTGCACGTCGGGATTGTCGTTGGCGAGCTTGCCGACCGCCTTCTTGGCGCGCAAGAGTGCAACCCCGCCGCCGGCGACGATGCCTTCCTCGACCGCGGCGCGGGTCGCATTCAGCGCGTCCTCGACCCGGTCCTTCTTCTCCTTGACCTCGACCTCGGTCGCGCCGCCGACGCGGATCACCGCAACGCCGCCCGCCAGCTTGGCGAGCCGTTCCTGCAGCTTCTCCTTGTCGTAGTCCGAGGTGGTCTCCTCGATCTGCGCCTTGATCTGGTTGACGCGGGCTTCGATGTCCTTCTTCTTGCCGGCGCCGTCCACGATGGTCGTCTTCTCCTTCTCAAGGATCGCCTTCTTGGCGCGGCCCAGCATGTTGATGGTTACGTTCTCCAGCTTGATGCCGAGGTCCTCGGAAATAAGCTGACCGCCGGTCAGGATGGCGATGTCTTCGAGCATGGCCTTGCGGCGATCGCCGAAGCCCGGCGCCTTCACCGCCGCGACCTTGAGGCCGCCGCGCAGCTTGTTGACCACGAGGGTCGCGAGCGCCTCGCCCTCCACGTCTTCGGCGATGATCAGCAGCGGCTTGCCCGACTGCACCACCGCTTCGAGCACCGGCAGCATCGCCTGCAGGCCGGAGAGCTTCTTCTCGTGCAGGAGCACGTAGACGTCCTCGAGCTCGGCGACCATCTTTTCGGCGTTGGTAATGAAGTAGGGGGAGAGATAGCCGCGGTCGAACTGCATGCCCTCGACGATCTCGACGTCGGTCTCGAGCGCCTTGGCCTCCTCGACCGTGATCACGCCCTCGTTGCCGACCTTCTGCATCGCATTGGCGATCATCGATCCGATGGTCTGATCGCCATTGGACGAGATGGTGCCCACCTGCGCCACTTCGGAGGAGGAGCCGACCTTTTTCGCTCGCTTCTCGATGTCCTTGACAACCGCGGCCACCGCGATGTCGATGCCGCGCTTGAGGTCCATGGGATTCATCCCCGCGGCGACCGCCTTGGCGCCCTCTTTCACAATTGCCTGGGCGAGCACGGTCGCGGTGGTGGTGCCGTCGCCGGCGATGTCGTTGGTCTTCTGGGCAACCTCGCGCACCATCTGCGCGCCCATGTTCTCGAACTTGTCCTCGAGCTCGATCTCCTTGGCGACGGTGACGCCGTCCTTGGTGATGCGGGGCGCGCCGAAGCTCTTGTCGAGCACGACATTGCGGCCCTTGGGACCGAGCGTGACCTTCACCGCGTTGGCGAGAATATCGACGCCGCGCAGCATCCTGTCGCGTGCATCGTTGGAAAAGCGTACGTCCTTGGCAGCCATTTCGAATTACTCCGGTTGATGGGGGAATCTCGATCTCGTCTGAGGGGCGCGGGCCACGGCCTGGCGGAACTAGGTCGTCTCGTGAGCCGGCTGGCGACAGCGACCGAACCGGGGCAGGTCATTCCGGGTCTTTGGCTTGCGGGAGAGGCGTCTCAGAACGAGGAGTTGTTCGTCATCCGATCACGCCCATGATGTCGGACTCCTTCATGATCAGAAGCTCGTCGCCATCGAGCTTGACCTCGGTGCCCGACCATTTGCCGAACAGCACGCGATCGCCGACCTTCAGATCGATTGGAATGAGCTTGCCGGTCTCGTCCCGGCCGCCCGGCCCGACGGCGATGACCTCGCCCTGCTGCGGCTTTTCCTTGACGGTGTCGGGAATAATGATGCCGCCGGCGGTCTTCTCCTCGGCTTCGATGCGGCGCACGACCACGCGATCGTGCAAGGGGCGGAACTTGGTTTTCGCCATGTTGTCCTCGTCGCCGCCGCGGGGCGGCCCTGTATTGGTGGATCGAACGCTGGCCTCGGCGTCCGGTTGGGGTGCTTAGCACTCGTGGGTTGGGAGTGCCAATCGCTGCGGGACATAGGCAGTGGCCGATGGGGTGTCAAGAAGTTCTGGCGGGCGCCTTGTATTAAGGCTTCGAAACGTCAGACGCGTCAGGGACGCAAGGCCAGGACGATACGATCGGTCTGCGGAAAATGCGGACGATGTGCGCGATGCGGCGCGCGGCGTCATCGAATTGCCAATCTGGGAGAGCGGAAGAAAGTCTGGCGGGGTCGCGGCAGGCGAGTGGTGATCGGGAAAACGGGGATTAGCGAGCGGCGGAAGACCCTGCTTGCGCTATATCGGCGAGGGCGTCACATTGCGATTCGCATGTCGGAGATGTCATGACTGGTTCGTTTAGGGGAATTCCGCTGGCGGTTGTCTCAGCGGCGCCGGCGCTTGCGTTGGCGCTCCTGCTCGGCGGCTGCGCCGGCTCCATGCACTCGTTATCCGGCGGTGGCAGTCCCGCGCCGACCGGGCCGCTGCCGCCGCCCAGCATCTCGCCCGAGGACATCGTCGGACGCTGGGGGCTTGGCGCCTATCATCGTCCGCAAGACCGCGCCCGGACCATCACCGCCGCCCGCGGCCAGTGCAAGCAGCCTTATGTCATTAACCGCAGTTCGATCGGCGTGGCGATGCTCGGCTACGACAACCCGCAGGTTCAGGACATGCAGATCAAGGGCAGCTACGAGGGCAAGACCTATATCGGTCCTGGTCCCGAGCCGCACGGGCAGAGCGATCGCGAGGTCGAGTCGTTCGACGGACGCGTCCTCGTCCTCAAATGGGTCGACCCGGAGGTGGCGGGCCGTTACGGCACCATGGTGCTCGTCCGTTGCGGAGCGGAAGGAACGTCAAAATCCAAGCGCGCGGCGAAATGACCGCAACTCCTGCTACGCGCGGCTGAAATTGCTTTCGCCTTTCGTTAGGACGACGCGCCGTTCGGATTCGCTCGTCATCTTTGCACGGCGTCGGCTTTCTGCTCAGGAGCCACGCTGGGATAGCCTGCGTCGACAGCGGCGGTCACACCATAATGTCTCCGATATTCATTTATGCTGGCGCACGCGGCAATGTGACGACGCGGCGGGACCGGAGGGCCAAGAAATATGCAGGAGGCTTGCGATCGGAAGCACGCCCGCCTGGCATGCGCGGTTCGCGAGGCGCGAGAAGAAGACATGGCCGCCGTGCAAGCGATCTATGCTCATCACGTCCTGCGCGGCGCCGCCTCGTTCGAGGAGGAACCACCATCTCTCGCTGAAATGACACGTCGCCGCGGCGTCGTGATCGAGCGTGGGTTGCCTTATCTGGTGGCCGAGCGGGACGGCGCGGTAGTCGGCTATAGCTATGCAATGCCCTATCACGATCGCTCGGCCTATCGATTCACCATCGAGGATTCCATCTACATCGATCACAGGTTCATGCGCGCAGGGATTGGTCGCGCCTTGCTGTCGTCCCTGGTCGATCGATGCGCGGCCGGCCAGTGGCGGCAAATGATTGCGGTGATCGGCGACAGCGGTAATGTCGCTTCAATTGCTTTGCACGCGTCGCTCGGCTTCCGCCACGCGGGAGCGCTGCGCAACGTCGGCTTCAAATTCGGCCGGTGGATCGATTCGGTCTTGATGCAGCGCGACCTCGGGCTGTGATCCGCGACCTCTCAATCGATTGTTTCCGCTGATGGCCTTTGCGCGCGACGTCCTTCACGGCCCCTGGCGGGCGCTGCCCGTGCTCGGCGTGACGGAGGTGCTCGCCTGGGGCGCGCTCTATTATCCGCCGGTGCTGACCGTGCCGCGGATCGCCGCCGAACGCGGCTGGTCCGGCTCGTTTGCGATGAGCGGGTTTTCCGCCGCGCTGCTCGCCGGAAGTTTGGTGGCGCCGACGGTCGGTCGCCTGATCGACCGCCGCGGCGGGCATGTGGTGATGACGATGGGTTCGCTCGCCGGAGCGGCGGGGCTCGTTGCGCTCACGCTCGCGACGCATCCCGTAGCCTACATCGCGGCCTGGATGCTGGTCGGCGTCGCGATGGCGGCCACGCTATACGAGCCGGCCTTCGCGACGCTCGGCCGAATATTCGGCGCGGCGGCGCGGCGGCCGATCACGCTTTTGACGTTCGTCGGCGGCCTGTCCTCGACGGTGAGCTGGCCCGTCACCCAGCTGCTGTTGCAGGCTTACGGATGGCGCAGCTGCTATCTCATCTATGCCGCGCTGCTGGTTGGCGTGGCTGCGCCTTTGCACGCCTTCGCGCTGCCGCGCAAGCGCGCCGACTCCCGCACGCCAGTGGGCGGAACCGGTGTTTCGCCAAGGCCGCAGCGCACGCTGCCGCCGAGCGGGAAACCGTTTTATCTGGTGATGGCCGGCTTTGCCGCCTATGCCTTCATTCCGTCCGGCCTTGCCGCGCATCTTATCGCGTTCTTCCAGCGCGCCGGGATAAGTCCGGACACGGCGGTGATCATCGGCATGCTGTTCGGACCCTGCCAGGTGTTGGCGCGGCTTGCCGAGTTCGCATTCGGCGCCAGGGCCCACCCGCTCTATCTCGCGCGCTTTGCGCTCGGCCTGATGGCGAGCGATTTCGTTATGCTGGCGATCGTCGGGATTTTTGCGCCCTCGGCCGCTCTGTTCTACATACTGTTCGGCGCGAGTAACGGCTTGATCACCATCGCTCGCGGCACGGTCCCCCTCGCTCTGTTCGGCGCGGCGGGTTTCGGGGTCGTGGTCGGGCGGCTCGCCGCGCCGTGGCTAGTGATGCAGGCGGCCGCCCCGCTAGTGCTCGCAATCGTCGCCGAACAGTTCTCCGACGCGATCGCTCTCACGCTCACCGCCCTGTGTGCGGTGGTCGCACTTCTATGCTTCCTCGCGATCCGCGGGCAGCGGCCTGACTAGCCGGGCACTGCGGCAACCGATGCAGAATCAACGCGTTTCATCGGCCATAATCCCTTCGCCGCCTTCCGGTTCGATCCGCCGCTGACGAGCGCTGCGCTGCATCGCCGATCGTATCGGCCTGTGATGGAGCTGCGGGGAGCGACAGGTAAAGCGGTACGCGCTGAGACGGCGCCAAGCCGCCGCAGGTCGTCCTGTCACAAAGACTGAGATTGACCGATGTAGCATCGTATTCTATCTCGGCTTGTCTTATTGTTCGTGGGGTTCTTGCGGTCAGCCGCCGCAGGGGACGCAGCCGATAGCACGGCGGCGAACGCCCAGTTGGAAAGGCGGCTTAATGTGACCATACGGCGAACATGGGGGAAGCGGACGCCTCGGTGATGCGCGATGCTCAGAGCTTGTCTACGAGCTGCGTTGAGCCGGCGATTGCTTCACTTTCTGATTCTCACGTGCGCAGAGCGGCCCTCGGGGCGCTTATAAGTCATATCGCTTGGATTGACGAGGTTAGCATGGCTAAAATTAAAGTTCTCTGTCGAATAGGTGAATTCGATGAAGCCTATTTGCCCGATTTGAAGAAGGTCGTCGAGAAAGCTGGCGGTACGTTTCTGAGAGCGAAAACGATCTCGGATACGGAGCATTGGCTCGAGTATCACTGCCGGTTCAGGAAGAAAGTAAAGGGTCTCAGAAAGTTCGCTCGAGACGTCGTGCGGCTCGACATGACCGAAGTTAAGAAGCGCAGGAAAGAAAACGAAAAACGGGCTGCGGAAAAACAAGAATTGTTGCCGGAAATCGAACCTTTTCCGACAACGTGGCCCAACGAAGAGCGGCGCGCCACTGCCGGAGCGATGCTCGAGGAATTTCTGCAGAATAACTCTGCCGTCATCAACGATCTCCAGGCGCCCGATGGCGCCTATGAGCGAGAGGTTGCGCTGGACAAGATCAGGGACCTGCTCGCGAGATTGAAATGGGAACTCAGCAAAGACTTCGAGGATACCGAAGGCTGATTTGCGGGGTGCATAGCGGCTGTGCCGCTAGAGCATTTTCCGGCGAAGTGGGAACCGGTTCGCCGCAGAAAATGCGACTGCCCAAGGAAAACCAGAGCGAATTCCGATTCGACCGGAACGGAAGTCGCTCTGAGAAGCGCGCCGCCGGGCCCCGGGCAGGTCCGCGTTACGCGCGGAGTTCATTTACAGCCGTGGGTGATCTGCGCCTATTGACTAATCGGGCGCCCGCGTCTTGTTAATGGTGCGGTCGATGTCGTATCAGCGGGCGATATTGTGAGCGTCAGCCACACGTTCCACCCCTCCGGCCGGTTCGCCGCAGCAAACTCCTGGTAGCCTCGGACATTCACGTTCGTTTCGATATCGCCCATGGGAATGGTGTAGCCGAGTTGCGCGCCGACGCTCGCCACGCGGGACTCGAAACAACCGACCTTGTTTCCCGATCCGCTGTCGCAGGTGACTTGATTATAGGTATACCCAACGACGCCGATCTGCAGCTGCTTGGACAAAAACTGCGACGCCGCCCAATCGAGATGGAAGTCGATGCCGTTCTGATATTGCGTGTAGGGATCGATGAAGTTGTAGGTCAGCCCGGCGACCGCCGAGAACTCGCGCCCCGCTTTGTCGAAATAAGTGTAGCCGGCCCCGCCGTCCAACGCGCCGTGTCCGATGCCGATATTCGCCAAGTTGGACGGGTTGTACTGGCCGACCGGAATGTTGCCCGTCGCGTAAGTCATGATGTTATGGACGCCGGCGTTCCATCGTAGGGAGACCTGCGGAGACAAGTCGCCGAAAGCGGTCACCGTGTCGCTGGTCGTTTCGTTCAGAGCACTGAAGAACGCGACCGGTCCACCCCGCACCACGTTGCCGAAAAGCTCATACAAGGTTGTCGTGTTGTTGGAATAAACAGCGGTCATACTGACATTCGCCTGCCCGCCAAGAATGGGTGTCGCGAATGTGTACGTGGGCGTGACCATCCCTTGATTTTTGGTCGTGTCAGTATTCTCGTCGACTGCCGACAAAAGCAGCGCGGGGTACCGTCCGGTTCTGAGTCTCTGCGCGCGGGCAACGTCTTTGCCTGATGACACCGAGGGGTGATAGTAAATCGACGTCAGCGAGAGGCCCGGCTGCAGAGGCGTTGCCGCGAGGCTCGCGAAGGAACCGGGGTTCCAAAAACTGGACCCGCCTTCGTCCGCCAAGGAGTTATGCGATACCAGCGCAAGCGGCGCTGCGACCACCGCAATGCCCGCTTTAGGCGCCAAGCTGCGGAGGCAGAGCAAAAGCAGGCCATGCGCCGTCTGACGCCGACCGAACGGCTTTGCCGCTCCCCGGGCGCTGGGGCGGCGGCGAGGTGTTCGGATGCTGAGCGGGCGTCGCCCTGCATGCCTTTGCTTCAGCCGGATCATTTGAACGCCTCGGAATTGGGCAGCGCCCAATCTAATCAATAATGGGTCTTCGTGGAATTGAGTGGGTAAATTTCGGCGGTGGAAGCGCGAAAAACCTGTGCATTGGCTAGGGTTTTTGCCTTACAAGGCGGTGCTGATTTGGCATGCCGGATGGATGGCAAGAACGGCGAAGCGACGTCGGCGACTGTGGGATGCATATTGCTTCCCGGGGTTTTGGCCAGAACCAACGGTGCGCGGCATTTTCGGTGATCCGAAGGCGCGGGTGATCTTCCTCAAGCGGCGCTCAAAAAAACGACGTGCGGCTGTTGCGGTCGGGTCCAGATGGGCTGGTACGACCGCAAGGTCCGTCGGGTGCGCGATCTATCATGCGGGGACACGCGGATATTTCTGGAATTGGAGGTGCGGCGTGTTGACTGCCGCAACTGCGGCAAGGTGAAACGTGAGCGGCTGGAGTTTCTGGCGGACAATCCGTTCTACACCAAGCGCTTTGCGTATTTTGTCGGGCGGCGCTGTCGGCAAGCATCGATCGCGGACGTGGCGAAGGAGTTGGCGCTCGACTGGCACACGGTCAAGGCGCTGGAGATGCAATACATGGCGGCGCAGCTCGCACATGCGGGCACTCCGGGCCCACGGGTGATCGGGATCGACGAGATCGCGATCCGCAAGGGCCACAGCTACCGGATCGTCGTCAGCGACCTCTTGCGTGGGCGTCCGATCTGGTTTGGCGGCAAGGATCGCTCGGAAGCGAGCCTGGCGCAGTTCTACGCCTGGCTTGGCGCCAAGAAGAGCGCGCGCGTCCGCCTTGCCGTCATGGACATGTGGAAGCCATTTCGGCTGGCGACACGGGCGCATGCGCCAAAATCCGCGATTTTATTCGACAAGTTCCACATCATGCGCCATCTCGGCGAGGCGCTCGATACGGTCCGCAAGAGCGAGTACGCGCGGCTCGCCGGCCGCGACCGGCGCTACATCAAGGGCCAGAAATACACCCTGCTGTCGCGCCGAGAGAACCTCACGCTCGATGGCAAGAAAGCATTGAAGACCTTACTGGCGGCCAACAAGCGGCTCAACACAGCCTATATGCTCAAGGAGAGCTTTGGCCAGCTTTGGAGCTATGAGCGCGAGGGCTGGGCGCGGCGCTTCTTCGAGAATTGGCGTGCAAGCCTGAAGTGGCAGCGTCTCAAGCCCTATGAGATGTTTGCCGCGATGATCGACCGGCATTGGGATGGGATTGCCGCCTACTGCCGGCCCGAGAACAAGGTCTCGCTTGGCTTCGTCGAGGGGCTCAACAACAAGATCCGCGTGATCCAGCGGCGCGCCTACGGTCTGCGCAACGAAGAATACTTCCGGCTCAAGGTTCTCACCTGCATGTTGCCGGAACTGTAGCATCGGCGACCACCTACCAGTCATTGCGAGCGTCCTGCTGCGCAGAAGCGCCCGTCGCCATTCCACTGAACCAGAACGCAACCTGACCGACATCGCTGTGGACATGTGGACAAACGCAAGTGCGTTGCCCACATGCCCACAGCCGCAACAGCAGTAGAAGACAGCGATTTAAAATTGGGCCAAACTCACCCACACGACTTCACGAAGAGGCTTTAATTGCATCAACTCGATGTGATTTCTTTAGTCGCATCAACTCGACATGATTCCCGAATTGTCGTCGTCGAAGCCACGTCAGACATTCGCCATGCGTAAGTTTTTTCGCGCGCTAGGCACGACGGTGTTTATCGTTGTCGTGACGGCTTTGCTGGTCGAATGCGCCTATCGTTACTATCTCAGCACCAGGGTTACGGCAGAACTCGTCGATTGGGGCAAAAAGTTCAAGCGAACCGAGCGGCCTACGATTTTAGCCTATGGCGTGGCGCCGTGGGTTTTCGATAGGGAGGTGGGGCACTCATTCCAGCAGGGGCCCTGGCGCACCGCCGTTATCAGAGATGGTATCTTCGAAAGGTGCGAGTCCACCGGGGAAGGCAACAAACTAGGCAATGTCGGGTGGATGCCGGAGGACTACGCCACTGCCGACTTGCGGTTGATGATCGTCGGCAGCTCCTTTTCGATGGTCAAAGATGAAAACGGTCACCTTGTCGACCAGGTCTTGATGGAACGGTTGAGTAAGCGGCTCAACCGTCGTGTCGCTGTGTTGAACTATTCGCGCGACGCCACGGGCGTGCTTGCGTATTTCAACATGGCTCGATTCAAATTCGAAGAATTGAAACCGCATATTGTTATTGCTTTAATTAATACGATATCCCTAATAGGCAGTCCCCATTGGCGGGTCGTGCTTCCCGACGGTGACGGATTCCGAAGATTGTATTTTTTACTAGATCCTGGGGCTCCGCCGACTGACCCTAAGCGGGCGGTGTCACAGCCATTCGTAATCAGTGACGCCGTCACGGCGGAATGGTGTAGGAAAATGACGCAGATGCGCGCCCGCGGCGACATGAACGCGCTGCGCGAAGACCCCGTAGTCAAGTCTCTAATCGCGCGCCACAATAAGCTTCAACGGGAAGCGCTTCAGCCGAAAGTGGCCATTAATTTCTGGCGCCCTGACGTATCGTTTGCCTGGAACCAGTTGGCTACAGGCGATCCGTTCAACGGTATGGTTATGTTCGCCGAGCCTATCTATAATGCGTTGAAACTCGACCGCTACACCGACGATCCTAATTTTAATGCGGCAGTCAAACGCCTCAAGGAATTGGGGGTGCCAATCATTCTGGTTCACATCCCACAGTTACCAGATATGGCCCGCCAATCCCAAGGGTGGGAATTCGCTGCGAACGGCGTGCCACCCCGACAATGCGCGAGTCTCGTCGCTGACCTTGAGGCGGCGCTGGGGGAATCGTTTGTGCATCTATACCAATATTACCCAAGTGAGCTTAAGAAAGACCCGCTCAAGCTGGTCTTCAGCGAAAATAACTCGCATCCGAGCAAGCTTGGCGTGGCGGCGATGGCAGAGGCTTTGGAGCGCATGTTGCTTGAGAATCCCAAAACCGCCGGCTTGCTCAAGGGGGAATAGATTGAGTGTCGCCGGTTGGTCGCATGACCGCGAATTATAAGAGGGGCAAAAAAATCTTGCGCGTTATCGGCAGGGTCGTCGGCGTACTCGTCGGTCTCCTATCGATTGCGTTGGTGGCAGAGCTTGCCGTTCGCGCCTGGACTTACGCGATCGGTGGACCGGTCGCAGTGCTCGCCAGTCAGGCGCGAGAGGTGTCTAGCTTCGGCTTTGCGTCTCAAAATCCATGGCAATTTGATCCGCGGCATGGCTTCGTCGGGCGCCCGGGCATCAGCTATTTGGTTGGAACGCTTACCGACCTCAGGGGTGGCTGCGCGGAGGTGGATTCGTTGTGGCCTGAGAAGAACCTCGGGCCGGATTGGGAAAAAGCGGAGATTCGGATCGGTCTATTTGGCGCCTACGACGCGACTTACCGGCCTGATCGGAACAGCGACCCCTGGCCGGCATTGCTGGCCCATGAACTGTCCCGGCTATCGGGTCGGCGGGTCGCGGTAGCTAATTACAGCCGTCCCGGGGTCGGACTGGTGCAGTCGCTCGTGTTGGCTGCTGATGTCGCTCCTTCCCAGCACATGCAATTAGTGGTCCTTACTCCGACGACCGCTACCCTGGCCCTTGATTTCGTCTACCGCGCGATGGAGCAGATTGGCGGTGCGTCGATCCCGGTCGTCAGCAGTTCTGCGCGGCTCGCCGAAGAACCGGAACTGGGTACGCAGATTGGCCCGATTGTAGAGCCTCGCGTGACTGAAGAATGGTGCAAACGAGTCGAAGAGGCCACTCGCTTGGGGGTGACAGGCTTGTTGCGACTGGACGGTGTTGTCAAAGCACTGTCTGCTCACGCCAATGTCGCTAAGCTGTTGGCGACGAAGTCGCTAGTCCCGGACTGGGGGTCGACGACGCCCGCATTGTTCAATCTCGCTGAGGGGCGCCCGCCGTTGTTCACGGCCGTGCGCGAAGTTCAGCGTGTGACGCCGAGCACTCTCGCTAATCCCGATCTTGGTCAGGATCCCCGCGCCACGGGTGCCATCGATGTCTTGCGTCGGGCCAGAATTCCCGTTCAGGTGCTGCTATCGCCCCTGTTCCCAGAGCTGCGCGATCGTCGGCTGCTTAATTATTCAGGCACGTCGCAAGAATATCTCGACACCCTGATGCAATCGATCCCGCCACTGACCGGTCATCCTCTGCTTCGCATGTTTGATGTTCTAGAGCACGACATTGGCGGCGAAGCAAACAAGATCGTTGTTAATCCTCCAAACGACTGGACTCTGCGGGTTGCCGGCACTGAGCTTTACGCGAAGCTAGCGGCGCGATCGTTACTGCCTATTGTCTCCCAGCTACAACCGCACAAGCTGTGACCGCAGACACCCCAGCGGGACGCCGAGGATACTTCCTCAACGCCCTGATGCTCGGGCTGACATTGGCTCTCATTGTCGGCGGGGTGGAACTCTATGTGCGGTTCGTTGAAGACGACGGTATGCAATTCGATCTTGAAATGTGGAAATATGCAAAATCTGTGAAGCGGATTTCGGAGAATCCCCGGATCGGCCACGAACACCGTCCGCTGTCAACGCCGGAGAGAAATTGCATCGGCGGGCCGGAGCAAAATTGCATCACGACGGGATTGGCGCTTCGTTGATTGGGCTATGCGGCACGGAAGGCGGGTGTGCTCGGTCGCGCGAGCGGTCAAGCCCTGCAACCGCGTAGCGGCGCGCTTCTGGCGCGGGGCTTGACGGCGAGAGCGCGCACCGAGCGATCATCCGGGAGCCGCGATGCGCGCTTGTTTATGGTCGCGAACGCATGATGTCTGGTGATGGCGGGTCAGTTATCCGGCGGCCCATCGGATGATGAATTGGGTCTGGAGCGTTTCGCGCGTCGCTTGCTTTGGGCGAGCCTGTAGCTTTCGCGTA
>CAWIXM010000010.1:0-15313 GCA_963840055.1 uncultured Alphaproteobacteria bacterium | reverse complement strand
AAAAGAACATATTGCGAACAGTGAACAAAGGGTGTACATTGCTGCTCGGGTGAGAGGGCGGCCCCGCGGCGTTCACAGGCAGCCGCACGTACGCCCGCCCGCTCCGCCCGCGTCGTTGCGTATCGTGCGTTTGTCTGCGTCGCGCCGGCTGGCGAGTGCGTGCGCCGCCGCGTCGCCCGCGTGCTGCTTTTGCGTCGTCGCGTGCCTGCGCCTTTGTCTGCGTGTCTCGTCCGCATGTCGTTGCGCTGCCGCGGCGCGTTGTCCGCGTGTTCGCGTCCGTGTGTCGTTGCCTTGCCCGCGTGTCGCGTCCGTGTGTCGTTGCGCTGCCGGTGCGCCGTTGCCCGCGTGCCGCGTCCGCGTGCCGTTGCGTTGTCCGTGTGCCGCGTCGTTATCCGCGTCTTGTCCGCGCCGTTGTTGGCGTTGCGCCCGTTGTCGTTCGGAAAAACCCCGCTGCAATGCTCGCCGCCAGCGGCCCCGATGCTATAAGGAGGAACCAATGGTCCAGCCCGCGCTCCGAGTCGTTGAAGGTTCCTCCATGGACAAGTCGAAAGCGCTCGACGCCGCCCTGTCCCAGATCGAGCGGGCGTTCGGCAAGGGCTCGATCATGCGGCTGGGCAAATCGTCGAAGCCGATCGAGGTGGAGACCATTTCCACCGGCTCGCTCGGGCTCGACATCGCGCTCGGCATCGGCGGCCTGCCGCGCGGGCGCGTGGTCGAGATTTTCGGGCCCGAATTCCTCCGGCAAGACCACGCTCGCGCTGCACTGCGTCGCCGAGGCGCAGAAAAAGGGCGGCGTCTGCGCCTTCATCGACGCCGAGCACGCGCTCGACTCGATCTATGCCAAGAAGCTCGGGGTCAATCTCGAGGACCTGCTGATCTCGCAGCCCGACACCGGCGAGCAGGCGCTGGAAATCGCCGACACGCTGGTGCGCTCGGGCGCCATCGACGTGCTGGTGGTCGATTCGGTTGCGGCGCTGGTGCCGCGCGCCGAGCTCGAAGGCGAGATGGGCGATTCGCAGCCCGGCATGCAGGCGCGGCTGATGAGCCAGGCGCTGCGCAAGCTCACCGCTTCGATCAGCCGCTCCAACACCATGGTGATCTTCATCAACCAGATCCGCATGAAGATCGGGGTGATGTACGGCTCCCCGGAGACCACGAGCGGCGGCAATGCCCTGAAATTCTACGCCTCCGTGCGCCTCGACATCCGCCGCATCGGCGCGATCAAGGAGCGCGACGAGGTGATCGGCAACCAGACCCGCGTCAAGGTGGTCAAGAACAAGCTCGCCCCGCCGTTCAAGCAGGTCGAGTTCGACATCATGTATGGCGAGGGCGTCTCCAAGACTGGCGAGATGATCGACCTCGGGGTGAAGGCGGGCATTGTCGAGAAATCCGGCGCCTGGTTCTCCTATGACAGCCAGCGCATCGGTCAGGGCCGCGAAAACGCCAAGGCGTTCCTGCGCGCCAATCCCGAGATCGCCGCCAAGATCGAGGCGGCCGTGCGCCAGAATGCAGGGCTGATCGCCGAGCAGATTATCGCCGCCGAGAACGAGGACAAGGACGACGCCGCGGAGTAAGAAGCGCTCGCTTAGTTCCCGCCCGGGCAGGCGCAGGTGCGGCCCGCGCGTGCCGTAGCGGCGCGCCGCTCCGGCGGTGCAGTTCGCCCGCGTTCCTGGACAGCATCAAGGCCCATCGCTACATAGGCCGAGAGAGTTAATCTGCAGGCCGTGCGGGCCTTGTCCGCGCGCGTCGGGCGTTACGGCCAAGCGAGAGGCGATGAGCGGCGTCAACGACATCAGGTCGGCATTTCTCAACTACTTCCACAGGAACGGGCACGAGCTCGTGCCCTCCTCCCCGCTCGTGCCGCGCAACGACCCGACGCTGATGTTCACCAATGCCGGCATGGTGCAGTTCAAGAACGTCTTCACCGGCATCGAGAAGCGCCCCTATGCGCGCGCCGTGACCGCGCAGAAATGCGTGCGCGCCGGCGGCAAGCACAACGATCTCGACAATGTCGGCTACACCGCGCGCCACCACACCTTCTTCGAAATGCTCGGGAACTTCTCCTTCGGCGACTATTTCAAGGAGCGCGCGATCGAGCTTGCCTGGAACCTGCTCACCAAGGAGTTCGGCCTGCCGGAGGAACGGCTGATCATCACCGTGTACGCCGAGGACGACCAGGCCTTCGACCTGTGGAAAAAGATCGCCCGGCCTGCCCGACCAGCGCATCATCCGCATCGCCTCCTCCGATAATTTCTGGGCGATGGGCGAGACCGGCCCGTGCGGCCCGTGTTCGGAAGTCTTCTACGACCACGGGGAGCACATCCCCGGCGGCCCGCCCGGCTCGCCGGACGCCGAGGGCGACCGCTTCATCGAGATCTGGAACCTGGTGTTCATGCAGTACGAGCAGCTTGCCGACGGGCACAGGCTCGAACTGCCAAGACCCTCGATCGACACCGGCATGGGCCTCGAGCGCATGGCCGCGGTGCTCCAGGGCACCCATGACAATTACGCGATCGACCTGTTCGGCGCGCTGATCCAGGCGGTGGTCGACAAGACCGGCGTCGACGCCGACGGCCCGCTCAAAGGCTCGCACCGCGTCATCGCCGACCATCTGCGCGCGAGTTCCTTCCTCATCGCCGACGGCGTGCTCCCCTCCAACGAGGGCCGCGGCTATGTGTTGCGGCGGATCATGCGGCGGGCGATGCGCCATGCCGAACTGCTCGGGGCGCGCGAGCCGCTGATGTGGAAGCTCGTGCCGACGCTGACCCGCGAGATGGGCCAAGCCTATCCCGAGCTCCTCCGCGCCGAGGCGCTGATCACCGAAACGCTGAAGCTGGAAGAGACGCGCTTCCGCAAGACGCTGGAGCGCGGCCTCGCGATCCTCGAAGAAGAGAGCCGCGAGCTTCGCACGGCGATAAGCTCGAAGGCGAGGTCGCTTTTACGCTGTACGACACCTACGGCTTCCCGCTCGATCTCACCCAGGACGCGCTGCGCGCGCGCGGCATCGAGGTCGATGTCCAAGGCTTCAATGCAGCGATGGAGCGCCAACGCGAGAAGGCGCGCGCCTCGTGGTCGGGGTCGGGCGAGGCGGCGACCGAAGCGCTGTGGTTCAGTCTGCGCGAAAGGATCGGGCCCACCGAGTTCCTCGGCTACGACACCGAAAGCGCGGAGGGGGTCGTGCTCGCCCTCGTCCGCGACGGTCACGAGGTCAAGACCCTGAAAGAAGGCGAAACCGGCGCGGTCGTCCTCAACCAGACTCCGTTCTACGGCGAGTCGGGTGGTCAGGTCGGCGACACCGGGATCATGAGCGTCGACGGCGTGCGCTTCCGCGTCACCGATACCCAGAAGAAGGCCGGCGACGTCCTCGTGCATACCGGCGTGGTCGAAGAGGGCGCGCTGAAGCACGACCTCGCGCTCACGCTCGACGTCGACCACGCCCGCCGCTCGGATATCCGCCGCAACCATTCGGCGACCCACCTCCTCCACGAGGCGCTGCGCCAAGTGCTCGGCGATCACGTGGCGCAGAAGGGCTCGCTGGTCGCGCCCGACCGGCTGCGTTTCGACTTCTCCCACCCCAAGCCGATCTCCGGCGCCGAGCTTGAGCACATCGAAGACATCGCCAACGACATGGTGCTGCAGAACTCCAAGGTCGTCACCCATCTGATGACCGTCGACGACGCGATCGCGTCCGGCGCGCGCGCGCTGTTCGGCGAAAAATACGGCGACGAGGTGCGGGTGGTCGCCATGGGCGAGACCGGCGGCAACGCCATGGGCTGGTCGGTCGAATTGTGCGGCGGCACCCATGTGCGGCGCACCGGCGATATCGGGATCATTTCCGTCGTGGCCGAGAGCGCGGTCGCGGCCGGCGTGCGCCGGATCGAGGCGCTGACCGGGCACGGCGCGCGCAAGCACGCGAACGCCGTCGCCCAACTCGCCAAGGCCGTATCCGCCGAGCTTCGGGCGCCGATCGAGGAGGCGCCGGAGCGGGTCGGCGCCCTCATCGAGGACCGCAAGCGGCTCGAGCGGGAGCTGTCGGACGCCAAGCGCCGGCTCGCCATGGGCGGCGGGGCGAGCGCCGGCGCGGCCGACGGGGTGCGTACGGTCGGCGACGTCAAGCTGTTCGCCCGCGCGGTGTCGGGCATCGATATCAAGGATTCGAAGAGCCTCGTCGACGAAGGCAAGAAGCAGGTCGGCTCCGGCGTGGTCGCCATCGTCGGCGTCACCGGCGAAGGCAAGGCCGGCATTGTCGTCGGGGTCACCAACGATCTCACTGGGCGGTTCAACGCCGTCGACCTGGTGCGCAAGGCCGCACCGCTGCTCGGCGGCAAGGGCGGCGGCGGACGACCGGACTTGGCCCAGGCGGGCGGTCCCGACGGAACCAACGCGGACGCAGCCCTCGAGGCCGTGGCGAGCGCAATCGGCGGCGGATGAGTTTGCGGGCGCCCAACGCTCCCGCGGGCACAACCTGGCGGCGCCCTGCTCCATCTTTATTTGATCTTGATGGTCGGGGCGTTCTCGACGAATTTGATGTTGGCTGGCAAAACCGCGCACGCTAGAGCGAATGCCGTTCCAATGGAATCGGAATTCGCTCTGGTTGTTCTTGAGTAGTCGCATTTTCTGCGGCGAACCGGTTCCCACTTCGCCGGAAAATGCTCTAGGGCGGCTTGCGGATGCCGCGCGAGGTTCGGGGGCGGGACGGAGGTACCGAAGACATGCGAGCGCACGCCAAGCGCGCTCTTGAGTTGCGGCGGCGCGTTTACGAGCTCCTCGAACACGGGCCGCTCGGCGAATTCCGCGTCCGTTTGACAAACTGGCTGCTGATCCTGCTTATCGTCGTGAATCTGGTGGCGGTCGCGCTGGAGACGGTACCCAGGATTGAATCTGCTTATCGCAGCGTGTTCATTGCGATCGAGATTTTTTCCTTGGTCGTGTTCACCGTCGAATATCTGCTGCGCATCTGGGTCGCGGTCGAGCATGCCCCACGGCGTCATCTGTCGGCGAAACGCGCCCGTTGGGAGTACATCAAGAGCCCGGCCGGGCTGATCGATCTGATTTCGGTCCTGCCCTTCTGGCTCGCCTTTTTCACGCCTACCGAATTCCGCGTGATCCTCGTTTTCCGCATCGTGCGCTTTCTCAAGCTCGCGCGCTATTCCCCCGCGCTGCGCTCCCTGCTCGATGCGCTCGCGGCCGAACGGCGCGCGCTGTTCGGCTGTCTCGTGATCATGGTCGGCATGGCGTTCGTCGCCGCCGCGCTCATCCACGTCGCCGAGCGCTCCGTGCAGCCGGAGCAGTTCGGAACGATCCCCAATTCCATGTGGTGGGCGATCGTAACGCTCGGCCAGATCGGCTACGGCGATGCCGTCCCCATCACAACTTGGGGCAGGCTGATCGGCGTCATGACGATTTTCGTCGGGCTCGTCATGATCGCGCTGCCGATCGGCATTGTGGCCACCGCTTTTTCCGAGCAGGTGCACCGCCGCGCCTTCATCGTAACCTTCGGTATGGTCGCGCGCGTCCCGCTCTTTGCGGAGCTGGCTGCTTCGCATATCGCCGACATCATGCGCCTGCTGCGCTCACAGACGGTCGATGCGGGAGAGGTGATCGTCCGGGTCGGCGAACCCGCCCATTCGATGTACTTCATCGCGCGCGGTGAGATCGACATCGCCTTGAAGGGCCGCCACATCAAGCTCGGGGTCGGGCATTTTTTCGGCGAGATCGCGGTCCTGCGCCGCTCGCGCCGCTCCGCCACGGCGACCGCGCTGACGCGCGCCGATCTGCTCGTGCTCGACGGCGCCGACCTGCATCGTTTGATGGAGCAGGAGCCGCTGGTGGCCGAGCGCATTCATGCCGTCGTGCGCGAGCGCATCGGCGCCGACATCGTTTCACGCAAGGGCGACATCGTTACGGAAGAGATCGAACAGGCGAGAGAGCAAAGCTGGCCGTAACCATCGGGACGAAGCTGGATTGTTCGTGTGCGTCACGACCCTTTGCGCAGAAAAACATAATCGGCCGTGTAAGGCGCCCCCTGCACCACGCCCGCTTCGTCGCAAGGCCCCTCCATGACGCCCCCCTGCGTATTGATGCGCTGGACCCTCGTCGCGGCGGAAAGCGCCCCCGTGCCGCGCCTGTCGACCACGTCAGCATTCAGCCACGAGATGCTCTTGCCGTCCGGCGACGGCGCGCTCGCGATCGGCTTGATCACGATGGCGCTGCCGTCAATGTGCTCGAAAGTCGGACCGCGATAGTGCTGACCAATCGTATGTCCTTCGAGCATCAGGATCGCGACCGGCTCCCGAAACGTCCAGACGAGCTTGCCGTCGGGGCCGGCTTTGCATTCGTAGAGCTGCGCGCCCACACCATGCAATTTCAGTACGGGCGCCTGTTCCAGCGCACCGACCTTGGCCGGAAGCTGGGCCAAGGCCGAAGTGGCGAGCAATGCGGATGCTAGCGCAGGGAGCACAAAGGCCCGCCGAATTGAAGTTTGCATGGTGCCCTCCCTGGATTGCTGGGGAAACGAACCATGTTCGCTTGACGGCGGCAAGTCGTACCGCCTGGGCCTTTCGTAGCTTTGCAGCCCTTTTTGACGATCGCCCGAAACATCTCGGTCGAAGTGCATGGCCCCCCGCCGGCCTCGTCTAACGCGCACCGGCTGCGACCAGCGGAGCGATGCGGTCGATGCGATTAGTCCAGACGCCACCGGTATAGCCCGGTGGAAGTCGTCGGAAGTCCTCCTCAGTGTCGATTCCGGTGGAAAAGTCGTTGTCCTGGCGCGGTCCGACTACGACGACTTCGGTCGAGACAGCGTGCATGCGTCGAATCAGGAGCTCGGGCCATCCCCATAGCCAGCCCGCATAGTTCGACGGAATAAGCAGCAGACCACGGTAGCAAACCCTCGGCACATATCCTGTCCATCCCACCAGGAGGTAGCGCAACAAGCATTGCTTTTCCCACGCCACCGACATCGTGCGAACTTCCGGCAAACGCTCACGCACGACCTCCACCGGGGCCGTGCCGCCATACACCATCAGCCGGCTACGCTGTTCCGGCGACAACTCGGCGAGGCGCGCCGCAAGCATTCCGCCCTCATTCCGATCGTTGCTCTTGACGTTAATAAGGAACCGCTTGTCGGGAAATGCGGCAAGCA
The DNA here is from genome assembly GCA_963840055.1 of uncultured Alphaproteobacteria bacterium. GTDB lineage: Bacteria > Pseudomonadota > Alphaproteobacteria > Rhizobiales > Xanthobacteraceae > Rhodoplanes. The sequence continues at coordinate 8,169 of CAWIXM010000010.1, read as the reverse complement.
CCTCGTCAAGCGACGGGATGAGACCGACGCCGACGCCGCGAAAGGGAAAGGTCTGGCCACCATCGGCAGTATAGCCATGGCCGACGTCGAGCGCTTTCAACTCCGCCAGACTCTTTTCGCGCGTAACCCCCTCGCCGTCGGTGCGGCACTCGACCGACCAGTCATGAAAGACCGCGAAATGCCCATCGGTCGTCGGATGAATATCGAATTCGACGATATCGGCGCCGAGGCGAAAAGCCGCCTCCATCGAGGCGAGGGTATTCTACAGATACGGATGCTCAGGGAGATGAATGCGGCTGGCGGTGCAGGTCTCGCCGGTCACGCCGGTGAGATCGAAAGTCTGCGCCAGGCCACGATGGGCGAGCAACATCGGACGGACGCTGCGCGGCGCGGTCGTAAGTGAAGCATTATTGTAGATGGCGAACGCGACCAGCAGCAGACCGCTGATCGCACTCGCGAGAATGATCCGCTTCATGCGATGCTGCATTCGTTCGAGCGCGGCGCTCACGCGCGTTCCACCGCCGCGCCGCAAGACCTTCAGCCTTTCGGCCAGATATCGACGAGATATCGCTTGTCCGCTTTCATCGAGGCGAGCCAGGCCTTGGCCTCTTCATCGCCTATGCCGCGCTTGTCGCGGCAGATCGCTAGGATAGCCTGCTCGACGGCCGGCGCCATCGTCGCGGCGTCGCCGCAGACATAGACGACGCCCCCCTGCTCGATCAGCTCCCATACGCGGTCGCGATCGGCCGCGAGGCGGTGCTGCACGTAGCACTTCTCTCCCGTATCGGGCCGCGAATAGGCCATTTCCAGCGCGACGACGCCGTCCCGCTCCATGGCGGCGAATTCATCGGCGTAGATCTGGTCCTGCGCCGCGTTGCGGCAACCTTGGAACAGGAGCGCCGGACCAACGCGGTCCCCGCGCGCTTTCATCGCGGCGCGCGCCTGCAGAAAACCACGATAGGGCGCGACGCCCGTGCCTGCGCCGACCATGATCATCGGCGTCGCCGGGTCGGCCGGTGGGAAGAACGGAATGCTCGGCGGTCGAACAAAACACTCCGCCTCGCCGCCCTCGGCAAGGCCGGCTAGGTAGCCCGAAGCGACCCCCCGATAGTCGCCATGCCCCGAGCGCGCCGGGCCCTCGACCACGGCGACAGTAATGCTCAATTGCGATGGCGAGATGAGCGGCGATGATGAAATCGAGTAGTAGCGCGGCTTCAGAATAGGGACGAGTTCGACAAAGATATTGAACGGAAGCTTGCAGGAGAGAAAGTCTTCGAGCAGGTCGATCAGCGAGCGGTTCTGCGAGAATACCTGATCGCGATAGCGAGCAATGCTGTCCGCGTCCTCGCCGCAAAGCGCCGCCAACGCCGCCTTGTCAGCTGGCGTCTCGGCATATTCGGCGAGGACTTCGACATCGGACCGCGTCGCCACGTCCTGAAGCGCGAGATAGCCGGACAGCAGCAGCAACACCGGGATAGGCCGGTCGACGGGCAGAAAAGATTTGCCGACCCCGTTGAAGCGGATACGCATCTGCGCGTCTTCAGGCAGCCCGAAATAGGCCAGCACCCGGTGCACTTGCGAGTCGGAATTGCGCGGCAGAACACCCAGGTGGTCGCCTTCGCGGTACGACATCCCCGCGGGCACGCGAAACTCGACATGACGGGTGGATCGTTCCGACGGCTTGGGTCCGTCTTTTCTCTGCAATTCGCGGTTTTGCGCAACGGACAACGGCTGGGCGCCGAACTCCGCCACGAGCGTGCGCACCGCCTCCGCGCCTTCGAGAATCTCGACCTCGTAGCGGGGTCCTCTCGCCGCCTCGTCAAGATCGACCGCGGCGACATTGAGCGTTTTCGCGAGCGACCCGAATAGATCGCCATACCAATTGCGGAACTGGCTATCGATGTCCTCGCTCTGATCGCCCTCGCCGCGCGGGTAGATGCGCTCGGCGCCATGCTCTTCCAGTTTCGCATCGATCAGCCGCGGGATGCGCTGGAAGGTGTCGGCCCAGTCGTGATCGCCGACACCGAAGACGGTGTAGCGGACGCCCGTAAGCGCCTTGGATGCGAGAGACGCGCCGCTTAGCCATTCGACAAACTTGGCGGCGTTGTCGGGCGGCGTGCCGTTGTATGAAGCCGTAACGATGACGACCGCGCCTTCGGTCGGCAGCTTGCCCACGTATGCATCCAATTCGGCCACCGTCGCCGAGAAGCCGCGGACCGTCGCGTCTTCTCCGATGCGATGCGCGATCGTGTCGCAAGTACCGGTATTTGACCCGTAAAGCACCAGGAGCGGCATCCGCGCCCGCACCACCGGGGCGGCGGCTGCCTCGGGTTCGGGCGCCGCTTGGTCCCCTTTCCGCGCGGCCGGCCGGGCGGCGGTCGTGGGCCGGTCGCGGCGCGGTCGCACTTTGATCTGGAAGCCTTCGGGCTTGATGGTCAGCGTCTGTTTCACCTTCAATTCATAGCCGGCAGGGTCCGCCAGCTCGAACCGCTGAAGGATCATCGCCAAAGCGACGGCCGCCTCTTGGAGCGCGAAATAGCGTCCGATGCAGGAGCGAAAGCCGGTGCCGAAAGGCTTGTAGGCATTGGCCGGCCGGTTCTTGACCGCTTCCGGCTCGAAGTGCGACGGATCGAATTTCTCCGGATCGGGACCCCAGATCGCTTTGTCGCGGTGGAGCATCGGCGTCAGGACCAAGAGAGAATTGTCCGGCGCCACCGCGTACTTGCCCGCGAGAACGGTATTTTCGAAGGCATGCCGGTTGAAAGCGGGCGCCGTTGGCCAAAGGCGCAGCGACTCATTGAGGATTTGAGCGATATATCGCAGCGCCCGGACCTGATCTTCATCCGGCGGCGTCGACAAATCGCCGCCGAGCACCGAATCCACTTCGGCGTAGGCCTTCGCCAGCACGTCCGGATTGTTGAGCAGAAAGTAGAGTGCAAACGAGAGCAGGCCGCTCGTGGTCTCATGGCCGGCAATCAGGAACGTGAGGATCTGGTAGCGGATATTGACCATATCGAGCGACTTGCCCGTCTCGCGATCGACGCCGGTCAGCATCGCCTGCAACAGGTCGGTGTATTGGCCTTGATTGGGATCGACCTGTCGCTCGGCGATCAGCCGATCGACCAGGCCGTTCATCGTCGATACATCCTCTCGGACCCGCCGCGTTTGACGGAACATCAATCGGCGCTGGATCGGCAATTTGCTCAGATTGCTCGTCGCACTGCTCAGCGCGTCCTGCATCGCTGCAATGAATGGCTGCGGCTGTTCGCTGTAGAAGGAGTTGAAGCGGTAGCTGAACGCACAGAGCCCAATGGTGTCGAGCGTGAGCCGCGTCATGTCCCCGGGAACGTCGATGTCATCGTTGGGATTGAGGCGGGACCACTTCTCGACAAGCTGCGTCGCGATATCCACCATCTCCGGCAAATAGCTGCGCACCGCCATCGATCCGAATGACGGGGTCAGGATATTGTGAGCCTTTTTCCAGTTCGGCTCTTGCGTCCATGCCGTGAACAAGCCGTCCCCGGCGATCATGCGCGCTTGCGCCAGCCCCGGACCGAGAAATTTATCGAACCGCGTGTTGTCGCAGACTTCGTCGACCAATTCGAAGCTGGACAGGATCAAGAGCGAGCGAGGGCCGAGCCGGAGGCGATAGATCGGACCATAGATTTCCGCAAGATTCATCATGTTGAGGATAGGAACCTCACCGCGGAGATCGAGCAGATTGCCGATGATCGGATGGCCCGGCGGCTGCGGGATCGGTTCGAGCTTGGATTGATCAATCATCCCATTCCCCTTGAGCAGAGGCGAAAGACGGATTGCGGAGGCGCGGCATTCCCCGCGCGTTGGCACAAAAAATCACGATAACGGCCAAAGCTGAACCCGGGTGCAGCTCGCGCAATTCTTGCGATTATCGAGGTGGATTCCAAGTAGGCATGTCGCGCATCGGTGAGGCAAGGATAACGGTGCGCGGAACCGCGCGCCGCGCATGTTCTTGACTGACAGTCGCCCGCTCTTCAACGATCGAAGACGATCAGCCCGCCATCGCCGTTTTCAGATTCTCGTCGATCTTATCGAGAAAGCGCGTGGTCGAAAGCCATTTCTGCTCGGGCCCGATCAGCAAGGCGAGGTCCTTGGTCATGTCGCCCGCCTCGACCGTGTCGACGCAGACCTTCTCCAGCGTCGCGGCAAAGCGCGCAAGCTCGGCGTTGTCGTCGAGCTTGGCGCGATGGGCGAGCCCGCGCGTCCAGGCGAAAATCGAAGCGATCGAATTGGTGGAGGTCTCCTGCCCTTTCTGGTGCTGGCGATAGTGGCGCGTCACCGTGCCGTGCGCAGCCTCCGCCTCGACGATCTTGCCGTCCGGCGTCATCAGCACCGAAGTCATCAGGCCGAGCGAGCCAAAACCCTGCGCCACCGTGTCGGACTGAACGTCGCCGTCGTAGTTCTTGCACGCCCACACATAGCCGCCGGACCATTTCAGCGCGCTCGCGACCATGTCGTCGATCAGCCGATGTTCGTAGGTGAGCTTCTGCTTGTCGAACGCCGCCTTGAACTCCTGGTCGAACACCTCCTGGAAAATATCCTTGAAGCGGCCGTCATAGACCTTGAGGATCGTGTTCTTGGTCGAGAGATAGACGGGATAGTTGCGCGAAAGCCCGTAATTGAACGTGGCACGGGCGAAGTCACGGATCGAGTTGTCGAGGTTGTACATCGCCATGGCGACGCCAGAATCCGGGAACTCGAACACCTCGTATTCCGTCTCCTTGCCGTTCACCACGTAGCACAGCTTGAGCTTGGCGCCCGCCGGCACCTTGATGTCGGTCGCGCGATACTGGTCGCCGAAGGCGTGGCGGCCGATGATGATCGGCTGCGTCCAGCTCGGCACCAGCCGCGGCACATTTTTACAGATGATCGGCTCGCGGAAGATCACGCCGCCCAAGATGTTGCGGATGGTGCCGTTGGGCGAGGGGTACATCGCCTTGAGCTTGAATTCCTTCACGCGGGCTTCGTCCGGCGTGATGGTCGCGCATTTGACCCCAACGCCAATTCTCTTGATCATCTCGGCGGCGTCGATGGTCACCTGATCGTTGGTCGCGTCGCGGTGCTCGATGCTGAGATCGTAGTAGAGCAGCTCGATATCGAGATAAGGGTAGATCAGCTTGTCCTTGATCAGTCTCCAGATGATGCGGGTCATCTCGTCGCCGTCGAGCTCGACGACCGGATTTTTGACCTTGATCTTCGCCATGAGATGAAAGCTCCGCTTACGTCTGGGTGGACAAAACCGATGTCTGGGAGGTCCGGCGGCCGGGCCGGCTCATATAACATCGCCTCCGGTCATGGCAAAGCCGATGGAAGCAAGACCTTCGAACGAGAACTCGCGGGGCGCGCGTTCCACGGCGGTGATCAAGCGTTAAGTTCGGTAGAGGCCTCGCGGCCGATCGATACCGCTGCGTTCCGCCGGCTGTCAGAGGGGCCTTGCCCAAGTCGGCGTGACGTCGCCCGCCCGCTTGATTCCGATATAATAAATCCGGCCGATCGGCATGCGTTGCGGGGCGCCGCCCTGGACGAAGATGATCTCGAGCCCCGCCTGTTCGATCATTCCCCTGAATGTATCCACCGTGGAGCCAGCCCCGTTTTCCTGTAGAATGATCACCCCGCCGGGGGCGAGGAATGTTTTGACGGTGGCAAAGAACTCCCGATGAACGCTCCACTCCGGATCGTATGCGCGCAGGTCGCCGGAATATTCATCGGTGCGGCAGCCATCGATATACGCCTCGGCAAAGTGCGGCGGATTGGAGACTACGAGGTCCCAGCGCTCGCTCGACGGGATGCTCTTGAGATTATCGGAATGATAGACCGAAACGCGATCGCCAAGCTGATTGGCCTCGACGGTTCGGCGGCAGGCCGCGACGGAGTCAGGATTGATGTCGGCGAGGCAAAGCGTCTCGCACAATTCGTGCGCAAGCAGGGAAAAGCCGATGAAACCCGGGCCGGCGCACCACTCGAAAACGCGGCGCTGCTTCGGCATGCCGCGACTTTGCAGGAATGGGATGAAGCCTTGTCCGATCCCGCGTCCGCCGCCGTCCAGATGCTTCTTGTAGTAGACGGTGATCGCGACGAAGCGGTTTTTTCGATAAGGGAAGAACGGCCGGAAGAGAGGATAAATATGGCGGCGCCGGAATTGTTTGAGTTGATCTGCCACTGGCGCTCCGATCTCCGAAAGGCAACGCTGCCGCAGACAACCGTAAGCCGAAAAACCTGTCAACCTGCCGCCGACAATGCCTGGCGCTGGAACTGACAAGACCAAGACCTGGATCGCCGCTCCAGCGCCGGTCGTAATCCTGGTCGAGCCGCAACTCGGCGAGAACATCGGCGCAGCGGCCCGCGTGATGGCGAATTTCGGCCTGTCGCGGCTGCGCCTCGTCAAGCCGAAACAAGCCTGGCCCAATCCCAAGGCACACATCATGGCGGCCGGCGCCGACCGTATCCTTGATGCGGCGGAAATCTGCGACACCTTCCCCGCCGCCATCGCCGACTGCACGTTCGTCGCCGCGACCACCGCACGCGCCCATGATCAGGCCAAGCCCGTTCTCGCGCCGGAGGAGTGCGTCCGCCGCATCGCTCCGCGCGTCACCGCCGGCGAGACCGTCGCGATCGTATTCGGGCGTGAGCGCAACGGCCTCGAGAACGACGAGGTCGGGCTCGCCGACTGCATCATCACGTTCCCGGTGAATCCCGCTTTCGCGTCCCTCAATCTGGCGCAGGCGGTCGCGCTCGTCGCCTATGAATGGTTCAAGCTCGGCGCGGGCGGCGCCCTGCCGTTCGCCATGCCGGAAAAATCGCGCACCGCCCCGAAGGAGCAGCTCCTCGCCTTTTTTGCGACCTTGGAACGCGAGCTCGAGCGCGTCGAATTCTTCCGCCCGGCGGAGAAACGCGAGACCATGCTGATCAATCTGCACAATATTTTCGCGCGCATGCAGCCGACCCAGCAGGACATCCAGACCCTGCATGGCGTGATCATGGCGATCGCGGAGGGCCGCAAGGGTCCGGCGCGCGGCGGCGTGCTCGACGGCGAGGAAGCGCTGCGGCTCCGCGAGCTTCTCGCCGAACATGCGGCGGGTCGCGTTCCCTCCGAGCGTGGGCCGGTGCGCGGGCTGTCGCGGCTTCTGCGCCGCAACCCGACCGACGCCGAGCGGCTTTTATGGGACGCGCTGGTGAATGATCGTCGTCTGGCCGGCCAGGGCTTCAAGCGGCAAGTCCCGATCGGCCCGCACATCGCCGACCTCGTGTCGTTCCCGCTGCGCATCGTGATCGAGATCGTTCCGAGCGGCGAAAGCGACGAGACCGCGGCCGCGCGGGCGGCACGACGCGCATGGCTTGCCGACCGAGGCTATCGCGTGATCGAGACTACAGCGGCGGACATCGAGGCTGATGTCGCGGCCGTCATCGCCAAGCTTGCCGCCGAGTTGAAAGATGCCGCCGGCAACGGAGACACTGCGAACGAATAGCAGCTCGAATCAATTATATTTGAGAACGAACCGGCAGGATAACGATCGCGTTCGCCATATCGGTTGCCGCAATTCGCCGGCAAATCTCCCTGCGGATCGTGCAGCATTTTGGCGCGTGCCGGTCCGTCCGGTGGAGGATGATATGCAGTGGCGCAATTCGCCCTACGGCATGTCCGCTGCTGCGGTGAGTTTGAAGGGATAAGCGGACCTGTCGCGAACGCCGGGAAAACGGCGCTCATGTCGAGTAGCCCAGAGGAATTTCACCCCGAGCCTCTCACAGATTCCGGACATGAACCTCTCGATTATCCGGCTCGTGTCACCGCGCGAAGGCTGCCGCCTTCGCTGACCTTTGGGCTCCTCCCGGTATCACCCAGTTGGCCGAAGCTCAACGGCGATGACCTGCCCCCTTCGCTCCACGGGCATTACCCCGCTTCGTCGCTACTACGAGGCAGTCCGCCCCTCTCCGGCGCATCGGTACTTTCGGCCTCGCGGTTGGAGCCGCTTGTGCCTTTTCCCTTGGCATCGCCGGCCAGGTTCTCACGTTCCGTACAAGAGCCAGATTGAGCTTCGCGCCGCCTACATGCCGGATGCCGCTTGGGCAGTCTCAGGACATCCCCCAAGCTGATCCCGGAGGCAGGGTCAGCCCCCGGTTTTGACATCGCCT
>CAWIXM010000009.1:0-29548 GCA_963840055.1 uncultured Alphaproteobacteria bacterium | reverse complement strand
TTACCAAGGTTTAATTCCGCCGACAGAACGCGGTAAGGCGCAGACCCCCATCTTTGCTCGGGCGCTGGGGCTGGCCCGGCACAGCTTGAATAGAATGGAGCTTGTCATGACTGAGAGCGAATCGTCCGCTCCCAAGGCGCGTACAGCTGTTTCGGCGCGTCGTCTCGTTCTTCTCGCTACCGTCGGGGCGCTCGGCGCTGGCGCCTTGTTCGTCCAACCTTGGATCGGCGACGGCGCAAGGCTTCCTGCAATCACCTCTCCCGCCTATGCCCAATCGGTGCAGCGGCCGGTCGGCTTTGCCGATGTCGTCGAGAAGGTGAAGCCCGCGGTCATCTCCGTACGCATCAAGCGGGGTGTGCAGAATTCCTCCTTCAACACGGACGCCGACCCGTTCGGGCAGGGTTCGCCCTTTGAATTCTTCTTCCGTCGCTTTGGCCAGGGCGAAGGCCGCGCGATGCCCAATCTGCCGCGACGCCATCGCCGCAATTTTATGACCGGCCAAGGGTCGGGATTCTTCATCTCGGCTGACGGATACGCCGTCACGAATAACCATGTCGTCGACAAGGCCGAGCAGGTGGAGTGCACGGCCGATGACGGGAAGACCTATACGGCGAAGGTAATCGGCACCGATCCGCGCACCGACCTCGCCCTGATCAAGGTTGAGGGCCGCAGCGACTTCCCATTCGTGCGGCTCGCAGACCATTCGCCGCGCATTGGCGACTGGGTGCTTGCCGTGGGCAACCCGTTCGGGCTCGGCGGCACGGTGACCGCCGGCATCGTTTCGGCGCGCGGGCGCGACATCGGCGCCGGCCCCTATGACGACTTCATTCAGATCGACGCCCCGGTGAACAAAGGCAATTCCGGCGGCCCGACCTTCGACGTCGACGGCAATGTCATCGGCGTGAACACCGCGATCTTTTCGCCTTCCGGCGGTTCAGTTGGAATTGCCTTCGCCATCCCGGCGGAGACGGTGCGCTCGGTCGTTGACCAACTCAAGGACAAGGGCGTGGTGACCCGCGGATGGATCGGCGTTCAGATCCAACAGATCAACACCGACATCGCCGACAGCCTCGGATTGAAGTCGAACGACGGCGCGCTGGTCGCCGAGCCGCAGTCAGGAAGTCCGGCTGACAAAGCTGGCATCAAATCCGGCGACGTGATCACCGCCGTCAACGGCGAGCATGTCAAGGACGCGCGCATGCTCGCTCGCCAGGTTAGCCGGATGGCGCCCGGAACCACGGTCAAGCTCGATCTGATCCGTAAAGGCAAGCCGGAGACCGTTACCCTCACGCTTGGCGAGCTGCCGAAACAACGCCTTGCGAGCGCGGGCGGCGGGTCCCCCGGTTCGGGTACCGATGTTCCGAAGCTTGGCCTTACGCTCGCGCCGGCAAAGAGCGTCGCCGGCGGCGGTGATGAAGGCGTGATCGTGACGGATATCGACCCGAACGGCTCGGCGGCCGACCGCTTCAAGACCGGGGACGTGATTCTCGACGTCGGCGGCGCCACCGTCTCCTCGCCCGGCGACGTGCGCAAGGCGATATCGACCGCCCACGCCGACGGCAAACACACAGTACTGATGCGGGTGAAATCCGGCCAGGGTGTGCGGTTCGTCGCGGTTCCACTCGGATAATCCGAGCGCGGTTCCGCTTGGCCGATCCAGTCGAAGCTGCCGTCGGCAACCGTCGCCCCCGCCCGGCAGCTTCGCGAGGGGCGGGCGCTTGCGCCCGTCCCTCACTCGCAAGTCGGGTCGGGAAAATCGGGGGGTCGCATCGCCCCAGTTGGACCAACGAAACGAGAGGCGGCGGCTAACCGCGGCCTCTTTTTTTGCAGCGCCGGATTGCAGGAGCATTTACGAGAAGCGAATATTCGACGCCGCGCATAGGCAACGCAGCACCGCGACTTGCGGTAATGGAAAGCGAGGGGCAGGGTGTTCGCCGAACCCAATGCGAAGGTTGCGCGCACAATGCGTCTCTTGATCATCGAGGACGACCGCGACGCCGCCGACTACCTGGTGAAGGCCTTTCGCGAGGCTGGGCATGTCGCCGACCATGCGGCCGACGGCGAGGAAGGGCTCGCGCTCGCATCGCACGAGCGCTATGACGTGCTGGTGGTAGACCGGCTGCTGCCAAAGCTCGATGGGCTTTCGGTAATCGGTGCGTTGCGCGCCAAAGGCGTGTCGACGCCGGCGCTGATCCTGTCGGCGCTCGGCGCGGTCGATGATCGCATCAAGGGTTTGCGCGCGGGCGGAGACGATTACCTGCCCAAACCCTATTCATTCGCCGAGTTGATCGCTCGCGTCGAGGTGCTGGCGCGCCGCCATGGCGGCCGGGAGGAGACCGTGTACCGGGTCGGCGACCTCGAACTCGACCGTCTGTCGCACCGCGTGCTCCGCGGCGAGGAGGAGATCGTGCTCCAACCGCGCGAGTTCCGCCTGCTCGAATATCTGATGAAACATGCCGGCCAGGTCGTCACCCGCACAATGTTATTGGAGAATGTCTGGGATTATCACTTCGATCCGCAGACCAACGTCATCGATGTGCACATTTCCCGGCTGCGCTCGAAGATCGACAAGGGCTTTGCGCACCCCCTCCTGCATACGGTGCGCGGAGCGGGATACATGATCCGTGACGGCGCTCGCTAAGCTTCTCCGCACAACGGCGTTTCGCCTCACCCTTGTCTATCTGCTCGTCTTCGCGCTGTTTGCGGCGTTCCTGCTTGGCTATTTCGCGCTCAATACCCGCCGGATGATCAACGATCAGATCGTGCGGACCGTCGACAGCGAAATCGTCGACCTGACCAATATCTTCGAGCGCGTCGGCCTGCGCGGGCTCATGATCGCCGTCGATACGCGCGCGGGCAACCCTGGTTCGAGCCTGTATCTTGTCACCACCGCCAACGGGGACGGGCTCGCGGGAAATGTCGGCTCGCTTGAGCCGGGGGTGATCGACCGGAGTGGATGGATCGAGGCGGCCTACCGCCGAATTGAGCAAACGGACCAGGTGGACCATATGGCGCTGGTGCACGTGGTCCAAATGCCGGGCGGATTTCGTCTGTTGGTCGGACGCGACCTGGACGAGCGTGAGCGGCTTTTCCGCATTGTCGCCATTGCCGGACGCTGGTCGGTGGCGATCGTGATCGTGCTCGGCCTCACCGGCGGATTCTTCGTAAGCCGCCGCGTGCTCCGACGAATCGAGGCGATGGGCGACAAGGCGCATACGATCATGGCGGGAGATCTCTCCGGCCGCCTGCCGATCGCCGGCACCGGCGACGAACTCGACCGGCTCGCCGCCAATCTCAATGCGATGCTGGGGCGAATCGAGTCGCTCATGCGCGGTCTCAAGGAGGTGTCCGACAATGTCGCCCATGATCTCCGAACGCCGCTGACGCGGCTGCGCAACCGCTGCGAGGCAGCCTTGCGCACCGCCAAAAGCGATCGCGATTATCGTGATGCGATCGAGGCGACGATCGAGGAGTCCGACGGGCTGATCCACATCTTCGACGCGCTCTTGATGATCGCGCGCGCCGAATCGGGGGAACTGCGCGCCGGTATGATTCCGTTTGACGCCGCCGAGATCGCGCGCGACGTGGGCGAGCTGTACGAGCCGGTCGCCGACGAGAAAGGTCTCACGCTTCGGGTCGACGCAGCAATCCCCGCTCCGGTCACGGGCAACCGCGAACTGATCGGCCAAGCGCTCGCCAATCTACTGGACAATGCGATCAAGTATACGGGCGCGGCCGCGGATCGCGTGAACGGCGTCGCCCCGGAAATCGTCGTTACGGCGCAGGCTCAGCCAAATCAGATCGTACTCAGCGTGGGCGATCGCGGCCCCGGCATTCCCGCAGCCGAACGCCAGCGCGCGGTCGAACGCTTCGTGCGGCTGGAGCAGAGTCGCACGGAGCCCGGCTCCGGTTTGGGTTTGAGCCTTGCATCGGCGGTCGCTCGGCTCCATGGAGGAGAACTGCGGTTAGAGGACAACGCGCCTGGTCTGAAGGCCCTCCTGATCCTGCCGCGGGCGGACGCGACGCGCGGAGCGAGCTGACGTGGCGGAGATCGATGAACCGGACCTTCTCGGGGTCGCCGAGCAAGCCTTGGCGCGGCGGATCGCGCGCGTGCCGCTGGTCGCCGATTCCGCCGCGGCGCGCGCCGCCGTAGGCGACTGGTTGCAATCGCTCAGCGCCGGCGCCGCCGGGCGGTCGATCGAGCGGATGATCGCCGATCACGCGCCGGTCGGGCCGTTGATCGAGGCGATCGCCGCCGGATCGCCTTTCCTGTGGGACTTGGTGCAGCGTGACCCTGCGCGCTTCATCGCTCTGCTTGCCTCCGATCCAGCCGAGCGCTTGCGCATGCGTCTCGCCGAGGTCGACCACAGGGTTGGCGTCAGCGCAGACGATGCCGACGTCATGCGACATCTGCGCCGGCTCAAGGCGGAGGCGGCACTCCTCATCGCGCTTGCCGACCTTACCGGCGTGTGGGGGATCATGCAGGTCAGCCAGGCGCTGACCGAACTCGCCGATACGACGGTGCAAGCGGTGGTGCGCTACCTGCTCGGCACCGCCGCGCGCCAGGGTCGGTTCCTGCCACGCGATGCGGAGGCCATTGATGAGCAGTCGGGTTACGTCGTCTTGGCCATGGGCAAGATGGGCGCGCACGAGCTCAATTATTCGAGCGACATCGATCTCATCGTTTTTTTCGATCCGGCCGCCCCGATCCCCCCGGAGATCGAGCCTGGGCCGACCTTCGTGCGTCTGACCCGCAGCCTCATCAAGCTCCTGCAGGAACGCACCGAGGATGGCTATGTCTTTCGTGTCGACCTGCGGCTGCGCCCCGATCCGGCCTCGACACAAGTCGCCGTCTCGGTTCCCGCCGCGCTCGATTATTACGGCAGCATCGGCCAGAACTGGGAACGGGCCGCCTTCATCAAGGCGCGCCCTTGCGCCGGCGATCTTGCGCTTGGCGACGACATCCTGAAGGACCTCGCGCCCTTCATCTGGCGCAAGTACCTCGATTTCGCCACGCTCGCCGACCTCCACGCGATGAAGCGCCAAATCCACGCCTACAAAGGGCACGGCGACATCGCGGTGGAAGGTCATAACATCAAGCTCGGCCGCGGCGGCATCCGCGAGATCGAATTTTTCGTGCAAACGCAACAGCTCATCGCCGGCGGCCGCAATCCGCTGCTGCGCGGGCAGGAGACGCTGGCGACGCTGGCAAGGCTCGCCGAAGGCCAATGGATCGACATGGAGGCGAAGGCCGAGCTGACGGCCGCCTATCTTTTTTTGCGCGAAGTCGAGCATCGCCTGCAGATGGTCGCGGACGAGCAGACGCATACCCTGCCGCCCGACCGGGTGAGCCTCGACCGTTTCGCGCGCTTCGCCGGCTTCGAGGGCCGCGACGCCTTCGCAGAGGCGTTGCTCGTGCATCTCTATGCGGTACAACGCCATTATGCGCGGCTGTTCGAGGACGCTCCGACGCAAGCAGCGCATCAGCGCGGCCTTGTCTTTCCACCCGATCATAATGAGCGCGAGACCCTCGATAAGCTTGCCGCAATGGGATTTCGCCAGCCGGTCGAGACTTCCGACACGGTTCGCCGCTGGCTTGCAGGCGCGCCGCGCTCCCTGAGAGGGCAGTTCGCGCGCAGTCATTTCGCCCAGCTCATGCCGGTGCTGATCGACCACCTCGCCCGCGTCGAGAATCCGGACGCCGCGATCGTCGCGTTCGATCGCTTCCTCAATAGCTTGCACGGCGGCGCAACGCTTTTCGCCTTGCTCAATCAGAATCCCGACCTCGCCGCACTCGTCGCCCATCTGCTCGGCACCGCGCCGCGGCTGGCCGACATCCTCGCGCAACATCCGCAAGTCATGGATCCCCTGATCGAGCCCGCCTTTTTCGGCGCCCTGCCCAATGCCGAGGTACTGCAGAACGAACTGGCGCGTTCGCTCGAACAAGCGCGCACCGACGAGGACTTCCTCGACCGCGTGCGGCTGTTCGGCCAGGAGCACATGTTCCTGATCGGGGCCCGCATCCTCTCCGGCACGGTGTCGGCCGAGCAGGCCGGCGAAGCGTTTGCAAGCCTTGCCGACGTGGTCATTCGCGCGCTGCATCGCACGACGGAAAAAACCTTCACGGCAAGCTACGGCCGTATCCCCGGCGGCGAGAGCGCGATCATCGCCATGGGCAAGCTCGGCGGGCGGGAGATGACGGCGAGTTCCGATCTCGATCTCATCGTCATTTACGACTTCGATGCCGCGCACCCGGAGTCCGACGGCCCCCGCACGCTCTACGGCGGCCAATACTTTGCCCGTTTCACCCAGCGGCTGATCAACGCCCTCACCACCCAGACCAATTACGGCCGTCTCTATGACGTCGATATGCGGCTGCGACCCTCCGGCCGCTCCGGACCCGTCGCGACGTCGCTCGCATCGTTCCGCGAATATCAGCGTAGCGAGGCGTGGACTTGGGAGCATATGGCGCTGACGCGCGCGCGCGTCGTCTCTGCATCGCCGGCGTTCGCCGCGCAGGTGGAGCAGGCAATCCATGAGATACTCTGCCTACCGCGCGATGCCGCGGCCATCGCCGGCGACGTGGTCGAAATGCGCGCGGCGATCGCGACCGAAAAGGGCGATCAGGAGCGTTGGAACCTGAAATATGCCGCCGGCGGCTTGATCGACATCGAATTCATCGCCCAGTACCTGCAGCTTGCCTATGCTTCTGAAACTCCCGCCATTCTTGACACGTCGACGATCCGCGCGCTGGACAAGGCGGCGCGGCACGGCGTGCTTAAGACAGAAGACGCGGAAGTGCTGCGCCCTGCGGCGCGGCTCTATCACGACCTGACGCAGATCCTGCGCCTATGTCTCACCGGACCGTTCGACCCGGACGCGGCCGGACAAGGCCTCCTCGGCCTGCTCATCCGCGCCGCCGACGTGCCCGACATGGCGACACTCGAAGCGCATCTCGTCGACACGCAGGAGCGCGTGCGCCAGAGCTTCATCCGTATTCTCGGCGCCGCGCCGTGAAGCCGTCTTCCTGCGCGGCGACAGGAAGATCGGGGGCTTCCCGAAGTCAATGGCGTAGGGCGCTCTCCTCCGTCGTGTGAAGGCGCACCGACGAGCCCCTTTTGTAGTCGATCGGCTTAAGCGCACGTTCCCTGTTGGGGATACGCAGCATGACGATGGTTCCCCTATTCGAGGTCGAGCGGATGCGCATGGTGCCGTGATGCAGCTCGACCAGGGATTTCGATATGGCGAGGCCAAGTCCAGAGCCCTGGTGGCTCTTGGTGAAATGGTCCTCGACCTGCTCGAACGGCCGGCACAATTTCGACAGCGCCTCGCGCGGGATGCCAATCCCTGTATCGGCGATGGCGACGATCAGGCTGCGCCCGGATTTGCGCGCATGCACCCGTACTTCGCCGCCTTCGCCGGTGAACTTGACCGCATTCGACAGCAGATTGAGCACGACCTGCTTCAAGGCGCGCCGGTCTGCGGCGACCACGATGCCGGGCGCGATGCGCGACGTGACGGTGAGCGATTTGTCCTGGGCGCGCTTAGCGACCACGCGGATTGCCTCGCCCAAAATGCGGTCGACCTCCACCTCCTCGAGGTCGAGCCGCATCCGTCCCGCCTCGATGCGCGACATGTCGAGAATGTCATTGATCACTTCCAAGAGGTACTGACCGCTCTCGCGGATGTCGCGGCAATATTCGTCGTAGCGGTCGACGCCGAGCGGCCCGAACAGCCGCGCCTCCATGATTTCGGAAAATCCGATGATGGCGTTGAGCGGCGTGCGCAGCTCGTGGCTCATATTGGCGAGGAATTTCGATTTTGCCTGATTAGCTTCCTCGGCCCGGGTCTTTTCCGCGGAGTATTTTTCCGCGAGCTCGGCAAGCTCGCGCGCCTGCGCCCGCAAGGCCTGCTGCGAGGCGCGCAGGTCGGCGATCGTCGCCATCAGCCTGCGCTCGCCCTGGACGAGTTGCGCCTCGTGACGCTTGATGGCGGTGATGTCGGTGCCGACCGAGACGTAGCCGCCATCCTTGGTGCGACGTTCGCTGATCTGCAGCCAGCGGCCGTCGTCGAGCTGCGTTTCAAAGGTGCGCGCCCCGAGTATTGCCGGGCCGCGCTCGTTCACGATTGTGCGCGCAACGTGCTGTCGTCCCGCCGCGAGCACCGCCTCGTATGAGGTTCCGGCGGCGATGGCCTCATCGGACAAGTTGTGCAGCTCCTGGAAATTGGAGTTGCACAGCACCAGCCGGTTCTCTGCGTTCCATAGCACGAACGCCTCGGGAATGGTCTCGATCGCATCGCGCAGCCGCAGGTCCGCAGCCACAGTCTTTTCGACCAGCGACTTCTGCTCGGTGATGTCGACCGCGATGCCGATCAGGTGCAATCCGGCCTCGTGCGGCTGTCGGATGAGCTTGCAGCGCAGACGAAGCCACACCCAGTTTCCGCGCGCGTGGCGCATGCGGAAGGCCCGGTCGATCGACTGGGTGTTTCCATCGGCGAGTTCCGTAGCCAGGGCATAGAGATCGGCGTCCTGCGGATGCACGAGCTTGTTGACGTCGCCAAAGGCGAGGAGATCGTCGCGCATCTCTACGCCAAGTATCGCGAACATTGACTGCGACCAGAAAATGCGGCCGCTAGCGAGATCCCAGTCCCACAGCCCGCAACGCCCGCGATTGAGCGCCGTATCGATGCGGCGACGCACCGTGTCATGGATCAGATCGGCCTCGCGGGCGCGCGCGGCCTGCCAGTGGAAGGCAAAGCCGAGAATCAAGACGACGAAGCCGGTTGTGGCGGAAAGCGTGACCGTGAGCGTCGTATCGGAGCGCCAGCGGGCGAGGGCCCGGGCGCTAGGTTCGATGATCGCGAGGTGACCGAGCGGCGCCCTGAGGGGGTGGATGATCGCGAACGCCCGAGTGCCGTCGGCAAGCTCGATTTCCCGGGCAGTAGCGCTGTGAGCAAAGGTGGAAAGCAGATGGTCGGGTCCGAAAATATCGACGAGCTGGCGGCCCGGGCCGTTTCTCACCGATGTTGCGGCCAGCACGATGCCGCCCGTATCGGAGACGATGATGTCCCGATTCCTGAATTGCGCGCGCCCGGCAAACGGAGCCAAGGCGTCCTGAAGCCGGCGCGCATCTGCCCGCTGCTCCCGCGGCGTACGATCAAGCCGCTCGGCCAACTGGCTCGCCAGCAAATCGATCTCGTTGAGCACCGACGCAACGACCTGCCGCCGGTTATCATGGACCTGCACGCCGGCGCCGATGGCGACCGTGACCAGGAACGTGATGATCAGGACCGGCACCGCGCGGCGCAGCGCGGTCTCGGCGCCGAGCAGACGCCGATACGCCGGCTTGGCAACCGATTGAGCCAAGCCTCTGATGGAATCGGTACTTGTTGACGCGCTCGCTACGTGCGCGGGCGCCATCGGCTTGCCTCCTCAGGGTCCGTCTCTCTCCGGATTGACGTGCCGCATCGCTCCGAATGCGTCGCATTGGAATCGAATCGTCTGATTCTGTCGAGAGACCCCGATTCACTTTCGCGGATCAACCACGTCTGCGACGGTTACTTGTGTAAATAGCGGCGGTTAACGCCTCCCCCGCACGGGATAAGGGCGCGGACCCAGCGTCGACTTGCTTCGGTTTCCGACTGTAGATCGGCGGCTGTAACCTGCGGCTCAGCGCGCAAGAAAGCATTTTCCGGCGAAGTGAGAATCGGCTCGCCGCGGAAAATGCGGCGGCAATCGAAAAAGTCAGAGCGAATTCTCAAATCCGCCAGAAGGGAATTCGCCCTACGCGGCTGCGAGCGAGCGGTCCACAATATCCTTGAGGTCGCGCGACAGTGCGGAGGCGGCTGCAACACGCCGAAGCTCGCTTTCCGCTCTTGTGCGCCGCGCCGGCTCGAGCGCGCGCCAGCTGCGGAATGCGGTCATCAGGCGCGCGGCGACTTGCGGATTTCTGCCGTCGAGCGCGAGCACCGTGTCGGCAATGAAAGTGTAGCCCGCTCCATCGGCGCGGTTGAATTGAGTCTGGTTCATTTGGGCGAACGTGCCGATAAGCGCCCGCACCCGGTTTGGATTGGCAAGCGAGAACGCCCGGTGCGCCGTGAGCTCCTGGATTCGGGTCAGGGTTTCCGCCTCGGGAATCATGGCCTGAAGGGCGAGCCACTTGTCGACGACAAGGGGATCGGCCTCGTAGCGATGATAGAATTCCTCAAGGGCCGCTTTTCGTTCCGGCGTCTCATGGAGGCTCAAGGTGGACAGCGCCGCCATTCGGTCCGTCATGTTGTTGGCGCCGTAGTATTGCTGCTCGGCAAGTGCAATTCCCGCGGCATCGCCGCCGGCGGCCAGCAGATCGAGACAGACGTTTTTCAGCACCCGGCGTCCAGCGCTCGCCGCGTCCGGGCTGTAGGGACCGTCATCATGCAAATCGATATAGGCGGATCGCAAGTTCGCCTGGAGCTCGACGCCGATTGCGCACCGCAATGCTTGCCGCGCGAGGAAAATCGCGTTCGGATCGACGTCACGGATAAGATCGCGCGCGATGTCGCCTTCGGAGGGCATGGTGAGCGCCTGCGCGATAAAAGCCGGCTCAAGCCGCGTGTCGGCGAGAATCGCCGCGAGAGCATCGATCAACCCGCCGTCCCGCCGTAATGCGCCGCCCGCGCGCACCGCCCCGACATTTTCGATGAGGAGCGCGGACGCGAGCGTCTGCACCGCCTGCCATCGATTGAACGGATCGCCGTCGCGGGCGGCGAGAAAGCGCAATTCATCGTGCGATAAATCGGCGCTGATCTTCACCGGCGCGGAGAAGTTGCGGTTGAGCGAGAGTCCGGGGCGCGCGGGAATTCCTGCGAACGTGAAGGTCTCCGCCGCTTGCGTGAGGGTCAGCACTCCGCGCGGCAGGGCGCGCCCATCGCTCAGAACAAGCGGCAAATCGTCTCCCTCCGGCCCGACAAGCCCGATCGAGAGCGGTACGACCATCGGCGTCTTGATCGGCTGGCCGGGCGTCGGCGGAACGACTTGAGCGATCTCGAGCGAGAAGGTTTGCGCCTGCGCGTCATGGCCGGTCGTGACAACGAGTTCCGGCGTGCCCGCCTGGCTGTACCACAGCATGAATTGCCGCAGATCGACGGACGCCGCTTCCGCGAAGCAGGCGACGAAGTCTTCGACGGTTGCGGCCCTTCCATCGTTGCGGGCGAAATACTGATCCATGCCGGCGCGGAACGACTCAGGACCCAGGAGGGTCTTGAGCATGCGCACGACCTCGGCCCCTTTCTCATACACGGTCGCCGTATAGAAGTTGTTGATCTCGCGATAGATCTCCGGCCGCACGGGATGCGCGAGCGGGCCTGAATCCTCGGCGAATTGCTGGCTGCGCAATGCGCGCACATCGGCGATGCGCTTGACCGGGCGCGAGCGCATGGCGGCGGTGAATTCCTGATCGCGAAAGACGGTCAGGCCTTCCTTGAGGCAGAGCTGGAACCAATCGCGGCAAGTAATGCGATTGCCGGTCCAGTTGTGGAAGTATTCGTGGGCGATGATCGCCTCGATCGCCGCAAAATCCACATCGGTCGCGGTGTCGGGCGACGCGAGAACGTATTTTTCATTGAAGATGTTAAGGCCCTTGTTCTCCATCGCCCCCATGTTGAAGTCGGACACGGCGACGATCATGAACACATCGAGGTCGTATTCGCGCCCGAACGCCTCTTCGTCCCAGCGCATGGCGCGCTTTAGCGCCTCCATCGCATAGGCGGCACGCTCCTCCTTGCCCGCCTCGACATAGATCCGCAGCGCGACTTCGCGCCCCGACATGGTCGTGAAGGTGTCTTCGCGCAGGGCGAGCGGACCGCCTACGAGCGCGAACAAATAACAGGGTTTTGGATACGGATCGCGCCACACCGCGAAGTGGCGGGTCGTGCCTTCGATGTCGCCGGCTGCGATGAGATTGCCGTTGGCGAGCAGCACCGGCGCTTCAGTCCGGTCGGCTTCGATGCGGGTGGTGTACACGGCCATCACGTCGGGCCGGTCAGGGAAGTAGGTGATGCGGCGGAAGCCCTCGGCCTCGCATTGGGTGCAGTAGCTGCCGCCCGAACGATACAGCCCCATCAATTTGGTATTCGCGGATGGATCGAGAATGGTCTCGATCTCCAGCTCGAACGGCCGCGGCGGCGGCTGAGTGATGGTGAGGCCGTCGGCGGTTGCAACGAACGAGTCGGGCGATACATCTTCGCCATCGATCCGGATAGTGATCGGCGCGATCTCGTCGCCGTCGAGAAAAACGGGCGCAGGCGTTGCGGCTTGCGGGTTCGGCCTAAGCGCTAACCGTGCCCGCACGCGCGTCCGGGTTGGATGCAGCGCGACATCAAGGTCGACCGTATCGACCAGCCAGTCCGGCGGGCGGTAGTCCGCAAGGCGGACCGGGAGGCCCTGTTCGGTGCGCATTATCTGACCTCGAAAGGAAAATTTGGGAAAGACAACGCCATCGCCGCGCGCTGCCGCGAGCGTCATTTATGTCGTCTGCAAGCTGAATGCAAAGCCGCCTGCGCCAACCACGCGGGTGCGCGGATGCAAATGATGGCCCTTTCCGCGCAGGCGATTGCCCGTCTCGGCTTGTCCTGTTTGCGACACTATGCGCGTATCGATCTCGCGAAGCGGACGGCAGGATGAAATCCGCGTCCCGCACGTGCAGCAGATGTCTGCGCAGGATCGGTGGACAGCAACAAATGCGACCGATAAAGACCGCGGCGTTGATCGGGGCTGCGCTCGCGGCGTTGGCGCGAGGAAGGTCATGGCGCTGATGCGCGCAATGGTGCTGGATCGGCCTGGCGTCCCGCTGGCGATGCGCGAGCGGGAAACGCCGGCGCCCGGTCGCGGCGAGTTGCTGATCGAGATTGCGGCCTGTGGCGTCTGCCGCACCGACCTGCATGTCGTCGACGGCGAGTTGCCGCGGCCGAAGCTGCCCATCGTGCCCGGCCACGAAATCGTCGGACGCGTCGCTGCGGTCGGCGAGGGCGTGACGGGGTTCGCATTAGGCGAACGCGTTGGCGTGCCCTGGCTTGGATGGACCTGCGGGGTGTGTCCCTATTGCCGGGCGGACCGGGAGAACCTATGCGACGCGCCGCTCTTCACCGGCTATACGCGCGATGGCGGCTACGCCACCCACACGATCGCTGACGAGCGCTATTGTTTCCCGCTGCCCGAAGGCTTGGGCGACACCGAGGCCGCGCCATTGCTTTGCGCCGGGCTGATCGGCTGGCGCAGCTACCGCATGGCGGGGGATGGAGCTGCGCTCGGCTTGTACGGGTTCGGCGCCGCCGCCCACATTCTCGCGCAGGTCGCGACCTGGCAGGGACGCCGGGTGTACGCCTTTACGCGCGCAGGCGACACCGCAGCGCAGAACTTCGCCCGCAGCCTCGGCGCGTGCTGGGCGGGCAGCGCCGAGGAGGCGCCGCCCGAACCACTCGACGCCGCCATCATCTTTGCCCCAGTGGGCGCCCTCGTACCCGCCGCCTTGCGCGTGGTGAAGAAGGGTGGGCGGGTCGTGTGCGGCGGCATCCACATGTCCGACATACCGAGCTTCCCCTACGCGATCCTGTGGGAGGAGCGGCAGATCGTTTCGGTCGCCAACCTCACGCGCGCCGATGCGCGTGAATTTCTCGCGCTTGCCCCCCGGATCGGGCTGCGCATCGAGGTAACACCTTACCCGCTCGCCGAGGCGAACACGGCGCTGGACGATCTGCGCGCCGGGCGTTTGCAAGGCGCCGCCGTGTTGCGGCTAGGTTGACGACAATATCGCTACGACACGGAATCCAACGGTTGCGTACTCACCGATGGCGCAGCCCATCCCGCTTTAAGCGCGCTAAGATGGTCTGGGACCTCTTGGCTTGGGCAAATTAAACCGTAGCAATCTCCAGAGAGTCCCGTTTCGATTGTAACGCATTCGCACTACATTCTTGCTCTCGCATCTGCGGCAGCGGATCGGCACCCACAACGAACCGGTTC
Organism: uncultured Alphaproteobacteria bacterium; assembly: GCA_963840055.1. GTDB lineage: Bacteria > Pseudomonadota > Alphaproteobacteria > Rhizobiales > Xanthobacteraceae > Rhodoplanes. The sequence continues at coordinate 15,552 of CAWIXM010000009.1, read as the reverse complement.
CTACTCCGCCGCACCCAAGATCAGCGCCCAGGCGCCCCGATACTAGCGGCGGAAAGGGATTATGGCCGACATGCTGGTTCGTTTCTGGGGGGTCCGGGGCAGTGTCGTCTGTCCGGGACCTGCAACCGTGCGTTATGGCGGCAATACGGCCTGCGTCGAGGTGCGTTGCGGCGAGCGGCTGGTCATCTTCGACGCGGGCTCCGGCCTGCGGCAGCTCGGCCATTCGCTCGCCGGCAAGTCGGTCGACGCCGATCTTTTCCTCAGCCATTGCCATTTGGATCATGTCTGGGGCTTGCCGTTTTTTGAGCCATGCTATGTCCCCGATACGCGGTTGCGTCTGTGGGCTGGCAACCTGCTGCCGAAATTCACCCTTCGCGAGGTGCTCGCACGATTGATGGGCGATCCGCTGTTTCCACACGGGCTTGACCTGTTCAAGGCGGAGGTCGAATTTCATGACTTCAAGTGCGGGGAAACACTGCAGCCGCATCCCGAATTGACGCTGCGGACCGCGCCGCTCAACCATCCGAACCACGCGACCGGCTATCGGCTCGACTATGCCGGACGTTCCATCGCCTACCTTACCGACACCGAGCACGTGGCGGGGGCGCTAGACGACAACGTGCTGGCGCTGGCTCAGGGCGTCGATCTGATGATCTACGACTGCACCTATACCGAGGAGGAGTACCCGCCCAATGCCGGTCGGGGCCACTCCACCTGGCAGCAGGGCGTGCGCCTCGCTGACGCCGCCGGCGCCAAGCGCCTCGCTATTTTCCATCACGATCCCGCGCATGACGACGCGACGCTCGACCGGCTAGCGCGAGAAGCCAAGGCGGCGTGGCCTGGCGCCATCGTCGCCGCAGAAGGCCTGACACTGCGGCTTCCGTTGCGCTGACGCTTCGCCTCCCTCCCGTCAGGGATCAACCCCACCTCCACCCCCCTCTCCTACGCAAAGACGCGCTTGTCCGACCGGCGGCGCGTCCGTCTCGCGCCTTGTGTGATCCTGCGCACATGAATCTGCGGGCTAGCGGTCTATGGCTCGGTGAAGTCAGCCAGTGGAGGTGTGCCGATGCTCGCCGAACAAGCACTGCCGAGAGTGACCGGGACGAACGCCCGGCCCGTTCAAGGCGCCAAAGCGCCGACCGACATGGCGTTGCTCGTCCGCATGGCGGACGGCGACCATCTCGCGATGCAGGTCTTCTACGCCCGCCACCATATCCGCGTCTTTCGCTTTGCGCTGCGGATCATCGGTGACCACAGCCTCGCCGAGGACGTGATCAGTGAGGTCTTCCTCGACGTTTGGCGGCAGGCCGACCGCTTCGAAGGCCGCTCCGCGGTCTCCACGTGGCTGCTCGCCATTACGCGCCATAAGGCCTATGCCGCGCTGCGCCGTCGCACCACCGAGTTCGTCAAGGGCGACGTGATGGAGGCGATGGAGGATTCCGCCGACACGCCGGATGCGACGCTCGAAAAGGAGACTCGCGGCCGTATCCTTCGCCGTTGCCTCGACGAATTGACGCCCAACCATCGCGAGATCATCGACCTCGTCTATTATCACGAGAAGTCGGTCGCGGAGGTCGCGCAGATATTCGCCATTCCGGAGAACACGGTGAAGACGCGGCTGTTTTACGCGCGGAAGCGTCTGGGTGCGCTTGCCCGCAACGCCGGCATCGATCGCGAATGGCTGTGACGCGGTCTCCAAGTCCATAAGGCGAGCCTCAAAGGGCCGGCCATCGCCGGCCCTCATCGCTTCAGCGCGGCGCTCGCTCTCGCCGATGTGGCTGTGGTAAGCACGGGGCGCGCTTGTTGCGTGGCCTCGGATATTTCGATTGAGGGCAGCCGCAGGCTGTAGGGAGTGCATGCGAAAAAGCGACGTGAAAAAGGTGGTGCTGGCCTATTCGGGCGGGCTCGATACCTCGATCATCCTGAAATGGCTGCAGACCACTTACGGCTGCGAAGTCGTCACCTTCACCGCCGATCTCGGCCAGGGCGAAGAGCTTGGCCCCGCGCGCGACAAGGCGCTGCTGCTCGGCATCAAACCGGAAAACATCTTCATCGAAGATTTGCGCGAAGATTTTGTCCGCGACTACGTGTTTCCGATGTTCCGCGCCAATGCGCTCTACGAGGGCCAGTACTTGCTCGGCACTTCGATTGCGCGGCCTTTGATCGGCAAACGCCAGATCGAGATTGCGGAGATGGTCGGCGCCGACGCGGTCGCTCATGGGGCGACCGGCAAAGGCAACGACCAGGTGCGCTTCGAACTCGCCTATTACGCGCTCAAGCCCGACGTGAAGGTGATCGCCCCCTGGCGCGAGTGGGACATGCGTTCGCGCGAAGCGCTGATCGCATTTGCCGAGGCGCACCAGATTCCCATCGCCAAGGACAAGCGCGGCGAAGCCCCGTTTTCGACCGACGCCAACCTCCTGCACACCTCCTCCGAGGGCAAGGTGCTGGAAGACCCTGCGCAAGACGTGCCCGACTATGTGTACAGCCGCACGGTCAATCCGGAGGATGCGCCCGACCGCCCAAGCTATATCACCATCGACTTCGAGCGCGGCGATGCGGTCGCCCTGGACGGCGAGAAGCTGTCGCCGGCGACGCTGCTGACCCGGCTGAACGAACTCGGCCGCGTCAACGGCATCGGCCGCGTCGATCTGGTCGAGAACCGCTTCGTCGGCATGAAATCGCGCGGCATGTACGAGACCCCGGGCGGCACCATCCTGCTCGCGGCGCATCGCGGGATCGAACAGATCACGCTCGACCGCGGCGCAGCCCATCTCAAGGATGAGCTGATGCCGCGCTATGCCGAGCTCGTCTATTACGGCTTCTGGTTCGCGCCCGAGCGCGAGATGCTGCAGGCGGCGATCGACAAGAGCCAGGAATTCGTCACCGGCCGCGTGCGGCTCAAGCTTTACAAGGGCAATGTCGGCGTGGTCGGCCGCGAGAGCCCCTACTCGCTCTACGACCAGGACCTCGTCACCTTCGAGGAGGGCGCGGCCGCCTACGACCAGCACGACGCCGAGGGCTTCATCAAGCTCAACGCGCTGCGCCTGCGCACGCTCGGCCAGCGGAAGCGGAAGATGGGGGCGTAGGCAAGCCCCGTAAGATATATTCTTCGATAGATACCTTCTCCGATAGATATCTTTGCGACGGCTCCAAAACGCCGATGGCCGGGGCGAGGCCCGGCCATCGGAGCGAAATCGGATTGCCGCGTCGCGGCGGAGCGTGACTAAACCTTCTGCCGCTCGACCGTCAGCTTCTTCAATTCGGCGATCGCTTTCGCCGGATTGAGGCTCTTGGGGCAGGCCTTCGAGCAGTTGAGGATGGTCACGCAACGGAACAGGCGGAACGGGTCTTCGAGCTGATCGAGCCGCTCGCCGGTTGCCTCGTCGCGCGAGTCGATCACCCAGCGATAGGCGTGCAGCAGCGCGGCCGGGCCGAGATAGCGGTCCGGGTTCCACCAGTATTCCGGACAGGAGGTGGAGCAGCAGGCGCAGAGGATGCATTCGTAGAGGCCGTCGAGCTTCTCGCGGTCCTCGCGGCTTTGCTTCCATTCCTTTTCCGGCGGCGGCGTTTCGGTCTGGAGCCAGGGCTGGATCAGCGCATGCTGGGCGAAGAAATTGGTGAGGTCAGGCACGAGGTCCTTGGCCACCGGCTGGTGCGGCAGCGGATAGATGCGGATCGATCCTTTGATCTCGCCCATCTCCTTGGTGCAGGCGAGCGTGTTCAGCCCATCGATATTCATCGCGCAGGAGCCGCAGATGCCCTCCCGGCACGACCGGCGGAAGGTCAGCGTCGGATCGATCTTGTTCTTGATCCAAAGGAGGCCGTCCAACACCATCGGCCCGCAATCGTCGAGATCGACCGAATACGTGTCGAGCCGCGGATTTTTCCCATCGTCCGGATTCCACCGATAAATTTTATATTCGCGCAGATTTGTCGCCCGTTGCGGCGCTGGCCAGACTTTGCCTTCGGTGACCCGCGAGTTCTTCGGCAGTGTAAATTCGACCATGATCAATTTCCCAAAGGCTTCAGTCGAGTTGGCATCCGGCGCGGAAAGCCGTTTGTTCGTGAGAAATCGCGCTCAGTATACGCGCGCCTTCGGCTCGATATAGGACACGTCGTTGGTGAGCGTATAAGCGTGCACCGGCCGGTAATCGAGGGTCACCTTACGGCCGTCTCGGTCGAACCATGCCAGCGTATGCTTCATCCAGTTCTTGTCGTCGCGATCGGGAAAGTCCTCGCGCGCATGCGCGCCGCGGCTCTCGGTGCGATTGTTCGCGGCATTCATCGCCACCACCGCCTGGGAGATGAGATTGTCGAATTCGAGCGTCTCGATGAGGTCGGTGTTCCAGATGAGCGAACGGTCGGTCACCTTGACGTCGGCGGCGCTGGCCAGCACCTCGTCGATCAGCCGCACCCCCTGGGAGAGGATTTCGCCGGTGCGGAACACCGCACAATAATCCTGCATCACTTTTTGCATGCGCAGTCGCAGTTCCGCCGTCGGCGTGCCGCCATTGGCGTAACGGAACTTGTCGAGGCGGGTCAACGCAAGGTCCGCCGAATTAGCCGGAAGGTCCGGCTGAGCCGCGTGGCGTTCGAGAATCTCGGCGCAGCGGTCCGCCACGGCGCGTCCAAACACCACGAGATCGATCAGCGAGTTGGAGCCGAGCCGGTTGGCGCCATGCACGGACACGCAGGCCGCCTCGCCGACCGCCATCAGCCCGGGGACGACGCGATCGGGATCGCCTTCCTTCTTGGTCAGCGCTTCGCCGTGATAATTGGTGGGAATGCCGCCCATGTTGTAATGGACCGTCGGCAGCACCGGGATCGGTTCCTTGGTCACGTCGACGCCGGCGAAAATCCTTGCACTTTCGGAGATGCCCGGCAGCCGCTCCGCCAGCACCTTGGGATCGAGATGGTCGAGGTGCAGGTAGATATGATCCTTGTTCTTGCCAACCCCGCGGCCTTCGCGAATCTCGATGGTCATCGCACGCGACACCACGTCGCGCGAGGCGAGGTCCTTGGCCGACGGCGCATAGCGCTCCATGAAGCGCTCGCCCTCGACGTTGACGAGATAGCCGCCTTCTCCGCGTGAGCCCTCAGTGATCAGGCAGCCGGCCCCATAGATGCCGGTCGGATGAAACTGGATGAACTCCAAGTCCTGGACTGGCAGCCCGGCCCGCAACACCAAGCCATTGCCATCGCCGGTCTGGGTATGGGCGCCGGTGCAAGAATAATAGACACGGCCGTATCCGCCGGTCGCCAGAATGGTCATTTGCGCGCGGAACTGATGGATCGTGCCGTCGTCGAGGTTGATCGCGACCACGCCGCGGCAGCGCCCCTCGTCGTCCATGATGAGGTCGATGACGAAATACTCGACGTAGAATTCCGCCAAGTGCTTCAGCGATGCGCCGTACAGCGTGTGCAGCATCGCGTGGCCGGTGCGGTCGGCCGCAGCGCAGGTGCGCTGGGCGATGCCCTTGCCGTAATCGGTGGTCATGCCGCCGAACGGACGCTGGTAGATCTTGCCCTCTTCGGTGCGCGAGAACGGCACGCCCCAGTGCTCGAGTTCGTACACCGCGGCCGGCGCATTGCGGCACAGATACTCGATCGCGTCCTGGTCGCCGAGCCAGTCGGCGCCTTTGACGGTGTCGTACATGTGCCAGCGCCAGTCATCGGGACCCATGTTGCCGAGGGCGGCGGAAATCCCACCTTGCGCCGCCACCGTGTGAGAGCGGGTCGGGAACACCTTCGTCAGGCAGGCGGTGCGCAGGCCCGCCTGGCTGCAGCCGACGACGGCGCGCAGGCCGGCTCCGCCGGCGCCCACCACCACGACGTCATAGGTATGATCTTCAATCGGGTAAGCACGGCCATTGATCGCAGGCGCCCCGCCGTTCCCGGAACCATTCGTGGGCATCGGATCAGACTCCGAACGAGAGCTTGAGAATTGCAAATGTGCAGGCGAGCCACAGGACGACGCAGAGGAATGAATTCCCAATAAGCATCGCCGTCTTGAGCGGCTTGCCCTGGATGTAATCCTCGATCACCGATTGCGCGCCCAGCTTCATGTGGAAGGTCGCCGAAAAGACGAACAAGAGCATGATGATCGCCACGAACGGCGAGCCAAGAATCTGCACGGCCGCCGCGTGATTGCGTCCGACGATGGACATCACGATGACGATTGCCGCGAAGGTGAGCGGCACAAGCGCAATCGAGGTCAGCCGCTGCTCCCACCAATGATCGGTGCCGGACTTCGCTGCACCCAAGCCCCGCGCCTTGGCGAGGGGGGTGCGGATGCTTACGCCCTTCATCGCAGGCCTCCCATCACGAAGCCGCCGATAATCCAGGCGAGCAAGGTGAGCGAAATCGAGCCGATCAAGGTGGCGCGGGCGAGCCATTCGCGCTCATTCGGCTCAAAGCCGTACCCGGTATCCCAGATCAGGTGGCGGATGCCGCCAAGCGAATGGTGGATCAGCCCCCAGCTGAATCCGAGCAGCACCAGGCGGCCAAGCCAAGTGCCGAAGAACCACTGCACCCCGGCATAGTCATTCGGACCGGCGGCGGCTGCAACCAGCCACCAGACAATCAAGAAAAATCCGAGATAGGTGACGACGCCGGTGACGCGGTGAAATCCTGACATTATGAAGGTGAATGTCAGGCGATAGATTTGGAGATGCGGCGAGAGTGGCCGCTCGACCCGAGCAGGGTTTTCAGCCATGGAAAAACGACCCCATTTTTAACTCTTTCTTTGAAGCAGATGCGGGCGTTTTGTGCAATGCCGAATTTGAGCGGTTCCATGCTTTGGTGAGCCCGCAGCCGGTGTCGGCAGGGCGCAAACACCGTAATGGCGTTGCACGTCGCGCCGTCGAAGCTCCCGGCAAAGCAGACCAGCAACTCGCTCAGAAGCAGGCCCTCGCAGCGCCGTCGCAGGCCCGCGTCAACGCGGGAGCAGCGCCCAGTAATCGAGGTCGAGGATCACCGCCGAATCGTAGTCCTTGCCGGTGCGCAGCGGATGATCGGCGCAGGGCCGATCCTTGGTCGCGACCAGCCGCAGGCGCAACGCGCCTACGTCAGTCCGCCCCGGCAGCTCGGCACGGTCGATGACCTCGGACCAAGCGAACACGGTGTCGCCGGCAAAAAGCGGGGCGACATGCCGGCCGCCATTGATGGCGGTGATGTGGAAGGCATTGGCCAGGCCATTGAACGACAGCGAGCGCGCAAGCGAGATCACGTGGCCGCCATAGATCAGACGACGGCCGATTCAACTCTTCGCTTGAGCGAACTGGTTGAAATGGACGCGCGCCGTGTTCTGATAGAGCCGTGTCGCGATCTGGTGCTCGGCTTCTTCGACGGTCATGCCATCGACATGGTCGATTTTTTCGCCCGGCGCGTAATCGCCGAACCGATCAGGGCTTCCGGCGAGGCCGTAGTCATAGGCGTTGCCATTGATCGTCGGGCAAGCCGAGCCCAGCGTGGCGGGGTCGACGGCGCTCTGCAAGGTCGGCACATGATCGCCTGGCGCGGGCGCCGATTCGTCCCGCTTATTGACCATTACCCAGCGCACATATTCGAGGACCTTGGAGCCGTCCTGCTTGCGGCCGGTCGATCGGACGTAGACAACCCCCGTTTTGCGGCTGGAGTTCTCCTTGAGGCCGATCACCTCCGAGGTCGTGTCCAACGTATCGCCCGGATAGACCACCTGCAAAAAACGGCATTCGGCGTAACCGAGATTGGCCACCGCGTTGAGAGAAATGTCGGACACCGTCTTGCCGAACACGACATGGAAGACGAGCAGATCGTCGAGCGGCGCCGACGGATAGCCGATCGCGCGCGCAAAGGCGTCCGCCGATTGGACGGCGAACCGTGATCCGTACAGCGCTGTGTGCAGCGCGACGTCTCCCGTCGTGACGGTGCGTGGAGTGGCGTGCCGAATCACCTCGCCGAGGCGGAAATCCTCGAAGAAACGTCCAGGCGTGGTCTTAGCCATGGCGGCGGAGTACCTGCATCGAAGAATGGGTTGGTGAAATCGGCGAAGCCGCCCGTGAATGACGCAAGCGTAATCGCCGCCCCGGCCTTTGGCAATGGGCGAGGCCAATCGAGCCAGGGCGATCGGGTGAAGAAGTTCGTGACAAACTGATGGAGCGCTGAAATCTGTCGTTGTCCTCTGATTCGGATTTGGGAGGACGCGCGATGGGGCGGGCGGATTCGGAGCTGACGGCGTTTGACGAGACGGTTGTTTTCCTGGACTATTTCAAGGATTTGCCGGACCCGCGCCAGGCCGGCAAGGTGATCTATCCGCTCCCGGAAGTGCTGCTGTTGTGCCTGCTCGCGGTGCTGGCGGGGGCGGAGACGTTTGTCGATATCGCGCGGTTTGGCGAGAAGAAGCTCGATTTGCTGCGGCGGTTCCGGCCGTTTCTCCACGGCACGCCGGCGCATGATCACCTCGGCGACATTCTATCTGTGCTTGACGCCGAGCAGTTCGAGCGCTGTTTCGTTGACTGGGTGGCAGCGCTGACCGGCGCGCCGCGGGAGGTCATCGCGATCGACGGCAAGACGCTGCGCCGCTCCGGCGCCAAGAAGGACGCCCAGGCGGCGGTCCACATGGTCTCGGCCTTTGCCGCGCATCAACGCTTGGTGCTCGGCCAGGTCAGGGTGGCGGACAAGTCGAACGAGATCGTCGCCATCCCCAAGCTGCTCGACCTGCTGGCGCTCGAGGGCGCCGTCGTCACCATCGACGCGATCGGCTGCCAGCGCGAGATTGCCCGAAAAATCCTCGAAAAGAAGGCCGATTACGTGCTGGCGCTCAAAGGCAATCAGGGTGCCCTGCGCGACGATGTCGAAGTGTTCGCCGCCGAGCAGAAGGCCAAGGGCTTCAAGGATACAAAGGTCACGCGGCACGAAACCGTCGACGGCGACCACGGCCGCATCGAGACCAGGACCTACACCGCGGTCCACGACGTGGATTGGCTCAAGGAGCGCCACGACTGGCCGGGGCTTGAGGGCGTCGTCATGGTCGAAAGCGCGCGCGAAATCGGCGACAAGATCGAGCGCGAAACTCGCTTCTACATCACCTCGCTTGCCTGGCTCGCCTGCCAACTCGGCCCCGTCATCCGCAGCCACTGGGCGATCGAGAACAGCTTGCATTGGGTGATGGACATGGTCTTCCGCGACGACGAATGCCGCGTCCGAACCGATCACGCCCCCGCTAACTTCACCACCCTCAAGCACATCGCGCACAACCTCGTCCGCAAAGCCCCCGGCAAGGATTCACTGCGCCTCCGACGCAAGACCGCCGCCTGGGACGACGACTTCCTCGCAAGCCTCCTCGCCGCATGATTCCTTCACCCGATTCCCCTGCCAATCGAGCGCGCAGAACGCGCGCTTCCTACGCGGTCCAAGCGAAGGTCTTACGCAGACCAGGCGAAGGCAATCTTCTTACGCAGACCAGGCGAAGGCGATCTTATCGAGCGTTTTCGCGCCAAAGGTTTCCGCGGAGCGGGCGATCGGACGCCCGCCCAACGCGCGGTAGAAATCGACCGCCGGATCATTATCCGACAGCGCCCATACGACGATGCTCTTCATGCCGCATTGGGCGAGATCGCGCCGCGCGGCGGTGAACAGTCGCCGGCCGAAGCCGAGCCCCTGAAATTCCGGACGCATATAAAGCTCGTAGATTTCCCCGTCGTAGGGAAGGCTGCGGGCGCGGTTGCGACCAAAATTGACGTATCCAGCGACGTTTTCGCCAAATACGAACAACGAAACGCGGCTGCCTTTGCGAATAGCGCCGTCCCACCACACCGGACCACGCCGCACGATCAGCTTTTCCAGCTCCGGCCCGGGAATTATTCCGCGATAAGCGTTCCGCCATGCTTCATCGTGCGCCGCCGCAATTGATACGGCATCGGAAGGCCTTGCACGACGGATCTCTATTAGGACGGTGCTCATACAAGAAGTAAAAACCATTGCGGTAGCCTGCTTCAAGTGGGAGCTGATACTTACCGCAATTCGCTTGCACACCTGTTGCGCCATGGACACAACTGCGATAGGGCGGAGCGAAGAATCGGTCGCGGATCCGCATCTGCGCGGCCCCTTGATCCCTGTTCAGGGCTTTTCGCGCCGCGGCGCGGTCGATGGCGAGGCCCGAGCCATGCCTGTTCCCCCAGCTCACACATCGGCCCAGGTGGGCCAGTCGACGATCGAGGTCATCGTCGCCGACATTACGACTCTCGACGTCGACGCCATCGTCAACGCGGCAAACAGCAGACTTGCCGGCGGCGGCGGCGTCGACGGCGCCATTCACCGCGCCGCCGGGCCGGAATTGCACGCGGCGTGCGCTAAACTTGGCGGCTGCGACACCGGCTCCGCCAAGATCACGCCGGGCTTTCGCCTGCCGGCGAAACACGTCGTCCACGCCGTCGGACCGGTCTGGTCCGGCGGAGGAAAAGACGAAGAGGCGCTGCTTGCGTCGTGCTACGGGACGGCGATGAAGCTCGCGCGCAAACACAAGCTAACCTCGCTCGCTTATTCAGCGATCTCCACCGGTATCTACGGCTTCCCGCCCGACCGCGCCGCCCGGATCGCAGTGGGAACCGTCGTATCCGAACTCACAGCCGACCCCGGTGCGCTCGAACGCGTGGTGTTCTGCTGCTTCAGCCGCGAATCCGCCACCCATCACGAAGCTGCATTGGGCGAGCTCGGGCTCGCGTGACGCCTGGCAACTACACGACGGTCGCAACCAGCAAAACGAGCGATTCGCCGACCTGCTCCAGCGCTCCGACGACGTCGCCCGTCTGCCCGCCGATCTGACGCATGCTGAGCAAAACCATGCAAGTGAGCGCAGCCGCCAGAACGACGACGCTGATGGCTGCACCGGTTACGGATAATGCGAGCGCAAGCGTCCCTGCGCCGATGAGCCCGCCGATAATTGCATTGGCGAGCGTAGGCCGGCCCGCCCCCGCGGAAAGGCCGTCGGCGCGCGCGGACGGCGTCAGGCGCATGAAGATCGGAAGCGTCGCCCGCGCCGCCACATGCGCCGCGATCAAGGCCGGCGCGACCACCGCCGGCTCGGCAAGAGCGGCAAGCGAAGCAACCCGCAACAGGATCGACAGCACGAGCGCGCACGCGCCATAGGTTCCGATGCGGCTGTCGCGCATGATCTCGAGCTTGCGTTCAGGGGTCGTGCCCCCGCCGAACCCATCGGCTGTATCTGCCAATCCATCTTCATGCAGAGCGCCGGTGACGCCGAGCGTCGCCGCAATGGCCAGCGTCGCACAGATCAGCGGCTCAAAGCCAAGCGCATAGATGAGCCAATAGACGGCTGCGCCAAGCCCGCCGACTACCGCGCCGGCAACTGGCATGGCCCAGCTTGCGCGCGCAATGTCACCGCCTTCCACTTGCGTTGCATGAACGAGCGGCAGGCGAGTCGAGAAGAGAACGGCGACCTTGAGATCATCGACGAGGCGATGCGGCCGTGCCTTGGCCTCGGTCATCACGCCTTTTCCCGTCGCAACCGCATCGATCGTCCCCAACCGCTGCTATTGTCGGGCTCGATCACGCCCGCGGCCTCGCGGCGCGTCTTAATCGATCATTGATGGCGGCGCCGAGCCCTTCGTCGGGGATCGGCATCACCGCGATTGCGTGCGCGCCGCAGGCGTCAAGCTCGCGCAGATAAGCAAACAGATTGGCCGCTGCCTCGATCAAGTCGCCGCGCTCGGACAGATTGAGCAAGGCTGCCGCCGCACCGGCCCCCTCGGGCAAGGCCGGGCCGAAGGCGAGCAGCGCCTCGTCCGGCCGCACGCGTTTGGCCCCCAGCCGCAACCGGGAGCGCGGCGCGTAATGCGCCAGCAACATGCCCGGCGCAAGCGGCGCCTCGTCGGTGGAAACGACCGGCGCAGGCTTCGGCGCCAATTTGTGGCCAAGCGCCTGCTCGATCTGCTCCCGCGCCACCCCGCCAGGCCGCAACAACTGCGGCGCGCCTCCGACGCAAGCGACAATCGCCGATTCGACGCCGATCGGAGTCGAGCCGCCATCGATGATCAGATCGATCCGGCCGCCGAGATCGGCCAACACATGCCCGGCGGCGGTCGGAGAGACATGCCCGGAGCGATTGGCCGAGGGTGCGACCACCGGCCGACCGAACGCGACCAGCAGCGCCCGCGCGACCGGGTGATCGGGAACGCGCAGCGCGATGGTGTCTAACCCGGCGGTCGCAAGCTCGGAGACCTTGCAGGTCGGCGCGCGCGGCACCACGAGCGTGAGCGGGCCCGGCCAGAACGCAGCGGCGAGCCGCTCGGCCTCGGCGTCGAACCGGCCGAGCGTCCGCGCCGTGGCGAGATTGGCCACATGCGCGATCAGCGGGTTGAACGCGGGCCGGCCCTTCGCCACATAGAGTCGCGCGACGGCGTCGCCGTTGGTCGCGTCGGCGCCGAGCCCGTAAACGGTCTCGGTCGGGAACGCGACGAGGCCGCCTCCGGCAAGGCAGCGGACGCCCCTCGCGATCGCCTCAGGTTCTGCCGCCATGACGGGCGTCGGACCTGTGGTCACCGTGCCTTCCACATTCGGTCTCCTGATGGGTGGCCGCAGTGGCCATATCGAGGATTACCACGCCGACCCGTGCTTGCCGGCATGCGGCGCGGGAGTTATAAGTCCGGCCTTGCCAGCGATATCGGAGTGTAGCGCAGTCTGGTAGCGCACCTCGTTCGGGACGAGGGGGTCGCAGGTTCAAATCCTGCCACTCCGACCACTTTTTCATCGCGGTCAACGCTCATGGGGACCGATATGGGGAACGAAACCCCAGAGAAATCAAACATTGATCCGAGCGCACCCGGGCCACTGTCTCGTATTCCGCGTGTCCAAGGTTCCTGTCGCGTTGACACTCGCGGTGCCCGCCGGGATAGAGCGTTGCCCTCCGAAGGCAAAGGTCAGAGGTTCGAGTCCCCTCGGGCGCGCCATAATTTCAATGACTTATCGTTTAAAGTGAAATTGCCGAGTTGATTGGGTAAGCACGAGGTAAGCAGGGCAGCGGAAAGTAGCGGCAACAAGATGCAACTCGAAAAGCTCGGTCTGCGGGTAGCTGGATGCTCGGCGCTTGCAGGTCTCGCGTGCCGCGGCGAAGCGCGCAGCGACACAAAACATGGACGCGAAAAAGATGCGGCTGCTTCTCGCTCGCAAAATCGAGGAGATGCAGAGCACAAAGAACTTTTAAGCTATATACTCGAAGTCGCAAGAGGCGCGTGCGCGAGAAGCCACGGCGAGCGGCGATGCGGCGTAAGCTGATGTATACCTGCGCTTTGTAGCCGAACAACAAGAGATTTGCGCCCTTTCACCGACGGTGGCTGCTTCGCTGCCGGCTACGGCTTTTACCTGCTGAAGGGCCGGCCGGTCTTTACGTGGAACCTAGTACAGCTGGATTGGTGAAGTGCCAGGGCAAGGAGGCGCTCACGCCGGGTAAGCACGTGCTGGAGTTCGACGGGAAATATGGCGGGCCAGGCCTGGGCAAGGGCGGTAGCGGCACTTGAAGGTGGACCAGGTCGTTAACACCAAGCCCATACCGAAGAGCCTGCCGGTCGGCATCGGGGGGATCGTTCAATGTCGGCGTCGACACCGGCAGGTCGGTAGACGGCCGTGATTATCAGGTGCCGTTCCGCTTCACCGGCAAGATCTACAAGCTGACAGTAAGGCTTGGGCCGGAAGAACTGAGCCCCGCGGAACGAGAGATGATCTACGGAACGCTCCGGGCCAAGCAATAGGTGATGTCGGCTTCCCGCCAGAGCAGAGTAACTTGTCATCGGTGGAGAAAACGAGACAAGATCCGGATTTATATTAGCGATCGGGCGGAACGAGACCCTTTCACGCGGCGGCGCGCTCGCAATTTTCTTGCCGCAGGCGGCGCTCCGTTACGAAAGCCAACGGGCGCCTTGACCTGATGTTGGCCCTCGCTGATGCTTAACTCGCCAGCGACGAAGAACTGCGCGGCCTGACGATCTTCCCGGTCATGAAAAGAGCAGAACCAGCGTGATCGCAATGGAGGCCATCCCCACCATAAGCAAGCCGCTCAAGCCGAGCGCGCTGACATGATAGAGGCGCGCGGCGAAGGCGAGGACGAGTAGCGTGGCGACGAGAAGCCCAATCTGCGCATCCCTCATGATCGGTTCTTTCGCGTTGCTGCGGACCATGGCGAGCGCAGACTAATCGTTGCCAGATGACATGGGCTGTCGATCAGTATTGCGGCGGTGCCTTGACGGTGTCGATCGATACACCCTGCTCGGCGCCGAGTTGTTTGGCTTGATCGAACACACGCTGAATTTCAACAAGTGTAGTAATTGCGAATTTGGCCATGTCCGTCTCAGGCGAACCCGACGCCTCGGCTTGATAGAGATTCACCAGCGCGAGGTGCATCTGGAGCTGCCATTTCATGAACGAGTGGTCGAACTCTCGATACCGGCTGTGCCAGCTGTCATTCGGGCATCAATATTGGTGGCCAGATGTACACCCCATTCGGCGTCGTCGAGAGGCCCGGCGCCGATATCCCACGATGCCGGTTTGCCGCAGGCCAGCGATAAACGTCACCGTCTCCCAGTGGCCATAGGCGCGCCAGCCGCGGTTCAACCGAGGTGACGCGCACACGCTCCATTAGGGATCGATCTTTTTGCTGCAGCCTTCAATATTGCTCACACGCATTTGCAGGTTTTCGACAACACGGCGAATGTTGGCAACCTCGGCCTTGACTCACGAAGGTTCTCCGCCGTCTCATTCCGAATGCGTTTAATTCTTCCTTAGTCGAGGTCGCCATGCCAGCAAAGCTGTTAGCCATGGCCGATGCTTAGTGCCGTGGATTTTTGCGTAACGGATCACGGCCAACGTGCCGGCGGTGGCGGCAGGATTGGGTACGTGACTTGCGGCTGCCTGCCTGTCAACGACTTGAGAAACGCCACGATCTTCTTTGCCTGTTCATCATTGAGCGACTTACCGAGCTGGTCGGTTGCCATGATGCCGACGGCCTGGGTGAGATCCCAGACTTTGCCGGAGTGGAAGTAGGGCGGCGTTAGCTCGGCATTGCGCAGCGGCGGCACGCGGAACACATACTCGTCACTTACGCCATGAATGGCGAAGCATTCCTGGCTTACGTAAAGCAATGTCTGACCCCAACGGTCTCCAACGGCAGAAATGCTCCCGCCCCGGGGCACTGGTTTCGCAAACCCCATCTTCGCGAAAACGTTGCATGCAGCGGATCGCCGAACTGGCGCTAACATCGAATTGTTCGGCCGCCTCACGTCGCGATCCTCCGCCTTCAACAAAGTGAATTACCTGCATTCTCAGCTCACCAGGGTACGCTCCGCGAATTGCCAAGCCCTCCGGCGAATCAATGCGTTAGACTCGCTCCTTGGGAGCCCCTTAGGAATCCCGATTCACTCCGGTCGGGACGTGCTGTAGGTGAGACGCGTGCCCACCTATCCTTGGACAAGGATGCGCAGTTTTGCGTGCCATCCAGGCCGTTGTTCAATGTGCGGGTCTAATTTGCGACAGGCCATAGGCAGCTCGGCACGTTACATT
>CAWIXM010000008.1:0-508967 GCA_963840055.1 uncultured Alphaproteobacteria bacterium | reverse complement strand
CCTTCCCGGTGAAGAGCGGAAGTCGCTAAGCCATCGTGCCACTTCCGGGTCTGTGCAATGACCCTGGCTGTGTGAAAACACGCTGGTTGATGTGATCTTCCGCCATATGATTTCCGCGATTTGCGGGGGCATCGATGAAGCGCTTCGTGGCTGGTGTGGATCGCGAGCAATCGCGGCTGATGACTTTGAGCAGTCGGCGGTCGCGGTCTGTTGCTGCAGCGATTCGCCAACTCGTTTAGCAGGCGGGTGTTCTCGATCGCTATAAGCGCCTGATCGGCAAAGGTCGTCGCCAACTCGATCTGTTTCGCGGTAAATGGCTGCGGCACGGTTTTCAATATGCACAACACCCCTACGACCTCGTCCTGGCGCAAGAGCGGGACGCCGAGCGCGGCGCGGTAGCCGCCAATCTCTTGAGCCCCACTCCAGGTATACTCTGGGTCAGCCGACACATCGGGAACGTGAACCACCTTAGCCTCTAGAGCGGTTCGCCCAGTAAGGCTGCCTCGATCCACCGGAACCTTCCGGGTCCTGAAATAATCCCTGATTCGTGCGTGCACGTCAGTCTCGTGGCCGAAGCCCGCGACCCAGCCGAAAAATTTGCCGTCACGTTGCAACAGCCAGGTAAGCTCGGCGTTGCAAAGCCGCGTCGCCAACTCGACCAGCGTATCGAGCACGGTCTGCAGATCGAACGCCGATCGGCTGATGACCTTCAGCACGTCAGCAGTAGCAGTTTGCTGCTGAAGTGACCGGTCAGCTCGCGCGTGCGTTCCTGCTCGACCCCAAACAGCCGCACATTCTCGACGGCGATCACCGCCTGATCGGCAAACGTCCTGACCAGATCAATCTCTGCGTCGGTGAATGGTAGAACAACTGTTCGCCATAAAGTTATGACCCCGATCGGAGAGCCCTCGCGCAGCAACGGTACTCCGAGCATTGAGCGATGTTGGCCGATAGCTTGGAAGTCGCGCAACGTATACTCGGGATCTGCCAGACAGTCTGGCAAGTGAACCGTCTGCCGTTCGAGAAAGGTGCGGCCGGTGATAGAGGCGCGCTCCGGTGTTAAGTTTAACAAGCGGGGCGCAATCGTTCTGCAGCAAAATCTCCAAGCGCGGCAACAAATACCTGAGAACTCTTTTCGTGCAGGCTGCACACGTCGTTCTAGTGCGGCGGCCGAGCACGGCCATGCGCGGTTTGTGGCCTTGGATCGAGCAAGCATCAAAGCGCCTTCACCGCAACATGCTGGCGATCGCGCTCGCCAACAAACTCGCCCGCATCGCCTGGGCAGTTCTCGCTCGCGGTCATGCCTACCAGCCCAGGATCACCGCGCATGCGTGACGAAAGCTCGCTCGGGTCCACCAAGAGGATGCCCGCCACCCCTCTGCGCCACCGTCACTCGCCCGCCGTGATGAGCGAGCGACGGTGGCTCCGAGGGGATGGCTTCAGCTGATCCCTAACATCAACTGAGTACAGGAATGTAAAACGAAAACATCGACAGCTTCCCCACCAAGGTCTGCGAGATGGAATGAAGAGATGGACAAACGGTCTGCCCGGCGCAACCAAGAGACTAGGTGCCATTTTGGCCCTTGAGGTCTTTCCGGTAGTAAGTCTCGGATGCGCGCGGATACCCATGATGGCCCGGAGCAAATGCTCCACTTAGAGGCCGAATACATT
Source organism: uncultured Alphaproteobacteria bacterium (assembly GCA_963840055.1). Classification (GTDB taxonomy): domain Bacteria; phylum Pseudomonadota; class Alphaproteobacteria; order Rhizobiales; family Xanthobacteraceae; genus Rhodoplanes. The sequence goes on along the minus strand of CAWIXM010000008.1, from coordinate 507,296 downwards.
GTTGCAGCTCTCACGATCGTCGATCTCAAACGCCATCTTGCTCCGCGCGGCCGGGCCATACAAAGTGGCACGATCCTTCCGTGCGGGCCCGCCGCTCGTGTTGGTCCGGAAGTTGGGGTCGAACTGCCGAGCGACGAACCGAGGGCGTCGACCGTCGGCTATTGGGGGCAGACCGTCCGTCAGCGATGCGCGGGTCGAGAGACGCAGATGACCCTGAGCGGTCATCTTGATTAGAATCGGTGCGCGCCTTGCCATTGCGCGCACAGAAGGGGCCTACTTCGTGTACACTTGGGCTAGACTAGTCAGTGGAGAAAGCGTGGGCGGCGCCGGCGAGAGCACGAAGGTGAGCCATACGTTCCAACCCTCGGGCCGGTTTGCGGCGTCGAATTCCTTGTTGCCCTTGCATACTCACGTGCGTACGAAGCTGCCGATCCTGCGGTCCCGCAATCATTCATCGAGGACTCCGACCTTGGGTCGCTGATCTCCGGCTCCTCAGGCGGAGCGGGCTCTCCTGTGTGTCGACGAGGAAGGCGAGGCCATGCCTCGACGGGGGTCGGTAGCGGTACGATCGAGTTGCCTGGTTCAGGCGGCCTGATCGCCGGCGTGCCGCCGGCGTGCCGCCGGGGAGCGCGACGGTCCGTGCGAGGCGGATGAAGCGGAAGATTGCCTCCCCATAAAAAGGGTGCCGTCGAAGAATCCTTGCTTTATTCGGCCCTTGCTCGGCCTGAAGCCGCCGGCGTCGAATGTTCGGACTTGCCACGAACGCCAAGTCTGGTCAGTCTGAGAGCAACCCGGAATAGGGTTGCCCGCAAGACGACCAAGGGCGCCACGTATCTGTGCGCACCGACTTGTGCCAACGCTACCTTCTGGCGGCGGGTCATCCGCAGGCGGTCGGACTGTGAGACTGACCGAGGACGAACGCAAAGCTATCCACGCGAGCCTGCCGGCGGCGAAGGATTGACCAGTTCACGGCTCATTGCTTCCTGTTCGTCGCCGCTGCAACCCCCTGGGAGTCATGATCCATGTCGGAGACTATAGAGAAGCCGGCTCCTTCCTCGCTGGCGCGCCGCGGCATGGCGCATATCCCCGGCGGCGTCTTTCGCATGGGATCGGACCGGCACTATCCGGAGGAAGCCCCGTCGCATCTCGTCAAGGTGGACGGATTCTGGATCGATCGGACACCGGTGACCAATCGCGAGTTCCGCAAGTTCGTCAACGCCACCGGCTACGTCACTTTCGCCGAGATAGCGCCCGACGCCAAAGACTATCCGGGCGCGCTACCGCACATGTTGAAGGCCGGATCGCTCGTCTTTACGCCGCCGAAATTCGCGGTGGACCTCAGCGACTGGAGCCAATGGTGGAATTTCAAGTTCGGCGCCAATTGGCGCAGGCCTTACGGTCCGCGCTCTACGATCAGCGGACTAGACGATCACCCGGTCGTTCACGTCGCCTATCGCGACGCCGAGGCCTATGCGGTCTGGGCCGGAAAGGCGCTGCCGACCGAAGCTGAATGGGAGTTCGCCGCACGGGGCGGCCTTGACGGCGTGGAGTACGCCTGGGGCGACGAGTTCACGCCCGGCGGTCGGCACATGGCCAACACCTGGCAGGGCGCGTTTCCGCACGAGAACACCAGGGTTGACGGTTTTGCGCGGACCTCGCCGGTCGGGAGCTTCCCCGCCAACGGCTACGGCCTCTACGACATGATCGGCAACGTCTGGGAGTGGACGGCGGATTTCTGGTCGTCGCGTCACCCCGTCGACGCGGCCAAGCCCTGTTGCGCGCCGCTCAATCCGCGCGGCGGGCCGGAGGCGGAGAGTTACGACCCCTGCCAGCCGCAAATCCGCATTCCGCGCAAGGTGCTGAAAGGCGGCTCGCACCTCTGCGCGCCCAATTATTGCCGCCGCTACCGGCCCGCCGCCCGCCACGCCGAGCCGGTCGACACCTCGACCAGCCACGTCGGGTTCCGGTGCATAGTCAGGACTAAGTCACCTTGAACATTTTCTTGATGATGTCTTCCTTGCGGTAACCTGTGATCCCTGTCCCCTGGATCGTCGAGTTCCTTTGGGGTTGTTGGTCGGAGAAAGGGTTGTCGAGAGAGGTGATGCCAATTGTGCGATTACCTGCGCAAAGCGACTGACCAAAAAGTCCGGAATGGAACAGCAACGACCTATGATCCGCAGACGAACCTCATCCTCGTTGGCGAGGTCGAGTGGTGTGACACAGTGACGCCGAAGAGCGCCGAAAAGCTTCGGTCGGTATCATCGTTGCAGCCATGGGCCGGAATGGCGACATAGAATCCGTTCGACATGTTCGGCATACTATGCGCTCGAAGCCGCCACCGGCGAAAAACTTTGGGGCCAGGGCCTCGGCGGCGACGTGATCACCTAACACTGCGAAAGGCGCGCAAAAAGTTGCCGTAGCGAGGGGCTTTACAATGGTCGCCTGGCCGACGGAGATCGTGAAAGCGAAGATCGACATCCTGGGTCTCGAGGGCGCCTCCGCGAACCAATGACATGGGGCGTGGAGCCGGACGCCCGCGCCGCGCTACGAGTTTTTGCAAGCGTGAGGAGGCGCCATGGCAGAGACGCCATCGAAAACTCAAATTCTTTTGGCCCGTTTGGTCATTGTCCTGATGATCGCGTTCACAGCTGTTGGCGTGCTCTGGTACGGCCTCTCGGAGGAGGTTCGCCACCGCGTCTGGGACCAACTGATCGCGCGGCCAACCGGCCCGATGGCGTTTCGGTTCATCCTACAGCCCATTATGGCTGCGATCGCCGCGCTGCGCGACGGCGTCAACGATGCAAAGTCCCGTCGGTCTCCTTACTTCTGGACGCTGCTCACAAATCCATTCGAGGGCGGTCATCGCCTGTACGAAGGACTGATCTCCACCGCGCGTGTCATTTTCCTGGGGCTGTGCATGGACGCCATCTATCAGTGGATCGTGCTCAAGACATTCTATCCCGCCGAAGCGGTGATCGTCGCGCTCGCGCTCGCCTTTTTCCCCTACGTCCTGCTGCGCGGCCCGATTACTCGCATTGCGCGCTGGCGGCTTGACGCGGCGTCTGCGGAAAGTCGGTGATGAGAGGGGAATTGGCATGACAAATCCGAGCGCTGACACAATTCCGGGCCGGTTCGAAGTCAGGGCGACGGCCTCGGATCATTTCAGTTGGCTGCGCACGCGGCTCAGCGTCGAGCGAACGATGATGTCGTGGGTTCGCACGGCGACAGGGCTGATCGGGTTCGGCTTCACCATCGTGCAGTTCTTCGATCGCATGCAACAGATGCCGGGGACCGCTTCCGCCTATTTTCCGGAGGCGCCGCGCTATCTCGGCCTTTCGTTGATCTTCTGCGGCGTCGCGGCCCTTGTGATTGCCATTTGGGAGTATTACTGGGGGCTTCGTTACCTATGGAGCCGAGACTTTGCGGCGATCGCGGGATTTACACGAGAGGGAAAGCAAACACCGCTGCTCGCCGTGGCGGTCGTCCTTGCCCTCGCCGGCGTATTCGCCTTCTTCGCCGTGCTGTTGCGTCTACTATAGCGGCATCGGGAACACCGACTGAACAGGAATTTCAGAACTTGCGCGTCAACCAAGGAGCGTCGCATGCCTAAGTCCAGCAAGCCGAATATCCTCGTCATTTGGGGCGACGATATCGGCATCTCGAACCTCAGCTGCTACTCGCACGGGCTCATGGGTTACAAGACACCCAACATCGACCGCATCGCCAAGGAAGGCATGATGTTCACCGATTCCTACGGCGAACAGTCCTGCACGGCGGGACGCTCATCTTTCATCACCGGGCAGAGCGTCTATCGCACCGGCCTCTCCAAGGTCGGGATCCCGGGCGCGCCGGTCGGCATGTCGGAGAAGCTCGTGACCATCGCCGCCTGCCTCAAGAACCAGGGCTATGCGACCGGCCAGTTCGGCAAGAACCATCTTGGCGATCTCAACCACATGCTGCCGACCAATCACGGCTTCGACGAGTTCTTCGGCAACCTCTATCACCTCAACGCGGAAGAAGAGCCGGAAAGGGAGGACTACCCGAACGAGAAGGATTTCCCGAATTTTCGGCAGCACTTTGGACCGCGCGGGGTGATGCATTCCTGGGCGACCGATAAGGATGACCCGACCGAGGAGCCGCGTTGGGGAAAAGTCGGAAAACAGAGAGTGACCGACACCGGCCCGCTCACCAAAAAGCGCATGGAAACGTGCGACGACGAGTTTGTCGCGGCGGCCAAGGATTTCATCAAGCGCCAGAGCGACGCGGGCACGCCGTTCTTCGTCTGGCTCAACCCCACGCACATGCATCTCTACACCCATCCCAAGCCCGAGAGCAAAGGACAGGCGGGACGCTGGCAGTCCCCCTATCACGACACGATGATAGACCATGACAAGAATGTCGGACAGGTGCTCGACTATCTCGACGAGCTCGGCATCGCCGACGACACCTTCGTCATGTATTCGACCGACAACGGCCCCCACATGAACTCGTGGCCGGACGGGGGCATGACGCCGTTTCGCAGCGAGAAGAACACCAACTGGGAGGGCGCGTTCCGAGTCCCGATGCTCGTACGCTGGCCAGGCAAGATCAAGCCGGACCAGATCTCGAACGAGATCGTCCAGCACCACGACTGGTTCCCGACGTTTCTGGCCATGGCCGGCGATCCGGATGTCGTCGAGAAGCTGAAGACCGGCTATCAGGCGATCGGCCGCACCTACAAGAACCATATCGACGGCTACAACCTGCTGTCCTACCTCACCGGCGAGGCGAAGGAGAGCCCGCGCAAGTTCTTCATGTATTTGAGCGACGACGGGGACGTGCTGGGCTTACGCTACGACAATTGGAAGATGGTGTTCATGGAGCAGCGCTGCCACGGCACGCTGCAGATCTGGGCGGAGCCATTCACGCGCCTCAGAGTCCCGAAACTCTTCAATCTTCGCACCGACCCTTACGAGAGGGCGGATCAGACGTCCAACACCTACTACGACTGGTTCCTTCAACACGTCTACTTGTTGTATGGAGCGCAGGCGGCCGCCGCCCAATGGGCCGAGACCTTCAAGGACTTCCCGCCCGTTCAGAAGCCCAACACCTTCACCCTCGACGACGCATTGAGGATGATGCACGAAACCGCGTCCGGAATGCACTGAGCCCCCCGCGTTCGGCTTCGGGGCGGCAGGCTTTTGGCCTGCCGCCTCTGGCGCTTGACGTCGAGCGGCCGGGGGCGGGCGCTGAGGACGGAAATCCGAGGAGCTCCGAGGTGAGCCGCAATGAGGAGGTCCGCGACTTCTACGAAAGAATGCCCTATCCGGCCCCGCTCACGAATCTGGATGCACACCGCGACCTCTACAAGAATCCAGACCGTCGCCGAGCCGAGTTCCATCTGATCTGGCCCGCCAAGCAACCGCGCGGAGACCAAGAAATTCTGATTGCTGGCTGTGGCACGTCTCAGGCCGCGAGGTACGCGCTCCGCGAGCCCGATGCTCGAATCACGGCGATCGACGTGAGCGACGCGAGCCTTCGCCACACGCGCGATCTTCAGCGCAAGTATGATCTGGGGAATCTTGAACTGCATCAACTCCCGATCGAGCGCGTCCGGGAGATGGGTCGCTCTTTCGATCTGGTGGTTTGCACGGGAGTGCTGCACCACTTGCCTGACCCGGACTACGGTCTTCGCGCCCTCCGCGACGTCTTGCGACCGAGCGGCGCCATACGCCTTATGGTCTACGCGCGCTACGGCCGAACTGGAATCTATATGATGCAGGAGTACTGCCGCCTGCTCGAAATCAGCGCGTCGGCGACAGATCTGAAGAGTCTCGGCGCCACGCTCGAAGCGCTGCCGCTGGATCATCCCATCTCCGGCCTGCTGCATCGGTCGAAGGATTTCCGGCGGCCGGAAGCGATGGCGGACGCGCTCCTTCATCCCCTGGATCGCGCCTACACCGTTCCGGAGATATATGCTTGGCTCGATCGGTGCGACATGTCCTTCGGTCGCTGGATCGAGCAGGCTCCCTATCTCGCCCAGTGCGGGATACTGGCGGGTGGTCCGCACGCTTCGCGCCTGGCCGCGCTGCCCTCCCGGCTGCAGCACGCCGCCGCTGAGCTTTTCCGCGGAACGATGGTCTCGCACAGTTTCATCGCCTATCGCGATAAGGGCGCCGTTGAGAACCAGCCGATCACATTTGCCGGTGATCGTTGGCGCGACTACGTCCCCATTAAGCTGCCATGGACGGTGTGCGTTCGGGAACGTCTGCCTCTTGGCAGTGTTGCGGTGCTGATCAATCGGTCGCACACGTTCACCGATCTCATTCTGACCGTCGACCCTGTTGAAGACCGGCTGCTCGGCGCCATCGACGGGCGCCGAACCCTCCCCCAAATTCTGCAATTTGCTTTGCCGGACAGCGAGAGCGAGAGTCGAGCCCTGCGTTTCTTCGAGCGCCTTTGGCAATACGACCAGATTGTCTTCGACGCATCGCGCGTCGTCCCCGGCCATCCCGGCCACGAGGCGCTCTAAACCGAACTTCCCTAAACAGGGGAGGCGGAGCGGAAGCGCAGGCCACAACGGAACCGGCAGACCATCGGCGGAGCGTGTTTTCGGCCATCAAACTCCGAATGTGGACTTTGGAACCCCGAGTATGCTGCATGTGCTCACGGCAGCAATTGGCACATCTGCGACGTTTGGCGCTGCTGACGCAATAGCGGGTGCAACGGGCGTGGACACTGGATTATTGCGCCCAGCGCCTCCAAACTGTTGCGAGTCGGCGGACACGAGAGCACTCTGTGTGCATTCGCCACACCCGCACGGCTTGTTCATGGCGGGAACCCGAACAAGCGGGCGGGATTGTCGACCAGCAGCTTCTGGCGAATGGCGGGGTCCGGCGCGTAGACAGGAACCAAGTCGACGAGGTCGCCGTCATCGGGCATCGCCTTGACGTTCGGATGCGGCCAGTCGGTGCCCCACAGCAGGCGATCGGGATCGATCTCGATCAGCCGCCGCGCAAAGGGCGCGACATCATGGTAGGGCGGACCTGCTGCGGTCAGCCGCTCCGGGCATGTCACCTTCACCCAGCATTTGCGGTCGCGCGCATAGCGCTGCGCCAACGCGCGGAAGGCGGGCTGGTCGATTCCGCGCCCGGCGTCGACGAGGCCGATATGGTCGAGCACATAGGGGATCGGCAGCGCGTCGAGCACCGCCGCGAATTCGTCGAGGTTGTCCGCCGGCAGATAGAGATCGACGTGCCAGCCGTGCGGCGCGATCCGCCGCACCACCTGGTCGAACGCGCTCATGTCCGGCCGGCCGCCCAGCCGCGCGAGAAAGGTAAAGCGGCAGGCGACGATCCCCGCCGCCGCGAGCGCCGCGATCTCGGCGTCGCCGAAGCTCGCATCGACATTGGCGACGCCCTTGTAGCGCCCGGCGATCGCGGCGATCGCGTCGGTCACCACCTTATTGTCGCGTCCATGCGGGGTGGCGTTGACGATCACCGCCCGCTCGATGCGAAGGCGCGCCTGCAACGCCTGAAGCATGTCCAGCGGCGCGTCGGGCGGCGTGTAGGTACGGTTGGCGGCATAAGGATAGCGGCTGTCCGGCCCGAAGATGTGACAATGACTGTCGCAGGTCCGCGGCGGCAAGACAAAGTCGGGCACGCGCGGATCGGGATGCGGCGGCGCAATGGTGGGAATCGCGCTCACCGGGCGCCCTTTGGGTCATCCTTTGACGAGCCCGCCCCGCGCTCCTGCGCGTCGGCGACCGCCTGGCACAGCGCCGGATCGAGCCCGAGGTCGGCGAGCATGTCGGCGGCTTCGCGCATCTCGGCGGCGCGGCGGATGCCGTGCTCGCGCACGCGCCCGGCCATGTGCTCGGACAGCTTATGCCAGTCGATGCTCGGGAAGGTCTCGGCAAGGCTCGCAAACACATCGGCCTCGACATTAGTGAGCTTGCAGGCGCGGGCGCAATCGAGAATCAGCGCTTCGATGCCCTTGATCATGATGCTGCGGCAGAGCTTGGTCGCCGAGGCGCGGCCGATCTCGGTCGCGACCGGCCGGATCGCCATGCCGAGCGCATTGAGCCGCTCGGCGGTCGCGGCGGCCGCGGCGCCCCCGGCAAGGATCGGCACCTTCAGCCGCTGCGGCGGCACCGGCGCCATCACCGCCCCTTCGACATAGTGCGCGCCGCCCCCGACGAAGGCGCGCGCCGAGCGCTGCTTGGTCGCAGGCGCCGCCGAATTGATGTCGAAGAACACCTGCCCGGGTGCGAGATAGCCGCCCGCAGCCGTCGCCACCCCTTCCGCAGCGGATGCGGTCACGGCCGAGATCACGATCTCGGCCTCCGAGCAGGCGGCGCGCGCGTCTTTGCTGGCGATCGCTCCCACGCTGCGCGCTTTCGCAAGATAAGCCTCGCGCCGCTCGCGGTCGTCGAAAAGGATGTCGTAGGTCGCGACCGACGCTCCGTTGGCGATGAGGTCGGCCGCAAATATGGTTCCGACTTCGCCGAAGCCGATCATAGCCAGCCGCAAAGCCGTGTACTCCTTCGTAGTCCTGTCGTTGTCCCACGAATGACCGTAGCCGCAGGCGTCAAACCGGGACGGAAACGCAGGAAATCCCAGCGGCGGTCCTGTTAGCGGAGTTTATGGTCCCGCGGCAAGCTGGATGGTTTCGGCGGGACCCAGAGGCGTTACTCACGACATACGTGCGTTGCGAGCCCAAGATACGTTCACGCGAAGCCGCAGGCGTTTCCGAACGCAAGTTCCCAGGTTATGGAAAAGTTCATCGAAGACAAAGGCACCCGAAGGCCGAAAGACGGGGGTTGATATCGACGATCATCACGCTGAAAAATATCGCAGCAACAAATATTCCCGGCGAAGCCTCGCAAAAACGTAAGGGGCCGCAACGGACGAGGCCCTGTCATCGTTCATTGTTGGAGACAGGATGGCACACGAGACAACAGCGGCCGACCGGCCGGACACGGAAACATCCGCCGCCGCGCAGACATCGTCCCTTACGCCGGCCGATACGACCGGGCTGACCGACGCCGAGGCGACGCGGCGGCTTTCGCAATACGGCGAAAACGCGCTGGCAGAGCATCACATCAGTGCGCTGGAGCGGCTTGCGCAATTTTTCTGGGGTCCGATTCCCTGGATGATTGAAATTGCCGCCGTGCTTTCGGCGATCCTCCGCCACTGGGACGATCTTGCCATCATCGTCGTGATGCTGCTCGTCAATGCCGGCGTCGGCTTCTGGCAGGAATTCAAGGCCGACAACGCGATCGAGCTGCTCAAGCAGCGTCTGGCGCTAAAAGCGCGGGTCAAACGCAACGGTGAGTGGACCGACATCCCTGCCCGTCTCCTGGTGCCCGGCGACATCATTAGCATCACGCTCGGCGCCATCATTCCCGCCGATGTGAAGCTGCTCGAAGGGGCATATCTCAGCGTCGATCAGTCGGCGCTGACGGGCGAATCGCTGCCCGTGGATAAGAAGCCTGGCGACGACGCCTATTCGGCCTCGGTGGTGACTCTCGGCGAGATGACGGCGGTCGTTACCGCGACCGGCATGAACACCTATATGGGCAAAACTGCGCATCTCGTGCAGCAGGCGAGCACGGTCTCGCACTTTCAACGCGCCGTGCTGCGCATCGGTCACTTCCTTATCATGGTGACGATCGGCCTTGTCGGCGTCATCGGGTTGGCGGCGCTCTTCCGGCACGATCCCCTGGCCGAGACCCTGCAGTTCGCGCTGATCCTCACGGTCGCCTCGATCCCCGTCGCGTTGCCGGCAGTGCTGTCCGTCACCATGGCGGTCGGCGCCGAGCGGCTCGCGCAGCTCAAGGCGATCGTCTCGCGCCTCGTCGCGATCGAGGAAATGGCCGGCGTCGACACTCTATGCTCGGACAAGACCGGCACTCTGACCAAGAACGAGCTGACCCTGGGCGAGCCGCAACCAGCGGCGGGGGTTGGGCGCGACGAACTCGTGCTGGCAGCTGCGCTCGCGTCGCGGCGCGACGCCCCGAATGCGATCGATAAGGCGATCCTCGCCGCCGCGCCTGCCGCACAGGACCTCGACTCCTACGCCGTGCGGACGTTCCATCCCTTCGATCCGGTAATCAAACGGACCGAAGCCGAGATCGAGCACACCGGCGCCGCGTTCAAAGCCGCCAAGGGAGCGCCGCAGGTCATCCTCGATCTATGTTCGCTAAGCGCGCAAGAGAGCCAAGCCATCACTGCGGAGATCGACGCCGATGCGGCCAAGGGCTATCGCACCCTTGGCGTCGCCCGGACCGATGCGAATGGCAAATGGCACTATCTCGGATTGCTGCCGCTGTTCGATCCGCCGCGCGAGGACAGCGCGGCCACCATCAAGGCCGCGACGGCGATGGGCATCGACATCAAGATGGTGACGGGGGACCACGAAGCGATCGCCCGTCAGATCGCGGGCGAGCTCGGGCTTGGGCAAAACATTCTCGTCGCCGACACCCTGTTCGGCACGGCAGCGCCCACGGATAGACTTCAGCGCATCGAAGAGGCGGACGGATTTGCCCGCGTGTTTCCCGAACACAAGTTCCAGATCGTGAAAATGCTGCAGGACGCCGGCCACATCGTCGGGATGACCGGCGATGGCGTCAATGACGCCCCGGCACTGAAGCAGGCCGATGTCGGAATCGCGGTGAGCGGGGCGACCGATGCCGCCCGCGCCGCGGCCGACCTGGTGCTGACCGCGCCGGGGCTTTCTGTAATCACCACCGCCATTGAGGAAGCCCGCCGCATCTTCGAGCGGATGACGAGCTACGCCATCTACCGCATCGCTGAAACAGCGCGGCTGCTGCTGTTCATGACCGCGAGCATTCTGGTGTTCAATTTCTATCCCGTCACCGCGGTGATGATCGTGCTGCTGGCGCTCCTGAACGACATCCCGATCATGATGATCGCCTACGACAACGCCACTGTGGCGCCGCAACCGGTGCGCTGGGACATGACGCGGGTGCTGACGGTCGCATCGGTGCTCGGCATCTACGGCGTGCTCGAAAGCTTCGTCTTGTTCTGGATCGCGCGCGATTATCTCGCCTTGTCGACCCCCGTCGTCCAGTCGCTCGTGTTCCTCAAATTACTCGTTTCGGGACACATGACCATTTATCTGACCCGCAACAAAGGGCCGGTATGGGAACGCCCATGGCCGAGCTGGAAGCTAGTGGTCCCCGCTGAGGCGACGCAGATCGTCGGCACGCTCGTGGTCGTCTACGGGCTCTTCATGACGGCGACCGGATGGCCCCTCGCGCTCCTGGTGTGGGGCTACACGCTGGTTTCCTTCTTTGTCGCAAGCGCGGTCAAGATCGGAACCTATTGGCTGCTCGACAACAGGACGTCATGGCACGCCCGTCATCTGACGCGCATCGAACGGCGTTTATCCTAGCCGCCAGCGCAGCCAGTTGCCTCATCGCAGCAACCGATAATCCAGGCGAGCGCTTCGAAGCAGCGTGAATGGGCAAACGGACCGGGCCAGAACCCTGTCCGGTCTCGGGCGCAGGTTCCACATCGCGCGCCAACGGCAACCTCGGCGATGCAGTCGGCGCGGCAGTAACGTCCGCGGCGCCTTGCTCGCATAACGCCGCCATGCCGATGCGACATGACATCCATTCAAGTGCCGCACGCTTAATCCAAAATTATTAGTACTTTAGCCGCGGCGGATTAGACCAGACATGGTGAAGTAGCGCCTCTGGGTAAATCTTAATTTTTCTTAAGGCCCTTGCGTTAGACGAACGTAGAAATGACATCCCTTGTGACTGCTCAATTAACTGTATACATATATTTGTATACGAACAAGTGTAGGTGGAGCCGGCCGGGAATGGATGCGTTTTTGCTGCCCGTCTTCTTCTTCGTCAGCATTCTGATCAGCGTTTCGTCGCTCGACGATGCGTTTATCGATCTCTTTGCCCTAGGCATCGTGAGGCGCGGGCTTCCAAGCATCAACGAAGGCGTTGAGATCCCGCCCACGGCGGTGTTCGTGGCCAACTGGCAAGAAGCCGACGTGATCGAGAAGATGGTCGAGGGCAACCTCGCCCGGGTTTCGATCGACGCCGTCAAGCTGTATCTCGGCGTTTACCCCAACGATACCGAGACGTTGAACGCCGCATTGCGCCTCGCCGAGAAGCATCCCGACCGCGTCCGCGTCATCGTCAACTCGTTGCCCGGCCCGACCTCGAAGGGGCAGATGCTCAACGAGATGTTTCGCCAGGTGTTCAGCACCGACGACGGTCCCGAGCTCGTCGTGCTGCATGACAGCGAGGACGTCATCGACCCACGCACCTTCTCGATCTACGCCGCCTATGCGAAGGACAACGACTATATCCAGGTCCCGGTATTCTCGCTGGCCTCCACACACCGATCACTTGTCGCGGCGACCTATATGGACGAATTCGCCGAGCGGCACACTCGCGAGATGATAGTCCGGGACGCGGTCGGCGCTATGATCCCTTCGGCCGGGGTCGGCACATGCATGACCAAGCGGCTGATCCGGCATTTTATCGATAGCCGCGGCTCGGTGCTGATGAATGGCTGCGTGACCGAGGATTATATCCTCGGCGTTGAGGTCAAACGCGCCGGCTTTCGCTCCGCTTTCGCCGCGGTCTCGAGCGACGATGGCAAATCGATCGATTACGTCGCGACCCGCGAGTATTTTCCCAGCGGTTTCTCGGCGTCGATCCGGCAGAAGACGCGCTGGGTCTATGGAATCTGTTTCGAGGGCATACACGAGCTCGGGTGGGGCGGCGATCCATGGGACGTCTATTTCTTTCTTCGGGACCGCAAGGGAATGATCACGAATTTCCTGCCGCCGATCGCATTCTTTTTGATGGTCGCGCTTTATATGGAGTGGGTCGAGGTTGCGAAAATGCCCGACAGCCTGACTCCGGTTTTCGAATTTTCCATTGCGCTTAATCTTCTTGCGCTCCTCCTGCGATACGTCGTCAGGGTGATCTCGCTCGGCAAAGTGTACGGCGCCGCGGATTTTATCGGGATTGCCGAGCGCTGGCCGGTCGCCGCCACGGTCAACTTTGCCGCCGTCTTCCGCGCCTGGAAAACCTATCTTACCGAAGCTGAGTTCGGGACGAAGACCATCGCATGGTCAAAGACCCAGCATGAGGTGCCGGACGATTTCTTGAGCCTAGAAAAATGATCACGCCGATTGAGCCTAAAGGCTCGGCATCGACCAGATGCGCCGTTCTGAGATTAGAGCATTTTCCGGCGAAGTGGGAACCGGTTCGCCGCAGAAAATGCGACCACAAAAAGATAACTTGAGCGAATTCCGATTTCATTGGAACGGAATTCGCTCTAACCGAAATTCATGCGTGGCGTGCCAGGGCCTAGCCCGTTTTATTTATATCTAATCGTTTGCCTACTAACATATTTGTAATTGAGCCGCGAATTAGCCGCAAAGCTCCTCGTCCGTTCATAATCATTCACGCGCATGTGAGAGATTTTAAGCCATTATGCTTATGGAACAATATTAGTTTGCAAACAATATGGAGGATGCAGAGCTTAGTCTAGACAAATCAGGTGGGCTGAGTTCGGCCATCGCCAAGGAGGCATTTGCCAGGGAGGCATTTGAACGTGAACGCAGAGCGCACGAGAGAGTTGTTTTTGATAACCGGAGACGGAGCCCAGGCAGAGGTCCGGGAAGCGTCAGAACGACCGCGCGCTCGAGTCGACGGTCACGTGATGCGCGTTCTGCTGGCGTTTGGCACCCGACCGGAGATCGTCAAACTCGGCCCCGTGGTTCAGGCGCTGAAGCGCATCCCCGGCGTTAAGCTCGACGTCTTCTGGAGCGGGCAGCATATCGAACTCGCAGCCGGGCTGCTGCAGCTTTTCGATATCGAGGTCACCCGCACCGGCAGCGACATTATCGGCCAGTCCGGGCTCGCCGGAAAGTTCGGCCTCATGGCGCAGCAGATCGAAAGCGTTCTGCAAAAGAACCGGTATGACTGGGTCTTGGTGCAAGGCGATACGGCGACCGCCGCTGCCGCCGCCACCGCGGGATTCCTCAACCACGTTCCCGTCGCGCATGTCGAGGCCGGGCTGCGCACCGGCGACCTTTACTCGCCCTGGCCGGAAGAATTCAATCGCCGCACCATAACGCTGTGCTCCGCCCTTCACTTCGCCCCGACCACGGCGGCGGCGAGAAATCTCTTGGCCGAGGGCGTTCCCGCCGACCGAGTGCAGGTGGTCGGAAACACGGTCGTCGACGCCTTGTTGCACGTACGCGCCAAGATCAGGGGCCGCTACCAGCCAATCGATCCCGCCGTAGCGGAGCTCCCGCAAGACAAGAAGCTCGTTCTGGCGACATTGCATCGTCGGGAGAACATCGGCCGGGCGATGCGCCAAGTCTTGTCGGCTTTGCGCGAGCTCGGCGCCGATGGCGACAAGCTGATCGTGCTGCCCGTCCATCTCAATCCGCAAGTGCGATCCCAGGTCATCGAGACGCTTGGCGATGCGCCGAATGTTCGCCTGCTCAAGCCTCTGCAATATCCCGACTTCGTTTACCTCCTCAGCAAGGCCTGGGTCATAGTCACCGACTCGGGAGGCGTGCAGGAGGAAGCGCCGACCTTTGGCCTGCCGGTGCTGATCACGCGCGACACCACCGAGAGACCCGAGGTGATCGAAGCAGGGTTCGGGCAGCTCGTCGGATCCGACGCAGTCGCCATTGTGCGCGGCGTGCGCGCATTGACGCAGTCGGACCGGCCGCAACGCGTGCCGGGTCACAACCCGTTTGGACGCGGCGACAGCGCCGTGCAAATTGCCGAACGGCTCGCACAGGCCGACCAATCTGAAGAAGTACTGCCCCATGCTCGGGCGGCTCGAAGCGCCGGGAGAGGGTAATGGCAAATTCTGCAACGCTTGCGGTTGCCGCTCCGGCTCAGCTTCGCACGAGCGCGATAGCGTGGCGTCGCCTGCGCCGGATCGCGATGGTTACAGCGGTAATCGCTGCCGCCTGGGGTTCGTGGGTTTATTTGCTGCCGGGCGGCGGTCTGTTCCTCAGCGCGGATGGCCTCGCCATGCGCGACCATATTTCTGTGTCCGCTCCCTATGACGGCAGGATCAAACAAGTGTTCGTGAATCCGGGCGACCATGTCGAGAAGGGGCAGACCATCGCTATCGTCGAGTCGGCTTCAATTTCCCGCACCCTGGCGGACTTGTCGGCAGAGCGGGCGCGCATCGGCGCCCGCATCGCCCAACTCGAAGCGCGTCAAAAGGTCGTAAGCCAATTGCTGCCTGTCGCCGAAGAGAGCGCCAAACAAGCCAAAGCCTTCCTTGACGAACTCCTCAAGGCGGAGACCAAGGGCATGACGGTCGCTCGCTCGCTGCAGGAGATTTCGGCCGCGAATTTCACTGCGACCGAACGGGTCGTCTCACTGAAGGCCGAGAAAGAATCGCTGCAACCCGAATTGCGCGCCAATAACTCGGCGCTCGAAGAAACCAACGCGGCTTACGCCCAGCTCCAGCGGATTTATGACGACGGCGTCCTTCGCGCGCCGGTCGCCGGATATATCGGCAGCACCGTGGCCTACGAAGGCGAAGTTCTTGTTCCGGGGAAAGACAGGCTTGCCCAGATCTTTACTGGCAAGAGCTTTGTCCTTGCCTTTATCCCGGAAACCTATCTGTTCGATGTCGAAAAGGGCGAATCCGTCGTAGTCAAGGCGCGCGGTAGGACCGTTGACGGAACCATCGAGAAGATTCTTCCGGTTACGGACGCTCTTCCGCCCGAATTCCAGCTTCCCGGAAAGGCACGCAATCGCGGTCAGGTCGCAAGGGTCGCGTTGCAACACCCAGATGAATTCGCTGTCGAAGAAAAGGTTCGCGTGACCGGCTGTTTACTGGCCGATTGCAGCAATAACCCCGTCAGCCTGGTGAAATCGTTCTTCAACTACGCAGGCGCGTTGGCGAAAAGCCGCATCTTTAGCGCTTCGCGAGTTCGGTCTGCGGAACGCTCGCCGCAGCACGTTGTACGGCTCTGATCGAAACGCGTGCGGAGTCCGGCCAGTCGTCACGGCCGGCTTTCGCGTCCATCCCGGCCGCAAAATCTTGCGAGCCTCTGCCTTTATTCGAATGGCTCTCGATTGTTAGCGTCGCCGAGACGAGGATATCCGAGCCTCTCCTCATCGGTGCGAAAGGCGGGCGCGACCGGAACAGGCAATGCCGGGATGGCGCGACCGACGCCGTCGGCGACCCTGCGCGTGAACAGGCCGCGCGCAACGAATTGCGGGTGATAGACCGCCTCGCGCAACGACGTCACGACGGAGACGCAGGCGTCGAGACCAGCAAACCGGGCGCGCCACTCCTCCGCGGTCGCGGCGCCGATGCGTGCGGCGACGGCATCGATGACGGCGCGCGGTTCGCGGCGGTCATCGCGTCCCTCGGCGGGCAGTCCGACGGCATCGCAGAAGCTCTGCCAGAAGCGTTCCTCGAGCGGCGCGGCGGCAATGAACCAATTGTCGGCGGTGCGGTAGACCTGATAGCGCGGCGAGCCGCCGGTGAGCAGCTCTTTGCCCGGCAGTGGCCAATCGCTATGGGAGAAGCCGGCCGCTAGGCCCCAAAACATCAGAGTGAACAGATTGTCGGTCATCGCAATGTCGAGACGGCACCCTTCGCCCGTCGCCTTGCGCTGGAGCAAGGCGAGCAGAATGTTGATAAGCGCCGGATAGGCGCCACCAGCGATATCGGCGACGAGCACGGGCGGAACGACCGGGATCCCGTCGCTGCCGCAACTGAGCGAGAGCGCTCCCGTCTCGGCCATGAAATTGAGGTCGTGGCCGGCCCGGTCGCGCAGCGGTCCGTCCTGGCCGTAGCCGGTGATCGAACAGTAGATGAGACCAGGATTGATCGCCCGCAGCCGATCGTAGCCGAGCCCCATGCGCTCCATCACGCCGGGCCGGAACTGCTCGATGAGAATGTCGGCGCCGGCGAGGTAGGGATCGAGACGCTTGCGGTCATCGGACGATTTGAGGTCGAGACACAGACTCGCCTTGCCGCGATTGAGCAGCGCGAAGTTTGCGCTCGCCTCGCCGAACGGGCCGGCATAGTGGCGCATCTCATCGCCGCCCGGCCGCTCGACCTTGGTGACCTCGGCGCCCGCTTCGGCCAGGACAAGGCTCGCGAGCGGTCCCGGCAGCAGCGTGCTGAAATCGAGCACTTTGATCCCGGTGAGTGGAGGCATCGCGTCGTTTCGATCCGGTCAGGACTTGGTCAATTCGCGCAGAATGACCAGATGCTGGATGTCGTTCGTCCCTTCGTAAATCCGCGTGACGCGGGCGTCACGATAAAGCTGTTCGACTGGAAAATCGCTCAGATATCCATAGCCGCCAAGGGTCTGGATCGCTTCCGAGCACACCCACTCGGCCGCTTCGGAGGCGACCAGTTTCGCCATGCACGCCTCCTTGAGACACGGCGCCGCGTGGTCGCGCAGCGCGGCGGCATGCAGCACAAGCTGGCGCGCCGCTTCGATGCGGGTCGCCATGGCGGCGAGGCGAAACCCGACCGCTTGATGCTCGATGATCGGCTGGCCGAAGGTGATGCGTTCGCGCGCATAGGCGAACGCCGCCTCGAAGGCCGCTTGGGCGATCCCGACCGCCTGGGCGGCAATGCCAATGCGCCCGCCTTCGAGGTTCGATAGAGCGATGCGATAGCCCTGCCCTTCCTCGCCAAGGCGGAGCGACGCCGGCAACCGCAAATCCTCCAAGACGATCTGGCAGGTATCGGAGGCGTGCTGGCCCATTTTCGACTCGATCCGGCCAATGGCGTAGCCCGGCGTATCGGTCGGCACGATGAAGGCGGTGATGCCGCTACTGCCCGCTTCCGGCGCGGTCTTGGCGAACACGAGAGCGACCTGCGCGTGCTTGCCGGTGGTGATGAACTGCTTCGTACCGGAGAGGACGTAATCATTCGCCATCGCGCCGCGCCCGCGCCGTCATCGCCGCGACGTCGGAGCCTCCCTGGGGTTCGGTCAGGCAAAACGCGGATAGCATCGCCCCTTGCGCCATCGGGCGCAGGAAGCGCTCCTTTTGTTCGCGCGTGCCAAACGTAGCAATCGGCATGCAGCCGACCGAGTTGTGCCCGCTCATGATCGTGGCGCAGGCGGCGTCTCCTGCGGCGATTTCCTCGAGCGCAACCGCGAGCGACACCGCATCGGCGCCGAGCCCGCCCCATTCTTCCGGCACCGTCATGCCGAGAAAGCCGAGCCGCCCCATCGCCGTCAGCGCATCGCGCGGGAAAACGCTGTCGCGATCCCAGCGGGCGGAGTTGGGCCTGAGCTGTTCGCGCGCAAACCGCCGGGCGGTTTCGCAGATCATCAATTGTTGCTCGTTAAGGATCATCGGGAAGCTCGGATGGGGTGGTTGGAAAAACGCATCAACGTGACATGCAGACCGGCGCGCCGCTCGGCGGCGCCGGAATTGTCGCACCGCTGCGCTGCGTTGTCTCGTGGTTCAGAGCAACTGATTGGTTTTGATGTACAGTGGCCGAGCGTTAGAGCATTTTCCGGCGAAGTGGGAACCGGTTCGCCGCAGAAAATGCGACCACTCAAGGACAACCAGAGCAAATTCCGATTCGATTGGAACGGAATTCGCTCTAGTGACTCAGTTCCCCATCAAGCATCGAGGGCAACCGAGTTTCAGCTCAGACTTGGCCGAGCGCATGCGCGGCGAACCGCGCCGCCGCCGATGTGGCGGGAAGCGGCGCCGGGACGATCAGTTTGATCTCCTTCACGAGATCGGCGTCGGCGAACGGCAGGGCGACAAGATGCCCCGCGGCGACTTCATCCGTTACCGAAGACGCAAGGACGAGCGAGACGCCGAGCCCCGCCCGCACGGCGCGTTTAACGGCCTCGGTGCTGCCGAATCCATTGATCGTCTCGATGCGGTCGGCGCTTGCGCCAATGACGTGCCGCAGCAATGTGCCGGTGCCGGTGCCGGGCTCCCCGCCGAGCATCCGCTCGCCGAGGAGGTCCGCCGCGTTCGCCGTCGTGCGGGCCGCCCAGGGATGACTGGGCCCGACGATGACGACGAGGGGTTCGCGCCGCCACGTGCGGGAGAGGAAGCCACGCCGGTCGTCCCACCATTCCATCAGCCCGACATCGGCTCGGCCGCCGCCGATCCGTTCGGCCACATCGGGGTTGCGCCCAATCCACAGCTCCGTGGGATATGCCTCCGCTTGCTTGAACGAGGCGAGGATCGATTGCAGCAGATAGATGCCGACATTGCTCGCGGCGGCGATGCGCAACGGACAGCCTGCGACGACCTCACGGGCCCGTTCCGCGGTCGCCACGAGCGCGCGCGCCAGCGGCAGGAAGGCGAGGCCTTGCGAGGTCGGGGCGAACCCGCCGCGCTTTCGCACCAGCAAAGGCGCAGTGAGTTCCGCCTCAAGTTGATTGATGTGATCCACGAGCGTCGACGGGGAAAGTTTCAGTTCCCGCGCCGCCGCACGGAACCCACCCCCGTCCAAGACGGCAAGAAACGAGCGTGCATGCACCAAGTTCAACATGCCGCCCGCACCGCTTTCGGCGCATTCACCGCGTGCCGTGGCGCGCGCCCGACCAGCACGTCGACGATGCTGCGTGCTGCCGACAATTCGATCTCGCGGCGAATATCCGCCACCGCCGATCCGATATGCGGCGTGAGGACCGTCGGCGCGCCGCTCGCGCGCAAGCGCGCCTCGATGGTCGCCGGCCGGTCGGGCCGCGCCCAGTCCTCGCATTCGAAGACGTCGGCGGCGTAACCTCCAAGCTGGCCGTCCGCCAAGGCGGACGCCACGGCTCGTTCGTCGACCAGAGAACCGCGCGCCGGATTGATGATGCGCGCTCCCCGCTTCATCCGCCGGATGGCGTCGGCGTCGATCAGATGCTGGGTCTCAGTTGTGAGCGGCAACGCCAGCACGATGTAATCGGACTCTGCGAGCAGCGTTCCGAAATCAGCGAGCGCCATATGGCGGGCGAGCGCCGGCGGCAACTCCCTCACTCCCATATCGTGCGCCAGCATCTTGCAGCCGAACGGGACGAGGCGCTCCGCGATCGCGCAACCGACCCGCCCGAGGCCCACGAGTCCCACCGTCGAACCGGCGATGCCGGCGCCATAGAATTGCGGACGCCAGCCGCCGAAAGCATGCTCACGGATGCTGCGATCGCCGGCCACGATGTGACGGGACAGGGCCAGCATCAAACCGATCGCGAGTTCCGCCGTCGGCACGGTCAGCAGATCGGGCACGATCGTGACCCACACGCCGGCGTCAGTTGCCGCCGCGACATCGATATTGTCGTAGCCCTTCAGCGCCGCGCCGACGACGCGCAGCGCCGGGCACGCCGCGAAGAACGCCGCATCGAGGCGATCGGTCATGAAGGCGAGAAGGCCGCTCGCCGCACGGCAGCGCGCCCGCACCTCCGCATAGGACCACGGCTCGATCGAAGGATTGGCGTCGAGGCACGCATACGGCGCGAGCAGCGCACAGGTTTCCGGAAAGGCCCGATTGGTCACCACAACCCGTGGCAACGACATGGCGTGGAATCTCCTATTGCAACGAACGTCGCAGCGCCGCGCCGACTCCGTCGACAGCGGTGACACAGACCAGAATGCAAATCAGAATCGCCGAGACTTGCGAATATTCGAGAACCCGCAGCGCCGCGATCAACTCGAAGCCGATGCCGCCCGCGCCGACCGCGCCGAGCACCGTGGAGGCGCGGAAATTATACTCCCAGCGATAAATCGTAATGTCGGCAAGCTGCGGCATGACCTGCGGCAATACGGCGTGCCAGACGACCTGCGGCGCTGTGGCGCCGGCCGCGCGGGCAGCCTCGACCGGCTTTGTGTCCACATGTTCGATGCTTTCGGCGAAGAACTTGCCGACCATGCCGACCGAATGCAGCCCGAGCGCGAGCACGCCCGGCAGCGCGCCGAACCCAACCATAGCGACCAGGATAATGCCCATGATCAGCTCAGGGATCGAGCGCAGCAGATTGAGGAGAAAACGGGCGATCCGATAGAGGATGCGGTGCGGCGTGGTGTTGCTCGCCGCCAGCAGCGCCACCGGCAGCGACAGCGCGACCGCAAGCGCCGTTCCCGCGATCGACATGGCGAGCGTGTCGAGGATCGGCCATAGCCATTTCGATAGGCGGCTGAAATCGGGCGGGAACATTTCGCTCGACAATTGACGGACGGCCGGCCAAGCGTCGGCGAAGCGCTCCGGGTCGAGCAGACCGGTCAGCCACATCGCGCCGATAACGACGGCGATGATGGCCAGCAGAACGGCGCCGCGCCGTGCGCGCTCGGCGCCGTCCTTTGCAAGAATCGTTTCGAAGGCCGTGCTCATCAGCGCGATGTGGTGAGGTCGAGGTCGAGCACGCGCGCCGTCTCGCGCAGGATGTCATATGCCTTATCATCGGTCGGGACAAAGCCTTCCGCGCGGAACGTCTTCAGGATGACCGGATCTTTGAGGTCGAGGAACGCCTTGCGGATGGCGTCCTTCAGGGGCGGCGCGAGATCGCCCTGCATGACCATCGGATAGTTGGGAATCGGATCGCTCTCGGCGAGCACGATCACTTTGGCGCCATCGATCGCCCCCTTCGCGACCAGCCTCTTGAAGATCTCCTGGCTGAGACCGCCCGCCTGGACCTGGCCTGCCTGAACCGCCCGCGCGACCGCATCATGAGCGCCGAGATGAACATACTTGTAGTCGCGATCGCCGATAAGTCCGTTGCGCGCCAGCAGAGCACGCGGAATGAGATGGCTTGAGGTCGACGCGTTGTCCCCGAAGCCGACCATCTTGCCGCGGATGTCGGCAATCGTCTTCACCGGCCCGTCAGCCTGCACGACGAGCACGCTCTTATAGGTGGGCGACCCGTGCGCGACGCCGACGGCGAACGGCTCGATGCTCGGCGCCCGCTGCTTCGCCAGGACGTAGGACAGCGGCCCGAAATAGGCCACCTCGATGCGTCCGAAACGCATCGCTTCGATCATCGAAGAGTAGTCCGTCGTGACGACGAGTTCGATGTCCTTCTTCAGCGTCGATTCGAGATAGGCTTTCAGCGGCTGCGCATTCTGGATGATGGTCGCGGCGTTCTCGTCGGGCAAGAGGGCGACGCGCAGACGCGCCGGGTCCCCGCCCTCCGCCAGCGCCCGCGCGCCGAGGAGCGGAACGGCCGTCAGCATCGTGGCGAACAGGAAAGCACGACGATTCATGGTGATGTCCTTTTGGTTGTGGACGCCCTATTCGGCCGCTTCGGCGACCCCGGACGCCTCGGTTTCATAGATTCTCGCGAAGGCTGCGCTCCCGAGCTGACCGGGCCTTCCGTCGAACAGCACGCGCCCATGAGCGAGGCCGATCACGCGATCGGCGAAACGCCGCGCGAATTCGACCTGATGCAGACTGACGATCACTGCGATGCCGTCTTCGCGGCAGATACAGTGCAGGTCCGCCAGCACCTTTTCCGCGCTGGCCGGGTCGAGGCTCGCCACCGGCTCGTCGGCGAGCACGATTTGCGGGCGCTGGGCCATCGCCCGAGCGATGCCGACGCGTTGCTGCTGGCCGCCGGACAACTGGTCGGCGCGGTCGAGCGCACGCTCGAGCAGGCCCATGCGATCGAGCACGGACAGCGCGAGCAGACGATCGGTGCGGGGCAGGGGAAAAATCGATCGCACAAATCCGTGCGCGGCGAGCCGACCCATCAAAATATTTTGAAGGACGGTGAGTCGGCCGATCAGATGATGTTGTTGGAAGATCATTCCAGTTCGGCATCGGTGTTGCCGCAGGACCCGACGCGACGCGAAGATCGAACCTGTGCCATCGGCGATCACTTCGCCTTGGGTTGGCCGCACAAGGCCATTAAGGCATCGCAGCAGCGTCGACTTGCCGGCTCCCGACGCGCCTACGAGCGCGGTGAACTGGCCCGCCGCGAACGCGAGGCTGGTCGGATGAAGCGCCGTAATCCCGCTCGGATAGGTGACGGCCACTTCGTTGAGCCTGAGCATCCCCACCTCGTCGATCGACCGACCTTTGTTCGGCAAAGCCAAACGTCATGTCTGTTTGATCGCCTTTAACGAACTACAGCACCAGCATGACAAAGAGACGACGTTCGGCTCGGCGACGACCCTTTCTCCCGTAACCTTTTGTTCTCTCCCCTTGCTGAACGGCGCCGTTTATTGACGAAACCCCCTCAAAAGCCTAACCGACGGCTAATGCACCGCTTAAAGCTCACCCAATGTTGATGCCGCAACCATCGCCTGGGTTAGTCTGGGCTTTTAGAATACGCGCCGACGGAACGGCCGAGGAACTGGACGTTGATCAGCCTTTAAGCGATTACCCAGACGGGTGGTTGTGGCTCCACTTCAACTTGGTGGAGACGCGGGCTTGTGATTTCTTGAAGTCCCTTCCGGACCTGCCCGCGGCGGCGATCGACGCCATGGTGCAACGGCATCATCATCTCCAACTCCATACCGGCGGCGCCTGCATTTACGGCGTTATTGCTGACCTATGCCGCGTTCTCGGTGGCGTCTCGGACCAGTTCGGCTTCCTGCAGTTCGTCATGACGGAGCGGTTCCTCATCACTGGGCGCCGTCGCGCTCTGAACGCGGTCGAGGCGACGCGCCAAGCGCTGCAGAACGGCCAGCGAGTTGCGTCGGCCGCCTCCCTCCTCGAACTCATCATTGAGCATATTGCGCAAGCGATCGATTATCTTGCGGAGGAGATCGCCCTCGACATGGATAAGATTGAAGAGCGCATTTTGGACAGCGACACTGGCGACCACCGGCAAAAACTCGGCATTTTCCGCCGAAAAACCGTTCGCATCCACCGGCAGCTGGCCGGGCTACGAATGCTTTTTCATCGGCTTGAACAGTTGGAGTCTGAGGAACTTAAACCTCCCCTGCGCCTCGCAGCCGAGCGCCTGTCGCAGCGGTTCGATGGCCTCGCCCACGAGATCGAGGCGCTGCGTGAGCGCGCGCGGGTTCTGCAAGAGGAGATCGCCAATCAGCTCGCCGAAGAAAGCAACCGCCATCTGCATGCGTTGACCGTGGTCACGATCCTGTTCTTGCCTCCGACCCTGGTTGCCGGATTCTTTGGAATGAACTTGCTTGGCCTGCCATTTTCCGAATCCGGCACCGGGTTCTGGGCCGGCGTCATTACCGCGCTGATCTCGTCAGCTTCGGTGTATGCGGTGTTGCGTTGGCTTGGGATTAGATCCCTTTGAGGAATGTATCCCGGAGGGTCTGCCCATTCCAATCCGCCTCGCCGCCGTGAACAGGGAAATATTCCGCCGAGAAGGGGTTTTCTTTTAGGGTATTGAAAGGGGTTGACCCGTGTGGAAGAAAAGGTCGCTTACATAAATTATGGTTGCATCTCTGTGAATCCCCCGCCCAAAGGATACGGTTCGGCATTTTTCAAAACCTTCCCCGGCGACTTCATTTTTATGTGACCCACAACACCCGTCCGGGCGGAGGCTTTTAGCCAAACGACCGCACGGCCGTCCGATTCCTGCATGGCGATGATCGGCAGACACGAACAATACGACCAAAAGCGAACGCCGTGTCACGTATCTGTCACGTATTCTGCGGTAGTTCTTTTTTCGCGACAGGTCCTCGGCTGCATAGCGCTGTTTGACGGATGATCACACAGTGCGGCTGGGGTTTTGGCGATCGATCGACTTAACCGCTGTGATAGGCCGACCGCATCGACGATGCCGGACGAGAATCCAGCGTCCCACTCGGTGCACGCCCCCTGGGCCCCTAGCCAGAATGGAAACGACCGCTATGAAAATTTTCGCTCGCGCGCCGTTTTTCGCCGCGATCTGCTCCGCCGTCACTTTGCTCGCCGTCACCGCGCAAGACACGCGAGCGCAGGACCAGCGTTTGATCGGGTCCGGCGCGAGCTTCCCCTTCCCGATCTATTCGACCTGGTTCAAGCAGTTCAGCAAGGCTACCCCCGGCGTCATTGTCGACTACCAAGCCAAGGGCAGCGGCGCCGGCATCCAGGACTTCATCAATCACACGGTGGATTTTGCCGGCAGCGACGCGGCGATGACCGATGCGGAAATCGCCAAGGTCGAAGACGGCGTCGTTCTGATCCCGATCACTGCCGGCGAGATCGTCATCGCCTACAATCTACCGGGCAATCCCACCGGCCTGAAACTTCCGCGCGACGTCTATCCGGAAATCTTTCTCGGCAAGATCACGCGCTGGAACGATCCGAAAATCGCCGCGGCAAATCCGAATCTGAAACTGCCGGACCTTCCCATCACCGTGGTCCGCCGCTCCGATGCGAGCGGGACGAACTTCGTGTTCACCAAGCATCTGTCCGCAATCAGCCCGGAATTCGCCAAGCAAGTGGGGTTCGGCACCACCGTCGAATGGCCGCACAGCGACAAGATCGTGGGAGCCCCCAAGAACGACGGCGTCACCGCGACCATCAAACAAACCCCGGGAGCGCTCGGCTATATCGAGTATGGCTACGCCAAACTGACCAAGACCAACACGGCGCTGTTGCAGAACAAGGCCGGAAAATACGTTGAGCCGGGCGCAAAGTCTGGCGCGGCCGCGCTCGCCTCGGCCAAGCTCGGGCCCGATCTGCGCGGCTGGGTCGAGGATCCGGAGGGCGCGGACGCTTACCCGATCGCCTCCTTTACCTGGCTCTTGTTCTACAAGGACCAGGACGACAAGAAGGCGGCGACGCTGCGGAAGCTGGTTGATTACTGTGCGACCAAGGGCCAAGCGATCGCCGATCAGATGGGCTACATCCCGCTCCCCGCCAACGTGGTCGAAAAGGTCAAGGCGGCGGCCGCCGAGATCAAATGAAGTCGGGCGAGATCCGGCCGAGGGCCGAACGTGCGGAACATGCGCCTGACGCTGCGTGCGTGAGGCCGACTCTTCGGACAGTTTGATGTCAAGTCATCCGTTCGCAGTCGCTGGGTCCGCCGGCGCGGTCAGCCAAGCCCCGAGCGGCCGCGAATACCTCGTCGACCGCGGCTTCCGAGCCCTTGCGCTCGTTGCTGCCGGTCTTCTGATCGTGCTGGTGGCCTATATCGTCTGGAAGATCGGCGGACAGGCGTTGCCGGCCATCCGCAAGTACCATTTCGATTTCCTGATCAGCACCAACTGGAACGTCCAGGAAGAGAAATTCGGAATCCTTCCGGGCATCTGGGGAACTATTTACAGCTCGCTGCTCGCCTTGCTGATCGGCGGCTTCTTTGGGCTCACCGTCGCAGTTTTCCTGACGCAGGGCTTTCTGCACAGGCGGCTTGCCTTCGTGTTCCGTCTCATCATCGAGATGCTCGCCGCCATTCCCAGCGTCGTGTTCGGCCTGTGGGGAATTTTCGTCGTTATCCCGACCATCCGACCGGCCGCCAATTGGCTCAATGAGCACCTCGGCTTCATCCCGTTCTTCGGAACCTCGTTGAGCGGGCCCGGGCTGCTTCCGGCGGCCATCGTGCTGGCGATCATGGTCCTGCCGACCGTCGCCGCCATCTCGCAAGACGCCCTCAACTCGGTTCCCTACCGCACCAAGGAAGCGGCGTTTGGAATGGGGGCGACGCGCTGGGAGGTGATCCTCAAGGTGATGGTGCCAACGGCCGCGGGCGGAATTTTCAGCGCCATGGTGCTCGGCTTCGGCCGAGCGCTCGGCGAGACGATGGCGCTCGCGATGCTGATCGGCAATTCCAACCAGGTCACGCTGTCGCTGTTCGCCCCGGCCGAGACGCTTGCGGCGCTGCTCGCGTCGCATTTTCCGGAGGCGGGTCCGGCGGAGGTCGAAGCACTGATGTACGCAGCCCTCGTCCTCCTGGCTATCACGCTATTGGTGAACATCGCCGGCATCGGCCTTCTGACCCTCACCCAGCGCAGAATTTCAGGCAAGGCATGACCAACAACGCATATCTGGACATGTCGCTCGGAAGCGGCAAACCGCCCAATCTCGCCCATTCGTGGTCCGAGGGCCGGGCGCTGACCAACGTGCTGCTGACGATAGGCGCGTGGCTCGCTGCCTTGCTGGCGAGCATTCCGCTCGTGTCGGTGCTCTATATGCTGATCGTCGAAGGCGGGTCGCGCCTGTCGCTCGAACTATTCACCGAGCTGCCGCCAGCGGGCTTCGAGCTCGGCGGCGGTTTCGGCAACGCCATTGTCGGCACGCTGGTCATGGTGGCGATCGCGGCGGCGATCAGCATCCCGATCGGCGTCTTGACCGCCATCTACCTTTCCGAACTCGGGCCGAACAACAAACTCGCGCAAACCTCGCGGTTTCTCGCGAAGGTCCTGACCGGCTTTCCCTCTATCCTCGCCGGCGTGTTCGTCTACGCGGTGGTGGTGCTTGCGATGGGGACCTATTCGGCGACCGCCGGCGGCATTGCGCTTTCGATCCTGATGCTGCCGACGGTGGTGCTGACGTCCGAAGAGGCGCTGAAGATGGTGCCGCGGAAAATGAAGGACGCGGCGCTCGGGATGGGCTGCACGCGGACCCAGATGATCTGGAAGGTCGTGCTCCCAACGGCATTGGCGGGGATTCTCACCGGCGTCATGCTCGGAGTGGCCCGCGTCGCAGGCGAGTCCGCACCGCTCCTGTTCACTGCATTGTTCAGCAACTACTGGCTGAACAGCCTGAGTCAGCCGACTGCCTCGCTGTCGATCCTTATCTACAATTTTTCCAGCATGCCGTTCGAGAACCAGATCCAGCTTGCCTGGGCGGCGTCGTTGGTCCTCGTCCTCATCGTTCTGGTGTTCAACGTGGCGAGCCGCCTGCTCGGGCGACCGAAGTACTAGGAGGGATTCATGAGCGCCGTTCAAGCCGTCGTCGCCGAGCTCCCCCAAGCGGTACCCATGCAGAGCGACGCCGAGCTCGCCATGGACTGCAAGCTCAAGAAAATCCTGTACGGCTCGTTTCTCGCCGTGCGCGACAGCCACGTGCCGATTCACAAGGGCAGGATCACCGGCTTCATCGGGCCGTCCGGCTGCGGCAAGAGCACGGTGCTGCGCAGTCTCAACCGCATGAATGACCTGATCGACGGCTTCCGTCTCGAGGGCGACGTCCATTTCCTCGGCCAGGACATCTACGGGAAAAACATCGACCCGGTAGTGGTGCGACGCTACATCGGCATGGTCTTCCAACAGCCGAACCCGTTCGCGATGAGCATCTTCGACAATGTCGCGTTCGGGCTTCGCCTCAATCGCTTCAAGGGCGACCTCGCGGGGCGGGTGGAGCATGCGCTGCGCCGCGCGGCGCTGTGGGACGAGGTGAAGGACAAACTGAAGGCGAGTGGGCTGTCGCTCTCCGGCGGTCAGCAGCAGCGGCTGTGCATCGCGCGCGCTGTTGCCACCGAGCCCATCGTACTTTTGATGGACGAGCCCTGCTCCGCGCTCGATCCGATCGCGACGCGGCGCATCGAAGAGCTCATGCTCGAGCTCAAGAAGGACTACACGATCGCGCTCGTGACCCACAACATGCAGCAGGCGACCCGCGTCGCCGACATCACCGCCTTCTTTGCAGTCGACATCTCCAAAGGCGGGCGCACCGGTTATCTCGTCGAGATCGGACCGACCCACCAGGTCTTCAATGAGCCGCGGGAGCAGCTCACCAAAGAATACATCTCCGGCAAGTTCAGCTGATCGCCGATTGGACGCACGCCATGACCGCCGCTCATGTTGCGAGAGTAATCGCCATCATCGCCGGCCTAGCGATCGGCTTGCCGGTCGCACCGGGCTGGGCGCAGGGTGCGGAAACCGCAGCCACCTCGCTGCGCGGCGCCGGCGCCACCTTCCCCGCCCCGCTCTATAAGAAATGGATCGCCGTCTACCAGGCCGCGCATCGAAACCTGTCGATAAGCTATAGCGCCGTCGGTTCGGGCGAGGGAATCAAGCGCTTCATTGCCGAGACTGTGGATTTCGCCGCGAGCGACGAAAACTTGACCGAAAGCGCCGCGTCCAAGGTCGAAGCGGGGGCTGCGACCGTGCCTGCCACCGCCGGAATGATCGTTCTTGCCTATAATATTCCCGGCGTCACCGGCGAAGTTCGGCTCCCGCGCGACGTTTATGCCGATATTTTTGCCGGTGTTATCCGGCGGTGGAACGATCGCGCATTCAAACGGCAAACCCGGGCGTTCGCTTTCCGGCACGGGATATCGCCATCATCGCCCGGCTCGATTCGAGCGGCACGACCGCCGCGTTCACGCGCAATCTCGCCGCCGTCGATCCGTCATGGCGCAGTCGCGGCCTCGGCGTGGGCAAGCTGATCGCTTGGCCGAACAAGACGATGCTCGCGGCCGGCAATGAAGGCGTGGCCGCACTGATCAAAATCAGCGAGGGCGCGATCGGCTACGTGGAATACGGCTTCGCCAAGCGCCTCAAGCTGCCGATGGCGACGTTGCAGAACAAGTCCGGGCAGTTCGTCACCCCGAGCGAAGCCTCGGCGCAGCTCGCGCTGTCGGAACGGGTCGTCAAGGTGAACGAGTTGGAGCACTCGGTCGTCGATCCAACCGCCGCGGGCGCCTATCCCATCGTGTCCTATAGCTGGCTGTTTCTCTACCGGCATTACCGCGACCAGACGAAGGCGGTCGCCCTTCGCGACTTCGTCGCCTGGGGGCTTGCGGAAGGTCAAGAATACGGCGTCGAGTTGGGCTATGTTCCCCTTTCGGCCGACGTCGTGGCGCTCGGCCGGCAGATCTTGGACACGGTCGCAAAATAATCAGAGTGGCGAGCGATCTCCCCACCGCCGCTCCGTGCACAAGCGGGGCGGCCCTCTCCGCGCAACCCGATCGGAGAGGAGCCATTCTCAACCTCGGGGCGATCGATGCGTCGCTCCGCGAGGTCGCGGCGCATTTCGCATCGATCAATCCGCATCTCAATAGTCCGCGCGATCGCCTGGATGACCATATGGTCGATCATATGATGAGCGGCTATGCCTTCATTGACGCGCTGATCGAACGCAAGGTCGACCTCTTGGCGCTCGGCCAGCTGCGCTTGTTCCTTGAATTGAACGCCTTGGTGCTGTGCGGGCAAGACGAGCAGGTGCGGTTGGACGCCGCAGGGCATCTCACGGCCACCGATAAGCATTTTTTCGACAATGTGGACGGCGGCATTCGCGACGTCATCGAATGGCATGCCTTGCATGCCAGCGAGTCGACTTGGCTCCGCGCCGCCGGCGTCTACATTCGAATCTTGGCCGAGCCCGAGCTGTTCATCGAAGGCAATCACCGCACCGGCGCGCTGGTGATGAGCTGCATCCTCGCGCGCGCGGGCCAGCCGCCCTTCGTAATGACCGTCGACAACGCCAAGGTTTTTCTCGACTGGTCGACGCATTTCACCACGAAACGGAAAGCGAGCGTTGCGCTGCGCTTGCAAATGCCCTGGCTTAAGCGCGGTTTCGCCGAGTTTTTAAAGGAGCAGGCGGACCCGAAATTCTTGCTCCCCCGCTGACCTCACGCCCCGACATGCACGCGATTCGAGCTTGGCCGCTCATGCGTCCGCGCGGCCGTGCAGGCAGATCAGCGTTTGCTGCCCCGACGCGCACAGCGTGCGTTTCGCGCCGTCGCCCGCGACCCCTGCCCCATCAAGCGCAAACACGTCGAGCGCGCATACCGTCAGTGTGCGGCCGGGCTTGACGACGCGACCCCGCGCCGACAGCCGGTCGCCCTGCGCCGGCGCGAGCAGGTTGATTTTGAACTCCACCGTCAAAACCGAACTTTCGGCAGGAAACAGCGTGTAGCCGGCATACCCCCCGGCGGTGTCGGCAAGGGCGCTGGTCACGCCCGCATGGAAATAACCGTGCTGTTGCGTGAGGTCGCCCCGGAACGGCGCCTCGATCTCCACCAGACCCGGCTCGACGCGGGTGATCGTCGCGCCGAGCAGCGCCATGAAGCCCTGCCGCGCGAAACTCTCCCTGACGCGCGCAGCGAAATCGGGATCGGCCGGGACGAGTGGTGCGTGCATGCGTGCAGCCCTCAATGGACGCCGCCGACTATAGCAAGCGATCCGGACCGCTCGATAGGCAAAGGGCCCATTGCCGCGAATCGATCGCGCCTCGGAAATCTTCCGCCCAGGAACGGCTGTTATGGGTGACCTCGAACCGCCATTCCGCCCATTTGGAAGTCCCGCTGCCCTTGGCGCTCGGCCGGCCAACCTGCGACTGGCGGAAAGTAGCAATGGATAGCCTTGACTCGATCGGCCGGGCGCATCGCCTCTTGTTCTCGAGCGGCAATGCCGGCGCGATTTCGGCCGCCGTGCTCGCCGGGCTCGCGGTGTCGGTCCTGCCGACCTCGGGGCTGCGCCCTGGGATGCGTGTGCTGAGCCCCGCCGAGGGTTTTCCCGAATTACCGCCCTGCCGAATTGGTCTTCTGCGCAATCCCCACGAGCGTTTCCCGCTCGCCGATGCGCTCGCCGACCATATCATCGCCTCCCTCGACAATCTATCGCAGAGGCACAGTGCAGCGGCGGAATGAGCGGTGCGGCCGGACGCCGTCCACGGCGAGTCATCGGCCAATAAAAAATCGGTATTGCGCTGCGAATTTAATTAGGTATTTTCGTGCCGAAATGCTACTTTGTCGCAAACGGCGTCCGCAAGGTCGGACTTGATTTCGACCGGGGGCGCCGGTGAGATGCCGGCAAGACCGACGATAAGACCGGCCGACGGGGAGAGGAAGGCGTTCCAATGAGCAAAAACCCTTTGTTGCCCAGCAAAGAACTCGTCCGATTGAAGGTGAACGGACGCTGGCGCGAAGACGCCGTCGCCGACAATCAACTCCTCATCGATTATCTGCGCGACGTCGCCGGGCTGACCGGCACCAAGATGGGCTGTGACGGCGGCGAATGCGGCGCCTGCACCGTGCTCGTCGACGACCGGCCGGTCCTGTCCTGCCTCACCCTCGCCGTGCGCTGCGCCGGCCGCTCCGTCGAGACCATCGAAGGATTGGCCGCCTATAGCCGCCCAAGCGCGCTGCAGCGCGCCTTCCACGAGAAGCTCGGGACCCAGTGCGGCTATTGCACGCCGGGCATGATCATGGCGGCGGAAGCACTGCTGCGGCAAAATCCGCATCCCGACGAGGACGAGATCCGCGAGGCCTTAGCCGGCAATCTGTGCCGATGCACCGGCTATGTGAAAATCATCGAATCCGTGCAGACCGCCGCGGAGGCCGCCCGATGAACGAAGTAACGGCGCAGTTCGAAGCCGAGCGGCGGCGCGTCCCGCTCATCGACGGCATCGAGAAGGTCACCGGCAAGGCGCTTTATACTGCCGATCTCAATCATGCCGACGCGCTGGTCGGCCGGATTTTCCGCAGCCCGGTCAGTCACGGTGAGATTTTGCGCCTCGACGTGTCGAAGGCACGCGCGCTCGAGGGCGTGGTCGCGATCGTCACCGGCGAGGACTGCCGGCACCCCTATGGCGTGCTGCCGGTCGCCATGAACGAGTATCCCATGGCGCGCGACAAGGTCCGTTACCGTGGCGAGCCGGTTGCAGCCGTCGCCGCGGTCGATGCGGCGACCGCGCAACGGGCTCTCGACCTGATCGAGTTCGAGGTGCGCGAACTGCCCGGCTATTACACGGCGCAGGCGGCGCGCGCGCCGGACGCGACCCTCATTCATCACGACAAGCCCGGCAATCTCGAACGTCAGGTCCACCATACGTTCGGCGACGTGGCGCAAGGCTTCGCCGAAGCCGACCTCGTGCGCGAGGTCAATATCGACTGCGCCGAGGTGAACCATGCGCAGATCGAGCTACATGCGGCGCTCGTGGAATACGACCCGTTCACCGAACGCCTGACCATGCGCAGCACCTCGCAGGTGACCTACTACCTGCACCTGATGCTGGCGCGCTGCCTGGAGATGGAACAGTCGCGCATCCGCGTGATCAAGCCGTTCGTCGGGGGCGGGTTCGGCGCCCGCGTCGAGGTGCTCAATTTCGAGATCATCACCGCGCTGCTCGCGCGCGCCGCGCAAGGCAAGGTGATGATGGAGCTGACGCGCGAGGAGAACTTCCTCACCCATCGCGCCCGGCCGCAGACCTCGATGCGCATCAAGCTCGGCATGACCAAGGACGGCCGCATGACCGCGTGCGAGGCGGAGGTGACCCAGCGCGGCGGCGCCTATGCGGGTTACGGCATCGTCACCATCCTCTACGCCGGAGCGCTGCTGCACGGCATCTATGACATTCCCGCGATCAAATACGACGGCTACCGCGTTTACGCGAACCTGCCACCCTGCGGGGCGATGCGCGGCCACGGCGGGGTCACGGTGCGCCACGCCTTCGAGGTGCTGGTCGATCGCATGGCGCGCGAGCTCGGCTTCGACCCGTTCGAGGTGCGCCGGAAGAACCTGTTGCATGCGCCGATGCGCACCGCCAACGACCTCACCATCAACAGCTACGGTCTCGCCGAGTGCCTCGACCGCGTGGAGAAGGCGAGCGGCTGGCGTGAGCGCATCGGCAAGCTGCCGCGCGGCAAGGGTCTGGGTTTGGCCTGTTCCCATTATGTCAGCGGCGCGGCGAAGCCGATCCACTGGACCGGCGAGCCGCACGCCACCGTCAACGTCAAGGTCGACTTCGATGGCGGGATCACCGCGCTCACCGGCGCCGCCGATATCGGCCAAGGCTCCTCGACCATGGTGGCGATCGCGGTGTCCGACACGCTTGGCGTTCCCATCGAGCGGGTGCGGGTCATTGCCGGCGACAGCGCAATTACCCCGAAGGACAACGGCGCGTATTCCTCGCGTATCACCTTCATGGTCGGCAACGCCGCGATCGACGCGGCGAAAAACTTGAAGTCGCTGCTGATCGACGCCGCGGCGCGCAAGCTTGAAGCGCGCCCGGAGGACGTGATCGCCGAGCACGGCGTGTTCCGGGTCGGCTACGGCGGACAATCGGTGCTTTCGTTCGACGAGGTCGTGCGCGAAGCGTTGGTGGATGAGGGCACGATCACGGCGAAAGGCACCTTCACCTGTCCGCCGGAAGCGCAGGGCGGCAAGCACAAGGGCGGCGCGGTCGGTTCCACCATGGGCTTCAGCTATGCAGCGCAGGTGGTCGAAGTGAGCGTCGACGAGGACACCGGCGAGGTGTCGGTCGACAAGATCTGGGCCGCGCTCGATTGCGGCCGTGCGATCAACCCGCTTGCCGTCGAAGGCCAGATCGAAGGCTCGGTGTGGATGGGCTTGGGTCAGGGAGTTGCCGAGGAGACCCGGTATCTCGAAGGCCTGCCCGCGCATGCGAGCATGCTCGAATACCGCGTCGCGACCAGCGCGGAATCGCCGCCGATCGAAGTGCACATCGTCGAGAGCATCGACCCGAACGGGCCGTTCGGCGCCAAGGAGGCGAGTGAAGGCGCACTCGCGAGCGCGCCGCCTGCGCTCGTCAACGCCATCGCCAACGCGGTCGGCATCGACCTCGACCAACTGCCGGTAACGCCGGACCGCGTCGTTGAAGCGCTGGTCGAGCGGCGCCGCAAGGCCCGCCGCGACGCCATGCGAAAGGCCGCGTCATGACTGAGCTTGCGCCGTTCCAAGTCGCCCGTCCGCGCGATGTCGAAGCCGCGATCGCGCTGTGTTCCGAGAATGCGCAGAGCCGCTACATCGCCGGCGGCACCGACCTCATGGTCAACATCCGGCGCGGCATTCGCCAGCCCGATCTCCTGATCGACCTTTCCGGGGTCGATGTGCTCAACGAGTTCGAGATCACTGGCGCCGGCGCGCGCATCGGCGCCGGGGTGACGCTCGCGCGTCTTGCCAGCGACCCCGGCATCCGCGAACGCTATCGCGCCGTGGCCGAGGCTGCCGAAGCGATCGCCGGGCCCAGTCACCGCAGCATGGCGACCGTCGGCGGCAATCTCTGCCTCGATACGCGCTGCATCTATTACAATCAGAGCGAATGGTGGCGGCACGCCAACCAATACTGCCTCAAGAATCGCGGCGACACCTGCCACGTCGCGCCGCAAGGCAAGCGCTGCCACGCCGCCTTCAGCGGCGATCTCGCCCCAGCCTTGATGGTGCTCGGCGCCGAGATCGAAATCCTGGGCCCCGCCGGTCGCCGCCGCATTCCGCTCGGCGATCTTTACATCGGAGGACGGCCGCGCGCACCTGAAGCTTGCGCCGGGCGAGCTTGTCATCTGCGTACAGCTTCCCGCCGCGCCGCCGCCGTCGGCCTACGCCAAGGCGCGGCTGCGCGGCTCGATCGATTTTCCCCTGGCCGGGGTCGCGGTCAGCCTGGCGATGGCCGGCGACGCCGTGTCGGAGTTTCGCGTCGGTCTGACCGGCACCAAC
This sequence comes from uncultured Alphaproteobacteria bacterium, assembly GCA_963840055.1. Classification (GTDB taxonomy): domain Bacteria; phylum Pseudomonadota; class Alphaproteobacteria; order Rhizobiales; family Xanthobacteraceae; genus Rhodoplanes. The sequence goes on along the minus strand of CAWIXM010000008.1, from coordinate 472,057 downwards.
TCGCGGCCCTTCCTGCTGGAGGAGACCGAGAGCTTCCTCGGCCGCCCGCTCGACGAAGAAGCGCTTGGCGCGGCTTGACAAGCTCGTGCAAAAACAGGTGCAACCGATGCGCACGACGCTTGCTTCCGCCAACTATCGCCGGCTGGCCGCCGCCGCGCTTGCGCGCCGCCTGGCCGCCCGGCTCGCCGGCCTGCAGGGAAAGACTTGATGAGCTGTGACTGCGAATCCCCCGACGGCTCCCGCATCTGGACCACGTCGGACGGCGTGCATCTCGACGTCCGCGGGCTCGAATGTCCCGCGCCGCTGGTGCAGACGCTGGGCCTGATCGAGCGCGGCGATGTGGGCAATGTGATCATCGTGCATCTCGATCAAGAGCCGCTGTTCCTCTACCCGGAACTCGACGAGCGTGGCTGGAGCCACGAAGTCGTCGCGTCATCTTGCGGCGATCCGAGTTGTGAGGACGAAGTGCGGCTGCGCCTCGTGCGCATGCGCGCGTGACGCTCGCGGCGACGTTCCTCGGCGGCGCCAAGAGCCGCTTGCTGCCGCCCTCATTGCCGTTCCGATTTTTCGTCGCAGCGGCAGTATTCCATATTGCGCTGTGGATCGTGCTGCTTGTCGCCGGCGAGGAGGCCGTGAGCTTCCGCGGCGGGTTGGGGCCGGCGCTCGCAGCCGTGCATCTGTTGACCCTCGGCGTGCTGACGACCACCGCAATCGGTGCGGCGGTGCAGCTCCTCCCCGTAGCGACGCGGCGGGCGCTCGCCGCCGTCTGGCCGATCCGGCTCGTATTCTGGCTCACCGTGCCGGGCCTGATCGTGCTGATCGCCGGAATGTATGCGTACGATCCGGTTGTCCTGATCGTGGGCGCAGTGGCGACGACGGCGGGACTTCTCCTGTTCGCGGGTCTGCTCGCCGACAATCTGCGCCGCGGCGGCAGCCTTCAGGTCGTCGCCGCCTATGGCTGGGCGGCGTTCGTCGCGCTGATCGCGCTCGTTGTGCTTGGGCTTGCGCTGTCCATCGACTTCGAGACCGGCTTCCTCGGTGACCATGCCGCGGTCGCGCTTGCGCACATGATACTCGGCGGCTTCGGCTTTATGGGCATGCTCGCGCTCGGCTTCAGCCATGTGCTGGTGCCTATGTTCGCGCTGTCGAGCGCGCCGGCTAAGCGCCCGGCCTACGCCGCCTTCGCCGCCGCCGTCGTTGCGATCGTGCTCGGGACGATGGGCGCGTTGCTCGGCAGCACCCCTATCCTGACCGTGGCGGGCTTGATCGGGTTAGGCGCCGTGATTGCGCATCTTTGGCTGATGCGCATCGCGCTCTCGACGGGCATGCGCAAGCAACTCGGTCTGTCGTTCGTCCTGGTGCGTTGTGCCTGGGCATGCCTGCTGCTCACGCCGCTGATCGGTCTTGCCGCATTGTACGACTGGGCGGGACCGAACGGGGCGACGCTGTTCGGCCTCGTGCTGCTGGGCGGCTGGCTGATGACCTTCCTGTTCGGCATTTTGCAGCGGATCATCCCGTTCCTTGCCTCGATGCATGTAACGCAGCCGAAAGGCGCCCCTCCCCTGTTGTCGGAATTGGCGGCCGAAGGGCCGCTCACCGTGCATGCGGTCTGCCACGGCGTCGGCGTCGTGGGGGTCGCCGCGGCGATCATCCTCGACAACGGCATGATCGTGCGCGGCGCGGCGGGGATCGGCTTGATCGGCGCGCTCGCCTTTGCGGTATTTACGGGGGACGTCGTTCGCCGGTTGATCGCGCGGCGGACTTGATTATCCGCGCAGCACACCGCCGGTGCGCTTGGTGACTTCGGCGACGATTTTCTGCGCAACCGCCTCGATCTCCTCATCGGTCAGCGTCTTCTCGCGCGGCTGCAATGTCGCCGAGATGGCGAGCGACTTCTTGCCCGGATCGATGCCTGCGCCTTCATAAACGTCGAATATGGTCACACCCGTAATCAGCTTGCGGTCGGCGCCCTGCGCCGCGCGGACGAGGTCGGCCGCCTTCACCGCGCGATCGACGATGAAGGCGAAGTCGCGCACGACCGGCTGGAACGGCGATAGTTCGAGCGGCGGCTTGGCGCGCGTCGCTTTCGCTTTCGGCTCGGGAATGCGATCGAGGATCACCTCGAAAGCGACGAGCGGCCCTTCGGCGTCGAGCGCATCGAGCGCACGCGGATGCAGTTCGCCAAAATGGCCGAGCACGTTCTGCGGGCCGATCTGGATCGTTCCGGAGCGGCCCGGATGCAGCCAGCCGGGCCCTCCGGGCACGACCTGGAGCGCCTGCACCGGCGCGCCCGCGGCCGCGAGCACGGTGAGCGCGTCCGCTTTGACATCGAACGCATCGACACTCTTGGCGCCGGTGAGCCAATGACGTCCCGAGCCGAACGGCCTGGCAAGCCCGCGCCGCACGCCGCTCGCCGCAGTGAACTGATCCTCCGGCCGGTCGCCGCGGAAAATCTGACCGACCTCGAACAGCGCTACGTCGGCAAAGCCGCGATCGGCGTTGCGTTGCGCCGCGCCGACCAGTCCCGGGATAAGGCTCGGCCGCATGTCGGAGAGTTCCGCTGCGATCGGGTTGGCGAGCGCGATCGCCGCCTCGCCGCCGCCGAACAGCTCCGCCTCCTTCTTGGCGACGAACGACCAAGTCACCGCTTCGACCAGCCCGCGCGCGGCGAGCGCGCGCTTGGCCTTGCGCGTGCGCACCTGGATCGGCGTGAGCACCGCGCTGCGTCCGCTTTCGCCGCGCTCGAACAGCGTCAGCGGCACGCGATCGACGCCGAGAATGCGCACCAACTCCTCGACAATGTCGGCCTTACCGTGCACGTCGGGCCGCCACGACGGTACCGCGACCTTCAGGCTTCCGCCTTCGCCGGCAACGGCAAAGCCAAGCCGCGTGAGAACCCGCGTTACCTCGGTCGGGCTGGCGTCGAGCCCGGCAAGGCGTTGCAACGCATCAAGGGAAAAGTCGATGACGCGGTCCGCTGCGGGCACTTGTCCCGCCACGACGATCTCGGACGGCGTGCCCCCGCATAGCTCGAGCACCATCTGCGTCGCGAGTTCGAGGCCAGGAATCGTGAAGGCCGGATCGACCCCGCGCTCGAAGCGATAACGCGCGTCCGAGCTGATGCCGAGCTTGCGGCCAGTGAGCGCGATATTGATGTCGTCCCACAACGCCGACTCGATCAACACGTCGGTGGTCGCATCCGAGCAGCCGGTCGCTTCGCCGCCCATGATGCCGGCAAGCGATTCCACGCCCTGCTCATCGGCGATCACGCACATGGAGTCGTCGAGCGCATAGGTCTTGCCGTCGAGCGCAAGCAGCGTCTCGCCCGTGCGGGCGCGGCGCACAGTGAGGTTTCCGCGCACCTTGGCGGCATCGAACACATGCAGCGGGCGGGCGCGGTCGTAGGTGATGAAGTTGGTGATGTCGACGAGCCGGTTGATCGGGCGCAGGCCGATCGCCGCGAGCCGGCGTTGTAGCCACTCCGGCGACGGCCCGTTCGCAACCCCGCGCACCAGCCGCAGCGCGAAGGCCGGACAGAGCGACGGGGTCGCGTCGAAATCGAGCGTGACCGACACCGGACAGGGAAATTCGCCCTTTACTGGCCTGATCGGAGCGTCCTTGAACTTGCCCATGTCGGCGGCGGCAAGATCGCGCGCAATGCCGTTGACGCCCGCGCAATCGGGCCGGTTCGGCGTGAGGCCGATTTCGATGACGGGGTCATCGAGCTTCGCCCATTCCGCGTAAGGCATCCCGACCGGGGCGTCGTCAGGCAACTCGATGATGCCCGTGTGATCCTCGGAGATTTGCAGCTCCGCCCCCGAACACAGCATCCCATGGCTCTCGACACCGCGAATCTTGCCCACCGCGAGCGTCATGGCTTTGGCGGGAATGAACGTGCCGGGCGGCGAGAACACGCCCTTCATGCCGGTGCGCGCATTCGGCGCCCCGCACACGACCTGCACCGGCGCGCCGGTCCCGGTATCGACCATGCATACGCGCAGGCGGTCGGCGTTCGGGTGCTGCTCCGCCGAGACCACATAGGCGATGGTGAAGGGCGCGAGCGCCTTCGCCTTGTCCTCGACGTTCTCGACTTCGAGCCCGATCATGGTGAGCTTGTCGACGAGCTTGTCCAACGGCTCGTCAGTGTCGAGATGCTCTTTCAGCCAGGCGAGAGTGAATTTCATTTCGTATTGCTCGGGATCACCTCCCTCCCCCGCTTGCGGGGGAGGGAGCAGAGTTTGCGACGTCAGCCGTTTTCGTCATACCCCCCTCCCGGTTCGCCTGCGGCGAACCGGCCTCCCCCTCAAGGGGGGAGGCAAGATGTCGGTCAGCGTGATCGCGACCGAGTGCTTGAGCGGCGCGTCGGTATCGAGATGCTCCGTCAGCCAGGCGAGGGTGAATTTCATCTCGTGCTATTCCTCCAACGCTGCAACTCTCGAAGCGTCAGAAATTCTAGCGCGCTTGTAGCCTTTTTCTCCCGTCCCAGTGCCGGCCCAAGGCAAACATTTGTCGTCCGGAGAAACCAGAAAATCGATTCTGGATTCAATTTTCCCATCCTCGAAACCGCCAATGCGACGATAGTCCTTTATGATCCCCTGGCGATAGGAAGGTTCTATCTTAGAGTTATGGAGAGCTAGACGAGCGCCATAGCGCATACTGGTTTTGAGCAACTCTTCGGAGACAACCCACGATGTGCTCCAAAACGTGCCATCAGGATTAAAAGTAATTCCCCGATCATTTCGGCACACGAAGTGATATTCGAGCACAATCTCGCCAACCTCAGGCGTGGAACTCGAGGCACGCTCCCTGCTTGGCTTTCTTGCTCTGGACGCCAATACTTGATCACACATCGCAATCAGATCTGCGACGCCTTTCCGCTCAGCGTTTATTCTGACAGTCTTGAGCGATTTGAGATCGAGCGCTGCAAGCTTTTCGTTAGTCCAAATATGATCAGCCACTCAGCCCTCCCGCGAGCGTGGGGAAATCGAGCGGGCGGAAGCCGTAATAGGAGAGCCAGCGCACATCGGCCTCGAAGAAGGCGCGCAGGTCGGGCATCCCGTATTTGAGCATGGCGATGCGGTCGATGCCGAGGCCCCAAGCAAAGCCCTGATACTCCTCGGGATCGAGCCCGCAATTCTTCAGCACATTCGGGTGCACCATCCCGCAGCCGAGGATTTCCAGCCAATCCTCGCCCTCGCCGAACCTGATCTCGCCCTTGTCGCGCCGGCACTGAATGTCGACTTCGAGGGAGGGTTCGGTGAAAGGGAAGAACGACGGCCGAAACCGCATCTTCACATGGTCGACCTCGAAGAAGGCCTTGCAGAACTCGGCGAGGATCCATTTCAGATGGCCGAGATGCGAGCCCTTGTCGATGACGAGCCCCTCGACCTGATGGAACATCGGCGTGTGCGTCTGGTCGCTGTCACAGCGATAGGTGCGGCCGGGGCAGATCACGCGGATCGGCGGCTTCTGGCCCAGCATGGTGCGCACCTGCACCGGCGAGGTGTGGGTGCGCAACAGCATGCGCGAGCCGTCCGGCTTCTCCGGGAAGAAGAACGTGTCGTGCATGTCGCGGGCGGCGTGGCCTTCCGGGAAATTCAGCTTGGTGAAGTTGTAATCGTCGGTCTCGATGTCGGGCCCTTCGGCGATGGCAAAGCCCATATCGGCGAAGATCGCCGTCAATTCATCGATCACCTGGCTGATCGGATGAATGCGGCCCTGCTCGGCCGGGCTGTCCGGCAACGGCAAGGTCACGTCGACCGTTTCGGTGTTGAGGCGCTGGTCGAGCGCCAAATCCTTCAACGCCTGGCGGCGCGCGGCGAGCGCCGCGGTCACGCGATCCTTGAGCCCGTTGATCGCCGGCCCCATCGCCTTGCGCTGCTCCGGCGTCATCTTGCCGAGCGTCGCCAGAAGCGCCGAAACCGAGCCTTTCTTGCCCAGCGCGGACACGCGCACCGATTTCGAGCGCCGCCTCGTCGGCGGCTGCCGCGATGTCCGCGAGGATGGTCTGTTCAAGCGAGTCGAATTCGGCCACCGAATCACTCCGGCATGAGGATCAGATCCGTATCGCCCGGCCTGCCGCCTGCGGCGGTCAGCATTGCATGGACCTGGCCGCGATGATGCGTCTGATGATTGAAGAAGTGCACGACAAGCTCCCAGCGCGGTTTGGTAATCTCGCGCTTCGCTGCGCCGGAATACCAGCTCAGCGCGCTCGCGAGCCAGGCATCATCGAGCTTATCCGCCCAATCGATGACCGCGGCGTCCATCAGCCGGCGCTCGCGCACGAGCCCCTCCCAATCGGGATAAAGCGATACGGATTCGGCAATCCCGCCCGGCGGCCGGGGCAGGTCGGAAAACCGGCTTATCCACATGTGGTCGGCCCACAAGAGGTGGCTGAGCGTCTTGTGAATCGACCCGAAAAATGCGCCCCGTTCAGCCCAGCGCTCATCGTCGGACAGCAGAGTCGCCACGCACAGCAGGTTTTCGTTCTGCCAGCGATTGTAGCGGGCCATAAGCCGGGCATAGGCGCTGTCAATCATGGGCCGCTCCCACGTCCCGCAGGCGAAGCCCTATGCCGGCAGCGCCGCCTTCGCCTTCTCGACGATCGCCTGGAACGCCGCGGGCTCGTGAATAGCGAGGTCGGACAGCACCTTGCGATCGATCACGATGCCGGCTTTGGCGAGCCCGTCGATGAACCGGCTGTAGGGAAGGCCGAACGGCCGCACCGCTGCGTTAAGCCGTTGAATCCACAAGGCGCGGAACGTGCGTTTCTTGTTCTTGCGGTCGCGATAGGCGTATTGGTTCGCCTTCTCCACCGCCTGCTTGGCGACGCGAATAGTATTCTTGCGCCGGCCGTAATAGCCCTTGGCGGCTTTCAGGACCTTCTTGTGCTTCGCATGGGCGGTAACGCCCCGTTTGACGCGGGCCATGGCCGATCTCCTCGAAAAAGCTTGCTACAGGTAAGCTGGCAAGGTCGCGCGTGGTGGCGCGGCCGCAAAGGCAATCAGCCGTTCGGCAGCCAGTACTTCTTGATTTCGATCGCCGTCGGTCTTGAACATGACCTTGGTGCCGCGGTGCTCGCGGATTTGCTTGGTCGATCGCTTGATCATGCCGTGGCGCTTGCCGGATTGGGTGAACAGCACCTTGCCGGCGCCGGTGACCTTGAAGCGCTTTTTCGCGCCCGACTTGGTCTTGATTTTGGGCATTTTGCTCTTCTCCCGAAACCGGCCACCCATCCGGGACCAGCGGTTCCGGCGGTGCGGTTGAAATGCTCATGATGAGCGCGTTGCTGGCGAGCAGCGCCGCCGCCACGGCAGCCCTTATTCAGCCGGGCGGCGGAAAGGCCGGGTTTATCGCAGAGCCGGGGGAAAATGGCAACCAGCGGAAGGTCGGGCGAATTCCAGGGATTGGAACCCGCCCCCTATCCAAACCGTGACCGCGGTTGCCGCGGCGCCCCCATCGGCAAAGCCTTACCGCGGGGCCAGCACCATGACCATTTGCCGGCCTTCCATCCGGGGTTCCTGCTCGACTTTGGCGAGCTTGCCAGTGTCGTCCTTGACCCGGGAGAGCAACTGCATCCCGAGCTCCTGGTGCGCCATTTCGCGTCCACGGAAGCGCAGCGTCACCTTCACCTTGTCGCCTTCTTCGAAAAAGCGCAGCATCGAACGCATCTTCACGTTGTAGTCGTGGTCATCGATCATCGGCCGGAATTTGATCTCCTTGACCTCGACCACCTTTTGTTTCTTGCGCGCTTCGGCCGCCTTTTTCTGCTCCTGGTACTTGTACTTGCCGTAGTCCATCAGCTTGCAGACCGGCGGATTTGCGTTCGGAGCGATCTCGACCAGGTCAAGGCCCGCCTCCTGGGCGAGCCGCAAGGCCTCCGGGGCCGCGACGGTGCCGCAGTTGGCGCCGTCCTTGTCGATCAAATGAACTTCGCGAACTCGAATCTCCTCATTCACGCGCGGCCCGTCCTTCTGGACGGGGAGCGCCGCTTTCATCGGGCGACGAATGGCTCTGCTCTCCTCTGTCGTTGCGTGGACCGTCGCAAACGGGCCGAACCTAGCGGGTTTTTGGGTTCACGCGGCAGGGCAAGGCTCGCTTACGGACCGGAAGCGTTAGAATTGGGATAAAACCGCGGCAAGTCAACGGCACTCCGATCCAGCCGCGAAGGTTGGGGAGATCGGCTCCCCGATCGTCCCGCTGTCGGACGAATTCGACGGTGCCAACCCGGGCTCCGGCCACCTCTGGCGCGGCGGACCCGTACGAACCATGGCGATGAATGGGTATGGACCGCACGGGCAGAGCCGGCAATATAGCGCCCCGCGCGAGCGCGATTCGTGGATCGCAACACGACCAGAGCGGAAAGCCCCTTAGTCGCATGGGAATTTGGCGTCGCCCCCCCGACGCGCGGGGTCAGCTTGTTTTCCGCGGCCGCAATGAGCCATACATCCGTTTGATTTATAAGGCTTGAGCGCATGGAACATGGTGTGTCGTTCATGACCGTCGGCGTGGAACCGAACCAGCGCAAAATCGCGGTGCGCCGCCGCGAAGGCAAAGGTCCCGGCCTGGTCTGGCTCGGCGGTTTTTCGTCCGACATGAAAGGCATCAAGGTGCATGCGCTCGATGATTGGGCGGCGCTGCACGGGCGCGCTTTGGTCCGGTTCGACTATTCCGGCCACGGCGAATTGAGCGGGGATTTCAACGCGGGCACCATCGGCCTTTGGCTGGAAGAAACCGTCGCCGTATTCAGTACGCATTGCCATGGCCCGCAGATCGTCGTCGGCTCCTCGATGGGCGGATGGCTTGCGCTCCTGCTCGTTCGCGAGCTGGTGCGTTGCAATGCGACCGCCCGCACGGCGCCGATTGCCGGACTGGTGCTGATCGCCCCGGCGGTCGATTTCACCGAGGAGCTGATCTGGAAACGGTGCCCGCCGTCCGTGCGCCACGACTTGGAAACCAAGGGCGCATGGTTCAAGCCATCGCAATATGGCGAAGCGCCTCTGCGCATTTCGCGGCGACTGATCGAGGAGGGACGAAATCACCTGTTGTTTGGCGGACTGATCGAAGCCGGGTGCCCCGTGCGCATCCTGCAGGGCGTGAAAGACCCGGACGTGCCTTGGCAGCATGCCTTCGATCTGGTCGCCCGGCTCTCGCAGGACGATGTCGTGCTGACCCTCGTCAAGGATGGCGACCATCGGCTGTCGCGCCCGGAAGACATCGAACGGATGCTGCGCGTGGTCGCCGAGTTCTGAGCCAGCAAGAGGGTTAGTATGGGCCATACATCTTTGCGAATGCGCGGCATCGGCGCCGCGCTCCTCGCCCTCATGACGGTCATGTCCAATCCGAAGATCAGCGTGGCCGCCGAATTGGTCGGGGGCGAACGCGCTTTTTCCTTCGTCGCGCTCGGCGACATGCCCTATAGCGTTCCCAACGACTATGCACGGTTCGACCGGCTGATCGCCGAGATCAACCGACTGAAGCCGGCCTTCTCGGTCCATGTCGGCGACATCAAGAGCGGTTCGAGCGCGTGCACCGACGAGGCGTTCCAGAAGGTCTACGATCAGTTTCAAACCTTCGAACGGCCGCTCGTCTATGCGATCGGCGACAATGAATGGACGGATTGCCATCGCAACCGCGAGAGCCCGTTCGATCCGCGCGAGCGGCTCGCCAAGTTGCGCCAGATGTTTTTCGCCAATCCCGGGGAGAGCCTCGGGCGCACGTCGATGCCGGTCGAAAGCGAGGCACGGGCGCTGCCGTCCTTCGCCGCCTATGTGGAAAATGCGCGGTTTACCAAGAACGACGTGCTGTTCGTCACCCTCAACATTCCGGGCTCGAACAACGGCTTTGAAACCACCGATCCGCAGGCGGCGGCCGAATATTTCGAGCGCAATCGCGCCAATCTCGCTTGGTTGGCCGACAGCTTCGAGAAGGCGAAGGAGACGAACGCAAAGGCCGTCGTGCTCATTTTCCAGGCCTATTTGTGGGATATCAAGGACACCGCAAACAACATTCCACCGGCTTCGGGATATCGCGCCACCATCGATGCGATCGATCGCGAGGCGCGCGCGTTCGGCAAACCCGTCCTGGTCGTCCACGGCGACTACCATTTCTTCGACGTCACCGGCTTCCGCGACACCCAGATGCGGCTCGTGCCGAACATTTTCCGGTTGCAGGTGATGGGAGAGACGCAGGTGCATGCCGTGCGCGTCATCGTCGATCCCGACATGCCCGGCGTGTTCGGCTTCGTGCCGCTGATCGTGCGGGATAACGGGGATTTCTAAAGGGTCGGCGATGTCCGACCCTGCCCCACCCGGCTTTGTTTTTCTTATCGTCATGTCCGCGGAGGCGGGCGTCCCCTCACATCTCGACCACCTTGTTCGGGAGTTCATCCCGATTGATCGCGCCGGGAGGAAAGTGCTCGGCCAACACGGTCCCGCATCGCCCGACCGCGGCGACCAGGCCGTCGCCGATGCGGCCATCCTTGATCGCCTCGAGGGCGGCGCCGACCGCGTCCTGCCAGACCGCGGGCGCGACCTTCGCGTTGATGCCCGAGTCGGCGACAATCTCGGCATAACGCTCGGCGACGGACACGAAGATAAGCACGCCGGTGCGACGTTCGGTCAGGTGCAGACCCTGCGCGAGGAATTGGCGCATCGCTTCGATGTGCGCGCGTTCGCGCATCGCCCGGCGCGGCACGATGCGGAATCGGATTGCGGGCAGCGAGAGAAGCATCGCGGTCACGATGAAGGCGGCAAGCTGCACAAGATAGATCAGGCCGGCCGACCAGATCGTCAAATAGATCAAGGGCGCCGGCGCGGCGAGCGCAATCAGCGCCGCCCAGGCGACCGGCACGAGCGAGTAGTTGCTCGACGTATGGGCGATGACGCAGAAGATCTCTCCGGCGGTCTTCGTCTCCGCGGCCGCAATCGCCTCGATGATGCGCGCCTTTTCTGCCTGCGAGATCATCTCACCAGCTCCCGGACGCGCCGCCGCCGCCGAACGAGCCGCCCCCGCCGGAGAAGCCGCCGCCGCCGGAACCCGACCAGGACGAGCCCGATGATCCTCCGCCCCCGGACCAGCCGCCTCGTCGCAAACCCGGCGGGTAGGCCCGACTGTGCCATAATATTCTGCGCCAGACGTAAAAGAAAACGAACAGCAGCAAGGCGAAGATGATTACATCCACCGACGGCGCGCGATGATCGGAACGCTGCTTGGCGCGCTGCTTCCATTCCTCCGGATTGACGGTAAGGACCTGGATGATGTCGTCGACGCCCCGCGCGATTCCGCCCGCGTAATCGTTGGCCTTGAAGCGCGGAAGGATGGCGTTTTCGATGATGAGTTTCGACACTGCGTCGGTGAGATCGCCCTCGAGCCCGTAGCCCACCTCGACGCGCACTTTGCGTTCGTTTGGCGCAACGATCAGCAACACCCCGTTGCTTTTGTCCTTCTGGCCGATTCCCCAGTGACGCCCGAGCTGATAGCCGTAATCCTCGATCGACGTGCCCTGCAGCGACTTCAGGGTGACGACGACGAACTGGTCGGTGGTTTTCGCCTCGAAATCGGCAAGCTTATGCTCCAGCGCCTCCCTTGTCGCGGGATCGAGAATCCCTGCCTCATCGACGACGCGGCCGGTGAGCGGCGGAAAGGTGAGTCCATAGGCAAGCGTCACCACGGCAAGTATGCAAAGGGCGGCAACGAGCCCAGTCACCGGCGCTCCTGCGCGAGCCCCAATGGCCGAGACTACCCTGCGCGCCCTCGATGTCATGGCTCCGCCTACGCGCGTTTTAGAATTTCACGGTCGGCGGGCGCTGCGTCTCCGGCGAAGCGGTGAAGGTCTCCATCGGCTTGTAGCTGCGATAGAGAGTCGACGCCCAGAAGACGCCGGGAACCGTCTTGAGCTCGGTGTTGTAGGCGCGCACCGCCTCGATGTAGTCGCGCCGCGCCACGGCGATGCGGTTCTCGGTGCCTTCGAGCTGCGATTGCAACGCGAGGAAGTTCTGGTTGGATTTCAGATCGGGATAGCGTTCGACCGTCACCAGGAGCCGGCCCAGCGCGCCGGTCAGCGCGTTCTGCGCGTCCTGATATTCCTTGAACTTGCTCGGGTCGGTGACCGTCGATGCGTCGACCTTCACCTGGGTCGCCTTTGCGCGCGCCTCAGTGACCTGGGTCAACACTTCACGCTCCTGTGTCGCATAACCCTTCACCGTCGCGACCAGATTGGGGATCAGATCGGCACGCCGCTGGTACTGGTTCTGCACGTCGGACCACTTTGCCTTCGCCTGTTCGTCGAGGGTGGGGATCGTATTGATTCCACAGCCCGAGACTAAAAGACCGAGCGCCAGAAGGAGGAGCGGCGTTCGGGCAGATCGAAGGGCTTGAACCAAGCGCGGCATGTGACGTCTCCGTGTGTCCTACGCGTTACGCACAATTGCAGCATCGAACCGGGAAGTCGACCCTGGGCGCAGCCGGCGTCGCGCGGCGTGCAGTCGGCATTTCCATAGCGCCCGAGAAGCGAAGGATGACAAGCGCTTGACGCCAGTCTATTTCGTGCCGAACCGGCAACCGGCCGCCTTCATAGCCTGAAGTTTGGCGCGCACTTCCGCGTCGGAGACCTTCGGACGGGTGTCGTCGCTGGGGATAATGTCAACGCTCTTTGCGGTGGGCTCCAAGATGACCATGAACGGTTTGAACCCGACATAAGCACCGTACATGTTTCTGGTGTTCACCTCGCCGCAATAGACATTCGGCTTGCTCCCGCGTTGCAGCCGGCGAAACTGAGAGGACAAGGGATCGCGGAAATCGTCGGTGACGAGTTCAAAGATCTCTTGGCGGACCGAATTGGGAAGATCGCCGCCCGAGCCATCGACAATAGATTGAGCATGCGCCGACGCCGCATAGAGACATGCGGCAGTCGCCAGCAAAAGAGCCGCCCCCTTGCGGAACCAACCGATCATTGCTGATCCTACCTTCTTGCGCCCTCCAAAGCGGGACACAGCGCCCGCGAGATGAGAGCGAACGATGCGCGGCGACACAGCCAGATTACCTGGAACGTGGGCGACGCCGATCTTCGGGAATACCTCTGACACGAACAGGCAAGTCTAACAGACCGGCCGGGGCGATTTGTGCTGTCGCTGCAACACTCATAAGAATTTGGCTGCATGCGAATCAGGCAGCCACGGCGGCGCGTCAGACGGACCGCCCAAGCCCATCGCAGAACACCCGACCAGAAGCAAGCGGGAACCTGTATTCTCGCCCGCACGCTGTCGCGCATGGCGCGCAGCCGTGACGATGGCCCAACCTTTTCCGGGCCCACACTTGCGGGCGCCACGCATCTTGCGATTCTTGCGATGTCGGGAAGCGGCGCTTACCGAGTGGCCCTCTCCACCGCCCTCCGGGCGGTCTCTCTCCCCCTAATCGCGGGGGAGGATGAAAGAGTCAGCGAGCGCAGCTCGCACGTAGCTCGCACGCAGCTCGCACGGAGTGGAACGGAATGCGGGAGCGGCCACCCGGCGGTCCGTGTTGCGCCGACTCACGCCGGGCGAAGCCAGGGCGCTGCATCAATTCATGCGCGGGTCGGCCCGGCGCGCGGCGACATCGCGGACACATATGCGCGCGGCATCGCGCATCGGCAGGCGGATGCGGCGGCGGTAGTGCGCGCGCATCACCTGCGTATCGTGCACGCCCACATGCGCATAAAGCATCCAATCGGAAAAGGAGAAGCCGGGATCGGCGTCGCCGTCGAGGAGCGGATCGGACGAGAGGTCGAGGGTAGTCATGGCGTCCTCCGCGGGTCTTTTTCCGAACACATGATTTCGAACCTGTACGGCCACCCTAGCTGATTCGGCGCGGCCGGAATGTGCGTTTCGTCAAATTCCGGTGGTCATCCAACCAATCCTCCCCCGCGCAACGGGGAGGAGGGCCATGCGCAGTATGGTGAAAGAGCAGGATAAACGAAGCGCTGCACGTATGCAAACAATCGGAAAGCACCGCTTTGTTCGGGGCGACACCGCTCTATTGTGTGGCCCCCCACCGACCTCTGGGGGTCCCCCTCCCCCGCGACGCGGGGGAGGATGGAGATGCGCGGACGGGATTAAAGCAAAGCAAGCCTCAGCAGCGCAAAGCGCAAAGCAAAATGAAGCCGCTCTATCCCCGCATTCCCTGCAATACACAGCGAGCAGTCCGGGCTGCGCCGCCAAGGGAGGGGAATGGTGTCCCCTCACCTCTTTTATGTCAGCCGCGTCAGGCCCAGCAGCTTTCGACCTTGCGCAGGTCGCGGCCGCGGCCCAGGCGCAGCCGAAGGCGCACGACATCGGCGCTCGGCAGGTGGACGCGGCGCTTATGGTGGGCGCGCAGCGCGCGCACATTGCGCAGGCTGGCATGCGCATGAAGAACCCAGTCGAAAAAGCTGGCGCGAGGCTCCGCGTAAGAGCAGACGGGATCGCCGCACTTTCGGTCGAGGGTGGTCATGGCGTCCTCCGGGGTTTTTTGTCGAGACTCGTGATCTCGAACTTACCCACTAGAGTAGCGCCAGGCGCGCGGCTTAGATGTGCGATCCGTCACATTCCAGGTTTGACGAAACCGTGAAGCGTGTGGCAGCCCCGCGTGGGCGCAGATCAGACTCGCAGGCGCGAAGCGCCTGCGCCGGCCAGCTTCGCGCGGCTCCGGCTTTCGCGTCGCACCCGCCGCATTTGCGCTGCACTGCGTTCGAGCTACGCTTGCCCGGCACGCACCTCGCACCGACGCGCCCGCCGGAAACGAAACTCCCATGACACCCCCGACTTTGTATTTCGATGTCATTTCCCCTTTCGCTTATCTCCTCGACGCGGTGCTCCGGCGCACCGATCTTCCGCTCGCGCTCGAGCGCAAGCCGGTACTGTTCGCCGGTCTCTTGAGCGCGCACGGAAACAAAGGGCCGGCCGAGATCCCGGCCAAGAGGACCTTTGTCTACGAATTCTGCACCTTTCGCGCGCGTGCCTGCGGCATTCCGTTCCAAATTCCGGCGGTGCACCCGTTCAATCCGTTGCGCTATCTGCGGCTGATCATCGCCCTGGGCTCAACGCCCGCGGCGGCGTCGGCGGTCTTCGACGCGCTTTATACGACCGGCGCCGACCCGGAAGCGCCCTCCACCTGGCGGGGCCTCGCGCAAAAGCTCGGGCTGGCGGACCCGGACGCGTTGATCGAAGCGCCGGCGGTCAAGCAGCAATTGCGCGACAACACCGACGCCGCGGTCGCTGCGGGCGTCTTCGGGGTGCCGACGATTCTGGTCGCGGGCCGTCTGTTCTGGGGCGAGGATTCGCTGCCGATGCTTCGCGCCTATCTCGCGGGCGATCCGGTCTTTGACTTGCCGGCCATGCTGGCGGCGCGCAAGGCGCGGTACGGTGCGCGCCGCCAGCATGCGGAATAGCGGTTTGCCACGCCGATGCTGCGCGAGGCGGGCGTTCCCGATGGGCTGGCAAGCCGGCTCGAGCCGGCGCAGCGCATCCTCGTCGAGGCCATCGCCCGGCGCTAGGGTGCCTCAGGGACGCTTCGCGAGTTGGATAGGGCTCGCAGCAAGTCTGTCGCCGACAATTCGTTATAGGGCAAAACAGGCCGTTATTTTTCTGCCCCGCCTCCTCTTCGCCCTGCAGTAGATCTCGCCCCGCGTCGCCCACCGGCTTTGGCGATAGGAACGCGCACAGCATCATCTTTACGGCGTTACCATTAATGCTTTCGACGGCCTTGCCGACGGCGCGGAAAAGCAAGATAACAGCTTCGCGCTTGCGAGATGCCGAATTGGCGCTCGCGGTCACCACCTCATTCCTTCCCATTTTGGACGGTGACGCCGTGGATACGAAAAAACCTGCGACCCGCGCTCCCAGGCCGAAAAGACCAGTTCATACGACTTCCGCGACGACAATCGTCCAGGAACAGGCGCCGCACCCGGCCGCGGACGCGCCGTCCTTTGGGCCGGGCGTTGCCAGCCGCACCTTTTTCATCGAGGCCATCGATCCCAGGGTCGACGGCGGCCGCTTCCCGTTCAAGCGGATCGTCGGCGAACCGATCGAGGTGATGGCGGACATATTCCGCGACGGGCATGAGGTGATCGCTGCAACCCTGCGCTGGCGGCGCGAGGGCGACACCGCCTGGCAAACCGTCCCCATGGCGTTCTACGACAACGACCGCTGGCGCGGCGTCTTCACCCCGCACGAACTCGGCCGCCACGTCTATTCGATCGCGGCGTGGACATCCGTCTTCGCCACTTGGCGGCGCGACTGCCTGGTCAAGCAGAAAGCGGGCGTTCCCATCGAGGTGGAACTGCTGGAAGGGCGCGCGCTGGTCGCCGCGGCGCTCGCGCGGGCGGGCGGGCGCGCCGGCGCGATGCAGGCGGTGCTCGACGCGTTCGACCGTGCGCGCGCGCCGGAGCCGTTGCTGCAGGAGGAACTCGCCGCGCTGATGGCGGAAGTCGAGGCGCGGCCGGACCTCACTTGGAGCGATTCGTTTCCTTTTATCGTGGAACGGCCCCGCGCGCGCACCGGCGCGTGGTATGAGTTGTTTCCCCGCAGTCAGACCAACGACCCGCACCGGCACGGCACCTTCGACGACGTGATCGCCCGCCTGCCCGACATCGCCGAACAGGGTTACGACGTGCTCTATTTCACGCCGATCCACCCGATCGGCAAAACCAACCGCAAGGGCAAGAACAATTCGCTCACGGCCGGGCCTGATGATCCGGGCAGCCCCTACGCCATCGGAAGCGACGAGGGCGGCCACGACGCGATCCATCCCGAGCTCGGCACACACGCCGATTTCCACCGGCTGATCGACGCGGCCAAGGCCCACGGGCTGGAGATCGCACTCGACTTTGCGACGCAGTGTTCGCCCGACCATCCGTGGCTCAAGAACCATCCGCAATGGTTCAAGCGGCGCGCCGACGGGTCGATGCGCTACGCCGAGAATCCACCGAAGAAATACGAGGACATCGTCAACCCGGATTTCTACTGCGCCGACCGCGTGGCGCTGTGGAACGCGCTGCGCGACGTTTTCTTGCACTGGGCGGAGCACGGCGTGCGCATATTCCGCGTCGACAATCCGCACACCAAGCCGTTCCCGTTCTGGGAATGGGTCATTCGCGAAGTGCAAACGCGCTATCCCGACGTGGTATTTCTATCGGAAGCGTTCACCCGCCCCAAGGTGATGAAAGCGCTGGCAAAGGTCGGCTTCACCCAGTCCTACACCTACTTCACCTGGCGCACCGGCAAGATGGAATTCGAGGATTACCTCACCGAGATCACGCGATATCCCGAACGCGAGTATTTCCGGCCGAACTTCTTCGTCAACACGCCGGACATTCTCCCGTTTCATCTGCAGGCGGGTGAGAGGTGGATGTTCAAGTCGCGCGTGGCGCTCGCCGCGACGCTGTCCGCAAGTTACGGGGTCTATAGCGGTTTCGAACTCCTGGAGCATGTCCCGCTGGGGCCGGGAAGAGAAGAGTATCTCGATTCCGAGAAGTACGAGATCAAGCCGCGTGACTGGAACGCCCCCGGCAACATCGAGGATTACATCACGCAGCTGAACACGATTCGACGCGAGAACGCCGCGCTCCAGCAGACCGCCAATCTCCACTTTGTCATGGTCGACAGTGCCGAGGTGACCGGCTTCGTAAAAGAGTTGGTCGCCCGCGATAATGCCGTCGCCGTCGCCATCGCGCTCGGCCACGGCCCCTACGAGGTCTGGTTCCATTTCGGCGACCTGCAAATCGGGCCAGAGGGCGCACGCCGACCGGTGAGGGCGGTGGAGAACCTGCTGACCGGCGAACAGCGAATGATCGAATGGGGCGGTCTGCGGCTGCTCATCGATCCAGAGAAAGACCCGGCCATTCTGTTTCGTTGCATCACTTGATCCTCGCCTCAGCGCGGGAAAGGATTTCTTCGCAAGCACCCACGTTGGTTCGACCGCAGCTTCGTCATGCCGCGCACCCGTGCGTGAAGGGCGGCGCGTGCCGCCGGACCGTTACTCGACAGAGGCATCACTACGATGCGCGTTCTACTCGCCACCAATGAATTCCCGCCTTACGTCTATGGCGGCGCCGGCGTTCACGTCGAATACCTGTCACGTGAACTCGCAAAGCTCACTCCGGTCGAGGTGCGCAGCTTCCACGACCAGATTTACGACGACGGCCAACTGCATGTGCGCGGCATCAAGGTAGACACCACTCATTTCGCCGGCTGCCCGCAATCCTTCGTCTCGCCGCTCCGGGCCTTAAGCACCTGCCTCGCCTTCGTCGGACAGGGCATCGGCGACGAGCTCGAAGGCAATCTCGAGCTTATTCACTGCCACACTTGGTACACGCATTTCAGCGGCATTCTCGCGAAGATTCTCTACAACATCCCCATGGTGATCACGGTCCACTCGCTGGAGCCGCTGCGACCGTGGAAGCGCGAGCAGCTCGGCCACGGCTACGATCTCGCCCGCTGGATCGAGGGAACTGCTTTGGAATCCGCCGATGCGATCATCGCTGTCTCGCAAAGCACGCGCGAAGACATTCTGCGCCTGTTCGATGTGGACCCGTCCAAGGTCGTTATCATCCCCAATGGGATCGACACCGAAGAATACAAGCCGGTGCACGCCCCTCACGTGCTCGCCCAGCTCGGCGTCGACCCCGACCGCCCCTATGTGCTGTTCGTCGGACGCATGACGCGGCAGAAGGGCCTGTATTATCTGCTCCAGGCGATCCCCTATATCGATCCCAAGCTGCAAGTCGTGCTGTGCGCCGGCGACGCCGACACGCTCGCCATGCAGCGCGAGATCGAGGAGATCGTGCGCGAATTGCAAGACCACCGCCCCGGCATTGTCTGGATTCCGAAAATGCTGCCGCGCCAGGAAACCATCGCGCTTTACTCGCACGCCACGGTGTTTTGCTGTCCGTCGATTTATGAGCCGTTCGGCATCATCAATTTGGAGGCGATGGCCTGCAATACGCCGGTCGTCGGCAGCGCCGTCGGCGGCATCCGCGAAGTCGTCGTGGAGGGCGAGACCGGCATCCTGGTCGACCCGCATTTGTCTCCGGAGCCGCCGCATGATCCGGTCGCCCCGGCCCGTTTCGAACGCGGGCTTGCCGAGGCGATCAACCGTATCGCCAATGACCCAGAATTATGGAAGCGTATGTGCGAAGCGGGCCGCCAGCGGGTCGAGGAGCGCTATAGTTGGCGCAGCATCGCACAACAAACGTACGAACTGTACCTAAGGCTGCGCGCGCAATACTCGGTCGAGCCGCAACAATAATCCCGTGCTCGGTGGCGCGGCGATATGGTGCAGCGCCAGCCTCGGCTGGCAAGTAATTTGCTGCGTGCACAAACGATCAGACTCAGGGCCGGAGACGATTTGGCTTGTCGGCGCTTCGATCACCGCCTCGCGTGGGAAGCGTCTCGGCCGCCATATATTCCGCAAGCTCGGCGAGCGAGCGCCGAAGTTCCATGTCTTCCAGCGCGCAGAACGCCTGCAGCAAGCGCAAGACATAGGGCTCCGCCAGCATGGCCACAGGCGACGGTCCACCATCCTCGTTGCCCGCTTGATGGGCCCCTTCAAAGAAGGCGGTGATCGGGACGCCGAGAATGGACGCGATCTTGTACAGCCGACCGCTGCCGACGCGATTAGTCCCGTTTTCGTATTTTTGCACTTGCTGAAACGTGACGTCGATCTTCCTGCCGAGCGCGGTCTGCGACATGCCGCGATCCTGCCGGAGGATGCGGATATTGCGACCGACCAACAAATCAACGGCGTCACGACGCCTTTCGCCCATGATTCAATCCTCCTCTCGCATGCTGACGATTATAGGTTTCGCTCTCGCGCATGCTGGGCTCGGATGTCGTTCATCGGAACGCTCCTAGCGGCTGCGAATAGCCACAAAAGGGCCGGCCCAATATGTCCGAACAATGACCGCTATAAAAAAATACCCGTTTCATCGACATTAGTATAGGGAATACGTTTTCGCTTTCTGAAAATTCCATCGATTGCCCGCACCGGACCAATGCTGTTCGATCCATTAGCCAAGCGATCGCGCCATCCGGCTCTTACGTTCCCGATCCGCCCTGTGACGTAGTTCACCACCCCCCAATGGGCTAATGCGCTAAGGCTCGATCCCATAACGATTGCCCGCCCCCGCCTTTACGTCGATGGGGGCGGGACAGGAACGGGGGACCGGGCAATGAGCCGCAGCGAATGCCTCGAATTCGACCAAGATACCCAGTCCGAACTCCTCAGTCTGGTGCAAAACCTGATCGCGCAGGCGGGCGGCGTTGAGCGGCTGGTCGAATGCTATTATTGGAGTCAGGAACCGGGCTTGCTCGAATTCATCCGAGCCTTTCTCGCCATGCCGGCCGAGGTGCAAACTGCGCTGCGGGTGTTTTTCGCCGCGGCGGTGGCGCGGAGCTCTGTCACCGCATCGATCGACGACGCCGCCGGCGCGCTCATCCTCCGCGCTCCGGAAGCAGCAACCGTTCTAACCGCTTTGTTCGGTCGCACTGGTTCCACGCCGACGCGCTACGTGCAATAAGCGTCAGCAAAACACGCCGCGTGGGATCGCGGCGGCGGCCGCCCGCATAACTGATTGGGCTTTCCGCGTCCGCCCTGTCGTTGGCGACTGGCTATGCGAACATGTCGGTTTCTCGACCCTTCCGGCCTTGACAGATGGGCGCTTCGGCGCGATGATTTTCATGCTTGAACGCAGCCAAAAGCGCCGGGAGATCGGTGCGGAAATCGGAGGTGCAATGCCGCCGGGCTCGCAATGCCGCGATGATCGCTGCAGTCTGCGTTGGGACGGCAGCGTAGCGGCTTCCTTCACAACGGACACGGTCGGAAGCGGCGTCATCGGGCCGCATCAGTGAGGCAAGGCCCTTCCTTAGCCGCTTCCGACATGTCATGATCTCGTGAAATGTGACGCTCCTTCGGGGGCGTTTTTTATTGTCTGCTGCTGAGGCAGCATTCTGGCGCTCGCTGCAAACATCGCTGCGCTAAACTGCGCATTCTTGATCCGATACAAGTCCCGCCGCATCATGACTCGCGCGACGCTCGCATGTCGTCGCAACCGACCGTATTCCGGCGGCGGCGCGCAAACCGTTCGCCGGAATTGGCGCTGCAGAAGAATGGGCAGAGGGCGTTCCGACCCGACCGGAATGGAATTTCGCCCTGAGCGCAGGAGACCTTCGCCGTGAAAACGATCCTCGTGCCCACCGAACCGAACGTCATCATGCGTTCGACGCTCGAAACCGCGTTGCTGGTCGCCAAGGATTTCAACAGCCATATAGAAGGCTTCGCGGTCCGGGTCGCGGCGCCGACCGTGGTGGCGATGGACGTCGCGCCCTCGGCGTCGTTCGCCTTTTTCGAGGAGGAAAACGCGGAGGCCGCGCGGCAGTCGCGCGAACTGTTCGAAAGCTTCATGCGGGAGCGCGGCGTGTCCCGCACGCGGCAACGGCAAAACGCGCCGACCTATGGCTGGGTCGACGAGGCGCCCGAAGGCGACAGCTATATCGGGCAACGCGGCCGCGTGTTCGACCTGATTGTGATCGGGCGGCCGAGCGACGACCCGCGCGGGCCGTATATGAGCACATTCGAGGCCGGGCTGTTCGAGAGTGGCCGTCCCATCCTGCTCGCGCCGCCCACTCCGCCGACCCATGTCGGCCGCAACATTCTGATCGCATGGAACTGCAGCACCGAGCAGGCGCGCGCGACCGCCTTCGCCATGCCCTTTCTCGCGCGGGCCGAACAGATCACCATTATCACTATCGACGGTGCTAAGGTGCCGGGCCCCACGGCGGAGGAGATGGCGGCGAACTTGACGTTACACGGCATTGACGCCGACACGATCACGCTCAAGGGCGATAATCGCACCGCGGGGGCAGTGATCCTCGATCGCGCCCGCGCCCTCGGCTGCGACCTCGTCGTCAAGGGCGCGTACACCCAGAGCCGGCTGCGGCAACTGATCTTCGGCGGCACCACCCGTCATATCTTGACCCACGCCGACGTGCCGGTCCTCACCGCGCATTGAGGCGGTGTTTCATGCGAGGGTCGCGCCTGGGGAAGCCGATGATCCACGCCCTTCGTGCCAGCGCGGTGGCTCGGATGTAAGGACGCGAATAATCATTGGGCAAGCGTTCTTGCGAGCCGGAAACCGATCGCGTTAACCCGCTCCCCGGGAGCGCCCCTGCCGCGGAAGGCAGAGCGGAGGTTCTGCGAACGATCGTTCCAGGAGCCGCCACGAACCACGCGGCGCCTGCAGGTCCCACTGATCCAGGCAGAGCCATTGATCGGCGCTCCAACATAATCGACGTGATAGCAATCCTGCACCCACTGCCAGGCATTGCCGGCCATATCGTAAAGGCCGAACGCATTGGGAGCGAATGACCCGACGGGAGCGGTCTCCTTGCCGTCCCACCGGCTGCCGCAATCGCGGCAATCGGCGTGTCCTTTACCGATCTCGTCGCCCCAGAAATAGGCCGTCGTGGTGCCTGCGCGGGCCGCATATTCCCATTCCGCCTCGGTGAGCAGACGGTACGATCGGCCGGTCATCCGTGAGAGCCACTCCGCATATTGGCGGGCTTCGTCCCAACTAACATTGATGACCGGTCTTGATCCTCGGCCGAACCCGCTGTCGCCAACCTGAGGGCATCTCCCCCACTGCGACGCAGGCGTCCCACTCGGCGAACGTTACTAAAAACTTGGACACGGCGAAGGGCTTGGCGATCGTCACCAAACTCTGCGGACTTTCATTGCGGTAGCGGCCTTTTTCATTCTCGGGCGATCCTCTCAGATAGCTGCCCGCGGGAATGACGATCATTTCGGGACAGTCCTTGGCGCACTCGCGAAAACTTGCCAGCGGCTTCAGCGCTCGCTCAGCCTCGGGGCTGAGCACGTAAGGGTCCACATTCGCGAGCTTGTAGGGCCGCGTCGTCGCGTACCATTCGATCTGTTTCTTGACATACCCCAACGCGAACCACCCGACGACAACGGCGACGACGCCAACAACCAGCACGGATACGACGATATGCGTCCGGCGCGCCCGGCGGTTAACCTCGCCTTCGCGCTTTGGGCTTTGGTCGCCGGAATCTGGATCGGCGGCAGGTTCTGACATCGCTCGTCCGGTTTCGATGCTCCCTGCGGGGATCGCTTGCGCATGTCTCTCTCAACCATCCTTCGGTTTTGAGGAACTGCGCGCAGTCTTTAAGTTAGCAGACCGGCATTCCCGCAAGTGATTTGACAAGATTTGGATCGGCGCGTCGAAAGAATGATCGCTCTACAGAAATTCCGTAAACGCCATTTTACGGTTATTTTCGCCGCCAAGCCAAGTACCTGCTTCCCAACCGCAAGCATGGCCCGACTTTTCGGCTCATACCGCCGCACCGAAGCTACCGCCATCTCCGATGAATCCAGAACCACTGCTCCGGATGCTCGCGTACCCAAGTCTCGATGATCGAGGTGATAAGCTGCATCGTTCCCGCAACGTCGATCTTGCCTTGGGCGTCGCGCGGCGGATTGAGCGGGTCGGTCAATTCGAAGCGAAACCGCCCGTTTGGCAGGCGAACCACGCGCGCGCCGTAGATCGGACATTCGAACCGCCGGGCGAACCGCGCCAGCATCGGGTTGACCTTGCAGGGGCGCCCGAAATACATCGCGTCAACGCCGCGAACGGCGTGCTGATCGATCAGCATGCCGACGATCCAGTTGCGCTTGAGCGCCTCGCGAATGCGGAACGGGGCCTCCGGACCGGCCGGAATAAAGGCTGCAATGCGAGGACTGCGGGCCGCCGCCAGCGCCTGCGTGAAAGAGCTGAAACGCGGCGCGCGAAAGACGACCGCGATTTCGCGATTTATATCGGGCCCGCCAAGCGCCACAAGCTCCCAATTGGCGAGATGCGCGGTGAACATCAGCGCAGGCTTGCGTTCGTCGCGCAGCCGCAAGAACCGCGCAGCGGTCGCCGAATCCATAAAGATGCGGCCCGCCGGCTTGCTCGGATCATAGTCCCATAGCTGATCGAGATGAGCATATTCGACCGAGAGTCGGCCGAAATTGTCCCACATGGCGGCCAGGATTTCCGCCCGGTCGGCTTCGGTCTTCTCTGGAAACGCCATGGCAAGCTGTGCGCTGGCGACCCGATGGCCGCGCAGCCATGGACCGATCTGGCGCATCAGCCAGCCGGCGAAGGCCGCACTGCGATCGAGGTCGAGGCGCCGCAACAGGCGCAGCAGCCACAGGCTAAGGACGCCGAGCACGTTCACCCGCCGTTCGCCTCGCCTTTGGAGACGAGAGCGGCCCCCCGGTCCGTGAAACGTGAATCCTGCCGCTTGCGGCCAAGCGGCAGACGGCGCGCCGAGCGATGCGTCACGGGTTCTGCTCGGCCTCGGTTAAGGCCTCGTCGAGCAGATTCTTGCAAGCTTCGAGCGTTTCGAGCGCTGTCTGCAATCGTTCGCGATCGGCCGACGAAATTTCCCGAACCTCCGCCTGCGCAGGTTGCGGCTCCATCCTCCCGCCTGCGTCCGCACCGGCATGCGCGGCGGCGGCTGCGCCGTTGCCAACGGCATTCGCATCCTGCGCGTCCGCAGTCGACGAGGGCTCGCGCCGTTGCGGCGTCTCGAGAGCGTCGCTGCCGGTGAATTCCCCGCCGTCTTCGCCCTCAGCGCCCTCCGCGGGCGACGCGATCGCCGCGTCAGCGACGTCCGCATCTTCGCGCTCGCGCTCGCGCTCTCGGCCTCGGCCTCGGCCTCGGCTTGACGCTCCGGCTGCGGCGCGCCTTCCTGCCATACGGTTTGCACGAAACGCGGCCCCTGCTCGCGCAGGATCCGCTGTACTCCGCGGATGGTGTAGCCCTGCCCGTAGAGCAGATGACGGATGCCGCGCAGAAGTTCGACGTCGTCGGGGCGATAATAGCGCCGCCCGCCACCGCGCTTCATCGGCTTGATCTGTGGAAAACGGCTCTCCCAGAACCGCAACACGTGCTGCGGGAGATCGAGCTCGGCCGCGACCTCGCTGATGGTGCGGAACGCGTCGGGCGCCTTGTTCAAGAGCCGCCTCTTGTCTTGAAATCGGAACGCGCGATTACTCGCTCGCGCTTGCCGGTGTCGAGTTGATGCGTTGCTTGAGAATAGCCGACGGCTTGAACACCATGACACGCCGCGGCGAGATCGGCACCTCTTTGCCGGTCTTCGGATTGCGGCCGATCCGCTGGCCTTTCTTGCGGACGACGAACGATCCGAACGAAGAGAGCTTGACCGTTTCTCCACGCTCCAGGCAGTCAGTGATCTCTTTGAGCACCAACTCCACGAGCGCGGCCGACTCCGTTCGCGACAATCCGACCTTGTGATAAACGGCCTCGCAAAGGTCTGCCCGCGTGACTGTCTTCCCGCTCATCACCCCGACCCCAAAGCCCACTCAGTATCTCTTATTTTTCAATGATATGAGCTTGATATGTCATGGTCAACCGCCTCTGAGGCTGCTTTCGATATTTGAATAGCCGCTGCGACCTTGTCACCAGCGCACCAGCGCCGCGCCCCAAGTGAAGCCGCCGCCAACGGCTTGCAGCAAAACGAGATCGCCCCGTTTGATGCGGCCGTCGCCGATCGCCACGTCGAGCGCAAGCGGAACCGAGGCGGCGGAGGTATTACCGTGCCGGTCGACCGTGGAGATGATTTTTTCCGGCGCGATGCCGAGCCTGTGGGCCGACGCGTCGATGATACGCTTGTTGGCTTGGTGCGGGACGAACCAGTCGATGTCGGCGGCGGTGTAGCCGGTCTCGCGAAACACCGCTTCCACCGCATCGGTGGTGCCGGCGACGGCATGACGGAAGACGTCGCGTCCCTCCATGCGCAGAAAACCCGCGGTGCCGGTCGAGGACGGGCCACCATCGACGTAGAGCTTGTCCTTGTAGCGTCCGTCGGAGCGCAGACGCGTCGCCAGCACGCCACGATCGGTGCGCGCGCCGGGCTGCTCTTCCGCCACCAACACGATAGCGCCCGCGCCGTCGCCGAAGAGCACGCAGGTCGTGCGATCCTTCCAGTCAAGAATGCGCGAGAATGTTTCCGCTCCGATCACCAGCGCGCGCTTGCTGGCGCCGGTTTTGAGAAAATTGTCCGCCGTCGCCAGCGCAAATACGAAGCCGGAGCAGACGGCCTGGACGTCGAAGGCGACGCCCTTGGTGATTCCGAGCCCGGCCTGCACCGAGACGGCGCTTGCGGGAAAGGTGTTGTCGGGCGTCGCGGTCCCCAGCACGATCAGGTCGATCGACAACGGATCGACGTCTGCCGCAGCGAGCGCGGCGCGCGCCGCATGCAGCGCGAGGTCGGACGTAAGTTCACCCGGCGCGGCTATGCGACGCTCGTGAATGCCGGTGCGCTGCACGATCCATTTATCGGACGTCTCGACCATGCCGACGAGCTCGGCATTGGTTAATACGCGGCTGGGAAGATAGCTGCCGCAGCCGACGACGATGGAACGTATGGTCACGAGGCCACCCCTCGGATTGCGGGGGGTGCGAATAGCGCCGATTTTCCGATCGTCTGGCTGATCTTCGCGAGCACATTGTAGCGGGCCATGTCGTAGCCTAGGTCGATCGCCGCTGCGAAACCTTCCGCATCGGCACCGCCGTGGCTCTTGATCACCACGCCGTTGAGCCCGAGAAACACGCCGCCATTGACCTTACGCGGGTCCATTTTTTCCCTGAGCGTCTTGAAAGCTTGGCGCGCGAAGAAATGGCCGAGCCTTGCAGCAAGGGTACGGCTCATCGCGTTCCGGAGGTAGGCGCCAATCTGTTTAGCCGTCCCCTCCGCCGTCTTCAAGGCGATGTTTCCGACGAATCCCTCGGTGACCACCACGTCCACCGAACCCTGGCCGATATCGTTGCCTTCGACGAAGCCGCGGTAATCCATCTGATCGCAGGCAAGCTCGCGCAAGATGCGATGGGCGTCACGAATCTCCTCGATCCCCTTCACCTCTTCGACGCCGATGTTGAGCATACCCACCGTCGGACGATCGAGATCGAACACGACGCGCGCCATGGCGCTGCCCATAATCGCCAACTCGACCAAGTGCTGCGCGTCGGCTCCGATCGTCGCGCCGACATCGAGCACGATCGATTCGCCGCGCAGCGTCGGCCACAGGGCCGCGATGGCGGGGCGGCCGATTCCGGCCATCGTTTTCAAATGGAACTTGGCCATCGCCATCAGCGCGCCGGTGTTTCCTGCCGAAACGGCGACCCCGGCGTTCCCCTTCTTGACCGCGTCAATTGCGAGCCACATCGAGGAACGCCAACGACCATGGCGCAGCGCCTGGCTCGGTTTGTCGTCCATCTTGACGGCAACATCGGTATGGACGACGCGGGCCGCCTCGCGCAGCTTCGACCGCGCCGCGAGCAGAGGACCGAGCACGGCTTGGTCGCCGAAAAACACCATTTCCGCGTCCGGATGGCGGGCGAGCGACAGCTCGGCCCCCGCGACGACCACGGAAGCTCCGTGATCGCCGCCCATTGCGTCCAGCGCGATTGCGACCTTGTTCGACATGAATCGACCTGGAAGGACGGCCCCCCGATACCCCAGCTGCGGTGAGCGGCCGGCAGCAGCCGGGCGTTCAAGAGCGTGCGACAATAGCGTGTTCGCGGGCGATGACAATGCGTTAAGTGGGGTGGCTCGCGATCGTTTCCACCGTCATCGGCCGCCCTCGTTTCGCCTTCCCTTCAAAGCGGCGAGCGCTGCGAACGGCCCGTCCGTCGCGGCGGCCGCCGCAGGCGGCGCAAACGTCGCGCCCGGCTTGCGTGGATAGGGATCGATGCCGAGAAGCAGGAACTCGGTTGCGAGCGCCCCGAGATCCACGCAACCGCCTTGCAGGAGCTCGGGTGTCTCTCCCTCCGGCTCGCCGCGCGCGAGCCCGGGAAGATCGCTGTCCGGAGTCGGCTCGAAAATGAGGTCGACCGGTTCCGTAATACGGTTCTCGATCGGATCCAGGCTGATGACGCAGGTCTGCTCGACGGTCGCCGACACCTCGCCGACCACGCGCAACCCGCGCCCGCGATGGGTGATCATGAAATCGGCTTCCAGGCGCGGCAATGCGAGAACGTCGGCGATGCGTGCGATCCTCTCACGCATATCTTTATCGGCGCAAAGATGCATGCCCAATCCGGTTTCAGGAACCTCCTCGACCCGTAGGGGCACGTTCCAGGGGCGATCCGGTTCCATCTTTGGCCTCCTTTTTCTGGGACACGGGCGCTCCCGCTTTTCTTGTTGATTTTCCGTCCGATCCGCCCAGCGGGTATAATGGCAAGCCACCCGGCCTGCCACGATCACGCCATAGAGCGCAGCAATGCTGCGAAGTCATTAATGCGAGGGAACAACGCGGTTTCGTTAAATTCTGAGTAGCCGAAATGGGGTAATGTCCGCGCAGGAGACTAGAGCATTTTCCGGCGAGAGGGGAACTGGTTCGCCGCAGAAAATACCGCGATGGACGAGTTTTGCGAGCGAGTTCTGATCTCCTCTGATGGGAACTTCGCTCGATCGGCTTCGCGGGCGACGAGTTTTGCGTCCTTCCTGCCCGGGGTATGGGCCGGAGCCAAGCGAACGGTATCGGAAGGTCAGGGGGAGACCAGGTTGCGTCGTAGAGATGATCAGCGTTCTATTCGTTCGCCGCGCTCAGTGGCGGTCGTCGTGCTGCTCGGCTTTCTGCTCGGCGGCTGCTTCTTTACGCAGACCTATCAGCGCGGCTACTTGTTGCCCGACGGCGCGCTCGAACAGATCCAACTCGGCGCCTCGCAAGAACAGGTGCTGATCGTTCTCGGCACGCCGTCGACGGTCGCGACCGTCAACGGGGAAGTGTTCTATTACATTTCGCAAAAAGCGCAGCAGACCTCGTTTCTGCCGCAGCGCGAGGTCGACCGGCGGGTGATCGCCGTGTATTTCGACAAAAACCGCAAGGTCGAGCGGCTGGCCAATTATGGCATTCGCGATGGTCGCGTATTCGATTTCATCAGCCGCACCACCCCGACCGGCGGTCAGGAACTCAACTACGTTCAGTACATCCTGAAGGCGATCAAGATTTAGACCTCGTCGCCGTTACTGGCTGGCGCGTCGGCATCCGCTACCACCGCGTTCCACCTCCCGAAAAACAATGGCCGGGCAAGCCCGGCCATTTCGATTTCTGAAGCGCGCGTTGATATCGGCTCAGTGCGCAAGCACCGCGAGCAGTAAGAGCGCGACGATATTGGTGATCTTGATCATCGGGTTCACGGCGGGACCCGCCGTGTCCTTGTAGGGATCGCCGACCGTGTCGCCGGTCACCGCCGCCTTGTGGGTGTCGGAGCCCTTGCCGCCGTAATGGCCGTCCTCGATGAATTTCTTGGCGTTGTCCCAGGCGCCGCCGCCCGATGTCATCGAGATGGCGACGAACAAGCCGGTGACGATCACGCCGAGCAGCATCGCGCCGACCGCCGAGAAAGCCGCCGACTTGCCGGCGGCGCCGCCGCCCGCGATGGCGTAGATTACGAAGTACACCACGATCGGCGACAGCACCGGCAGCAGCGAGGGAATGATCATTTCCTTGATCGCCGCCTTGGTGAGCATGTCGACGGCCGCGCCGTAATCGGGCTTTTCGGTGCCCTCCATGATGCCCGGCTTCTCGCGGAATTGCCGGCGCACCTCTTCGACGATCGATGCGGCGGCCCGTCCGACCGCGGTCATGCCCATCGCGCTGAACAGATACGGCAGGAGACCGCCGAACAGGAGGCCGACCACGACGTAGGGATTGCTCAGCGAGAAGTCGAGCGCTACGCCCTGGAAGTACGGATGCTTCGCCGCATTCGCGATGAAGAACCGCAGGTCCTGATTGTAGGCGGCGAACAGCACCAGCGCGCCGAGGCCGGCCGAGCCGATGGCGTAGCCTTTGGTGACCGCCTTGGTGGTGTTGCCGACCGCATCGAGCGCATCCGTCGACTTGCGCACCTCCTTGGGCAGCCCCGCCATCTCGGCGATGCCGCCGGCATTGTCGGTGACCGGACCGAAGGCATCGAGCGCGACGATCATGCCGGCGAGCGCCAGCATCGTGGTGACACCGATGGCGATGCCGAACAGTCCGGCCAGGGAATAGGTGACGAGAATGCCGGCGATGATGACGAGGGTGGGCAGCGCCGTCGATTCGAGCGAGACCGCGAGGCCCTGGATGATGTTGGTGCCGTGACCGGTCACCGAAGCCTTGGCGATCGACTGCACCGGCCGGAAATTCGTCCCGGTGTAGTACTCGGTGATCACCACGATCAGCGCTGTCACCACAAGGCCGGCGATGCCACACAAGAACAGTGAGAAGCCGCTGTAGCCAACGCCGGGGATGGTGCGGAACCCGACCAGGATCAGCACAACGATCAGAAGCCCGACGATCGACAGCACGCCGGTCGCGATCAGGCCGCGATAGAGCGCGCCCATGATCGATTGGTTCGCCGGCAGCTTGACGAAGAAGGTGCCGGCGATCGAGGTGAGAATGCACACGCCGCCGATGGCGAGCGGCAGGGTCATCATGTTCATGAGAATGGGCGAGTTGCCGAAGAAGATCGCCGCGAGCACCATGGTTGCGACCGTGGTCACCGCGTAAGTTTCGAACAGGTCGGCCGCCATGCCCGCGCAGTCGCCGACGTTGTCGCCCACGTTATCGGCGATAGTCGCGGGATTGCGCGGATCGTCCTCGGGAATGCCGGCCTCGACCTTGCCGACGAGGTCGCCACCGACGTCCGCGCCTTTGGTGAAGATGCCGCCGCCGAGACGGGCGAAGATGGAGATCAGCGAGGCGCCAAAGCCGAGGGCCACCATCGCGTCGATCACCGTGCGGTCATTCGGCGCTTTGCCGAGCACGCCGACCAAGTAGCCGAAATAGCAGGTCACGCCGAGCAGCGCGAGGCCGGCCACCAGAAGGCCGGTGATCGCGCCCGACTTGAACGCCATTTCGAGCCCGCCCGCGAGCGAGCCGATCGCCGCCTGCGCCGTGCGCACATTGGCGCGCACCGAGATGTTCATGCCGATGAAGCCGGCGGCTCCCGACAGAATGGAGCCGATGGCGAAGCCGACCGCCACCAGCCATCCGAGCAGGAATCCGACGATCAGGAAGATCACGATGCCGACTAGGCCGATCGTCGTGTATTGGCGCCTGAGATAGGCTTGCGCGCCCTCGCGGACCGCGGCGGAGATTTCCTGCATCCTTTCCGTGCCGGCGTCCGCCTTCATGACGGATTGAGTCGCCCAGACCGCATAAACGATCGAAAGCGCCCCGCACAGGACGATCACCCACAAAGCTGTCATCGACGACCCCGATTATTTGATTGGATTTGCTTGTTGTTTTTGGTGGCCGGGGAGGCTCCTTTGCCGGCGCGCAAGATCGGTCGGTTCCCGGCCCCCGCCGACGGTCAAACCATTGCCAAAATCTGTGTTGCGACGCAACGGGAATCAGTAGGCGCTCGCTCGCAATTCCGGTTTCCAGCTTGGAGATGGTCGCGGAAGGCGGCCTGCCGACCGAAAAACGTGGTTTTCGGCCATGCAAGCGCCAAACAATTCGCCGAAATAGATTTGGAAACCGTCCCAAGCGCTGGCCGTAACCAAGATGTTGGAAATTTCAACGGCGGCGCCGCCGCGCGTTGGACTCGCCGGAGGCCCGTAACTAGTCTTACCGAAAGCGTTCGAGATTTCGGTCAACCCCAAGTCTGGAAGCGTCCCGATGACCCTGTCGCGTCGATTCTTAGTGCTCTGCGCCGCCGCCTTTGCTCTGCTTATAGGCTTGCCCGCGGGCGCCTATGCCGCCGTCGTCGTCACGGTGAACAAGAGCACCCAGCGAATGTCCGTCGCGGTCGACGGCACGCCGCGCTACAACTGGGCGGTCTCCACCGCGCGCTCCGGCTATAGCACGCCGAACGGGACGTACTCCCCCACCAGGCTGGAGCGGACCTGGTTCTCCCGCGAATATTACAATTCGCCGATGCCGCACTCGATCTTCTTCCATCGCGGCTATGCGATCCATGGCAGCCACGCGATTTCCCGACTTGGCGGCCCCGCCTCGCATGGCTGCATCAGGCTTCACCCCTCCAATGCCGCGACCCTGTTCCGGCTCGTGAAGCAGCACGGTGCAGGCAATACTCGCATCGTCGTTACGGGGTCCAGTGCCGGGCTCACGCGCAAAAGGTCGCCGCGGCGCCGGCGCGCCTCATCGGCGGCCCGCTCTTACCGATCGGGCTATCGGTACTATCCGTATTATGCGCCGCGTTATCGCGGGAATTTTCCGCTCTACCGTTATTGAAGCGGCCGCTATTAAGCCGCTTGGCGCCGTGGGCAAGCTGGGGATAGGCCTGTGGAAAACCTGTGAACAACCATTTGGAGCCGGGCGATGCTGCCGCCAAAGACGCACCGCTTGGGAGTGTGCGTGCGCTTGCCAAATTGTATCGTTATTACAATAATATGTAACATAATATTGGTGCTTAACATGAGAGCAAATACGCGCCTTCTGGTTCCTCATGTTCCACATGAGCAAAGCATCTTTAGACTATGCCGCTGCTGACCTTTGGTCAGGGGGCGATCCCTCGACAAAGGATGGCAGCGTAGCGCCCGCGACGATCGCACGGCTCGTCACCGATCGTGAGCACGCTCAGAGACTTGCCGATCTTCTTGCCGAGCAATTCGATGCGGCTGCCGTCGCCATTTACGAAAGCGGGCCGCATTGGTGCGTCGACATCCATTTTGCCGACCCGCCTGATCAAGCCGATGTCCACACCCGGCTTGCGGCATTGGTCGGAGACGAGACGGCGCAGGCGTTCCGGTTTGAGACGATCGCCGCGCGCGATTGGGTGGCGGCGAGCCTTGCCGGCCTGACGCCGGTCGAAGCCGGACGCTTTGTGGTGCATGGTGCGCATGACCGGGACCGCATCCCGGCCAATCGCATCGCCATTGAAATCGAGGCGTCGCTCGCGTTCGGCACCGGACATCATGGGACCACCCGGGGCTGCCTCTTGGCGCTCGATCGCCTGCTCAAAATGCAAAAGCGCCGCCCGCGGGGGAGAAAAGGTGGGACCGCACGGGCTCGCACCGACCGCCGTCGCACGCATAGGACCGCCGTGCTCGACATCGGTACGGGCTCGGGCGTGCTGGCGGTCGCGGCGACCAAGGCGGCGCACGTCGGCGCGCTCGGCAGCGACGTCGATCCCGCGGCCGTGCGGATCGCTAGGGAAAACGCCCGGCGCAACGGCGCAGGCGCGCTCGTCGAAATCGTAGAGGCGACAGGACTTGCGGCAAACCGGGTCGCCGCCCGCCGCTTTGCGGAACGGGGGCCCTACGCGATGATTTTCGCCAACATCCTGCTGGAGCCGCTGAAACGGCTCGCGACCGGCTTCGCGCCCCTCCTCGCGCCTGGCGGCTGGGTCGTTCTGTCCGGACTGCTTCCGGACCATGCGAACGCCGCGCTTGCAACCTTCCGGTCATACGGGCTGCGGCTCGCATGGCGGATTGTTCTGGATGGGTGGGTGACGCTGGTTCTGACCCGGCCGCAGGGCGTCCGGCCACCCTAGCCCGCCCGAAACGCCGACGTCAGTCGATGACCGTGAATGCGTGCGTTCGCCTCGTCTCCGCCTGCGCATCCTTTTCGTCGAGGAGCGGACGATACTCCTGCAGCAGTCTCTCTACATGCGCCATCCGAGCGCGGTAGAGCGCGCCGTATACACGCGCGAGTACCCCTTTCTTGCGGGGTTCGATATCGGGGATGGAGGTGGCGTAGTCCAGATTGAGAAGCGTCACGGCGATCGTCCTTTCTTGAACGGATCGCCCTCCTGCATTCCCTCTTGTTTCTGTTTGACCGCCAAATAAGCCCTCAGACAGTAAACAACTAGTTAGGAGAAGAGCTTAATGAATTGTCTAAAACCCTGCCGGACATGTCAGGGCTGAAAAATAGCCGTTGCGGGAATAAAATTTCGTTGTTGGGCCTGTGGTGCATAAATATTGCTTTCCGCGTATGGGACGCATGCCACCCATGCAGGAGCCCTGGCTGTCTTGCCTCTGCGAGACCATTGCCGGGCGCGGGCATCGTCCATAGTTTGGGGCCGGCATGGCCCCAAAGCGCTTTCAATCCTTCGATGATTCGTCCGATCGTCCGGCGAGCGCGGGGCGCGTTGCCGCTCTGAGGGCGGAGCTGGTCCGGCGCGGCCTCGGCGGCTGCATCGTGCCGCGCGCTGACCGCCATCAGAACGAATATGTGCCTCCCGCCGACGAGCGGTTGCGCTGGCTCACCGGCTTTACTGGATCGGCCGGGGTTGCGATCGTGCTCGCCGAGCGCGCAGCCCTCTTCGTCGACGGCCGCTATACCCTTCAGGCGCGCGACGAGGTCGACACAGACCTGTTCGACATCGTCCACATGATCGAAACGCCGCTGCATAAATGGCTGGAGGTGAACCTGCCCGCGGGCGCGACGCTCGGCTGCGATCCGTGGCTGCACACGGCGGAAGGGGTCGAGAGGCTGTCGCTCGCCTGCGCGAAAGCGGGCGGAATGCTCGTTCCCGCCGAACCGAACCTGATCGACGCCATCTGGACGGACCGGCCGGCGCCGCCACTCGGGCCGATCGTGCTGCACGATCTGCGCTATGCCGGCGAGAGCGCCACGGACAAGCTCGCGCGCGTCCGCGCCGAACTGCACAAGCTCAAAGCCGACGCCCTCGTCGTGTCCGACCCGGCGGCGTTGGCCTGGGTTTTCAACATCCGCGGCAGCGACGTTGCGCATGCCCCGCTGCCGCTCGCCTTTGCGATCATTCCAATCGAAGGCCGTCCGTCGCTTTATGCCGATCCGCGCAAGCTCAGCAACGCCGTAGACCAGAAGCTGGAGGACCTGGCGGAGATCGAGCCGCCCGAGGCCTTTACGCGCGATCTTGGCGCTCGCGCCCATGCAGGCGCGACGATCCGCCTCGATCAGGCGACCGCCGCCCAGGCGATTACGGTCGCCATCGAACAGGCGGGCGGTAAGGCCGTTCGTGGCGCCGATCCCATCGCGGCGATGAAGGCCGTGAAGAATGCGACCGAGATCGAAGGCGCGCGGGCGGCGCACCGGCGCGATGGCGCGGCGCTCACGGGCTTCCTCGCCTGGCTCGACCGCAAAGCCGCAAACGGCGCCATCAGCGAGATCGACGCGGTGGAGGCCCTGGAGGACTTCCGCAGAGCTTCCGGGCTCCTGAAGGACATTTCCTTTCCCACCATCGCGGGGGCAGGGCCAAACGGCGCGATCGTCCACTATCGGGTAACGCGCAAGAGCAACCGCCGGCTCGCGCCCGGCGAGCTCTTCCTGCTCGATTCCGGCGGGCAGTACGAAGACGGCACTACCGACGTCACCCGCACGGTCGCGATCGGCGCGCCGACCGAGGAGATGCGCGAGCGCTTCACGCGCGTACTCAAGGGCCACATCGCGATCGCGCGCGCCGTTTTTCCGCAAGGGACGACCGGCGCGCAACTCGACAGTTTCGCGCGCGCCTCGCTATGGGCCGCCGGGCTCGACTTCGACCACGGCACCGGACACGGCGTCGGCAGCTATCTCTCGGTGCATGAGGGACCGCCGCGCATTTCCAAGCTCGGGACCGTGGCGCTCGAGCGCGGCATGATTCTGTCCAACGAGCCCGGCTACTACAAGGAAGGCGCCTACGGCATCCGCATCGAGAATCTGGTGCTGGTGACCGAGGCGCCGCCGGTCGCGGGCGCGGAGAAGCCGCTCAATACGTTTGAGACGCTGACGCTTGCGCCCATCGACTTGCGCCTCGTTCAGCCTTCGCTGATGACGGAAAGCGAGATCGCGTGGCTTGACGCCTACCATGCGCGGGTGCGCGAGACCCTCTCTCCGCTTGTCGACACCGATACGCGCGCCTGGCTGGAAGCGGCGACGCGACCCTTAGAGCGAATTCCGTTCCAATGGAATCGGAACCCGCTCTAATTGTCTAATCTCGAAGAGTGTCGAGCCGGAGCCGCATGGAAGTCAGTCGAAATCGCAATTTCTTAATGAAACGAGGTCAGCTACAATGACTACCAAGTTAATCAGGCGTTAACCATACTTGCGGAGCCTATGGCGATGTCGAAGAATCCACTCGTTTGGCTCGCTGTCCTACTACGGGCAATCCTACCGATCCCGCCTGCGCGAAAACACTTTTCGGAGTCTATCGGCTACGCCACCGTTTTCCGCGTGTTCGATCCTACGCTGCCCCCACTTCTTCTTAAGCACGTCCTCGGCCTCGTCGCACGCCCGCCTCTCACCTCGACGACCATTCACATCACGATCCCCATGTCGTCGGCAACATGGCTGCCTATATCGTCACTGCGGTAAAAACATCACAACATCGCGCAAGGGCAAGACTTCGGGGCGCGGGCTGATCTCCGAACCGCGTCGATATCGATCAGCGGCCTCCATAGTTCTCGCCGCAAAAATCCGTCTTCGGAGACTGGGAGGCCGACACGATTATCGCGCGCCAATCACAAAGGCGTTGTCATGTCGCACGCTCCAGCGAACCTCCAAATACACCAAGCTCGCCAAACTGCCGGACAAGAACGCGGACTCTGTCGTGCAGGCCTGCGCACGCGTGCTTTTGCCTGCTCGCTGACCAAATCGAAACAATCACTTACGACAATGGAAAAGAGTTCGCCTCTCACGCCCAAATCGCAACCTCGCTGGGGGCACTATCCTATTTTGCCAAGCCCTATCACTCGTGGGAACGCGGCCTCAACGAACACACTAACGGCCTCTTCAGGCAGTACTTCCCAAAAGGTTCCGACTTCTCTATTTTGTCCGATGCCGATGTCCAAAGGGTCGAGGACAAACTCAACTCTCGCCCCAGAAAGATACTCGGCTACCAAACCCCTCGCGAGATTTTCTTCAGCGCCAGAAATCTGCCCGTTGCACTTCACTGTTGAATGGGCGTCTTTTAGTGGTCGCATTTTCTGCGGCGAACCGGTTCCCACTTCGCCGGAAAATGCTCTAAAGCATGATGAGTTCGGCTTGGTCGTTCCACCCTCACCCGCAGTGGTCATGCTCCGCGAAAGCGGAGCATCCAGTAATCACGGTGAACGTTCGTGTTTACTGGATCGCCCGCCTGCAAGCGGGCGATGACGGTAAGAGATTGGTCGATTCCACATCAATTCATCCCGCTTTAGCGGCCGCATAATCTCGAAAAGCGATGTTCAATTCCGTCATTCCGGAAGCCGAGCGAAGCTCGGCCGTCCGGAATCCAGCCCTGTCTGTGAGTATGGATTCCGGGCTCGCGGGCTTGCCCGCGCCCCGGAATGACGCTCCGGACTATAGGCTCCCCTCCCCCACCAGCGCGAACCATTCGTCCTCGCTGAGCACATTGACGCCGGCCTCACGCGCCTTGGTGAGTTTCGAGCCGGCGCCGGGGCCGGCCACCACATAGTCGGTCTTCTTCGACACCGAGCCCGCGACCTTGGCGCCCAGCCGTTCGGCCATCGCTTTCGCCTCCTCGCGGGTCATTTTCTCCAGCGCACCGGTGAACACCACGGTCTTGCCGGCAACCGGCGACGAGGTCGCCACCTTTTCCGCGTCGAGGATTCGCACCTCGCGCGTCAGGCGTTCGACGATGCGGCGATTATGTCCTTCGCCGAAATAGGTCGCGAGACTGTCGATCACCGCATCGCCGATCTGGTCGAGGGCATCCATCTCCGCGCGCGCGTCGGCGTCGCCTTCGGCGAGCCTGACGCAGGCATCGTGAAATGCGTGCCACGTTCCGTAGGCGCGGGCGAGCGCGCGCGCCGTCGTCTCGCCGACATGGCGGATGCCGAGCGCATAGATGAAGCGTTCGAGTGCGATCTCGCGGCGCGCCGCGATCGCGGTGAACAGATTACGCACGGAGAGTTCGCCGTAGCCTTCATGCTCCTGAAGCTTGATTTCGTCGTTGCGGGCCTCCAGGGTGAAAATGTCCGCGGGCTCCTTGAGCCATTCCTTTTCGAAGAACAGCTCGATCTGCTTCTCGCCCAAGCCCTCGATGTCGAAGGCGCGGCGCGACACGAAATGCTTGAGGTGCTCGATCTTCTGAAACGGGCAGGCGAACTCGCCGGAGCAGCGCGCGATCGCGCCCTCTTCTCCGCTCGCCGTCGTCTCCCGCACCACGGGAGTCTTGAGCGAACATGGGCAGTGGGTTGGAAAGCGGTACGGCGTCGCATCGTGCGGCCGCTTGTCGGGCAGTACGCGCAGCACCTGCGGGATCACGTCGCCGGCGCGCTGGATTTCCACCGTGTCGCCGACACGTACGTCGAGGCGCGCGATCTCATCGGCATTGTGCAGGGTTGCGTTCTGCACCACGACGCCGCCGACCGTGACCGGCGCGAGCTTGGCGACCGGGGTCAACGCGCCGGTGCGGCCGACCTGGATCTCGATCGCGTTCACCACGGTGGTCGCCTTCTCGGCCGGGAACTTGTGCGCCAGCGCCCAGCGCGGCGACCGCGAGACGAAGCCGAGGCGGTCCTGCCAGTCGAGCCGGTCGACCTTGTAGACGACGCCGTCGATATCGTAGCCCAGGCTCGCGCGCTTCTCCTCGATGTCGCGATAAGCGGTGAGCTGCTCGTCGAGCGAATGGCAGAGCTGCATTAGCGGACTGATCTTAAAACCGGCGCTGGCCAACCAATGGACCATTCGCATTTGCGTCTCGGCCGGCATGGCGCTCATTTCGCCCCAGGCATAGGCGAAGAACTTGAGCGGGCGCGACGCGGTGACGTTTGGGTCCTTCTGGCGCAGCGAGCCGGCCGCCGAGTTGCGTGGGTTCGCAAATATCTTCTTACCCGCCGCCTGCTGGTACTCGTTCAACCTCATGAAATCAGCTTTGGCCATATAGACCTCGCCGCGCACCTCGACGATGTCGGGAACATGCGCGCCGTGCAGACGATCGGGTATTTCGGCGATGGTGCGCACATTCGCGGTTACGTCTTCGCCGACCTCGCCATCGCCGCGCGTCGCCCCGCTCACGAGGCGTCCGCCTTCATAGCGCAGCGAACACGACAGCCCGTCGATCTTCGGCTCGGCGGTGATCGCGAGCGGCTCGTCCTCCTTAAGCCGCAGGAAGCGGCGCACGCGGTCGACGAAATCGGCGACCTCGCTTTCGCTGAACGCATTATCCAGCGACAGCATCGGAATGGCGTGGCGCACTTCGGCGAACACTTCCGCCGGCGCGGCGCCGACTTTCCGGCTCGGCGAATCGGTGCGAATGAGCGCGGGAAAACGCGCCTCGATCGCCGCGTTGCGCTCGCGCAGCGCGTCGTAGGCCGCATCCGATACGGTCGGCGCGTCCTCTTGGTAATAGCGCTTGTCGTGCTCGGCGATTTCGGCGGCGAGCCGTTTCAGCTCGGCCTTCGCTTCCGCCTCGGTAAGCTCGGCGACGGGGATGTTGCTGAGGTCTCGCACCCGCGTCGTCATTAGGTCGCCGCCTTGATAAGCCGCTCGGCAGCGGCGCGCGCCTCCGCGGTGATCTCGGCGCCGGCAAGCATGCGCGCGATCTCCTCGCGCCGGCGTGTTTTGTCGAGCACGGCGACACGGGTCGCCACCCGCTTGCCGCGATCGAGCGCCTCCTTGGCGATAAGATAATGACGTGCGGCGCGCGCGGCCACCTGCGGCGCGTGGGTTACGGCGATCACCTGCACCTTGGCGGCCAGCCGCGCGAGCCGCACCCCGATCGAATCCGCGACCGCACCGCCGACCGCAGTGTCGATCTCGTCGAATACGAGCGTGGGCGCCGAGCCGCGATCGGCGATCGTGACCTTCAGCGCGAGCAGAAAGCGCGCAAGCTCGCCGCCCGAGGCGACGTCCATCAGCGGACCCGGCGGCGTGCCCGGATTGGTGCGCACGAAGAAGGAAACGCGGTCGATCCCATGCGGACCCGGTCGGTCGGGCTCCGTCACGATGTCTGTGGAGAAACGCGCCTGCTCGAGTTTCAGCGGCGCAAGTTCGCGATTGACGGCCGCGTCGAGCTTTTCGGCGGCTTTGCGCCGTCGTTCCGACAATGCCGCCGCCGCCCTATCAAAACTTTCGCAAAGTTCGGCCGCCTCGCGTTCGAGTGCGGCGAGCCGGTCCGCGCCGGCGTCGATCAACGCGAGGTCCGCGGAGTAGCGCTCGCCAAGTGCGGCGAGGTCATCGACCCCGACATTGAACTTGCGGGCGGCAGCGCGCAGCGCGAACAGCCGTTCCTCGATCCGCTCGAGCACGCGCGGATCGTGCTCGGTTGCAGCGAGCGCGGTTTCGAGCGACGCGCGCGCTTCGTTCAACGCGGTCAGCGCCGCGTCGATCGCCTTGACCGACGGCCCAACAAGCTCCGCCGTCTGCGCCTGCCGGCGCTCCAGCCGGCGCACCGCCGCCGCCAAGAGCGGCGTCGGTGATTGTGGGCCGGCAATCGTTGCCTGCGCGTCGCGCAAATCCTCGGCGACCTTCTCGGCTTGCATCATGCCAGCGCGGCGTTCCGCGAGCGTGGTCTCCTCGCCCGGCTGAGGTGAAAGCGCGGTCAGTTCCTCGACAGCATGGCGCAGCCAGTCCGCCTCGCGTTGCGCGCGTTCGACCTCTGCGCGTTGCGCTGCCAGCGCGTCCTGCGCATCGCGCCAACGCGCCCAGGCGCGCGCCACCTCCGCCAACTCGTCGGCAAGTCCGCCAAATGCATCGAGCAGCCGGCGGTGGCTCGCGGGATCGACCAGAGCGCGTTCGTCATGCTGGCCATGAATCTCGACCAGCATGCCGCCAATGCTTTTGAGCACCTGAAGGGAAACCGGCTGGTCATTGACGAAGCCGCGCGTGCGGCCGTCCGCAAGCTGCACGCGGCGGAGGATCAATTGGTCGTCGCCGGCAATATCGTTTGCTGCGAGCAGCGCGTGGACGGGGTGACCCGCTTCAACCTCGAACATCGCCGTCACCTGGCCCTGGCCCTCACCGGCGCGCACGAGGCCTGCATCGCCGCGCGCCCCCAGCGCCAGCGCAAAGGCGTCGAGCAGAATCGACTTGCCGGCGCCGGTCTCTCCGGTCAGCACGGCAAGGCCTCCGGCGAACTCGATGTCGAGCCGGTCGATCAGCACGATATCGCGGATCGAAAGTCGGACTAGCATGGGCCATCCGCCCGCACGCCGTCATCCAAGGCCAGGGTGTTTGCAGCGCGGCCCGTGCAGACCGCAGCAAGCGTCGAGTTTACGGACGGGCATGTTTAAAGACGCGCATGGCCGGGACAAGCCCGGCCAAGAGAAATTGACAGTGCGTCGGTCGCTTGATCGACTCAGCCGAGCCCGACGCGCTTGAACGCCCGGGTGATCCACGAGCCCGAGTTCTCGGCCGGCTCAAGGCCGTTAGAACGCATCAGGGCGTAGGCGTCCTTGTACCATGGGCTATCGGGGAAATTGTGCCCAAGCACGGCCGCGGCGGCTTGCGCTTCCTGCACGATGCCGAGGGCCATATAGCACTCGGTGAGCCGCATCAGCGCTTCTTCCACATGGCGCGTGGTTTGATACTGGGTCACCACGACCTTAAATCGATTGATCGCGCCGATGAAATTCTTCCTCCCCTGGTAGTAGCGGGCGACCGCCATTTCCTTGGCGGCAAGATTATCGCGCGCAATATCGATCTTGTGGCGCGCTTGGGCCGCATATTCGGAGTCCGGGAATTTACGGATGACCTCTTCGAGCGCCGCAATCGCTTTCTCGGTGCGCGACTGATCGCGGCTCACATCGGAAATCTGCTCGAAATTGGAAGTGGCGACCAGATAATAGGCATAGGCCACGTCGGGACTGCCAGGGTGAAGCGAAATGTAGCGTTTCGCCGCGGCGATCGAGTCGTCATACTTCTTCGCTTCGTAATTGGCATAAGCGGACATCAGCAAAGCCTTGCGCGCCCACTCGGAATAAGGGTGCTGCCGATCGACCTCCTCGAACTTCTTGGCAGCCTGCTCCATGGATTTCTTTTCATTGAGGAGGAAGATGCCTTCGTTGTAGAGGCGGTCGGCGGGTATATCGGGGGCCAAATTCTCCTGCTGGTTAAAGATGCTGCAGGCGCCGCCAACGAGCAGGACCGGAAGGATTGCGGCGAGCCGCCAGACGGCTCCCGCCCGCGCGCGGCGCGAAGTCTTGCACGGTGAATGTCCCGGGAACACCCCCTCGCCCCTCCTTGGCTCGTCGCTCTACGAGCTTTTATGCGCGTCGAAAAAACGCGCGCTCCCGCGGTGAGTAATCACCCAGCAATCGGCCAGTAATGTGGCGAATCGGCGGTCGGCGCGGTTCAGGAGGTGGCGGGCCCAAAGGCCGGCACGGGATATCCCGTCGGCAGTTCCGCCCGGCCACGCACGCGGCGTGGCTCGCTCGCCTCGACCATCGCCCAGGCCGACCGATCGGCGATCAGGGTGGCCAGAACGGCATGGTTGAGCTTATGCCCACCGCACACTGAGTGGTAGGCCGCGAGCAGCGGCGCACCGGCAAGCGCGAGGTCGCCGATCGCGTCGAGCGCCTTATGACGGACGAACTCGTCGGGGAACCGCAGGCCGTCAGGATTGAGAACGCGGTCCTCCGCCAACACAAGCGTGTTGTCGAAGCTTGCGCCGAGCGCGTAGCCGGCGCTCCAGAGCTTGGCGACGTCATTCATGAACCCGAAGGTCCGCGCCCGCGCCACCGCTTGACGGAACGTCGGCGGATCGAGGTCGATCGCGAACGCCTGCCGGCCGATCAGCGGGTGCGCGAAATCGATCTCAGTCTCGACGCGGAAGCCGTACTCGTAGGGGCGCAACTCCCCGTAAGCGCGGCCATTGGCGACCCGCACGGGCTTCAGTACCTTGAGATAGCGACGCGGCCGCGCGGTATAGACGATCCCGGCGTGATCGATCGCCTCAACGAAAGGCTCGGCGCTGCCGTCCAGGATGGGAACTTCCGGTCCGTCGATTTCGACCACCGCGTTGTCGACGCCGAGCCCGCTCAGGGCGGCCATGATGTGTTCTGCGGTGGCGCAGAGGGGGCCCCCGTCGTCGCCGAGGACGGTCGCGAAGTCCGTCGCATAGACCGATCGGACGTCGGCCCGCAGCTCTTGATTGACGCGACCACCGCCGCCGATGCGGGCGAACACAATCCCGGTATCAGGGTCGGCAGGCTGAAGCGTGAGAGTGGCGGAAACGCCCGAGTGAACCCCAATTCCGGCAAGGGTTGCCGAGTTTCGAAGCGTCGTTTGTCGGCCCGCTCTCATGCCCCACCACACTTTTAAGGCGTCGCTGGGGGCAACGCCATCTCCAGACGAACCGTGTTGGCCTGTCTGGACGGTTTCGTTCCGAAGGACGCGGTCTTGATACTGCCCCGATAACGCCTGAGTCGTACCCCTATGCGCGTTGGACCTTAACCTCCTGGCCCAGTGGGGCCAATTCACGGTTTCTTACTAATTGTTACCTTGAATCGGCGGATTTCCACCGCCTTTTCGCCAAAAACGCCGCGGCCCGAACCGTTCGCCCTGCCGTCACGCGATGCACGAATGTGCGTCCGGCGCGCAACGGCCGCGCTTTCCTTTCCTGAGGCGCGCCCAAGCTCTCAACAAAGAAAGCAGCCGGTCAGCCGCAGGACGATCACGACACGCATGAACCCGACCGCGAACTTCGAGCAATCATTCTTAAAAATAAATGAATCGAAACTCAGCGATTTCCTGCTGCAAAGGCGATCCGGCGAGCCGTGCTCGCCGGATCGTCAATCGCCGCCTTAGTTGGCCTGCCGCCGCAGGAAGGCCGGAATATCAAGCTGGTCGTCATCCGGATCTCTTGTTGCCGGCGCGGGACGGCCATGCATGTCGAGGCCGCCTTGTGGGCTTTGGCGACGCGCATATTCCGAAACCGGTTCCGGCGCCCGCGGCTCGGTCCGCGGCATTCTCTGCGCCGGCCACTCGGGCAGGAACGGCCGGGACGGTTTGGGCTCCGGCTTCGGTTCCTCGCTCTCGCGCCGGCCGAGCCCGACGGCGGCAAGCCGCTGCAGCAGGGTCATCCGGCGCTTCTCGGGCTCCGACTCGGGCAATTCGCCACGCTGTGCGCGGAGCTCGTTCTGGGCCGGGATCGGCAACTCATCGATGCGCGGCATGCGCGCGGCACGGCCGCTCGGCCGCTCGGGTTGCGGCGGGATGAAGACCGACGGCGCCGGCTGCTCTTCTTCGAAGATCTCCTCTTCCTCCTCGGTGAAGAATGACGGCTTCGGAGGAATCGGCCTGACGGTGACATCCTCGATCGCCCGCTCGACCAGTGCACCCGCAACCGCGGCGGTCGCTACCGCATCGATCTCCGGTCGCGAGTTCGAAGGACGCTTCGTCGACCGCTCCGTCGTCCTCCAGCTGCGACGCCGCGAACGAAGCCCGTTCGGCCTGCCCTGGGTAATTCATCCGCTCGGCGCGCTCGGTCACGCGCTTATTTTCGGCGCGAAGCCGCACGGCGAGGTCCGCAAGGCGCGCCTCATGCGCGGCGACGTTGTGCGCCTCGGGCGCCCGGCTGTGGGACTCCACCGGCAGCTCACCGGTCGGCTGCATCATGGCGCTGTTCTGATCGACGCCGGTAGCGACGACGGAGACGCGGATGATGCCGTCCAAGCTTTCGTCGAAGGTCGCCCCGACGATGATGTTGGCGTCTGGATCGACCTCCTCGCGGATGCGGGTAGCCGCCTCGTCAACCTCGTAGAGCGTGAGGTCCTTGCCGCCGGTGATCGAGATCAACAGACCGCGGGCGCCCCTCATCGACACGTCGTCGATCAGCGGGTTGGCGATCGCCGCCTCGGCG
Organism: uncultured Alphaproteobacteria bacterium; assembly: GCA_963840055.1. Taxonomy (GTDB): domain Bacteria; phylum Pseudomonadota; class Alphaproteobacteria; order Rhizobiales; family Xanthobacteraceae; genus Rhodoplanes. The sequence continues at coordinate 427,302 of CAWIXM010000008.1, read as the reverse complement.
GCGCGCAATGCGCGCTTCTCGTCGGTGGCCTCGCCCGTGCCCATCATGGCCTTGCCCATCTCGCGCATGACCGCGCGCACATCGGCGAAGTCGAGATTGATCAGACCTTCCTTGACCATCAGGTCGGTGATGCAGCCGACCCCCGAGTAGAGCACCTGGTCGGCCATGGCGAAGGCGTCGGCGAAGGTGGTCTTCTCGTTGGCGACCCGGAACAGGTTCTGATTGGGGATGATGATCAGCGTGTCGACCACGGACTGCAGCTCGGCAATGCCTTGCTCGGCGATCCGCATCCGGCGCTGGCCCTCGAAATGGAACGGCTTGGTCACGACCCCGACGGTCAGGATGCCGAGTTCGCGCGCGGCGCGCGCGATCACGGACGAGGCGCCGGTGCCGGTGCCGCCGCCCATGCCGGCGGTGACAAACACCATGTGCGCGCCGGACAGATGATCGCGTATCTCGTCCAGCACTTCGTCGGCAGCGGCGCGGCCAACATCGGGATGGGAGCCGGCGCCGAGTTCCTTCGGTAACCTGCACGCCCATCTGAATGATGCGCTCGGCCTCCGACATCGTGAGGGCCTGGGCGTCGGTATTGGCGACGACAAAATCGACCCCCAGGAGCCCCGCACGGATCATGTTGTTCACGGCGTTTCCGCCCGCCCCGCCGACCCCGAACACGGTAATCCGCGGCTTCAGCTCCCGGATATCGGGGATCTTCAAGTTGATGCTCATGGCTGCCTCTTCGATACGGGCGCGTGTACAACGCGGCCTATCCTCGCCGGTCCGCCGCCGGCGGGTTTCCTTGGTTTAGCTCGGGTCGTCAGAAGCTCTCGCGAAGCCATTGCCCGACCTTTGCGAAATAGCCGCCCCTGTGTCCCGCCCGCAGGCGGAGGGCAAGCCGCGAATCGAAATGCTCCAGATGCGCCATCTGGGGATAAACGAGGAGCCCGGCCGCCACGGCGAAGGCCGCGCCCTTAGCGCCTTCCGGGAGGCCGGAAATGCCCAATGGCCGACCGATCCTCACCGGGCGGCCAAGAATGCGCGCAGCGAGATCGACAAAGCCGGTCAACTCGCTCGCGCCCCCGGTTGCGATGACGCGCCCGCGCGGCTCGCTCGCAAACGGCGAGGCGGCAAGCCGGGCGCGGACCATTTCCAGAATTTCCTCCATGCGCGGCTTGATGATCCGCGTGAGCGTCGCGCGCGAGACGAACTGCGGTGATTCGCGATCGTCGCCGTCGACGGCAGGCACGGGAATCCTGTCGCGGTCGTCCATTGCACCGGTAAGTACATTGCCATAGAGCGTCTTGATTCGCTCGGCATCGTGCAACGACGTGCTGAGCCCCCGGGCGATGTCCATGGTGACGTGCCGACCGCCCAGGGCGAAGCCATCGGAATGAACGAAGCGACCGCCGGAAAATACGGCCATTGTCGTGGTGCCGGCCCCCATGTCGATGACGGCGGCGCCGAGATCGGCCTCGTCATCGGCGAGGGAGGAAAGCGCTGCGACATAAGGACTCACCGCTATGGCTTCCACAGTCAGGTGACAGCGCTCGACGGCGAGCATCAGGTTGCGGGCGGCCGCCGCTTCGGCGGTGACCACATGCATGTCGACGGAAAAGCGGCGCGCCAGCATGCCGCGCGGATCGCGGATGCCGCGTTCCGCATCGACGCCGTAGTCGATCGGAATGGAATGCAGGACCGCCCTACCCTCGCGCACCGAAAGCCGACTGCTCGCCGCCAGCACGCGGACAATGTCGTTATCTCTCACCTCGCCCGGAACCTCGACGGAGGCCGCGAGGAGTTCGCTCGACGGCCGACCGGCTGATAGCGAGACGACCAACGCCTCGATCTGACAGCGGGCAGTGCGTTCGGCGACATCAACCGCGTAGCGGATCGCCGCTTCGGCCTCGGCCAGCCCAGTCACTTTGCCCGCCTTGATTCCGCGCGCCTCGGTGTGGCTGAACCCGATGATCTCGATGGCATGCGTGCGCCGGCGCAGCACGTCCTGCGGCGGGCGCGGCCGCAAGCGAGCGACCAAACACACGATCTTGCTTGTGCCGATATCGAGCGCGGCGACGACCGCGCTGCGCTTCGGCGCCAGCGGACGCATTTTCGGGGTCAGGCCGTATTGTAGAGGGCTCATGCGTTGCCCCCTTTGGGTTTCGGCCGCTTCGCTTTGAGCGCCTCCTCGCGTGCCTGGGCGACCGCCTCGGTCAGCCGCACGATGACGCGGTCGGGAAGACGCAGATCGACGATCGTGATGTCGCGGGCGAGGAGCTGCTTGTCGCGGTCGAGCGCAGCAAGCTGATCGAGCGCATCCGCGACGCCGGTTTCCGGCAGCTTGACGTCGATGCCATTTTTGAGCCGGAGGTTCCACCGTCGCTCGCCGACCAGCACGGCGGCGCGCACGTTTTTGCGCAGCGCGGGATGACGGTTTAGCAACGTAATGAAATCTTTGGCGCGGGCCGCAGCCCCGGTCCCTACGACGAAGGGAAGCGTCAACACCGCCGGCGACACATACGATTCGAGCACGGTGCCGTCGTCTGCAATCACGTTGATCTGGCCGCCCGTCTGCCATAGCGCGAAGGCTGCGCGTTCGACGACGGTGATGGCGAGCCGGTCGGGAAACAGCTTCTGCACGGTCGCATCGCCGACCCAGGCGTTCGCCTTCAGCTTTGCGCGCGTCTCCGCCGCATTGAGAAAGAGCAGCGAGGTGCGCCCGCCGATGCCGGCGATCGCCAGGATTTCTTCGCGCGAAAGATGCTTGTTGCCGGCGATGGCGACCGCGGCGACACGAAAGCCGACCGCGTTGGCCGCCATGTCGCGGCCATCCTTGAGCCACTCGGTCACGGTCGGCAGATGCCCGCCGTGGACGACGCCGAAGGAAGCGCCGGCCGTTACAATGAGGATCGACGCGACGATGGCGGCGAAACGAAAGCGGCGGAGCCGACCCAAAGCGAACAGCGGCCGTCGCAACGACGCCCGCAGCGAAAAAGCGCCGGCCAGCCGAGCCCTGCGGGAGCCTGGAGCAGCTTTCTTCCTTCGCGGGCCGCTTCGCCCCGGACGCCCATCCGGACGCGACGTGGCTCCGGGCGCATACGCAGCCCCGGTCAGCGGTTCAGCGAGGCGTCGTCCACCATCCATCCCACCAGCTCTTCGAACGAGATGCCTGCATGCGCTGCGAGCTCGGGCACCAGGGACGTCTCAGTCATGCCGGGCTGGGTGTTGACTTCGAGGCAAAACAAGCCTCCCGCCTCGCCCAAGCGATCGTCAAAGCGAAAATCGGCACGGCTGACGCCCCGGCAGCCGAGCGCCTGATGCGCTCGAAGAGCGAGTTTTCGGACCTCTTGGTAAATATTTGGTTTAATTTCTGCCGGGAGGACGTGGCGGGAGCCGCCCGGGCCGTATTTGGCCTCGTAATCATAGAACCGCACCGTCGGCACGATTTCGATCACTCCGAGCGGCTCGTCGCCCATCACCGCGCAGGTCAGCTCCTTCCCGGCGATGAAGCGCTCGCACAGGACCTGCTCGCCAAAAACCCAGTCTTCACGCGCCAGCTCTTGAGGCGGATGCGCGTGCTCCTCGGTGACGATGAACACGCCGACGCTCGATCCTTCCGCCACCGGCTTGATCACATACGGCCGCTCGATCACATGCGCCTTGGCGGCTTCGATCCTTGAGACGACGACACCCTCGGCGACCGGCACGCCGGCTGCGCTCATAACCAACTTGGCGGTGTCTTTCTGCATGGCGAGCGCGGACGCGAGCACGCCCGAATGGCTGTAGGGTATCTGCAGGATCTCCAGGATGCCTTGAATGGTGCCGTCTTCGCCGGGGCGGCCATGCAGCACATTGAGCGCGGCATCGGGCTGCAGCTCCGCCAGCACGGTGGCGATGTCGCGGCCGACATCGATCGGCGCGACGCGATAGCCCTTCCGCTCGAGTGCAGCGGCGCAGGCCAGGCCTGAGCGCAGCGACACTTCGCGCTCCGCCGACCAGCCTCCCATAAGAACCGCGACGTGCTTCGGCATGAGTTTCGTCCTTCCCGCGCCAATTGCCTGTCCCACTTGCGGAGAAAGAGCGTGTCGACACGCGCCGGATCACCCTCATCCGGCGCGCTTGGCACGCCGACCTTTCCCCGCATTGGGAAAGAGATCATGTCTTTGCCGCCAACCCGATCCGCTTGATCTCCCATTCGAGATCGACGCCCGAAGTTGCCTTCACGCGCGCGCGAACCGTCTCGCCCAGCGTTTCGATATCGGCGGCGGTCGCGCTTCCGCGATTGATCAGGAAGTTGCAGTGCATCTCCGAGACCTGAGCGTCGCCGACCACAAAGCCGCGGCAACCGGCAGCGTCGATAAGCTGCCAAGCCTTCGCGCCCGGCGGGTTCTTGAAGGTCGAGCCGCCGGTGCGGCTCTTGATCGGCTGCGTTAGTTCACGCGATTCGGTGATCTTGTCCATGGCGGCGGCGATGTCGGCGGGGTCGCCCGGCGCGCCCTGAAACAGCGCCTGCGTGAAGATCACGTCGTCGGGCGCTCCGCAATGACGATAGGTGTAATGCATGTCGGCGTTGGAGAACACGCGAACGCGCCCGGCGCGGTCGACGCCGCGCGCCTCGATCAGCACATCCTTGGTCTCCCCGCCATAGGCGCCGGCGTTCATGCGCAGCGCTCCGCCGATCGCGCCGGGAATGCCACGATAAAAGGCGAGCCCGGCAATCGACGCCTCCTGCGCGGCGCGGGCGACCTTCACATCGGGCACTGCTGTCCCTGCGCGAATACGATGTCCCGGCTCGATCTTGATGTCGGAAAAGCCGCGGCCAAGGCGGATGACCACACCCGCCACGCCGCCATCGCGCACGATCAGATTCGAACCGAGGCCGATCACGGTGACGGGAATCTCAGACGGCAACCGCGCCAGACAATAGGCGAGGTCCCCTTCGTCCTCCGGCATGAACAGAACCTGCGCAGGGCCGCCGACGCGGAACCAGGTCAGTTCCGCGAGCGACTGGTTCGGCATCAATCGGCCTCGCAGCTCCGGCATTTTCTCGCGCAGCGCCGGGATGATGTCAGGAAAGCTCATGGGCGAGTTCGGAGGATTGTCTTTGTCAGGTTCGATATTGCGAGACGTTCGGACACGGTCGGCGGCAGAGCAAGCAACACGGATAGCGTTTCGGCTCGACGCAATATAGATCACGGCGCTCCGATCAAGTCTTAACGGGAGGACGCGGCGTTCAGCGCTGGATGTGATGATTTCGGATCGGTTCGTTTCACCCTTATCCGCAGTGGTCATGCCTCGCGGAGGCGGGGCATCCAGTAATCACGGATACGTTTGTATTTACTGGATCGTCCGCTTTCGCGGACGATGACGGTAAGAGATTGGTGGATTCCACGTCAATTCATCCTGCTCTAAGGCCGTGCGTCCTCGAAGCTGCTTCAGCCCGAGAAAGCCGGCGACAGGAATTCAGCTTCAATAGCCGGAAACGATGTAGCAGCGCTGCGGTCCGTGAGCCCAGACCTTGCACTTGGCAATAGCCTCTCTGCACGTCGGGGCGGAAAACCGATCCCGCCGCTCGAGATTGAACGGGTTCCTCAACACCGCTTGACAATAGGCGGACGCAATAGACGGCACCGCCGCGAAGACGCACGCAAGCGCAATCCGAAGGGCGAACCGCTCTATCATCATAGAAATATTCTAAAGTAGCCATAAGCAGCTTACAACGGCGGACAGCGAAAGCGGCCCCGTTCGAGCGGTGCTGGGGGAAGGCGCTATCGCTTTCCTACGCCGTCCAGCCAGGCGGCGAGCGCCGCCTTCCCTTTTTCAGCGGTGGCCCGGCCGAGCGTCGCCGCCTGTCGGCGCAGCTCACGCGGGTCGATCCCGGCCTTGGCGAGTTCGACCGTGTGCCCGATCAACCATTGTTCGATGCGGGCGGGATCGACCTCGATGTGAAACTGCAAGCCAAGCAGATTCATTCCGTACGCAAACGCCTGGTTCGGACACGCGGACGTGCTGGCGAGACGGATGGCGTTTGCGGGCAGCTCGAAATTATCGCCATGCCAATGAAGCACGGGCGTTGTCTCGAATGCGCCGAGCAGGCTCACGCGGCTTGCCTCGGTGAGCGCGAGCGGCGCCCAGCCGATTTCCTTCTGCGGACCGGGCGCGACTCGCGCGCCAAGCGCTTTGGCCATCAACTGCGCCCCCAGGCAGATGCCGAGCGTCGGCTTCGCCGCATCCATGCGGGCGCGGATGGCGGCGAGTTCCCCGTTTAGAAATGGATAAAGATCCTCTTCATAGACGCCGATTGGACCGCCGAGAATGACCACGAGGTCAGGCGCAGTCAGCGTCGTCGAATTGATGTCGTCAATCCCCGCTTCGAGATAGCGCAGTGAGAAGCCGCGCTCTGCCAGCAGCGGCGCGAGCAGGCCGAGGTCTTCGAAGGCGACATGGCGAATGGCGATGCAGTGCGGCATGCGGCCTGTGCTACGCCGCCTCGCCGAGCGCAGCAAGTTCCCCCGGCAACGCGTGGGCCCATTGCGTGATGTTTCCGGCCCCGAGGCAGACGACATAGTCGCCGGGCTGCGCCAGACTCTTCACCAGCGCGGCAAGGTCGCGTTGCGTCTCGAGCGCAACGACATGCCGGTGCCCGCGCGCGCGGATGCCGGCGACGAGGCTGTCGCGATCAACGCCTACGATCGGCGCTTCGCCGGCGGGATAGACCGGCGCGACGATCACCGTGTCGGCGTCGTTGAAACAGGTGCAGAACTGCTCGAACAGCGAGGAGAGGCGGGTATAACGGTGCGGCTGCATCACCGCGATGACCTGGCCGTCCGTCGTCTCGCGCGCCGCCCGCAGCACCGCCGCGATCTCCACCGGATGATGGCCGTAGTCGTCGATCACCGTCACCCCGTTCCACACGCCGGTCCGCGTGAACCGCCGCCCGACGCCGGTGAAGGCCGCGAGCGCGCTGCGAATGCGCTCGTCGGCGACGCCGAGTACCCGCGCAACCGCGATCGCCGCGGTGGCGTTCAGCGCATTATGCCGGCCCGGCATCGGCAGGGAGAGATCGGCGATCTCGTGCACGTCAACGCCCGCGCGGTCGTGGAAAACCACGCCGAAGCGCGACTTCCCATCGCTGTTATCAAGATAGAGCAGGCGCACGTCGGCTTGCGGGTTTTCTCCATAAGTGATCACGCGACGATCCTCGATCCGTCCCACCATGGTCTGGACCACCGGATGGTCGATGCACATCACGGCGAAACCGTAGAACGGCACATTGTTGACGAAGGCCTGGAAAGCGGCCTGCACCGCGTCATAGGTCCCGAAGTGATCGAGATGCTCCGGATCGATATTGGTGACGATCGCAATGTCGGTGGGAAGCTTGAGAAAGGTGCCGTCGGATTCGTCGGCCTCGACCACCATCCAGTCGCCTTCGCCGAGCCGCGCATTGGTGCCGTAAGCGTTGATGATGCCGCCGTTGATGACGGTGGGATCGAAACCGCCGGCGTCGAGCAGCGAAGCGACGAGCGAGGTTGTCGTGGTCTTGCCGTGCGTGCCGGCGACGGCGACGCAGCTTTTCAGCCGCATCAACTCGGCGAGCATTTCCGCGCGGCGCACCACCGGCAGGCGTTTCGCGCGCGCCGCCACCAGCTCGGGATTGTCGCGCTTGATCGCCGACGACACGACGACGACGTCGGCGCCCTCAATGTTTTCGGCGGCATGGCCGATCGCGACGGAGACGCCCTTCCCGCGCAGCCGTTTCACGTTGGCGTTCTCGGCGACATCGGAGCCGGTCACCGCGTAGCCGAGATTGACCAGCACTTCGGCGATCCCGCTCATGCCGATGCCGCCGATGCCGACGAAGTGCACCGGACCGATGTCGCGCGGAAGTTTCATGTCGCCTCCAGAAAACGCGAAGCCATGGATGCGTGTTTAGTCAATTCGCGGGGCCAGCACTACCGTCGTCGGACGCAGGCGTGGGGTCGGCCGGCGCGGGATCGCAGCGGCGTGAGTTTCGCCACTCTCAACACCAGATCGGCGAGCCGATCGGCGGCGTCGACAATGCCGATGGTCTTCGCCGCCGCCGCCATCGCCGGCAGCGTCGCGGGATCGGCGGTGAGCCTTACGATCTCGGCCGCGAGAAACTCCGGCGAGAACGACACCTGCTTGATGCGGCTCGCGCCCCCCGCCTTCTCCAGCATTCCGGCATTGGCCATCTGATCCTGGTCGAGCGCATGCGGCAGGGGCACCAGGATCGCCGGCCGGCCGATCGCCGCAAGCTCGGCGACGGTCGAGGCGCCCGCGCGCGAAATGACGAGATGGCTCGCCGCAATTCTTGCCGGCAAGTCGCGGAAGAACGGCCTTACCTCCGCCGGCACGCCGGTGCGCGCATAGGCCTCGCGGACGGGAAACAGGTCCTCGTCGCGCGCCTGCTGGACGATCGCGAGCTTCGCCCGCAACGCAACCGGCAGAAGTTCCACCGCGGGCGGCACGATCTCCGCCATGATCCGCGCTCCCTGGCTGCCGCCGAAGACGAGCAGCCGGAACGGCGTTGCCGTGTCCGGATAAGATGTGCCGGCCGCCTCGACGACCGCCGGGCGAACCGGATTGCCGGTATGGGTGGCCTTCGCCGCGAGCCGAGAGTCGTAACCGAAAACGCCGGGAAAGCCGGTGGCGATCGCCGTCGCGCGCGGCGCGAGCAGACGATTGGCACGGCCGGGCACGCCGTTCTGCTCGTGGATGACGCTCGGTATCCTGCGCAGCGCGGCGGCAAGAACCGGCGGAATGGTCGGATAGCCCCCAAAGCCGACGACAGCCGCTGGCGCGATGCGCCCGAACAGGCGATAGGCCCGTAGAGCGCCGCGGCCGAGAACATAGCTGGTGCGCAACAAAGAAGCGGGATCACGCCCGCGGAAAGTGGCGCTCGGAACGATATGGGTCTCGTCGGCGGGAAATGTTTCGCCATACCGCGTCGCCCGTTCGTCGGTGACGAGATCGACCCGGATACCGCGCTGACGGAACGCGACGGCCAGCGCCTCAGCGGGAAACAGATGACCGCCGGTGCCGCCCGCAGCCACCACCACGAGGGGCAGGCGTTCCGGCGCAGTCATCAGCCCGTGCTTCCAATACAAACGGGATCACTCGGAGCCGCGATCAATTCCGCCCGCGGCTGTTCGCGCAGCAGCGCGAGAAGCATGCCGACCCCGTAGGCGACTGAGATCATCGAGGAGCCGCCATAAGAAATGAATGGCAGCGTCATGCCCTTGGCCGGGATTAGCGCGAGATTGACCGCCATGTTGATCGCCGATTGTGCACCAAACAGGATGGCGAGCCCGGCCGCGGCGAAGCGCGTGAACGGATCATCCTTACGTTGGGCGCGGATGAGAGCGCGCAACACGATGAAGGCGAACAAGGCGACCAGCATCAAACAAACCACGATGCCGAACTCCTCCGCCGCCACCGCAAACACGAAATCGGCGTGGCTATCGGGGAGAATGCGCTTGACCGTGCCCTCCCCTGGGCCGCTGCCGAACCATCCGCCTTTCATGAAGGATTCGAGCGCCGTGTCGACCTGGAACGTGTCGCCCGAGGCGGGGTCGAGGAAGCGTTTAACGCGCCGGGCCACATGCGGGATGGTGGCGTACGCGCCGACTCCACCCGCGACCGCCAAGCCCCCCAACACGAGTACCCACACGAAACGCATTCCCGTCATGAAGAACAGCGCACCGAACACGAGCACGATCAGGAGCGTCTGCCCGAAATCGGGCTGCAACACAAGAACCGTAATGACGGCGACAAGCAAGATTGCCGCCAGCGTATTGGCCGGCACATCCTGCTTCCTCGTCGTTTCGCCGAAGAGCCAGGCGATCAGGATCACGAACGCCGGCTTGAGGAACTCCGACGGCTGGACGTTCACGCCGGCGAGCACCAGCCAGCGACGCGCGCCCTTCACCTCGGCGCCGTAATAAAGCGTGGCGACCGTGAGCGCGAAGCTCACGATGAAGACGATGAGGGCAAGCCGGCGGATCCCGCGTGGCGACAGGAAGGCGACCGTAAGCATCACGGCAAGCGCCGGAATCAAATACAGGACATGGCGGTTCACGAAATAGAACGCGTCGAGCCCGAGCCGGGCGGCGACGGGCGGGCTTGCGGCCAGGGAAAGAATGATACCGGCAAGCATCAACGCCACGATCGCCAGGAGCATCAACCGGTCGACCGTCCGCCACCAGTCGGAAAATGGAGTGCGTTCAACGCGCGAAGCCATGGTCTCCCTCCGGAAAGGCCGCGAGCCCGTTCAGGCTAGGCTCCGTACTCGTGCGCCTGGGATGGTTTCCAGTCGATTAAAAACGCTTCGGCTGCAATCGAGTCCCGCGACGGGCCCTTCCGGCTCGAATGCCTCGTCAGGGCCTCCGATTGTGGAATTCGGCGACGCTTTTGCCGTCGGCCTGCAGACCGGTCATAAAGTCCGGTTCCGCAGACTGACCAGGGAGGACCATCGCTTGATCGACTGGCTCCACAACCTGCCCGCCCCGCTGGGGGCAGCGCTCGTCATCTCGGTGTTCCTCCTGCCGACCTTGATTGGGTCGATCCTTTTCCAGCCGATGGTCGGCTGGCTGGTGCAACGCCAGAAAGATCCGAACACGCCGATCGGGTTCTTGCTGAACGCTTTTACGCTTTATTACGGCGTGCTGCTCGCGCTGCTGTCCGTTGCGGTGTTCGAGAACTACAACAAGGCCGAGGATGCGCTCGGGCGCGAGGCCTCAAGCTTGGTGGCGTTGTACCAGAGCGTCATCGGCTACCCCGAACCGACGCGCACGGAGCTGGTGAACAAGCTGCGCGGCTATGTCGAGGTAGAGACCGCCCCCGGGGCATGGCAGGCGCAATCCCCTAAGGTCATCTCAGATGGAACCAAGCTGGTCGACGAGCTCAACCGGGAACTGCTGACGTTCCGGCCTGAAGGCCGGCCCGGCGACGAGGCCGTGTACAGCGCGACGTTGCGCAGCTTCAACCAATTCATCCAGCGCCGGCGCGATCGCATCCAGGCCGCCGGCACGTCTATCCCGCCGATCCTGTGGTATGTCGTGCTGATCGGCGCGGCGCTGAACGCCTTCGTCCTGTGGCTGTTCAAAGTCGGCCGCGTGACCCACCTGATTCTCGGCGGCGTGCTCAGTTTTTACGTCGCGCTCGTCATTTACATGGTGGCCGCCCTCGACGACCCGTTTCGTGGCGCCAATGGACTTCGCCCGACCTATCTCCTCAATGCGCGCGAACAGATGGTGGTGCCTTAACGCTCGCGCCTCGACCGAATTCAGCGTGCCGTAAGCTTTGCCAAAATCTCTTCGGCCTCGGGCAACCACGCGGCTTGCGCCGCCGTGAGTCGATTTTCGTCTTTCAGTTTCTGGAGGGTGGCGACGATAAAGCCGAAACGACCGGCCGCATCATCACCGTGGTCCGCAAGCCGCCAGTGTGACACGACGAGATCAATTTGCCAGCCGGCGTTGCCGGGGTCGGCCTGGGCCAGACGGTCAAAGATATCGTGCGAGTCGCGGAACGATTTCAGCGCCTCCGCCAGATTGCCCTGCGCCACCAGCACTTCGCCGATCTTGTTGTAGGACACCGACAGATCGCGCTGCCAGCCGGCGTTGCCGGGGTCGGCCTGGGCCAGACGGTCAAAGATATCGTGCGAGTCGCGGAACGATTTCAGCGCCTCCGCCAGATTGCCCTGCGTCTTAAGCACGTCGCCGATCTTGTTGTAGGACACCGACAGATCGCGCTGCCAGCCGGCGTTGCCGGGGTCGGCCTGGGCCAGACGGTCTCTGATGGCGAGCCCGTCGCGGAACGATGTCAGCGCCTCCGGCAGATTGCCCTGCGCCACCAGCACGTCGCCGATCTTGTTGTAGGACACCGACAGATCGCGCTGCCAGCCGGCGTTGCCGGGGTCGGCCTTGGCCAGACGGTCAAAGATGTCGTGCGAGTCGCGGAACGATGTCAGCGCCTCCGCCAGATTGCCCTGCGCCACCAGCACGTCGCCGATTCGGTCGTAAGACACCGACAGATCGCGCTGCCAGCTGGCGTTGCCGGGGTCGGCCTGGGCCAGACGGTCTGCAATGGCGAGCCCGTCGCGGAACGATTTCAGCGCCTCCGCCAGATTGCCCTGCGCCACCAGCACGTCGCCGATCTTGTTGTAGGACACCGACAGATCGCGCTGCCAGCCGGCGTTGCCGGGGTCGGCCTGGGCCAGACGGTCAGCAATGGCGAGCCCGTCGCGGAACGATGTCAGCGCCTCCGCCAGATTGCCCTGCGCCACCAGCACGTCGCCGATCTTGTTGTAGGACACCGACAGATCGCGCTGCCAGCCGGCGTTGCCGGGGTCGGCCTGGGCCAGACGCTCTCTGATGGCGAGCCCGTCGCGGAACGATGTCAGCGCCTCCGCCAGATTGCCCTGCGCCACCAGCGCGTCGCCTATTCGCTCGTAGGACACCGACAGATCGCGCTGCCAGCCGGCGTTGCCGGGGTCGGCCTCGGCCAGACGGTCAAAGATGTCGTGCGAGTCGCGGAACGATTTCAGCGCCTCCGCCAGATTGCCCTGCGCCTTAAGCACGTCGCCGATTTCGTTGAGCGCGACGCTCTCGTCTCTATCGCTGCCCGTTCGCCTTGCGGCGGCAAGAGCAGCATTGAACGCGGTCGCGGCCTCGCCAAGGGACCCAGTCGTCACCCCGAGCCGGCCGAGTTCGATCCAGCTCCAGACGCGATCGGGGTCCAACGCAACGATTTGCTTCAGCGTCGCCTTTGCGGCGGCATGGTCATAGGAAAGCTCCTCGACCGCGGCCTTTTCTTCAAGCAACGGGATAAGCCTTTGCCGATGCATCTCCTCTATTTCCGCGATCTTCGCACGGAGCACCGACTGCGCTCCCGCCGCATCAAGCTCACCGAGCTTGGCGCGGGCGGCAACGATTACGGCATCGATATCCGCCCCCTCGTTTGATGCCGGCACCTGCTCGGCGGCCCGCGCACGCGCCGCGGCGATGAACTCCATGAGCAGTTGCGGAATTTCCGCCAACGGCACGCCCTGCGCGCCGAGCGCGTCGAGAAACGGCTGAAGTTCGACTGGGGTAGAATGCTCCTTTTTCGCGACCGGTATTGCGGCAAGGCGCGCAAGGTGGGCGCGAATAGTTGTGCCCGGAACGACGAACGCTTCGCGCAGATGGCTTTCGCCCTCGTTCACGCCCAGTTCGGACAGGCTGACGATCCCGGCGAGCTGCTGGCCGCCGTCCACAAATACCGGCGAACCGCTCGTCCCAGGCTCAAGCCAATAAGCGCTTTGATTGCTGTTCGTGAACTGGCGCCGTCCGTCCGCACTTTCGTGATCGGCGATGCTGCCTCTGATCTTTGCGTCCCGTGGTGCATTCTGTTTTTGCTTATCTCGTATCAGCCCGGCGATGGCATAGCCTTGGCCGACCTGAAATCGTTCGTGCGCCGCAAGCTGCAGGATGGTGACGCCGGCGATCGGAATTTCATCCGGCAAAAGAAGCACCAGGTCCGGCGACAGACCAGGCCGGCCCTCGCAGGCATCGACGAGTTCCGCAGGCCGCCGAACGGCGTGGCCGTCTTCGCGCGACCACGGATACTCGACCTCGACTCTCAGCGGCTCATTCGGCTCGGCCTTTTGGGTGCCCGTCGCCATTCGCCACACATGCCGGCAAGTCGCGACGTACCCTCCCTCAACCAGCGCGCCGCAGCCCACGAAACGTCGCTCGGGCGCCGCGGAATAGATATAAATAAGCGCTTGTTCAACCATTGGTAACGAGGGGAAGAGGAATGTCCGCACAAATGATAGTTGAATTTCCGGATGGTAAGAAGGTCTATTTCGGCGATGAGCCTGCTACTGGACTGGGGGAGGTCGGGGTCGCTGAAGAGATCGCGAGGGTCGGCGGCGACAAGTTCAAGGCCGCGCTCGGTTCCCTCGCGAGCCTCGTCGCCGCACTGGAGGAGTCAGTCGGAAAAATGGCTCGTCGACCGGACGAGATCGAAATGGAGTTCGGCGCCTCCCTCACCGGCGATTGCAATCTTTGGGTGGTCGCCGGCGAAGGCAAGGCGGAGTTCAAAGTCAAGCTTGCTTGGAACAAGGGCGACTAACTTCCCGCGCCAACGCCCGATCACGCCCGCCCCCCAAAACTGGCGGGGCCCGGCGGATTTCCCCGCCGGGCCCCCTCATCGATCAGCCGGCCTGTAAGCCGGGTTCTGTAGGGCGCGGGGGCAAAACCCCGCGCGCGACGGCCATTCCTCTGGGACGCCGGTTGCCCGGCGTCTCGAGCAACCCACCCGGACGGCTGGATCCGGACATCGATCCGGGAACCTCGCGGTTCCCGCGCCGTCCCTATTCGGTTTTGCTCCCGGTGGGGTTTACCGTGCCGTTTCCGTCGCCGGAAACGCGGTGCGCTCTTACCGCACCGTTTCACCCTTGCCGGCCCGCCGCCCATCTCTGTGCAAGATCGGCGCGGGCGGGCGGTTTGTTTTCTGTGGCACTGTCCCTGGGGTTGCCCCCGCCGGACCTTATCCGGCACCGCATGTCCATGGAGCCCGGACTTTCCTCCCCGGCTGCCTTTCGGCGAGCGCCGGGGCGGCCGTCCGGCCGACTGATGATCACAAGTTGGGCGCCCTTGACCGTGGGGTCAAGCCCGAGCCCGTCCGTCGTCGCGTTCGCGCGCGGGCCGCGTTCAAACGGCCGGCCGCCCGGACAGATCGCCGGGCCGCGATGACGTTGCGCCGATCCGCATGGCGCGGCGCACGAAGGCGCCCACGGCGCTCGCGGCTTTATGGATCAGCGCTCCGAGATAACGCGACCGCTCGACATGCGCGAGACGGAGCGCTTCCTGCATCTCCTCGAATGAGATCGGCGGGCGGATGATATCACTGCGGGGGTGGTCGGTCATGATTGGCCTCTTTCGGTGATCGTGCACTGCGGCACGTTGCAATGCAGCATAACAAAAATATTTATTGTATGGAACGCATGGAATAGGAAGTTTCGGAAAATGATTTGAGAATTTGAGGAAAGAATGAGCTCGCCCTTAGATATGCGCGCCTTTGTCCGGGTGGTGGAACGTGGAAGCTTCTCCGCCGCCGGCAAGGACCTCGGGCTTACCCCCTCCGCGGTCTCTAAGCTCGTGTCCCGGCTTGAGGATCGCCTCGGAACCCGCCTCCTCCACCGCACCACTCGTCGCCTCGCCCTGACGCCCGAGGGGGAGATCTACGATCTGCGTGCGCGCGATATCCTCAGTGCAATCGAGGACGCCGAGACGGAGGTGACGCGCGCCGGGACGACCCCCC
The DNA here is from genome assembly GCA_963840055.1 of uncultured Alphaproteobacteria bacterium. Taxonomy (GTDB): domain Bacteria; phylum Pseudomonadota; class Alphaproteobacteria; order Rhizobiales; family Xanthobacteraceae; genus Rhodoplanes. Next base: position 411,981 of record CAWIXM010000008.1, on the reverse strand, counting down.
GCGGGCGGCTGCGGGTCAACATGGGGACGGCATTCATGCTGCACGCCCTCGCCCGCGCCCTGCCGGATTTCCTTGCCCGCTACCCCGACATCGAGGTCGAGCTATCGGTCACCGACCGGCCGGTCGATCTGCTGCTCGAGAACTGCGACGTTGCGATCCGCACCGGCCCCATTGGCGATCCGTCGCTGATCGCGCGCACTTTCGCTCGGAGCGAACGCCACGTGTTCGCCTCGCCGGACTACCTCGCCCGCCGCGGGACACCGGCGACGCCCGACGACCTCGTGCATCATGACTGCATCCGGCTCAGCTCGATGCCGGCGCTCAATCGCTGGCCGTTCGTCTACCCCGACGGCACCCGCATAATCGAGGTGAGCGGACGCATCGCCGTCGACGACGCCGAGGCCGCGCTGCGGCTCGCGGTCTCCGGAGCCGGACTTATCAGGGTCGCCGACCTCCTCGGAGGCAACGCCGTCAGGCGCGGCGAGCTCGTGCCTCTGCTGATGGATTACCGCTTCGTCGAACCGGTGCCGGTCTCCGCCATCTACCCGGCGGGCCGGCATCGCATGGCGAAGGTTCGCGCCTTCATTGATTTTCTGGTTGAGCGATTTTCCGGACAGCCTTGGAGCCAGTCGGGGGCAAAAGCCGGGGATCGCAGGGCGTCAGCGGCTACGGCCGATTGACGCGATGGTCACGTCCCACCCGCAGTCGTCCCGGCTTCGGCCACGGCCACGATCGCTTGTTTGGCGGCAATCAGCTCGCGCAAGGTGCGAATCGTGGAGAGATCGGCCCGTCCGTCGATGCGCTCGGGGCGGAAGTGACGCTGGAAGGCGATGACCACTTGGGCGGTCGGGACGTCATACACGCCGGTCGGCGCGATTCCGTAACCATAGGCCGCAAACGCCTGCTGCAATGCCGTTATCTCCTCGCCCACGTCGCCCGGGCCGAGGATCGGGCCCGGCTCGATCGGCGCGGGCGGCACCCACAAGCCGATCCCCGCCTCCGCGAGGCGGCGCCACGGGAATCGCTCGCCGGGATCGTCTTTGCGGCTCGGCGCGACATCGGAGTGGCCGAGAACGCGGTCGGCACGGATGGCCCATCGCGCAACGATGTCCTGCGTGAGCTCGATCAGCGCGGCGATCTGCGGCTCGGGAAAATCGCGGTAGCCGAATTCGTGGCCGGGATTGACGATTTCGATGCCGATCGAACGCGAATTGATGTCGTTTCCCCGCTCCCAGAAAGATGCGCCGGCGTGCCAGGCGCGGTCGGCCTCGACGACAAGCTGCAACATCGCCCCGTCCTCGCAGACGAGATAGTGGCACGACACGCGCGACTCGCGGCTGAGCAGGCGATCGAGCGCCGTCTGCATGTTCCGCATCCCGGTGTAGTGCAGCAAGAGGATATCCGGCGCAGCCGCACCAGGTCGCTCGTCGTGATTGGGCGACGGCGCGACATGGGCGACGAAACGGGAATCGGGCTTGAAACTGGAGATCGCGTGCATGGGCGGTGACACCGTTTAGCGAAAATTCTTAAGGCGGCGTTAATCAAATTTTCGATGGCTGCAATTTGCGACCGGCGAGAGCGGTCGACAATAGGAGACTGCTCACGGCCGTTGCGCCCATGAGCGTACGAAGCATTTTCTGGAGTGCCTCCAGTCGGTGGACATGACAGGACGCATTCAAGCGTCCGCATTGGCTCAACCCGTGTCGCTCCGCTCGGTTCCGCTGAGCGACGCCGCCACAGCTTGCTCGTCAGATGAATCGAGCGCAGCGACTGGCTGCCGCACGACCGTCACCGTGCAGGGCGCTTGCGCAACCACTTCTGACGAAACGCTGCCGAGGTAGCGGCGCAGCGGCGAACTCCCGCGTGCGCCCATTATGATATGGTCCACATTATTGTTGCGCGCATATTCGATGATCGCGGCGGCGGGATCAGGCGACTCGAACACGTGATAGGTAATTCGGTCTTCCGCGACCGGCAGCACGCGCGCCCAGTGCTTCAAATCGACCAAGCGCTGCAGATGCGGATTGCGCCCCTGGGCGTCCTGCATCGGGTCGAGCGCGATGCGCGAAGTCTTCAACACGTTGACGCAGGCAAACCGCGCGGTCGGTTCCGTCGCCAGCACGCGGCGAAGCGCGACGACAAGCGCTTCGCGCAATCCTTCGGCCTCGGGCGACAGATCGATCGCGGTCATGATAATGGGCGAGCGATCGAGCAGGCGGGCGGCGTCGGGTGCACGTATGCGCGGCGCATTGCGATTGGCAAGCCACCGCATGAAGACGGTCGCCGCGCCGTCCCGGCTGCGTCGTTCAGCGCGCTCGGTGAGCACGACGTCGTCGGGATGCTGCAACGCGAATCGCAACTGCGCCGCGGTTTCATAGCGAGCGCTCGGCTTGATTTCGAGACAGTGCAGAATGATCTCCTGCAGCCATGGCGGCACGTCCGGATTCCACCAGCAGGGAGGCAGCGGATCGCGCCACAACCGCCGACGCCATTCGGATTCGCGCTCCGGCTGGCCAAACGGATATTCGCCGGTCGCCAAGAGGTAGAGGATCACTCCGAGCGCGAATATGTCGCTGCGCGGATCATCGCGGCAGCGCCGCACCTGTTCCGGCGCGACATAGGCGCCGGTTCCGACCGGGCTGTCGAACTCCTCGCCGATCAAGTCGGGAAGCTGCAGATGGCGCGACAGACCGAAGTCGATCAGCACCACGTTTTCGTTGTCGCGCTGAATGATATTGCTCGGCTTCAGATCGAGATGAATGACGTGCTGCTGATGAATGTCGCGCAGCGCGCTTGCGACCTTGGCCCCGATGCGCGCGACCTCGTCGGCGGGCAGCGGCGCGACCGAGGTCGCCAGTGACTGCCCGGCGAAATGCTCCATGACAATATAAGGCCGCTCGAAATCGCCGGCGGCGACGAAGCGCGGCACATGCGGCCCCGTCAGCCTGGCGAGGATCATCTGCTCCTGCTCGAAGCCGACGATCGTCAACGGATCCTCGCCCCGGCGCAGAAGCGGGATCTTCATGATCAATGGAAGCCTGACCCCAGCATGGGAGACCCGCCAGAAGTCGGCCATGCCGCCTGAGTCAAGCTGCTCGTCGAGGCGGAATCCGTCGATGACATCACCGACTTGGAGAGGACGGCCGTTCAGCAAACGCGATGCCTCTGCTCAATATCCCTGATACAGGCGGTAGCTCAGCCCGATCGGGAGGCCGGCATCGCGGATTTTCTTGGCCGCGGTGTCGATGTCATAGGGCACACGGATGTAGGTCAACACGTCGTGGGTGTCGTCGAGCAGCGCATAACAGGCGGCAGGATTATGATCGCGCGGCTGGCCCACCGAGCCGATGACCGCAAGCCACCGGCGGCGCGGGGTCAGCGGAATCTCGACCCGGTCGATCGGGTCGAAGCCGGCGAATTTGCCGGTAATCGACATATGGAACAGGCCCGGCACATGTGTATGGCCGCAAAAGGTCGCATGCGCCTGGGTCGCCACCAGCGAACGCGAGGCTGAATAGAGGTCGGCGACGTAACCCCAATCGGCAGGCGCGACGGGATTTGCATGCACGTATAGATAGGCACCACGCTGCTCCGTTAGGGGCAACCGGCTGAGAAACTCGCTCTGCGTCCGGGTGAGCTTTGTTTTGGTCCACTCAATGGCGGTCGTCGCGTCTTCATTCATATCGGCGACTTGGCCAACCACCGCGGCGTCGTGGTTCCCAAGGATGGCGATGGCTCCCCGCTCGACATGGGCCATGACCGAATCAACGACCCAGCCGGGATCGGCGCCATAGCCCACATAGTCCCCGAGGAAGACATATTCGTCGACCGCGTTGCGCTGCGCGTGGTCGAGACAGGCCTCAAAGGCCTCGCGATTGGCATGAATGTCGCTAATGAGCGCTATTCGCATGGCTTGGTGTGATCGCGAGGGTTAAGAAACGTTTCTTTAAGTTTAACAGCGGTTAATCGCAAACAGTCTCGCGACAGCGAGGAGTCGCCGGCCATTTCGCCTCCGTTGACGCCCATAAAAGCCCATGATATCCCAATTCATCCCAATGGGAGAGTGCCAACCAAGCTTGGGCCAGACGTCCGGACCTGACAGTTCGCGGTCTCGCCCTACCATCCGGTTGGCCCGGTGTGTGGATGAGTATGGACCGGTTTGTCGCGAACTGCACGTCGCGGCTCGACGCGAAAGGACGGGTGTCGATTCCGGCGGCGTTTCGAGCGGTGCTCTCCCGCGGCGGGTTCGAGGGATTGTACTGCTACCCGAGTCTCGACCAGCCCGCGATCGATGCCGGCGGGAAGGCGTTGCTCGCGGACATCGAGCGGCTGATTTCGCGATACGCGCCGTATTCGGAACTGCGGGAGGAATTGCTGGTCGCGCTCTATGGACGAAGCGAGACGTTGAAGATCGACGGCGAGGGCCGGGTTGTCTTGACGGACATGTTGAAGGCCCATGCGGGAATCGGCGACTCGATCACGTTTGTCGGTCTCGGCAACCGCTTCCAAATCTGGGAACCGGAACGGTTCCGTGCGCATCTGGAGAAGGCCACGATGGCGGTGCGCGCGCTGACAAAGCGGCTCGGTTCGGAGCGCGGGACGCCGGGCGACGGAGCACGGGAATGATGACGGGCCGCGGCACCCAGGCGGGTGTCGCTGGCGGACCGGCTCGTCACATTCCCGTGCTTGCCCGGCAAGTGGTCGAGTTTCTCGGCGTTCGCAGCCACGGCTTTTATGTCGACGCCACCTTCGGCGGCGGCGGCTATACGCGCGCGATCCTCGCTGCCGCCGATGACGTGCATGTGCTGGGCCTCGACCGCGACCGCACCGCTATCGCGCTCGGCGCCGACCTGGTCGACGCAGCGGGCGGGCGGCTCACGCTGATGCAGGGTTGCTTCTCCGCGCTCGAAGAGGCCGCGGGCGGCGCCGGCCGCGCCGACGGCGTCGTCTTCGACCTCGGGATTTCCTCGTTGCAGCTCGACAGCATGGAGCGCGGGTTCTCCTTCCGATTCGACGGACCGCTCGACATGCGCATGGGCGACGACGGACCGACCGCCGCGGATGTCGTGGCTGCGGTTTCCGAACGCGATCTTGCGCAGATCATCGCGACGCTCGGCGAGGAGCGCCATGCGCGCGCCGTTGCCCGCGCGATCGCACGCGCACGCACCGCACAGCCAATCCGCACCACCGGCGCGCTCGCCGAAATCGTCGCGCGCATCGTTCGCATGCGACCCGGCGATATTCACCCGGCCACCCGGACTTTTCAGGCGCTGCGCATGTTCGTGAACGACGAGTTGGGCGAACTCGCCCACGGACTCGTTGCGGCGGAGCGGGTGCTTAAGCCCGGCGGACGGCTCGTCGTCGTCGCGTTCCATTCGCTGGAAGATCGCATGGTCAAGACATTTCTCGTCGACCGCAGCACAACGCCCGGCGTGTCGCGTCACCTCCCGGACACCGCGCGCACACCGGCAACCTTCCGCGTATTGACCAAGCGTCCGGTGACGCCCGAAGCGGACGAAATCGCCGCCAATCCGCGCGCACGCTCGGCGAAGCTGCGCGCCGCCGAACGAACCGATGCGCCAGCGCGTGTATCCGACCTGCCGGCGGTCCCGAGGCTGCCGACGCTCGCCGCGCTGACGCGGGGAGGCTGAGATGCGCGTGCTCAACCTGATCGTCGCCGCCGCGCTCGTGCTCGCCGCGGCCTATGTTTACAAAATCAAGGTCGCCGCCACCGTGGAAGCGGAGCGCGTCGCCAAGCTGCGAACGGAGATCGCGCACGAGCGCGACGCGATTGCTGCTCTTCGCGCCGAAACCGCGAAGCTGGAGAATCCGGCACGAATTCAGCGCCTGGCGGATCACTACCTTCCGCTCAAGCCGTTCGACCCGCTGCAGGTCGATACGATCGATTCAATTCCACTGCGCACGTCCGACTCCGTGGAACCGGAGATCGAAACATTCGCCTCCGACAAGCCGAAGACCGCGCCGGCCGAGGTCGCGACCGGAAGCTTCCGCCGGCCGGCGCGTGCGAGGTAAGCGATGAGCGCCCTCGATCCCACCGCCAACGCCACTCAGACGACTGCGCCGCGCGTTCCGCTGCCGCGCCGCATCGCGCAAGCGCTGCTCTACAGACAAAACGTCGACCGCGCGCGCAAGACCAAGGCGCGCATCGGGCTCGCCATACTCTGCTTTGCTCTCATCTATGCCGTGATCGCCGCGCGTCTCGTCCTGTTTGCGGTCGCCCCCGACAGTCATGCCGCGCGACGAGTTGGTTCGAGCGATGCGGTCGCGACGGCCCGCCCCGACATTCTCGACCGCAATGGCGAAATCCTCGCCACCGACGTTAAGGTCCCCTCGCTGTTCGCTGAGCCGCGTCGTCTCATCGACGTTGACGAAGCGGTCGAACTCCTCACCGCGGTCATACCGGACCTTGATACGTCGGAACTACGCGAGCGGCTTGGCTCGAAGCGCGGCTTCGCCTGGCTCAAACGCGAGATCAAGCCAAAGACGCAACGTGAAGTGCATCGGCTCGGCATTCCGGGCGTCGGCTTCCTCAACGAGAACAAGCGCGTCTACCCGAACGGTCGCGAAATCTCGCACTTGATCGGCCACGTCAATATCGACAACCAGGGAATCGCCGGCATCGAGAATTGGCTCGACAACAGCGGTCTCGCCGACCTGCACCTCGCGGGCTTCGCCTCCGACCGGCAGCAGAAACCGGTCGAACTCGCGGTCGATCTGCGCGTGCAACACGCGCTGCGCGATGAACTCGCGGCTGCGGCAGAGAAATTCAAGGCCAAGGCTGCGGCGGGTCTCGTGCTCGACGTGCGTTCGGGTGAAGTCATCGCCATGGTCTCCTACCCGGATTACGATCCGAACAACCCCAAGGAAGCGCTCGACCCCAATCGCATCAACCGGCTCACCACCGGCGTTTTCGAGATGGGGTCGACCTTCAAAGCGCTCACGGTGGCGATGGCGCTCGACGCCGGCAAGGCGACGCTTAATTCATCGTTCGATGCGCGCGCGCCGCTCCACTACGGCAGGTTCTCCATCAGCGATTATCACGCGCAGCACCGCGTGCTGACGGTTCCGGAGATTTTCACCTATTCGTCGAATATCGGCGCGGCCAAGATGGCGCTCGCGGTCGGCGTCGAGGGACACAAGGCGTTTCTCCGCAAGATCGGGCAGCTCACGCGGCTGCGCACCGAATTGCCGGAAAGCGCCGAGCCGATCATTCCCAAGCGCTGGGGCGAACTCAACACCGTCACTATCGCGTTCGGGCATGGCCTGTCGGTCGCGCCATTGCAGGCGCTAATGGCTTTCGGCGCGTTGATGAACGGCGGCTACCTGATCCCTCCGACCTTTCTCAAGCGCAGCGAAGACGAGGCGCGCCGCCTCGCCAAGCGCGTGATCAAGCCGGAGACCAGCGTCGCCATGCGCTATCTCATGCGGCTGAACGCCGAGAAAGGCAGCGGGAGGAAAGCCGACGTCGCCGGCTACTACGTCGGCGGCAAGACGGGCACGGCGGAAAAGGTGGTCGGCGGCCGCTACAGCAAGACCAAGCTCCTCTGCGACTTCATCGCCGTCATGCCCGCCGACGACCCGCGCTATCTCGTGCTGATCATGCTCGATGAGCCCCAGCCGCTCCCCGAGACGCACGGCTACGCCACCGCGGGTTGGAACGCCGCACCGACCGCCGCCAAGGTGATCGCCCGCATCGCGCCGATGCTCGACGTCAAGCCGCGTTTCGACCTGCCGCCCGCGGACCGGTTGATCCTCGCCACCATGAAGGAGCGCCGGTGAGGGAGCGACAGCGCGGTGCGACGCATGCACGTTCCGGTTTTAGCGGCGCGCGGCTGCCGCTTTTCAGCCGCGATTCGCTTCACACTGGCCGTCGAAATGCTCTAAACCGATGACGCCGAGGGCGCAGCCCCGGCGCTAGCGCGGGATCAGCATGCAGTTGCACGATCTTCTCGAGGCCGACGCACGATGCGAAGAGCGTCATGCGTCGCTTTCGATAGCGGGCGTTTGCGACGACAGCCGCGCGGTCAAACCCGGTTTCCTGTTCGCGGCGGTGCCGGGCACCAAGGCCGACGGGACAAGCTACATTCCCGCCGCGCTCGCCGCGGGCGCGGTCGCCATTCTCGCGGAACGCGCTCCCGCCGAGCCGCTCCCAGACGATGTCGCACTCGTGCTGACCCCCAACGTGCGGCGCGCGCTCGCGTTCGCCGCGGCGAAGTTCTTCGCACGCCAGCCCCGCGTCATTGCCGCGGTTACCGGCACCAGCGGGAAGACTTCGGTCGCCTCCTTCACGCGCCAGATTTGGAGCGCGCTCGGGCTTTCCGCGGCGAGTATCGGAACGGTCGGCTTGGTGACTCCGACCGAAGAGCGTTATGGCTCGCTCACCACGCCCGATCCGATTGAACTGCAGGAGACGCTTGCGCAGCTTGCCGACGCGGGCATCACCCATCTCGCGCTCGAAGCGTCTTCGCACGGTCTCGATCAGCACCGCCTGGATGGCGTGCACATCGCGGTCGCGAGCTTCACCAACATCACTCGCGATCATCTCGATTATCACCTCACCTTCGCGGCTTATCTGAAGGCGAAGCTCATCTTGTTTGAACGCCTCCTGAGCGAGGACGGCATCGCGGTGATCGACGTCGATCACGACCACGCCGAAACTTTCGTCGCCGCCGCTGCGCGACGCGCGAACCGCGTCTTGACCGTGGGCCGGCGCGGCCGCGACATCCGGCTCGTCGATTGCGCGATCGATGGATTCTCCCAGACGCTGCAGATCGACCATGGCGCCGCGAGCCATCGTATCCGGCTGCCGCTGGTCGGCGCGTTTCAAGTGGACAACGCGCTCGTCGCCGCCGGTCAAGCGATTGCGACCGGATGCGATCCCGCCGCCGTGTTCAACGAACTGGAAGGCCTCAAGGGCGCGAAGGGTCGGCTCGAACTCGTCGGCCACCGTCACGGCGCGCCGATCTTCGTCGACTATGCGCACAAGCCGGATGCGCTTGCCAAAGCGATCGAGGCGCTGCGGCCGTATGCGCAAGGCCGGCTCATTGTCGTGTTCGGCTGCGGCGGCGACCGCGATCAGGGCAAGCGCCCGTTGATGGGAGCGATCGCGGTGGAAAAAGCCGACCGCGTGATCGTCACCGACGACAATCCGCGCAGCGAGGAGCCGGCCGCCATCCGCGCCGCGATTCTCGCCGCCGCGCCCGGCGCGATCGAGATCGGCGACCGGCGCGAGGCGATTCAGCATGCGGTCGACGAGCTCGACGGGGGCGACGTGCTGCTGGTCGCGGGAAAGGGACACGAGACGGGTCAGACCATTGCGGGACGCACCCTGCCCTTCAGCGACCACGAAGCGATCGCCGCGGCGCTGCGGGAGAAAAGCGCATGACGACTCCGCCGCTCTGGATGGTGGACCGCATGGCCGACGCCATGCGAGCCGAGCGAGCGAACGCTCTACCCGCAAGCGTGACGGGCATCTCGATTGATAGCCGGACGATTGCGCCGGGCGAGGCTTTCTTCGCCATTGCCGGCGACCGCCATGACGGGCATGCCTTCGTCACAGCGGCTTTGGACAAGGGCGCAGGCCTAGCGGTCGTTGCCGCCGAGAAACGCGCGGCCCTTCCCGCCAATGCGCCGTTGCTCGTCGTCGCCGACGTGCTCGAAGCTCTGCGCGATCTGGCCCGGGCCGCGCGCTCTCGCTCAAACGCGAGGATCGCCGCCATCACCGGATCGGTGGGCAAGACCTCGACCAAGGAGGCGCTGCGGCTCGCGCTGCGCGCCGACGGCGAGACGCACGCCTCCTCCGCGTCCTTCAACAATCATTGGGGCGTGCCGCTGTCGCTCGCCCGCATGCCGGAGACGGCACGCTATGGCGTGTTCGAGATCGGCATGAGTCACGCGGGCGAGATCACGCCACTGACGCGGCTCGTCCGCCCCCATGTCGCAGTCGTGACGGCCGTCGAGCCGGTGCATCTCGAGTTCTTCGACGGTATCGCCGGAATCGCCGACGCCAAGGCCGAAATCTTTCTCGGGGTCGAGCCGGGCGGCGCCGCCGTCATCAACCGGGACAATCCTTACTTTGCCCGATTGAAGCGGCGCGCGACACAGGCGGGCATCGCCCATATTGTCGGTTTCGGCGAGCACGCGCGCGCGCAGGCGCGCCTGATCAAGTGTGTCGCTCAACCGGACGGATCGGCGGTCGAGGCGGAGATATTGGGCAACCGCGTCGCCTATCGGATCGGAGCGCCGGGGCGTCATCTCGTGCTCAATTCGCTCGCCGTTCTTGCCGCCACGAGCCTGCTCGGCGCCGATCTCGCCCTCGGCGCGCTCGCGCTGGCCCAGCAGACGCCGGCGCCCGGCCGCGGCGTGCGCATGCCGATCGAGGTGCCGGGCGGAACCGCGCTCCTGATCGACGAGAGCTATAACGCCAACCCCACTTCGATGCGGGCGGCGCTCGCGCTGCTTGGCGACGCCCCGCTCGGCCCGCGCGGGCGACGCATCGCCGTGCTTGGTGATATGCTGGAACTCGGACCGGCGGGCGCCGATCTGCACCGCGAACTCGCCACGCCGATCGACACGCATGCGATCGACTTGGTATTTTGCGCCGGCCCGTTGATGGCGGCGCTGTGGGAGGCACTCCCGGCCAATCGTCGCGGCGCGTATGCGGCGACCGCCGAAGACCTCGAAGCGGAGGTGGCCGGTGCGCTGCGGGCCGGCGACGCCATCATGGTGAAGGGATCGCTCGGTTCTCGCATGGGCCCGATCGTCAAATCGCTGGCGCGACGCTGTTCCCCCCAAGCGGCGCAAGGCTGAGGACAGGCAGACCGATGCTCTACTGGCTCGCTGAACTCTCCGACAAAGTGGGCGCGTTCAACGTGTTCCGCTACATCACGTTCCGCGCCGCCGGCGCGATCGTGACCGCCGCGGTGTTCGTCTTCCTGTTCGGCCCGATCATCATCGCCAAGCTGCGCATAAAGCAGGGCAAGGGCCAGCCCATTCGCACCGACGGCCCGCAATCCCATCTTGTGACCAAGAAGGGAACGCCCACCATGGGCGGGCTGATGATCCTCAGCGGCCTCGTGATGTCGACGGTGCTGTGGGCCAATCCGGCCAACCCATACGTCTGGGTGGTGCTCGGCGTTACCCTCGGCTTCGGGCTGATCGGCTTCTACGACGACTATCTGAAGGTGACGAAACAGTCGCATGCGGGCTTCCCCGGCAAAATGCGGCTCGCGCTCGAATGCCTCATCGCCGCCGTCGCCTGCATCGCGCTCGCCAATCTCGGTCGCCCAGCTTTCGCCACCGCACTTGCCTTTCCCTTCATCAAGGGCGTCGCAATCGACCTCGGCTGGTTCTTCGTCGTGTTCGGCACGTTCATCATCGTGGGCGCCGGCAACGCCGTGAACCTGACCGATGGCCTCGATGGGCTTGCGATCGTGCCGGTGATGATCGCATCGGCGAGTTTTGCGGCCATCTCCTGGGTGGTCGGCAACTACGTGTTCGCCGAATATCTGCAGCTCAATTACGTGGCCGGCGCAGGCGAATTGACCGTGCTATGCGCGGCGATCCTCGGGGCGGGACTGGGATTCCTCTGGTTCAACGCCCCGCCCGCCTCCATCTTCATGGGCGATACAGGCTCGCTCGCGCTCGGTGGACTCCTCGGCACGATCGCAGTCGTCACCAAGCACGAGATGGTGCTCGGCATCATCGGCGGCTTGTTCGTGCTGGAGGCGGTGTCGGTGATCGTGCAGGTCGCCTCCTTCAAGCTCACGGGCAAGCGCGTGTTCCGCATGGCGCCGCTGCACCACCACTTCGAACAGCTCGGCTGGACGGAGCCGCAGATCGTGATTTGGTTCTGGATCATTTCGGTCGTTCTTGCACTGGCGGGGCTCTCGACGCTGAAATTGAGATAGGGCACACACAAGCCCTCCGGCTTTTGGAGCACCTACATGATTCCCGTCACCACCTTCGCGGGGAAGAAGGTCGCGATCTTCGGTCTCGGCATTTCCGGCCTCGCGACTAGCAGCGCGCTGTTCGCCGGCGGCGCCGACGTAATCGGATGGGACGACAGCGAAGAGCGCATCGAGTACGCGACGAGCGCCGGTATTCCCACGGCCGATTTGCACAGGATCGACTGGTCGCGGATCGCTGCGCTCGTGCTCGCGCCGGGCGTTCCCCTCACCCATCCGGCGCCGCATTGGACGGTCGAGCTTGCGCGTGCCGCGGGCGTCGAGGTGATCGGCGATATCGAACTGTTCTGCCGCGAGCGACGCAGTCATGCGCCGGACGCGCCTTTTGTCGCGGTGACCGGCACCAACGGGAAATCGACGACGACGGCGCTCACCGCCCATCTCCTCACCACAGCCGGCAAGGAAGTGGCGCTCGGCGGCAATATCGGCACCGCGATCTTGTCGCTCGAACCGCCGAGCCCCGGCCACGTGCATGTCATCGAGGTTTCCTCGTTCCAGATCGAACTTGCGCCGAGCCTCGACCCTTCCGTCGGTATTCTCATTAATATCAGCGAAGACCATCTCGACCGGCATGGCACCATGGCGAATTATGCCGGCATCAAGGAGCGGCTCGTCGCCGGCGTGCAGGCGAACGGAACCGCGATCATCGGCGTCGACGACGGCTGGTGCCAAGCCGCCGCCGATCGCATCGCGCGTTCAGGCCGGCGGGTCGTGCGAGTCTCGATTCGGCAGCCGCTGGACGACGGCATCTTTGTTGAGGGAGACCGCATTCTCCGCGCCGAAAGCGGCGCGATCCAGGAAATCGCGCTCATCGGCGGCATTCCCACACTGCGCGGCGTGCACAACGCGCAAAACGCCGCTTGCGCCACAGCGGCCGCGCTTGCGCTCGGCATCGCGCCGAGCACGATCCAGGACGGCTTGCGCAGCTATCCCGGGCTTGCCCACCGCATCGAGGAGGTCGGCCGGCAGGGCCGCGTGGCCTTCGTCAACGATTCCAAGGCCACCAATGCCGACGCCGCCGCGCGCGCGCTCGCTTGCTTCTCGGACATCTATTGGATCGCCGGCGGACGGCCCAAATCCGACGGCATCGCTTCGCTCGATGGCTTCTTTCCGCGCATTCGCAAGGCCTATCTGATCGGCGAGGCGGCGCCGCAGTTCGCCAAGACGCTGGAAGGCAGGCGTGCCCTACGACATCGTCGACACGCTCGACCGCGCGGTCGCCGCGGCGGCGGAGGAAGCCTCAGCGTCGGAGGTGGCCGACCCTGTGGTTCTGCTGTCGCCTGCCTGCGCTTCGTTCGACCAGTTCAAGAACTTTGAGGATCGCGGCGAAGCGTTTCGCAAGCTGGTCCGCGCCCTACCGCCTGTTCAGAGCTGACGCCCGCGGCGCGCATCTGAACGACAGGCTCGTCATTCCGGGCAGCAAGCAGCCGGAGCTGGCATGACGTTCAAAACGACTGACACGGCTGCTGTCGGAAGCTGGGACTTCTGGATCGATCGCGGCGGCACGTTCACCGACGTGATCGGGTGGCGGCCCGACGGCACGCTCGTCGCCCATAAGCTGCTGTCGGAAAATCCTCAGGCCTATCGCGACGCGGCCGTACAGGGCATCCGCGACCTGCTCGGCCTGCGCCGGGGCGATCCGATCCCCATCGAGCGCATCGGGGCCGTCAAAATGGGAACGACGGTCGCGACCAATGCGCTGCTCGAGCGGCGCGGCGAGCGCACGCTGCTCGTCGTCACCAAAGGCTTTCGCGATGCCCTCGCCATCGGTTATCAGGCGCGCCCGAAAATATTCGCCCGCCAGATCATCAAGCCGGAAATGTTGTACGAGCGCGTCGTCGAAGTGGACGAACGCGTGCGCGCCGACGGGACGGTGGAGCGCGAACCCGATCTCGCCGTTGTGCGCGCCGAACTTGCACGTGCGCTTGCCGACGGCATCAAGGCGGTCGCGATCGTGTTCATGCATGCGTACCGCTTTCCCGCGCATGAACAGCGGGTCGCGCAGCTTGCGCGGGAGACGGGATTTCCGCAGGTCTCGGTGAGCCACGAGGTTTCGCCGCTGATCAAGCTGGTCGGCCGCGGCGACACCACCGTGGTGGACGCCTATCTCTCGCCGATCCTGCGCCGCTATGTGGCGCAGGTGGCGGAGGAGCTGGGTTCGCCAATACACATTGTATCCTCCTCACCTCCCCCTGAAGGGGGGAGGTCGCCGCGCGCAGCGCGGCGGGAGGGGGTGAACGCGAAGCGATCCGAGTCACCCCACCCCGGCCGCTTCGCGGCCGACCCTCCCCCTCCAGGGGAAGGTGACAGGAAGGATGTCGCGCTCATGTTCATGATGTCGTCGGGCGGGTTGACCGCAGCCGAGCTGTTCCAGGGCAAGGACGCGATCCTGTCGGGGCCGGCGGGCGGCGTGGTCGGCATGGCGGAGACCGGCCGCGAAGCGGGGTTCGACCGGCTGATCGGCTTCGACATGGGCGGCACTTCCACCGACGTGTCGCATTTTGCCGGCGAATACGAGCGCGCCTTCGAGACCGAGGTCGCCGGCGTGCGCATGCGCGCGCCGATGATGCTCATTCACACAGTCGCGGCCGGCGGCGGCTCGATCCTGCATTTCGACGGCGCGCGCTTTCGCGTCGGCCCCGATTCGGCGGGCGCCGATCCGGGCCCGAAATGCTACCGGCGCGGCGGCCCGCTCGCCGTCACCGACGCCAATGTGATGGTGGGCAAACTCATCCCCGAGTTCTTCCCGCAAATCTTCGGGCCCGAGCAGAATCTGCCGATCGACGCTGCCGCGGTGCGCGAGGCGTTCGCTGCGCTTGCGCGCGAGGTCGGCGGCGGGCGTTCGCCTGAAGAGGTCGCCGACGGCTTCATCACGATCGCGGTCGAGAACATGGCGAACGCGATCAAGAAGATTTCCGTGCAGCGCGGCTACGACGTGACGCGCTACGCGCTCAATTGCTTCGGCGGCGCGGGTGGCCAGCACGCCTGCCTCGTCGCCGACGCGCTCGGCATGACGACGGTGTTGATCCACCCGTTCTCGTCCTTGTTATCCGCCTACGGCATGGGCCTCGCCGACATCCGCGCGACCCGCCAACAAGCGATCGAGGAGCCGTTCGGGGAAGCAGCGCTCGCGGCGATCGCCGCGGCCGGCGCGAAGCTGGGCGAGGAAGCGCGCGATGAGGTGATCAGCCAAGGCGTCACGCCGACCGATATCTCTGTGCATGTGCGCGCGCATATCCGCTACGCAGGCACCGACACGGCGCTGGAGATTACAGCCCTATCTATCGACCCTCCCCTGGAGGGGGAGGGTCGCGAGCCGAAGCGCAGCGTCGGCGAGCGGGGTGGGGTGAAGGGCGCTTTGGAGGAATCACCCCCTCCCGCCGCGCTCAGCGCGGCGACCTCCCCCCTCCAGGGGGAGGTGAACGAGCCCAGCCTTGCCGACATGAAATCAACATTCGAAGCCGCACATAAGGCGCGCTTCGGCTTTATCGACCAAGCAAAGCAGCTGGTGGTCGAGGCCGTGTCGGTCGAGGCGGTCGGCGGCGGCGCCAAGTTTGCCGAACCTCTGCAGGAGAAGACGGACGCTCCCCTCCCCGCGCCCGCTCATCGCAGCCGCTTCTATTCCACGGGCCGGTGGCATGACGCGTCGATCTATGAGCGCCGCCAGCTTGCACCCGGACATCGCGTGCCGGGACCGGCCATCATCATCGAGCCGCACCAGACGGTCGTGATCGAGGACGGCTGGCGCGCCGAGCTCAGCGAGAAAAACCATCTCGTGCTTAAGCGCGTCGTACCGCTTGAGCGTCGGCATGCGATCGGCACCGATGCTGATCCGGTGATGCTCGAAGTGTTCAACAACCTATTCATGTCGATCGCCGAGCAGATGGGCGTGGTGCTGCAGAACACCGCCTATTCGGTGAACATCAAGGAGCGGCTCGATTTCTCCTGCGCGGTGTTCGACGGCGACGGCGCCCTCGTCGCCAATGCGCCGCACATGCCCGTGCATCTCGGCTCGATGGATCGGGCGGTCGAGACCATCATTCGCGAGAACAGGGGCGCGATCGCGCCTGGCGACGTCTACGCCATCAACGCGCCTTACAACGGCGGCACGCATCTGCCCGATATAACCGTCTGCACGCCGGTGTTCGAGCAATCAACACGGACCAACCCACCCTCCCCTGGAGGGGGAGGGTCGGCCGCAGAGCGGCCGGGGTGGGGTGACCATCCCGACACTGTCGCAATCACCCCCTCCCGCCGCGCGGCGCGCGGCGACCTCCCCCCTCCAGGGGGAGGTGAAGACGTTGCTGCGCTCACATCGGTTAATCCAAGCACCGCACTATCAGCGGAACCGCGCATTCTGTTCTGGGTGGCGAGCCGCGGGCATCACGCCGATGTCGGCGGCATCTCGCCGGGCTCGATGTCGCCGCATGCGACGACGATCGAGCAGGAAGGCATTTATATCGACAATTTCAAGCTGATCGAGCGCGGCCGGTTTCGCGAACAGGCGCTCTACGATCTGCTCACCAAGGCGAAATACCCCGCCCGCAACCCGCTGCAGAACGTTAACGACCTCAAGGCGCAGATCGCCGCCAACGAGAAGGGCGTGCATCGAGCTGCGCCGCATGGTCGAGCAGTTCACCCTCCCCGTCGTTCAGGCCTACATGAAGCACGTGCAGGACAACGCCGCCGAAAGCGTGCGCCGGGTCATCGACCGGCTGCACGATTCGGAATTTTCCTATGAGATGGACCAGGGGACGGTGATCAAGGTGCGGATCGCCGTCGACAAGGAGCGACGCGAGGCGACCGTCGACTTCACCGGCACCTCGCCGCAGCAGCCGGACAATTTCAATGCGCCCGAGCCGGTCGCGCGCGCCGCCGTGCTCTATGTCTTCCGCGTCATGGTGGACGACGACATCCCGATGAACGGCGGCTGCCTGCGGCCGATCCGCATCATCATCCCTGCGCAGTCGATGCTGTCGCCGGAATATCCCGCCGCCGTGGTCGCCGGCAATGTGGAAACCTCGCAGGCGGTGACCAACGCGCTGTTCGGCGCGCTGGGCGCGCTTGCCGCCGCGCAGGGCACGATGAACAACCTCAATTTCGGCAACGCCCAGTACCAGTACTACGAGACGATCTGCTCAGGCTCGCCCGCCGGGCCCGGCTTCGACGGCGCCGACGCCGTGCACACGCATATGACCAATACGCGGCTCACCGACCCCGAGGTACTCGAATTCCGCTATCCCGTGCTGCTTGAAGATTTCCACATCCGCAAGGGTTCGGGCGGGCGCGGCAAGTGGCATGCTGGCGACGGCATCCGCCGCACCATCCGCTTCCTCGAGCGCATGGAGTGCACGATATTGTCGGGCCACCGGCTGGTGCGGCCCTTCGGGCTCGCCGGCGGCGAGGCGGGCCAGGTCGGCGAGAACTGGATGCGCCGCAAGGACGGCCGAATGGAGCGGCTCGCCGGCTGCGACGCGACCGTGCTGGAGCCGGGCGAGGCGATCATCATCCAGTCCCCGACCGCGGGGGGATATGGGAAGCTCGAATAAGCGGGGAAGCGGGTCCTGGCGTGGCCTTCCCGGAGCAAGCGGTTGTCCCCGGCCGAAAATTATAAGGCAAGGCCGCGCATTGCGCTTCCGGTGGCTCTTGGCTATACGGACCGGAACGAAGAGAGAGCGAACCGGCCTCGCGCGCGGCCGGCGGGGAAGCACGCGTCCTGCGTGCGGGGCGAAAATTTAGGGGCATTCAGAGAGTTGCCATGTCATCGACGTTCGATACCGTCGCCAATATCATTGCCGAGACATGCGATATTCCGCGCGATCAGATCAAGTCGGAGAGCCACGCCATTGACGATCTCGGCATCGACAGCCTGGATTTCCTTGACATCGCGTTTGCCATAGACAAGGCCTTCGGGATCAAGCTCCCGTTGGAGGAGTGGACGCAAGAGGTCAACGACGGCAAGGCGACGACCGATCAGTATTTCGTGCTCGGCAATCTCTGCACTCAGATCGATTCGCTCGTAGCCGCCAAGGGAGCCTAATCGCCCTTTCATGCGGCTCGAGTATTTCCAGCTTATTGATCGCATTATCAGCTTCGACCGCGCTGAGCAGACGATCCGAGTCGAAGCTAAGGTGCCCACGGCAAGCACGGTATTCGAGGGCCATTTTCCCGGCCTGCCGCTGATGCCGGGCGTGCTGTTGATCGAGGCGATGGCGCAGTCCTCAGGCTGGCTGTTGATCGCGCTCAACCGCTTCACCCGCATGCCGTTTCTCGCCGCGGTAAAGGAGGCAAAGCTGCGGACTTTCGTCACCCCCGGCCAGTCGCTCTTGATCTCGGCCGGCCTGGTGCATGAAGGCTCCGGCTACGCGGTGACGCGGGCGTCGATCGAGGTCGAGAGAAAAACCGTGTGCGGGGCGGAGATCACCTTCCGGATCGTGCCGTTCCCCAATGAGAGTTTCCGCGCCAGCATGGACAGCCTAGCGCGGTCGATCGGATTCCCGATGGAGGCGGCCGTCGATGGTTGAAGTACATGGCTGAAGGACCGCGTGAGACCTGGATTACCGGCATCGGCCTCATTTCGTGCCTGGGCGAAGGCGCGGACCCCCATTGGCGCGGCCTGAACGAATGTAATCCGGTCTTCGATGCGACGAACTTCGCTCCCTACGTCGTGCATCCGCTCGCGCCGATTAGTCTCGATGCGCAAATCCCGAAAAAGGGCGACCAGCGCCAGATGGAGCCGTGGCAACGCTACGGCACCTATGCTGCAGGCCTTGCGCTCGACTCGGCCGGCGCGAAGGGTAATGCCGAGCTCCTCGGCCGCATGGACATGATCATCGCCGCGGGCGGGGGGGAGCGCGACTTCACGGTGGACGACACGATCGTGACCGGGCTGCTCAAGGCGGACAACAAGGGCCGGTTCCTCAACGAGCACCTGTTGAACGACCTGCGGCCGACCCTGTTCCTGGCGCAGTTGTCCAATCTGCTCGCCGGAAGTATTTCGATCGTGCATGGCGTGATCGGCTCCTCCCGCACCTTCATGGGCGAGGAGGCCGCCGGCATGGAGGCGGTGCGCATCGCCTATGCGCGCATCGCGGCCGGACAAAGCGACATCGCGCTGGTGGGCGGCTCGATGAACGCCGAGCGCAAAGACCTCCTGATGCTCTACGAGTTCGGCAATTATCTGCTCAAAGACAGGTTCCGCCCGGTGTGGGAACGCGCGCCCGATGGCGGCTTTGCGCTTGCCTCGCTCGGCGCCTTTCTCGTGCTCGAAGAGCGCGGCCATGCCGAGCGGCGCGGCGTGCAGCCTTTGGCGCGGCTATCGGCAGTCGAAAGTGCGTGGTCGCATCGCGAACCGGGCGCCATCGATGCGGCGCTATCGCGCATGTGGGATGCGTTGCCCTCCGACGGCGCGGGCACTGCCGTCCTCTCCGGAGCGACGGGGGCGGAGCCCGCTACCAGCGAGGAGCGCGATTTCCTCAAGGCGCGCGGCCTGCCGGTGCGCGCCACCGGCACCCATGTCGGGCATGGCATGGAGCCGCAATTCCCCATGAATATTGCGCTTGCGGCGCTTGCGGTCGCGCGCGGCAAGTTGTTTCCGCCCTGCGATGGCTCAGGCTTCGAGGCGCCTTACGAAGGAGCACTCGACAGGGTCATCGTCACCTCGGTCGGCCACTTCCGCGGCGAAGGGCTCGCTTTGGTCGAGGCGGTTCGCTAAATGTGGCACGGCTGAGCGATGCCGCTCGTTGCCGCACAAGCGGGGCCGGAATAGCTGAGCAGGTCGCGTTTCCTGCTTTCGCGGGAAGGCGCGGCATGCGGAACGACCCGAGCCGAATAATCTCAGGCCTAGCCGGAGAGGAGAATCGTCATGGCGTCATTGCGCGATAAAGCCGGCCGTCCGGTTGTGGCGGTCACCGGCATGGGCATCGTCACCTCGCTTGGCGCCGGCAAGGATGAAAACTGGACCAAGCTGGTCAACGGCCAATCCGGCATTCGTAGCGTCCAGCGCTTTTCGACCGAAGCGATGAAGACGCGAATCGCCGGCACGGTTGATTTCGTGCCGGTCGAGCCGTTCAACGCACCGGCGTTGACGGAGCGGCTCGGCGAAATGGCGGGCGAAGAAGCCGTCGCCGAGGCGAAAATCGGCGGCCGCGGCCGCTTCCCGGGTCCTTTGTTTCTGGCGGTCCCGCCGATCGAGATCGAATGGCCGCAACGGACCGAACTCGCCATCGCCTCCGGGGCGAACGACGGGGTCCATTACGACGACCTCCTGCGCGCCGCTGCGACGGGACGTTACCAACGCTATTACGACCGCTTCGTGTTCGGCTCGGTGGGGACACACTTGGCGGACAAGTTCGGCACCCAAGGCATGCCGATTTCGCTCACCACCGCCTGCGCCTCGGGCGCAAGCGCGATCCAGCTCGGCCTCGAGGCGATCCGCCGCGGGGAGATCGAGGCGGCGCTATGCATTGCCACCGATGGAACGGTCAACCCGGAGAACCTCATCCGATTCTCGCTCCTGTCGGCGTTGTCGACCGCAAACGATCCGCCGGAAGCGGCGGCCAAGCCCTTTTCCAAGAACCGCGACGGTTTCGTCATGGCGGAAGGCGCGGGCGCCGTCGTGCTGGAGAGCTACGACGCGGCGCGGGCGCGTGGCGCGCCCATCCTCGGCGTCATCGAGGGCTGCGGCGAACTCGCCGATTCGTTCCATCGCACCCGCACCAGCCCGGACGGAAAGCCGATCATCGGCTGCATGCGCAATGCGATCGCCGATGCGGGCCTTGAGCCGGAAGATATCGACTACATCAACGCGCACGGCACCGGCACGCCGGAGAATGACAAGATGGAGTGCCTCGGCGTCACCGCGGTGTTCGGCGAGCGGGCGAAGCAAGTGCCGATCTCGTCCAACAAGTCGATGGTCGGCCATACGATCACCGCGGCCGGCGCGGTGGAGGCGATCTTCAGCCTGCTCACATTGATGCATCAACGCATCCCGCCGACCATCAATTACCACGTGCCCGACCCGACGATCCCGCTCGACGTCGTGCCGAACGTCGCGCGCGACGCCAAGGTCAAACACGCACTCTCCAACTCCTTCGGGTTCGGCGGCCAGAATGTCAGCGTGGTCGTCGGCCTCGAACCGAAATAATGGGAGCCGCGGTAGAAAAGCGGCGGGCGCTCGTCACCGGCGGCGGACGGGGGCTCGGCGCCGCCATTGTGCGTGCGCTCGCGGCGGCGGGGCATGACGTGACCTTCACCTATCGCTCCGCCGAAGCGGAAGCCGCAGAAATTCTGCGCGAGCTTGCCGCCGCACACCCCGACCAGACCTTCGCCGCTCACCGCCTCGATCTTGCCGACAAAACGGCGCTCGACTGCCTTCGCGAAATCGCTTGAGGCGGACGCGCCCTACTCCGCTTTCGTGCACAATGCGGGCCAGGGCTATGACACGCTCGCGATGATGGTCGATCAGGCCAAAGCCGAGACGACGATGCAGGTGAATTTCTGGTCGTTCACCCGCCTCGTCGGCGCGCTCGCCCGCCCGATGATGCGCGCACGCGACGGCCGCATCGTCGCCATCGGCTCGCTCACGGCGCTGCAAGCGAACCAAGGCAATTCCATTTACGCCGCGACGAAAGCCGCCATGCTCGGTTATCTGCGTACGCTCGCGATCGAGACGGCGCGCAGCGGCGTCACGGTCAACTACATCGCGCCCGGCTTCATCGACACCGCGATCATGGTGCCCTATGCGAAGTATCGCGCGCAGATGGAGAGCCAGATCCCGATCCGCCGCTTCGCCGCGCCGGAGGAAGTCGCCGCGATCGTTCCGTTTCTTTTGTCGCCCGGCGCCTCCTACATCACCGGCGCGGTGCTCCCGGTTGACGGCGGCCTTGGCGCGGCGATAGGCATCCACCGCTGACCGTGGACTTTCGCCGTCATTCCGGAAGCCGAGCGCAGCGAGGCTATCCGGAATCCATGATTCCCGCGGGGAGTATGGATTCCGGGTTCGCCGCGGGGCGCCTCGGAATGACGGGCAAAAACTGATCGGCCACTAACGGCCCAAGATAGAGCCCAGAGAAAAATAAATGCGTGCGCTTACCCTTGTCGCCGACCGCAAGCTGGAACTCACCGAGTTGCCCGACCCGCCGCCGCCCGGTCCAGACGAGGTGCAGGTGCGCGTGAAGGCAGTCGCGCTGAACCATCTCGACCTCTGGGGCTATCGCGGCATGGCTTTCGCCAAACGCAAGTACCCGCTGGTGGTCGGCGCGGAAGCCGCAGGCGAGATCGCCAAAGTCGGTGCGAACGTGACCGCGTTCAAACCGGGCGACCCCGTCGTCATGTATGGCGCGCTTACCTGCGGCGTCTGCAAGGCCTGCCGCGAGGGGCGCGACAATCTGTGCGAAAACGTTGCGGGCGTGATGGGCTTTCATGTCGACGGGTTTGCGCGCGAGCTTCTCAACCTTCCGGCGCGGCTCGTCATACCCGTGCCCCCTGGCGTGTCGCTGCGCGATGCCGCGTGCGCGCCGATCGGGTTTTCCACTGTCGAGCACATGCTGTTCGACAACGCCAAGCTCGCCCCGGGCGAAACGATCCTGGTTCATGCCGGCGGCTCCGGCATCGGCACGGCGGCGATCAAAATGGCGAAGGCGATCGGCTGCACCGTCATCACCACGGTCGGCGACGACGAAAAGGCCGCGAAGGCGAAAACGCTCGGCGCCGATCACGTGATCAACTACCGCACCGACCGCTTCGAGGGCGCGGTGCGCAAGCTCACCCAGAAGAAGGGCGTCGACGTCGTGTTCGAGCATGTCGGGGCGGAGACCTTCAACGGCTCACTCCTGTGTCTCAAGCGGGGCGGACGGCTGGTCACCTGCGGGGCGACCTCGGGCCCGACCACGACGCTCAACCTGATGCAGTTGTTTCAACAGCAGTACCGGATCATCGGCTCATTCGGCGCGAGCATGCGCAATATTCGCGATTCGCTGGCGAAGATGGCGAACGGCATCACGCCGGTCATCGATTCCGCCGTGCCGCTCGCCGACTTCGAGAAAGGGCTCGAACGGCTGGCGAGCCGCCAAGTATTCGGCAAGGTCATCGTGACGTTCTGACCCACGCGCCGATGAAAACCACGTTCAGTAAGCTGCGCCACCTCCTGTCTGAACAGGTCGATCGCGCCACGCATATCGCGGCTAAGCTCGCGATCAGGCCGCTGTTCGCCGCCGTCCGCCGGTTCGATCGCATCCGCGCCAGCGACGCGATGGGCGCGCTGATGCGCCGGGTCGGGCCGTGGCTGCCCGAGCACAAGACCGGACGCGCCAACCTCGCCGCGGCGTTTCCGGAAAAATCGCCGGCGGAGATCGAGACAATCCTTGCGGGCGTGTGGGACAATCTCGGGCGTGTCGCGATCGAGTTCGCCCATCTCGACCGGTTCACGACCGGCGATCCGCTCAACCTCCCCTACGTCGCCTATGACGCAGAGAATATCGCGCGCTACCGGCAACTGCGCGATGGTGGCCAAGCGGCGCTGCTGTTCACCGCGCATCTCGCCAATTGGGAGGTGCCGGCCGTCGTCGCTGCCGCCTTCGGCCTGAACGCCATGATCGTCTATCGCCGCCCGAATATCGGCGCGGTCGCCGATGCGGTGATCTCCGTCCGCTCCGTCACGATGGGCACGCTGGTGCCGACACGCTTCGATACGCCGATCCGACTCGCGCGCGCGCTCGAGCAAGGCCGGCACGTCGCCATGCTGGTCGACCAGCACGACACCAAGGGCGTCGAGGTGACCTTCTTCGGGCGCAAGTGCCGCGCCAACCCGCTGATCGCCATGTTGGCGCGCCAGCTCGAATGCCCCATCCACGGCGTGCACATGATCCGCCTGCCCGAGGGGAGATTCCGCGGCGAGATGACCGATGCGATCACGCCCGCGCGCGACGCCGACGGCCGCATCGACGTGCAAGGCACCATGCAGGTGATCACCTCCATCGTCGAGTCCTGGGTGCGCGAGCATCCCGAGCAATGGCTCTGGCTGCATCGACGCTGGCGTTGAGGCAAGACGAACGCCAGAGCCGCCGAATGTGTTCGAATCAATAGCCGGGCCACAAACCTGGCGTCGCGAGCTCAAGCAAGTGTTGGTCTGGATCGCGAAAATACACGCTGCGTCCACCGCGTGGCCAAGTCATTCGCGCCTCAATCTCGATCCCGAGATCAGCCAACCGTTTCTCCCATGCCGGAAGGTCGTCCGCAGCGATCGAAAACGCGATATGCACGGGTCCCCGCCCGTCATGCGGCGGAATAATGCCGCCAGGCGTCTCGACAGCTTTAGTCGATGCGCCTTGCTGAAAGAGCAGCAGGACAGCGTGGCCGCTTACGTCATAAGCGCACATCCGCCGATCCGAATACAGAACGGGAAGCTCGAATAGCTGTTCATAGAACGAGCGCGCCTGTTCCAGATCGTCCACGTAGAGGGCAGTTTCGAGCACTCCGGTCAATCTCGGCATGAAATCTCCCTCGGCTTGCTCTATTTCAAATTCATCCGCGCCGATCCCGGCAGGAAGTAGTGGTAGGTGTTGATATAGAGCGCAATCTTCAACTCTCCGGACGGCGTCCGCTGAACAATCCAGTCCTCGCCGACGACGCATTTGATCAATGACCCATCCGCCGAACCGACGACGCGGCCTTCCCAATAGACCGCGCCAACGGCGCGCACGCGCTCCGGTTCGCCCAAGAGCGGGGTGATCTCCCAATCGGGGAACGGCTCGTGTTTTTCGTCCACGAGTTTTTGATGGATCTCGTAATTCGTTTGCAGGGAGATGTCCTCGCCGTGGAGAATGAAAATCCGCGGCTCGGGATGCAGAAAGAACGCCGCCTGATCTGCGGCCGTACCTTTTTCGAACATCACGACATCGTGGAAGCGCTTCATTAAAGCAAGCACGTCTTCTTTAGCGATCGCCATGAAAATCGCTCCTTCTCCGCCTTGTGCGTTTTCCCCATCGGCACGCACCAGCTTGAGCCAAGAGCGCGTCAGGACGTGGGCGGCTGTGATCGTAGTTGATCGGTCTTCCCCGGCAAAATCCGCATGGCCTCGGCCATCACCGACCGTTTCCATTCCGGGTGATGCTTGGCGGCCTCATTGAGCGCGCGCGTCCATCGCAGGTAAGCAAACGGAGTGGGAAAGCGCGGCGTGTGGGCCAACTCCCAGTGAATACCGTTGATCGGGTCGTCAAAAAACACGGCGTAGTAACCGGGCGCGTAGAGCGGATATTCCGCCGGAGGATCAGTGACGGGAACGGCGTTCCTGATCAGGAAGTCGTTGTGGAAGGCATCGACTTCCTTCCGGTTCTTCGCCCATAGCGCAATGTGGTGGATGCCAGTGGCGCGCGCCTCATGATCAAGCTTGCGGCCAGTCCGCGCCGGTTGAATGCCGATATAGCTGTGCGGGATCGGAAAGCGCGCCATGTAATAGGTCGAACGATAGCCGATATCGAGCGTCGAGAAGCTCTTGTAGCCAAGCCATCCGAACATCCTGTCGTAGAATGCGACCGATGCCTGATAGTCCAGTACCGAAAACTCGACGTGGTGAACGCCTCTCCAGCGCATGTTTTATCCTCGCGATGGTCCGTCATCTTTAGCGGAACCAAGGCGGCGCTACGCGGTCGGCATGCGACGACCAACGTATCCGCTTGAGAATGTGTGGCGCGCGCGGTCCGGCGGAATGCCCGGCCTCATGCAAAACACGCGAGGGCGCACAGCCCTACGCAACCTTTTTCGTAATCTTCGCAAACGGGCTCAGGCGCAGCCAGGTTCGCAAATCGGCTTCGAGTTGACGATCTCCCGTGACGATGAGCCTGCCTTGGTCCTTCGCCTGACCCGACGTTGTGTAACCCATCCATATCTCGGTCATCGTGCGGAGATCCGTCGAGAGATACAGATCGATGTCGAAGCCCGGATCGACCGAGCACAGGTCGACATCCTGATCGGGATCGACGATCAGCCACCAGTTCCGGCGCGATTCCTGCTGGTCGGCGAAGATAAACTGGATGGTGGTCCGGCGGCGCCGCATCGGCGTCGGATCAAGGTTGCGTCGGATGTCCCACATCAAGAGGTTTGGGTCGAGATTCGCCAACGACGCTTCCGTCTCGACCCACCGCTGCCCCCAGCCGCCGAAGGCCTCGATGACGGGCTGCAGGTCCCGCCCGGCCTGCGTCAGCCGGTATTCGAATAACTCGACTTCGCCGGCGATCGGCGTGCGGGCAACGATGCCTGCGGTTTCCAAATCCTTGAGGCGCTTCGACAGCAGCGCCGGCGACATGCGCGGCACGCCCCGCCGCAGATCGTTGAAGCGGGTCGAACCGGCGACCATCTCGCGCAGCAGAACGATGGTCCAGCGGCCGCAAAGGACTTCGGCCGCCATCGCCACCGGACAAAATTGCTTGTAGCTGCTCTCGGTCATCAGAACTTCCCAGCCTAATGGTCTCCCGGCCCTCACCTGAACCTATGGGTCCGCGCGCCCGAACGCTAGTTCAGATTCTATACCGGGTCGATTCAGATCCTGAACTAGCACCTCGATGGCCCGACGTGAGATGCCCAGCCTCGCGGCGGGATCGACCCGCAGCGAGAGAATAAACATGGAAAGGAGCCGTCATGCCCCTCGTCGACATTCATCTGATCGAAGGCGTCTTCGACACGAACCAGAAGCAGGCGATGATCAAAAAGGTCACTGACGCGATGGTCCAGGTCGAGGGCGAAGCCATGCGCGGCGTCACCTGGGTCCGCATTTACGAGGTCGCAAGCGGGGAATGGGCGATCGGCGGCAAGCCGCTTACCGCCGGCGACGTCAAAGCCATGCAGACTAAGGCTGCCTAGAAACGGCAGGCAACGAGGTCCAGACGCTCGTGCGGCGTCTGGACTCGATCAATGCAACCAGGTTCTGCACGACGATACGTGCATCGGTGACCGTAGCGCGACAGACCCGTGAGCTGCGCTTTAGCGGAAGCTCATCACCCGCGCGGGACTCCGCTTCCGTTAGGCACCGAAATAAGGCATGTGATCTCGCTATGTGCGAAAAAAAGCCCGGCGCAGTGCACCGGGCCTTAGTTACGCGACCATGGAGGAAAAAATCCGACGAGAGCACTGACCCGATCGATATGATCGCAAGCGACCGCCGGCCATCAACGGAAAAAGTAGCTTATTCCGAGTTTGACGACATGCATCTGCTGATCCAATCTAACGGGGCTATTATCGATGCCAGGGAACGACAAACTCTTCTCGCCAAAGTCCATATAATTATACTCGAGCTTGGCTGAGAAATTCTGCCATACAGCGAATTCGCCGCCAAATCCCAGAACATACCCGCTGCCAGTATCGCTGATGGTTTGCGCAAGGGAGCCGCCCCCGAAGATGGCGGGACCAGGGAAGAGTGCTGATGCTGTATGTTCTGAGCCTTGCAGCGCCCATCCCCCCACCAAATAGTAGAGAACCGATCCGGTGGTAACCCCTGCGCGGCCGACGACGGTCGTCACCCAGTTAGTTTTGGAAGATAGGTTCGCCGTGCCGGCGAAGCCCGCGGGGCCGATATCGTTGATGACGGGAGAACTGCCCCTCGCGTTGGTGTAGTCAAGGTTTCCTTCAACGCCAAGCACGAGCGGACCTGCCTGGTAATTCCAGCCGCCATGAACGCCAGCCAAAACACCGTTAGTCCAAAAGGACGTCGAAAAAGTACCATCAAAGCGATCGTACCAATTGTTCGAGCCCCAAGCCGCACCGACATCGGCGCCGATGTAAAATCCCGACCAGTTATAAAATGGGTACAGGCGCTGCCCTGACTTCCGGGATCAGATCGGCGGCAGACGGCGCTCCCACTCCAGCAAAGCCAGGGCTGAGATGGTCGCCAGAAAGTACTTCTTCATAACACGCCCCCTGAGTTCCTGCGCTGGGGCCGCCGCGCTCTGCACACCGCATTAACGCTTAGCTACCCCGTGGCTTGACCTTCGCCCGGCCGCCTTTCCAGTGCGACGGCCGGGGAGACTGGTTGATCACAGCTCTCCAATCAGAACCTGGCTGTCAGGGTAGCTTTGGGTCCATGATAGAAGCGGTCCATGGTCCGACCCGGGCCGATAGCCGGATTGGTAACGCCGTCATCCGGCCAAACTCGAAGCGCGTTGACGAACGCATCTACCCGATAGCTCACGGCCAGCTTCAACCCGGGCGTAAACCACCATCCAATGCCACCCTCGACATCGAAATTATACACGGTGGTCGGCGCCGACCAGCTCACCTGGTTCAGTGGCACGCCGTTGAGACCAACAGCGAAGACCGGTGGGTATATTGAGATTGAACCCTAACACCTGACCGGTGCTGTATTTAGTGTTGCCGAACAGTAGCGCGGCATTTCCGGAGTAGTCGAAGCTCAGGCCGCCCCAGAAGGGGACAGAGCCTTCGAGGCCGATGCGAGGGCCTGCTCCAAGGAAGGACCGCCGGTCGATCTGGCTCAAAGGAACCGATGCAGTGAAATTGCCTGCGCCGGGGTCGCCGACAATGACGAGGTTCGTAGTTGCGTCAATGTCCGACTTTAGCTCGGCAACACGGAAACCGAAATTGAGTTGCGTGCCGCGGAGGAAGTCATAACCCGCGCCGAAATCCGCCTGCCAGTGAGTTTCTTTCAGATCCGGTTGCGTCGCAGAGTTAGCGGTCACGGTGAAACCGCCAGGGTTAGGGACAAAGAGGGTGAAGGTGGAACCACCAAATCCGTCGATGTCCGCTTCATCGGTCCGCCCATAGCGAAACTGCATGTTTACATGCCAAGGCGATCCGGCGAAGCGATAATCGGCGCCGACCGCACCGTCCCAGCCCCAATCCGGTGTCGTGGTCGAGCTTGCGCCGCCCGAAAGCTGTCCTCCGCCGCCGAAGACGCCGCCAAGAGCTGCGAGATATGCTCCCAGCCCCTCGTTATAGGGCACTGCGTCGCCGCCGGTCCAAAACGCGCCGCCCGAGATGTAGGCCCGAAACTCGCCCCGATCGACGATCGGCGCCGCCGCAACCGCTAAGTCCGCGGCGTAGGCAGGCGCGGCCATCGCGAGAACCGCGACCGATGCAGAGACGCCCAGCGCAAAACGCTTGGCGCGAAGCGAAGAACCTTTCCTCATGATAGCCCCCCAAGACAAAGAAACGAAACTCGTTCGATCCACATTGGCGGTACCACATTCTAACTGTTACACTCAAAAGACGTTTGGCAATCGACCACAGTATGAGGATCCAGTGTGATGGACTTGCAACTAAATTTGTAGAATTGCGTACGCATTACTTCTTAGCTCAAGCACGGTCAGTGCAATCTGATTAAGGTTAAGATCGGGATTCAACCTTCCCGCTGCTTCTTAGGCCAGCAATCAAGAGCCGTTGCGCGGAAGAACGGGCAACTATAATTTCGGATGTCACCTTGATTACCGTGAAGGCGGCGCTGTGCTTGGTAGAATTGCGTGCACACTGTTTCTGATTGGCGTGCTCACGTCCTCCTTGGTGGTGGACGGAGCAGCTCAATCTCGGCGTAAGGCTAAAGGCAGCGGGGCCACCGCTCGGCAAGCGATTGGTACGGGCTGCAAATCCAGCTTGATGACCCTGGTCGAGGGTGGCGTTGCCGTAGCAAAGGGCTGCCTGGTTGGCCAAAACCGGTGGCGCTTCTGGTGCTCGGACGGGTCGTTATTCAATGAGGGCCATCGCTGCACTGTCAGCAACGTCGCGACCATTCAGGCACCTGAAGGCGACGGCTGCAAATCCCCCCTCATGCCCCTGGTCGAAAATGGTGTGAGATGGGGAAAGGGCTGCTCGATCGGAACCAATCGATGGCGCTTCTGGTGCTCAAGCGGCCGCGTTTACGACGAGACCCAACCCGATCCGCCGCCACAAGGAGGGGTCGGAAGATTGTGCAACCCGGCTGCGAAGGATTCTGTGGCCGCCATTTCTCCTCAACCCGCGGGACAGGGCGAAGCATTCACTGCATCTCCGGACGAAAATGCACTCAGCCAGTGCATGCAGCAGATTCTCTCTCGCAATCAGTGTGGCCCGTATTTGGTCGTCAAGGACATACGGCAGCTGAGCAAGCGCGGGGCAGGCAACGATGCCGTGCTAGTTGCGGAAGTTGATTTGGAAACCATTCAGGAGTTCGAGGTCAGGAGCGACACGGCTATAAACTGTACAGGAACCTGGTGGAGAGAGGACCCGCAATTCACTCGCCATCAACTCAGCTTTCCCGAAAGTAAATACTTCGTCAAAGTGGGACAACTGCTCACGCTGCGAAAGACATTCACCTTTCAGAAGAATGACTTTGGATGGCGCTGCCAAGTGCAATCGATGAAGCCGGTTGAGAATGCCGTTGTAAGAAAGAGCTCGCAATAGAGGTACCCAGTGCGGAGTCGGCGCCGCGCCTACTTCTAGGGTACCGGTATTTGCAGCCGTCGAATGCGTTGCGAGATCGGTCGGGGACGCGTGATCGACGTTGTGTCGTTCTGCGCGGACAGTCGTATGCACAACGCCGACCACGTAACGGATCGCAACAGGCTATCGCATCTTACGCCAAGAAGCGTTCGATCCGCTGTCTAAGGTCTGCCGAAATGGGGACCGGTCGCATCGTCTCAAGGGAGGCGAACACTACAGTGAGCTGCGCTTTGACGCGGAGCTCGTCACCCGAGCGGCACTCGATCCTTAACGTCATGGAGCTTCGCCCGATACGGACAACCCGCAGCCCAAAGCGCAGAATGTCGCCTATCCTGCTCGGTATAAGGAAATCACACTCGACGCGCGCCATGGGGGTGCCGACGCGTTCTCTCATGACCTGTTCGACGACGCTGACATTGAGACCTTTGGTGAACCAGTCCTCCACCAGCTCATTGAAGAGAATGAAATATTGCGGATAGAAGATGATGCCGGCCGGATCGCAGTGGTGGAATCGAATGAGCTTGTCGCTTTCGAAAGCGGCGATAGCCATGCAAACGCTCCTTCCGCCTCGCGGCCGGCAACAAGCTTCGGGCAGGGTGAATATAGTCCGAAGTTCGCTGAGGGCGGAGCCGGCTCTTGCTGCACCGAAGATGGCAATGAGGTTGGGCGACGGCCGGCGCGGCTGCTAACTCGCAATCTGCCAGCATTGCCGGCTGGTGGTGAGGACCCCAAAACCAGTTTCATTCAGACAAATAGGAAGAGCGAAAATTGGCTCTCCGAGGGGCCCGTTTTTGGAGGCGATCTGTCTCGGCCCGATCGGTAAGTCGATAGAATAATTCTCTATTTACAGCCGCATAACTAACGACATATAGAAAATCATTCTCACCAACGCGGAATCCCCTCGGATGCGTTTCCTGCCCGTATTTTTCGACGTCGCTGCCGGAACGGTCGCCCTGGTCGGCTCCGGACCCGAGGCGCAAAACAAGCTTCGCCTTCTCCGTGCGGCCGGCGCCCGCGTTCGCTGGTACGTCGGCGCGGAGACCGATGTCGCCGAGGCGGCGGAGGAGCCGCGGGCATCGCGCGCTTCGGTCGAGATCGTCGCGTCCGATCCAGCGCAGGCAAATTTTTCCGGATACATGGCCGTCGTCAGCGCCGCCGGAGACGCAACTGACGAGGTTGTCGCCGCGCGTGCGCGTGCTGCGAGCATCCCTGTCAACGTGGTCGATCGGCCGGATTTGTCGACGTTCATAGTCCCCGCGATCATCGATCGCGGCGAAGTGGTCGTCGCGGTGGGCACCGGCGGCGCATCGCCGGTGTTGGCGCGCCGGCTGCGCGAGCGGATCGAGGCGCTGCTGCCGGCGCGCATCGGCGATCTCGCGGCATTGCTCGGCCGATTCCGCGCGCGCTTTGCGCAGAAGCGCCATGGCTCCGGCTCGGCGCGGCGATTCTGGGAGCACGTGGTGGACGGCCCGATCGGCTCTTTGGCGCTCGCCGGACGCTTGCACGAGGCCGAAGCCGCGCTCGCGCGAGCGGTGGAAAGCTCCGCGATGACGGAGCAACAACCCGGGCTCGTTTATCTCCTCGATGGCGGAGCGAGAGAACCGGACCTTCTCACGTTGCGCGCGTTGCAGGCGCTGCAGAACGCCGACGTGATCGTTTACGACGAACAGGTCGATCCCGCCGTTCTCGACCGCGCGCGCCGCGACGCCGAGCGCATCTTCATCGGCAGGCGGCGCGGCCAGCCAGAA
Organism: uncultured Alphaproteobacteria bacterium; assembly: GCA_963840055.1. Lineage (GTDB taxonomy): Bacteria > Pseudomonadota > Alphaproteobacteria > Rhizobiales > Xanthobacteraceae > Rhodoplanes. The sequence continues at coordinate 379,826 of CAWIXM010000008.1, read as the reverse complement.
ATTCGTCCAGACGCCGCCGTCGGCCTCTTCGCCGAGCACGCGCGCGCAGGCCGAAACGTTGCCTTCCTTAGTACCCGCGAGGCGTTCACGGACGCCCTGCGTTGCCGGCTGCGGCAAGCAGGCATGTCGGTGAATGTCGTTCCAGGCGTCGCTGCCGCGAGCGCCGGCCCAACCGAGCTATTGGAGATCGCCGCATGACGTCGCCGCTGCAGCAAAAGTTGAAGATCACCGGCCCGGTCGTCATCACCGCGAACCAACTCGCGGACGGCACCGTGGTGTATCGCGGAGCGCGCGGCGATTGGACAACGCAGATCACAGAAGCGGCGGTCGCGACGACCGCGCCGGCGGCGAGCGAATTGCTTGCTGCGGCGGTCGCCGAAGACGTCCTGGTGGTCGGCCCTTATGTCGCGCCGGTCGAGCTCGATCCGAGCGGGCGCTCTCAGCCGGGAAACTTGCGCGAACGCATCCGCGTCGGCGGTCCCACATTCGAGCTACCGGGCAATTTCGGTTCCTGACCATGTATATTTACGACACGTTCGACCGCACACTGGTCAACGAGCGCGTGGCCGAGTTTCGCGACCAGGTCGCACGCAGGCTGTCCGGCGAACTCACCGAGGACGAGTTCAAGTCGCTGCGGCTGATGAACGGCGTCTACCTTCAGCTCCACGCCTATATGCTGCGCGTCGCCCTCCCCTACGGGACGCTGTCGTCCGAACAGATGCGGGTGGTCGCGCAGGTCGCGCGTCGCTATGACCGTGGATACGGCCACTTCACCACACGGCAGAACATCCAGTTCAACTGGATCAGGCTCTCCGACATGCCTGACGTGCTCGCCGACCTCGCGTCGGCCGAACTGCACGCCATGCAAACCAGCGGCAATTGCGTGCGCAACATCACCAGCGATCAGTGGGCGGGCGCGGCCCCCGATGAGGTCGAGGACCCGCGCATCTGGGCCGAGGTGCTGCGCCAGCATTCCACGCTGCATCCTGAGTTCTTGTTTCTGCCGCGCAAGTTCAAGATCGCGATCACCGCCTCCGCGCATGACCGCGCTGCGATCAAAGTGCACGATATCGGCTTGCGGCTCTATCGCAACGAGGCCGGCGAGGCCGGCTTCGAGGTGAGCGTCGGCGGCGGGCTGGGGCGCACCCCGTTCATCGGCAAGGTGATCCGGCCGTTCCTCGCCAAACGGGACTTCCTCAGCTACATCGAGGCGATCCTGCGCGTGTACAATCAGTACGGCCGGCGCGACAACATCTACAAGGCGCGGATCAAGATTCTGGTGCATGAGCTCGGCGCCGAATGCTTCGCCAGGGAGGTCGAGGCGGAATGGCGCACGATCAAGGATGGCGCGCTCGCGCTTGATCCGGCGGTGGTCGCCGATATCGCCGCGCGGTTCCGCTATCCGCGATACGAACCGCTTGCCGACGATCCACCCGAAGTCGCCGTGTTGCGCCGGGCGGAACCGCGCTTTGCCGCCTGGCTTGCGAATTCCGTCGCCAATCACAAGGTTGCGGGCTATGCAATCGTGACGCTGTCGCTGAAGCCGGAAGGCGGGCCGCCGGGCGACGCCACGGCCGAGCAGATGGATGCGGTCGCCGACCTTGCGGACCGTTTCTCATTTGGCGAAATCCGCGTCGGCCACGAGCAGAATTTGGTGCTGCCGCATGTCGCGCAACACGACCTGCCGGAGATTTGGCGCGCGCTCGACAGGAACGGCCTAGCGACGCCGAATGTAGGGCTCGTCTCCGACATCATCGCCTGTCCGGGGCTCGACTATTGCAGCCTCGCCAATGCCCGCTCGATCCCGGTCGCGCAGGAGCTGACACGCCGTTTCCGCAACCTCGATCTCGCGCGCGACCTCGGCCGGCTGCACATCAATATTTCCGGCTGCATCAACGCCTGCGGCCACCATCATGTCGGCCATATCGGCATTCTCGGCGTCGAGAAGAACGGCGAGGAGTTCTACCAGATCACGCTTGGCGGGCGCGCCGATGAACGGGCGCAGCTCGGCGAGTTGTTGGGTCCCGCTGTCCCTTATGCGCAAGTCGCTGACGTGATCGAGGATATTGTCGCCGCTTATCTCGAGCTGCGCGAGCGACCGGACGAACTGTTCATCGATACCGTTGCGCGTGTCGGCATCGAGCCATTCAAGGAGCGTGTCTATGCCGTTCATTAAGGCGGGGCGCCGCGTGGAAGACCCCTTCGTGCGCGTGCGCGACGACGATCCCCTTCCCGATGAGATCCCGGCACTCGTTTCAGCCGAGCGCTTTCTTGCCGCCAGCGATGAATTCGCGGGCCGCGGCGCGCCAATCGGCGTGATCTGGCCAAACAAGCGAAATATCGCCGAGCTCGCACCCCATCTCGATCGGCTGGCCCTGGTAGCCCTCGCGTTTCCCACCTTTCGCGACGGCCGGGCCTATAGCCAAGCTCGCATCCTGCGGGAACGCTACGGATTCCGCGGCGAAGTGCGGGCGACCGGCGAGGTTTTACGCGACCAGTTTCTATTCCTCGTGCGCGCCGGTTTCGACGCATTCGAAATAAGAAAGGAATCCGACGCCGCCGCATTCGCCGCCGCGCTTAGGCGCTACAGCGTGGTCTATCAACCGGCGGCGGACGAACGCGCCCCCGCCGTTCGGCGCCGGTTCACCGAAGCCATTCCACTGGGCTACTCAACACGCACCGAGACGGTGGCGTGATCGCAGTAAATTCCCGTCGTTGACCACGACGGGCATTCATAGGCTGGTTATTGTTTTCAGGAAGCTCACGGCCTTTGCCGCGCATCGGGCATCCGCGCCGTGTTCGCTCCGTCGCTATTCCCTATTGGCCAATTGGCGTTTCGTTCCAAGACCCGCTCGATTGGCGTTGGCTGAATCCCAAGATATCCATAGAATGGGCGGTCATGCGCGAGGACGACAAACAAGGCCAGGCACACTCCAAATACGTAGATAGCGCCGCTCGCAAGCTGCCAACTACGATCATGATTGTAGGCGAGCATTAAAACTGTCAGCGCCACAATAGGAAGAAGAAGTAGGGTCAACCACAGCACCCCCGATATGCCGCCACGCGCAATTGCTTCGCGCTGCACCCGAGCGCTCCTGAGCTCGACCAGTTGCGACAGCAACGCCGAAGCCGGAGCGCCGGCTATATCTTTTGCATTCCGGGATATAAGAATCATCAGCCTGACAATGGGACTTTGATTGAAGCTTTCCAAAAGGTCCTCATTTGGACCGACGCGATGCTGCATTGCGGGCCAATCCTCCTCTACCGTGAACCGACCGATCTGCAACGCTTCGTCATGCACCTGCTTGGCTAACTCCTCGGGAAGGCTCGATCCCAGCGCGATCACGTTTTCGATTGCGTTCGCTTCGCGTTGAACGGTCGCACGTGCCTGGATCGCATCGTTCCAGATTCCTGCAGCCGAAAAGGCCACCATCAGGGCGAATAGACCGGTAAATCCCGTTATGAGAGTGTCACGGACGGGGAGAACTTGATCTTTTTTGCCGAACGCTCTCACGACCACCCGGACCAAGATTAGGTCTACCAGCCCGACAAGGAAACCGCATGCGAGCAGCGCGCAAAATGATAGGGGCGGTGAAAGGTGCTGAAGCTGGTCCAATAGGAGCATCGGAGTTACCTCGAACCTTCAACGCTGGATAAATTCGCCCAGGCGATTAGCCCTCGCGGAGGCACGGATAACATTTATCTCGCTTCGTCGGCCCGCTCACCGCCCGGTCTTGATGCGGGTCCACAAGCGATTCATGATTCGTTGGGTGGCGACGTCTTTGGCCTTCGCCGTATAAAGGCGCTGCATCGTCGCCGCGTCCGGATAGATGCCGCGGTCATCGAGAATCGCCGGATTGATGAATTTCTGGCTCGCCAGATTGCCGTTCGCATAAGACAAAAAGTTGGTGTTCTTCGCGGCGACCTGGGGCCGCTGCAGATAGTTGATGAAGGCGAGCGCCTCCTCGACATTGCGGGCGTCCTTCGGAATCGCGAGGTTGTCGAAGAACATCTGCGCGCCTTCGCGCGGGATCGCGTAGCCGATCTCGACGCCGTTCTTCGCTTCCGCGGCGCGCTTCTGCGCCTGCTTGATATCGCCGGAAAAACCGACCACGAGGCAAATTTCGCCGCCGGCGAGCGCATTGAGGTATTCGGACGAATGGAATTTGCGGACGTAGGGACGCACTTGCGCAAGCAGCGCCGCCGCCCGCTCGAGTTCCTTGGGGTCGGTCGAATTGGGGTCGAGGCCGAGATAGTTGAGCGCCGCCGGCAGAATATCGTCGCTCGAATCGAGCATGTGCACGCCGCAGTCCTTGAACTTCGCAAGGTTCTCCGGCTTGAACACGATGTCCCAGCTGTCGATGCGCGCTTCCGGACCGAGAATCTCGCGCGCCTTGCCGACATTGTAGCCGATGCCGACCGTGCCCCACATGTAGTTGACGGAGTAACGGTTGCCCGGATCGTAGGCGGCGACCCGGCGCTCGATCTCCGGCCACATATTGACGAGGTTCGGCAGCTTCGACTTGTCGAGCGGAAGGAACACGCCGGCCTTGATCTGGCGCTCGAGAAAATTGGCGCTCGGAACGACGACGTCGTAGCCGGACCGGCCCGCAAGCAGTTTCGTCTCCAGCGTGTCGTTGGAGTCGAAGACGTCGTAGCGGACCTTGATGCCGGTCTCGCGGGTGAAGGCTTCGAGCACGGTCGGATCGACGTAATCCGACCAGTTATAGACATTGACGATCCGCTCCTGCGCGGCGAGCTGCGTCGCCGGGAGGAAGAGCGTGGCAACCGTCAGGAGCGCGCCGGCCAGCCTGATCGTGAACGGTCGCATGCGCCGATTTCTCCCCCGGTCGATCGACAATGGGCGATGACGGCGTGCTTACTTGTAATAATAACCTCGCCGCGGCCGAGCGCGCCGCGCGTATTGAGGCGGCGGAGGATAGGGATTGACGCCGCACGTGCCGCCGACGCCGCGTATCGACACGACGCACTGCTGCAGCGTTGCGTAAAAGCAGTCGTAATAGAGCCCGGTAGATAGCCACGCACACCAGGGATACCAGCCGTGCCGCCACGCGTTCGCCGAACTCCCCGACGCCGCCAGCGCCGCCAGGACCACCGCTCCCACCACGATCATCCGCATGTCGTCTCCTTGCATCTCACGGCTACAAGGCCGCGCAGTCATCGCCTCACTCACGTCTCGGTCGGCAATCCCGCCGCCTTCCAAGCGACGATGCCGCCGGCGAGATGCGAGCGATAGGGCAACCCGGCCGCCTGCGCAATCTCCGAAGCGCGAATCGAGCGAATGCCGGTCCTGCAAGAGAATACGACTTCGCGTCCGTTTGGATCGGGAATTGCGGTGAGGTCGAAGGCGGACAGCGGGAGCAACGTTGATCCGGGGATGCGCTCCTGCGCGGTTTCGCCCGGCTCGCGCACATCGACAAGAAGGATACGGCCGGCGGCGAGTTCAGCAGCGACTTCCGCCGCACTGAGGTCACGCACTCGAACGGCGGCAAATGGTCGGGGCATCGGACGGCTCCTTATGATTGCCAACCCGGCGCGGCAAGCGATCATCGAATCGAATTCGCGTCACGACAATTGGGTACACCGGCTCGCGGTGGCAAGGAGCATTGTGGCGGTCCGAACGCAGCGTGTTACGTGTTGACTGGGCGTGCGGCGGCGAATCAGCCTCGCCTGACGGTCGCCGCTCCGCCAGGGCTGACGCCGAGCCGTCCGCGGCCGATCAGGGTTCGGCCGCCATTTACCGCCAGAAAGCCAGCGCCGCGCCGCCGCCAAATTGCCGTCTACTCCCTCATTCGGCCACATTAATTTACAAATATACATAAACGAGGGGCGGGGGACTTAAGCGATGTCTGTGGCGCACGGACTCAATGCGACTTCTTTTGCCAACATAAACCGAGCAGACTTCAGCCAACTTTACGTTCAAGCCGATCCGAGGATGTATTACCGGGTTCTCGGCTCGTTGGATTATATGATTCCGCATCTGGCGCACCCGGTTTTCATGCAGCTGATCCAGGCGCGGTATCAGATCAAAGGCGCGCCGATAAATGTCCTCGATCTCGGCTGCTCTTATGGCGTCAACGGCGCCTTGATGAAATACCCGATGACCTGGGACATGCTGCATGCGCGCTATCACATCGCCGATCTTGAGAATCTGACGTCGCAGCAGCTTGAGGACTATGATCGCCATTACTTCTTGTCTTGGCCCAAGCGCCAGCATATTCGCGTCGTCGGCCTCGACATTGCCGGCGGCGCGGTCCGTTACGCCGAGCGCGTCGGCAGCATCGATCGCGGCTTCGCCATCGATCTCGAGAATCAGGAGCCTACGGTCGAGCTCGGCGCGGTGCTGGAAAACATCGACCTGATCGTCTCCACCGGTTGCGTCGGCTACATCACCGAGCGCACTTTCGGGCGCATCGCTCGCCACACGATCTCCGGTCCGCGCGCGCCCTGGGTTGCGTCCTTCGTCCTTCGTGTTTTCTCCTACGACGGCGTCGCCCAGTTCCTGGTCGGCCAAGGCCTGGAGACGGAACGCTTCGAAGGCGCGACCTTCGTCCAACGGCGGTTTGCCGATCGCGAGGAAATGAATGGGGTGCTCGGCCTCCTGCACGCGGCTGGCATCGACGCCGCAGGCAAGGAAGATCGCGGACTCCTCCACGCCGAGCTTTACGTCTCCCGGCCCGTGGAAGAAGTCAAACGCTGTCCCATCAATCGGATGATCTCCGTTGCAAGCGGTATCAACCGATTCGCTTCAAACCAGCTCCTCGCTCCGCGAAACGCCGTCAACAATCTCCAGCCGCTTGAGCTATTGGCGGGTTGATCGGCACAGACGGATGCTGGCGTGGCGCGCGAAGCAGCCCGAGTGCGTCCCCTTCCGCCTTCTGTCATGGACCCTAACCAAGCCGCATCGGCGCGCCGCGGCGTCAACACGCTACGCGCCATAGGGCTTGATGCTTTCGGCGACCGAATCGGCAATGTGCTCCTTGGAGATGATGCCGACGACATCCGAGGCATGTGGGCGCCGCACACTGCGGGTCACCACCGCCATCGCGGCGTTGCGACGCGTCATGCGGGTCACAACGTCGAAGATGATGTCGTCCTCGCGCGCGATAATGAAATTGCGTTGTGCGACGCTGCCGAGCGTGACCCCGGTATAGGCGGTCTCGAGGCCGCGCCGCAGCGCCGTATTGACGCGGACGACTCCCACGATGTGGTCGCCTCGCGTCACCACCACGTGCTTCAGCCCAATTCCGATTGCGGGGTCAGGACGTCGGCCAAACTCGCTCAAATCAAACGGCAGCGCGAGGGGGCTGCGCAGGAAGGCGTCGAAATCCACGTCGGCTGGCAGCAGGATCACGTCCTTTTCCATCACCTCGCTGGCGTGGCGCACCAGAAACATGTTGGCGTGCAGCGCCTTCGGCACGAAATGCCGGCGGCCGACGAGCTTGACCGTATAGATATTTTCGTGGCTGAGCAGGCGGCGCACGCCGACCGAGAGCGCGACGGCGATGATGATCGGCATCACCAAGTCATAGTCGCGCGTCATCTCGAAGATCATGGTGACGGCGGTCATGGAAGCGCCGGTGCCGCCTCCCACCATCGCGGCCATCCCGATGACCGCGCAAGTGGCGACGCTGACCTCCTGGATCGGATGAATCGCCGTGGCGATTGCGCCGAACGCCCCGCCCAGCGTTGCGCCCATAAATAGCGACGGCGAGAAGATGCCGCCCGAGGCGCCCGACCCGAGACTGATGGACGTGGCGCACAACTTGGCGACGTATAGCAGCGCAAGCAGCGCCGGAATGGCAAGACCGCCCGCAAGAATGGTCTGGATGGTCGCGTAGCCGACGCCTTCTACGTAATAGTGTCCGGTGGTGCGAAGCAGCGCGTAGATGAGAACGCCGATGATCAGCATCCCGAGGCCATGGCGCAGATAGGGATTGTGGATGCGATCGAAGACGTCCTCGGCGAACCCAAGGCCGCGGATAAAGGCGGTCGCCGCAAGGCCCATCAGTAAGCCGAGGACGGCGTAGAACAGCAGCGCCGGAAGCGACGGCGGATGATCGAGCAGCATGTCGACCGGCACTTCAAAGGCCGGCTGCAGTCCGAGGAATATGCGGCCGACGAAGGTCGCGACTCCGGTTGCGAGCGCGACCGGGAGAAACGTGCGTGCGCTCAGCTCGGGCATCATCAATTCGATCGCGAACATCACGCCGCCGATCGGCGTATTGAAGGTTGCCGCAATGCCGGCGCCGGCGCCGGCGGCGACCAGCGTGATGCGCTGCCACGGCGCGAGCTGAATGATTTGCCCCAGCGTGGAGCCGAGCGACGCGCCAATCTGGATAATCGGTCCTTCGCGGCCGACCGCCGCGCCGGTGGCGATGGAGACCGCGGAAGCCAACGACTTTACTGCTGCGACAATCGGCCGGATGATGCCTTCGCGGTAATAGATCGCATCCATCACCTCCGGCACGCCGTGGCCGCGCGCTTCCGGTGCGAAATTCGTCACCAGAAAGGTGACGATTATACCCCCGAGTACGGGCACGAGGATAATGAACGCGCCCCACGGACTCGGCTGGGTAAATAGATTGGCCTCGTAAAAGATGGAAAACGTGCCGAGAAAAGCGATGTTGTGGATGAGCCCTATCAGCGCGCGGAAGAACACCGCGCCGAGGCCGGTGATCAGGCCGACCACAACCGCAAGCATCGACAATCGTGCAAGCCCAATTCGGTGCGGCAGCCTGATTTTCATTCGCCATCCGTTATGTGGAAGGGGACCGCGCGACGCCAAGTTTTGGACATGCGCAACAGGAGGGACGTTCCGCCGAAAACGGAGCGGTCCTATTGCGACATCCATCGCTTCGCGCGGACGCCGATCGGCCCTGCTCAGAAGACCTGTAATATTAGTCGAGGGGTCGCCGGGGCGCTAGGCCGTGTTGGGTGCAGCAGCTGCCTAAGGTTTCATCCCGCCGCATTGCGCCACTTGCCCGATGCGCGCCCGTCGCAGGCGCGATGCGAATTACCCCATTGGCGCGAGACGCGCGGCAATCACCACCGCAGCACCCGCGGCCCGAGCAGAGCGCCCACCGCCACCACGAGCGCGATCGCCAGCGAATACCAGGTCGCGACAAACAGCGGGGAGTCGTCGGTGCAATGAGCGGCGTAGAACGTCGCCGCCAGCGCCGCCGCCACGAGGCCGGCAGACGCGCCGGCGCGCGCAGGCGCGGTCGGGGCGCCGCTCCGCAACGCCAGTAGAATAGCCACGAGCGGGCCAATGGCGATCACCGGAATCGCCGAAAGGCACACCGTGGCGTTGGAGCCTATGAGCCGCGGGCCCCAGGCGGCCGTTGGCACGACCGCGAGCTCGATCACGAGCGCCCCGCCGATCAAGAGCGCCGGCACGGCAAGCAGCCGCGCCGCCGCGGCCGCATCGCCGCCAGGCCGCGCCAGCGCCAGAGCGAGGCGCAAACCGGCGGCGAAAAGCGCAATGGTGACGACGAACTTGAACGGGAAGCGGACCGTGTGAAGCACGGCAAGGACATCGGGGCGAACGCCGAGCGCCAACAAGAACACCGTGGCGGCGATCACAGCGCCGGCCGCAAGGGCAAGCCCGAACGCCAAACCCGGCCGGATCTCGACCGCCCGGTCAGCCGCTAATGCGCGAATGAACTCCTCGGTCCTCACCCGTCCCTCGATCTGTACAACTGCGCGAGCGATTTCAGCCCGCGATGGAGCGCCACGCGCACCGCGCCCTCGCTCATCCTGAACTTCGCCGCAACGTCCCTGATGCCGGCGCCTTCAAGCGAAATCGCGCGAACGATCGCTCCCTGGCGGCCTTGCAGCCGATCGACCAGCCGCACAACCTGACGCCGCCCGAGTTCCTCCTCCGGGTCGGCGCCGCTGTCGGGCAGCGCGTCGGCAAGCTCATCGATTGCGACTTCCGCCCGCCGGCCGCGCCGGCGCAGTGAATCGATGAGCTTGTAGCGCGCGATCGCCGCCACCCACGGCCCGATCGGGTCGGTTTGCCGCCACGTATTGCGGTGCAGATGAATCGCGAGCAGCGTCTCCTGCACAATGTCCTCCGCATCGCCCACGGGCGCGCCCATCTGGCTTAGCGTCCGCCGGGTGTTCGCCCGCAGCACCGGCGCCAACGCCGTGAGTAACTGGTGATAGGCGGCCTCGTCTCCGGCGAGGGCGGCGGTCATCCACTCAGCCCAAATCCGCTCGCGGCCTCCCAACGCCATCTGCTGTCTCTTCTCTTCGCCTGTGCGATGGTTTTGTTACGCGGGTGCGCCCGATGGTCGTGACGGCGTGATCAAAATAACGCCAGCGGACACGAAGAGGTGATTCAAGTAACGCGGGACCCGGCCCTGGCGAAACCGGTGATGTTCGAGGCCGATGGCCATTTCCAGACAGGGGATAATCACCATGACCCGCCGCTCGCAAACCGTTGCTCTCGCCAGTTCAGTAGCCGCCGCCCTATCGCTGCTCGGCGCCAATGCCTTTGCCCAGCCGAAGCCTGCACAGCCCGGCATGGACAAGTGCTACGGTGTCGCGCTGAAGGGCCAAAACGACTGCGCCGCCGGCCCAGGCACCACTTGCGCCGGCACGTCGAAGGTAGACTACCAAGGCAATGCCTGGAAGTATGTGGCGAAAGGGACGTGCGCCACGATAAAGACCCCGAAGGGCACGGGCTCGCTCACACCCGTTACCTGAGGCGAGGAAGGGCGCGGCCCGCTCGCGCCCTCTTCCTTCAACGGAGCGCCGCCATGATCCAACCCACGCTGCCGCCCCGCGCTGGCGTTGGATTCAAGCCCGAGCATTTCGACGGCCTGATCGCCGATCCCGGCCCCATCGGTTCCTTCGAGGTGCATGCGGAAAATTACATGGGCGACGGCGGCCTCCCGCATGCCCAGCTCGCGCGCCTGCACGAGCGCTTCGCATTGTCGGTGCATGGCGTCGGCCTGTCGATCGGCGTCGACGCGCCGCTCGACCGCGCGCACTTGCAGCGCTTGCGTCGCCTGTGCGACCGCTACCGACCCGAAAGTTTTTCCGAGCATCTCGCCTGGTCAAGCCACGGCGACGTCTATCTCAACGACCTTCTCCCGCTGCCCTATACCGCCGTCACGCTGACCCGCGTCGCCGATCACATCGCCGAAGTGCAGGACGCGCTCGGCCGGCGCATGCTGTTGGAAAACCCCGCGACCTATGTGCTGTTCGCGGAAAGCACGATCGCGGAGACCGACTTCCTCGCCGATATCGTCCGCCGCACCGGCTGCGGACTCCTGATCGACGTCAATAATGTCTACGTCTCTGCCACCAATCACGACCGGAGCGCCGAGGCTTATCTTGCCGCCTTCCCGCTCGAACATGTCGGCGAGATTCATCTTGCCGGCCACGATGCGAGCGTCGACGACGCCGGCGCGCCGCTCCTGATCGACGCGCATGGATCGCCCGTGGCGGACCCCGTGTGGGCGCTGTTCGAACGTGTGATCGCCCACACCGGTCCGCTCCCGACCTTGATCGAGTGGGACAACGACGTGCCGGCGTGGCCGGTGCTACGTGGCGAGGCAATCGCGGCCGATGCCGTGCTGACGCGCTTTGCCGCGATGCATGCGGCATGACGAGCGGTCCATGAATTCCGACCAGGCAAGCTCCGACCAGGCAAGCTTTGCCGAAGCGCTGCTCGATCCTGAGCGCCGGGTGCCGGACGGCGTCACCTCGCATACGCATCCGGCGCCGGCGAAACGCTTCGCGGTCTACCGCAACAATGTCGTGGTCAGCCTGATCGATGCGTTGGCGACGCGGTTTCCCGCCGTGCAGCGGATCGTCGGCGAAGAATTCTTCCGCGCCATGGCCGGCGTCTTCGTGCGGGCGCATCCGCCGCGCTCGCCGTTGATGATGACCTATGGCGAAGGCCTTCCCGCCTTCATCGAGACATTCGCCCCCGCCGCCGAGCTGCCCTATCTCGCTGACGTGGCCCGCCTGGAAGCGGCGCGGACTCGCGCCTTTCATGCCGCCGACGCCACTGCCCTGCCCGCCGAAGCGTTCTCCGCGCTCGACCCGACAGACCTTGAAACGTTGCGGATACGGTTTTCCCCCGGCACCGCGATCGTCCGCTCGTCTCATCCGATCGTCACGATCTGGGCAATGAATGCGGACGAGGCCGAGCCCGCGCCAATCGAGGATTGGTGCGGTGAGGACGCACTCATATCGCGTGAAGGCTTCGACGTCGTGGTCCGGCGGCTGCCGCCCGGCGGCGCGGTCTTTCTTTCGCGCCTGCTCGCCGATGCGACCCTTGCCAACGCGGCCTACGCCGCGATGCAGGATTCCGCCGCCTTCGACCTCGCTGAAAACATTGCGGGCCTGATTTCCGCCCACCTCGCAACCGAGCTTGTGAGGACGCAATCACCTGCACCGTGAGGGACAAGCGCGCCCGCGTGACCCGTCTGCTCAGGTGTCGACCAAGATTGATCCTTCGCGGTTGTCGACCATCACCGGCGAATGCAGGTATTCGATTTTCGGCGGCTTGCCGTATTTCTCGGTGACGAAAGCCTTCCACTCGTCGGTATAGAGCCGGTCGGCGTCGGCGCGCGACGCCCACACATAGACGCCGCCGGCGCGCCGCCCGTCCTCGCTGAGCCAATAGTTCTTGCGCAAGAGGCCGGGGATCTCCTGATACTTCGGCGCGGTCGCTTGAAACGTCTTGGTGATCTCGGAAAGGGCCACCGGCACGGCAAGCTCGAATGTCACGATGGTTACAATCATCGGGTCCTCCGCCGCCTCGTTTCCTAAGCGATCATAGCATTCAGCCGCCCTCGCGGCTTGCTGCGACCGTATCCGTCCCCGCGTGGGCAAAATTCGCACAACCGACGCTGGAAGATCGTTGGCCAGCGCCGACTCAGACGACCCCCCTGCCCCGGCGGCAGCGGCCAAGCCTGGTGCGCAAGCGCGAGCGGGCGCAAGCCAAGAAGCCGGCAGCCAAGCGGCCTTTTTTGCCGCTGATTCGAGCCACGAGGCCCTGGAGTCCGCTCCCGCAGTCCGCCCGCGAGGCTGCCGCGGCCGGCTAGGAATTTATGTCGAGCGACGCCACAATCCGCGCCGTGAAGCCCATTGTCACGGAAATCCTGTTCGGCTACTCGCAATAAACCGCGCCGCCGCTCCGGGCGTGACGACGCCGCTATGCCCGTCCATTTCGCCTATGGCGTTAGCAAATCGTCAATAATTACGGCATTGCAGAGTGTTGGCCGCCCCATAATCGCCGCGACAGCGACAAATTGAAATGGCCTAGTAGCGTTTACCTGCCGAGCATTTAGCACGCGCGGGTGTTCGTGTTTGCGTCGAAAGGAGCAAGATTCATGACCCTGACCACGGCTCAGGCCCAAGACGATGTTGGCGAGGACGCCGCGACCACGTTCGAAGGAGAAATCCGCGAGTTTGTCAGGCGCGACTTCACTCCGCTCAAGCGGACGGACGCCGGCAGCGGCGAGTTCGCGGCCAGCAATATCCGATCGTTGGTGCAACGCGTCGCCGGCACGTCTCTGCAGGAAATCGACAATCTGATCGGCGAACTGCAGAATCTGCGCGACTATATCGCCAACGAAGGCGAGCGCGTGCAGCGTGAAATTACCGGCTATGCGCAGCTCAATCACGCCGCTTTGACGTCGACGCGAATCATTTCCGACAGCATGTCGAAATGGAAGGACGCGCTCGACGAAGCGAAGTCGTCGTAAGCGACACGCCTGCGCTCGATACGGTTTGAACGAGCGCGCTCGTAGTCCCTTTTGGTTTCGAGTCATGGCCCCGGAAGCATCAGCTTATCGGGGCCTTCATCGTTGCACGTCGTGCCTCGACCGGGTGACCGAAAAACGCGGCGTCTACGCCACAGTGCCTGAAAAATCGCACGCGAAACCCTGCGGAACCGCCCGAATTGACATCTATTCGCGGGTTTCCCGCTTTCCGGCTTGTCGGCAATCACGTACAGATATGCCGGGGCATGGGGGATTACCGTGATTTGGGGGCCGCTTTTCGCCGTGACATTGGTCGCAACCGTTGCGACCGGGCCGGTCGGCGATCAGTTTGGCCCGAATACGGCTGCACGTCGGGGCGACGCGCTGCGGACGGCAGTTAACGCCGCAACCGAGTGCGTCATTCGCACGATCGCCGCCGACCCTCGCATGCGGCGTGGCAACATCGACGCCATCATGGGCGAGTTGATCGTCGATTCGATGCCCACCTGCGCTGGCAAAATGCGCGAAATGATCGAGGCCTACGACGCCTCCTTCGGCTCCGGGAGCGGGGAGGCCTTCTTCATGGGCCCTTATCTTGATCTGCTGCCGACCGCGGCCAGTCTGCGGCTGAAGGCCGGCTCGCACGCGCCGTGAGCGTCTCCGGGGGTCGCTGCTCGGCCTCCTCGAGCTATTCCTGAAGGATGTCGACGACGCGCATGGTAGTCGGGTCGACCAGTACGACCTGATCGTTAACCAGGGTGTATTTGTAGAGTTTTGCAGCGGGAATCTGCGCGAGCGTCGCGTCGGGCAGCGTGTAGAGTTCGAGCGACGCCGGTAGCTCCGATCCGACCTGGGCGCTGATGCCCGGCGGAACCACCACCTTGCGGTTGGACTGCCGGACCGCCTGAGCGATAGTAGTCTTTTGTTCCGGCGTGAGTGCGGCGCTCTCGCTTTTTGTCACGGCGCCGACGCCTCCCGTGCTCGGCATGACCGGAAGCGGCGGATTGCCCTGTCCGGCCGCAGCGCTCATGAGAACCAGCGAAATCGCCCCTGCATACGCAATCTTCATGTTGTCCTCTCCCGCAATGGCGACGCGGGTGAATGCCGGTATGCCGTCATTCGTTCCCGCCAGGGTCCCGTAAATTAGAAACCGCTTAGCCGCTCGATGTCGGCGCCGCAAGCTGCGAGCTTACCCTCAAGGCGCTCGAACCCGCGATCGAGATGATAGACACGGTTAACCATGGTCTCGCCCTCGGCTGCAAGCGCAGCGATCACCAGCGAAACCGAAGCGCGCAGATCGGTCGCCATGACCGGCGCGCCCTTGAGTTGCGGCACGCCATCGATGGTCGCCGTTTCCCCCTCCAGACGGATTCGCGCGCCAAGCCGCGCGAGTTCCTGCACGTGCATGAAACGGTTTTCGAAAATCGTCTCGGTGATTTGCGAGGTTCCGCCCGCCCGCGTCATCAACGCCATCAACTGCGCTTGCAGGTCGGTGGGAAAACCGGGGAATGGCTCGGTCGTCACCTGCACCGGCGCGAGGCCCGCGCCGTTGCGCGCAATACGTACGCCGGCATTGGTCGTGGAAATCTCCACACCCGCGCGCACGAGCACGTCGAGCGCCGCTTGCAGCAACTCGGGGCGCGCGCCCTGGAGCAGAACGTCACCACCCGCCATGGCGACCGCCATCGCATAGGTGCCGGTCTCGATGCGATCGGGCAGCACGCGATGGCGAGCGCCCGACAGCCGCGGCACGCCGGTGATGACGATGTGGTTTGTTCCGGCGCCAGTGATCTTCGCGCCCATTTTGTTGAGGCAGTCGGCGAGATCGACGACCTCCGGCTCGCATGCCGCGTTCACGATATCCGTGACGCCGTCGGCGAGCGTAGCCGCCATGATCGCGGTATGAGTGCCGCCGACCGTGACTTTGGGAAAAACAATCTCGCCGCCCTTCAGCCCTTTCGGCGCCTGCGCCACCACATAGCCACGGTCGATCTCGATTTCGGCGCCGAGACGTTGCAGCGCCATCACGAGAAGATCGACCGGACGCGTGCCGATGGCGCAGCCGCCCGGCAGCGACACGCGCGCCTCGCCCATGCGGGCGATAAGCGGCGCGATCACCCAGAAGCTGGCTCGCATTTTCGCGACGAGCTCGTATGGAGCGGTCGTATCGACGATGCGCTTGGCGGAAATGTGCAGGGTCTGGCCTTCATACTCGGTATCGCCCGGACGCTTGCCGCCGACCATCACGTCGACGCCGTGATTGCCGAGAATACGCTGCAACAGCGCCACGTCGGCGAGCCGCGGCACGTTCTCCAGAACGAGGACCTCGTCGGTCAGAAGGCTCGCGATCATGAGCGGGAGAGTCGCGTTCTTCGCGCCCGAGATCGGAATGCTTCCTGCAAGCGGACGTCCGCCGACGATGCGAATGCGATCCATGATGCCCCTTGCCCCTTGCGGCACTGTCTATGGGACGCCGCGTCAATCCATGAATTGGCGAGATGACTCCGCCGCCGGCCCTTCGTCGCTTAGTCGAAAGTCTTGTCCCGAACGATTTCGGCAGAATCGTGAGGCATCTCGGCGGCGGCCGAGCCGCTCGGATCGCCGCCGGCTGTCTCGGCAGGATAATCGCGCTCGTTTGCGCGCGACCGCGCCGACGCCTGTTTCTTGCGCCGCACCAGATTGGCGCGCAGCGCCGCAGCGAGGCGCTGTCCGCGTCCGTCGCGCGCGACGACCCGCTCCGATTGCCGGTCACCCCGATCGTCCATAGCGCATCATACTAATGGCGGAGACGCGCCATGCAAGCTGTTGAAATGATAGTAGTCGCACAGCATCCTTGCGATGTTGTCCACCTTGTGGCAGGTTCCGCGCCCTCGGGCGCAAAGGCTTTGTCGCTCCGAGTCCCCGCCTCGTTCTGGTGGGCCGTATTCTTTTTTTGGAATGCGCCCCGCCTTGCATAGTCAGGAGGATCGCTGCCGTAGCTCAGTGGTAGAGCACTCCCTTGGTAGAGTTTGCCCACCCGGCCGGAAACGACCGGGAGCGCACCGCCCAAAGTCGGGGAAACCGTCCGGATTGTGCCGACGGCAATCCCGAGCCAAGCCCGCAAATGGGAAGGTGTAGAGGCCAGACGGGCGGCGCCTAACGGCTCAAGAGTGAGCCCATCGGCGAAGGGATGGTCCAGCGCACGAACGCCGCCCGCGGCGGACGCGAAAGCGTCAGTGTGATGAAGGGAGAGGTCGTCAGTTCAATCCTGACCGGCAGCACCACCTAATTGCTAATTTTCTTTTTCGTCTTCCGAGACTACTAAACGACGCAAAACGAGTCTGCCTCGAACTCGTCGTGACTGCTCAGTCTCGGCGGGTCATGACGTACCTAGGGAGTGAATGCATGAGCCAAGTCGAGTCCAAACTTCACGCCATCGCGGCGGCGCGTTTTCGCCTCGCGATCATCCTGACTATTCTGATGTTGGTTTTCTATTTCGGATTCATAATGCTGGTGGCCTTCGACAAGCCCCTGCTCGGTACCCTCCTTTCCCCAGGCCTCAGCCTCGGTATTTTGCTCGGCGCTTTGGTGATTGTCTCGGCGTGGGTCCTTTGTCTCATCTACGTTCATTGGGCCAATAACCACTACGATAAGGTGGTCGCTGCTGCCGTCAGCGAAGCGCAGGGGAGGAAGTAATGAGCGAATACTGGTTGGCGATTTTCTTCTTTTTCGTCTTCATCACCTTGACGCTCGGCATTACCTACTGGGCGGCACGGCGGACGAAGACGACGGCCCACTTTTATGCCGCAGGCGGCGGCATCACCGGCTTCCAGAACGGTCTGGCGCTTGCCGGTGACTATATGAGTGCTGCGAGCTTCCTCGGCATCGCCGGCCTCGTTGCGCTTAACGGATTCGACGGACTGATCTATTCGACCGGCTGGTTGGTCGGTTGGCCAATCATCCTGTTCCTGATCGCGGAGCCGCTGCGCAATCTCGGCAAGTACACCTTTGCCGACGTTGTCGCCTATCGGCTGAAGCAGGGACCGGTGCGTATCGCAGCGGTGATCGGCACCCTGGTGGTCGTGCTCACCTATCTGATCGGCCAGATGGTCGGTGCCGGCACGCTGATCAAGCTGCTGTTCGGACTCGATTACGTGGTCGCGATTCTGATCGTCGGCGTGGTGATGATGACCTACGTGCTGTTCGGCGGCATGATTGCTACGACCTGGGTGCAGATCATCAAGGCCGGCCTTTTGCTTAGCGGCGCCATCCTGATGACGATCCTGGTGTTGGTGCAGTTCGGCTTCAATCCGACCCACCTGTTTGCCAAGGCGGCGGAACTCAACGGCCAGCAGGTGCTCGAACCGGGCACCAAGATCGTCACCGGTGCCTGGGACGCGCTGTCTCTCGGCCTCGCGCTGATGTTCGGAACCGCGGGCCTGCCGCACATCCTGATGCGGTTCTACACCGTCCCCGATGCGACCCAGGCCCGCAAGTCGGTGCTGTGGGCTACGATCTGGATCGGCCTGTTCTACCTGATCACCTTCGTCCTCGGCTTCGGCGCGATGGTGCTGGTCGGCAAGCAGGGCATCCTGGCATCCGGCGGCGGCGGCAACATGGCTGCACCGCTGCTTGCGAAAGCGTTGGGTGGACCGCTGCTGTTCGGCTTCATCTGCGCCGTGGCGTTCGCCACCATCCTCGCGGTCGTGGCGGGTCTGACGCTCTCCGGCGCTGCCGCGCTGTCGCATGACCTCTGGGTCAGCACCATCAAGGGCGGCCATGCCTCGGAAGAAGAGCAGCTCAAGGTCGCCCGTATCGCGTCGGTTATCCTTGGCATCTGCGCGGTCCTGCTCGGCATCGTGTTCCAGGGTCAGAATATCGCCTATATGGTGGGTCTGACCTTCTCGATCGCGGCATCTTGCAACTTCCCGGCGCTGATGCTCGCGATCTTCTGGAAGCGACTGACGACCGCTGGCGCCGTTGCGAGTATCGTGTTCGGCGCGGTCGGGACCGTGGTCTTGATCTATCTCGGACCGACGGTTCAGCTCGACTTGTTGAAGAACGCGGATGCCCCGAATCACTGGTGGTTCTTCCCGCTCAAGAACCCGTGCCTATTCACCATGACCGGCGCGTTCATCGTGGGCATCGTGGTGTCGTTGCTGAAGCCGGAGCCCAGCTCCGAGGACGGGTTCGCCGAGATGGAGCGCCGCGCGACCTTGGGCGTCATCTCCAAGGCGGCACCCGCCGAGTGATCAGTGACGCGGGCCGCGGTTCGCCGCGGCCCGCAACTACGCTGACGAAGACGCCGCCGGGCCCGCCAGCCGGCGGCGTCTTTCTTGTTGCTTGGAATCGACGCCGACGCGAGACGCGTCCCGTGCGAAATGCTATTGCTCCGCCGTGCGAATGACCTATCGTCCGGCGTCGAATTGCGGCTAGCGCGGCGCTCGGCCGAGTTGAAACGTCTCTGGCCATGCCTGGCGGTCGAAGAGTTGAGAGGGCTCCGTGCGCGCGAACGCAGCGATGATCGAAGCGATCAAGCGGGATCCGCATTTCCACACGCTCGTCCGCAGGAGAACGCGGTTCGCCTTGGCGCTCAGCGCGACGACGCTGATCATCTATTTCGGATACATCGCGGTCGTAGCATTCGCCCCGCAATGGCTGGGCATGCCCATCGGCGACGGGATGACTCTGGGCATTCCCCTCGGCCTTCTGGTGATCGTCGCCGCCTTCGCCCTCACGGCTCTTTACGTCCACCGCGCCAATACCGAGTACGACGCGCTCACGCGGCAAATCCTCGAGGACATCAAATAATGCCGCGCATGCGCTCCGGCATCGCTGCCGCCATCGTCTTTATGCTCGCGAGCGCGACCCGCGCGTCGGCGGCTGACGCGGGGGCCGTGGGGAGTGCGCCGAATCTTTCGGCCATTGTGATGTTCCTGGTCTTTGCCTCCGCGACGCTGGTGATCACCTATCGGGCGGCGAACCGCACGCGGTCGGCTGCCGATTTCTATACGGCTGGCGCCGGCATTTCCGGCGCGCAAAACGGCCTTGCCATGGCGGGCGACTACATGTCGGCCGCGTCGTTTCTCGGCATTTCGGGCCTCGTCTTCGCCAGCGGCTATGATGGACTGGTCTATTCGGTCGGCTGGCTGGTCGGCTGGCCGATCATCATGTTTTTGATCGCCGAGCGGCTGCGCAATCTCGGGCGCTACACTTTTGCAGATGTGGTGTCGTTCCGCCTCGAGCCGGTCTCGATTCGCACGCTGTCGGCGCTCGGCACGCTCACGGTGGTGGCGTTTTATCTGATCGCGCAGATGGTGGGCGCGGGCAAGCTGATCGAGCTGCTGTTCGGCATGCCTTACCTCTATGCACTGATGATCGTCGGCGCGCTGATGATCCTCTATGTCGCGCTGGGCGGAATGCTGGCGACCACTTGGGTACAGATCATCAAGTCTTGCCTCCTGCTGGGCGGCGCCACCGTTCTTGCGTTCCTGGTGCTCGTCAAATTCGGCTTCTCACCCGCGGCGCTGTTCAAGGCGGCGGTCGCCGTGCATCCGAAGGGCGCTGCGATCATGGCGCCTGGCGCGCTTCTCGCCGATCCCATTTCGGCGGTGTCGCTCGGCTTGGCGCTGATGTTCGGCACCGCGGGATTGCCGCATGTCCTGATGCGCTTCTATACCGTGGCGGACGCCAAGGCCGCGCGCAAATCCGTGCTCTACGCCACTGGCTTTATCGGCTACTTCTACGTCCTCACATTCATCATCGGCTTCGGCGCCATCGCCTTCCTGATGAACAACGCCGCCAACTACCGCATCGAGCCGGGCGGCGCCTACAACAAGGTCACCGACTTGATCGGCGGCACCAATATGGCGGCGGTGCAACTCGCCAACGCCGCTGGCGGGTCGATCTTCCTCGGCTTCATCTCGGCCGTGGCCTTTGCGACGATCCTCGCGGTCGTCGCCGGACTGACGCTCGCCGGCGCCTCCGCCGTGAGTCACGACCTTTACGAGTCGGTGATCGCCAAAGGAAGGGTGTCGGAAGACAAGGGGGTGCGGGTCTCGAAGATCGCCGCCGTGGCGATCGGCGTGCTCGCTGTCTATCTCGGTTACATCTTCGAAAACCAGAACGTCGCTTTCATGGTGGGTCTCGCTTTTGCGATTGCGGCGAGCTGCAATTTCCCGGCGCTTGTGATGTCAGTCTTTTGGAGCGGGACGACCACGCGCGGCGTGTTCATCGGCGGCCTGCTCGGCCTCGTCAGCTCCATCGCCGGCGTGGTGCTGGGCCCCGCGGTTTGGGTCAAGACCTTCGGGTTCACCACCGCCCCCTTCCCCTACGACAATCCGGCGCTGTTCTCGATGGCGATTGCCTTCGGCGGCATCTGGCTGTTCTCCAAGACCGACAAGAGCAAACGAGCGGGCCTCGACAAGGCCGGGTTCCCGGCGCAATTCGTCCGATCGGAGACCGGAATCGGCGCGGCCGGCGCCGTCGCCTACTGATCCAAAGGGTTGCGCATGCCGATGCACGCCCCCAACCGGCGGAAGGCGCAGCAACCGGCGCCCAGCCCCTTCGCCGCGCGGCAGCGCGGGCGTTGAGCGCCAGCGCCCGGAGTGTCCTTCAATGCCGCAAGCGTTCGATGCGCAAAATCCTCCCTTCGATCGGCTGACGCACGACCAGATCAGCCAACTGCGCGCGGCGCTCGACATCGGCTATTTCCGACCGGGCGACGCGATCATCGAGCAAGGTCAGCGCTCCGAAAACCTGCATATCGTGATCAAGGGGTCGGTCGAGGAGCGCGACGGCGAAAAGATCGAAGCCGTCCTCGGGCCAAAGGACACCTTCGACTCGCGCTCGCTCGTGCACGGCCCGGCCGGCAGCAGTTTCGTTGCGGCCGACGAGACGCTCTGCTACCTCGTCCCCAAGGCCGTTGTGCTTGAACTGATTGCCAAGAACACCGGATTCGCCGCGTTTTTCTATTCGGAGATTTCGCGCAAGCTGCGCTCATACGCGGTCGGACGCGAAAGCAACGGCGTCGATAGCACCCTGCGCGCCCGCGTCCGCGACGTGCGTTACCACCCGGCGGTGTTCGTGGATGGGTCAACCACGATCAAGCAGGCCGGCCGCATCATGCGCGACAATAACAACAATACGCTCCTGATCCGGGAACGCGACGTGGTCGGAATCATCACCGGAACCGACCTGGCGAAACGGATCGTTCTCGAAGGACATACCCTGTCAACCAAAATTAGGGACGTCTGCCACTTCGACGTCGCGTCGATCAACATCGATGACTTCATCTTCGATGCAGTGATCGCGATGACGCATCACAACAAGCGCCGTCTCGCAATCGAGTCGAACGGACAATATGTCGGCGTTCTCGAGGACATCGATATTCTCGGGCTGGTGGCCGGCAATCCGCAGCTCATTCCCGGACAAATCGAGCGCGCGCGCGCGATCGACGATATCATCCCCACCGCCGGCGACATCCAAAGTCAGGTCGAACGTCTGCATAAGCAGGGGGCGCGGGTAGAGGTGATAGCGGAAATCACCTCCGATCTGAATCGCCGACTGTTCGCAAAGGTCTTTAACCTGGTTGCATCGCCGACCATTCGCGAAGCCGGCTGCCTGATCGTAATGGGATCGGAAGGACGCGGCGAGCAGACCGTGCGCACCGACCAGGACAACGGGCTATTGTTGTCGCATCCGGTGCCGGAGGACGAGCTGCAGGCTTTCCGTGACGGATTCACCGATGCGCTGGAGAAATTCGGGTTTCCGCCTTGCCCCGGCAATGTCATGGTGCGCAATCCGCAATGGTCGCAGCCGATCGACAGCTTCATGCGGCAGCTCAAGAGCTGGATAATCGCACCCACCGACGAGAGCCCGATGAATCTCGGCATCTTCTTTGATGCGGTGACCGTCATCGGCCCGAACGAGCTGCTCGACCGCGCAAAATCCGCGATGATCGAGATGATGCATGGGGAGAGCGCCTATCTGTCCCGCTTCGCGCGCGCGATCGACCAGTTTGAAGGCGCCAGCGCCGGCGTTTTAACCTCGATCATGGCCTCGGTCGGCGTCGCCTCCGACGAGATCGACGTGAAGAAGACCGGCACCTTCCCAATCGTGCACGGCATCCGCACCTTCGCCATCGACGTGGGACTTAAGGAGGTGCCGACCGTGCAGCGCATCGAGGCGCTCGCAGCCAATGGAACGCTCGGCGGCGAACTTTCCCGCGATCTTGTCGGCGCGCTCTCCTATTTCATGGAGATCCGGCTGCGCTCGCAACTGCGCGCGATAAAGACGGGTAAGCGGGAATTGGAGGCGATCGTGCGGCTGAGCGAATTGACGACGCGGGACCGCGATCTGCTGCGCGACGCGCTGCGGGTGGTCAAACGCTTTCGCGAGGTGGTCCGCAGTCGCTACCATCTGAGCGTGTTCTGATGAGCAAAGAGGTGTTACGACGACTGCGCGCGGCGTTCGACCGCTTGCTTCTGGCGGACAACGCCTACGCGTTCCTGTTCCGGCCGGATGACAGCGGCGAAGTCGTCTCGCTCGACTGCGAGACCAGCGGCTTCAACATTCTGGCGGACGACGTCATTAGCATTGCGGCGATCAAGATTCGTGGCACGCGCATTCTTACCAGCGAATCCTATCAGGCGTTGGTGCGGCCGGGCGCGGCGATGGAAGTGAGCGCGATCAAGGTCCACCAGTTGCGCGAGAAGGATGTGGCGCACGGCCGCACCATCCGCGAGGTCTTGCCCGAACTGCTCCACTTCATCGGCAGCCGTCCGCTGGTCGGCTACTGGATCTCGTTCGATGTCCGCATGCTCAACAAATACCTCTACAGCCTGCTAAACATCCATCTGCCCAATCGGCAGATCGACGTGTCGGAACTCTACTACGAGCGCAAGTACGGCAACGCGCCGCCCGGCACGACGATCAATCTGAGTTACGCGGCGATCCTGTCCGACCTCAAATTGCCGCTGTTGCCGCAGCACGACGCCTTCAACGACGCGCTGAGCGCGGCGCAAATGTACCTGATCCTGCGAGACATGCAGCGGCGCGGCGTGCGCATTCCGCGTCCGCCCAGGGGCGAAGAGCTTCCCGCTGAGCCGTATCTGACGACGGGGTAGATCGCGGCACGTCCGGCGCAGCGCTCAAGTCTGCGAAGAGGCAGCGCTTTGCAACCGCTCGCCGCCAGCGCCGGAAGCCTTATGCCACTCGCATATCGCGGAAAGTTCGGTGCGCAGGGTCGTCAAGTCGAATGGCTTGCGCAGCACGGGGAAGCCGTCATGGGCGACCTCGTTGGCGCACTCGCTGAAGCCAGTCATCAGCACGACGGGCAAGGTCGGCCGCATCTCGCGCAGCTTGCGCGCAAGATCGAGGCCGCTCATGCCGCCGGGCATGAGAATGTCGGAGAGAACGACGTCGATGTGATGCGCGTCCTGCAGAAAGCTGATGGCGTCGCGCGGCGAAGCGGCATGTTCGACGTCGTAGCCGAGCTTGTGAAGATAGGCTTCGCACACTTCAGCGACGGGAAGATTGTCTTCGACCACGAGGACGGTGCGGCGCTCTGGCACTGACGCTGGCGTCGGCTCGGCCTCCAGCGCGTCGGCCTGACTTGATTCGAACTCCGTCCGCGGCAGGTAAAGACCCACCACCGTCCCCCGCCCCGGCGCGCTTTCGATGGTCGCAGTCCCACCTGCCTGCTTGGCGAAGCCATAGACCTGGCTGAGCCCAAGGCCGGTTCCCTTGGCCGCATCCTTGGTCGTGAAGAAGGGCTCGAAGACGCGCTGCCGAATCTCGTGCGGGATGCCGGTCCCCGTGTCGGCGAAAGTCATTGCGACGAATTCCCCCTCAAGCCCGTCCGTCGCTGCATCGCCCGTCAACGTCACATTACGCACGCCGATATGCAGCCGCCCGCCGTTTGGCATGGCGTCCCGCGCATTGACGCAGATGTTGAGAACCGCAACCTCGAATTCGCTGAGATCGACCTTCACCGGACAGTTCCCGTCGGGAATGTCGAGCGTGACCTCAACATCATCGGCCATCGAACTGCGCACCAACTCCGTCAATTCCGGAAGCCGCTGCGCGACATTGATCCCTTGCGGATTTACCGCCTGCTGGCGCGAAAACGACAACAGTTGACGCGTGAGCTTTTCGGCTCGCTTGGCCGCGGTTTTAATCATGTCGCAAAGCCGGACGGCCTTTTCATCCTGCAACACGCCGCACAGCCGCTCGACGCTGCCGGAGATTACCATCAGGAGGTTGTTGAAATCATGCGCGACCCCGCCGGTGAGGCGGCCGAGCGCTTCGAGTTGTTGTGCTTGACGCAGCGCGGCTTCGGCGACCTCGCGCCGATCGGCTTCAGCGTACAAGTTGCGCGTGCGTTGAACCGCCAAGCCGAGCAGCGCAAAGAGCAAGATCGTGGCGGGAATTCCGAAGACCAGATGGCTGCCGACGCTCGACAACCATTCATTGCGAATTTCGGCAGCGCTCAATCCTGCCAGGACGTAAACGGGAAAATCCTCGACCTTGCGATAGCCGAAGCGCCGCTCGACGCCATCGAGCTGTCCCACCGCGGTATAGGCGCCGCGATCTGGACTTGCGCGCCGCGCGTCCGCGAATGCCGATTCCGGCATGTCGAGTTTTGCGCCGGGCGTGGCTAATTCGGGATAGCGCGTAAGAAAAGCGCCATCGTCTCGCAGAATGGCGAAGTACGTTCCGGTCCCGTGGCTGATCGCGCCATAGAATTTTTCGAAATCGCTCGGCAGCATGGACACGATCACCACGCCGTCGAAACCCCCGTGGGCGTTTGTGCGGCGCGCGCTGAGACTGAAAAACGGCTGTCCCGGAACGAGCCGCGGCGTCAGCGCGGAGCCGATATAGATTCCGGCGTTTTTCGCGACTTGCCCCTGGAAGAAATCGCGATCGGCCAATGAGACCGACGAGGGCGGCGAGGGCGGCGACTTACACGGCTGGAAACCAGGACGAAGCCATCGTGGTCAAGGATCCAGATCGACTGCAGCTGCGGCAGCATGTCGGCAATGTGCCTAAGGCGCGCGTGCAGCTGCGGCTCGACGGCCCGGATCTGCTCGTCGGATAGATCTTGCACGTCATGGGTGATTTCGTCCAGCACCAGTTCGCCGGTTTTAAGGACCTTCAGCGTCTGCTCATGCAACACATCGAGCGAACGAACGATGCGATCGTCGGCGGCGGCGTAGGTCGCATTCCACATCGCCCAGGCGGCATAGGCGAGCAGCAGGGCCGGAACGACGAGCGATCCGACCATCAGCATTCGCAAAATCCGCAGTGTGGCGTGACGCGCTGTCACCATCCGTCATCCCAAGAGACTTTCGGCAGCAGCACTCATGACTGCGACGATACGAACAATGCGAAGGGCCAACGCCAGATGGCAAAGAATGTTCCACCCTCCCGGAAACGGGAGGTATGGCTATCGCATTAAATTCATTTGATTTCTTGTTCGACTGCCGCGATCACTCGTGAACCGCCGCACGCGGGCTCGGCCCGCCGACGGCGGTCGTCTCGGCGCGATCCGCCGTGCGCAGGAGACCGCCCGCCAAATCCTGAATCGTCGGCTGTCGCAGCGCTGAGAATGGCAGCGGGCGAGTCACCTCGATTGCGGCAAGTCCCAGACGCGCGGTGAGCAGTCCGTTCAGCACCCCTTCCCCGAGCCGCGCCGACAGCTTGGCGGCCAAACCATGACCGATCATTTGTTGGACAAGGCCATCGGTTACCGCCATTCCGCCCGTCATCGCGAGGTGGGAGATGACGTGCCGCATCAGCCGGACCATGCCAAGCGTTCCGGGACGTCCGCCATAGAGCAGCGAGAGACGCCGCACCAACCCCAGCGCCGTTACCAATACGAACACCATGTCGACCGCCGCCCGCGGGCTGACCGCAGTCACCGCCGCGACGCGCTTTGCTGCATTGCCGACCAAACGGCGCGCCTCATCGTCGAGTCCAGGCATCAGCTCGCGCTCCGCGATCTGAACGAGGTCGCGTCCGTCGATGATCTCACCGAGATGGAATTGCAGTCGCGCGCGCGCCCGCGCGAGCTCGGGTGTGCGGCGCGTGAGTGCGATCAGCTCCGCCACGACCGCGCGTCCGGCATCGCGATCGTCGCTGCCAAGCGTGTCGGTCGCGCGACTGCGCAGTTTGTCGATCGTGGCAAGACGCATGAGCGAAAGCGCTTCGCGCAACACAATCGCTAACGCGGCGGCGCCGGCCAGCGCCGCCAGCCCGAGGCCGAGATAGCCAAGCGCATCGGCGCGCGCGAACAAGTCGGATAGCAGATCGGCAACAGCAAGCCCGAGGCCCAAGGTCACGAGGCCGCCTGCCGAGAGCCAGAACAGCAGCGCCCACGGCGTTCGTCGGCGACGGACCGGAACCAACTCGCCCGCCGGCTCGGCAAAGTCGTCCGGCTCGGTTTCGCCCCCAACAGTCGCAAGGTGCCGGCGCGACGCCGTTTCCGCCGGGGCGGTCCGCAAGACGACGTTGGGATCGTCCGGACGAAAGGTTGCCGGTCGGCGGAAATCTGCGGGGCTGCTCATTGCAATCGATCTCCGATCAGGAACTCCAACGCACGGTCCAGACGGATATGGGGCAGCGAAGGCAGTCCGTCCATGGCCTGCACCACCCGAGGCGGACGAAAGCGCAGGAAGCGAAACGCTGCATCCTCGTGACCCGCCCCAGTGATCCCCGCAAAGCCGTCCGGACCGAGCGCGAAGACCCGCTCCGGATCGGCCGGCAGATCGCCGGGAAACAACGCAATTTCACGTTCGCCGTCGAATATCTGCCCGGCCGCCTGCTCGCCGGCCGCAGGCACGCCGACGATCGCAGGGAGTTCGTCACCGCCGCGCTTGACCTCGGCCTCGCGCGTCGCCCGCACTGCCGCGAGCGCGATCACGTCGGTTGCAGCTCCCGCGAACTTGGCGCCCGCGGCGGCGCGCTCGACCATGCGCGCAAGGATCGCCTCAAGACGGTCGTGGCTCACATGATGAAGGTGATCGGCCTTGGTTGCGGCGAATAGAATCTTGTTGACGCGCGGGGCAAACAGCGTGCTGAGCAAGGTCCTCCGTCCGATTTGGAAACAGCCGAGGATCGATTCAAGCGCGCGCTCAAGATCGCGCACCGCGGCCGGTCCGGCGTTGAGAGCGGCGAGCACGTCGACGAGCACGATCTGCCGGTCGAGCCGCGCGAAGTGGTCACGGAAGAACGGGCGCACGACGATGTCCTTATAGGACTTAAAGCGCCGCCGCATCATCGCCCAGAGCGAGCCGTCCGGCGCGGTCCGTTCGGCTTCAAGATCGAGCGGCGCGAATGTCAGCGCCGGCGACCCCGCAAGATCGCCGGGCATGAGAAACCGGCCGGGCGGCAACAAGCTCAGGGCGTAACGCTCGTCGCGGCACGCCTTCAGATGCTCCGTATAGCGCTGGGCCGCCGTGATCGCCGCCTGTTCGTCTGCCTTTCCACAGGGATCAAGGGTCGCGAGATAGGCATGCCAGGGCGCCGCGAGTTCGAGCCGCGGGCCCTCGCGCGAGAGCGCAAGGCTTTCGGCTGCCCACTCCTCATAACTCTTGCCGAGTAGCGGCAAGTCGAGGAGCCACTCGCCCGGATAGTCGACGAGATCGAGCGTCAGCACGTGCATGCGTCCGTTCTCGGACTGGTACTCGATAACCAGCCTCAGCTCGCTGATTTGGCGGGTCGAATCCGGCCAGACGCGCTCGGCGACCAGCGCTTTGACATGGTTCTCATAATCGAACCGTGGCACCGCGTCGTCCGGCTGCGGCGCGAGATAAGCGCGGGCGATGCGTCCCCGCGCCAGGGCCGAGAACACCGGAAACCGCCCGCCGCGCGCCAGGCCGTGCACGAGGGCGGTGATGAAGACGGTCTTGCCCGCGCGCGAGAGGCCAGTCACGCCGAGCCGGACGGTCGGGTTGAACAGGTTCTCGCCGAATTCAACGAGCGAGCGAGCGGCGAGCCGCGCCCGCTCGATAAAGTCCGAAAAGATTTGATCCATGTGCGCTTGGATGAAGCAAACCTGCGGATTCCCGCTGGCCTCAGCCAGCAAATATTCTGTGTCACCCGCTGCGACAAGAAGCGGACGTCCGGTTCACGGCCGCACCACGGCCAGGGGGCCTGGACGCTGACCTAGCACCATTCGGAATTCCGGTCTCGACCGCCATACCTTGATAATGGTCAAGGCAATGACGCTGCGCCTCTTTATCAACTCGACAACTCGATTATAAATGTTCAAATGAGCTGGCCGGGGGCAGGTCGCCGGAGAGTGATCATATGGGCTACAATGCGTTTTTTGCCGACGCCCTCCAGCGGCTGCGGGACGAGCGCCGTTATCGGGTTTTCGCCGATCTAGAGCGGCTTGCCGGCAGATTTCCCCGCGCCACCTGGCACTCTCCCGAAGGGCCGCGCGACGTCATCGTGTGGTGCGCCAACGACTATCTCGGCATGGGGCAGCACCCCAAAGTCATCGGGGCGATGGTGGAAACGGCGACGCGCGTGGGCGCCGGCGCGGGCGGAACGCGCAACATCGCCGGAACCAACCATCCGCTGGTGCAACTGGAGCGCGAGCTTTCCGACCTGCATCGCAAAGAATCCGCGCTGGTGTTCACGTCGGGCTATGTGTCGAACGACGCCGGCATTTCGACGATGGCCAAGCTCATTCCCGACTGCCTGATCCTGTCGGACGCCTGGAACCACAATTCCATGATCACCGGCGTCCGCAATTCCGGGATGCAGAAGGCGATCTTCCGCCATAACGACGTAGAGCACCTCGAGCAGCTTCTCAAGGAGGCGGGCAAGGAACGCGGCAAGCTCATCGTGTTCGAGAGCCTCTATTCGATGGACGGCGACGTGGCGCCTATCGGCCGCATCTGCGACCTCGCCGAGAAGTATCAGGCGATGACCTATCTCGACGAGGTGCACGCGGTCGGCATGTATGGGCCGCGCGGCGGCGGCCAAGCCGAACTGCAAGGCCAAATGGACCGGATCGACGTGATCGAAGGAACGCTGGCGAAGGCGTTCGGCTGCCTCGGCGGCTATATCGCCGGCACTTCCAACGTGATCGACGCGGTGCGCTCCTATGCCCCGGGCTTCATCTTCACCACGGCACTGCCGCCGGCGATCTGCGCCGCCGCGACCGCGGCGATCCGCCACCTCAAAGCATCGAACTGGGAACGCGAGCGTCATCAGGACCGCGCCGCGCGCGTGAAGGCGATCCTGCTCGGCGCCGGCCTGCCGGTGATGCCGACCGAAACGCATATCGTGCCGGTCTATGTCGGCGATCCGGAGCGCTGCAAGGCCGCGTGCGATATTCTCCTGCGCGAGCACGGCATCTACATCCAGCCGATCAATTATCCGACCGTGCCGAAGGGCACGGAGCGGCTGCGCCTCACGCCGTCGCCCTATCACGACGACGCGCTGATCGACGCGCTCGGCGAAGCCCTGCTCGATGTGTGGGAGCGCCTCGGCCTGCCGCGCAAAGCGTACGCGCTCGCCGCGGAGTGAAGTTGTCCGCCATTACTCTGCCCGTCATTCCCGAAGCCGAGCAAAGCTCGGCTGTCCGGAATCCATCATTGCCTGCGATTGTGGATTCCGGGCTCCCTCGCTGCGCTCGGGCCCTGGAATGACGCCGAGCGTCTTCGCTCACACGCCATCACTCCCGTCATTCCGGAAGCCGAGCAGAGCTCGGCTGTCCGGAATCCATCATTGCCTGCGATTGTGGATTCCGGGCTCCCTCGCTGCGCTCGGGCCCCGGAATGACGCCGAGCGTCTTCGCTCAAGCGCCGGCAGTCTTCCGGTCCAGGCGATGCAGGATCGCTTTCGCGATCTCTTCCGGCGTTCGTGTCGCGTCGAGACGCAGCGCATCGGGCGGTGGCGCATCGAAGCGCGCCGCCACGCGCGTGACCAGGCGCTCATCGCGATCCTTAGGCGCGCGGTGATGCTCGGCGAGATCGCGCGCGGCGCGCGCCTGCGCCACATCGACGGGGCAATCGAGAAACACCGGCAGGAAATGCGCGCCCGCCGTCGCTGCGATCCTGCGCACCTCCTCGACCTCGCCCGCCCGTGAAAACGTCATGCCCTCGACGATGCAGGAACGGCCAAGTTCAAGGCATGCGGCGACCGCAAGCAGCAGCGCCTGATAAGCGCATTGCTTTTCCAACTCTGTGAAACGGGACGGCCTGAACATCGCAGCGCGGATAGCGTCGCGCGAGATGACCGACAGATCGCGCACGCGGACGAGACGCTCGGCGACGGTCGTCTTGCCGCTGCCCGGCAATCCCATCAGCGCGATCACGACGGGCATTGGGGATCACCTTGCCAGCGAACCAGACGTTGGTTTCCGCACGCAGGCGGTTGCCGCGCATGGGGCACCTGTTTCAACCATTATTGCCGGCCGATGCGTTACGTCGTGTGACCTTGCTGTTCGTGCCCCGCCACATTGGTCTTTTCTCGATCTTGCGCCGCGTCAGCGTTCTTCTCGGCCGGCGCGGCCGGCGTGGGCAGGTCGTCGTCCATGAGAACGCGCCAGCGGGCCCCGTCGAGATCGTCGAACTGCCCGCTGTTGAGCGCCCAAATGAACGCGATCAGGCCGAGCAGGCCGAGCCCGAGCGCCAGCGGCACGAGATAGATCAGGACTTCCATGCCGTCCTTCTTTGCGAGTTCAGACGCGCCGAGATCGGAGCGCCTTCTCCGCTAGCGAGTCAGCTTTCGTTCCGCTCGCGGAGGCGGCAATCCATTGTCCGCTTTCTTCGTCGCCGCTCTTGCGGGTACGAGCGCCGCCCACGGCGCGCGCACGCAGCGAATTGGTCGTGACCAGGATGGACGAGCCCGACATCGCGAGCGCGGCGATCAGCGGCGTGGCGTAACCCACGATCGCGATCGGCACGGCGATCGCATTGTAGATCACCGCGAGCCACAGATTCTCCGACATGATCCGCTTCGCCCGCTTGGCGATCGTGAGCGCCGCCGCGACCGGTTCGAGCTGTTCGCCGAGGAAGACCGCGTCGGCGGCCGACTGCGTGAGATGCGCGGCGGTGACCGGCGAAAGCGATACGTTCGCCGCGGCGAGCGCCGGCGCATCGTTGATGCCGTCGCCCACCATCAGCACCTTCCGGCCCGCGCGCTTCAAGTCCTCGATATGCGCGATCTTGTCGGCCGGATTCACCGCAGCCCGCGCTTCGGCAATCCCCAGAATGCGCGCGACATGGGCAACCGCCGGCATCCGGTCGCCCGAAAGTATCTGCACGTCGTAGCCCTTCACCTTCAGCTCGCTCACAACCGCGGCTGCATCGGTACGAATGCGCTGACGCACGGCAAAGACGGTGCGCGTGTCCCCATAGGAAAACGCGATGGCGGATGCCTCCGGATCGCACTGCGTGACCCTGGCCGCTTCCGCCTCCGCACCGCAGAAAGACGGCCGGCCAAGTCGTAGCTCGACGCCGTCAAGCGTCGCACGAACCCCCTGTCCCGGCTCTTCCACCGCTCCAGCAAGCGGAGCCTTCGCATCGGCAGCGCGCGCGACCGCGGCGGCCAACGGATGGCGGCTCGTCAGCGCCAAGCGGCCGGCGAGCGTGAGAATGTCGGGCGCGATATCGGCAACATTCACCACTTCCGGCTCGGGCAGCGTCAGCGTGCCGGTCTTGTCGAGCACGATGGTATCGACACCGGCGAGCCGCTCGATCGCGTCGCCCGAATTCAGCAACACTCCGGAGCGGAACAAGGCGCCCGCCGATACGACCTGCACCGCGGGAATCGCGAGCCCAAGCGCGCACGGGCACGTGATGATCAGGACGGCGATCGCGGCGACGATCGCATCATGCCAGCTTGCGCCGAGCGCGACCCAGCCAAGCAGGGTCGCGAACGCGGTGAGGTGCACCACCGGCGCATAGAGTTGAGCCGCGCGCTCGGCAAGCCGGACATAGCCCGAACGCGTTTCCACCGCCTTGTCGAGCAGCCGCGTCACGTCGTCGAGCAAGGTGCCTTCCGCCGCCGCGCCGACGCGGACGCGCAGCGTGCCGTTGATGTTCAGCGTCCCGGCATAGACCGCGGTTCCCTTTTTTGCCGCGACATGCGCCGTCTCGCCGGTCACTAGGCTCTGGTCGATCTCCGAACGGCCTTCGATCACCTCGCCGTCGACGGCGATACGCTCGCCCGGCCGCACCAGCACCACGTCGCCGGGCTCAATCGCCTCGACCGGCACCTCCCTGATCTCGTCGGGGCTGACAAACTTGACCGCAGTCTCGGCCTTGAGCGCAGCAAGATTGGTCGCGACCGCGCGCGTGCGCCGGCGCATGTTTTGGTCGAGATAGCGGCCGGCGAGCAGGAAGGTGAGCAGCATCACCGCCGAATCGAAATAGGCGTGCTCGGCATGATGCAGC
Source organism: uncultured Alphaproteobacteria bacterium (assembly GCA_963840055.1). Classification (GTDB taxonomy): domain Bacteria; phylum Pseudomonadota; class Alphaproteobacteria; order Rhizobiales; family Xanthobacteraceae; genus Rhodoplanes. The sequence continues at coordinate 346,684 of CAWIXM010000008.1, read as the reverse complement.
GTCTCGAACACCGACAGCGCGAGCGCCAGCAGGACGCCGAGCGTGATGGGGACGTCCATGTTGAGACGGAAATTCGTCAGCGCCCGCATCGCCGAGCGGTAGAATGGCTGGCCGGCATAGGCGGCGGCGGGAAGTGCGATCAGCGCGGAGAGCCAATGGAAGAAATCGCGCTGCTCCGGCGTGATGTCGGTCGCATTGCCCGACCACACCGCGACCGAGAGCAGCATCACGTTCATCGACGCGAAGGCGGCAACGCCGAGGCAGCGCAACAGGAAGCGCGTCTCCTCCTGTTCTTTCGCCTCCACCTGCCGCGTATCGAACGGATAGGCCTTGTAGCCGAGGGAGGTGAGCTTGTTCACGATCGCCGCCGGGTCGAGGCTGCCTTCCCGCCACTCGACCGCGACGCGACCATTGGTCAGGTTCACGCGGGCGCGGGTGACGTTCGGGAGCGCGGTAAGACCGCCCTCCACCCGCAGCATGCAGGCCGCGCAAGTCATGCCTTCGACCGCAAGATTCATGCGCGCGCGCCCGTCCTCCAGGTGCTCGACGAAATGGGAGAGGTCGGTGGTTTCGCTCATGCCCCGCTCAGTCGTCCCCTCTCCCCTCGTGGGAGAGGGTGGTTCCGAGCGTAGCGAGGAACCGGGTGAGGGGGAAAGCAGTCAATAAGAGCGCCTGGGACGCCCCCCTCACCCGGCTCGGAATTCGCTTCGCTCATTCCTCGCCACCCTCTCCCGCGAGGGGAGAGGGAAATTCCATCACTGCAGTACGACGCGGTTGCGCGACAGGAACACGCGCTCGTTGCCGCGCGCCGCCTCGACGATCAGCTCCCATTGTCCAGGCGCCACATCGGCGGCCTGGCCGGAATAAATCCCCGTTTCCCGCTCGGTCAGCGCGAAACTGCGGTCTCCCCGCACATCGGTCGGACGCTCCAGCCGAGCGGTGAAGCCAACGCCGCCGAGCGGCGCGCCGGCGGCGTCGCGCGCGTCAATACGGAGGCGAGCGCCACCCGCGCCGTTGCGTTCGACATGCGCAACGACATGCCAGCCGCGCTGGGCCTGGGCGTGCGCGGCGGCAATCTCCGCGTTGAAGGCGAGGCTCGCGCGATAGGCGCTGTCTACTTCGGTGCCCGGCAACGTCTCGATCGCAAACTTCACCAACGCACCATTGGCGACGAATATCACGCCGAAAAACGCGACGAGATAGAGGAGCACCCGACGGCCGGTCAACGGGCGTGGCGAGGCGTTTGCCTCCATGGACGCAGTCCTTTCGGTCGTACTCACCGGGCGACGAAATGCTCGCTCTCGGTTACGGTCTCGCCGGAGCCGATGTCGCGCGCCGTGAACGTCACCGGCGTCGACTTGTCGAGCTTCACGTCGGGCGCAACCGTGACCAGCACCCGCACCTCGCGCGTCTGGTCGGGTCCGACCGCGACAACGATGCGGCCCGCCTGTTCTTCGCCGATGACGTGGATGGTGGGATGCGGCACGCCGGTGACGGTAAGTGCGATGCTGCGCAGGTCCGTGCGCTTGTTGAGGAAGCGCACGGTGTAGGCATTGCGCACCGAACCGTCCGAGAGCGTGACGAACAATGGGTTGCGGTCGTGCAGGACGTTCATGCCGAGCAAGCTGCGCGCGGCGAGCGAATACAGCATGATCAGCCCGGTGATCGCGATGATGGCGACATAGATGAGCGTGCGCGCCCGGATCAAGCGATAGATCGGCGGCAGCCCTTCGAGTCGCCGCTTGATATTCACCTCGGTGTCGTACGCGATCAGCCGCGGCGCGCGGCCGATCTTGGTCATCATGGCGTCGCAGGCATCGATGCACAGGCCGCACTGGATGCAGCCGAGCTGGGCGCCCGCACGTATATCAACGCCAGTGGGACACACCGCCACGCATTGCCGGCAGTTGATGCAATCGCCGGACGGCAGGCCCTTCGCCCGCAGCTCTTTCGCCTTGGGGACCGGCATGCGCGGCTCGCCGCGATCATAACGATAGGTGACGTTGAGCGCCCACTCGTCGGTCAAAGCCGCCTGGATGCGCGGCCACGGGCACATATAGATGCAGACCTGCTCGCGCATATGTCCGGCGAGCGTATAGGTGGTAAAGGTGAGAATGGCGATCGAGCCATAGGCGATCGCAGGCGCCTGAAAAGTCGCGAGGTTGTACACCAGCGTCGGCGCGTCGGCGAAATAGAGCACCCAAGCGCCGCCGGTCCACCAGGCAATGAACAGCCAGATCGCATGCTTTGCCGTGATCTCGCCGACCCGCCGCGACGTGAGCTTGCTCTTGGCCTTCCGCATGCGCTCACGCCGATCGCCTTCGATGAAGCGCTCGACGGTAAGAAACAGGTCGGTCCACACCGTCTGCGGGCACCAGTAACCGCACCAGAGGCGCCCGCCGATGGCGTTCATCAGGAACAGCGCCATCGCCGCGATCACCAGGAGGCCGGTGAAGTAGTAGACCTCCTGCGGCCACAACTCGATAAAGAAGAAATAGAAGCGGCGATTGGGAAAATCGACCAGCACCGCCTGGCTCGGCGAGCCTGGCCCGCGATCCCAACGCACGAACGGCAAGAAGTAATAAACGCCGAGGCAGAACGCCATCAGCCCCCATTTGATGTTCCGGAAGGTGCCGGACACACTCTGCGGATAGACCTTCTTCGCCGAGGCGTAGAGCGGGCCTTCGGGGATATCGAGCGTCGTAGGATCGACTGGCTTATTCATCGGCGGGGGCACCGAGCTTCGTTGCACAAACAAGAGCGTCCCGGCGGGAGCGCCGAGACGCTGGAGCTTAGTGAGGAGTCCTTGTTCTTGTTTTGACCATCATCAAGGCTACAGCGCTATTTTCCTCCCCCCAACGTATGCACGTAGACCGCGAGCGCCTTGAGGGTGGCGGGGTTGAGCCGCCCGGTCCAGGCCGGCATGACGCCGCCACCGCCGTTATTGATCATGTCGATGATCGAGGCCTCGTCGGAACCCCTCAAGTAGAGGCGATCAGCAAGATCGGGCGCGCCAAGTTCCTGGTTGCCCTTGCCGTCTTCGCCGTGGCAAACGGAGCAGTTGTCCGCGAAGATTTTCTTCCCGGCGGCGAGGTCGACGCCCTGGCGCAATGGCAGCCCCGACAGCGAGCGCACATAGTTTGCGACCTGCACGATCTGCTCGCGGGTGAGCACGCCGTCTTTGCCGAACGCCGGCATCTGGTTCTCGCGCGCCTCCGGGTGCCCGGAACGGATGCCGTACTGGATCGTCTGATAAATCGCCGGCAGCGTGCCGCCCCACAGCCAGTCGTCGTCGTTCAGATTGGGATATCCTTTCGCGCCGGTCGCGCCGATACCGTGACAAGGGGCGCAATTGTCGCCGAACGCCGCCTTGCCCTGGGCGCGCGCAAATGCGAGCAGCGCCGGGTTTTTCTCGATCTCGTCGAGGCTCGCATTGGCGAGCGCGACCGCCTTTTCGCCGCGGAGATTATGCAGGGCAGCGATTTCGACCGCCACATTGGCGCGCGATGAATAGCCGAACAAGCCTTTGGTGTAGCTCGAAACCAGCGGCCAGGCGGGATAGACGATCCAGTATAGCACCGACCAAATGATGGTCGCGTAAAACACCCACACCCACCAGCGCGGCAGTGGCGTATTAAGTTCCTTGATGCCATCCCATTCGTGGCCCGTCGTAGCCGTGCCGGTGACGACGTCGATTTCTTGCTTTTCCATTGTTGTCAGTCCTCGCGCAGCGGCAGCTTGGAAGCCTCGTCAAATTTCGTGCGATTGCGCGGCCAGAACGCGTAGGCGACTACCGCGAGGAATAATGCGATGAACAGCGGCGTCCACCAGGTCGCGACAAGATCGGAGATAAATGAGACGGCAGGTTCTATCCGCATGGTTCCGTCTCAGCGCAGATCCGCCTTGTCGTCATAGAGCTTGAAGTCGACCAGCGTGCCGAGCACCTGCAGATAGGCGACCAATGCATCCATTTCGGTCAGTCGCCCCTGGTCGCCGTCGAAATTGCGCGCTACGGCCTTCGGATAGCGTTTCTGCAGATCGGTCACGTCGGGGCTATCGGGCGTCGCCTGCGCCTTGAGGTCGAGCGCGGCGTTTTTAATCTGGTCGTCAGTATATGGCACGCCCACCACGCGCAGCGTGCGCATATTGCGCGCGATCTTCGTCGGATCGAGCTCGGCGCGCGCCAGGAACCCGTAGCCTGGCATGATCGATTGCGGCACGATCGAGCGCGGATTGATAAGATGCGTGACATGCCACTCGTCGGAATATTTGCCGCCGACCCGCGCCAAGTCGGGACCGGTACGTTTTGATCCCCATTGGAACGGATGATCGTACATGCTCTCGGCGGCGAGCGAGTAGTGGCCGTAACGCTCGACTTCGTCACGCAGCGGCCGCACCATCTGCGAGTGGCAGGTATAGCAGCCTTCGCGTACATACACGTCGCGGCCGACAAGCTCCAGCGGCGTATAGGGGCGCATTCCCTCGACCTTCTCGATCGTGCTCTTGAGATAGAACAGCGGCGCGATCTCGACGATGCCGCCGATCAAGATCACGACGAGAATCGCAACCGCGAGCAATATCGCGTTGCGCTCGAGGACGCTGTGACGGGACAGGAACGACATCTCCGCTCCTCCCTACTCGGCGGGTTGCAGGGCTGGGCGGGCGGCGACCGGCTCCGGCTCGCCGGACTTGACGGTCATCCACAGGTTCCACGCCATCAACAGCGAGCCGATCACGAACAACAGGCCGCCTAGGGCGCGAATGACGTAGAACGGATGCATCGCCTCGACCGTCTCGATGAAGGAGTATTCGAGGAAGCCGAGCGGGGTGTAGGCGCGCCACATCAGCCCTTGCAGGATGCCCGAGACCCACATCGCCGAGACGTACAGGACGATGCCGATCGTCGACACCCAGAAGTGCCAGTTGACGAGCTTGAGGCTGTAGAGCTGCTTCTTCTGCCACAGCCACGGCACCAGGCAATAGATCGCGCCGAAGGACACGAAGCCGACCCACCCAAGCGCCCCGGAGTGGACGTGACCGATGGTCCAGTCGGTGTAGTGGCTGAGCGAGTTGACCGCCTTGACCGACATCATCGGTCCTTCGAAGGTCGACATTCCATAGAAGGCGACCGACACGACCATCATGCGCAGCACCGGATCGGTGCGCAGCTTGTCCCAAGCCCCCGACAGCGTCATCAGACCGTTGATCATGCCGCCCCAGGACGGCATCCACAGCATCACCGAGAAGGTCATGCCGAGCGTCTGCGCCCAGTCGGGCAGCGCGGTGTAATGGAGGTGATGCGGGCCAGCCCAGATGTAGAGAAAGATCAGGGACCAGAAATGCACGATGGAGAGCCGGTAGGAGTAAATCGGCCGGTCCGCGCGCTTCGGCACGAAATAGTACATGATGCCGAGAAAGCCCGCGGTGAGGAAGAAGCCGACGGCGTTATGGCCGTACCACCACTGGAACATCGCATCCTGCACGCCGGACCAGGCGATGTACGACTTCGAACCGAACACCGAGACCGGCAACGCCGGATTGTTGCCGAGATGCAAGACGGCGATGGTGACGATGAAGGCAAGGAAGAACCAGTTGGCGACGAAGATGTGCGGTTCCTTGCGCTTGATGAGCGTCGCCAAATAGACCAGCAGGTACACGACCCATACAATGGTGAGCCACAGATCGGCGTACCACTCGGGCTCGGCGTATTCCTTCGATTGCGTGACGCCGAGCAGGTAGCCGGTGCCGGCGATGACGATGAAAAAGTTATAGCCGAGCACCACAAACCAGGGAGCGATCTCGCCGGCGAGCCGCACCCGGCAACTGCGCTGCACGACGTATAACGAGCTGGCGAGCAGCGCATTGCCGCCGAAGGCGAAGATCACGGCGGAGGTGTGCAGCGGACGGATGCGCCCGAAATTCGTCCATGGCAGATCGAAATTGAGCGCGGGCCAGGCGAGCTCCAGCGCCGCCCATAATCCAACGAGGAAGCCGGCGATGCCCCAGAACATCGCTGCCGCCGTTGCGAATTTGATCGGTCCAAAATTGTAGTTGGGCTTGCCGTCGATTTCGGCCGGAATTGGTTCCGATGGACGCCGCGAGTATGAGTTGAAAATCATGAATACGGCGAGCACGCTTGCTACCGCCGACAAATAAGCGTGGAAGGCGAATGTACCGTCCTGCGCCTTCGCCGCGCCGACCAGACATAAAAGCGCCGTGACGGCGAAGACGAGGGCCGTGCCACCTTCGCCGAAAGTCATGGTCTTGCGAGCAGTCGATTGAGCCATGTTCGCGGGCCTTATTACATATTACGGCGCTTGAATGTGATTGCGTGGGGGTCGCGGACATAGGGCGAATGGCATTGCGGGGTGCATTGATCCAAGTCAATGTTCCCGCCTGCGGTCGCCCGAAGACCCGTGACGGCGCGGTGAGCGTGGCGATTCGTCGCTGCGCGCGGTGTGCTGGCGCAACGTGCGGATCGCCAGCGGAAGTGCGAGGGACAAACCGAGCAACCGAGCAAGGTGATGCGCACCAACGAAGATCGGGTCGAGATCGAGCGCGAGCGAAAGCGCCATCATTGCGTCGATTGCTCCCGGCAAATACGCGACCGCGATGCTGCCCGGCGGCTCGATGATGAGCAGACTCGCCAAGACGGCGAACGCCGCGGCAATCGTAAGCGAGATCGCGAAAGCGCCGAGCGCAGCCCCAAGAAAGGAGAGCACAAGCCGTGCGGGCGTGCCGGCAAAGCGCGAGCCGCCGATCGACCCGATCCCGATCATGCCGATGACCGTCACCCAGATAGGTAGCCTTACCGAAACGAGCCCGCTGCCGTGGAAAATGGCCGAGACGACCATCGGGCCGATCAATAAGCCGCCGGGCAATCCGAGCCGCACCAGGCCGAGTCCGGCCGCGATGCAAGCGAGGATGAGAAAGACCAATTCCCCCGGCGCATCGAGGACGCTGGTGCCGCCGACAGCGAGCCTATCGGCTCCCGTCAACCCGAGTGCTGCGAGCGCGGCCGGAACGCCGACTGCAAGAATGATGACGCGCATCATCTGCACGATGGCGATCGCGCGAATATCGCAATCTTCCTCGGCGGCGTACGCCATCACCTGTCCCAACGCCCCCGGAAAGCCGCCCAAAAATGCGGTCATTGCGTCCCAGCCATGGACCCGACGCAAATAGGTCATGGTTGCAACGGTGACGCAGGCCATGGCAAGCGCAACCACAGCGACGCTGAGCGGCCAGGCTGCGATTCCGCGCACCGTTGCCGGATTGACCACGCTGCCCAGCGCGATGCCGAGGATGACGAAAAACACGCGCGGCACCGGCCGCGGCAAGCCCAGCGGTCGGCCGAGCAGCGCGGCGATCGCGCAGAACACCATCGCGCCAGCGAGCCACCCGGCGGGAAATCGCGCAGCGGTAAAGATGGCGCCGCCGGCCGCGCCGATGAGCAGCGTCTCTGCGGCCTGCAGCGAATCGCGGCGAAGCTGTCCGCCCCCGGCGAGCCTTTTGCTCGCAGGCGACTCCGAGCAGGAGGTCATTCGCTTGTCTTGGTCGCTGATTAAGAGGAATTAGCAGGAATTAGACGAACTGGTACCCCGCAGAAGCGCAACGCCGCACGCACGACGCAAGACGTCTAAGGACAAAGGAGAGAATGGAGCGATCCTTGCCACGCCGCGTGCGCGGAGAGCCGCTCAATGAGCTCCCGTCAACTGGCACATGCGGCAAACGTCGTGGACGCGGACTTCTTCCTGCTTGTCGATCGCGATGATTCCGCGGCGCCGCAACTCGGAGAAGGCGCGCGATACGGTCTCGAGGGTTAGACCGAGATAGTCGGCAATCTCCTGTCGGGTCATGCCCAGCCGAACGATGGCGGAATCGCCGCCAGGGCGCGGCCCAGTGCAGTCGAAGCCGCCCCGGCCCGGCACGCAGTGCATGACGAAAGTCGCAACGCGCTCAAGCGCCGACTTGCGGCCAAGCAGCACGGCGTGCTCGTGCAACGCACAAAGTTGCGCGTGTACATGCGCGCTCAACCGGCGCAACAACTCCGGCGAGTGCTCGACGCTCGCGCGGTCGTAGGCGATCACATTCGAGGCGACGAGCGTTTCCGCCGAGCAATCAAAAATCGGCAACGCGGTGAGACCGAAGACATCGCCGGCGCTCAACAGCTCCACCACCTGCCGTCGGCCATCGGGCAGCAGCTTGTAAAGCATGACCGCGCCGTCCACGACCTGATAGATGCGGTCGGCGCGATCGCCTTCGCGGAAAATATGGCCATGCTGGCCAACGCGCTGGCGTTGCCCAACCGGTTCCTCATCGCGATGGTCGGACCGCTGAACTCCGCTCCGTTCGGTTTTTGGCAGTCTGCAGCTGGTCGGCTCGGTATCGGGGGAATAGGCGCGCGGCGTAATCGTTTGCTTCATTGGGGTCCTCGCCCGGCCGCAGCAGCCAGGGGTATTTTATAACGCTTCTCTGCGGCAATAAAACATTAGCGGAGGTGATCGCGTAGACCGATACCGCAAGAATGCTTACGAAAAAATACGTACACGTGAAGCGTGCACGCGACTTCCGTCAAACTGTGCGCTCAAAGGACGGCGGATGCCAATTGTTTCGTAATCGCCGTATGAGTCAATGGCTTACGGATCACCTGGGTAACGCCGATGCCCCGCAACTCGGCGTCGATCGTACCTTGCGACTGACCCGACATGGCGACGATCCGCGGCGGATCGCGCAATTTCTGCAACCAGCGGATGACATCTTTCCCGCTGATTCCAGGCAGCATCAGATCGACAAAAACAATATCGCGCCCGGTCGGCGGCTCGCTGCGGAAGAGGTCTTCCGCATCGGCATGGCATACGACCTCGAAGCCGAGATGATCCAGCAGCAGCGCAAGCGCATCGCTTACGCCCGGATCATCCTCAAGAACATGCACCGCCACGCGTTCATCCCCGATTGCTGCAGCGCATTTGAAGCGCAAACGAAGCGCCCTAGTGCGCCCCGCTCAAAGAGGATCGGCAAACGCGGGGTCTGTCACAATTCGTAGTAGCACGGTGCGATGTAGTACGGACCCGAAACACGGCAAGAAGCAGAGCCTTGAACTGGTTTCAGCCCCTCTCAGGAGCCGCGCGTTTCCGTGAGGACGATCCGAACGAGGTCGGCGGCGTTCTTGGCGCCAAGCTTCTCCATGATTCGGGCGCGATGCACCTCGATCGTCCGGGGGCTGATCCCGAGCTGCCGCCCCGCTTCCTTGTTGGAAGCGCCTCCCGCGATCAGGTTAAGCACCTCCCGTTCGCGGCTTGTCAGCTGGTCGCTGCCAGGGAACTGGGCCAGCTGATCGCCCAACCCCGCCCGCGATTGCTGGCGGGCGGTCGCTTCAATTGCCTCGCGCACGCGATTCACCACGGTTTCGGCGTCAAACGGTTTTTCGATGAAGTCGAAGGCCCCATTCTTGATGGATTCGACCGCCATCGGGATGTCGCCCTGGCCGGAGATAATGAAGATCGGCGCGGGATAGTTCTTTGCGTTCAATTCCTTGAGGATGTCCAGCCCGGAGCGCCCGGGCATATGAACGTCGAGAATGATGCAGGCGGGCGGACGATTTCGCGCGGCGGCGAGGAACGAGTGGCCGTCGGCGAAGCCCGACACATGATAGCCTTCGAGCGTCAGGACTACCGCCAAGGCGTCGCGGACGGCCGCATCATCGTCGACGATGTGGATTTCACCCGATGCGGAGGCGTTCTGAACCATGGTGATCTGCCCTCAACCTGCCTGACTAATCGCCCGTCAATTGTTCGGCGCCAACTGTTCCGTCGTCCAGTTCGTTATCCTGTGGTAGCGGCAAGAACAGGGTAAACGAGGCGCCGCGACCACCGCCGCCGGGGTCGACCGTCAGGTCACCCCCGTGAGTCTGCGCAATCGTGCGGGAGATCGCGAGCCCGAGCCCCAAACCCCGGCTTTTTGACGAGGAAAACGGCTTGAACAATTCCGCCAGGGCCTCTGGCCGAATCCCCGGGCCGCTGTCCTCGACCACCATCACGACCCCATTATCGGTCGCGCGGGTGGATACCGTAACCACTTGGCGATCGCATGTCTTGACGGCTTCGAGCGCATTCCGCACGAGGTTGACGACAACCTGCTGGAGTTGCACGGGATCGATCAAGAGCTGCGGCAGATCGGGGACAAGCTCGCGATCGATCCGCGACCCGGGCGGACTGCCGAGCAGCGTCAGCTCGATCGCGTCTTCGATCAGCGGCTTCAGATCGACGATGCGGCGCACCGGATCGCGTTTTTCTACGAACTGGCGCATGCGCTGAATAATGCTGCCGGCGCGCTCGGCCTCGCGCACGGCTTTTTCGAGAATTGAGAGCACGCCCGGCGGCATCGGATTGGCGGCGCTATGTTTGGCGCAGGCACGCTCGACCGCTTGAAGATAAAGCATCAGGGCGGTCAGGGGCTGATTGAGCTCATGGGCAAGCGCTGCGCCCATTTCATCAATCGCCGACACCCGCGCCATGCGCACGAGATCGGTCTGCAGCTGGTCGAGCCGTTGCTCGCTCTCATTGCGGGCGCGCAGGTCGCGCAAGATGCCGATGAACTGGCGTCCCGCGGAGGTGTTCGCCTCGCCCACCGACAGGTGCACGGGGATTAGTGTACCGTCGCGGTGTCGGCCCTTCACCTCGCGCCCAATGCCGATGATCTTGCGCTGTCCGGTTGTGAGAAAGTTTTTGATGTATTCGTCATGCACGCGCGCCAACTCGGGCGGCATGATCATGCTGACATTCTTTCCGACTACTTCGGCCGCGGAATAACCGAACAGGCGTTCGCACGCCTTGTTGTAAGTGATGACCGCACCGCGCGCGTCGATGATGATAATGCCGTCCGCCGCCGTATCGAGCACGCTGAGGAGCTGCGCGTCGGAAATAGTGGGCGCCCCCCGCTGCTTCGGTGAGCCGCTTGCAGCGGAAGCGTCCGCGCGCTCCATTGACTTCGTTGGCATGGGAACAGCGTCCCTTCGCCCGCGGCGATGTCTGCGTAATCGCCATAAGTACGAACCCCCGACGGCCAATGCAACGACTATAAAGCGTCGCCGCCCTACCGCCCCGGCGGTCGCGGGCCGATGGACAAAGCGGCTCAAGTTGTGCTGACGTGATGTGCGCCCGCAGGCGAACGGATGGCCTGGCGGACGAGCCTCGGCCGCAGGAGCGTCAGGAGTCTTCATGCTGCAAGGCTGGGTCGCAGTCGTCGCCGCGCTCGGCTATATTGGCTTGTTGTTCCTGGTGGCAAGCTATGGCGACCGGGCGCGCCGCGGCGAGCGCGGTCGGCGGTCGCGATTGATCTACCCGCTGTCGCTCGCGATCTATTGCACCTCCTGGACCTTTTTCGGCTCGGTCGGCTTGGCCTCGCGTGCGGGGCTCGACTTCCTCGCCATTTATCTCGGGCCGATCTTGCTGATCGGGCTTGCGTCGCCGCTGCTCATTCGCGTGGTGCGGCTGGCGAAGAGTCAGAACATCACCTCGATCGCCGACTTCATCGCCGCCCGCTACGGCAAGAACCAGGCGGTTGCGGCGACGGTCGCCGTGATCGCCATCGCGGGATCGATTCCCTACATCGCGCTCCAGCTCAAGGCGGTGTCGGCATCGCTCGGCACCATATTGGCGCAGGTCGGAACGAGCACCGGGGCAGCGACGGGCATGCCCGGCGACATTGCGCTGTTTGTCGCTATCTCGATGGCCGCCTTTGCCGTGCTGTTCGGCACGCGCCATGTCGACGCCACCGAACATCAGGACGGATTGATCCTGGCCGTCGCCGCGGAATTGGTCGTCAAGCTCCTCGCCTTTCTCGCGGTCGGCGTGTTCGTGACCTTTGTCATGTTCGGCGGCCCGGTGGCGCTGTTCACGAAGGCGCTGGAAAACCCGGTGGCCTCGCAGGCGCTGACCAGCGAACAAGGCGTCGGCGCCTTCCTTACCATGACGCTCTTGTCGGCGTTCGCGATCATCCTGCTGCCGCGCCAGTTCCATGTGGCGGTGGTCGAAAACAACAACGAAGCCGAAGTGCGGCGCGCGGCCTGGCTGTTTCCGCTCTATCTCGTCCTGATCAATATATTCGTGGTGCCGATCGCCCTCGCCGGTCTCTTAACCTTTCCGCCGGGCACCGTCGACAGCGACATGTACGTGCTGGCGCTGCCGTTGCGGGCGGGCTCGCAAATTCTCGCACTGGTCGCGTTCATCGGCGGGCTGTCGGCGGCGACCGCCATGGTGATCGTCGAGTCGGTCGCGCTTGCGATCATGGTCTCGAACGACCTCGTGATGCCGCTGCTGGCTCAGCGCCGCCAGCCGTTCATCGGTCTGTTGGAGAATGTCGGCGCGTTGCTTCTGCGGGTTCGCCGCTTCGCGATTCTCGCGATTCTCCTCCTCGCTTATCTGTACCATCGCTCCGCGGGCTTCGCGCAGCTCGCTTCGATCGGTCTCTTGTCTTTCGCCGCCATCGCCCAGCTCGCGCCCGCGTGTTTCGGCGGCCTGTTCTGGCCGCGAGCGACCGCGCGGGGGGCGGTCGCCGGCATGATCGCGGGCTTCGCCGCTTGGGCCTATACGATGCTGCTGCCCAGCTTCGTGGAGGCGGGGCTCATCAGCGGGGCGATCCTTGCCGACGGGCCGTGGGGTTTCACGGCGCTGCGTCCGCAGGCCCTATTCGGCCTCGAGCTTTCGCCCTTCGTTCACGGCGTCGTCTGCAGCCTCGGCCTCAATGTCCTCGCCTATGTCGGTTTTTCGCTGAGCCGCCAACCCTCGGCGATCGAACGCCTCCAGGCCGACATTTTCGTGCCATCGCGCATTGCCCAGGTCACGCCGAGTTTCCGGTTGTGGCGCTCCGCCATCACGGTGGAAGAGCTTACGAGCGCGGTCGCGCGCTATCTCGGGGAGGAGCGCACGCGCAGCGCGTTTGCGAGCTTCGCCGCCAACCGCCGCATCAGCCTGGAACCCAAGCGTCAGTCGAATTTCGAGCTCCTGCAATATGCGGAGCATGTGCTTGCCTCCGCCATCGGAGCGGCGTCCTCGCGGCTCGTCCTTTCGCTCCTCCTGCGCAAGCGCACGATGTCGACCAAGGAGGCGTTAAGGCTTCTCGACGACGCCAATGCCGTCATTCACTACAACCGGGAAATTTTGCAGACCGCGCTAGATCATGTGCGGCAAGGCATTGCGGTCTTCAACGAGGACATGACCCTGCTGTGCTGGAACCGGCAGTTCGGGGAAATCCTCGAACTGCCGGAGGAGATTTTGCGCGTGGGAATCACGCTCGAGGACATTCTGCGCCTGAATGCGGAGACCGGCGCATTCGGGCCGGGCGACGTCGATGCGCTGGTGCGGGAGCGCGCCGCCCGTTACGCCACGACCGGCGCCGCGTTCCTCGAGCGCTTCCCTGGCCGCGGTCTCGTCATCGAGGTGCGCGCCAACCAGATGCCCGGCGGCGGTTTTGTCACCACCCTGACCGACATCACGCCGAGCGTCGAGGCGGCCGAAGCGCTCGCGCGCGCCAATGACGAACTCGAGAACCGCGTGCGCGAGCGGACCGCCCAGCTTGAACGCGTCAATACCGAGCTCGCCAAGGCGAAAGCGGCGGCGGAAAGCGCCAACCTTTCCAAGACCCGGTTTCTCGCCGCGGCGAGTCACGATCTGCTGCAGCCGCTCAACGCCGCAAGGCTCTATGCCACGAGCCTGGTCGAACAGCAGGGCAACGGGGAGGAGGCCCGGCTCGCCGGCAAGGTCGACGCCTCGCTCGAAGCGGTTGAAGAAATTCTGGGCGCATTGCTCGACATATCGCGGCTCGACGCCGGTGCAATGCACCCGGAACTCGCCGTTTTCCGCATCGACAGCCTGTTTCGCCAGCTCGAACTCGAGTTCGCCCCGCTTGCCCGCGAAAAAGGGCTCAGACTCACTTTCGCGCCCTGCGCGCGCGCGGTACGCTCTGACCGGCGCCTCTTGCTTCGGATCCTGCAGAACCTGGTGTCCAATGCGATCAAATATACCGAGCGCGGCGGCGTGGTGGTTGGATGCCGGCCCCGCGCAGGTGCGGTCCGCATTGACGTGTTCGATACCGGGATCGGCATTGCGGAAGGCAGTCAGCGGGCGATTTTCGAGGAGTTTCGCCGGCTCGATCGGGGAACGACCGTGGCGCGCGGGCTCGGGCTCGGCCTCTCGATCGTCGAGCGCATCACCCGCGTACTTAACCACGCCCTGAGTCTTCGCTCGATTCCTGGGCGTGGCTCGCGCTTCTCGGTCGAAGTCCCGATCACCGAGTTCGGCGCCTTTGGACGACGTCAGCCGAGGCTTGGCCCATGCGCCCGGTCAGTTCATGGACACGGTGATGATGTGCATCGACAACGAGCCGATCGTTCTGGATGGCATGGAATCACTGCTCGCCGGCTGGGGATGCAAGGTGCTCAAAGCCCGCGACCTCGATACCGCCGTCGCAGCGATCACCGCGCTGGGCCACCCGCCCAATGCTCTGCTCGTCGACTACCATCTCGATAAGGGCAATGGGATCGACGCGGTCATCGAACTCCGGAACCGGTTCGGCGCCGACCTTCCCGCCATTCTCATCACCGGGGATCGCTCGCGCGAGGTGCGCGACGCCGCCCGCGCCTACGACATTCAGGTGCTGAACAAGCCGGTGAGGCCCGCCCAACTACGCGCGCAACTCTCTCAATGGCAGGCCCAACACGTTGCCGCAGAATGATCGGACTGCCTGCGCGCATGCGGCGATAAGACGGTTTTCGAGTTGCATCCAGCCTCCTCATGAGAGGGGAGGAGACCCGCGCGCTATTGTACCGGCTCGATCTTTGATGCGGCGATGACTGCCTGAGTGCGGCTTTCCACCCCGAGCTTTTGCAGGATCGCCGACACATGCGCCTTCACGGTGGCCTCGGAGACCGACAATTCGTAGGCGATCTGTTTGTTGAGCAGCCCCTCCGACAACATCATCAGCACGCGCACCTGTTGCGGCGTGAGCGTTGCGAAGCGCGCGAGCATCGCCTTCGCCTCGGCATCGGATGCAGCCGACAAATCGACGTCGGGAGGCGTCCACAGCGCACCCGCGAGCACCGCGGCGATGGCTCCGCGTATGTCTTCGACGCCAAGCGTCTTGGGAATGAAGCCGGAGGCGCCAAAATCCATGCAGCGGCGGATGACGGTGGGATTATCGGTCGCCGAGACGACGACCACGGGCACGCCCGGATACTGCGCCCGCAAGTACAGCAAACCCGACAGGCCGCGCACCCCGGGCATCGCAAGGTCGAGCAGCACGAGGTCGACATCGCCGACGCGATCAAGCAGCTTGGCCGTCTCGTCAAACGACCCCGCCTCGGCGATCTCGACACGGGCGAACATCCCGGAGACCGCCTCTCGCAGGGCGCCGCGGAAAAGCGGATGATCGTCGGCGATCAGCAGCCGGTATTGCGTCGGTTCGCTCAATTGCTGTGTCAACTCGTCCCTAGGCCTCGTCTTTCCTAGCCTTTTGCGGGGATTCGACCTTTGTCTAATCATAGGCGAATCGGGGCAAGTGCCAATCGCAAAAATAACGGCCGGGACGGCGCCGCCCGAGCCCTCGACAGGCGCAACCGCGCGCTCGATTTTTACGGGAATTTTTTCTTTAGTGACGATCATTCCAGCCGTCTAGGCGCGGTCGCCGAAGAACTGGAGCACGATGTCGCGCCGGTGCGGGCGTTCGCGGTGCTCGACAACATAGATGCCCTGCCATGTGCCGAGCGCGAGCCGGCCCGCGATCACCGGGACGACGAGCGACACCCCGGTCAACATGGTTTTCACATGGGCCGGCATGTCGTCCGGTCCTTCCACGTCGTGCACCCAACCTGCGTCGACCGGCGCGAGCCGGTCGAGCGCGGTGACGAGATCGGTCTGCACATTGGGATCGGCGTTCTCCTGAATGATCAGCGAGGCCGAGGTGTGCCGGATGAAGAGGAGCAGCGTTCCCTCGCCTGCGTCCGCCCCGGTCACGAAGCGCTGCGCCTCCTGGGTGATATCGACGAGACCCGGGCCGTTCGTGTCCACGCTCAGCGCCGCGGTGGCGACGACGGCGACCGGCGTCTGTCGTATCGATGTCAGTCGTCCCGCCATCGCGTTCACCTGCCCGCTCGACCGATGGCGATCATGTCTTGTTGAGATCGCGTTGCAGGTTCGCCATCATCTCGATCAGCCGGCGCCAAATCCGCTCGACCAGGCTCATCACGCGGTCTGCCTCCGCCTCGCCAGACGGCTTTTCGTCCTGCGGCGCGCCGGCTGACGGAGCTCCCGGCTTCGCCGCGCCCGGCAACGGCAGCCCGCGATCGAGCAAAGCTTGCTTGAGGGCGGCATTCTCCGATTGCAGCCGCCCGATCTCGGCCTCTAATGCGGCGCGGTCATCGGGCACGGCGAGGCATGACCAGCCGCTCGTCCGCCGCGCGCAACGGGACACCTGCCCCGTCCGCCGATCGAGCCGGACAAAACCGTCCTCGCTGCGATGATAGCTGAACCTCGGATCGTCGCTCCCGGGCGGCACGTCCAGCGCCGGCGACTGGGCACGCGCCAAGCCTGCCGCGGCGAGCAGCAAGCCAAGCATAAGAAAGCTTCGGACCATGCGCCGTTCCCGGTTCTTCCTCGGTTCCTTGCCCATATTGCCGCAACCCACCGGCCCCGGCAATTTGCGTGGCAAAATGAGGCGCAACCCCAGCGGCAACCGCGCTTGCGCATTAGGAAAAACGGTGGCCAGAATCTCGCCGAATATGGTCGCCAACGCGGTCCCGAATTCTTGACTTGCATTTCCCCCGTCAGTATGGTCCGCGCGGCTTAAACGGGGGCCGGCCGTCGAAGCAAGGTCATCAACGCGCGGGGAGGCGTCATGGCCGATAACGCGCGCGACCAAGACGACCGACCGACCGAGGAAGCCGCCCTCTCCGCGAGGCTTAGGCGTCTCGGCGAACAGCTTGACAGTCAACGGGGCGGTCGATCGTCCGACGCCGCTCCGGGCGCGCAATCGACGACAAACCCGTCGGGTTTTGCCCGCGGGTTTCATCTCTCCTCCGAACTGGTCGGAGGCGTGATCGTCGGCGCACTGATCGGGTGGGCGCTCGACTACTGGCTGGGAATATCGCCCTGGGGGCTGATTGTTTTTGTATTGGTCGGCTTTATCGCCGGCGTGCTTAATGTAATGCGGTCGGCCGGTGTATGGCCTAGCCGGGGGGCCGGCGACCGCGGGGCGTGACGGCTGGGCGACGCGCCGGCCGCAAGAAGAAAGGGGCCCGCGAGGTTATGGCCGATCCGATCCATCAATTTGAGATCGTAAACCTTGTCCCGCTTGGGAAAATCGGCAGCACCGAGCTTTACCTCACCAATTCCGCGCTATTCATGATGGTGATTGTCGGCATTACGGCATTGCTGATGCTGGGCGCCACCGCCGGCCGCAAACTCGTCCCTGACCGCCTTCAATCGATGGCGGAGGTTTGCTACGAGTTTGTCGCGGGCATGATACGCAGTACCGCCGGAGAAGGAGGGCTGCGCTTCTTTCCGCTGGTGTTTTCATTGTTCATGTTCACCGTGATTGCAAATGTCGTCGGGCTCATTCCTTTTGCGTTCACCGTCACAAGCCAGGTCATCGTCACGTCCACGCTCGCCTTGATCGTGTTCTTCACGGTATTGATCTACGGCTTTTGGAAGCACGGGCTCGGTTTCCTTCGGTTATTCGTGCCGCATGGCATCCCTGTCTACATCCTGCCCTTCGTCGCGCTGATCGAGGTCGTGTCGTTCATGTCGCGGCCGATTTCGCACAGCGTCCGGCTGTTCGCCAACATGCTTGCCGGCCACATCACCTTGAAGGTGTTCGCCGGCTTCGTGGCCGGACTCGGTTCACTCGGACTGATCGGCTGGGCGGGCGCTTCGCTGCCGCTCATCATGGTGATCGCGCTCACCGCGCTCGAACTACTGGTCGCTTTTCTGCAGGCCTATGTGTTCACGCTCCTCACCTGCATCTATCTCAACGACGCCCTGCATCCGGGCCATTAATTCCCCATCCAGCACGAAAAGGAGATTTCTCATGGATCCGATCGCCGCCAAGTATATCGGCGCCGGCATTGCTTGCATCGGCATGGGCGGCGCCGCGCTCGGCGTCGGCACGATTTTCGGCAGCTATCTGGCGGCCGCGCTACGCAATCCGTCGGCGGCGCAAGGACAGTTCGGCAACTTGATTTTCGGTTTCGCCATCACCGAGGCGCTGGGCATCTTTTCGCTGCTCGTTGCGCTCCTGCTTCTGTTCGCGGTGTAAGCGAGCGGGTAAGTGAAGCTGATAGGGTGAGCATCTGATAGAGATGAGGAGTGGGCGATGGCCCAGCCAACTCACGCCACGACTGAGGCAACTCCTGCGCAACATGGCGGCGGATTTCCGCCCTTCAAGGCGGACACCTTCGCCTCGCAATTGCTGTGGTTGGCCGTCTGCTTCATCGTCCTTTATGTGCTCGTCGCCCGCTTCGCACTGCCGCGGATGGAGTTGATCCTCACCAGCCGGCGCGCCAAGATTGAGGCGGACTTCGCCGAGGCGGCGCGCATGAAAGGCGAAGCCGATGCGGCGGTCGCGGCGCACGAAAAGGCGGTCGCCGACGCCCACGCGCGCGCGCATACGCTGGCGATGGCAACCCGCGAACGGCTCGCGGCGGAAAGCGAGGCGCATCGCAAGTCGGTCGAGCACGATCTCAATCAGCGTCTCGCCGAATCCGATAAGACGATCGCCGCCAGCAAGGCGGCGGCGATGGCCAATGTCCGCGGCATCGCCGTCGATACGGCGGGCGCGATTGTCGCCCGCCTGATTGGAAAGTCGCCCTCCGACCGCGCCGTGAAATCGGCAGTCGACGAGGTGCTAAGCAACGAGACGCGGAATCGCTGAAAGAGTTGTCGATGGTTTACGAGGCCGAATTCTGGGTTGCGGTGGCCTTCATCCTGTTCCTGCTCGCGTTGGCGCGGCTCGGCGCGCATCGGTCCGTGCTCGGCGCGCTCGACGACCGACGCGCCCGCGTCCAGGCTGAGCTTGATGAGGCGCGCCGCCTGCGGGCGGAGGCGCAAGCGGTGCTTACCGAGTACAAGCTGCGCCAGCACGAGGCGGAGCAGGAGGCGCTCGCTCTTATCCGCAGCGCGGAGGCCGAGGGCGAAAGGCTGCAGGCCGAAGCGAGGGCCAAGGTGGAGGAATTCGTCGCCCGCCGAACCAAGATGGCCGAGAATAAGATCGCCCAGGCCGAGGCGCAGGCGCTCGCCGATGTGCGCGGCGCCGCCGCCGAAGCGGCCGTCGCCGCCGCTGAGAAGATCCTCGGCAACACGGTGAAGGGCAAAGTCGCCGACACGGTAATTGCCGACGGCATCCGTGAGTTGCAGACAAAACTCAATTGAACGCTGCGCCGGCGACACCGCGCCGGCCTCGTCCCAATCGCCGCATTTCGACGCCGAGACGAGAAAAGCGCAGCGCTACCCGGCGCTTGCGCCAGCCGCCTTGGCATGAAGCGGCTTTGTGACTGCCCCCTGTCCTGGCTCCGCCCGCACGGCTTTGTCCTCCGCTGAATCCGCCGCCGACCAGGCTGCGTCGAGGCAGGCCCGCACGGCCTGCGCGAACGAGACGACGCAGCGGTCCGCCCCAACCTCACCCACCATGTCCGCAGCGTTCGCGCCGTTTTCGTTTTGCGTCCACAGGCCGATCATGATCTGAGCGTCAGGGAGACGCCGGCGCAAGCGCCGGACCAAGAGCCGGAGCCGCGCGTGGCTACGGCTCGTTTCCAGGGCGGAAATGCACACAACCGCGACGTCGCCGGGTTCGAGCGATGCAATGGCCGCGCGGGACGAACGATCGGCGACAAGCCGCCGCGCCTGGAGGCCATGCTTGACCAGCAACTGCGCCAGCATCGCGCTGGCCGCCTCGTCGAGCGGGCTAGCTCCGGCCGCACACAGGACTGCTCCCATGCTGCGTCCGCTCTCCATCGCATGGCCTTCCGGCGGCGACGTTTCGTTCGGCGCGTCTGTCGGGGCCGGAGAGAGCGGCTGCGCCGCCGGTTCAACGTCGGTGGGCTGAACATCGTCGTGCTCGTCCAGTTCATCGACCAGCTCTTGCACCGAATTGCGGATGCTCAGGAGCTGAGTTCATACTGATCGCTTCACGTGCCGCGTCCTCCGCCGCAAGCTTGAGACCTCTCAGTGCTATATCGTCGTAATAGGCCGAGAGCGCCCGCGTCCGCAGCAGCAGCTCGGCTTGGTCTTGCACTTCGTCGGGATCGCCGGCGAGCATGCGTTGATAGAAGCTCTCGATCGGACTGAGCGCCGGGCGGTCACCCAGTAGCACGTCGAGGAATTCCAGCCGATCGACGTGCCGTCCGAGGACGACCAAGCAAAGTGTAAGCGGCGTGGCGAGGATTAGCCCAATCGGACCCCACAGCCACGTCCAGAAGATTGTGGCGACAACCACGGACACCGGGGTGAGCCCGGTCGAGCGCCCATAGACGAGCGGCTCAATGAATTGTCCCATGATCGGCTCGGCGATCACGAAAAGACCAAGCGTCCAGGCGGCCATCGACCAACTCGGATCGACGGCGGCCGCGAGGATCAGCGGCAGCGCAGCGGCAATCCACGCGCCGATATAGGGAATGAAGCGGCATAGCCCGGCGACCACCCCCCATAGAACGGGACTCGGCAGGCCGATGAAATAGAGACCAACCGCAATGACCACGCCGAAGGCGGAATTGAGGGCAACCTGGGCCAGGAAATACTTGCTCAGCCGCCTGACCGCCTCGTCCAAAGCCACCGTTGTGCGATGCAAATCGCGCGCACCGACCAGGCGGATGAACCGGTCGCGCAGATCATCCTGCTGCACGAGGATAAAGAGCGCGATCACCAGCACGATGCCGAGGGTGGCGATCGGACTGAGAACTGGCGAGAGAAATCTCTCCAGCATCCCCACCGAAGACGTCTTGGACGACGTAGCGCTTTCGGCGGCGCTTGCTGCACTTTCGTCGGGTTCCGCCGGAGTAGTCGCCTCCGGCGATTGGTTTGGTCCCGCGTGAGCGCGAGCCTGCGGCGGCGCAGCAGCGCCCGTGTCGCCCTTGCGCAAATCATCGATGCGCGCCAAAAACCGGGTTATGCGGCCGATCGTGACTTGGCGGACCGTATCTACCTTCTCACGAATGGTCGCTTCATAACGTGGCAGGTCGTCGGCAAAGCTTGCGATCTGGGCGCCGATGACGCCGCCGACCGCCAGAATCACCGCCAGGGCCAGCAGCACCGCAATAAAGGCAGCAGGCGGACGCGGCAGCCCCGCCCAACGCAGCATCCGCACAAACGGCGCGAGTACGAAACTCAGCAGTACCGCAAGCGTGATCGGCACGAGTACGTCGTGCGCGAGGTACAGCGCTGCGACCGTAACCACGGCGACCGCCAGAGTGAGGAGCCCGGAAAGAGACGGAAGGTCGGCTGCCGAAACCCGCATCTGACCCCGGCTTCTTTCATTGTCTGACATAAAACCGTCTCCAGCCGGCAACGCGCCGGTCGCAATACAACGCTCCAATGAATGAAAGGTGCCGCGGCAAGGTTTTAGGTTTTTGCTGCACTTGCACAATTGGAACTTTGTTTTTGGTTTGGTATTGAACGTAGTTTGAGCAATTCACCGACTTTTAGGGCCTGAGGGGCTTTCCATGATGGAGCAAGTGAGACTCGTTCCGCCGGACGCGGACGCGGACGCGGAGGGGCAGAGCCGTGAAACGACGAGGCCACGCATTCGGGAGGGATCGCCCTTCCCTTTAGGCGCGACCTGGACCGGGCTTGGTGTGAACTTCGCCCTTTTCTCCGCCACTGCGACCAAGGTCGAGCTGTGCCTGTTCGACGATCAGGGCGAGAAGGAGATCGAGCGCATCGAGCTGCCCGAATACACCGACGAGGTCTGGCACGGCTTCCTTCCCGACGCCCGACCTGGCACCATCTACGGCTATCGGGTGCATGGCCCGTACGAGCCAGAGAACGGCCACCGCTACAATCCCAACAAGCTGGTGCTCGACCCCTACGCCAAGGCTGTCGTCGGCAAGCTTCGTTTTGGACCTGAACTGTTCGGCTATAAGCTCGAGAGCTTAGATGATCGCACCTTCGACGATCGCGACTCGGCGCCTTTGATGCTCAAATGCCGGGTGGTCGATTCTGCCTTCACCTGGGGGCGGGTCCGTACGCCGAACGTGCCATGGGACCGTACGATCGTCTACGAGCTCCATGCGCGTGGGTACACCAAGCTGCATCCAGACGTGCCGGAGCCGGAGCGCGGCACGTTTCGCGGGCTCGGCCACCCCAGTGTCGTCGACTATCTGCGCCGGCTCGGAATCACCGCAGTCGAGCTTCTGCCGATTCATACATTCGTCGATGACCCCTATTTGCTCGATAAGAGCCTGGTCAATTACTGGGGCTACAATACGATCAGCTTCTTCGCGCCGGAGCGCCGCTATGCAAGCGTGCCCGACTTCGCCTTCTCCGAGTTCAAGGAGATGGTGGCGCGCCTGCACGACGCCGGGATCGAGGTCATTCTCGACGTCGTCTATAACCACACGGCGGAGGGCAATGAACGCGGGCCGACGCTTTCCTTCAAAGGCATCGACAACGCCTCCTATTACCGGCTGCTGCCCGACCAGCGGCGCTACTACATCAACGACACCGGGACCGGCAACACCTTCAATCTGTCGCATCAGCGCGTCCTTCAAATGGTGACCGACAGCCTCCGCTACTGGGTCGAGGAAATGCGCGTCGACGGATTCCGGTTCGATCTCGGCACCATTCTCGGGCGCGAGCCCTACGGCTTCGATGAAGGCGGCGGCTTCCTCGACTCCTGCCGCCAAGATCCGGTGCTGTCCTCGATCAAGCTGATCGCCGAGCCCTGGGATTGCGGGCCCGGCGGCTATCAGGTCGGCGGCTTTCCGCCCGGCTGGGCGGAGTGGAACGACAAGTACCGCGATACGATGCGGCGGTTCTGGAAAGGTGACGAAGGCCAGATGGCGGATTTCGGAAAGCGCCTCACGGCCTCGGGCGACGTCTTCAACCGGCGTGGCCGTAAACCGTGGGCGAGCGTGAATTTCGTCACCGCCCATGACGGCTTCACGCTCCACGACGTCGTCAGCTACAACGACAAGCACAACGAGGCGAATGGCGAGGAAAATCGCGACGGCAGCGACTCCAATCATAGCTGGAATCATGGCGCTGAAGGGCCGACCGACGACCCCGATATCCGTGCCTTGCGCCGACGGCAGAAGAAGAACTTGCTGGGCACGCTTTTGTTGAGCCAAGGAACGCCGATGCTTACCGCCGGCGACGAGTTCGGCCGGACCCAGCGCGGCAACAACAATGCCTATTGCCAGGACAATGAGACCAGCTGGGTCGATTGGAATTTCGGCGCTGAAGGCGAGGAACTGCGCGCCTTCGTCGCCCGGCTGGCCGAGCTCCGCAGCAACCATGCTGTGCTCCGGCGCACCCGCTTCTTCACCGGCGAATGGAACGAGGAGATCGGGGTTCGCGACTTGACCTGGATCGAACCGTCCGGCTCGGAAATGAGCGCCGAGCAGTGGAGCGACCCGTTCGCCAAATGCATGGGCGCGCTGCTCGACGGCCGCGCGCAGGCGACCGGCATCCGCAAGCGCGGCAGCGACACGACGATGCTGCTGATCGTCAACGCCGCCGATAACCTCGTGCGATTTATGCTGCCGCAAGTCGCCGCCGGCCGCGGCTGGATGCGGCTGATCGACACCAATCTGAGCGAAGCCGAGGACGAGGAAGACGCCGGGCGCTTTAAGTTCGGCGACGAATACGAGGTGACGCCGCGCTCGCTGCTCCTGTTTAGGCTACTGCGCTTCCGCCGCCAGCCTGCGCAATCGGGCACGGCCTAATCACGGCCTCGCGCGCGCCTCAATCGCGGCCGAAGCCGACGCTTTGGCCGCTAGAGTGAAGTCCGTTCGAATGGAATCGGAATTCGCACTAGTTATCTTTTAATGGTCGCATTTTCTGCGGCGAACCGGTTCCCACTTCGCCGGAAAATGCTCTATCCGCCCGGAAGGGCTCCGGGCGCTCGCAAGTTTGTGCGATGATCAATCGCTGTTCGGACCGGAACCGGGCTGGGGAGCCGCATCGTCGTCGTTTGCAGCCCCTGATCCGGCCTGCGCGACGTCGCTGCGTGGGCCGCGATGCCGTCGCCGCCGGCGATGCAGCGGGAAGCGGTCGCCGCCTGAGCCCTGCTGCCCGTCAAAGCCGCCATTCGGATTGTAACCCTGCGTCTGTTGCGGCGCCGGCGTAGCGCCGGTGACGAAGGAAGGCAGCTGGTCGATGGCGTCGTCCTGTCCATTGGGCGACGGCGAACCCGTCGAGGGTTGGCGCCCGTGGTTCTGTTCGCGCTGCGGCCCGTGGTTCTGTTCGCGCTGCGGATAGAATTGGGCGTCGCGCGGCAGGATCGGCTGCGGATCGCGCGTGCCAAATGCGGGCTGCTCGCCATCTCCCGTGATCGGCGTGCCGATATCTTCCTCGCCCTCTTCGTACATATCCTCGCGCGGATCCGCCGTTCCGCCGTCTGCCCGGAAGAAGGGCTGGTTCGGCCGGAACTGCTCCTGGGCCGCAGCGATCACGCGGAGATAATGCTCGGCGTGCTGGAAATAGTTCTCCGCCGCCACGGGGTCGCCGGAGGCCTGCGCGTCGCGGGCGAGCTGCATGTATTTTTCGGCGATGTGCGACGCGGTTCCGCGGATTTTCACATCCGGTCCGTTGAACTCGTAGACCCGCGTCAGCGGATTGTGGCTTTTGCGGTTACGCCCGCGCATACGCTTGTTCTGACCGTTTCTCATCGTTCTGGCTTTCAGCCACCTCTCATTGAGGGCAGTTGATCCGCCCCTTGCTCAGGAACCTGTCATCGGCGCGCGAACACGCGCGCATCATCCGCGACGGCGCGTCACCGCCGCGCAAAGCGCAGCCAAACAACTGCGGAGGCCGCGCATAACCGCGTCGACGTCCGCCCCAACTCGCATTTAGCTATCGCATGCAGCAATGCCCTGGCGCTGCCAACCTTTCGTGCTGCGCGTCGCTCCCGACCCATAAAGCGGGAACGTACGTTCAAGCCGATGAAGCATCTCGATCCTGAGTGGCGTATACCAACCGATACTGAACTACGTTGGTAACTACCTTTGCCGCCCAGCCCCGCCAAGCGTTATTCGAGGCTCAGTCCGCGGCGTTCAACCCCCCATCGCTCAGGTCGATTCCGTGAGCGGAACCTAGTCGCTCTTTTCGGATAATCAAGCACTTTTTTTGCCGGCGCCGACCCTGAAATCATCCGGTCATTACCGACTAATTCAGCCGCCGCGCGACGACGGCGCGGGCGGTTCTAGTAAGATCGCGCGCGACCGCTTCGACGGTAAGTCCAACGCGTTGGAGCAGGCTGGCGATGGCGTGCGCTTGTCCCTCGCCTGCTTCAACCACCAGTGGCGCGTGGGACGCCAAGAGGCGACGGATATCCGCGGCGATTGCGCGATACGCTGTGAGCCCATCAGGCCCGCCATCAAGCGCGCAACGGGGATCGAAGTCGCGCACCTCGGGCGCAAGGCGTTCAATGTCCTTGGTGCGCACATATGGCGGATTGGCGATCACCAGATCGAAGCTGCCCGCGAGCGCCGTCCCGAAGTCGCCCGCGACAAATCCGGCCCGCCCGCCGAGGCCAAGCCGTTCGGCGTTGTCGCGCGCCGTTGCAAGCGCCGATGGATCGCGGTCTGTGCCGACGCCATAAGCATGCGGCAGCTCGCTCAAGAGCGCGAGCAGGAGCGCGCCCGAGCCGGTGCCGAGATCGGCGATGCGCAACAGGCGCATGCGCGCCGCGTGATCGCCGAGGGCCGCGAGCGCCGCCTCGACGATGGTTTCACTCTCTGGGCGCGGAACAAGAACGGACGGCGTGACCGCAAGCGGGAGCCCCCAGAACTCTTTCGTCCCGAGAATGCGCGCGATCGGCTCACGAGCGAGACGCCGCGCGGCGAGCGCCGCAATGCGTGCGATTTCGGCAGGCGTAAGCCGGCGGTCGGCAGCGCCGGCAAGCCCGGTATGATCGAGCCCGAGCGCATGAGCGATCAGCAAACGCGCATCAAGCGCGGGCGCATCGAGCCCGGCGGCACGGAACGCCTGCGCGAGATCGCGGCGCAGCGCGGCGACCGTCGTCACGTCGCGGCGGTGCGAGCTCGCCGCCGAGCCTTCACCGCTCTTGTGCCGCAAGTAGCTCCGCATTGTACTCCATCACCAGCGCATCCACGAACTCGCCCAGCGCCTCCCCTTCCATCACCTGCGGCAGCTTGTAGAGCGTCAGATTGATGCGATGATCGCTCACCCGTCCTTGCGGGAAATTATAGGTGCGGATGCGTTCCGAGCGATCGCCAGTGCCGACCTGACCCCGCCGTTGAGCGGCGCGCTCGGCGTCGCGTTTCTGCCGTTCCGCGTCGAAAAGCTTGGCGCGCAGAATACCGAGCGCCTTGGCGCGATTGCGGTGCTGCGAGCGCTCGTCCTGCACGACGACGACAATCCCCGAGGGGATATGCGTGATCCGGACCGCGGATTCCGTCTTGTTGACATGCTGCCCGCCGGCGCCGCCCGCGCGCATGGTGTCGATCCGCAGATCGGTTTCGTCGAGCGCGACGTCGACATCTTGCACCTCGGGCAGCACGGCGACCGTCGCCGTCGAGGTATGAATGCGCCCGGAGCCTTCCGTGTCGGGCACCCGCTGCACGCGATGGACCCCCAACTCGAACTTCAACCGCGCGAAGGCGCCGCGGCCGCGGATCTCGGCGACGATTTCCTTGTAGCCGCCCATTGTGCCTTCGCTTGCGGAGACGATCTCGGTCTTCCATCCCTGCTTGGCGGCGAAACGCTCATACATGCGGAACAGATCGCCGGCGAAAAGAGCCGCCTCGTCCCCACCGGTTCCGGCACGGATTTCGAGAATCACATTGCGCTCGTCCATCGCGTCCTTGGGAACGAGGGCGAGCCGGAGATCATTTTCCAGCGCGGTGCGCTTTTCCTCGGCCGCCGCCTTCTCATCGAGCGCGATGGCGCGCATCTCGGCGTCGGCAGTCGCGTCGTCGATGATCGACTGGAGATCGGCGATTTCCGCGGCCACGTCGCGATAACGCCTGATCTTGTCGATGATGGGCGTGAGTTCGGCGAGCTCGCGCGACAACCGCACAAAGGCCTCGGGCGCGAGCTTCCCCGAGAGGTCCGTCTCTACGGCCGCGTGTCGCGCGACCAGTGCATCTAGTTTCGTTTGCGGCAACATAGGACTTACAGGGGTAAACCTTCCGATTCGGCGAAGGCCGTCAGCTTGGCGCGGATCGAGGCGCCGCCATGCGGACGCTTGATCAACGGTACGATCAGGCGCTCGGCCTTGGCGGCGTCTAGTTCGAGCAGCATCGCTTTGACCAGCCCCACCGCTGACGGCAGAAGCGACAGCGAGCGATACCCGATGCCGATCAGCGCCAGTGCGCCGAGCGGTTTGGAGGCGATCTCCCCGCACAGCGTCAGCGGCTTGCCGTGCGCGTGCGCTTTGTCGGCGATCATTTTCAGCGCCCGCAGCACCGGGACCGACAACGGATCAAAGCGGCTGGCGACGCGCGTATTGCTGCGGTCGGCCGCATAGAGAAACTGGATCAGGTCGTTCGACCCGACCGACAGGAAATCGACCCTTTCGAGCAATTCATCGAGCTGATAGAGCAGCGACGGCACCTCCACCATGCTGCCGATCTCAACGCGGTCGGGCAGCCGATGACCGTGGCGGCGCAGATGGGTGAGCTCGCGTTCGACCAGCGACTTTGCTTCGTCGAACTCCTGCACTGCTGCGACCAGCGGAAACATGATGCGCAGTTCACGTCCCGCCGCGGCCCGCAACATGGCGCGGACTTGGCTGCGCAGGAGGCCGGGGCGGTCGAGGCCGAGCCGGATCGCGCGCCAGCCCAGCGCAGGATTCTCCTCCTCCAGATTACGCATATAGGGAAGCACCTTGTCGCCGCCAATGTCGAGCGTGCGAAAAATCACCGGCTTGCCGCCCGCCGCATCGAGCACGCTGCGATAGAGCGAAAGCTGTTCGCTCGTGCGCGGGAACTGGGCAGCCACCATGAACTGCAGCTCGGTGCGGAACAGGCCGACCCCCGCCGCGCCGGCCTCCGCCAGATGCGGCAGATCGACCATCAGCCCGGCGTTGATCATGAGCGTGATCGGCTGGCCGTCCTTGGTGATGCAAGGCCGGTCGCGCAGGCTGAGGTATTGCAGCTGCCGCCGCGCGCGCAGCCGCACCCGCTCGACATAAGCGGCCTCCATGTCCGGGGACGGCCGGATATGGACGTCGCCGGCGGCCCCGTCGACGATGATGGCGTCGCCGGGATCGACCAGCCCGGTCGCGTTGGGCACTTCGCCGACTCCGGCGATCCCGAGCGCACGGGCGACGATGGTGACATGCGAGTTGGGGCCGCCCTCCTCCAGCACGAGGCCGCGCAGCCGGTTGCGGTCATAATCGAGCAGCGCGGCCGGCCCCATCGAGCGCGCAACGATGATCGCGTGCTCCGGCAGCTTGTCGCGCGCCGGGGCGTGGTCGTAGCCGAGCAGCTGGCGCTGTAGGCGGTGGGCGAGGTCGTCGAAATCGTGCAGCCTTTCGCGCAAATAGGGATCGGTCTGGCGCAGCATGCGGGCGCGGGTGTCGGACTGCACGCGTTCGACCGCCGCTTCCGCAGTGAGGCCGGTGAGCACCGCCTCTTCGAGCTTATGCACCCAGCCGCGGTCGTGGGCGAACATGCGATAAGCTTCGAGCACGTCGCGATGCTCGCCCCCTTCGGCGACCTCGCCGCTCTCCAGCATCAGGTCGAGTTCGGCGCGGAGCGTCTGCACCGCGGCGCGCAACCGGCGCAGCTCTTTCTGCACATCGTCGGCGATGAAATTGGTGATCACCACGCGCGGCTCGTGCAGAACGACATGGCCGAGCGCGATCGAATCGGTGAGGGCGGCGCCGGTGACGTGGACCGGCCGGCGGACGGCGGGCTCGGCGCCCGGCTGGGCGATCGTCAGGAGTTCGCCGGATGCGATCATCTCGGCGAGCACCATCGCCGTCGTCTGCAGCGCTTCGACCTCCTCCTCGGAATAGGTGCGCCGCGCGCGGTTCTGCACCACCAGCACGCCGAGCGTGTTGCCGGCCCGCAGGATCGGCACGCCGAGGAAGGAATGATAGATTTCTTCGCCCGTCTCCGGCCGATAAGAGAAGGCTGGGTGCGCCTGGGCGTCCGACAGATTGATCGGGCTTGCTTCGCTTGCGACCAGGCCCACCAAGCCTTCGTCGACGCGCATCACGGTGAGGTGCACGGCCTGGCGGTTCAGCCCTTCGGTGGCGTAAAGCTCGAGCGTGCCGTCGACGCGCAAGACGTAAACCGAGCACACCTCCGCGACCATGTTCGCGGCGATCAGCACAACGATCCTGTCGAGGCGTTCCTGCGCGCTGGCCGGCTCCGCTACAACTTCGCGAAGCCGACGCAACAGCACGCGCGGACCGCCCAGCGCACCGCGCATCGCGTGGGTCCTTCGGGCCGCAACATTAGGCCGGAGACACCCGGCTCGGTTCAAGGGAAATCGCGCTCGGGCGGGACCGCGCGTCGATTCTCACAGCCTATAACCAATGGGATGTGCGGGCGGCAAGCAAAAGGGCGATGCTGCACCGCAATTTCGACCCTCCTGGCCAAGATGACCGTCAACTCTTGTCCAGGCCATAAAGCGAATGCAGGGTGCGGACCGCAAGCTCGGTAAAGGCGGCGTCGATCAATAGAGAAAACTTGATCTCTGACGTGGTGATGGCGCGAATGTTGATCCCCCGATCGGCCAGCGCGCGAAACGCCCGTGCTGCAACCCCGGCATGGCTCCGCATGCCAATGCCGATAACGGATATTTTGGCCACATCGCTGGCGCTATCGAGCCGCTTATAGCCTATTTCGGGCCTCGCTTTGGCGATGGTGTCCTGAGCGCGCTCGAAATCCGCGGCGGCGACCGTGAAGGTCAGGTCGGTGGTCTTGCCGTCGGCGGATACGTTCTGCACGATCATGTCGACATTGATGTTGGCCTCCGCGAGCGGCCCGAAAATCGCCGCGGCGATCCCCGGCTTATCCTCCACGCTGCGGATGGAGATTTGCGCCTCGTCCTTGGAAAAGGCGATGCCGGTGACGACCTCTTGTTCCATGATCTCGCTCTCGTCACAAATCAGGGTGCCGGGAGGCGCACGCCGCGGGTCGATCTCGTCTGGCTTGTCGAAGCTCGAACGCACGAAAATCCGCACATTGTGCACCATTCCGAGCTCGATTGAGCGCACCTGCATGATCTTGGCCCCGAGGGAGGCCATTTCCAGCATTTCCTCGAAGGCGATCTTATCCAGTCGACGCGCCTTGGCGACCACGCGCGGATCGGCGGTATGGACCCCGTCCACGTCGGTGTAGATATCGCAGCGCTCGGCGCGGATCGCCGCGGCGACGGCGACAGCGGAGGTGTCCGACCCGCCCCGCCCGAGCGTGGTGATGCGTCCGCTGCCCGTATGCACGCCCTGGAAACCGGCGACCACGGCGACTTCCCTGGCGGCGAAGCCGCGGATCAGGGGCTCGGCGTCGATATCGAGAATGCGCGCCGAGCCGTGCGCATCGGTGGTCTTGATCGGCAGCTGCCAGCCTTGCCAGGAGCGGGCCGCGATCCCCAGGTCCTGCAGCGCGATCGCCAGCAGGCCGGAGGTCACCTGCTCGCCGGAGGCGACCACGGCGTCGTATTCGCGGCGGTCATGCAACGGGGCCGCGGACCGGCACAGATCAACGAGCGTATTGGTCGCTTCGGCCATGGCCGAGATGACGACGGCGATCTCATTACCGGCATCGACCTCGCGCTTGACGTGGCGCGCCACATTGCGGATGTGGTCGATATCGGCGACCGAGGATCCGCCGAATTTCATCACAAGGCGAGCCATGGGCGGCTGATGCTGCTCCTGAAGCGGTTAGTCAGGACACGGAAAGCTTGCGTTGCGGCGAACGCCGCGCGAGGACGCTTGGCGAGAGCGCGTAATACATAACCGGCGTGGAGTCACGAAGGCAACTGCGGACGGGCGGCCCGGACCGTCTTCCCCGGAAGTGCAGGCTTGAGGCGGGCAGCGTCCGCCTTTTTCCGCCCGAAGCGACGCAGAAGCCCCGGATCAGGCATGAACGGAGCGACGCCATGCGCCAAAACTGGTTCAAGCGTTTTGGCTGGTTTTACCGACCGGTCTCCGTAATCGGCTGGTCATTGACTCTTGGCACGGTGGCCCTATCAGTTTGGGCAGGGATCGCGGTGGACAGGCATTCCCATTCGGCCAGCGACACGCTGATTGGCGCCTTCCCGTATGTAGCTTTGTTCGTCATCATTCTCGGCTGGATTGCCAGCAACACGTCCGAAGCAGATTGAAGATAAGACCGCCGAAGCAGGCGCGGAGGCGTGGATGAACAGCGATCTGAACCATTCACCCACCGTTGATGCAGCCGAGGTCGCGCGCTTTTCTGCGCTGGCCGCCACCTGGTGGGACACGCGCGGCAAGATGGCGGCGCTACACAAGCTCAACCCGGTCCGGCTCGCCTATATACGCGACGCGACGTGCCAGCAGTTCGGCCGCGACGCGAAGCGGGTCGGCTGCCTGACGGGCCTGCGCATGCTCGATATCGGCTGCGGCGGCGGCATTCTGTCCGAGCCGCTCGCCCGGCTGGGGGCCGCGGTGCTCGGCGCCGATCCGTCCACGACCAATATCGAGGTGGCGAAGCTGCACGCCGCGCAGAGCGGCCTTGCCATCGATTACCGCGCCACGACGGCGGAGGCCTTGGGCGACGCGGGCGAACGCTTTGACGTGGTGCTCGCCATGGAAGTGGTGGAACACGTCGCCGATGTCGATCTGTTCGTGCGCAAGTGCGCCGACATGGTGAAGCCGGGCGGCCTGATGGTCGCCGCCACGCTCAATCGCACCATCAAGAGCTTCGCGCTCGCGATCGTAGGGGCCGAATATATCCTGCGCTGGCTGCCGATCGGCACCCATCAATGGGACAAGTTCATCACGCCGGCCGAATTGGAGACGACGCTCGAGGAGGCCGGGCTGCGTGTGATCGGCGAGACCGGCGTGGTTTATGTGCCGTTCGCCGACCGCTGGCGGCTGTCCGACGATTCCGACGTCAACTACATGATGGTCGCCGACAAGCCGGCGTGATCCGCTCGATCAGCGGTTTGCCCGCGAACGACGGCGGCGCGGCTGTCGCGGAACGGCCACCACCGACCGGTCGTAATACTCGACGGTCGTCGGGTTCGTCGTCACCGACCCAGCAAGACTGCGTACCGTGATCGTGCCCCTCGGCGCCTGCGACACGCAGACCGGATTAGGCACGCAGGTCCCGTCCGGCCGGCATACCGGATAGCAATACAGTCCCCGGCGGGCATAGCGGTAATCGTAAGGCCCGTAATAGTGGGTGTAGGAGCAATAAGGATAGCAGCTCTGACGGGATTGCGGCGCGGCGGGATGCGATCCCGCGAGCAAGACGAGGACGCCGACAAATAAGATCGCTGCAAATCGCGGCATGGCACTCTCGCTTTGGACGTGTTTCGGGTTCCGGCAGAACTTATGCCGTCGTTTCTGGTTCGGACGCCGCTCAGCGAACCGGTCTTTCCGCCCCGTCTGAGATTCGCACGTTTCCGTGTATCCGGCGGCCGTCTGAGCACTTGCCCGGCAATGATCGTCCCGCGCCGCCGCCGCACATTCTCGCCCGCTCGTTTTTACACACTATGTGAGGGAGCTCACAAGTCCGAACGCGAGCGGAGCCTATGGTCGCACCCCTCGCGCCGCATCCTGCGGCGCAAGCCTCGGCGGTTTGCAATAAGCCGCCGGCTCAGGATGCAGCGCACGGGAGGGGTCACATGGGCAAACGCATTTGGGCGACTCTACTGCGGACGAAGGCTTCCCGCGGGACGAAGGCTTTCGGCTCGACCAAGACGCTGCCCGTGCCCAAGAAGATGCTAGGCGAATCGCAGCGTAGCAAAGGGAAAGCGCTGATCGGCAAAGGGGCGACTGCCGGAAAAGCCGCCGGTCGGGGCAGTCCGACATCAAGGTGAGCTTGCTCAACGACGACGGCAAGCCACGTCGACGAAATGGGCGACGCCCCCTTTGTAAGGCCCCTCCGGAAGGGCAACGCGCGACGCGCCAGGACGCCTCGCCCGTTGCTGACCGGCGACGCGATTGCGATATTTCTCTGACGCGTTCGGGGTTACAATATTCCCGCGATAGCTGAGCCGCGTGGTACGAGATCGCGCCGGACGCGCGCCGCGGGAGCCGCATGCGCGGCAGGCCGGCAGGAGATCGCCATGGAAATGCACCAAGTCCGCTACTTCCTGGCGGTGGCGGAGCAGCTCAATTTCACCAAGGCAGCCGAAAGCTGCAATGTGTCCCAGCCGTCGCTCACCCGCGCCATCAAGCTCCTGGAGGAAGAATTCGGCGGCCTGCTATTTCATCGCGAGCGCGCGAATACCCACTTGACCGACCTCGGGCGCACGGTGCGCCCTCACCTTCAGCAAATCTATGACGAGGCGCATGCCGCCAAACGGCGCGCCCAGGAACTTTCCAAGCTGAAGAAGGTCAGGCTCAAGCTCGGCATCATGTGCACCGTCGCTCCGACCCAGCTCATCGAACTTCTGACCTCGGTTCAGACGAGGTACGACGATATCGAGATCGAAATCACCGACGCCAGCGCCGCCGAACTGGAAACCATGCTGCTCGACGGCGATCTCGAAGTCGCGATTCTGTGCCGGCCCGATCGCACGCTCGACGAACGCATTCACATGATGCCGCTATTCCGTGAGCAGATGATGGTGGTGATTCCGCCCAATCACCTGCTTGCCGCCAAGGACGCCATCCGGGTCAAAGATCTCCACGGCATGAACTATGTGAACCGCGCGAAATGCGAGTTCAACGGCTATGCCGGCCAGTTTTTCCGCGAGCAAGGCGTCGAAATCCGCACCGTTTATCGCAGCGAGCGCGATGATTGGGTGCTGGCGATGATCCGCTGCGGACTTGGATTCGGCTTCATGCCGGAATTCTCCGTGACCGATCCCGCGGTCATCGCGAGGCCGCTCATCGAGCCGGACTTCTGGCGCACCGTCAATCTCTGCACCGTGCGCGGACGGCCGCATTCGCCCGCGGTCGGCGCGCTCGTGCGCGAAGTCATGCGGGTCGGCTGGCATGGTCTTCCGGCGATGGCGGTGACGCAAATCAAGGAAAGGCACGGCGCCGAGCCCCTCGCCGCCGACTAATCGTTCTCAATTGCAAAGGGGCGCGCCCCGCCCCGCGCGTTCCGAGACCTTCCCTGTTGCGGGCTTGATGCATGATCTCAGCGGAGCACCTCAAGGACATCGCGTTTTGGTCTCGCGAATTAGACTTGGAGGCGTTCGAGCAAGCTAGGAAAGGCATTGTCGAGCGGACGTTCCCGATGGGAGCCTATATCTGCCACCGGGGCGACCGTCTCGACGCCTGGACCGGGGTCGCAGTCGGTCTCGTCAAGCTCAGCACGGTATCGAAGGCGGGGAAGGCGATATCTCTGGCCGGCATCAGGGCCGGAGGATGGTTCGGCGAAGGAACCATTCTGAAAGACGAGGCCCGGCAGTACGATCTCGTTGCGCTACGCGATACGCGAATGGCGCTGATGAATAGGTCGACTTTTCTGTGGCTGTTTGAGAATAGCGTCGCTTTCAACCGCTTCCTGGTCAGGCAGCTCAACGAGCGGCTCGGACAATTCATTGCGCTGGTCGAATACGACCGCATGTTGGACGCAACGGCTCGTCTCGCGCGCAATATTACCTGGCTATTCAATCCTGTATTCTATCCGGATCCGGAAATGCATCTTGAGATATCCCAGGAGGAGATTGGCGCACTATCCGGCATCTCACGCCAAGCTGCCAATAAAGGCCTTAAGTCGCTCGAAAAAGCGGGTCTCATTCGCATCGAGCGAGGCGGAATAACGGTTATTGATCTAAAGCGTCTCAGCCGTTACGGCGAATAGGATGGATTTATCGCTCGGTGCGAACGGTGCGCGCCAGTGCCACTAACATTCGCCCACGATACTGGATACCGCGCCCTCCAGTCTGTCAAGCGATCGCTTGTTATAAATTCGTATAATGGCACAGTAGCAATCCAAAGCGACGACGAGCGGCCGCGGCGACTTGTCGAATAGATACGATCAGCGGCTACCAAATAGTTGGAGGACTAGCGCGGTAATGGCCGCAAACACGAGGATACCGACCGTCAAATCGCCCCGACCTTGACTGGCGGGGCGGCCGACGGTGTGACGCAGGATAGACCGATTGCGGACCGCACCAAACATGCTCTAGAGTACTATAAATCTTGAGGAACTGCGGCGGCCGGGTGGCCGCTCGGTTGTACAACAGGCACGATCAACGTGCCGTGCCAGGGAGGACGCGCCGTGGTGGCTGCCCCAGTGGCGGACACGTTCCCGAAGCTATTGGCGCGCAATGCAGATCGTTTCGGCCGCCGGCCGGCGATGCGCCACAAGGATTTCGGTATCTGGCAGACTTGGACTTGGGCCGAGATGTTCGACCAGGTCCGTGCCCTCGCGGTCGGCTTCAATCGGTTGGGCCTTCAACGGGGCGAAACGATCGCCATTGTCGGCGCGAACCGGCCGAGGCTTTACTGGTCAATCATGGCCGCTCAGACGCTGGGCGCCATTCCCGTGCCGGTCTACGCCGATGCGGTCGCAAATGAGCTTGCCTATGTGCTCGCCCATGCCGAGGTGCGCTTCGCTTCCGTTCAAGACCAAGAGCAGGTCGACAAGATCCTGTCAGTGTCCGACCGACTGGGCAAGCTCGAACATATCATCTACGACGAGCCGCGCGGGCTGCGCGATTACGAAGACCCTCGCCTGCACGCAATCGACGAAGTCATCGAAAAGGGGCGCGCCGCTCTTGCCGATCCGCAAGTGGTCGCTTGGCTCGATGGCGAGATTGCCGCCGGCAAAGGTTCGGATGTCTCGATCATCCTCTATACGTCAGGCACGACCGGCCAGTCCAAAGGGGTAATGCTGCCGGCCGCCGGCTGCATCAATGCCGCCGCCGACACGGTCGCGTTCGACAACCTTGACGAAAACGACGTGGCGCTCGCTTATCTGCCGCTCGCCTGGGTGGGAGACCATTATCTCAACTATGCGCAGGGTCTCGTCGCAGGTTTCTGCCTCGCGTGTCCGGAGAGCACCGAGACGGCGATGCAGGATCTGAAAGAAATCGGCCCGACTTTCTTCTTCGCGCCGCCGCGCATTTTCGAGCAAATGCTCACGCGGATCACCATCCGCCTTGAGGATGCTGCGCGCCTCAAGCGGCTGCTCTTCCGCTATTTCACCGGGGTCGCGCGGCGTTACGGGGAAGCAATCCTCAATCGTCGGCCCGTGCCCTTCGGTGGGCGTCTCCTGTATGCGGTCGGAAAGTTCCTGATTTACGAGCCGCTCAAGAACGTGCTCGGCCTGTCGCGCGTCCGCGTCGCTTATACGGCCGGCGAGGCAATCGGACCGGAGCTGTTCTCGTTCTACCGCTCGCTCGGAATAAACCTTAAGCAGCTTTACGGGCAGACCGAAGCCTTTCTTTACATCACCGCTCATCCCGATGGACAGATCCACGCCGCGACGGTTGGTCCGGCAGCGCCCAATGTCGATCTGCGGATCGCCGAGAGCGGCGAAGTGCAATTCAAATCGCCCGGCATGTTCATCGGTTATTTCAAGGACGAGGAAAAAACCGCCGACACCCTGACGAGCGACGGCTTTGTTAAGACTGGCGACGCCGGTGTTTTTGATCCGAAAACCGGGCAATTGCGGATCATCGATCGCGCAAAGGATGTTGGTCGGCTCAAAGACGGCACGCTGTTCGCGCCGAAATACATCGAGAACAAGCTGAAGTTCTTCCCGAATATCAAGGAGGCGGTCACCTTCGGGGACAACCGCGACTATGTCGCAGCTATGCTCAACATCGATCTCGCTGCGGTGGGTAACTGGGCCGAGCGCAACAATATCGCCTATGCGTCCTACCAGGAGCTCGCCGGCCACCCGATGATCTATGACATGCTTGAGAAGGACGTCGCCGAGGTCAATCGCTTGCTCGCAGAGGAAGAGGTGATGGCGGGTGCACAGATCCGGCGCTTTCTCATCCTGCACAAGGAGCTTGATCCCGACGACGGCGAACTCACCCGCACGCAGAAGGTCCGGCGCGGTTTCATCGCCGAGCGCTATGCGCCGCTCGTGACCGCCCTCTATGACGGCGTGAAGGAGGCCGATATCACCACCGAAGTCACCTTCGAGGACGGACACAAGGGCGTGATCTCCGCGCGCGTGAAGATCCGCGATCTGGACGTTCGCTCCGAGACACCGCCCCCGCGCAGAGAGGCTGCCGAATGACGGGTCACGCACGATGCTGCGCGAAACGGCTGGGCGCCAAGGCAACGAGCGCCTGCGCTGATCGCAGCAGTGTCGTCGAGCGAAAAGCCAGCGGAAACCGCGCATACGCCGAGCGAGGGCCGCGGAATGGATGACGTGCCTTTCAGGGTCGCCGAAACGATTGATTTTTCGACCCGGATCAAGTTCAACACCGCGCTCGAGGTGATGGAGGTTGACCTCAGCAACGTCACCTTCGCCGACCGCGAGATCGTGCGTCGATTCTACGACGAAGTCGATCGGCAGATGGAGAAGGCTGGCGGCCGCTGGTACTTCCTCATTAACTATGAGAACTGCGTCGTTATGCCGGAGGCCTGGGATGATTTCGCCTTAGGCGGCAAACTCGCCAACGTCAAATACAGCAACGGCACCGTGCGCTTCGGCGCGACCGACGAGACCCGGCAATCGATCCGCAAGCACGCCGAAGCCGAGCGCTTCCGTTCTAACCTCTATGAGACGCGTGATGAGGCACTGTCGATCCTCGCCACGATGCGCCGTCGCCACCATTTCCTCGGGCGCGGCTCGCGCCTCGAACCGGGTCGGACCGCCGACATCCTGCTCAAGGTCGAGAACGTGTCGCTGCGGTTCGGCGGCGTGCACGCTTTGCAGCAAGTGAGCTTCGAGATCGAACGCGGAGAAATCGTCGCCATTATCGGCCCGAACGGCGCTGGCAAGACTTCGATGCTCAACGTGATCAACGGCTTCTACCATCCCCAAGAAGGCTCGATCACCTTCAAAGGCGAAAAGCGCAATCAGATGCGCCCCTACCTTGCGGCGAGTCAGGGCATCGGCCGCACCTTTCAGAACGTCGCGCTATTCAAAGGCATGTCGACACTCGACAACATCATGTCGGGCCGTGCGCTAAAAATGCACAAGGGACTTCTGTGGCAGTTCCTGCATTGGGGGCCGGCGCAGAAGGAAGAACTCGAGCACCGCGAGGCGGTGGAGCGCATCATCGATTTTCTCGAGATCGAGCACATTCGCAAGGTGCCGGTCGGGCGCTTGCCCTATGGACTGCAGAAGCGGGTCGAACTTGGCCGCGCGCTCGCCATGGAGCCCAATCTCCTGCTGCTCGACGAACCGATGGCCGGCATGAACCTCGAAGAGAAGGAGGACATGTCGCGCTACATCCTCGACGTCAATCGCCAATTCGGCACCACGATCGCGCTGATCGAGCACGACATGGGCGTGGTGATGGACCTGTCGAATTTCGTCGTGGTGCTCGATCATGGCGTGAAGATTTCCGAAGGCCCGCCTGGCGAGGTCCAGAGCGATCCGGTGGTGATCCGCGCCTATCTCGGCATGGGACACTAGACGCGCAGGCGGCGGGGAGCGCCGCGGAACGGGAACGATTGCATGATGTTCTTTGCGGAAACGGTGATCAGCGGGCTATTGGCCGGGGTAATGTATTCGCTGGTCGCGCTTGGCTTCGTGCTTATTTTCAAGGCGTCCGGCGTATTCAATTTCGCCCAAGGCGTAATGGCGCTGTTCGCCGGCCTGACGCTCGCCGGATTCCTGACCGGCACGATCCCGATCACCCATCAGATCAATTCGGCGCTCGCCATGCCGCCATGGCTCGCCATCATCGCGACGGTGCTCGTGATGATCGGCCTCGCAATCCTGATCGAGCGTCTGGTGCTGCGCCATCTGGTCAACCAGGAGCCGATCATCCTGTTCATGATGACGCTTGGCCTCGCCTATGTGCTCGAAGGCGCCGGCGACCTTCTGTGGGGCTCCGACGTAAAAGTGCTCGATCTGGGCCTGCCGAGCGGGGCGAACGACTGGCTGCTCGATAATTACGGGCTCTATGTCGATCAGTTGGAAGTCGTCGCGGCGGTGGTCGCCGCCGCACTCGTCACCGCGCTCGCCATCTTCTTCCAGAAGACCCGGATCGGGCGGGCGTTGCGCGCGGTGGCCGACGACCACCAGGCGGCGCTGTCGGTCGGCATTTCGCTCAACACGATTTGGGCGATCGTCTGGGCAGCCGCCGGCATTGTCGCCCTGGTTGCCGGCATCATGTGGGGCGCCAAATCCGGCATTCAGTTCTCGCTGTCACTGATCGCGCTCAAGGCGCTGCCGGTGTTGATCCTTGGCGGGTTCAATTCGGTGCCCGGCGCCATTGTCGGCGGGCTGATCATCGGCGTCGGCGAGAAGCTCGCGGAGGTGTATTTCGGCCCCTTGGTCGGCGGAGCGGTGGAGAATTGGTTCGCCTATATGCTGGCGCTCCTGTTCCTGCTGGTCCGTCCGGAAGGGCTGTTCGGCGAGAAGATTATTAGACGGGTCTAGGAAACAACGATGTTCTACCGCGAGGTCGGCCAGTTTAAGACATCCTATGCCGCCGATCAGGCGATCTTCCCGATCGCTCAGGATCGCTGGTTTGTTATTGCCGTGCTGCTCGTGGCCTTCCTGGTCGTGCCGTTCTTTATTACCGACTATACGCTAAATGCGATTCTACTTCCTTTCCTTATCTTCGGCCTCGCCGCGCTCGGGCTTAACATCCTCACCGGCTATTGCGGTCAGCTGTCGTTCGGAACCGGGGCGTTCATGGGCGTTGGCGCCTATTCCGCTTTCAAGCTGATGACGACCATGCCTGAACTCAACTTGATCGTCGTGTTCCTCGTAGCGGGCTTGATTACCGCCGTCGTCGGCATGCTGTTCGGATTGCCGAGTTTGCGCATCAAGGGCTTCTATCTCGCGGTTGCGACGCTCGCGGCGCAGTTCTTCCTGGTTTGGCTGTTCTATAAGTGGGACTGGCTGCGCAATTACAGCCCCACAGGGCAAATTACTGTCCCGCCGCGCACCTTTTTCGGCGTGCTGATGACGGGAGAGGGCGCCGAGCCCGCTGCGAAGTACGTGCTCGCCCTTGCGACGGTGGCGATTCTGGCGTTGGGCGCCAAGAATTTGGTCCGCGGCCGCTTCGGCCGGTCGTGGATGGCGATCCGCGACATGGACGTCGCCGCCGAACTGATCGGCATTCGCCCGCTTGCCGCGAAACTTTCCGCCTTTGGCGTCAGCTCGTTTTATGTCGGCGTGGCCGGCGCGATGATGTTCATTCTCTGGCTCGGCGCAGCCGAAGGCGGCGACACTTTCGGCATTCAAAACTCATTCCTGGTGCTGTTCATGATCATCATCGGCGGGCTTGGAACGGTTCTCGGCAGCTTCCTCGGCGCTGCCTTCCTCGTTCTGATGCCGATCGCCTTGACGAACACGATGGTCGATGAGCTCGGCCTCAGCGCCGTGTTTGCGAAGCACCTTGAATATATAATCATGGGGTCTCTGATCATCTTTTTCCTCATTCTCGAACCGCATGGATTGGCGCGGCTTTGGCAAATCGCCAAGGAGAAGCTTCGGCTTTGGCCATTCCCCTATTAGCGGAGTGCCTGCTCCCTTAGGCCGGATTATGAAAAATCAAGCGGGGCGTCGACCCCACACCAAACGGAGGAAATGCAATGTTACTAAATAGATTGACGAAACTGGCCGCGGGCGCCGCAGTCGCCGTCATGGCCACCGGCGCGGCCGGCGCTTACGAACTCGTGATCCCGGCGCTCGAATTCCGCACCGGCCCGTACGCGCCCAATGGAATTCCCTTTGCCAACGGCTACGCCGATTACTTCACCATGCTCAATGAGCGCGACGGCGGCGTATGCCTGAAGAAAGGCGAGTGTGCGAAGGTCAAGATCGTACAGTGCGAGACCGAGTACAATACGCAGAAGGGGGTTGAGTGCTACGAGAAGACCAAGGGCGAGGAGCCATCCGGCGCGCTCGTCTACCAACCGCTGTCGACCGGCATCACCTATCAGATCATCCCAAAGGCTTCAGTCGACGAGATTCCCGTCTTCTCGATGGGCTACGGCCGAACCTCCGCCGCGAATGGCAAGGTGTTTAAGTGGGTATTCAACCTTCCGGCGACGTATTGGAGCCAGGCTTCGGCGCTCATCAAGTATATCGGAGACCGCGAGGGCGGGATGGACAAGCTCAAGGGCAAGAAGATCTATCTCGTCTACCATAACTCGGCTTACGGCAAGGAACCGATCCGCACCTTGCAGGCGCTTGCGAAAAAGTACGGCTTCGAATTTCGTGACATCGCTGTTGATCACCCCGGCCAGGAGCAGAAGGCGGTTTGGCTGCAGATCCGCCGGGACCGGCCCGACTGGGTGTTGATGTGGGGTTGGGGCGTGATGAACCAGGTTGCGATCAAGGAGGCGGCGTCGATCCGCTACCCGATGGATCATTTCATCGGCGTATGGTGGTCGGGCTCCGAGAACGACGTCAAGCCTGCCGGTGAGGCCGCGAAAGGCTACCTGTCGGGAACTTTCCACGCATCGGGTGCCGATTTCCCCGTGCACAAAGACATCATCAAATACGTCTACGACCGCGGCAAGGCGGTCGATCCGACCTTCAAGGACCGCATCGGCGAAGTGCTGTATAATCGCGGACTGGTCGCCGCCATGTGGACCACCGAAGCCATGCGCACCGCCATGAAGATGTACAATACGGTCGAGATCCACGGCAAGCAGCTGCGTGATGGGTTCGAGAACCTCAATGTCGACGAGAATCGATTGAAGGAACTCGGCCTCGAAGGCTTCACGGTCCCGGTGAAGATCACCTGCGCCAATCACGAAGGGCCCGGCAAGGTCGCGATCCAACAGTGGGATGGCAAGAAATGGAAGATCGTCTCCAAGGGCTATTACGAACCCGATCGTGATGTTGTGGACAAGCTCATCAAGGAGGATTCCGAGAAATACGCCAAGGATAACAACGTCACGCCGCGCGACTGCAAGTGATGACATGCAGCAAGTAGCAAACACTGCGGAGGCAACAAAGGGGGTGGCGTCGCCACCCCCCGTCCTCACCGTGAATAATATCGAGGTTGTCTACAATCACGTGATTCTGGTGCTGAAAGGCGTTTCGTTATCGGTGCCGAAAGGCGAGATCGTCGCCCTTCTCGGCGGCAACGGCGCCGGCAAGACCACCACCCTCAAGGCGATCTCCAACCTGCTGCAATCCGAGCGCGGCGAGGTGACCAAGGGATCGATCGTGTTCGACGACGCCGAGGTGCAGGCGCTTACGCCCAATGAGCTGGTGCGGCGCGGCTGCATCCAGGTGATGGAGGGGCGTCGCTGCTTCGCGCATCTCACCATTGAGGAAAACCTGCTCACGGGCGCCTTCACCCGCCGCGACGGGAATACCGCCATCAGGCGCGACCTCGACCTCGTTTATTCCTATTTTCCGCGGCTCCAGGAACGCCGCACCGCGCTCGCCGGCTTCACGTCGGGAGGAGAGCAGCAGATGTGCGCGGTCGGACGTGCGCTGATGTCGCGTCCGAAAATGATCCTGCTCGACGAGCCTTCAATGGGCCTCGCGCCACAGGTGGTCGAAGAGATTTTTTCGATTGTCTGTAATCTCAATCAGAACGAAGGCGTATCGTTTCTGCTCG
The DNA here is from genome assembly GCA_963840055.1 of uncultured Alphaproteobacteria bacterium. Lineage (GTDB taxonomy): Bacteria > Pseudomonadota > Alphaproteobacteria > Rhizobiales > Xanthobacteraceae > Rhodoplanes. The sequence goes on along the minus strand of CAWIXM010000008.1, from coordinate 303,686 downwards.
CCGAGCAGAACACCAACATGGCGCTGAAATACGCTCGCTACGGCTATATTCTCGAAAACGGCCGCGTCGTCATGGACGGCGAGGCGCAGGCCTTGCGCGAGAACGAGGACGTCAAGGAATTCTACCTCGGCATCGCCGAAGGCAAGCGCAAATCGTTCCGCGAGGGTAAACATTACAAACGGCGCAAACGTTGGCTGGCTTAGCGTGGCATTGCTTGCTCAACCTGTGAGCCGCGCCTAGGTTATTAGCACTCTGGGACGCCGCCCTCCGACATGCGCAAAGCGCCGATCCGGACGCCGGCTTTTGGAGAAGCGGAGCTGCGCCGGATTGCGCCAGGAATAGTTCAACGACATTATCGGTTCGGCGAAGCGAGGCATTGCGATGGGTCGAGTTGAGAAGGTCACGGGGGCGGCGAGGCGCATTGCCGAGGAGGAGGCCGGGCCGGCGCTGTATCGGGCGCGGCACAAGGTTCGGTTTGTGACGGCGGGGAGCCTGTTCGACGGGCACGACGCGACGATCAACATCATGCGCCGGCTGTTGCAGGCGACCGGGGTTGAGGTGATCCATCTCGGCCACAACCGCTCGGTCGAGGAGATCGTGACCGCGGCGATACAGGAGGACGTCAACGGCATCGCGGTCACCTCCTATCAAGGCGGCCATATCGAGTTCTTCAAGTACATACTGGACCTCCTGCGCCAGGCGGGAGCGGACGACATCCGGGTGTTCGGCGGCGGCGGCGGCGTGATCGTCCCGCCGGAAATCGCCGAGCTGCACGCCTATGGGGTCACCCGCATCTACACGCCGGAGGACGGGCAGATCATGGGGCTGCAGGGGATGATCAACGACGTGATCGCCTCGGCCGATTTCGATGTGGCAGCGCGGCTCCCCGCTGATCCGGGCGCCCTCGCCGAAGGCGACCGGCGGGCGCTCGCGCGGGTGATCACGGCGTGCGAGAACGGCACTTGCCCGCCCGCGATCCGAGCCTTCATCGCCGAAGCGGGGGAGCGGACGACGCCGATCCTGGGGCTCACCGGCACCGGCGGCTCGGGCAAGTCAAGCCTTACCGACGAACTGATCCGCCGCTTCCGGCTGGACTATCAGGATGAGGTCAAGATCGCCGTTCTGGCGGTGGACCCGTCGCGGCGGCGCTCCGGCGGCGCGCTGCTCGGCGACCGTATCCGCATGAACGCGCTCGATCATCCCAACATCTATATGCGCTCGCTGGCGACGCGCGGCGCGAGCACCGAACTGTCCCCGGCCATTCCTGACGCGATCGCCGCCTGCAAGGCGGCGGGTTTCGACCTGATCATTATCGAGACCTCCGGCATCGGCCAGGGCGATACGGCAATCGCCGAGATCGCCGACGTGTCCATCTATGTGATGACGCCCGAGTTCGGTGCGGCGAGCCAGCTCGAGAAGATCAACATGCTGGACTTCGCCGACTTCGTCGCCATCAACAAGTTCGAGCGGCGCGGCGCCGAGGACGCTTTGCACGACGTACGCAAGCAATATCAGCGCGACCAAGTACTGTTCGACCGGCGGCCGGAAGACATGCCGGTCTATGGCACGATCGCCTCGCGTTTCAACGACGACGGGGTAACGGCGTTGTATCAGGCGATTGCGGCGCGACTGGTCGAACTCGACCTGCCCGCCGGGAAGCGCTGGCTGCCGCGCGTCGCGGTCAAACACTCCTCCGCCGGCCGCGCCATCGTGCCGCCCGACCGGTCGCGCTATCTCGCCGAAATCGCCGAGACCGTGCGCGGCTACCATCAGCGCACGGCCGAGCAATGCGACATCGCGCGCGACCGCCAGGCGCTGCGCCGCGCGCGTGCCGTCTTCCTCGACTGCGGACGCGACGCCGCCGCGTTCGAGCCGCTGATCGCCGCCAAAGAGAACCAGCTCGCGCCGGACGACCGCGCGCTGCTCGCTTGCTGGCCGGAGACGGTGAAAAGCTATGAAGGGGCGGAGTTCGTCACCGAAGTTCGCGGCAAGCAGAAACGCACGGAGTTAATCCATACGACGCTGTCAGGCACCGCGCTGCGCAGGGTCGCCTTGCCCCGCTTTGAGGACGACGGCGAGATTCTCCGCTGGCTCAAGCGGGAGAACGTCCCCGGCTCGTTCCCGTTCACCGCCGGCGTGTTCGCCTTCAAGCGCGAGAATGAGGACCCGACCCGGATGTTTGCCGGCGAAGGCGATCCGATCCGGACCAACCGCCGGTTCCACACCTTGTCGGAGGGCATGCCGGCGAAGCGCCTGTCGGTCGCCTTCGACTCGGTCACGCTCTACGGCGCCGATCCCGACGAACGGCCGGACATCTACGGCAAGGTGGGCAATGCCGGCGTCTCCATCGCCACCATCGAGGACATGCGGGCGCTGCTTGCGGGCTTCGACCTGTGCGACCCCGCGACCTCGGTGTCGATGACTATCAACGGCCCGGCGCCGATGATCCTCGCCATGTTCCTCAACATGGCGATTGACCAGCAGATCGACCGCTTCCGCGCCGAGCAGGGGCGCGCCCCGACCGCAGAGGAGGCGCGCGCGCTGCGCGCGTTTGCGCTCGCCAATGTGCGCGGCACGGTGCAGGCCGACATTCTCAAAGAGGATCAGGGACAGAACACCTGCATCTTCTCCACCGACTTCGCGCTCAAGCTGATGGGCGACGTGCAGGAATATTTCGTCCTCAACAACGTGCGGAATTTCTACTCGGTCTCGATCTCCGGCTACCACATCGCCGAAGCCGGAGCCAATCCGATCTCGCAGCTTGCCTTCACGCTCGCCAACGGCTTCACCTATGTCGAGGCCTATCTCGCCCGCGGGATGCATATCGACGACTTCGCGCCCAATCTCTCGTTTTTCTTCTCCAACGGGATGGACCCCGAATATGCGGTGATCGGCCGGGTGGCGCGCCGCATCTGGGCGATCGCGATGAAGCATCGCTACGGGGCGCATGAACGCTCGCAGAAGCTCAAGTACCACATCCAGACCTCCGGCCGCTCGCTGCATGCCCAGGAGATGTCATTCAACGACATCCGCACCACGCTGCAGGCGCTGATCGCCATCTACGACAACTGCAACTCGCTGCACACCAACGCCTATGACGAGGCGGTCACTACGCCGACCGAGGAAAGTGTGCGGCGCGCCTTGGCGATCCAGCTCATCATCAATCGCGAGTGGGGGGTGGCGAAGAACGAGAACCCCAACCAGGGCTCGTTCATCATCGAGGAACTGACCGACCTGGTGGAAGAGGCGGTATTGCGTGAATTCGAGGCGATCGCGAGCCGCGGCGGGGTGCTCGGCGCCATGGAAACCGGCTATCAGCGCAGCAAGATCCAGGACGAGTCGCTCCACTACGAGCAGAAGAAGCACGACGGCAGCCTACCGATCGTCGGCGTCAACATGTTCCGCGGCCGCGCCGCCGACCCGCCGCCGCTAGCGGGTCTCGTGCGCTCAACCGAGGAGGAAAAGCAGTCGCAGGTCGCCCGCGTACGCGAATTCCAGAACGAACACGCCGCTGAAGCGGGACCGGCCCTCGCCCGCCTCAAACAGGCCGCGACCCGCAACGAGAACCTGTTCGCCGTGCTCATCGACACGGTGAAATGCTGCTCTCTCGGCCAAATCTCCAACGCCCTGTTCGAAGTCGGCGGCCAATACCGGCGCAACGTTTAACGGGCCGCGATCGGAGCTTCAGACCGCTTCGATCCTAGCGTCGAGGCGGGGCCTTTCGGCATAGTGCGCCGACGGGATGCGGAAGGAGAAAGTCGAGCCCTTGCCGAGTTCGCTTTCGAACCAGATCTGACCGCCGAACCGCTCGACGATGTGAAGGCAGATCGGCAGGCCAAGACCGGTGCCTTGCGGCTTGTCGATCAGCGTGTCGCCCGCCTGCTGGAAGCGCTCGAACACCTTCCTGCGGTCCTTCTTGGCGATGCCGATGCCGTTGTCGCTCACATCGACGCGCAGCGACGCCCCTTCAGGCCGCGCCGTGATCGAGACGAGGCCGTTTTCGCGATTGCAGAACTTGACGGCGTTGGAGATCAGATTGACCAGCACCTGCGTCAAGCGATCGGCGTCGACGAACACGTTCGGCAGATCATCGGCGATGTGAGTCTCGAACCGGATGTGGGGATTCTTCGCCAACAGGCCGGCCATCGCCGCAAGTGCGTTGTCGATCACCTGCTTCGGCGCGATCTCCTGCATCTGCCACTCGGTCTTGCCGGCTTCCATCTTGGCGAGGTCGAGGATGTCGTTGATGAGGCGGGTGAGCCGTTCGCTTTCCTGCACGATGATGTTGAGGAACTCGTTGCGCTGCTCGATTCCGAGGTCAGGATTGTCGTGGACGATTTCACTGAACGAGCGGATCGAGGTGAGCGGCGTGCGAAATTCGTGACTGACGGTGGAGACGAAGTCGTCCTTCATCTTGTCGAGTTCTTTCAACCGCTCATTGGCGGCCGTGAGTTCGGCGGTCGCCGCCTCGAGCTGTTGCGACTTCTCCTCGAGCTGGCGGCTGTAGACGACGAGCTGGGAGGCTTCGTCGAGAATCTGCATGACCTCGTCGATGTCATGCATCTCCTCGCGCAGGACGGACGCGATCATGATCCGCGCCGAGGCCGCGCCAATGGCGCCCGCGAGTTGCCGCTCGGCATAGTGGACGATGTCGGCGTCGGCCGCGTGCGCGTCGTCGAGGCGCCGTCCCTTTTCGCGTTCGAACCGACGGAAAGCCTGATAAGTCGGCCCCTCGCCTATGAAGCGGTTCATCAACCGCCGCAGGTCTCCGATCGTCGCCCTGCCGCGCCAGATGCGCGCGCCTTCGGAGGTCCGCTTGAATATGTCCACGAACAGCACGGCCTGGCTGCGTTCGATCATGGACTGGGTGGTGACGAGCGAGACGACGACAAACAGGCCGATATTGAACGCCATGGTCCAGAACAGCGCGTGACCGACCGGATCGAGACCTTCGAGCCCGAACAGCGCATAGGGCATGAACAGCTTAAGACCCCAGGGACCGTCGTGCAGGAAATGCTCAGACAGCCACCCCGACCGGGCAAAAGAGGGCAGCAGCAAGGTGTAGATCCAGACCAAGAATCCGGCGCTGAGACCCGCCAGCGCGCCGAGCCGCGTCGCGCCCTTCCAGAACATGCCGCCGATGATGGAGGGGAAGAACTGCGCGGCCGCGACAAAGGACATGAGGCCGATCGATACCAGCGCGTAGGACTCGCCGATCAACCGCACATAGGCGTAGCCGAGCAGAATCACGAAGATGATGGCGCCGCGGCGGATCGCGCGCACGACGCCGGTGAGGTCCTTGCGTTCGGACAGATGCAGGCGGCCGAGACGCAGAAGCAACGGCATGACGAGATCGTTGGAGACCATGGTGGCGAGCGCAATGGTCTCGACGACGATCATGCCGGTGGCGGCGGACAAACCGCCGATAAAGGCGAACAAGGCGAGCGCCTCGTAGTGTTTCGCCATCGGGACGGTGAGCACGAACGTGTCCACGTCGACGGAATGCCGCGGAAACTGCAGGAGACCGCCGAACGCGATCGGCAGCACGAACGCGTTGATCAGCAACAGATAGAGCGGGAACAGCCAGATCGCTTTCTTGACGTGACGCTCGTCCACGTTCTCGACCACGAGGACCTGAAATTGCCGCGGCAGCATGATGATTGCCGTCATCGAGGCAAGCGTCAGCGACATCCAGCCGGAATATCCGCCCGCGGCGCTGAGGGTGAAGAGCTTGTGGAAGGCGGGATCGGCGGCGGCGCGCGAGAACACGTCGCCAAAGCCGCCAAAGACGCCAAAGGTAACGAACAGTCCGACGGCGAGGAACGCGAACAGCTTGACCACGGATTCGAAGGCGATGGCCGCCACCATGCCTTCGTGCCGCTCGCTCGCGTCGATATGGCGCGTGCCGAACAGGATCGCGAAAGCGGCCATGATCAGCGCGACATAAAGGGCGGTGTCTTGGAATACCGGGGTCGAACCGAGATTGGCCGGCATCACGATGCTCGGATAATGCAGAAGCACCGTGAAGCTGGTCGAGATCGCTTTCAGTTGCAGCGAAATGTAGGGCATGATCCCGACCACCGCGATGATCGTCACGAGGCCGCCGAGGTAGTAGCTCTTGCCGTAACGCGAGGCGATGAAGTCGGCGATCGAGGTGATGCGGTTCACCTTGCTGATGCGGATGATCTTGCGGATCAGGAACCAGCCGAGGATGAAGGTCAGCGTCGGGCCGATATAGATGGGAAGAAAGCTCACGCCCCCTGACGCGGCGCGCCCGACGCTCCCGTAAAAGGTCCAGGCCGTGCAATAGACGGCGATCGACAGCGCGTAGATGTAAGGGCTCGCAATAATGCTGCGCCCTTGGTCCGCCCGGCGGTCCCCGTAATAGGCGATCGCAAACAGGATCGAAAGATAAACCAGCGAGACCGAGACGATCGTGAACCCGGTCAACATGGCCTAGCCCCTCAACTCCTTGGTTTGATCGAGGTCTGCGTCCGCGCCCGTGACCGGTTCGTCTTCGTCCGGATCGCCTTTGCTTAGCGGCCGTTCGACGATCAGCATCAGCGCAGCGATCACCATCGCCCAAGCGAGGAACAGATAGAGGTACAGCAGGGGAATGCCGCCAACCAGATACGATCTGTCGAACACCCCGATCAGCGGCGGCATAAACAGCAGCATCCCGAACAGGAAGAGGCCGATCAGGCGCTCGCTGGTCAATCCTCGCCGGATCATGTCGATCTCCCGACGTTTAGACCCTTCAGCCCGTCAAGCGCGTGCGCGTATTCATCACAACTGCACCTCCCGTCGGCGCTGCTCCATCATCCACTTCGAGATTCTGGCGGCTTGGCCGAACGTCTCGATGTTGCGCGCCTCCAACAGGTCGATCAGCTTCACGAAGATCGCCGCCGTCGTCATGGCGTCGCCAAGAGCCGTGTGCCGGCCGACGACCTCGACTCCCATGCGGTCGGCCGCCGCCGTCAACGAGAAATCAGAGACGTCCTCCTGCAAATACACCGAGAGAAGGAGCGCATCGAGCACGGGATTGTCGAACTTGACCCCCGCCTGCTCCGATCCCTTTTCCAGGAATGTCATGTCGAACGCCGCATTGTAGGCGACGAGCGCGGTATCGCCGACGAAGGCCTTGAACTGGGCGAGCACGACTGGCGCCGGCGGCTTGTCGCGCACCATGTCCGCCGTGATCCCGTGAATGCGCATCGTGCTGGAGGGAATGTCGCGGCCGGGATTGATCAAGCGCTCGAATGTCTCGCCGGTGAGGATGCGCCCATTGACGACGCGGACGGCACCGATCGACAGCAGCTCATCGCCCTCGTTGGGCCTTAAGCCCGTCGCCTCGGTATCGAACACCACGAAGGTCAGCTTGCGCAACGGCGTGTCTTTGAGCGCCTCACTCGAGCCTTTGAACAGGTCGAAATCGTAGAACTCGGACCACGGCGGAACCCGCTCCGAACGCTCCCGCGCGCGCGGGCGCGCGGCCGACCGCAGCGGCAGTCGGAGGCAGGTGCGCCCCTCGGGCAGCGACTGGCTCCATAACTCGCTCGCGTGCCGTTCGACGATTTCGCGCAGCGTCCGGTTTCCAATCGTGCCCCGGAGCGGCTCGCCGAGCCAGGTGTCGATCACCGCGGACGGCACCGGCTCGCCGTCCCATGTCACCTCCACATAGGCATATTTGTCGCGCGGGACGACGCCGATGTCGAACGCCGTTCTGCCGGTATACCGGGCGATAGCGCGGATCAGGTGTTCGAGCGCGAGCAGCAGCGAGTGACTGTCGGCGTGGACCCAGGCCGGCACGCCGACTGGGGTAACCTGAATGCCGTCGACCTCCGCCAAATGCTTACGAACGGCGCGAAACAGATCGAGCGAATGGATGTCGGCAAGCGGCCAGGGTCCGGCTGCCAGCCGGTCATAGCCGCGGGTGAATTCTCCAAAGCGCTGGTTGAGCGCCGCCACCTCCTTGCCGACGATGGTCTCGAAGGCGCTGCGCTCGCTTGGCGCAAGCTCGGGGTGTTCCGCCAGCATTTCGGCGGCGGCGCGCAGGCTCGCGAGCGGCCGCCGCCATTCCACCGCGACCTCGCGCAGCAGCGCATCGCGCTGCGCCAGACTCTCCAGTTCGGCGCCGACGTCGGCGAAAGTCAGCACATAGCCGGACATGCCCCCGGATGCCTCGCGCATCAGGCTCAGTCTCGCCTGCAACAACGCGCTGAGATCGACCGTGCTGCATACAAAATGGCGCGTCGCCGTCTCGGCAGCCGTCTCGCCCGCAGGCTCCTCGCTGTCTTTCGCCGCTTCGGCCTGTTCGAACAGCAGTTCGAGTGTGTAGACGATCGGTTCGCGGGTGAGCAGTCCGAACAGGGAGCGATCGAGACCGAGCGCGTCGCGCATGTTGAGGATGCGGGCGGCGGCTTGGTTGTAGAGAAGGATGCGGTGATCGAGATTGCACACGATCACGCCTTCGGAGAGATCGAGGAGAATCGCTTCGAGCCGGTTCTTCTGTTCCTGCGCGCGCAAGGTGGCGGCGTTCACCGCCTTGTCGATCTCGCCACGGGCGACCTGTAACGCGCAGACGAATTTTGCGGCCGCAGCCGGCAGCGAGTCGAGCCAGTGGCCCGGACCGATCGTGGGCGGCCGATCAATGCGGGTTTGCGCGTGCATCGTTAGTTCGCCGGTGAGGGTCGCGAGCGGTCGGAGAAGCTTGCTATAGAGGACGCCATAAGCCGCCGCGGTAATCGCCGCGACAATGAGGAACGCGATCGACACAAAGGCGCCGATCGTCCCGCCACTCTTGACCGCCCACCACATTGCAACCGCGGAAGCCGTGAACGCAGCGAGGCTCAGCACGGCGAGGAGTATCGCTACGGCGCCGGACGCTCGCATGGTTTGCCGTTTCCTTCGGCCGAACTGCGGGCACCGGCAAGCCATCCACCCACGCGTTCCACCACCTCCCGCGTCGAGAACGGTTTGGTGATGTAGTCGTCGGCGCCGACCGCCAGGCCCTTTTCGCGCTCCACGTCGCGCCCCTTGGCCGTCAGCATGATGATGCGGACGTCCTTCCATTCCGGATTGGCTCGGATGATTTCGCAAACGTCGAAGCCATTGCGTTTGGGCATCATAACGTCCAGCAGCACGAGGTCGGGGCGCGCTTTCTGCATTTCCGCGAGCGCCTCCTCGCCGTCGCGCGCGGTGCGGACGTCATAGCCGGCCTTCTTCATCAGGAACTCGAGTGACAGGAGGATATTGGCCTCGTCATCGACCACGAGCACGCTATGCGGCATCGGTTCCTCCCGTTATCGCCAGGCGTTCGCGGCGCACGCACGCAACCATGCCGCCAAGCTGCGTGGGCTCTGGAACATCCCTGGCATTTTCTTTGTTCTTTAGGTCAGCAAAAATCGCGCGCGGCTGAAAGACCTTCACCGCGCCGATTTTTGAAAGCTTCCGACGCTCGCCGTTGTTAAGCGATAGGGAAGCATTGCGGCGAATTGCCTCACCATGTGGCGGGTCGAGCAAGTTGCGGGCCCGCCACCCGACGGTGCGCCGCCGGAATTCGCGGGATGCCGTGATCGCTGCAACGTCCTAGAGCATTTTCCGGCGAAGTGGGGGCCGGTTCGCCGCAGAAAATGCGACCACTCAAGGAAAACCAGAGCGAATTCCGATTCGATTGGAACGGAATTCGCTCTAACGAGCCTCGCTCGCGAGAAGGATGCGGCTGTGTCGCGCCGAAGCTCAATAGGAGCGCGGCAGACCGAGCACGTGCTCGGCGAGATAGGAGAGGATGAGATTGGTCGAGATCGGCGCCACCTGGTAGAGCCGCGTTTCGCGAAACTTGCGCTTGATGTCGAAATCCTCGGCAAAGCCGAAACCGCCATGGGTTTGGACGCACATGTCGGCGGCGGCCCAGGACGCATCGGCTGCGAGCAGCTTGGCCAAGTTCGCCTCGGCGCCGCAGTCGCGTCCCGCCTCGTAGAGCAACGCCGCCTCTCTCACCATCAGATCATCTACGCAGAGGCGCGGGCGATCGGAAATGATCAGAAACAAACGTCCCATTCCCTACGTATATGACTAGTAGAGCTTGGTCGCCGAGATTCGGAGGAACGCAGCATGCACGTGATCCATCGCCGTGGGTGGGAACTGCCCGAGCGCGAGGCGACGACGGAACATTTGTTCTTCAATCGACGCAGCGTGCTGGCTGGCGCCGGTGCTGTCGCCGCGGCCGCGCTTGTCCCCGGTTCGGCCGAGGCCCAGCGCCGTTCCGACCTTCCCGACCCGACCGCCTCGATCTACCCCCTCAAACGCAACGCCAAATACGCGCTCGACCGTCCGATCACCGCCGAGGCAATCAACACTACCTACAACAACTTTTACGAGTTCGGCTCCTCCAAGACAATTTCACGCGCGGCCCGCGCGCTGAGGATCAGGCCGTGGACGATCAAGCTGGATGGCTTGGTGGAAAAGCCGATGGAGATCGGCATCGACGACCTCCTGAAGCGGATGCCGCTGGAGGAACGCCTCTACCGCCATCGCTGCGTCGAGGCTTGGGCGATGGCCGTTCCCTGGTCGGGCTTTCCCTTCGCCAAGCTGGTCGAATTGGCAAAACCGCTGTCGTCGGCAACCTATGTGCGGATGGAGACGTTCCTCGACCCGTCCACCGCCTCCGGCCAACGGCAAACCTGGTATCCCTGGCCTTACATCGAAGGGCTGACCCTGGCCGAGGCCACGAACGAGCTGGCCTTCCTCGTCACCGGCGCCTACGGCAAGCCGGCGCCGAAATCGATGGGTGCGCCGCTGCGGCTTGCGGTGCCTTGGAAGTACGGCTTCAAGTCGATCAAGTCGATCGTGCGCTTCACCTTTACCTCCGAGCGGCCGAAGGGCTTCTGGGAGCAGTTGCAGGGGAGCGAGTACGGCTTCTGGGCGAACGTCAATCCCGCCGTGCCCCACCCGCGCTGGAGCCAGGCGAGTGAGAGCCTGCTCGGCACGGGCGAGCGGCGACCGACACAATTGTTCAACGGTTACGGCGAATATGTCGCGCAGCTCTACAAGGGGCTGGAGCGCGAACGGCTATGGGCGTGATACGGCTGGAACAGGCTTGGATTTCCAACGCACTAGCGCATTTTCCGGCGAAGTGGAAACCGGTTCGCCGCAGAAAATGCGACCACTCAAGGACAATTAGAGCGAGTTCCGATTCCAACGGAACGGAATTCGCTCTAACCGAATGTTGATGCGGCACACAAAAAACGCCGGACCTTTCGGCCCGGCGCAGTTGTGTCAATCTTGAGGACCGACACCACCTTCCAGAGGGACAGTCGGCTACGCGTTGTGCGAATTCGGGAGATAAAAACAACAAGCCAACTGTATTTATACAATGAAACAAATTTAGCGCTGCACAACTGGCATTTTCTCATGCCTCCTATGCAGAAATGAATAAGGTCACGCGCACCGCCCCCAAGCGCTCAATAGCGCCAGCGCTGCGCTTTGCTGACCAGGAAGTCGCGAAAAACCTGCACCCGAGAGACCGACTTCAACTCTTCCGGATAGACGAAGTAGGCGTCCAAGGAGATTTTTGAATCCTGGCTGAACAGCTGGATCAGCCCGCCGTCCTCCTCCACGATGTAGTCGGGCAGAAGCGCAATTCCGATCCCGCGCTGACAGGCGCGGAGAATTCCCAAGATGTTGGTGATGACGAGGTGGGGCGTCCGCGGTTCCTTGCCGTCGCGACCCGCTCCCGACAGCAACCAGCGCGTATCCTGAAGGTTGGGCGGCACATCGGTGCCCCCGAGGATCAGCAGGCGGTGGCTGTCGAGATCCTCGAACGAATGTGGCGTGCCGAAACGCTGGAGATATTCCGGCGCGGCATAGGCATGAAAGTGAACGGAAAAAAGCTTGCGCTGAATCAGATCCGGCTGCGTCGGCTGACGCAGCCGGATCGCAACATCGGCGTAGCGCATGCTGAGGTCGAGCTCTTCGTCGGTGGTGATGAGGGTCAGCCTGATGTCGGGATAAAGGTCGGTGAATTCGCCGAGCTTGGGCGTCAGCCAGTGTACGCCAATTCCCGTGGTGGTGGTGACCTTGAGTTCGCCGGTCGGCCGCTCACGGCTGTCGGCGAGCTTGATGCGCGCCGCCTCGAGCTGGGTGAATACGTCGTGCGCGGTGCGGAACAGCAATTCGCCCTGCTCGGTGAGGATCAGGCCGCGGGCATGGCGGTGGAACAGCATGACCGAGAGGTCCTGTTCCAGCGCGCTGACCTGCCGCGACACCGCCGATTGCGACAGTCCGAGCTGTTCGCCGGCACGGGTAAAGCTCCCGGCCTCGGCGGCGGCGTGGAATATCTTAAGCTTGTCCCAATCCATGATCGTCCAGTCGAAATCCAGTCCCGTCGTCGCGTGCTACCGCGTCCCGGTCGCGTTGCGTTTCCCAACCCGGATCAAGCTCGGAGCAGACGCCTCTTATGAGGTTTAGTCCTGCCTATTCCGCCGCTGCGGCGCCGGCCTCCGTTTGCGCCGCGATAAAGCGTTCCGCCTCAAGGGCGGCCATGCAGCCCATGCCGGCCGCGGTCACTGCTTGGCGGTAGATTTCGTCAGCGACGTCGCCTGCGGCGAATACGCCAGGCACCGAAGTCGCGGTCGAAAACGGCGCGACTTTAACATAGCCGGACGGCTTCATCTCGAGTTGGCCAACGACCAGTTCGGTCGCCGGCGCGTGGCCAATGGCGATGAAGACGCCGTCGCAGTCGAGCGTGGACTGGGCGCCTGTCTTAACGTTCTTAAGAGTGATCCCAACGACCCGGCGCGGATCATCCCTGCCGGTGATCTCCTCGACCACGCTGTCCCACACGACTGAGATTTTCGGGTTCTTGAACAATCGGTCCTGCAGGATGCGTTCGGCGCGAAACGCGTCGCGGCGATGCACGACCGTTACCTTGGAGGCGAAATTGGTAAGGAACAGGGCCTCCTCGATCGCGGTATTGCCGCCGCCCACCACCACGACCTCCTTGTTCCGATAAAAGAAGCCGTCGCAGGTGGCGCAAGCCGACACCCCGAAGCCCTTGAAGGCCTGTTCGGACGCAAGCCCGAGCCAGCGCGCCTGGGCGCCGGTCGCGAGGATGACCGTCTCCGCAAGATAGACATCGCCGGAATCGCAACCTATGCGGAACGGCCGTCGCCCGAGATCGAGGCTCGTCACATGATCGGCGACAAGCCCGGCGCCGACATGGGCCGCCTGTTTCTGCATCTCTTCCATCAACCATGGACCCTGGATCACCTCGGCGAAGCCCGGATAGTTCTCCACATCGGTGGTGATGGTGAGCTGGCCGCCGGGCTGGATGCCTTGGATGAGGAGCGGCTCCAGCATGGCGCGCGCAGCATAGATCGCAGCGGTATAGCCGGCAGGGCCGGAGCCGACGATCACGACCTTGGCGTGGATGGGTTTCCCCATGTCATTCCGTCCGAACAGCCAATCCAATCAAATCGATGCCCGCAGCCCACGATCGGCCGGCGCGGGCGCGAACCCGCGCTATTTAGCGAATGCGAGAAAAGCTATGCAAGCTGTGCAACCCTTAGTCTGCGCTTTTCCCCCGGCTGAAGCTGAGCGTCAGGGCGCGCAATATTATTTCCGCGATGCGCGTTGTCGTGTAAAGCTTGCTTGTTTCCCAATCCCCGCGGAGATTCTTCGTGTCCATGCGTCCCGACGCCATTGACCGCCAAATTCTGAGGGAGCTTCAAGACGATGGCCGGGTGTCGAACGTGGAGCTCGCGCGCCGCGTCGGCATGTCGCCCCCGCCTTGCCTTCGGCGCGTGCGGGCGCTGGAAGAGGCCGGCTTCATCACCGGCTACCGGGCGCTGCTCGATGCGAAAGCGCTCGGCTACGAGGTCACCGCTTTCGCCATGGTCCACCTCGCGAGCCAAGCCGAACCCGATCTCGCCGCATTCGAGGCTTTCGTGCGCGGCCAGCTGTTCGTGCGGGAATGCTGGATGCTCTCGGGCGAGATCGATTTCCTGTTAAAATGCGTTGCGCCCAATCTCGCCGCTTTTCAGGCGCTCGTGGTCGAGCTTACGGCCGCGCCTCATGTGCGCAACGTGAAGACTTCGCTGACGCTGCGCAATTCCAAGGACGCGCCGACCGTTCCGCTCGAGGCCGACCCGGCGTGAACTCGGCGAATTCCGATCCGGTGGAATTGGAGCTCGTCGCAGTTGTCCTTTAGTGATGGCATTTTCTGCGGCGAACCGGTTTTCACCTGGCCGGAAAATGCGCTAGCGCCATTCGACCTTGAGAACCTCGTAAGCCTTGGCGCCGCCGGGCGTCACGACCTCGACCTGCGCACCCTTCTTCTTGCCGACAAGGGCGCGGGCAAGCGGCGAGGCGATCGAGATCTTCCCCGCCTTGGCGTCCGCTTCGGGCTCGCCGACGAGCTGCCACACGGTCTTCTTCTCGGTATCCTCGTCGATCAGGGTGACGGTCGCGCCGAACTTGATGGTCTCTCCGGACAGCTTGGACACGTCGATGATCTCGGCGCGCGCGAGCTTATCCTCGAGCTCGGCGATGCGCCCTTCATTGATCGACTGGGCCTCCTTGGCGGCATGGTATTCGGCGTTCTCCGAGAGATCGCCGTGCGAGCGCGCCTCCGTAATCTGCTGGATGATGCGAGGTCGTTCGACCTGCTGGCAGTGCTTCAGCTCATGCTCGAGCGCGGCGTAACCGGCGGCCGTCATCGGTATTTTGTCCATCGGTTCCTCCGGCAGAAAAAATCTTTGATCGCGAGCCGGCGGATGCCCGGCGCGCAACCATCACGGCGATTTCGTCCGTACCCTCGTTCTCGGCCCGCCCTTGTATCAGGCGCGGCCGGCGAAATAGCTCTGTAGCGTGCGGACCTCGAGGTCCCCCCCGAGATAGGCCTTGATGCCCAGGGCCGCCGCTACGGCTCCGGAAAGAGTGGTGTAGTAAGGAACTTTATGCAAGAGGGCGGCGCGCCTAAGCGAGCCCGAATTGGCAAGCGCCTGGACCCCCTCGGTCGTATTGAAAACGAGCTGCACTCCCCCGTTCTTGATGGCGTCGACAATGTGCGGCCGTCCCTCCAAGACTTTGTTCACCTTCTGCGCCGGCACGCCATGCGCTTCGAGAAAGCGTTGCGTGCCCGAGGTGGCGATCACCTTGAATCCAAGCTGCGCGAGCAGCTTGACCGCTTCGAGAATGCGCGACTTATCCACATCCCGCACCGACACGAACAGGGTGCCGGCGCGCGGCAGGCGCGCGCCGCCGCCGATCTGGCTCTTGGCGAAGGCGATCTCGAAGCTGCTGTCGATTCCCATCACTTCGCCGGTCGACCGCATTTCCGGACCCAATATCGTGTCGACGCCGGGGAAGCGCGCGAAGGGGAAGACCGCTTCCTTAACCCCGACATGGGTGAACTGCGGCGGGGCGAGCGCGAAGCTTGCAAGGCTTTCCCCCGCCATGATCCGCGCGGCGATTTTCGCCACCGGCAGCCCGATCACCTTGGCGACGAACGGCACCGTGCGCGAGGCGCGCGGATTGACTTCGAGTACATAGATGTCCCCGTTCTTGATTGCATACTGCACGTTCATCAGACCGCGCACGTCGAGCGCGAGCGCGAGCGCTTCCGTCTGTCGCGTGAGTTCGGAGATCGTCTCCGGGGGCAGCGAATGCGGCGGCAGCGCGCAAGCGGAGTCGCCGGAATGGACACCGGCCTCCTCGATGTGCTGCATGATGCCGGCGGCATAACTGTGCTTGCCGTCGGCGATGCAGTCGACATCCACCTCGATCGCGTCGGAGAGGTAGCGGTCGATCAGGAGCGGACGCTTGTCCGAGACGGCGAGTTCGGACGGGCGGCCGAGATCGACGACGAGGCGCGCAAGATAGCGATCGAGATGGGCGGCGTCATGGACGATCTCCATCGCCCGTCCGCCCAGCACGTAAGAGGGCCGGATCAAAATCGGGTAGCCGATGCTGTCGGCGATCGCCCGCGCCTTTTTCGGGCTCTTGGCGATGCCGCTCAACGGCTGGCGGAGCTTCAGTCGGTCGAGCAGCCGTTTGAAGCGGTCGCGATCCTCGGCAAGATCGATCTTATCGGGCGAGGTGCCAAGAATCGGGACATTCGCCTGCTCCAGCGGCTCGGCGAGTTTGAGGGGGGTCTGTCCGCCGAATTGGACGATCACTCCGTGCAGCGCACCGTTCCGCCGCTCGTTGTCGATTATTTCGAGCACGTCCTCCGCCGTCAGCGGTTCGAAATAAAGCCGGTCAGACGTGTCGTAGTCGGTCGAGACCGTCTCCGGATTACAATTGACCATGATGGTTTCGTATCCGGCGTCGCTCAGCGCGAAAGAGGCGTGGCAGCAGCAATAGTCGAACTCGATCCCCTGCCCGATCCGGTTCGGCCCGCCGCCGAGAATGACGACCTTGGTCCGGTCGGTGGGCGCGGCTTCGTCGGCGGGCGCGCCGGCGAAAAGAGGCTCGTAGGTCGAGTACATATACGCGGTGGGGGACGCGAATTCCGCGGCGCAAGTGTCGATGCGCTTGAACACCGGCCGAACCCCGAGCGCGTGCCGCCGGCGCGTCACTTCGTCCGAGCTCATCCCCGAAAGCGTCGCCAGGCGCGCGTCCGAGAAGCCCATAGATTTCAGCCTGCGCAGCGCCCCCAGCGTTTCCGGCAGACCTTTGGTCCTGATCTCGGCCTCCATGTCGACGATGTCGCGGAGCTGCGCGAGGAACCAGGGATCGATCTTGCAGGACCGGTGGATCTCCTCGTCGGAGGCGCCGAGCCGCATCGCCTGGGCGACGGCAAGGATGCGGTCCGGGGTCGGCCGGCCGAGCGCGGCGCGGATCGCGTTCTTGTCGTCGCCTTCGCCGATGCCCTCGATCTCGACTTCGTCGAGCCCAGTCAGCCCGGTCTCCAGCGAGCGCAGCGCCTTTTGCAGCGATTCCTGGAAGGTTCGGCCGATCGCCATCGCCTCGCCGACCGATTTCATCGACGTGGTAAGAACAGGCTCCGCGCCGGGGAATTTTTCGAAGGCGAAGCGCGGCACCTTGGTCACGACATAGTCGATGGTTGGCTCGAACGAAGCGGGCGTCGCGCCCCCCGTAATGTCGTTGGCGATCTCGTCAAGCGTGTAGCCGACCGCAAGCCGCGCCGCGACCTTGGCGATCGGGAACCCCGTGGCCTTCGAAGCAAGCGCCGAGGAGCGCGAGACGCGCGGGTTCATCTCGATGATGACCAGCCGCCCGTCGGCCGGGTTGACGGCAAATTGCACATTCGACCCCCCGGTCTCGACACCGATCTCGCGCAGCACGGCGATCGAGGCGTCGCGCATCATCTGGTATTCTTTGTCGGTCAGCGTCAGCGCCGGGGCGATCGTGATCGAATCCCCGGTATGCACGCCCATGGGGTCGAGATTCTCGATCGAGCAGACGATGATGCAGTTGTCGTTCTTGTCGCGGACGACCTCCATCTCGAACTCTTTCCACCCGAGCACGCTTTCCTCGATCAGCACCTCGGTGGTGGGAGAGGCGTCGAGCCCGCGCTCGACGATGGTGATGAACTCCGCCTTGTTGTAGGCGATTCCGCCGCCGGTTCCGGCCAGCGTGAAGGAGGGGCGGATGATGGCGGGCAGCCCGATATCCTCCAACGCCTCCAGCGCCTCGACCAGTCCCATAGCGATGTAGCGCCGCTTGCGGTCACCCTCGCCCGCCGCCCACCCCGCTTCGAATGCGTCGAGCGCCCGCTGTTCCTCGTCGGGCGGCAGGCCCGGCAGCCTGATTTTCTCGATCTCGGCCGCGCGTTGGATGCGGTCGGCCTTCTTGAGGTCGGAAGCGTTGGCGAGGCAGGATTTCGGCGTCTCGAGGCCGACCCTCTTCATCGCTTCGCGAAACAGCTCGCGATCCTCGGCCTTATCGATCGCCTCGGCGGTCGCTCCGATCATCGTGACCCCGAAGCGGTCCAGCACCCCCATCCGGCGCAGGGACAGCGCGGTGTTGAGCGCGGTCTGTCCACCCATGGTCGGAAGCAGGGCGTCGGGCCGCTCCTTCTCGATGATTTTTGCGACGATCTCCGGCGTGATCGGCTCGACATAGGTCGCGTCCGCCATCTCCGGATCGGTCATGATGGTCGCCGGATTGGAATTGACCAGGATGACCCGATAGCCCTCGGCCTTGAGGGCTTTGACCGCCTGCGTGCCGGAATAGTCGAATTCGCAGGCCTGCCCGATGACGATGGGCCCCGCGCCGATGATCAGGATCGAGGAAATGTCGGTGCGTTTGGGCATTCCGTTCCCGAAATCGGGCATAAAAAAAGGCGTCGTTCACGCGCCGCCTGCCGCTCCGCATGCGCGCGCCCTGGGCCGGCGCGGCGCGGGATGCTTATCCCATAACGGCCGCTGAGGGAAGCCCGGCAGGGCGCGGCATCCATAACAGAGCCTCGGCGCAGAGCGCCCTTCCCCATTCGTCCAATGTGGGGCCGGCGCCCTCTTCGTCTCACTCGCGCCGACGCGGAGATTCGTCGTCGGTCGGTTCGATTTCCGATTCGCCCTCCGCCTCGATGGCGGGCACGGCATAAACCCCGGACAGCCACCGATTGAGATCGATGTCGGCGCAGCGCCGCGAGCAGAACGGCTTGAACTGCTCCGCGGTAGGCTTGGCGCAGATCGGGCAAACCCCGCGGCGGGTCGATCCCGGAGCCGATAAATTGGACATGACCGTTATTTAAGCGCGCTCCACTCGTCGCGCGAGATCGATAAGCGTCGAGTGGGGCCGCGGTCGGTTAGGCCGGGTTGAGCCAGCCGAAATGCACCGGGTAGCCTTCGCCCGCGAGCATCGTCATGGTCTCGTAGAGCGGCAGGCCGACGACGCTCGAATACGAGCCGACGATCTTAACGATAAACGTGCCGGCCAGCCCCTGCGCGGCATAGCCGCCGGCCTTTCCGCGCCATTCGCCGGAGGCGAGATAAGCCTCGATGTCCTCCGCCGACAGCCGCTTGAATCGCACCCGCGTCTCCACCAACCGCTGGCGGAAGCCCTCGTTCGGCGTCACCAGGCAAATAGCGGTATGGACCCGATGGTTGCGTCCCGAGAGCAGGCGTAGGCACTGCGCCGCCTCGTCCAGCAATTCGGCCTTGGGAAGAATCCGGCGGCCGACCGCGACCACCGTGTCGGCCGCCAGGATGTAAGCCCCCTGCAGCTCGGGGTCCTCACGCGCGGCGGCGAGAACGACCTCCGCCTTGGCGCGGGCGAGCCGGTTCGCGCACGCGCGCGGCAGTTCCCCACGTTTTGGCACCTCGTCGATGTCGGCCGGTCGCAACGCGTCCGGCTCGATTCCCGCCTGGTTGATGAGCGTGAGGCGTCGGGGCGAACCCGAGGCGAGCACGAATTTTGGCCGGCCGATCATGGGATATCGTTCGAGCGATTGACGTCCAGGTTTAATAGACCCTTGCAGCGTACCGAGGCCTGGTCGCCGGCCGTCTTGCGAGCGGCCGATCTGTTTATTTGAAGCGATAGGTGATACGACCTTTGGTGAGATCGTAGGGGGTCATTTCGACGAGCACCTTGTCGCCAGCGAGCACGCGGATACGGTTCTTGCGCATCCGTCCTGCCGTGTGGGCGATGATTTCGTGGTCGTTCTCGAGCTTGACTCGGAAAGTGGCGTTCGGGAGCAATTCTATCACGACGCCGGGAAACTCCAGCAATTCTTCTTTCGCCATACGCTTTCCATCGCTCGAGGCGGACTGGGAGCGGTTGCCGACGCGCCTTGCGGCCGCAGCCGGCAGCCCCTTGAAGGTTGGGCGCGGACCCTACCGGAAACTATGCGCGACGACAACGGCGAACCCTTGCATCGATCATCGGCCGTTCGACTCAGGCATGTTATTCGTTGACGCCGGGCCGCCAGTCGAAACGCTGTTTGATCCGCGTCATCAGGTGATCGCGTAGCTCGCGATAGCTGTCCAGGCGCTGTTCGCGGCTGCCTTCGGTCCCGGTCGGATCAACCGTCGGCCAATACTCGACATCGACAGCGAGCGTACGCGTCAGTTCGAGCGCACGATGGTGAGCCTCGGGCGAAAGCGTGACGATAAGATCGAAATTAAGCCCATCCAGGTCTTCCAGCTCCTCGAAAGTCCGCGGCCGATGCTTGGTGAGATCGATGCCGATCTCGTCCATGACGGCGACGGCAAAAGGATCGGTCTGGCCTTTGCGCGCGCCAGCCGAGCGGGCATAGCTCATCTGGCCGAACAGCCGCCGAAACATCGCCGCAGCCATCGGCGAGCGCACCGAGTTTTGAGCGCAGGCGAACAGCACCGCGTGGGGAAGCCCAGCGCGGGTCGGCGCGTCCATATCCGCTCAGCCCTTCCAGTGCAGCACGGTGATTAAGGTGAATAGCCGTCGCGCGGTGTCGAAGTCCATGTCGATCTTGTTCTTCACTCGCTCCATCAGGAGCTCCGTGCCTTCGTTGTGCAATCCGCGCCGGCCCATGTCGATCGCCTCGATCTGTCTGGGCATGGCCGTGCGAATTGCCTGGTAATAGCTTTCGCACATCATGAAGTAATCCTTCACGATCTTGCGAAAGGGCGTAAGCGAGAGGTGGTGAGCGATGACCGGCGATTCATCCTCGAGCCTGACGTCGAGTACCAGGCGATTTCCCGAATGCAGGAGATGGAGGCGATAGGGCCCGCCGTCATGGCCGACCGGGGCAAACGTATTTTCTTCGAGCAGGTCGTAGATCGCGACCTCCCGTTCATGCTCGACGTCGCGGCTGCCGGGATCAAGCGATTCCTCGTCGAGCGTGACGCCGACGAGTTGCTTCGGCGATTTGGCATGTTGGACTTCGCCGGTCATCGTCGGTTCAACCGGATGGCGACCGAGCGGGCATGCGCCGCCAGCCCCTCGGCCTCGGCCAGCGTGATCGCGGCGGGTCCGAGGGCCGCAAGCTGATCAGGACCACATTTCAGAATCGCCGTCCGCTTCATGAAATCGAGGACGCCGAGCCCCGATGAAAAGCGGGCCGACCGCGCCGTCGGCAGCACGTGATTCGACCCAGCGACATAGTCGCCGATCGCTTCCGGCGTATGCTGTCCGATGAAGATTGCACCCGCATGGCGTATGGCGTCGGCAAGCTGTTCGCCGTTGCGCGCCACGATTTCCAGATGCTCGGGCGCAAGCGCATCGACCAGCGCAGGCGCTTCATCGAGCCTGCTGACGCGGATGATCGCGCCATAGTCGCGCCACGAGGCCGCGGCGATTTCGCTACGCGGCAGCGTCGCAAGCTGCGCTGCGACCGCACGCTCCACGCCATCGGCGAGATCGTCGTCGTCGGTTATGAGGATCGCTTGGGCCGCAGTGTCGTGCTCCGCCTGAGCAAGAAGATCGGCCGCGACCCAGTCAGGATTGGCCTCGTGATCGGCGACGATCAGCACCTCGGATGGCCCAGCGATCATGTCGATGCCGACCTTGCCGAACACGAGGCGCTTGGCCGCCGCTACATAGGCGTTGCCGGGGCCGACGATCTTGTCGACGGGGACGATCGTCTCGGTGCCATAGGCGAGCGCCGCCACCGCCTGGGCCCCGCCGATACGATAAATCTCGTCAACGCCGGCAAGCTGCGCCGCTGCCAGGACCAGCGGGTTGACCGCGCCATCGGGCGTCGGCGCGACCATCGCCAGCCGCGGGACGCCGGCGACTTTCGCCGGCACCGCATTCATCAGCACCGAAGACGGATAGGCCGCGGTCCCGCCCGGGACATAGAGACCGACCGCCCCGACCGGACGCCAGCGGTAGCCGAGTTCGACACCGATCGCGTCGGTGAACCGCTCGTCGTTGGGGAGCTGCCGCCGATGGTAGGCCTCGATCCGGTCGCGTGCGAGGTGGAGCGCCGCAAGCTGCGTGGGATTGCATGCATCGACCGCGGCTTCGATCTCCGCCGGCATGATGCGCAGGCCGCGGTCGGACAAATCGATGCGGTCGAACTTCAGGGTGAGGTCGATCAGCGCTTGGTCGCCGCGCGCGATAACATCGGCAATGATAGCGCGGACCGTCGCCTCGATGTCCTGCGAGGTCTCGCGCTTGGTCGCCAAAAAGGCGCTAAAGCGCTGGTCGAAGCCAGCCTCGCGCGTGTTGAGTCGGATCGGCATGGCCCAATCGCATGAACTAACGCAAGACCCACGTCGGGATACCGAGGTCGCTGCAGCCGGACGGCAAGGACGATGAGGGCTTGACCTTCGGCCCGCTACCGGACCGGTCGGACGCGCTGAGAACGATGGAAGGCTTTACGCGATCGTCAAATCGTCGCCGTGCGCCGGACAACAGGTCGTATCCCACACCGGGCCGAGGTCGGCAAGTTCCGCCTCCAGACACTCGACGTCCAGCCGCAACTCCGCCCCGCCAGAAAACAACAGCATGATGCTGCCGCCGGGAGGGTCTTCTTCGTTAAATTCGATTGTCAGCAGGTTCAGCACCATGTCCTTGTTCTGCGCCTGCATATTCCGGCACTTGCAGGCATTGACGCGTTCAAACCGGAGCGCGGTGCGGCGGCGTTGGAAGTGGGGCTGACCACACAGGGCGCACTCCCAGTCGAACCGGTTAAGACCCATCACAAACCGCTTCTCAGTTGGTCGCCAGTGGATATCGCCTACCCTGACCACAGCGTCCTGGAGATGGGTCGCAACCACGTGGAGGTCTTCGCGGTCGACCGCGATGAGTTTGAGCGGATCCATGGCAGCCCTCCTGCTCAGTCGTAATTAGGGAGCGGGCCGAAGCTGCACAAGGCTCGACTGCCGCCGCTTCAGCAAACTCAGTTGCTGTTTTTTGACGGCGGCGGCTTCTAGAGCGAATTCCGTCCCGGTGGAATTGGAATTCGCTCCCGTTCTCCTTTAGTGGTCGCATTTTCTGCGGCGAACCGGTTTCCACCCCCGGATCAAGTCCGAGGGCATGCTTCGCCGGAAAATGCTCTAGCGGCGGGCTCAAGTGGCGAAGCGGAAATGCATGACATCGCCGTCAGCGACCATGTAGTCCTTCCCCTCAAGCCGCAATCGGCCGGCCTCGCGGGCCGCAGCTTCGCCGCCGAGTCCGACATAGTCGTCATAGGCTATCGTCTCTGCCCGGATGAAGCCCCGCTCAAAATCGGTATGGATCGCCCCGGCCGCCTGCGGCGCCCTGGTTCCGCGCCTGACCGTCCAGGCGCGCGCCTCCTTGGGGCCGGCAGTGAAAAAGGTGACCAAGTCGAGCAGCGCATAGCCCGCCCGGATCAGGCGGTTGAGGCCGGGTTCCGCAAGGCCGATCGCGGTGAGATACTCGGCCCGATCCGGCGGCGCCAGCACGGCTATCTCGGCTTCGATCTGCGCCGAGATGACCACCACGCCCGCCCCTTCGGCATGCGCGCGCGCCTCGACCACGCGCGAATACGCATTGCCGGTTGCGGCGGAAGCCTCGTCGACATTGGCGACGTAAAGCACCGGCTTGGCGGTGAGCAGGCCAAGCTGGCCAAAGATTCGTTCCTCTTCGGGGCGTCGCTCGACCAAGCGCGCCGGTTTTCCCGCGCGCAGCAAGGCAAGCGCGCGGCTGACAAGGTCGAGCGTCTCTTTGGCTTCCTTGTCGCCGACCTTCGCCTTCTTCTCCAAAAGATCGACTCGCCGCTCCAGGCTCTCGAGATCGGCCAGCATCAGCTCGGTCTCGACGGTTTCGATATCGGCGATCGGGTCGATACGTCCTTCCACATGGGTCACGTCGGCATCCTCGAAGCATCGCACCACGTGGGCGATGGCGTCGACCTCGCGGATATTGGCGAGGAACTGGTTGCCCAGCCCCTCCCCTTTGGACGCGCCGCGCACGAGGCCAGCAATGTCCACAAAGGCAAGGCGCGTCGGAACGATCGCGGCTGACTTGGCGAGGCGGGCGAGGGCATCGAGGCGCGGATCAGGCACCGCGACCTCTCCCACATTCGGCTCGATGGTGCAGAACGGATAGTTCGCCGCCTGCGCCGCCGCGGTCGCCGTCAGCGCGTTGAACAACGTCGACTTGCCGACATTCGGCAAGCCGACAATGCCGCATCTAAAGCCCATGGCGCTCTCGTCAGGAAGAGAAGGTTCCGGCTTTTAAATGGCTTAGACCGTCATTTTCGTGTTTCTTGTCTTTTCGGTCAGGGCTGTCGGACGGTTTAGCCGATGCTGTCTAATTATCCTCCAAGTCTCTGTCTGTACTTAGAAAGCCTTTCGCCTGCATGGCGAGATGCACCTTGTTTTGGAAGGTCGCATCCTGGCCCTTGGCAAGGAGGCCGGCATTTTCGGCGATCGTGGCGCACAGCGCCTCGACCCAGTCCTGCTCGGCTTTGGCGAAGTTCTGCAGAACATAGTACTCGACGAGTTCCCGCAGGCCGGGATGGCCGACGCCGACGCGCACCCGCCGGAATTCGTTGCCGATATGGGCCGCAATCGAACGCAGGCCATTGTGGCCTGCGGTTCCCCCGCCCATCTTGACCCGCACCTTGCCCGGCGGGAGGTCGATCTCGTCGTGGAACACAACGACCTCCGCCGGATCGAGCTTGTAGAAGTGCACGGCCTCGGCGACGGCTCGGCCCAACTCGTTCATATAGGTTTCCGGCTTGAGCAGGAGGACGCGCTCGCCGCCGATCAGGCCCTCGGCGACAAGGCCGTGAAAGCGCTGCCGCCACGGAGACGCCGCGTGGCGGCGGGCGATCGCGTCGACGATCATGAAACCGATATTGTGGCGGTTGCCCGCGTAGCGCTGGCCCGGATTACCCAGCCCGACCAGAAGCCGCATGGCCGCCCCCGATCGGAAGACCTAGCGCGCCGATCGCCTCACTTCTTTTCCTTCTCGGCAGCTGCGCCACCGCTCGCCGCCGGAGCGGCGGCCGCGCCCGGAGCGGCTGCACCCGGCGCCGCAGCACCTGGCACCGCAGCGCCCGGAACGGCGGCAGCAGCAGCCGCGGCGGCAGCTTCCTGCGCCGCTTTCAACTCTTCGGCGTATCCCGAGGGCGGCACGATGGTGACGAGCGTCGGGTCAGCCCGGCCGACGACGCGGACACTGGCCGGCAGCTCGATGTCGCTCAGATGTTTGGAGTAGTTGATTTCTAGGCCGGTCAGGTCGACTTCGATCGCCTCCGGAATCGCTTCGGCGGGGCATTGTAGTTCGACCGCATGGGCGACGATATTGACTGTGCCGCCCCGCTTCACGCCCGGCGCGAGATCGGCGTTACGCACGCGAATGGGAACGCGCACGCGGACGCTCGCGCCCTTGCCAAGCCGCATGAAATCGACATGCAGGGGGCGGTCGCGCACCGAATCGAGCTGGAAATCGCGCGGGATCACCCGGTGCTTGGCGCCGTCGATCTCGATCTCGAAAATGCTGGTGAGAAACCGGCCGCTGAGAATCCGCTGGCGCAGCTCGTTCTGATCGACCGAAATGCCAAGCGGCGGCTGATTGTCCCCATAGATCACGCCCGGCACGCGCCCTTCGCGACGCACGGCGCGGGCGGCTCCCTTGCCGGCCTCCGGCCGGGCCATAGCCTTCAACTCATTGACCCTCGCCATCGTCACATCCTTCCCTGAACGGAAAACGGCCGCCCGCGGCGACCAACCTTCACGTCGACGAGTGAAAAAACCGCGTGCGCGGCATGCGGCCGGGATGACGACAGGCAACGCGGCCGCGGGTGGCGGGCTTATAGAACAGGATTGCCCGCATTGACAAGGAACCGCCCGGTCGCGCGGCAAGCCCGCGCCGGGCCGTCGGGGAGCCGAAACCGCTCACGGGAGCGGCGGCGGCCTGTTCTCTTACTCGCCGCCGCTGCTGATCCCAAGTTTTGCCTCGATCGCCGCGACACGCGCTTTGAGCGCGTCGTTCTCCTCCCGGGCGAGGCGCGCCATCTCCTGCACCGCCTCGAACTCCTCGCGCCGCACGACATCCATCTCGCGCAACACCTTCTCGCCTTGGCTGCGCATGAGCGTCTCGACCTCCCGGCGCATCCCTTGCGCGACGCCGGTGGCGTCGTTCATCAATCGCGCGATTTCATCGAAGAACCTGTTGCTCGTCTGGGTCATGCTGCGCTCCGGCGGAGAGCGTTCCGACGAATTCGGACATCGCTCTGTTCCATGGGTGTCGCATTTTCACCGACGAATCGTTGCTACTTCGCCGCGAAAACGCGCTGAGAGTTCCGCATGAACAATGGCGATCAGCGCCATCCAACGCAAGGCCCGCGGTTCGCCCCGGCTTGACGCAGACCCGACCGCGTTCCATCAAACGCCCGCCCCAGGAAAGACTTCATGCCGCTGCTGGCCCTGCCATTTCCCGCGATCGATCCGGTGCTGATCAGCATCGGCCCGTTCGCGATCCGCTGGTACGCGCTCGCTTATATCTCCGGCATTTTGCTCGGATGGTTCTATGCGCGGCGACTGATCGCCACTCCTTCGCTGTGGGGCGGCGCGCCGCCGATGACGGTTGCGGACTATGACGACTTCGTTCTCTGGGTGACGCTCGGCATTATACTCGGCGGGCGCGCCGGCTATGTGCTGTTCTACAACTTCCCTTTCTTCGCCGCACATCCGCTCGAAATCCTCCAACTGTGGAAGGGCGGAATGTCGTTTCACGGCGGCTTTCTCGGTTGCGTGTTGGCGGTGGCGCTGTTCTCGTGGAATTGCGGCGTATCGTTTCTCTCGCTCGGCGACATCACCTGCGCGGCCGGACCGATCGGCCTGTTTCTCGGTCGGCTGGCGAATTTCATCAATGGCGAATTATGGGGCCGCCCGAGTGACGTCCCCTGGGCGATCGTATTTCCGCACGCGGGCCCACTGCCGCGCCACCCGAGCCAGCTCTACGAAGCCGTGCTCGAAGGGCTCGTTCTTTTCATTATTCTCGCGTCCATGGTGCGGGCGGGCGCGCTTCGGCGGCCGGGACTCATCGTCGGCGCATTCGCTTGCCTCTATGCAGTGATGCGTTCCTTTTGCGAGTTCTTCCGCGAACCGGACGCGCAGCTCGGCTTTTTGTGGGGCGGCCTGACGATGGGAATGCTCCTCTCGATTCCGCTGTTTCTCGCCGGGCTCGTCTTCATTGCTATCGCGCTGCGCCGCCCGCCGCTGCAGAAGGCCTGAGGCGAGGATCGATGTCTCCGCTCGAGGTGGAGCTGCGCGCAATGATTTCCGCAAGCGGACCGATCCCCGTCTCTCGCTACATGGCGCTCTGCCTCTCTCACCCGGAGCACGGCTACTACACGAACCGCGATCCGTTCGGGCGCGCAGGCGATTTCGTTACCGCGCCGGAGATCAGCCAGATGTTCGGCGAGCTGATCGGATTATGGGCCGCGGAGGTGTGGCGGCGGATGGGCTCGCCGCCCGCGGTGCGGCTGATCGAGCTCGGCCCTGGGCGCGGCACGATGATGGCCGATGCCTTGCGCGCGGCGCGCGCGCTGCCCGCCTTTAGGTCGGCGCTTTCAGTGCATCTCGTGGAAACAAGCCCGGCGCTCGAACGCCGCCAGCGGGAATTGCTTGCGGCTTGCGGCGCGCCGATCACTTGGCATCGCGCGCTCGCCGAGGTCCCAGCCGGCGCCGCCATCATCGTTGCCAACGAGTTCTTCGACGCGCTGCCGGTCCACCAGGCGATCCGGGGCGCGCAGGGCTGGCATGAACGCATGGTCGGTCTCGACCATGAGGGCCGGCTCGCTTTTGCCATCGCGCCGGTGCCTTCGCCGCCGATCGCGCGCATACCGCAGCGCCTCGACGCCGAGGCCCCGCCCGGCGCAATCTTCGAATGGCGGTGCGCCGAAGACGCGCGCGTTTTCGCCGCCCGCGTCGCCAGGGACGGAGCCGCGCTCATCATCGATTACGGTCATACGGAAAGCGGTCTGGGCGACACGCTGCAGGCCGTACGCGGCCACCGGTTTGCCGACGTGCTCGCCGAGCCGGGCGAAGCCGATCTTACCGCCCATGTCGATTTCGCCGCCCTGCGCGCGGATGCCGAACAGGCCGGCGCGCAAGTATACGGGCCGATTGAGCAAGGTCTTTTCCTGCAGCGGCTCGGGATCGCCGAGCGGGCGGCGCGCTTGAAAACGGCCACGCCCGCCAAATCGGGGGCGATCGACGCGGCGCTCGCCCGTCTGACCGGGCCCGGCCCTACCGGCATGGGCGGACTGTTCAAGGCGCTCGCACTCTGCGATCCAACCCTCGGACCTTTTCCCGGATTCGATCCATGACGATGCTGCTGCAAGCTCGCTCGCTCGCCTCCCTGCCGGCGGTCCGCCACGCCTTCTTCACCCGCGCAGGCGGCGTGTCGCGGGGCGTCTATGCGAGTCTGAACGCCGGCGTCGGCTCGGCCGACGATCCGCAGCTCGTTGCGGAAAACCGCGCGCGCATGGCGGAGGCCCTTGGCGTCGGCCCGGACCGTCTCGTCAGCATCTATCAAGTGCATTCGCCCGATGTCGTCGTCGCCGAGGAACCGTGGCCCGCCGACCAGCGCCCCCGCGCCGACGCGATCGTCACCCGCCGGCCGGGCCTCGCCATCGCCGCCTCGACCGCGGACTGCGGTCCGGTTTTGTTCGCCGACGCAACCGCCCGCGTGGTGGGCGCCGCCCATGCCGGATGGCGCGGGGCGCTTGCCGGCGTCACCGATGCGGCCATCGGGGCGATGGAACGGCTGGGGGCGCGCCGCGCGCGCATCGTTGCAGCGATCGGCCCGATGATTCGCCAGCCCAATTACGAAGTCGGCCCGGAAGTCGTGGAGCAGTTCCTGTCCGAAGAGACGAGCAACCGGCGCTTCTTCGCGCCATCGAAGCGCCCCGGGCGCGCGATGTTCGACCTCGCCGGCTATATCGCCGCCCGGCTCGCCCGCGCCGAAGTGATGAGCGTCGAGGATGTCGGGGTTTGTACTTACGCGGATGCAGAGCGCTTCTATAGCTATAGACGGATGACGCACCTAGGCGAATCCGACTACGGCCGCCACCTCAACGCGATCGCGCTCGCTGCCGATTAACCCTTCGTTATCCTTTTGCTGGACCCCGGCGGCCTGTGGGAGTAAATTCCATCTCGGCTCAGCATGGCGGATTAATCCGCCCGCGAGGTCTGCCCCGGCAGGCCGACGCAGCAAGCCAGCGGGGGCTTAGATGGACGGGGGAACGGACCGGCGCGCCGGCGCGCCGCGGACGAAAAGTGGTATACGGCTACTCGGCTTGACTGCGGCGCTGATGCTGGCGCTCGGCGGTAGCGCCTGCAATTCCACCACCGGACAACTGCCCACGCCCGGACCGTTGGCGTCGGGAAGCGGACCGACCATCGCCTTCGAATCGATCGATGGCCCGCCCGAGAGCGTTTACGCGAAGCTGGTGCGTCACCTGTCGGAGGAAGCCGGAGCGCGCCAGATCGCGGTCGTGTCGCGCGGAGCGCCCGCCCATTATCACATCCGCATTTTCGCGGCGACCATCGTCTATCCCAAACGCTCCGTCGTTCATTGGGTGTGGGACGTGTACGACGCCAATCAGCAACGCGCGCGGCGGCTCTCGGGCAAAGAGACAATAACCGGCACCGGCCGGAAGACCTGGGCCGCGGCCGACGACGCCGTCATCCGCAAGATTGCGCGGGGCGGGATGGACCGGCTGGTCGCGTTCCTCGGCTCCCCCTCGCATGAACCAGCGAAGCCCCAAACCGAACCCACTGAGGCTCCCACGATCGCGGTAGCGGCCGCGCAATAGGCGAGTGGGCATCAAACAATTCTCTGGGGCAAGATTCGGTGGCGTCGAGCGTATCGATCCCGGCGAGAAACGCCCCTGCGAATAAATCCTTCATCTTGCTAAGCTGCGGACCTGAAGGTAATCAAAGCCGCGTCCATAGGGCGCTGCTTGGATGAGCGTTCGGGAGGTGGGAATGGCTGGCAATAATGGAGCGATCAGGCTCGTCGCCGGCAATTCCAACCCGAGACTTGCAGAAGCGATCGCCGCCTATCTTAAAACGCCGCTCGCCAAGGCCGTAGTTCGGCGCTTTGCCGACATGGAGATTTTCGTCGAGATCGTCGACAATGTGCGCGGGACCGACGTGTTCGTGATCCAATCGACGTCGTATCCTGCCAATGATCATCTCATGGAGTTATTGATCATAATCGATGCGCTCAGGCGCGCGTCGGCGCGGCGCATCACCGCGGTACTGCCCTATTTCGGCTATGCGCGGCAGGATCGCAAGCCGGGGCCGCGCACGCCGATCTCGGCGAAGCTCGTCGCCAATCTGATCACCTATGCGGGCGCCAACCGCGTCCTCACTGTCGACCTCCATGCCGGCCAGATCCAGGGCTTTTTCGACATCCCGACCGACAATCTTTACGCTTCGCCGGTGATGGTGCGCGACATCCGCGAGCGCTTCGATCTGTCGAATGTCATGGTGGTTTCTCCCGATGTCGGCGGCGTCGTGCGGGCGCGCGCCCTCGCCAAGCGGATCAACGCGCCGCTCGCCATCATCGACAAGCGCCGCGAGCGCGCGGGCGAGTCGGAAGTCATGAACGTGATCGGCGACGTCGATGCGCGCATCTGCATTCTGGTCGACGACATCGTCGATTCCGGCGGCACGCTGGTCAACGCGGCCGACGCGCTGCTGAACCAGGGCGCGCGTGAGGTCTATGCCTATATCAGCCACGGCGTCCTGTCCGGCGGAGCAGTCGCCCGCGTCACCGCTTCCCAATTGAAGGAACTGGTGATCACTGATTCGATCCAGCCGACCGAGGCGGTCCGCGTCGCCGAGAACATCCGCGTCTTGTCGATCGCGACGCTCCTCGGCGAAGCGATTGCCCGAACCGCGTCCGAGCGATCGGTCTCCACGCTGTTCGACTGACTCTCGGCCTGGGCCGCCGGAATCGCTCCTGGGCGCGGGAAAATTTCCTAATCACGCCCACCTTCTGCCGCTGATTGCAGACGCGCGCCCCGGCTCGCGAATTGCGCGAAGCCCGCTTGAGTCAACATGTCGCATCCTTCTTTGTGGACCAAGCAAACTGGCGCGTTGCTAAATTTCGACGAATCTACAATCCCTTGGACAATGCTGGTGGGCGGGGCCGGTTGCCAGGGCTGATCGGCGGAGCGGTTCGGCGCCGCGGTTGGCCGGTCAGAAGTCGTTCGTGCAGGCGTAAGGCGCAGTCGCATGGTGCATCTATCTGTGCCCGGGCGTGCACGCTGAAGCATCCGACATCGGGTGGGAGTAGCATGTCGCTTTCAGAGATTCCGGTTCCAAGAGCAGCCAATCCGGTCGAAACCGTCGAGCATGTGGCGGCGGCGCATGGTTGGTCGTTCGCTCGCGCCAGCGAGGACGAGCTTACCCTCGTGATCTCGGGACTTTGGGCCGACTACCAGGCGTCATTCACCTGGATGGGCGACCTCGAGGTGCTGCATCTCGCCTGCGCAATCGACCTCAAGTTCCCGGAGCGTCGGCGCGCCGACATGACCGAACTCGTGTCCATGATCAACGAAGAGCTTTGGATCGGCCATTTCGACGTCTGGGCGAAAGACGGGCTCGTCATGTTCCGCCACGCGCTCGTGCTTACCGGGGGAGCCACCCCCTCCGGCCCGCAATGCGAATTCCTGCTCGCCACGGCAGTCGACGCCTGCGAGCGCTACTACCAAGCCTTCCAGTACCTGCTGTGGGCGGGCAAGAGCCCCCGCGAGGCGATCGACACGGCGCTGTTCGAGACCCGCGGCGAAGCCTAGAGCATTTTCCGGCGAAGTGGGAACCGGTTCGCCGCAGACAATGCGACCACTAAAGAAAAACAAGAGCGAATTCCGATTCCACCGGAACGGAATTCGCCCTAAGTGGGCCAAGCTGCGGCGATCTCGGAACTCTCTCCCTCACCGGCAGGCGGCTAAGCGCCGCCGCCGAATTCAATACTGGGTCGTAAGCGTAACCAGCCAATCCGGCATGGCTTCCGTGAGAACGGTCTCGATTGTCCTGTCGAGGCCGCTCAGCGCAAACACGCCCACAACGATCAGAACCACGCCCATGAGAGGTTTGCCGACACGGGAAAGCCAATCAAGCCGGTCGCGGCGCGTAAGCACGGCGCGACGTGAGCCGTAGGCGAGCGCCAGAATCGGCGTCGCGGCGCCGAGCCCGAAGGCCGCCATCGTCACTGCGGCCTGCGCGGCCGTGTCGGTTTGCGCAGCAAGGCCAATGGCGGCCCCAAGCGTCGGCCCGGAGCAGGGCGACCAGATTGCCCCCAGCGCCGCCCCCAACAGGAACTGTCCCTTCAGCCCGGATGCTTGAAATCGGTCGACGAAAGACTGCGCGCCGCCCGCGATCGGACCGGTGGCAAACGCGAGCCGTGCCTGCAGACTTGGCACAAGCAGGACCGCACCCGCGACGACCAGTAGGATCGCCACCCCCGCGCGGAGCGCGGCAGGGTTTAGGCCGATGGCGAACCCGGCCGAGGCGACCAAAGTTCCCACGACCGCGAAGGACGCCGACAGGCCCGCAGCGAGCGCAAGGGGCCCCCATGGGTGGCGTGAGATCGAGCCGATCAGGATGATCGGGAGCAGCGGGAGGACGCAGGGAGACAAGGTGGACAGAGCGCCCGCGAGATAGCTCAACGCCAGACCCGCAAGCGCCGCCATGCCTAAAATCCTTTGGCGACCAGGGCGCGGAGACGGCCAGGATCGGTTTCAGCCGTAGACCGAGCGACTTCCTTCCGACCCTTGTAGACGATCAGCGTGCTCTGGGCCCGCACCTGCAGCCGCTGTAGGAGGTCTTTGGCTTTGTCGAAATCGACCTCGTAAACGACCAGGTTCGGCCGCTCCTTTTCGATGGCCCGGATGATCGGCTCCTGTTTCTTGCAGGTCGGGCACCAGGAGGCAGTGACATCGATCAGCACGGTCTTGCCCGCCGCCTGCGCTTCGTTGAACGATTTTTCCTCATATGGTTGTGCGGCACTGACGGCTAATCCTAACGAAAGGACGACAGCGAGGCCGACCAAGAGCCTCATCGCCAGCTTGAGCATGGGATTGCACTCCGTGTGAGCGAGGCAGAAACCGGGCAAATTCCACCGTTACGGAGTTCGCTGCGGGTAGGGAGAACGTTACGCGCTAATTCGCTTTTCGTCTCCTGTCGCTTCTTGCGTCGCCGGATCTCGCACTTGGCCGCCGGCGCACTCAGACTGATCACTCACGCCCAAGAAGCCAGCACCCATGACACGGCATAAACCCAGCCGAGCGTGAATATCGTCGAAAACGCACCCACCGGCAGAACCGCCCTGAAGAACTCAGTAAACGTCATCGACGGTCCGCCGAACGCCTCGGATTGTTGCAGTACGATAACGTTGCTCGCCGCGCCGATGATAAAGACATTGCCGGCGAGGGTGGACGAAGCCGCGAGCATGATCAGGCTGTCGGTCGAGTAAGAGTTGGCCACCTTCAGGTACATATCGACGAGCGGAACATTCGAAAAAATCTGACTTCCGAAGAATCCGATCGCGGCGGTAACGAGCGGGTCGGTCATCTGCGCGCGGACATCGCCGAGCAAGCGGTGCAGCGAGCCCGAAGTGAGTAACGCGCCGGTGACGATGAACATCGCGACAAAGAAAACCAATGTCGGCCAGTCCAATCCCAAGAAGGTTTGTTTCCGCCGACGATCGAACGCGTAGACCGGAATGCAAGCGACGCACGCGGCAAGACCGAGCGGAATTCCGCTTTTAGGGTCGAACACGGACATGACGCTGTCGGCAGTCACGAGGACGCCCAGTAATCCGACCGCGATGAGCGAGGGCCAAAGCTTCTTGTCGCTTTCCGAAACAGACGCGCGCTCGGCCACAGCGCCGGAACTGGAACCATCCGACTTGAGCGAATACGAAAACCACCAAGCGGCCATCGCGAGCGAGATCACGGTCGGAACGATGAGCCAGGCCAGAAAGGTGAAAAGCGGCGCCGGCAAGTCGCCGCTTTCGGCGATCAGCAGGTTTTGAGGATTGCCGATCGGCGTCGCCATGCTTCCCACCGTGACGGTCACGCACAGGGCGATCAGGAACGTCTTGGGATCGACTCCGGTGCGCGCGGCAAGGACGAATGCGATTGGTGCGCCGATAATTGCGGCGGCGTCATTCGTGACGATCGCGGCGACAACGGCAAAGCAGACGATGAATGCTGCGAGCGCGGCTTTGGCCGAGCCCAGCCCAACAAGCCGGTCGGCTATCCGATGCGATACGCCGTTGAGGTAAAGCGAGGTGCCGATTGAAAAAACCGCAAACAGATAGGCGATGATGTTCCAATCGACTGCCGCGAGAGCGTCCCGCGGGCTGATTTCGCCGGCGAGCAGCATGACGCCTGCTCCGACAAGCATGATGTGCCAGATCTTGAGCCATTCCGGCAACCATTCGCGGACCGCGATCAGTCCAAATATACCGAGCGAAATTGCAAGGCCAACGGACATCGGCGGACCGTTACGCCAGGATCGCGACGGCTGCTGGGTGCGCGCCGTTCATTCGCCTGCGATCGGGTTGGAGGTTTCCGCTACCGCCAGGCCGTCGTCGCTTCCTTTCTGAGCATGGGGGGCGGTTTCCGGCATGAGGGCCAAGTACAACAGCATGCCGAGCAACGCGATGATCGCCAAAAAGTAGAAGGCGAAATTGTAGTTGAAATGCTCAACGATCTCCTCCGCCAGAAGGTTGCTGAGCGACGCACCGATTCCGACCAGGGTCGCGAGCGCTCCCTGCGCAACGTTGAAGCGTCCCGTCCCTTCGGTCACGTCGGAGAGGACGAGCAGGAAGATGATTGCAAAGATTCCGTTGGCGACGCCGTCGAGGGCCTGGATCGCCACCAACAAAACCGACGAGTCGGTCAGCGTGTAGAGGACCCCGCGAATCGGCAGAATGGCGAAAGCAAGCAGGAACAGGGGTTTTCTTCCCCAGCGATCGGCGGTGCGGCCGCACAGCACCGCCATGGCGATCATGACGAATTGCGCCGCGATGATGCAGGCGGAGGTGAATGCGATCCCAGTTCCCGTCGTTCCGCCCAAAGCAAGCTTCTGGCTGACGAGCGGCAGCATCGCGGCGTTGGCGAAATGAAAGAGGAATA
Organism: uncultured Alphaproteobacteria bacterium; assembly: GCA_963840055.1. GTDB lineage: Bacteria > Pseudomonadota > Alphaproteobacteria > Rhizobiales > Xanthobacteraceae > Rhodoplanes. Next base: position 268,657 of record CAWIXM010000008.1, on the reverse strand, counting down.
TCGACGTCGCAAACACCAGCAGCCGACGATCGCCGACAATCGTGCTAAATCCGCTCGGCTGTTCCTCGCCGCCGGCCCCTACGGCGATGCCTCCCCGAGCGGTCTCGTAGTCGATCTCGGACGGCGAGATGAGGCACACCGCCGTGATCATTCCAGCCGCCATGGCCGTTATCAACACGAAGACGCCGTCGACGAAGCCATACAACGCGAGCGCCGCGGCGAGCGCAGCGGCAGTGACGTTGCCGGCGTGATTCCAGGCCTGGTTCGCGCCCGTTTGGCGCGTGAACATCTCACGACCGACCACCCCGAGGGTGATCGCCGCGATGAGGGGGCCGAGAAATGCAAGCGATCCGCCCATCAGGGTTTGCGCGGCGAAGATAATCGGCGTCGAATTCGTCATGATCACCAACACTGCCGCGATCGCGACAACGCTGGCGCATGCGATCAGCAGGTCCCGCTTGCGATCCGTCCAGTCGATGAGCGCGCCGGCCGGCGTTTGAATGATGACGGTGACGATGGAGCCGAGCGCAAGCGCCAAGCCGATCCTGCCGGTCTGCCAGTGCATCTGGGACAGCAAATAGATCGCAAGATACGGCCCAAAGCCCGCCGTCACGTCCCCGGCAAAAAAATTCATGGCGAGCAGCGGCTTGTTCAGTCGTTGCGTCAAAGCACCGTTCCCTTCCCTTGCCGCCCAAACGGGAGGCCTCAGGCGATCGGTCGATAATGCAGATCTCCGGTGCGTCCGGAGTTAGAATTGAGGCGCTTGAAGCGTCGCGCCTAGCGCAGGATGAATTGACGTGGAATCGACCCTTCTACCCGTCATCGTCCGCGAAAGCGGGCGATCCAGTAAACACAAACGCTCTCCGTGACTACTGGATGCCCCGCCTCCGCGGGGCATGACCACTGCAGGTAAGGCGGAACGAACCAAGCCCAAATCATCATGTTCTAGCCTGTTGTCGGCAGCGTGGTTGGGCTCAACCGAGCGCGGCGCCGCGCCTATCGCGCGCCCACTGACGAAGCAGCAAGTCCGAGCACGAGGACGAAGGGGTGCGCTGCTGCCGGGGCATGGCGACTATAGTCGAATCGGCGGTTGAATGCACGTGAATGGGCTTGCGCCGCCGAACCAAGCCGCGCCATAGACGTAATCGTCATTTGATTACACGACGATGAACATTCTGCTTCTCGGCTCCGGCGGACGCGAGCATGCGCTCGCCTGGAAGATGGCGGCAAGCCCGCTCACCGACCAGCTGTACTGTGCGCCGGGCAATGCCGGCATCGCGCAGGACGCAACCTGCGTCGCGCTCAATCCCGCCGATCACGCTGCCGTCGTTGAGTTCTGCAAATCGCATGCAATCGACTTGGTCGTGGTCGGACCGGAAGCGCCACTTGTCGCCGGCATCGTCGACGATCTTGAAGCGGCGGGGATCAAGGCATTCGGTCCGAGCAAGGCGGCGGCGCGCCTCGAGGGCTCCAAGGGATTCGCCAAGGATCTCTGCCGCGCACACAATATTCCGACCGCCGCTTACGAGCGCTTCGCAGAAGCCGCGCCGGCGAAGGCCTATGCGCGCGCGCGCGGCGCCCCCATCGTCGTCAAGGCGGACGGCCTCGCCGCCGGCAAAGGAGTCATCGTCGCGACGACGGTCGCCGAGGCGGAGGCTGCGATCGACATGATTTTCGGCGGCGGCTTGGGAGCGGCCGGCACCGAACTCGTCGTCGAGGACTTCCTTGAGGGCGAGGAGGCCTCGTTCTTCGCCCTATGCGATGGCGAGACGGCGTTGCCTCTTGCCTCCGCCCAGGATCACAAGCGCGTTTTCGACGGCGACCACGGCCCCAACACCGGCGGCATGGGCGCCTATTCGCCGGCTCCGGTGATGACCGAGGAGATGACGCAGCGCACGCTGGATGAGATCGTGCGGCCCACCCTGCGCGCGATGAAGGAGATGGGCGCGCCGTTCAAGGGCGTGCTGTTCGCCGGATTGATGATCACGCGCGCTGGCCCGCAACTCATCGAATACAATATTCGATTTGGCGATCCGGAATGTCAGCCGCTGATGCTGCGGCTTAAGTCCGATCTCGTGCCCGCGCTCATGGCTGCACGCGATGGCATGCTGAAGAATTTTGATCTGCGCTGGCACGACGACGCCGCTCTGACGGTCGTGATGGCGACGAAAGGTTATCCCGGCGACTATGCCAAAGGCTCGGTCATCGAAGGTCTGGACGAAGCCGCCGCGATCGAGGGGGTGGAGATCTTCCACGCCGGCACCGCAAACGATGCGGATGGCCGCTTGATCGCGAATGGCGGGCGCGTGCTCGGCGTCTCCGCGATCGGCAGGACGGTCGCCGAAGCGCAGGCGCGGGCCTACGCGGCGGTCGACAAAATCCGCTGGCCGGAGGGCTTTTGCCGGCGCGATATCGGTTGGCGCGCAGTCGCGCGGGAGACCGTCGGGATAGGCTGATCGATGTAATCGCTTTCTGGTCTTGGCTCCAATCAACGCACTGCTACAAGGCAACTCCCCTATGCCCGATCTTGCCGACCTCTATCCCGGCTTTGCCGCCCATTGGATCGACACCTCGGCGGGGAGGATTTTCGCCCGCGCCGGCGGCGACGGCCCGCCGCTCCTGCTCCTGCACGGCTATCCGCAAACCAACGTGATCTGGCACAAGGTCGCGCCCATCTTGGCGCAACATTTCACCCTTATTATTCCCGACCTGCCCGGCTATGGCTGGTCGGCGGTCCCACGCGCCGGGCCGGATCATGCGCCCTACACCAAGCGGGCGATGGCGCTCGCGATGATCGATTTGATGGAAGCGATGGGATTCGCGCGCTTTGCGCTCGCCGGCCATGACCGCGGCGGGCGCGTCGGCTATCGCCTGGCGCTCGATCATCCCGGCCGGCTGGCGAGGCTCGCCGTGCTCGACATCGTCCCGACCTATGCGATGTGGCACGGCATGGATCGCGCGCTCGCCTACAAGGTTTGGCACTGGACCTTTCTCGCGCTGCCCGCGCCGTTCCCGGAAACGCTGATCGGCAAGGACCCGGTCTATTATCTCGACTGGAAGATCGCGAGTGAGACCAAGACCAAGGACCTTTCGGCATTCGATCCCCGCGCGCTCCTGCACTACCGCGCCTTCTTCCAGGATCCGCTGCGCATCCACGCCACCTGCGAGGACTATCGCGCCGGGCGCACGACCGACCTTGCCCTTGACGAGGCTGACCGCGCGGCAGGCCGACTGATCGACTGCCCGGTGCTCGCGCTGTGGGGCGCAGCCGGCATTCCGAGCGAGAGCGATCCGCTCGCGGTTTGGCGCGAGTGGGCGAAAGACGTGCGCGGGATGGCGATCGATTCCGGGCATTTCCCCTGCGAAGAAAACCCCGAACCGACGGCGAAGGCGCTGATAGAGTTCTTCGCCGAACCGTCGTGAAGACCCTTGCGCTCGCGCTCGGGGCCGGGGGCGCGCGCGGACTGGCGCATATCGCCGTACTCGAGGCGATCGACGAGCTCAACGTCAAACCGGTCATGATCGCAGGTTCATCGATCGGTTCGGTGATCGGCGTCGCCTACGCCTCCGGCATGAGCGGCAAGGCCATCCGGCGGCACGTCATCCGGATCGTGCATGACCGCGCCGACCTGATCCGCCGCCTGCTCGGCGCGCGCGCTTCGCCGTGGTCGAGCTTTCTGCGCCGGCCGCTCGGGCAGAACCCCATTCTGCTTGACGGCGACCGGCTGTGCGCGGCGTTCCTGCCCGACGAGGTGCCGGACGATTTCGCGAAGCTGCCGATCCCGCTGTTGCTCGTCGCCAGCGACCTGTTCACCCGCGAGGAGGTCGTGTTTACCAAAGGTCCGCTGCGCCCGGCGGTCGCCGCCTCCATGGCTATCCCCGGCCTGGTGCGGCCGGTCGAATACGGCGGCCGCGTGCTGGTCGATGGCGCCGCAGTCGATCCCCTGCCCTTCAGCCACCTCGCCGGTCGCGCCGACATCGTGCTGGCGGTCGATTGCGCGGCGGGCCCGCGCAGCGCGGGCGACGTGCCCGATCCGTGGGACACGGTGTTCGCCACCATTTCCATGATGGGCCAGACCATCGTCGCCGAAAAGCTCAAGACACGCGCGCCCGACCTGCTGGTCCGGCCGCATGTCGCGGCGTTCCGCATGCTCGAATTCCTCAAGGCGAGCGCCATCATTCGCGCCGGAGAGCGAATCAAGGAAGAGGTGAAAGAGGAACTCGCCCAGTTACTTCGCTAATTCCCTCTCGACGTCGCAGGCTTCAATTCCCCGCCGTCGACGGGCATGCTGGCGGCACGGGTCTCTTAAACTCGATAGTTTGTCCCCCTGCAACTTGACAAGTGAGATCTGTGTTTTTCCTCGGGTCAAAGCAATTAACGAACTTATAGAGCCTTATGTTAAGCAGCTCAAACGCGTTCTCGATATGAGCAATCTCACACGCCACCTCCTCGCTTGAGATTCTCTTTTGCTTGAGACGGTACCGAAGGTCGACAATCTTTTCCGTTACGTTTACAAAATCGGGTTGAATGCCATATTCATATTCGTTGCGCCACGAACTGCCGTAAAACTTTCCAAAAGTGCCTGCAAATATCATCACTTTCGATGCCATTTGCTCCACCGTTTCCAGCATTGCATTCCATGCCGCATCGATCTCCTGTTCGGACGCTGACCTTTTGAGGCGCGCGACGAACGCTCGCGAGCGATACAAGCGCTTCCACGACACTTCGACGAATTCGCGGGAAATAGCCTCTTTCGACTGTTCTGTAGCCACCTCTATTGCATCAGGCGCGAAAAGCGCTTTGACGTTTCCAACGATTTGCAGAGCACCGCCAAGTGCTACACCGATCAATCCAGCAGCCGCGACGACCCAATGTTGGCGGATCCGCTGGAACAGCCTCTCCCGGTGGCGACTAGGCTTTGGTAAGCTCTGGTCTTTCATGTTTAACCAGCAAAGCTTGTCCGAAAACCGTTGTTACACGGAATTTGCCGCCCGATACAGGCCTATCAATCAACGATGACGCGAACCCCGATCTTTCAAGCGGCGATGCCAAACGTCAACTCGGATCTTCGGTGGCTCTGGCGCGAGAGTTCACCGGCGGACTCCGAAAAAAGCCCTTCAGCAGCCCCGACGCCTCCGCCTCGCCGATACCGCCATAAACATCGGGACGATGGTGGCAGGTGGGCGAAGCAAAAAAACGCACGCCGCTTTCGACCGCGCCGCCTTTCGGATCGGCGGCGCCGTAATAAAGCCTGCGGATGCGCGCCAACGACATCGCCGCCGCGCACATCGTGCAGGGTTCGAGCGTGACATAGAGATCGCAATCGGCGAGGCGCTCGGAGCCGAGCGCGGCGGTTGCCGCGCGGATCGCCAGCATTTCCGCGTGCGCGGTCGGATCACGGTCGGCGAGCGTGCGATTGCCGGCCCGCGCAATCACCTCGCCGTCATAGACGATGACACAACCGATCGGCACCTCGCCTGCCGCCGCCGCGGCGCGCGCCTCGTCGAGCGCCATATCCATGAAAGAGCGTTGCATCGCGCTCCCGCCCCGCGCAGAACTCTGCTATCAGGCCCTGCGCCTCGTCCTTACAGCAAGCGCCGCCATGTCGCGAAAAAATCCGCATGCCGAAGCGCCGCGCGCTGCGCGCCCACCCAACCCGCGAGGCGGCGAGCGCATCGCCAAGGTGATCGCGCGCGCAGGATTGTGCTCGCGCCGCGAGGCGGAGGAATGGATTGCGGCGGGCCGCGTCGCCATTAACGGCGCACTCATCGCTTCCCCTGCCGTAACCGTCACCGCGCAAGACCGCATCGAGATTCGACGGCAAGCCGCTGCCGCAGCGCGAGCGCACGCGGCTGTTCCTATACTACAAGCCGGTCGGGCTGGTGACCACGACCGCCGATCCGGAAGGCCGTCCCACCATCTTTGCGGCGTTGCCGAAGGCGCTGCCGCGCCTCGTCAGCGTCGGCCGGCTCGACATCAATACGGAAGGGCTGCTGCTGCTTACCAATGACGGCGGGCTCGCGCGCGTGCTCGAATTGCCGGCGACCGGATGGCTGCGGCGCTACCGCGTGCGCGCCCATGGCGGGGTCGATCAGGCCGCGCTCGACCGGCTGCGCGCGGGCATGACCATCGACGGCGTTCGTTACGGGCCGATCGAGGCCACGCTTGATCACGCGCAGGGCGCCAATGTGTGGCTCACCATGGCGATCCGCGAGGGCAAGAACCGCGAGGTGCGCAATGTGGTCGAGTCGCTCGGGCTGCAGGCGAACCGGCTGATCCGCGTCTCATTCGGCCCGTTCCAGCTCGGCGACATGCGCGAAGGCGAGGTCGTCGAGATCAAGACGCGCATCTTGCGCGAGCAGCTCGGCGAACGCATCGCCGCCGAGGCGGGCTGCGACTTCTCCGCGCCCGTCGTCGTCCGCGCCGCGGAGGAACCGGGCGCGCGCCCCGCTCGCAACGACCGCACGGAAAGAACGCCGCGCCAGCAGCAAGAGCGCTCAGGTCCGCGCCCTGGGCACGATCGCCCCGAGCGTGATCGCCCTCCGCGCGACGGCAAGAGACGCCCCGCTCATCGCGACGGCGAGAAGCGTCCGCGCCGCCGCGGCGACCGGGAGCGCGCGGGCGGTGACGTTCCGGAAAAGCCGGAGGGACGACCGCGGCGCGGCCATGCCTGGCGCGTCGAGGATGCCCCGCTCGGGCGGCATTACCGCGGCGCGGGGAGCAAGGCGCGACACCGCACCGAAGAGCCCGCCGGTCCGAAGCGCGCCGGCCTCATCGCCGACCGCAAGGGCCGTCGCATTCTGGTCGAGCGCTTCGGCGACAAGCCGGCGACGCCGATTGGAAAACCACAGGACAAGTCGCGGCGAGCTACCCCCCTCCCCGGCCCTCCCCCTCAAGGGGGGAGGGAGAAGGAAGGACAAGCGCAACGGCAGGATGGCGGAAAGCCGCGACGAGGCCGGCCGGTGCCGCGCGACCGGCCCCGCGGGACTGGGCCGCGACCCTCCCGCCCGAAACCCCGCTGAACCAACTCGCGGACTGCATCGGCCGCTCTCTGGCTCTTGGTCGCGACGCGTGATCTTATCCGGAAAGTCTGCAACCTTTCGGGATGGCCTGATGCGTATCGTCGGGGGACGCTTTCGCGGACGCAGGCTTGCTGCGCCGCGCTCGCAAGCGATCCGCCCGACCAGCGATCGTTTGCGCGAAGCGCTGTTCAACATTCTCGCGCACAGCTATGGCGACCCGGTCACCGGCGCGCGCGTGCTCGACCTGTTCGCGGGGACCGGCGCGCTCGGGCTGGAAGCGTTGTCGCGGGGCGCGGCTTTCGCGCTGTTCGTCGACCAAGGCGCGGCGGCGCGCGCATTGATCCGGCAGAATGTCGCGACCCTCGGACTCGGCGGCGCAACCCGCATCTATCGCCGCGACGCGACCAAGCTCGGCCCGGTGCATCCGCTTGCGCCGTTCTCGCTCGCCTTCCTCGATCCGCCCTATGGCAAGGGGCTTGCGGAACAGGCGCTCGCTTCGGCGCGCGACGGCAGGTGGCTTGCGCCTGAGGCGCTGGTCGTCGTCGAAGAGGCGGCGCACGCCGGCTTCAAGGCCCCCGAGGGTTTTGAGGAACTCGAACGCCGCCGCTACGACGATACGGAGCTCGTATTTCTCCGCGCGGCGTAAATTCCCGCATGCAGCGCCCCAAGCGTCATAGCCGTAGCCCGGATGGAGCGCAGCGCAATCCGGGGCACCGTAAACGCTCGCGCGCTTTGTCCCGCATTCCGCTCCGCTTCATGCGGGCTACCGCTACCGCCTTCCGAACAATCGCTCGATGTCGGACAGCTTCAGCTCGACATAGGTAGGGCGGCCGTGATTGCACTGGCCGGCGTTGGGGGTTTCTTCCATCTCGCGCAGCAGCGCGTTCATCTCCTCCGGCCTAAGCCTGCGGCCGGCGCGCACCGAGCCGTGGCAGGCCATGGTGGCGGCGACCGCAAGCAGCCTGCGTTCGAGCGGCAGCGCCTCGTCCCATTCGGCCATGTGCTCGGCAAGATCGCGCAGCAGCGCTTGCGCATCGACCTGGCCGAGCAGCGCCGGCGTCTCGCGCACCGCGACCGCGCCGGGGCCGAACGATTCGATGACGAGGCCGTAACGCGCGAGCTCGTTCGCGCGCGCGAGCAGGCGCGCGACATCGGCTTCGTCGAGTTCGACGATTTCCGGGATGAGCAAGGTCTGGCGCGCGATCCCGCTCGCCGAGAGCTGAGCTTTCATGCGCTCGTAGACAATGCGCTCGTGCGCGGCGTGCTGGTCGACGATGACGACGCCGTCGCGGGTCTGCGCGACGATGTAAGTCTCGTGCAGTTGCGCGCGCGCCGCGCCTAGTGGGCGGTCGAGCGCTTCGGCGGCGGCTTCGCTCGGCTGAGCGCGGGCGTCGGCCGACGGCGCGCCGACATCGAAGGCGGCCTGCGCCGCTTCGGCAAATTGCGGAGCGAGCGTATCGAGCGCGGTCGCACCCTGGGTCGCGAGCGCCGCAGCCGCAGCGGAGAGATTGGGCCGCGCCGGCGAATGCCGCCAGTCCCACCCGCGCGGCGGCGCACCGCTCGCCCCGCGTAACGCCGCGATCGTCGCATCCCCGCCCGTCGTGGCGGCGCGCCCGGCCCCGCGCAGGAGCGCATCGTTTAGCGCGCGCACGATCGTCGCGCGCACGAGGCCGGCGTCGCGGAAGCGCACCTCGGCCTTGGCGGGATGCACGTTGACGTCGACCTCGCGCAGATCGATCGCGACGAACAGCGCCACGATCGGATGGCGGTCGCGCGGGAGGTAATCAGCATAGGCCGCGCGCACCGCGCCGAGCATCAGCTTGTCGCGCACCGGGCGGCCGTTGACGAAGAGATACTGGCCAAGCGCATTGGCGCGGCTGAGCGTCGGCAGCCCGGCGAAGCCCTCGATGGCCAGGCCCTCGCGGCCGCCGCCCACCTCGATCGCGTTCGCCGCAAACTCGGGCCCGAGCACGGCGGCCAACCGCGCAAGCCGCCCCGTCCCAGGCAGGGCGGCGGGATAGTTCGCCGGCGCGCGTTCCTCTCCGGCAAGCGTGAAGGCGACGTCCGGCCGGCTCATGGCGAGCTTTCGCACTACGTCGCGGATCGCCTCCGCCTCGGTGCGCTCGGTCTTGAGGAACTTCAGCCGCGCCGGGGTCGTATGGAACAGATCGCGCACCTCGACGCGCGTTCCCTGGGCGAGCGCCGCCGGCTTGACCTCCGACTTCGCCCCGCCTTCAACGGCGATTGACCAGGCATGCGGCTCGTCCGCCTGCCGGGTGGTGATCGCAAGCCGCGCCACCGCTCCGATCGACGGCAGGGCCTCGCCGCGGAATCCGAGCGTGCGGATGGCAAGGAGATCACCGTCAGCAAGCTTCGAGGTGGCGTGCCGCTCGACCGCAAGCGCGAGGTCGTCGCGCGTCATGCCGCAGCCGTCGTCGGTCACCGTGATGCGCCGCCGCCCGCCGCCCTCGGTGAACACATCGATGCGTGTTGCGCCCGCGTCGAGCGCGTTTTCGATGAGCTCCTTAACGACGCTCGCCGGCCGCTCGACCACCTCGCCGGCGGCGATGCGGTTGATCACGGCGGGATCGAGTTGGCGGATGGGCATGGGCGACTCGCACCTCGTCCCGGCATCGTATCCGCGCCGGCCCACGCGGACAAATGCGCCAAGGGCGATGTGCAAAAATAAGGCGCGCCCGCCGCGCGTCAGCGCCGCAGTTACGGTCGCCGCGATCAGATCACGGCGGTCAGATGACGTAGGTGAACGAGTCGTAGGCCTCGCGGCTGAGCAGCTGGTCCATGCTGCGCGAGGGCTCGGAACAGCCCGCGGGACCGACAGCCCGCGCCGGCACGCCGGCGACGGTCGTATTCGGCGGCACCGGCTGCAGCACGACCGAACCCGCGGCGATGCGGGCGCAGTGGCCGATTTCGATATTGCCGAGGATTTTCGCGCCCGCCCCGATCAGCACGCCATGGCGGATTTTCGGGTGACGGTCGCCGGATTCCTTGCCGGTGCCGCCGAGCGTCACCGCCTGCAGGATCGATACGTCATTCTCCACCACCGCGGTTTCGCCGATCACGAGGCCGGTGGCGTGATCGAGGAAAATGCCTTCGCCGAACGGCACCGCCGGATGGATGTCGGTCTGGAACACCTCGGATGACCGGCTCTGGAGAAAAAGCGCAAAATCGCGCCGGCCGCGCCGCCACAACCAATGCGCCAGCCGATGGGTCTGGATCGTATGGAACCCCTTGAAATACAGCACCGGCTCGATCAGGCGGTTGGCGGCGGGGTCGCGGTCGAGCACGGCAAGCACATCCGCGCGGATCGCCCGTACGATCGCCGCATCGGTAGCAAAAGCCTCGGCGAACGTGTCGCCGAGCAGGTGGGCGGAAATCTCGGCATTGGCAAGACGCGCGGCGACGCGCCGGCCGACCGCGACCTCGAAGGACGGCGCGCTGAGAATGGCGGAAATGACGAGGCCGCCCAGTTCGGGCGCCGCGCGCACCATGGCCTCGGCCTGTTCGCGCAGCCGGTCCCAGAGCGGGTCCAGCTTCGACGGCATTTCGACGACGGCGCCGGTGGGCGATGGGGTCGCGATATTCATCGGCGTCCCTCCTTGCGGCGCGCTCGGGCGACGGCCCTCGCGCGCGGAAGTCCAGTTCACAGTCCTGCGCATGTCGGCATATTCCCTCATGTTGTCAAGGAAATGACTTCCTCTTTATCAGCCGCAGCGCAGTGACGTTATTCCCCCGCCCGCATGGCCTGCGCGGGGCGGCAGCATGGATTGCCGGGCCGCCCTCATGGTGAGGAGCGCGGCGAAGCCGCGCGTCTCGAACCATGTGAGCTGGCAGGGCATTGCTAGCCTCATCCTTCGAGACGCCCGCTTCGCGGGCTCCTCAGGATGAGGGCGAAAGAGTCCGTAGCCCGCATGAAGCGAAGCGAAATGCGGGACTTGCCCGCACCGGGGACGAAGACCCGGATTGCGCTGCGCTCCATCCGGGCTACGCTTGCTTGCTTACGCGGGGACGAACGGGCGCGGCTATACGGGCCGCAAGAGTTTCGTCATTCCGGGGCGCGGGCGAAGGCCCGCGAGCCCGGAATCCAAGTCGCAAACCTGTCTGTGGATTCCGGACAGCCTCGCTGCGCTCGGCTTCCGGAATGACCGTCATGCGCGGGCTTGACCCGCGCGTACATGCGGCACAGCCGCATTTGCTTCGCCCGCCGCCTGCCGATCACTCCCCGTCGTCGTGCATGTCGTCGAACGCGGACCAGCCGGCGAGATGCGCCGCATACCAGGCCGCGGTGACGGCCGGCGGGAAAATCTGGCCGCGCAGCAGTTGCCACACCGCCACCAGGCCAAGGCCGACGGTCATGGCGACGCGCGGATCGATCGGCAGCTCCGGCCAGTCGACCGCTTCCTCGGCGGCCTCCGCCAGCGCGAACAGCCCGGCCTGCTCCGCCGCCGCGCCGATCCGCGCAATGGGCGGACCGTGCGAAATCACGATGCTGCCGGTGAGCGGCCGCACATCGACATGATAGACGCCCGGAAGCGCCGACAGGCCCGTCGCGATCGCGGCGAAAAACACGCTGTCGCCGCGCCGCCCGCCAATGCGCAATCGCGCCCGGCCGGGCATGGAATGAACGAGTGCGGCGATCGGGAGATCGTCAGCCATGGTTCGAACGCACCACGGGCGACCGCTTCACCGCGGCGCGTTGGCGCGCAGGCTTGGCGGCTGACGATGCGGTAGCAGCGGACGTTGCGCCGGCAGCCGGGGCAGTCGCCGTCTTCTCCTGCACGGCGGCAAGCGCCGCCTCGAGAACTTCGGCCGCAACCTCGGATCTCGCTTCGGCATAGAGGTCCTCGATCGCCTCGGCGATCTCGGCTCCGCGAACCTGCGCGGCATACAGCGTCAATAGCGCCGTCTTGAGCGCCGACTTGGCGACCGGACGGCCGCTCTTTGCGAGCTGAGGCCCGAACAAAGCGACCGCAAGCCCGCCTACGACCGCACCCAGCGCGCCGGCGGCTAAGCTTGAAAACGGCGACATGCCCGATGACTCCTTTTTGCATTCCGATAATTGAGTTTGGCTCCCGCCGACCATTGCGTGAAGCAAAAAATAACCTCGGCGAATAAAGCATACGACAACCGTCCGGCTTGCCAAGCCGGGAGCGCCGCGATCCTTTGCCGGCGCGGCTAAGCCAGCTTGGGGACTGTCAATGGCCGGTCATCCAACCTTCATGGCGGGGACATGTCGCGGGAGGAAATAGCAGCGCAAGCATCCGAGGGAGGATTTCATGCGCCGTGCCCCGCTTGTCGTCCTTGCGCTTCTCGCCACAGCCTGCCCCGCTTTCGCGAGCGAACCATTTCCGGCGACGCTCGAAGGACACGTCGTCATCCCGGCGGAGACATTCATCGAGGCGCCGGCCGACGCGCCGGCTGACCTTAAGACGTCGGGCAAGTTCACCAGCGGCCGCCGCGTCGATGCCACAGGCTCGGTCGAAGGCAAGTCGTTCGGCCGTCCGACCGGCGTGAAGTATCCGTTCCGCGGCCAGCCGATCCAAGGTCATTCCGGCATCAAGAAGATGGATGACGGAACCTTCTGGGTCGTCACCGACAATGGCTTCGGGACGAAGGCTAACTCGCCCGACTCCATGCTCTATCTCAACCAGTATCGCTTCGACTGGGATAAGGGTACGGCGGAGCGGCTTGCCACCATCTTCCTGCACGATCCGGACAAGAAAGTGCCATTCCGCATCGCCAATGAGGCGACCGACCAGCGCTACCTCACCGGAGCGGACTTTGACATCGAGAGCTTCCAGCCGATCGGCGACAAGATCTGGATCGGCGACGAGTTCGGTCCGTATTTGCTGCGGGTCGATCGCAACGGAAAAGTCGAGGCCGTATTCGAGACCGAGGTCGACGGCAAACCCGCGCGCTCGCCTGACCACTTTGCCGTGGCGTCGCCCGCAACCCCGACTGCGACTGGCTCCTTCAATGTCCGCCGCTCCAAAGGATACGAGGGCATGGCCGCCTCGCCGGACGGCAAATTCCTCTATGCGTTGCTGGAAGGGCCGATGTGGGACGCCGACAAGAAGGATTGGGAGAAGACCGCCGACGGCAAGGAATATCTGCGCATCCTCGAGTTCGATGTCGTGGGCGAGAAATGGACCGGCCGCCATTGGAAATACGTGCTCGAAGACAACGGTCTCGCGATCGGCGACTTCAACATGATCGATGCGACCACCGGCCTCGTCATCGAGCGCGACAATGGCGAAGGAACCGCCGACAAGGCCTGTCCGGCCGGCGAGAAGCGCGCCGACTGTTTCCACGACCCGGCGAAATTCAAGCGCATCTACAAGATCGCGATGACGGACGCCAACGCTAATGGGCCGGTCCGGAAGATTGGCTATATCGACCTCATGAAAATCGCCGACCCGAACAAGAAGGCGCGGAAACCGCTGACCGAGGGGGCGCTCGCCTTCCCGTTCTGGACGATCGAGAATGTCGACGTGGTCGATCCCCAGCACATCATCGTCGGCAACGACAATAATCTTCCGTTCTCGACGAGTCGCGAACCCAACAAGGCGGACGACAACGAGTTCGTATTGCTGCGAGTTCGACGAATTCCTCAAGGCGCGGTAGTCCGCAAACGCGCGGCTACCAGCTCCCAAAAGGGCGCTTAGCGAGATCGGCGTTGTAGAAGCGCCGATCATGGGTGATCTCCTCGCCCACCCAGGACGGCCGGCAAAATTCCTGATCGTCGTTGACGAGTTCGACCTCGGCAATCACCAGCCCGGAGTTTTCGCCGGCGAAGACGTCGATCTCCCACACAACGTCGCCGATCGGGACTTCGTGCCGCATTTTTTCGATCACCGCGCCGTCGCGCAGTTCGAGCAGCTGCTCCGCGTCGGCGACCGGGATGTCGTATTCGTATTCTTGGCGCGAGACGCCTGGTTGCGCCGACTTGATCGTCAAGGTGGCCCTGTCCTCGCCGTCGATGCGGATCCGGACCGAAACGCGGCCGTTCTTGGTCAGATAGGCCTGCCGAATGCAGCGCTTGCGCGTTACCGACGACATCCATGCGGAGTTGATCACGCGAAACTTGCGTTCGATCTCAATGGCCATTGCAACTTGCACCCCACGATTGGGCCTGCCTGATACATTTTGCCTCAGTCGTTTGCAATGCCGGGTACTTGTCGTCACGGGTCACGGGCTCGTTCGCAAATGCCAGCCCGCCAGCCGCGGACCAATCAGGTCGCGGGCATGCGCATGCGCGGCAACGCTGGGGGCTGCGGCTGTTCGACGGCAGTCCCCACGCTCAAATAGATGAACCCGTGCCGCGCCATTTCCTCGGTCCGATAGATCTTGCGAAGATCGACCACGATCGGCTTCGCCATCAAGCGATGAAGAAGCTTGAGGTCGAGGGCGCGGAATTGTTCCCACTCCGTCACGATGACGAGGGCGTCGGCGTCCTCCGCGCATTCATACGGCCCAGCGGCGTATTCGACGCCCTCGAGCGCCTTTTTCGCCTGCTCCATACCGGCGGGATCATAGGCGCGGACCCTCGCCCCCATGTCCTGGAGCGCGGTGATCACCGCGATCGAGGGCGCTTCGCGGACGTCGTCCGTATTCGGCTTGAAGGTGAGGCCGAGGACGGCAATCAGCTTGCCGCGCACAGAGCCGCCGAGCGCCGCCGCCACCTTCCGCGCCATCGCCCGCTTCCGCACGTCGTTGACGGCGACGACCGTCTCGACGATGCGCAGCGGCGAATCGTAATCCTGCGCGGTCTTGATGAGCGCAAGCGCATCCTTCGGAAGGCAGGAGCCGCCGAACCCCGGTCCAGGGTGCAGGAACTTGGCGCCGATGCGATTGTCGAGCCCGATGCCGCGCGCCACCTCTTTCACATCGGCGCCAACCTCTTCGCAGAGGGCGGCGATCTCGTTGATGAAGGTGATCTTGGTGGCGAGAAAGGCGTTGGCTGCGTACTTGATTAGCTCGGCGGCGCGCCGGCTGGTGTGCAGGATCGGCGCGGCGTTGAGGTAGAGCGGACGGTAAAGCTCGGCCATCACCTCCCGCGCCCGGTCATCATCGCTGCCGATGACGATCCGGTCCGGATGCTTGAAATCCTGGATAGCCGCCCCCTCGCGCAGGAATTCGGGGTTCGACACGACCAAGACGTCAGCGTTCGGCCGCATCTGCCGGATGATGCGCTCGACCTCGTCGCCGGTGCCAACCGGCACGGTCGACTTCGTGACCACCACGGTGAACCCCGTCAGCGCGTTTGCGATCTCGCGCGCGGCGGCGAAGACGTAGTTGAGGTCGGCATGGCCGTCGCCGCGACGCGACGGCGTGCCGACGGCGATCATGACGACGTCGGCGTCCTGCACGCTTGCAGCGACTTCGGTCGTGAAGCTGAGCCGCCCCTCTTGCATGTTGGCGGCGACCAAGTCGGAAAGACCGGGTTCGTAGATCGGAATGACGCCGCGGCGCAGCGCTTCAATTTTTTCCGGGTCTTTGTCGACGCATGTGACGTAATGCCCGAACGCGGCAAAACACGCCCCGGACACGAGGCCCACATAGCCCACGCCGATCATTGCGACGCGCATAATGCCCTACTCCGTCGTCTCAGGAAGAGAAAACCTGGAGAACGCATTCATGATACGCGATTCATGCGTCCACAATCGGCGATTTAACGAAGAATGACGTGAGCGTCACGGTGTCCGGCGAAGCGGAAGCGTAAAGAGCCCGCAAGCGCTCTTGCGACATGGGTTTCCCATGGCGGTCCAGGCGCTGCGGTGGCGAGGGTAGGGGTCAGCGTTCCCCGCGCGCTTTTGATGCGTCATAATCATTCGATGTGCCTCGCTGGTCGTTCAACAAATTGTGAGGAACGTTCTCGGCCCATCTTGGCTAAGAGCAAATACTGTATTGGGAATGCGATGGCTGGATTGGCAGTGGCGCGGCGGCGAGGAAGCTCCCGCAGGTCGGAAAAAGTTTACTGAGCAGGCGACAACAACAGCACAACCAGCCTGGGCATTTGCATCCGCAGCCTAAAAGGCAGGGGTTATTCATCGATGGGTGTGGCGCTAGTATTTGTTCTTGTCGCCGTTGGCTCGGTCTTATTTCACGTTTTTAGCCCGTGGTGGTGGACGCCGATTGCCTCAAATTGGGGTTCCATCGACGAGACGATCATCATCACCTTTTGGATTACCGGCATCGCTTTCGTGGGCGTCGTCGGCTTCATGGGCTACTGCATATTCCGGTTCCGCCACCGAAAGGATGCGCGGGCGGATTACGAGCCTGAGAATAAAAAACTCGAGGGGTGGCTCACCATCGGGACGGCGCTTGGCGTCGCGGCCCTCCTCGCGCCCGGTCTCTATGTCTGGCACAAATACGTCGACGTGCCGAAGGATGCGACTGACGTCGAGGTCATTGGCCAGCAATGGCAGTGGAGCTACCGCCTGCCCGGCAAGGACGGAAAATTGGGCAAGGCGGACGCTGAAAACATCACTTCGGACAATCCTCTCGGCGTCGACCCCAACGATCCCGCCGGACAGGACGACATCATCATCGAGGGCGACGACCTGCACCTGCCGATCGGCAAGCCGGTCAAGATGCTGCTCCGATCAATTGACGTTTTGCATGATTTCTACGTGCCTGAATTCCGGGCGAAGATGGATATGATTCCCGGCGTCGTAACCTATTACTGGTTAACGCCGACGCGGACGGGCACCTATGACGTCCTCTGCGCCGAACTGTGCGGTGTCGGACACTCGCAAATGCGAAGCAGGGTGATCGTCGAAGAGCAAGACAAGAATCGGGCTTGGTTAGATTCGCAGCAGACCTTTGCGCAGACGCAGACTTCGGCGCGGTCGAGGACAGCGGCCGCTGCGGACACGCCGAGCCGTAACTGAACAAGCTGGCTTTCCCGGAGACGGCGCGCGCACGAGTCGTTGCCCACGCCCGTCGGGGGACTTGAGGTTTAGGAGGAAACGCTGATGGCCGATGTCGTCCTTGGCAAAGAGGAATATGTCCCGCCGCCTGCGGAAGTGGAAGACGTCGAGCTAGCTCACCCTCATAGCTGGTGGACCCGATATGTGTTCTGTCAGGACGCCAAGGTCATTGCCATCCAATACTCGCTGACGGCGATCGCGATCGGGCTGGTGGCCCTGGTCCTTTCCTGGCTGATGCGGCTTCAGCTTGGATTCCCTGGCGTCTTCTCCTTCATCGACCCGAGCCAGTACCTCCAGTACATCACCATGCATGGCATGATCATGGTGATCTACCTGCTGACTGCGCTGTTCCTCGGCGGCTTCGGAAACTACCTGATCCCGCTGATGGTCGGCGCGCGCGACATGGTGTTTCCCTTTGTGAATATGCTGAGCTACTGGATCTATCTGCTTGCGGTGTTGGTGCTGGTAGCGAGCTTTTTCCTCCCCGAAGGCCCAACCGGCGCGGGATGGACGCTGTATCCGCCGCAAGCGATTCTCACCGGCACTCCGGGACAGAGCGCCGGCATCATCCTGATGCTGGCGTCGCTCGCCCTGTTCATCATCGGCTTCACCATGGGCGGTCTGAATTATGTGGTGACCGTCCTGCAGGGGCGTTGCCGCGGCATGACGCTCATGCGGATGCCCCTCACCGTCTGGGGGATACTTACCGCCACCGTGCTCGCGCTGCTCGCCTTCCCCGCCCTGTTCGTCGGCGCGGTGATGCTGCTGCTCGACCGGTTGCTCGGCACCAGTTTTTTCATGCCGACCCTGATCTCTATGGGCGAGCCACTGAAATATCACGGCGGCAGTCCGATCCTGTTTCAGCACCTGTTCTGGTTCTTCGGCCATCCCGAGGTCTACATCGTCGCGCTGCCTGCGTTCGGCATCGTCTCCGACCTGATCGCGACGCACGCGCGCAAGAATATCTTCGGCTATCGCATGATGGTGTGGGCGATCGTGATTATCGGCGCGCTTAGCTTTATCGTGTGGGCGCACCACATGTATGTGAGCGGGATGAACCCGTATTTCGGCTACTTCTTCGCCACCACCACGCTCATCATCGCGGTGCCGACGGCCATCAAGGTGTATAATTGGGTGCTGACGCTGTGGCGCGGCAACATCCATTTGACGCTACCGATGCTGTTCGCACTCGCCTTCATCGTTACCTTTGTGAATGGCGGCCTGACCGGCCTGTTCCTCGGCAATGTCAGCGTCGACGTGCCGTTGTCGGACACGATGTTCGTCGTCGCCCATTTCCACATGGTGATGGGGGTTGCGCCGATCATGGTGATCTTCGGCGCGATCTACCACTGGTATCCGAAAATCACCGGCCGCATGTTGAACGAAGGGTTGGGCAAGATCCATTTCTGGATCAGCTTCCTCGGCGCCTATGCGATCTTCTTCCCGATGCACTATGTCGGGTTGATGGGCATTCCGCGCCGCTATTACGACATCGGCGACATGAACTTCGTGCCGCCCTCAGCGCATGATCTCAACGCGTTCATCAGTATCATGGCGCTGATCGTGGGCGCCGCGCAGATCATCTTCCTGTTCAACTTGGCCTGGAGCTTGCGCTACGGCAAAAAGGCGGACGGCAATCCATGGCGGGCGACAACGCTCGAATGGCAGACCCCGGAGACCCCGCCCGGGCACGGCAACTGGGGCAAGGAGCTGCCGGTCGTCTATCGCTGGGCCTATGACTACAGCGTGCCCGGCGCGAAGGAGGACTTCATCCCGCAGAACATGCCGCCGGCGGCCGTGCGCGCAGCGTAAGGTTGAGACATCGTGGTTTTCATCCTCCTCTTCGTCGCGATCGTTGCAGCCATCATCATCCGGTGGCTGTCGCGGCAGCGGCTGTTCGCCAAGCCGTGGCTAGAGGAGGGCTTGGCCGGCGAAGTCCCGGGCACCGGCGCATCGCAGTTGCCGGCCGCGAAGATTGGACTGGGCGTCTTCCTTGCGGTGGTCGGCTCGCTGTTTGCGCTGTTTCTATCCGCCTATCTCATTCGCATGGACACGGGGGACTGGCGGCCGCTGCCAGTCCCGACCGTGCTGTGGTTCAATACGGGCTTGCTGATTTTAAGCAGCCTCGCGTTGCAGTGGGCACAGGTCAACGCGCGCCGCGACGACCTCGAGGGCGCACAAATCGGCCTCCTCGCGGCGGGAGTTCTCGCCCTCGCTTTCCTCGCCGGTCAATTCGTCGCGTGGCGACAATTGGACGCCACCGGCTATTACCTGGCGAGCAACCCCGCCAACACGTTCTTCTATGTGCTCACTGCGCTGCACGGGTTGCATTTGCTGGGCGGAATCGTGGTTTTGGGGCGGACCACCGTCAAAGCGTGGCGCGGGGTTGCGGTTGCGAAGTTGCGCATGAGCATCGAGCTCTGCACCGTCTACTGGCACTTTCTGCTCTTGATCTGGCTGATCGTGTTTGGCCTACTGTTGCTCGGGGCAGACGCGTCGCTTGCCAATTTCATTGAACTCTGCACGTTTCATTGACTTTACACTCGGTTATCAAAGGCGCGAGATAGGTCGAAAAGCAATGGCCGAGACTGCGGTAGCGAATACGGGACAACCCCCAAAGCTGCTTCCGGGCGCGGAGGGCTTTGTTGCGGACTGGTCGTCCGACCAGCGCGCATTCAAGAAGGTGTCCTGGGGGAAGGCCATGATGTGGATCTTCCTCCTGAGCGACACGTTCATCTTCAGCTGTTTTCTCATCTCCTACATGACGGTGCGGATGTCGACCACGGTCCCGTGGCCGAATCCGAGCAAGGTCTTCGCCCTCAATATCGGTGGCGAGGAAATTCCCCTCATCCTGATCGCGATCATGACCTTCGTGCTGATCTCGTCCAGCGGCACGATGGCCATGGCGGTCAATTACGGTTATCGGCGCGAGCGCAAGAAGACCGCGCTCCTGATGCTGGCGACGGCAGCGTTCGGCGCGACCTTCGTCAGCATGCAGGCCTTCGAGTGGACCAAGCTGATCACCGAGGGCGTCCGCCCCTGGGGCAATCCCTGGGGTGCGCCGCAGTTCGGCTCGACTTTCTTCATGATCACCGGATTCCACGGCACCCACGTGACCATCGGGGTGATCTTTCTGTTGATCATCGCCCACAAAGTATGGCGCGGCGATTTCGATACCGGACGGCCAGGCTTCATGACCGGGCGGAAAGGCCGCTACGAGAATGTCGAGATCATGGGCCTATATTGGCACTTCGTCGATCTGGTGTGGGTGTTCATTTTCGCATTTTTCTATCTTTGGTGAGGAAACGACATGGCGCACGCAGTGAGTCACTCATCGGCGCAACCCGTAGCGCACGCTCCAGCGCACGGGGAGACGCAACAACACCCGATCAAGCTCTACCTCGTCGTGTGGGGATGGCTGTTCGTCCTCAGCACGTTTTCCTACCTCGTCGATTATTTCCACATCCAGGGCATCCTCAGATGGGCCCTGATCTGCCTGTTCATGATGCTCAAGGCAGGGCTGATCGTCGCGGTCTTCATGCACATGGCGTGGGAGCGGCTGACCTTGATTTACGCAATCCTCACCCCGCCAGCCCTGCTGTTGATCTTCATCACGATCATGGCAACCGAGTCGGAATATACGCACTGGCTACGCGAGCTGTTTTTCCGAACGGGAATGTGACGCCCGCACGATCTGCGGCGCGCCCGCCGCGCTCCGAGAGCGAATTCCGTTCCAATGGAATCGGAATTCGCTCTCGTTGTCTTTTAGTGGTCGCATTTTCTGCGGCGAACCGGTTCCCACTTCGCCGGAAAATGCTCTAGGCGGAGAAAAACGCCCGGTTCTCCGAACCGGGCGTTTTTGTCTTACTGATAACCCGAGCCGCTCAGGCGGCGGATGCGGCGGGCACCGGCTCAGCAGGCTCTACGACCTTGCGATAGATATGCCAGGTCGCATGGGCGAGCACAGGCATGACGACGGCGAGCCCGATAAAGAACGGCAGCGAACCAATCGCCAGCGCCGCGCCGACGATCAGACCCCAGACCGCCATCGTCACCGGATTGGCGAGAACCGCCCTGAACGAGGTCTGCAGCGCAACGACTGCGCCGACATCGCGGTCGACCAACAGCGGAAACGAGATCACCCCGATGGCGAACGCTACGACAGCGAACAAGAATCCGAGCAAATGCCCGACGATGATCAGTGTCCAGCCCTTGGTCGTCGTGAAAATATCCGTCAGGAATTGCCCGATCGAGCGGGGCGTCTCCAGCCCGAACACCGCATCATAAAGTCCGAGCGCGACAGCCAGCCAAACGACGAACACGACCATCAGCACGAAGCCGAGCGCGCCGATGGCGTCGAGCGAGGGGCAGCGCAGGACAGCGAATGCGTCGGTCCACGAGATCTCGCGGCCTAGCTCCCGCTGCCGGCTCATCTCGTACAACCCAATCGCCGCGAACGGGCCGATCAGGGCGTAACCGGCGACCAGGGGGAAAAGAAGCGGCAGCACCTGGTAGCCAAAGGCGAGGCGGGCCAAAAACAGACCCACGATGGGGTAGATGATGCCGAGGAATATCAGCTGGGTCGGCGCCGCCATGAAATCGTCGATGCCCTTAGCCAGCGCGTCCTTGATATCCGCGAAGCCGATCTTGCGGACGACTGGAACAACGGGGACTTCGCTCGCGCCGGTCATCACATGCAGAATAGGCATTGCGCGCCTCCCATAGGCCAACGTTAGCACTTAATACGAGCGGCAGGAGGTTCCCGTGCGCCATGCAGGTCACGTTGGTCCCTGTCGCGTTATGTAGGATTATCGCGTTATGTAGCGCCATTGGCAGCTCGGCGGCGCGCTTGACCTCGGGACCGTCCCCTGTAGCTCCCTAATAAAGTCTGCGGCCTAACGCCGCCAAGCGAAACGTAGAGCCGAAAGCCGATACGGGTCAACCGGCCGATTAATCGCGATGCGTTTGGAGCCCCCCTGCTTTATTTTTCCACAGTCGGCGCTGGGACCAATACCGTGAGAGCGCGCGGGCGGACTTCGTAGGCGAGCGGCGTCCGCTCGCGCATGAGTTCGCCGTCGGTCGAAACCCACGCGCGCGAACGGCCGCTATAGATGGTGACGTGCTGCGCCGGGATGCTCTGAATGCCTGGGTTGTCCCGCCAGACGCCAGTTATAAGGTCGGCGCCGGCCTTCAACTTCCCCAGCGCGCCGGTGTTTTCGACGATGTGCACTTCGAGCGTGCCTTCATCCAGCCGCGCGCGCCGCCATTCCTCGCCGGAGAATCGGTTGACCGTCACCAATACCGCCACCGCATCGATATGCCGCTTGCGGCCGTCGATCGAGATATCGAGCGTGAACCGCCCTGCCCTTCTGAACGCCCGCGCCGCCGCGGCTATCACCCGCACCGCTTTGCCGGGAAGGTCGCGGGTTTCCTCGCGAGCACGCGCCATCTGGCTGAAAAAGCCAATGCCCGACAACGTGTGAAAGGCGCGACCGTTGAGCATGCCCAAATCGATGGCGCGCGGAACCGACGCCTCGAGTGCCGCGATCGCGTCGTCAAGATTTGCCGGAGCGCCGATGTCGCGAGCAAGCAGATTAACGGTGCCAAGCGGCAGCACCCCAAGCGTCTTGTCGCTGCCGGCAAGCCGGTTGGCGGCATGGCCCACGCTGCCGTCCCCGCCGCCCACGATGATCGTGTCGTAATCGGATGCCGCTCCGCGATCTATGGCGCGACCGATGCCCCGCTTATGCGCCAGCAGCACGTCGACCGTGCGGCCGGGTCGCGCAAGACGCCGCCGCAGCTCGGTCTTGACCGCAAGCGGGTCGCGATCGAGCAGCGATCCCGCCCGTTCGTTCAGCACAATGAGAACGTTGCGCATGACTCGATACGTTTGAACAAGGATGGCCTGCAATATCCCCCGCTGCCGCAACGGAAGGCAACAGCAACATTCGACCGACGTTCCGAACGCGGTTCGTGATCACGCAGAAGACGAAGCCCGCCGCCGCGAAGCCGGCCGATACTGACACGCACGGCGAAACGCTCGACGCCGCGCGGAACGGCCGGGAATCATCAACGCAATCGTGGCGCACGGCCGCGGCCCCAATTATAACGAGAGCGCGAGCCCCACCGGCATGGGCTGCACGGAGCGACGAGATGTTTCCTCTTCCGACCAGCGTATTCATCACGCGCGGCGTCGGCGTTCACAAATACCCGCTGACCGCCTTTGAATATGCGCTGCGGGACGCTGACATTGAACAACAGAACCTCGTGTCCGTGTCTTCGATCCTGCCCCCGCGTTGCAAGCTGATCGCGCGCGAGGACGGCGTTCGCGCCTTGAGCCCCGGCGAAATCACGTTCTGCGTGATGGCCCGCGCGGAAACCAATGAGCCGGGACGCCGCATCGCCGCCAGCATCGGATTGGCGCGCCCCAAGGACCTCTCGCTCTACGGCTACGTATCCGAGCATCACGGCTTCGGCATGACCGAATCGGAAGCCGGCGAATATGCTGAAGACTTGGCGGCGACGATGCTTGCCTCGACGCTCGGGATCGAGTTCGATCCCAATGCCGGGTGGAACGAACGCAAGCGGGTCTACGAAATGAGCGATCTGATCGTCGACAGCATGTCGGTGACGGCGGCGGCCGAGGGGGCCTCCAATGGCGACTGGACCTGCACCGTCGCGGCGGCGGTCTTCCGCTTCGACGCGCTGTTGGGCGAAGAATGAGCGAGCCGCCGACCTTCGCCGTTCCGCCGAGTTTTCTCGGGCTGCCCTCCGACCCGAACGCCGCCATTTGCGTCGCCGGGATCCCACTCGACATCGGCGTCACCAATCGGAGCGGAGCGCGGTTCGGCCCTTCCGCAATCCGCCAGGCGAGCCGCATGCTGGTCGATGGCGACCACCCGTTTCACTGGGTCGATCCGCGCCGTCTCTCGCTCGCCGACGTCGGCGACTTCGTCATCGCGCTGGGCGACATTCCGAAAAGCCTCGCTCTGATCGAGGAGCAGGCGTCGCGCGTGGATCATCTGGTCGCACTCGGCGGCGAGCACGGCATCACCCTTCCGCTGCTCCGCGCGCTCGCCAAGAAGCGCGGCCCACCGGCACTGGTCCACTTCGATGCGCATGTCGACACCTGGCCGGAAAATTTCGGCCAGACCTATGCCCATGGCTCGGTCTTCTATCATGCGATCGAGGAGGGCCTGATCGATCCGCACCGAACAGTGCAGATCGGCATTCGCTCGCCGGTCGCGCGCAACATCTACGATTGGACGCTTGCGCGCGGCGTGACGATCATGACGGCGCAGGACGTCCACGAAGCAGGGCCGGCCGATATTGCCCAACGCATTCGCGCGGGGGTCGGCGACGCGCCGGTCTATCTGAGCTTCGATATCGACGCGCTCGACCCCGGGTTTGCTCCCGGTACCGGAACACCGGAGATCGGCGGCCTTTCGAGCTGGCAGGCGCAGGCGATCATCCGGCGGCTGACCGGCCTGAACTTTGTCGGAATGGACGTGGTCGAGGTGGCGCCCGCCTACGATGTGGCCGAAATCACCGCGCTCGCCGGCGCGACCATAGCGTGGGAATATCTCTGCCTATTGGCGCGCACGCGAAATGCGGCCGCGAAAGTCAAGGAGCCGGGCTGATGTCTTCTCTTGGACAACGGATCGTGGCTGAGTTCTTGGGCACCACCATTCTGCTTGCGGCCATTGTTGGGTCGGGCATCATGGCGCAACGCCTCACCGGACAACATATCCCCGCGCTGGCTTTGCTGTGCAACGCACTTGCCACCGGCGCGATCCTTCCGGTCCTCATCCTCATGTTTGGTTCCGTTTCGGGCGCGCATTTCAACCCCGCCGTAAGCCTTGCATTCGCGTTGCGCGGTGAGCTTCCCTGGCGAATCACGGCGCTTTACGTGGCTGTCCAGATCGTCGCCGGTGTCGTCGGCGTGTGGCTCGCGCACGCGATGTTCGCTCTACCGATCTGGCAGGTCGCGACGTTACCCCGCGATGGCTCGGATCAGTGGCTTGCTGAAGCCGTGGCCACGTTCGGGCTAGGGCTCACTATCTTTTCCTGCTTAGCGCGCGAACCCTCAGCAACTCCTTATGCGGTCGGCCTCTACATCACATCAGCGAGTTGGTTCACGGCATCGACCTCGTTCGCCAATCCAGCCGTAACAATTGCCCGTTCGCTTTCCGATACCTTTGCCGGCATTGCCCCAAACGATGCGCCAGCGTTTGTCGTGGCTCAGTTAGGAGGGATGTTGGCGGCAGTGATCATCGCCCGATGGCTCTGGCGAACGGAAGTCTTCAAACGGCCAATGCCCGAAAGCCTTGCCGGTCCCACGGCGGGTTTGGAAGGTGGTACGCCAGAATAGTCCGCTGGCCAGGCACGGCCATTCGGCCTAGTCGGTTGATTCAGCTAGATTGAAGGGTATAGGTGTTTAAGTTTGACACGGGCAGTTTTGGTTGTGAATTGCCAGTCTGCCTTGGTGTGATGGGCGTTGCGGTGGTTTTCCCAGGCGGCGATTTCCTCAATGAGGGTCTGTTTGTCGGGAATGCGCCGATCGAGGCATTGGGTGGATAGAACCCCGAGTTCGGATTCGGCGAGGTCAAGCCAACTGCCGTGCTTGGGCGTGTAGTGCCATTCGAAGCGCTCGACCAGCCGCCTGGCCTCGGACGCCGGAAAGGCCTGGTAGAGCGATGCCTTGCTGTGGATATTGAGATTGTCCTGGACCAGCACGATGGTCTTGACGTGCGGGAAGTGACGATCAGCCAAATCCTTCAAGACGTGAGCATAGTCTAAGGCAGTGTGGCGGTCCGTCACCTCGACGTGGCGCCAGCCTTCGAGCGGCGCGAACAACATGAACAGGTTGGCGGTGCCGTTGCGCTCGTACTCGTAATCGACGCGGGCTGGGCGTCCTCGTTTCATTGGGATCGGCATGCGCGTCTCGGCAATGAGTTGCTTTGAGGTCTCGTCCAGGCACACCAGCAGCCGATCGGGATCACGTGGCCGCGTGTAGACTGCGAGCACATCTTCCATTGCGGCTACGAAGGCGCTGTTGGCCTTCGGCGGAATGACCCAGCATTGCCGGCGATGCGGCTTGAGGCGGTTTTTTTGAGCGTGCGCCCGATCGTGGAGTCGCTTGCGCGCTCGACGATGCCGAGTTCCACGACCTTGTTCTCCAACAACCGCAACGTCCAGCGGGCACGTCCCTTGGGCGGCTTGGAGCACGCCAGGGCGATCAGCTTGGCTTCCTTCTCGCCGTCGAAAATCGCAGCGACTGGTGGAGTCATGCGGGGCTTGCGGCTCAACACCGCTTCGAAGCCCTCTTCCACCAATTGCTTGCGCACCCGGTAGATCATGGCCGCGCTGGTGTCCAAGGCCTTGATGATCCGGCTGTCGCTCCACCCCTCACCGGCCGCCGAGATATCGGCCTTCAACAGAATGCGCGCCTTCAACAAGCGCTTCGCTGGGCTCTTTCCTTTGCGGATCAGCGCTTGCAATTGCTCGCGTTCCTCCGCGCCCAGCCGCACCACATACTTCTTTACCGCAATATCCTTTGCAGCCATGCTCGCCTCCGTCGCTCGAATCGCGACGGAAGCAAATCATCCAATCCTTTCAAATTAGTTGACGCAGCCGACTAGAGCGAATTCCGTTCCAACGGAATCGGAATTCGCTCTAGTTATCTTTTTGTGGTCGCATTTTCTGCGGCGAACCGGTTCCCACTTCGCCGGAAAATGCTCTAGCGCGCCGGCTGCGCCAGGTTGGCGTACAAGTCCTTGTTCTGCTCACGCAGGACGTTCTTCTGCACCTTGCCCATGGTATTGCGCGGCAGATCGGCCACGAAGATCACGCGCTTCGGCCGCTTGAATTTGGCGAGCCGGTCTTCGAGAGCCGCGAGCACAGACGCTTCGGTCAGGCTCGCGCCCGCCTCCGCCACCACCACCGCAGTGACGCCCTCGCCAAAATCGGGATGCGGGCAACCGAATACCGCCGATTCGACGACGCCCGGCAGCGCATCGATCTCGGTCTCCACCTCTTTCGGATAGACGTTGAAGCCGCCGGAAATGATCAGATCCTTGGCGCGGCCGACGATATGCACATAGCCGCGCGCGTCGATCCTGCCGACGTCGCCAGTGATGAAAAAGCCGTCCGGGCGAAACTCGCTCTTCGTCTTCTCCGGCATGCGCCAGTAGCCGGAAAACACATTCGGTCCCCGCACTTCGATGATGCCGATCTCTTCTTGCGCGAGCACTTTGCCGGTGTCTGGCTCGACGATGCGCAATTCCACTCCCGGCAGCGGAAATCCGACCGTGCCGGGGATGCGCTCGCCGTCATAGGGGTTCGACGTGTTCATCCCGGTCTCGGTCATGCCGTACCGCTCGAGGATGGCGTGGCCGGTGCGCGCCTGGAATTCGCGGTGGGTCTCGGCAAGCAGCGGCGCGGAGCCGCAGGTGAACAGTCGCATCCGAGCGCACAGCTCGCGGGTCAAACCGGGATGCTGAAGCAACCGGGTGTAGTAGGTCGGCACGCCCATCATCGCCGTCGCCTTCGGCAGCAGGCGGATCACCTCGTCGGCGTCGAATTTCGGCAGAAACAGCATCGTTCCGCCGGCGATCATCAGCGTCACCGCCGCCGTGAACAAGCCGTGGGTGTGATAGAGCGGCAGCGCATGCAAGAGCACATCTTGCGCGGTGAAACGCCAATAGTCCGCCAGCACCTCCGCGTTCGAGGACAGATTGCGGTGGCTCAACATCGCGCCCTTGGAGCGGCCGGTGGTGCCTGAGGTGTAGAGGATGACAGCGATATCGGATTCCGTACGCGCAATATCGGCGAACGCCGACGGCGACTGCGCCGCCAAGTCGATAAGCGAGCCCCGCCCACCTGCATCGAGGGTGTCGACGGCGGCGTTGCGCGCCAGGGCGATGGCGGAGACGCCGTCCCGTTTCGCCGGGTCGCACACAACGAGCTTCGGCTCGGCGTCGCCGATGAAATAATCCAGCTCGGCGATCGTGTAGGCGGTATTAAGGGGGAGGTAGACGGCGCCTGCCCGCAGCGTCGCGAGAAGCAGCATCAGGTTTTCCGGGGTCTTTTCCACCTGAACCGCGACGCGGTCGCCCGGTCCCACGCCGCGCCGGACAAGCGCCTGGGCGAGCCGGCCCGAGCGCGTGAGCATGTCGCCGTAACTGATGTGTTCGCCTGAAGCCGCCTCGATCAGAGTCTTATCGGCCGGCGGAATCCGGCTGCGGATAAGGTCGAACAAATTCCCGGACATCGGAAGCCCCGCGCGCGACGCTCCGCCGTGAAAGCTGGCGGACGAGGAGGATCATCCTTATCAGAACGGACGCCTGACCAACACCACGCAGGTCGCGCGCTCCGTCGTCAGGCGGTAGGCGCGACCGTTGCGTCCTTGGCCGGGACAGGCACCAGCGCCCTTATGGGGCGGGCCAGCTTGCGCACGGCGCTCGCGGCGATGACCGCGCGGTTCTCGGCGAAGGCTTCGTGGTTCTTCTCGATGTCGCCGAGATCGTAGAGGTAATTGACCATCAGCCCGAAGGATTGGTTGCGGCCGCGCGAGGAAAGATCGGCCGGCCAGTTCAGCCGTTCGAGCCGGGCGCCGTTGCCGAGATGGAACCGGGCGACCTGATCAATCGGAAAACCACGCCGGTCGCGCGCCGTCATGTAATAGGTCGCCGCCGCACGCATGATCGGCTCGCGCAGCTCGGCGAGCGCGGTCTGGTCGGTCCACCAGCTTTCCTCGTCGAGCCTTGCCAGGGTCGCGCGGTCGGCCTCCGACAACGCCGGCGACTCGGACGCGGCGCGCTCGCGCCTGAGCCATCCGCCGAAATTGGGCGCCGGCGAGAGCGTCACGAAGGTCGAGAGCCGCGGAAAATCGCGGGATATATCGGCGACGACCTGCTTGATCAAAAAATTACCAAAGGTGACGCCGGCAAGTCCGCGCTGACAGTTGGAGATCGAATAGAACACCGCCGTCGTTGCCCGATCCGGATCGAGCGGGACGCGCTTAGCCCCGAGAATCGGCGCAATCGCCGCGGGAATTTCGCGCGTGAGCGCCACCTCGACGAAGATCAGCGGGTCGTCGACCAGCGCTGGATGGAAGAACGCGTAGCAACGCCGGTCCGGCGGATCGATGCGGGCGCGCAGATCGCCCCAGTCGTGGATTTGATGAACCGCCTCATAAAGGATGATCTTTTCCAGCACGGCCGCCGGTGTCGACCAATCGATCCGGCGCAGCACCAGGAAGCCGCGATTGAACCAGGCGGCGAACAGGTAGCGAAAATCGGCATCGATCGGCGCAAGCTCGGGACGGCGGGTCATGGCGTCGAGCAGCTGCTCGCGCATGTGCACGAGCGCGGCCGTGCCCTGGGGGGCGAGATTCAGCCGGCGAAACAGCTCCTGGCGGCGGGGTTCCGTCGCCTTGTGCAGCTCGTTGGCAGTCGTGTCCGAGGGGGATCGCTGCCAGACTTCCAACGCCCCCTCAATGCGGGCCCGGTCCGGACCGAAGCGAGATAGCAGCGTTTCGAAAAAGGCGATGCGCGAGCCGGTCTTCAATTCGTCGTAGCTTGCCAGGATTTCTCGCGCCAGCGCCACACCGGATGCCTCCCCGCGGATCGACAGCAGTTGTTCGCACAGCTCGGCAAGGCTCTCGGAATAGGCAAGCCCGGGAGGCGCGCGCCGGCGCTCGATCAGCGCCCGCCCGCGCTCGGTAATGGTCTGCAACAGTTCGCTGAAGAATGAGCTGTTCATCTGCCCGGGCCCATCAGGGTATCCGGTAACCAAGTGGCGATTTCCGGGACTATACACAAGATGACGATCCCGAGCAGTATCGCAATTACATAGGGGAGTGCGCCCAGCAAGACGGTGCGCGTCGGCACTTCCGGCGCAATCGCATTAACCACGAAGAGATTGAGTCCGACCGGCGGCGTAATCAGCCCGACCTCCATGTTGACGGTCACGATCACCCCGAACCAGACCGGATCGAAACCGGCACTGAGGATGATCGGCAGCAGGATCGGACTGGTCATGAGGATAATGCCGGCGGGCGGCACGAAGAGGCCGCAGACCAGCAGAAATACGTTGATGAGCAGCATCAGGACCCAGCGGTTGACCTGCAGGTCGGCGATCGTTTGCGCGAGCGTCTGGGTGATGAACAGCGAGCTCAGCATGTAGCTGAACAGCACCGCGGCGCCGATAATCATCAGGATCATCACCGATTCGCGCGTCGTATCGCGCAGGATCGCCCACCAGCGATCGGGGCTCCAGATGCGGTAGATGCCGATCGCCAGCAGCACGCACAGCGCAGCGCCGACCCCGGCCGCCTCGGAGGGCGTGGCGATCCCCCCATAGAGCACGACCATGATCCCCACGACGATCGCGAGAAACGGGATCACTTTCGGCAGCGACGAGAGCTTCTCCCGCCACGAATAGCGGAATTCCGGGGCGTAGGCGCGGAAGCCCTTGAACCAGAGATAGATCACCGTCCAGGCGATAAACAAAGCGGTGAGCAGCAGGCCCGGCAGCACGCCGGCAAGAAACAGGCGGCCGATCGAGGTTTCGGTCGCGATGCCGTAAAGGATGAAGGTAATGGACGGGGGAATGAGAATGCCGAGCGTGCCGCCGGCACAGATCGACCCGGTCGCCACCTCGTCCGGGTAGCCGCGCTGGCGCATCTCCGGGATGCCCATCTTGCCGATGGCGGCGCAGGTTGCGGGCGATGACCCGGTCAGAGCGGCAAACAGCGCGCAGGCGCCGAGATTGGAGATCACGAGCCCCCCCGGCACCCGGTAGAGCCAGCGGTCGAGCGCCATGTAGAGGTCGCGGCCGGCCGGCGAGGAGCCAATCGCCGCGCCCATCATGATGAACATCGGGATCGAGACCAGCGTGAAATCGTTCAGGCCGGACCAGAGCGTCTCGGCGGCGACCCCGAGAGCGTCGACGCCCTGAAAGAAGGCCAGGAAGGCAATCCCGATAAAGCCAAGCGAAAACGCGACTGGCGCGCCGGTGAGCAGAACCAGGATGGTGGCGATAAGGACGATCGTTCCTTGGGTGCCCGGGCTCATGCGTCCGCCTGTTCCGGCGCCTCGCCTGCGTAAGGCCGCGCCCGGCCGGTCATGAGCTCAAGAAAATCGGCGACATATTGCAGGGTCAGGACGCCGAGCCCGATCGGCATAGCGCCATAAGGAATCCACAGGCGGACCCGCCAGATCGATTCCGATTGCCAGTTGTTTTCCCACGCCTCGCGCCATAACTGGAAGGTCAGCACCGTCATCACCAGCGCAAAGGCAAGGGACAGCGTGGTGGCGATGACGCCGAGCCAGAAGCGTCCGCGTTCGCCGAGCGCCATCGGCACCACGTCGACATTGACGTGGCCTTTGGTCATCAGCACGAAGGGCGCGCCGATGAAGGTCGCGCCAACCAAGCTGAAGGTGACGAAGTCGGTTTGCCAGATCGTATTGTCGTTCAGGACATAACGGATGAATACCATCTGGCAGACGACGACGACGGCTGCGGCGATCAGCGCGGCGGCGACGATGCCGCACAGCAGCGACAGGCCGTGCACCGCGCGGACGAACAGGGTCATGGGCGCCACTCGGTTTATGCCGGATCGGCTTGCAAGCGAAAAAGCCCGGCGCTGCGCAGCGCCGGGCCGGAACACGCTCACGAGCGGCTATTTCACCGCTAGCGCCTCGTCGATCAGCTTCTTGCCGTCCGGAACCTCGTCCGAAAACACCTTGTAGGAGCTTTGCTTGGCGAGAGCGACCCAGGCGTCGAATTCTTCCGGCGTCAGGGTGATCACTTCGACATTGTTCTTCTTGAAGGTATCGACCAGCCTGTCGTCGAGCTTCTGGCTCGCCCCCTTGAAGTAGGCCTCCGCCTTCTTGCCCGCCGCCAGCAACGCCTCCTGCTGTGCCTTGTTGAGCTTGTTGAAGCTCTTCTTAGACATCAGCACCGGCTCATACATGAACCACAACGCGTTCTCGCCGGGCGCCGTCAGGCACTTGAGTTGCTCATAGAGCCGGAACGAGACGAAGCTGCCGGCACTCGTGTCGGTCGCCTCCATGACCCCGGTCTGCAAAGCGTTGTAAACCTCGTTGCTCGGAATCGTGACGATCGAAGCGCCCGCCTGCTGCCACATCCGGGCAAAAGTCGACCCCGCGGAGCGGATTTTCGCCCCCTTCAGGTCGTCCGGTTTGCGGATGCACTCCTTCTTGGAGCCGAAGGCGCCGGCCAGCCAGGCGTCGGCCAGTACGATTACCCCGGCCTTCTCGATCTTCGATTTGATCTCTTTCATAAAAGGAGAGTTGTTGAGCCGCTGCGCCCGCTCATGGTTGCGGACGAGGCCGGGCATCAGCGTGGCGCTGAAGGCGCGGATCTTGCCGCTCGCATAGTCGAGCGGAAACGAGGAAATATCGAGCTGGCCGTTGACCATCGCGTTCCACTGTTCCTTTGGCTTGAACAGCGAGGCACCGGGATAGACCTGGATATTGAGGCCAACATTGGCGGCCTTCGCCTCGCGGGCGATGATCTGCACCATCTCGTCGCGCGCATCGCCCTTGCCGCCGGGGAACTGATGCGACGCGCGCAAGGTAACTTGCGCGTTGGCCGTAAACGGCAGCAGGGCGGTCACCGCCAACGCAACCAACACACTCCAATGCTTCCTCATGACGTTTTCTCCCACAAGGTTCAGGCTTATTCTGCTTGCCTCTATGGAAGGGCAATGCAGCGCCGTTGTCAAAGACAACCGGAATCTGGGAACCCGTTTGATTACCAATGACTCATCGCTTTCGCCGCATTCCCCTGCCCCCGTCCCGCCGGCGCTCCTTGGCGTGGCGCTGAAATTGCCGTGCATCAAGTTCCGACCTATCGCTTCGCCCCAAGTCCGAACGGCTACCTGCATCTCGGCCACGCGCTGTCGGCCTGCCTGAACTTCGACAGCGCGCAGGAGCTGGGAGGCCGCTTTCTGCTCCGCATCGAGGATATCGACAGGACGCGTTGCCGGCCGGAGTTCGAGACGGCGATCTATGAAGACCTCGCCTGGCTCGGCTTGAGATGGGAAGCGCCGGTGCGGCGGCAATCGGAGGAGCTCGCTGCTTATCGGGCCGCCTTGGCCCGGCTGGCGGAGATGGGGCTCGTCTATCCCAGCTTTCAGAGCCGCAGGGAAATCGCCCGCCTTGTGGCGGAGCGGGAACGGAGCGGCCCGTGGCCACGCGACCCTGACGGCGCGCCGCTCTATCCCGGGAGTGCCCGCAAGATGGACGCGGCCGAACAGGCCCGGCGGATCGCAAGCGGGGCGCC
Source organism: uncultured Alphaproteobacteria bacterium (assembly GCA_963840055.1). GTDB lineage: Bacteria > Pseudomonadota > Alphaproteobacteria > Rhizobiales > Xanthobacteraceae > Rhodoplanes. The sequence continues at coordinate 235,370 of CAWIXM010000008.1, read as the reverse complement.
CTATGCGCTGCGCTTGGACATGACGGCGGCGATCGCGCGGGCGCCGGCGTCGCTGACTTGGGTCGAGACCGGATGCGGCCCCTACGGGGAAACCGGGGTCGTCGCTGCCGAGCCTGCGGTGTGGGGCGACGTCGTGCTCGCGCGCAAAGAGACGCCGACGAGCTATCATCTGTCAGTCGTCATCGACGACGCGGCTCAGGGTGCGACCCACGTCGTGCGCGGACAGGATTTGTTTGCAGCGACCAGCCTTCATCGTCTCCTGCAGGCGCTGCTCGACCTTCCGGAGCCGACCTATCGGCACCACCGCCTGATCCTCGATGCCGACGGGCGCAAGCTCGCCAAGTCGACGGGGGCGACGGCGCTCCGCGAACTGCGGGCGCGCGGGGCGAGCCCCGCGGCAGTCCGACGGATGGTCGGCCTTTGAGCGATCCGGACCATCCCTATGCGCTTGATCCCCAGTCGCGCTATGGTGCAGGAAAGCGTCGCGCACCAGCCCGCGGCCTTCGGCCGTTATTTTGCGAGGCAATGATGAGTCCCTCCAACGCAACCGGTCTCCGACCCGCTCGCGTCGGCGCTCGCAAAGCCTATTCTCCGTTTGTTCGGCGCTGGATGCTAGTGTCCGCGACCACGGTCTTGGCGCTGTCAATCGCCATGTCAGCGCTGATGAGCCCGGTTGCTGCCGACGATTCGCCGTCGGGCATGGCGGTTTCGGTCGTGCGCGCCAAACGAAAGTGCTTTTCCGACACAGTCCGCGTCACCGGCACCGTCGTGCCAAAAGAGGAATTGCAGGTGCGGCCCGACGTCGAGGCCGCCCGCGTCGCGCAGGTGCTGGTCACGGACGGCGAAAGCGTGACCGCCGGACAGGCACTGGCGCGCCTTTCCCGCCTGCAAGGGACAAACGCGCCGGCGTCGAGCCTCGCCGTGAGCGCGCCGGCCGCCGGGACCATTGGGCGGATCATGACGCAGGTCGGCGCCATGGCGTCGATGGCCGGGCCGCCGATGTTCCTGATCATTGTCGGCGGTGAATTCGAGCTGCTGGCGGAAATCCCCTCCACCCGCATCGGCAAGATCGCGGTCGGCCAGCCCGCACGGGTCGACGTCGTCGGCGTCGACGTCTTTTCGGGCAAGGTGCGCGCGGTTTCGCCCGAGATCAATATCGCAAGCCAAACCGGCCAAGCGCGCATATCGCTCGGAACCGACCCGCGGCTGAAAATGGGTGTTTTCGGCCGCGCCACGGTGAAAGTCGGAACGAGCTGCGGCACGAGCGTGCCGCTATCGGCGGTTCTCTTCGGCCCGCTCGGACCGGTCGTGCAGGTCGTGCGCGACAACCGCGTCGAGACGCGGCCGGTTCCGATCGGCCTGTTGGCCGGTGGCAATGTCGAGATCAAGCAGGGGCTGAACGTGGGCGACCTGGTCGTCAAGCGGGCCGGCACCTTCCTGCGCGAAAATGACCGCGTTCGCCCGTTTATCGAAGATGAGGCAAGTGCGGAGCGCTAAGGCAATTTCCTACGGACGAATGATCACGACCGAGCTTCGCCGCCGGAGCGCGCTTCGGTCGGCCCTTGCTGCGCCACGGACTGCTCAACACCCCGAGATGACGAGGAGTGTGATTCATTCCGCGTGGTCGCATCGCTCTTAACCGCCGGCTGCCGCGCTCCGGCCGCGGGAGACAAACCATTGCTTATGCAAGCGTATTTCGTCGCGTCCGAAAGCGATGGCGGCGGGCTAGCCATAAATTGACCGCCATTCGATATGATGCGTATAAACCGATCAACACGGCATGCGGGGAGGAGGAATGCGGCTCGCTATCGAGCGAAGGGCCGGACGCCGCGCGATATGGCTTGGCATTATCGCGGTGATTGCCGCCTCCAGCCTCGCCTGGGTTTGGAGCGTGAACTCCGCGCATAATCCGCAAGTATCCGCGGCCGAGATCATCGCCTCCCGATTTCCTGCCGAGTGGATCGCGCTCACGCCCAAGTCTGCGGCCGCATACCTTCTTGCACATGCTTTTTCTAGCGAGCAGGCGCCGCGCGAGCAGGCGCCGCCTGCCGACCCAATCGATTGGCTGTCGCAGGTGCTGCTGTTCGAACAGGCGCGTCAGGATTTGATGACCAGGCCTTACTCGGGAATGCAGATTCCGCGCTTCGAACCACGCGATAATGCAGCCATCTCGGCGCTGCCGGTTCCGCGCCCTGACGGCCGCGCTTCCCCGGCCAGCCTTCTCAACGATGTGCAAATCGCCAGCATCAAGGAACGGCTCAACCTTACACCCGACCAGCAAAAACTCTGGCCATCCGTGGAAGCTGCATTACGTTCGGTCGCGTGGCGAGGCGACCCCGACAAGCTTGGCAGCAAGTCCGCGACGCTCGATCCCAAGGGCGTCGAGAAGCTGAAGGTTGCGCTGATCCCGTTCCTCAAGACCTTGAACGCCGCGCAGAAGGACGAGTTGCGCATGATCGCGCATCTGATGGGGCTTGGACAATTCGCCTCGCAGCCTTAGCCTTCTCGCGGTTTATCCACGTCTGCATCGATCGACTACACGACCAATGGGTGACGGGCGGGCCGCGCGGTTCGGTTGAGAGCTTTTTCGGCGGCCTGTACAAAGGCATATCCATGCATTTCGCGCTGGAGGAGAGGTCCATGCGGCGCCACGACGATCCGCTCGCCGCCCGCAGGAATGATCATGAACGCGTGCTTGACGAAATCCGCGATATTTCGGACGATTTCACTAATGAAGCGCAGACCGCCAGCGCTCTTGCCGGGCGGCTCGAAGCATGGTTTTCACGTTATTTCGAGACGCACGACGCGAGTCTACACGGGCGTTGGGCGCTCACCCGCACTGACCTTTCCGAACCTTCGCTTGCCGCTTCACGGACGGCATCGAACAAATCAAAATAGCGAGCAGAAGGACGCCATAACATGTTGAAAGGACTTATTATTTCTGCCATCGCCCTGGCCGCATCGAGCGGGATCGCTGTCGCCGGCGACGTGGCGGCAGGCCAGGCCGTGTTTAGAAAATGCATGGCTTGCCATGCCATCGGCGAGGGCGCGAGGAACAGAGTCGGTCCCGAGTTGAACGGGATCGACGGACGTCACTCGGGCTCGGCTCCCGGCTATAATTATTCCAGCGCCAACAAGGATTCGGGGATCGTCTGGAACGAGGCGACGTTCAAGGAATACATCAAGGATCCGCGCGCAAAGATTCCGGGAACGAAGATGATTTTCCCCGGCATCAAGAACGAGAAACAAGCGGACGATCTGTGGAGCTACCTCAAGCAGTTTGGACCGGACGGCAAAATAAAGTCGTAAGGCAGGCCCGCCGAACCGCACGCCGGTTGTCGCAAACCGATCGCCTTGACGTCAGGGCTGGCGCCTGCGCGGGAGACCGCGCGGCGTCGGTTTGCTTCCGTTTACGGCTGCGCGCTAGACTAGATGCACCGCCAGAGCGCGAATTCCGCTTCGATGGGCGGATATCGCACTGTTGTGCGCACGAGCGGCGACCCGGTTCGCGAAACCCGCAAAAAATCACGCAGCGAGTGGACGAAAATCCATCGCGTTCGCCTGGCGCCAGGCCTCGCGGAACAGCGGGTCGCGCGCGCCGTCGAGCAATTCGCCGGGCGCGAGCTGCGGATAGAGCTGGTCAAAAGTCATCACTTCACTCGCCGACACGCGTCGCGAGACATGGTGCGGACGGAATTCGTTGGGATGATCGAGCCCCGCCGCCGCGGTTAATTCGATGAGAGCGTACATGGTGGAGGCGTGAAAGCTCGCCACACGCTCGATCTTGTTCGGCACGACGAGCGCGCGCTGCAGCGTCGGGTCCTGCGTCGCGATACCGGTTGGGCAGCGGTCCGTGTGGCAGCTCTGCGACTGGATGCAGCCGAGCGCGAACATGAAGCCGCGCGCGGCATTGCACCAGTCAGCCCCGAGCGCCATCGCCCGCGCAATGTCGAAGCCGGAAACGATCTTGCCGCTCGCCCCGATCTTGATGCGTTCGCGCACGCCGGCCCCGACCAGCGCGTTGTGCACAAAGCTCAGGCCTTCTCGCAGCGGCATGCCGAGGTGATCGAGAAACTCGAGCGGCGCCGCACCGGTGCCGCCCTCTTTGCCGTCGACCACAATGAAGTCTGGATAGATGTCCGCCTGCAACATGGCCTTGCAAATGGCGAGAAACTCCCACCGATGGCCGATGCAAAGCTTGAATCCGACGGGCTTCCCTCCCGATAACCGGCGCAACTCCGCCAGGAACCGGACAAACTCGATCGGAGTCGAAAAGCTTGGGTGCCGCGCGGGGGAAACGCAGTCTTGGCCCCTCGGTACGCCGCGCGCCGCGGCGATCTCGGCGCTGACCTTCGCCGCCGGCAGTACGCCGCCGTGGCCGGGCTTGGCGCCCTGGCTCAGTTTGACCTCGATCATTTTGATCTGCTCGTCGACAGCGGTCTCGGCGAATCTGTCGGGGCAAAACGTCCCGTCCGGCCGGCGGCAACCGAAATAACCCGAGCCGATCTCCCAGATGAGATCGCCGCCCATTTCGCGGTGATAGCGGCTGACGCCACCCTCTCCGGTGTCGTGCGCAAAGCCGCCTTTCTTCGCGCCAGCATTGAGCGCACGGATCGCGTTCGCGCTGAGCGCCCCAAAGCTCATCGCCGAAATGTTGAGGACCGAGGCGGAATAAGGCTTGGCGCAATCGGGACCGCCGATCGTGATGCGAAACGGTTGGGCCGCGAGCGGCCGCGGCGAGACCGAATGGCACAGCCATTCGTAGCCGTCCGCGTAGACATCGTACTGGGTGCCGAAGGGACGCTTATCGAGAACGTGCTTGGCGCGTTGATACGCAACGGCCCGCTTGTCCCGACTGAACGGCAGGCCGTGCTTTTCGTCCTCGAAGAAATATTGACGCATTTCCGGCCTGATCTCTTCGAGCAGGAACCGCAGGTGCGCCAAGATCGGGTAGCTGCGCAGGATCGCATGATTGGTCTGGAAGATGTCGAACGTACCCAGCAAAGCGAGCCCTGCGAACAGCGCGATGAAGACAGACAGGTAAGGCAGCAGATGCGGCTCGCGCCACGCCAGGGCGACAAGCAGCGCGGTCGCAGCGAGGGAAACCGTGTAGGGCAGCAACCGCGGCGTGAAAGGCAGAAGCAAAGCGCGCATGGATGACTCCCGAAGCCGGGGCCTCCGTCCCACCGCCGCGAGGCTCACTGCCGTTTGCTATTCTTCACGCCGGCCGAACCGCTTCGGCTAAGGCCTCCGGCCGGCGGATTCTTATGCGGCGAGCCGCGCCGCCCGGCGTCATCGCGTCGGGAGCGGCGTATCGCCGCGATAGTCGTAGAAGCCGCGCTGCGTCTTGCGGCCGAGCCAGCCCGCCTCGACATATTTCACCAGTAGCGGACACGGCCGGTACTTGGAGTTGGCGAGACCCTCGTACAGCATCTGCATGACCGACAGACAGGTGTCGAGGCCGATGAAATCCGCGAGCTGCAGCGGCCCCATCGGATGATGCGCGCCGAGGCGCATCGCCGTATCGATCGCCTCGACGGTGCCGACGCCCTCGTAAAGCGTGTAAATCGCCTCGTTTATCATCGGCATCAAAATGCGGTTGACGATGAAGGCCGGAAAATCCTCGGCGACCGCGACCGTCTTGCCGACATTGACGCAAAACTCCCGCGCCGTCTCGAAAGTCGCATCGTCGGTGGCGATGCCGCGGATCAGCTCCACCACCTCCATCACCGCCGGCGGATTCATAAAATGGACGCCAATGAACTTTTCCGGCCGATCGGTCGCGGCGGCCAATCGGGTGATCGAGATCGACGAGCTGTTCGAGCCGATCATCGCGTCCGAGCGCAGGATCGGACACAGCTCGGCGAATATCTTGCGCTTGATCTCCTCTTTCTCGGTTGCCGCTTCGATGACGAAATCGCAGTCGGAAAACTCATCGATCGAACTCGGCGGGCGTGATGCGCTTGAGCGCCTCCTTCCGTTGCTCCTCGGTGATGCGCTTGCGCTTCACCTGCCGGGCCATGTTGCCGTTGATCGTGGCGAGAGCAGCCTTGAGACGGTCGGCGGATACGTCGTTGAGCACGACATTCAATCCCGCAAGCGCACAGACATGGGCAATGCCGCTGCCCATATGCCCGGCGCCGATAACGCCGACCTTCTTAATTGTTTTTGCCATGAGTCCTATCCGATGGCGCTTCGCTCTGCACGCCAAGGCGCGGCGCGCCGGAAGAGTCGAGGCCGTTATTGTTTATATACCGCCTATCATGCGCCGCCGCCACGGCGGCGTGTCCATCCTTACGCCGAATTCACTTTCCGAGCTTGCCGAGTTCGTCGGTGAATTCTGGCACAGCCTTGAAGAGGTCGGCGACGAGGCCGTAATCGGCCACTTGGAAGATGGGCGCTTCCTCGTCCTTGTTGATGGCGACGATCACCTTGGAGTCCTTCATGCCGGCAAGATGCTGGATCGCGCCGGAAATGCCGACCGCCACATAGAGTTCGGGGGCCACCACCTTGCCGGTTTGCCCGACCTGCCAATCGTTGGGCGCATAGCCGGCGTCCACCGCGGCGCGCGATGCCCCGACCGCCGCGCCGAGCTTGTCCGCGAGCGGCTCGATATACTTGGCGAAGTTCTCCCGGCTCTGCATCGCCCGCCCGCCCGAGACGATGAAGCGCGCCGAGGTCAGCTCCGGCCGCTCGGACTTCGACAGTTCCTCGCCGACGAAGCGCGACAGGCCCGGATCTGCCACCGCGGTAACCGTCTCGATCGGCGCGGTGGCGCCTTCCTCCCCCGTCGCCTGAAACGTCGACGTGCGCACCGTAATGACTTTCTTGGCGTCGCGCGTGCGTACCGTCTGCACCGCACTGCCCGCATAGATCAAGCGATCGAACGTGTCCGGCGCGATCACCTTGACGATGTCCGATACCTGCATCACGTCGAGCAAGGCGGCGACCCGGGGCATGATGTTCTTCCCCGTGGTCGTCGCGGGCGCGAGGATCGCGTCGTAGCCTCCGGCGAGCGAGACGATGAGGGCTGCCACCGGCTCGGCCACCATATGCTCGAACAACGGGTCGTCGGCGAGCAGCACCTTGGCGACGCCGTCGAGCTTGGCGGCGGCCTCGGCGGCCGGCCGGCAGTCCTTGCCGGCGACGAGAACATGCACTTCCGCGCCGAGCGCGCGCGCGGCGGTGAGCGTTTTATTGGTGGCATCCTTCAACGCCGTATTGACGTGCTCCGCAACGAGGAGGGTCGCCATTAGAGCACTCCCGCTTCGTTCTTGAGTTTGCCGACCAGCTCAGCGACCGAGGAAACTTTGACCCCGGCCTTGCGCGCGGGCGGCTCGAACGTCTTGAGCACTTCGATGCGGGGCGAGACATCGACGCCCAAAGCGGCTGGCGCCTTCTCCGCTATCGGCTTCTTCTTGGCCTTCATGATGTTCGGCAGCGAGGCGTAGCGCGGCTCGTTCAGCCGCAGGTCGGTAGTGATGACCGCCGGCGCTTTCAGCTTGACCGTCTGCAAGCCGCCATCGACCTCGCGGGTGACGAGAATCCCGTCGCCCTCAATCGTGACCTTCGAGGCGAATGTCCCTTGGGGCCAGTTCAACAGAGCGGCCAGCATCTGGCCGGTCTGGTTGCTGTCGTCGTCGATCGCCTGCTTGCCGAGGATCACCAGACCAGGATTTTCTTCCTCGACGACCTTTTTCAGGATTTTGGCGACCGCGAGCGGCTCGATGGCCCCGTCCGTCTTGACCAGAATGCCGCGATCCGCGCCCATGGCGAGCGCCGTGCGGATCGTTTCCGCCGCTTGGGCCGGCCCGATCGAGACCGCGACGATCTCGGTCGCCTTGCCCGCCTCCTTCAGCCTGAGAGCCTCCTCGACGCCGATCTCGTCGAACGGGTTCATCGACATTTTTACGTTGGCGAGTTCGACCCCGGATCCGTCCGACTTCACTCGAATTTTGACGTTGTAGTCGACGACCCGCTTGACGGTGACGAGTACCTTCATGTTTTTGCTCCCGCGGCGGCGCGCAAACTATGGCTCGTGTGTGTGGCTGTCAACGCGGGGCCGCAATCGTTGGAGCGGGTGCACGGCCTTGCTTGCGTAGACAGAATTGGCGAGGCCTTTCAGAACACAGATTGACGGCGGGCGCGCCTTGACGCTGGTCAAACGCAGAGCAGATCGGCGAGATCAGCGGTTCTGGCCCGGCTGCCAGAGGACGTCCCCCGCTCCCTTGTCATTAAGATAGCGGGCGGCGACGAAGAGGAAATCCGAAAGGCGATTGACGTATTTCAGTGCCGGCGCCGAGATTTCCTCGCCGGGCGTATCGGCGAGTTCCGCCATCAATCGCTCGGCCCGCCGGCAGACGGTGCGGGACAGGTGCAACACCGCAGACGCCGGCGATCCGCCCGGAAGAACGAAAGAGCGCAGCGGCTTCAGGTCCGCATTGAGGCGGTCGATCTCCTCCTCGAGGCGGTTGACTTGCGCCTCGGTGACGGTGAGCCGCGCGCCGCCCGGCCCCTTGCCCTTGTCGGGCATGCACAGATCGGCGCCGAGATCGAAGAGATCGTTCTGGATACGGGCCAGCATCGCGTCGACTTCGGGATCATCCCGCGTATGCAGCCGCGCCAGTCCGATCGTGGAGTTGGTCTCGTCCACGGTTCCATACGCCTCGATCCGGGCGTCGTATTTCTTGCGCCGCTCGCCGGTTCCGAGCGCGGTCGTCCCGTCGTCACCAGTGCGGGTATAGATGCGGCTGAGCACAACCATGGCGCCCCCGTCGGCTTATATTGATTTAGCCGGGCTCCTTGACCGGTCCGTCCGGCCGATGGCCCCCATAACACGACATCCGAAAACTACCGCCCCATGGCCCAGATTGTCAGCATGATCACAACAATGGCGACGAATTGCAGCACCACGCGCCAGCGCATGAGCTTCTGCGACACGCTGGGCGAGCCGCCCCGCAGCATATTCGCCAGCCCCAGCAGGAGCACCACGGCGACCGCCCCGATCGCCACCGGAACCGCATAAAAACTCAACGCATGTGCCATCTTCCCTTCCTCACCACGGCCGTCACGCAAACCCTCGCGCTGGACCGGCAGCGAGGACAGTCCCAGCGATAATCCGCTATATGGGCGCTCTGAGCGCCCGTTCCCAATCCTGGTTCCCCGTGCCGCCCGACCTGCTGCGCCTCTCCGTCGGCCTGGAAGGCCCGGGAGACCTCTACGCCAACCTGCACGCCGACTTCGACGCGGCCCTGAGAGGGGCACAAGAGCGCTGAGCGCCAATTTTGACGCCCGGAAGCTTCGCCCCGCCGAGGCGCGCTCGTGCGCCGCGTTCACTCCGCGAGATGCTTTTCGATCTCGTAGATCGGCTGCTTGGTGAGGTCCTTGTCGATCTCGGCGATGATGCGGTTCTTCACCTCGGAATGAAAGGCGCGGCGCAGCTCGGCGAGGGTGCGCGGCGGCGCAACGACGACCAACGCCTTGACTTTCCGCTCGCGGACGATGCGTTGGAGCGCCGCCGCGATCTCATGGGCGAAGCGCTGCTCCTCAAGCTCATGCCAGTCGGTATCTTCCACCGCGCTCCGGCGCGCGCCCACGCTCGCGAAAGCGCGGCCAGGCTGATCCGAGCCCTGCTCGCGCGTAGGAGGATTTTGATCGTGCAAGACCCGCTCGGTCTTGAGATTGAGGAATTTCTCATCCCCTTCGTTGCGCAGGAACAATGCCTTGCGACCGTCGCCGACGAAAACGAATGCGTCATGGGGGATGTTGATCTTGGCCATTAGCGCCTCGCTGGGGTCCGTGCTGCCGGACTGGACCGGAACATCCCGCCTTTCACATTAATCTCCATCAATAAATTTTGCTGCCAGCATCAAGCTAGTCAGCACCAATTTATGGAAAAGATACGATGTCTTAGTTAGAGCATTTTCCGGCGAAGTGGGAACCGGTTCGCCGCAGAAAATGCGACCACTCAAGGACAACCAGAGCGAATTCCGATTCGATTGGAACGGAATTCGCTCTTCTGTAACGGGCCGTGGTGTGTCAATCCCTTTCTTGCATCGTCCTGTCGCCGGTTCACGCTTCTGTCCGGGGTCGGCGCATGGCCGCCACCTGATGGGGTCCAAAAGGACGAGGTCGGCCAATCTAGTTGCGCGTGGTCATGAGAGCCACTGAGCGATTTACGGCCTGACCTGATCCATCGTCCCGGCGACGGGACTCCGCGTCGGGAAGGCTGGTGTCGGAACCCTCCCGGGAATGGTAATGCTTCTCCTCTCAGGCTGCCGCACACGTCGGGCTGAGTGCCTTGTCCATCGCGAAGTATTTGGCATCGACCCACATGCGATGCAGCACGACAGCGAGCTTGCGGGCGAGGGCCACCTTGGCCTTCTTCATTCCGGTGCGCTTGGCGAGCCTCATCGCCCAGCTCTTCAGCCCGCCGCCCTTGATCGGGCGCGTCAGGATGACGTTGGCCGCCTCATAAAGGACGGTGCGCACCGAGGCGTCGCCGATCTTGCTGATCCGCCCGGCGACGTCCTTTTCCCCGGACTGATGCCTCTTCGGCGTCAGCCCGAAATGCGCTCCGACGTCCTTCGACGACCTGAACCGCGCCGGATCGTCGATCGCCGAAACGTAGGTGAGCGCCACAATCGCTCCCACACCAGGCGCAGACATCAACAGGCGGACCCTGCCATCCGCCCGGGCCATCGACCGGACCCGCCGTTCGAAGCCGTCGAACTCCCGCCGCAACGCCTCGTGTACCGCCAGCAGCGCTGCCGCTATGACCTCCAGGGTTGCTTGGCCGGTGACCAGTTCCCGGATGCGCCCAGCGAACCGGGAAGGCGTGGTGGGACCGACCTTCAGGCCGAACCCGCGCAAAATGCCCCGCAGGCTCATCTCCACGTCGAACAGCTTCGATTGCACCAGCTTGCGCGCCGTCAACAGCGCGCGGACCTCCTGCGCCCCCAGCGATTTGCAATGCACCGGCCGGAACCAGCCGAGCCGCATCAACTGGGCGATCCCTCGCGCGTCGTTGCGGTCCGACTTCACCGGCATCGCCTTGAACGCGTCTCGGACGTGCCGCGTCTCCAGAAGCTCGACCGCAAGACCCGCCTGCCGCATCGCCGCGTAGAGCCATTGCGACAACGGTCCGGCCTCCAATCCGATCCGCTCGAGCGCCAGGCCGAGCGCCCCGAACCAGCCAATCAGTTCCTCCGGCTCGCTCGCCACCTTCGCTTCCCGGACGATCTTGCCGGTCGCGTCCACCACGCACACGCTCGAGCTTTCCAGCGACACATCGATTCCTGCATAGTATGTCATGGTCGTCTCTCGATGATGCTTGGAGCGGGCTCGCCCGACTCCGTTTCTGACACCATCACTCTGAGGGACGACCACCTAAACGTCGGTTCCCACAAGCCGCGAGCGAAGCGCGCCATCAATAGCGCCGTAGCGAGCGAGCGGCTTGCGGGCCCCAATCGCGCCCGTTACCCCATCTAGCCGGTGGGCACCGGAGGGGACGCGTGCCGGCCGCGCGCAAAGGTAACCTGCGTTCCGCTCGAATAGAGCGGAACGCTTCCTGCCGCCTGCGGCTTTTTTTCCTCGCGAACCGCCGGCTGCCGACGGAACGGCGTCAGTTGCGGCGATCCATCAGCCGGCGCGCGATGACCTGCGCCTGGATTTCCGCCGCACCCTCGAAGATGGAAAGAATACGCGCGTCGCACAACAGGCGTGAGGCCTTGTATTCGAGGGCAAAGCCGTTGCCGCCGTGAATCTGCACGGTGTTGTCGGCCGCCGCCCAGGCAACCCGCGCGGCGAGCAGCTTCGCCATGCCCGCCTCGAGGTCGCAGCGCTTGCCCTCGTCCTTCTCGCGGGCCGCGTGATAGGCGATCTGGCGCGAGATCATGATTTCCGCCGCCATCATCGCGATCTTGTCGGATACGCGCGGGAAATTGATGATGGGCTGGCCGAACTGGATGCGCGTCTCGGCATAGCGCAGCCCTTCCTCCATCGCCGCTTCGGCGACGCCGATCGCGCGCGCCGCGGTTTGGATGCGCGCGGCCTCGAAGGTCTGCATGAGCTGCTTGAACCCCTGGCCCTCGACCCCGCCGAGCAGATTCTCGGCCTTCACTTCGAAGCCGTCGAAGGCGATCTCATATTCCTTCATGCCGCGATAGCCGAGCACCTCGATTTCGGTGCCCGACATGCCGGGCGCCGGGAACGGGTCTTCATCCGTGCCGCGCGGCTTTTCGGCGAGCAGCATCGACAGGCCCTGATAACCGGGGTCCTTGGGATTGGTGCGCACGAGCAGGGTCATGAGGTCCGCGCGCACCGGGTGGGTGATCCAGGTCTTGTTGCCGAAGACCTTGTAGACGTCGCCCTCGCGCACAGCGCGGGTCTTCAGCGAGGCAAGGTCCGAACCGATATTCGGCTCGGTGAACACCGCCGTCGGCAATACCTCGCCGGAGGCGATCCTGGGCAGCCACTTGTCCTTCTGTTCAGCGGTGCCGGAGCTGAGGATAAGCTCGGCCGCGATCTCCGAGCGGGTTCCGAGACTGCCGACGCCGATATAGCCGCGCGAAAGTTCCTCGGACACGACGCACATCGATTCCTTGCCGAGGCCCAGGCCGCCGTACTCTTCCGGAAGCGTCAGCCCGAACACGCCCAGCTCAGCAACATGGGTGATCGTCTCGAGCGGAATATAGCTGTTGGTGAGGTGCCATTTATGCGCATAGGGAATGATTTCACTGTCGGCGAATTTGCGCATCTCCTCGCGGATTTGCTCGAGCGTTTCGTCGATCCCGCAATCGCCCGGGGTCGCCGTGTGGTGCGCGCTGATCAGCTCGGTCAGGCGCGCGCGGTTGGCCGGCGTATTACCGGTGGTCGCGAGCGCTTCGATCGCCGGCGCGAGCCGGGTCGCGACTTCGATGGTATCGAGCCCAAGATCTTCGGGGCGCACGAATTCACCCTGGCTCATCGGAATGCCTCCGACGACCTGGGCGAGATATTCGCCGAGCCCGATCCGCACCACCAGTTCCTCGATCTGGCCGAGACGCCCGGCCTCGCTCATACGGGCGGCATAGGCGGCGAGCTGACGCACCGCCTCCGCATAGGTCGCCAGCCAAGCGAGCCCGTGGGTCGCGCGCTGCTCGCGGTCAAACAGGCGCGCCGCGATCCCGCCCTCGGCAGAGACGCGCGCGCGCACCTTGTAAATCGCATCGGCTAGGATTGTATCGAGCGCCCCGGCGGCCTCATGAGCGACGCTGACAAGATCGGGAATCGTCTCCGCACGCAACGCAGCAATAGCCATGGAAATTCTCCGAGAAATCGCAAGTTTCGCGGTGCCGCTAACAACCGTTTCAATGCTCCCAAACCTCGCTTAAGGCAAGACCAGACTGCCTTTTGCGAGCCTCGATCGGCCCGTGCGGGGCAAGGACCTTGCCAAGGTCACAAGAAGCCCTCTCAGCGTCCATGCCCGTCCACATAACAGACTGAACACGTTGAATTGTTGATAATTTCTGTGCGCCGTTGTGCATAGCCGTATCCACGTGTATATTGAACATGCGTTGGATATGCCCGATTATCGAGAGGGCGACGTGGCGCGCAAGGTCAGGGACAAGGAACTCGACTCCCGCGAGGCCCGCGGAAAACTCAGGCCCCGCGGCCGGCCGTACTGGCGCACGATCGAGCGCGGTCTGCACCTCGGTTACCGCCGGATCAAGGGTAAGGCCGGGACCTGGTGGGTGCGGCACTATCGGGGCAACCAAGCCTACGACGTCGAGCCGCTGGGCGCGGCCGACGACATGAGCGACGCCGACGGCATCGCGATCATCTCCTACTGGCAGGCGCAGGCGAAAGCTCGCGAGCGGATGGTGAGCCGTGCTCACGCCGCCGCCGGCAAGACCGGGCCGCTCACGGTCGCCGACGCGATGGCCGATTATCTCGGCTTCCTGGAGACAAACCGGAAATCGGCGGTCGAGACCCGCACGCGCGCCAAAGCGTTCATTATTCCGGCGCTGGGCCACCTCGAATGCGCGGCGCTGACCACCGAGCAAATTCATAGGTGGCATGTGGGGATGACCAAACTGCCGCCACGGGCGCGCACGAAACAGGGCGCAAAGCAGCAATATCGCAAGACGGCCGGCGACGATGAGGCCCCGCGCCGCCGCCGAGCGACCGCAAACCGGATCCTGACGATCCTCAAAGCCGCTCTCAACCGCGCTTGGCGTGCGGGCAAGATCGCGTCGGACGCCGCTTGGCGCCGGGTGGAGCCGTTTGAGAACGTGGAAGCAGCCCGGGTCCGGTATCTGACGGTCGCGGAGGCGAAGCGGCTAGTCAACGCCTGCGATCCCGAGCTGCGGCCGCTCGTGCAGACCGCCCTACAGACGGGGGCGCGGTACGGTGAGATCGCGCGCCTCCAGGTGCAGGATTTCAACCGCGACGCCGGCACGCTCGCGATCCGGCAAAGCAAGTCGGGCAAAGCGCGCCACATCGTGCTCACCGACGAGGGTGTTGCGCTGTTCGGCGAACTCGCCGCCGGCCGGGCCGGGCACGAGCCGCTGCTGCGGAAATCAGCCGGCACCCCCTGGGGCCCGTCACACCAGGGGCTGCCGATGCAGCAGGCCTGCGAGCACGCGAAGATCACCCCGCCGATCTCGTTCCATGGGCTGCGGCACACCTGGGCGTCGCTCGCGGTGATGGCCGGGATGCCGCTGTTGATCGTCGCACGCAATCTCGGGCACGCCGACACGCGCATGTGCGAGCGGCATTATTCGCATCTTGCGCCGTCCTACGTCACCGACACGATCCGCGCGCATGCGCCGAAGTTCGGATTCGAGCCGGACGGCAAGGTCACGACGCTGACGGGGCGGTGATGAGCAAGCAACGGAATTGTATTCTTGACGACGATAAAGTCTACGAGGTTCAGGACTTAGTGGGCGACGACCCTCAGCAGCAAGAAGCGATTGATACCATATATCGGATACTTCAGTGTGACTCCTCTAGAAAACGCGCTTTTATTGCGCGCACCTTGATAAGGTACATGCAAGTTTATGACGCTCATTGCCTCATCCTAAATGAACCGTCGCTTCGTGAGTGGAAGAAAGCTGTTATCAAAACTGCTGTTAAACTCGATAAAATTCTTACCGACTACCCGCGACGCATGTTTGATAATGATGACAGTGGAGTCTTCGACTTCGTTGGAAGAGTGTTTTTTCCACGGCCACCCAATGAGATTCCACGCCGGGGCCGAAAAAAAAATCGACGCCCGCTATGTTGTTGCGTCGATCGCCGCGGAGGCAGAATATTTTCTGCCATCAGTTAACAACAATAATCAATAGTAAATACCTTATTAGGAAGAGAAGAAGAAGTAAGAATGAGGAGTTTAATTCTTTACTCTGGCATATAGGCTCTATTTATCGAGATTGCACCGGAAAAAACCCAACAAGAAGCATCCACAATGACGGCCGCGACCACACGGATAAACGGCGCGCCGCAGGCAAGCACGGCAGTCCTGGAGGTGAGTTTCTAGATCTGGTCCGTGCCGTGCTGATATTGAGGGGGGACAAGAGGAGCGGAAAATCCATAGATAGCGCTATTTTCCGAATCGCGATACCCGCCGCTAGGAGGTCGACGTCGCCTCTGAAAATGAACTTCGACAAACCAACCGCCGCAGCTATGAGGCGGCTCCGAAATAGAAACAATTATGCTGGCGAGTATGCTATTGAGCAGCTTTAAGCGCATGCTATCTGCCGCTACCATCATCATACATGCTCACGAACCGTCGAGATTTGAAGCGATTTCTCAGCATGTTTTACAATGGGAGCGCTTCTGAGTAAGCCGCCGTCCGTCGCAACTAATGACGGACGCCCGCAATGCCGAAGACCTCTCCGCCTGTGCAGCCTGCCACGCCGGCTGCCCCGCATGAACCAGACGCCTACACGGTCGAGGAGTTCTGCACTGCGCACCGCATATCGCGGAGCACGGTATATCAGCTCTGGGACGCTGGGATCGGCCCGGCCATCATGCGCGTCGGCAAGAAGGTGCTGATCAGCCGCGAGTCTGCGGCTAAATGGCGTCGGTCGCGCGAGACCGCTGCGAAAAAGGCGCGCGCCGCCTGATCTGGCGCGTGCGAGCCGCACAGTCGGGCGGGAGCGCAGCATGAGTGATCCCGATCAGGGCGTATTCGATTTCGGTTGGGCCGCACTGGACGGCGCCGCTCGCCGCGCGAGGTCTCGTCGGTCGCGCCCACCGCGCAGCGCCAATGCCGTCTCGCTAGAGCCTGTGCAGGCCTCGCGATCTCAATGTTTAATGATCCCGTTCCCTTTGGCGCGTCGCATCAGTTTTATCCGCAAGCACGCCGCGCGCATGGCCGCGCTCCCGCGGGCGACGGCCGAAAGACACCTGATCGCTCAGCTCAAGATCCAGGCGGAAACACTACGCCGCAAGGGCGTGCCGGAAGTCGTCGTTGAACGCGAGATCAAGGCGCTCAGTGTAGCAACGTGCCGCCGCATGTTGGAAATCACTTCGTCTGGCCAACAAATTCCTCGTGATCTCGCATGATGATCGACGCCGCTACCATCGCAGGCGCTCGCGCCTTCCCCATCGAGGATGAGCTCGCTCGCCGCGGCATAAAGCTGCGCGGCGCCGTCGAGCGCTCGGGCCCGTGCCCAGTTTGCGGCGGCGCCGACCGCTTCAGCGTCAACGTACGCAAACAGATTTTCAATTGCCGCGGCTGCCAGCGCGGCGGCGACGTTATCGCCATGGTCGAGCTGCTCGACGGCTGTGGTTTCGGCCAGACAGTCGAAACATTAGTGGGCGAATCCCCCCGTAAGGTAAATCATGCGCCGCGCGAACAACCGCGGCAAAGCGCCGAGGATTACGAAAAGCGCCAAGCCGCAAAGGCCTCTTACCTATGGCGGCATTGCTGGCCGATCGCTGGCTCGCCGGCGGAGCGCTACCTCCGCGCATTTGCCGCCGGCCAAGGCCGAGCACCATCCGGCGATGATCGCAGCGTTCAGCGTCGGTGAGCCGCGCGACGTCACCTCGGTGCACCTGACCTTGCTCCCGCCCGATGGTAGCGGCAAAGCCGACGCGAAGCCGAATAAGCTGAGACATCGAGGACGTCATACTGAATGGCCTTGTTGTTGCGCTTGTGTTCGCAGTAGCCCTTGGGCTCGGCACAGGTGTTTTCCTCAGCCGATCGATATTGCACCGCGTCGACAGTGTCACACGGACTGCGGAGGCCATAACCAACGGAGACATATCTCAGCGCATTGCGCTTACCGGGTCCGGCGATGACTTTGATCGACTTGCTGCGACGCTAAACACCATGCTGGATCGTATCGCCGACCTGCTTGAGAACCTGCGACAGGTTTCGAATGACATCGCGCATGACTTGCGAACTCCGCTTGCGCATTTGCGCCAGCGGCTGGAAGACACCAAAATCCACGCCGTTTCCACGAGCGATTACCAGCGGGCAGTTCATGACGCGATCGAGGATGTGGATGCGTTACTAGATACGTTTTCTGCGCTGTTGCGCATTGCGCAAGTCGAGGCTGGCACCCAGAGCTCCTCTATCTGCCCTGTCAGCTTGTCGGACGTGATGCAGACGGTCGCAGACGCCTACGGTCCGGATATCGAGGACAGTGGCAGACTCCTGCAAACCGATATTCCGCCCGCAGTTACGATCGCCGGCGATCGCGAGCTCCTGACTCAGCTGTTCGCAAATCTGCTGGAGAATGCGCTGCGACATACACCGCCTGGGACCCATATTACCATCCGCTTGCGTGACAACCACACCCAAGCGGTCGCGGAAGTTTCCGACGATGGTCCGGGCATTCCGCCTCACGAACACGCGCGCGTATTTCGCCGCTTTTATCGCCTGGAGCGAAGTCGGACAACGCCTGGCAACGGGTTAGGCTTGAGCCTAGTGGGGGCGGTCGCCACCCTGCACCATGCGAGCATCGAATTGCTTGATACCAAGCCTGGGCTCACCGTGCAGATCCGCTTCCCAAGATACGTGCTTTGAAGCACCTTTGCACTGGCATCAACGACCCGCGCCGGTTGCACGGCGGCGGGTGCGGTATTCTCGCAAGCCTCCTCGCCAATTTCGACTTGACTATTTAGTCGGATCGACTATATAGTCAAACCGAGATTGAGTTCGAGAGGGACGCTATGGCGAAAATCGATTTAGCCCGCAGGGCGGAGATCGGACGGGAGAAGCGCGCCAGGACTCGGGTGCAGATCGTGGACGCCGGCCTAATTCTTCTTGCGGAACGGCCTCCGGAGGGCCTCACGGTGGACGCCATCGTGGAGTTGGCAGGCGTCGCCAAGGGAACGTTCTACTATCATTTCCAGAGTGTCGAGGAGCTGGTCGCCGCGGTAGGTGCGAGACTCGCCGATACCTTTGACGAGCTCTTGGCACGATCCCGGCTCGATCAACCGGATCCCATCGAGCGCATGTCCTTCGCCTTCACGAAGTTCCTGGAGAAAGCCATCAGCGACCCCGTCTGGGCACGGCTTGTGGTCCGAAGCGCCCAAGCCCCGGCGGGCATCCGCGAGAATCTCAAGGCGGACCTTGCCGAGGCGATTGCCGAGGGACGACTGGCCATAGAAGACGTGGAGCTGGCGGCCGATATCGTCGTCGGCATTTGGCTTCAGGTCGCGCGCGGCACTCTTGAGCGGCGCGCTGCGTCGGACCTCACCCGCGAAGCTCTCCACGCCGCGCTGCGAGCCCTTGGTGTGCGCGCCGGTACTGCAGGCCGCGGTCGCGCGAGTAGGCGCAGCAAATCGCCGAATGGGATTCGGAGCGTGCTTGGTAAATCGCACGCGCAGGCGCGGAGGCGCTGATGCAAAAGGTCTTTATCGAAGGCGGTTTCATCCGAAAGCTCTGGGACGGCGAGACGGACGCCTATCGCGATCATTTGCTCCGGCTCGACCCGGAAAGCCGTCGCAATCGGTTCTCTGGCAGCATCGCGGATGAAACAATCCGAAGCTTTGCCGCAACTGCACGGGGCCCGGACGTCGTCGTGCACGGCTTTTTCGTCGATGGGGTGCTCCGCGGCGCGGCTGATCTCCACATTGTGAGGCCGCTCGATCTGCGGCTGGCCGAGGCGGCGTTGAGCATTGAGAGGCCCTGGCAGAGCCACCGCGTGGGCTCCGCGCTACTCGAACGCACCCTGCTTTCCGCGCGCAACCGGGGCGTAAAGCAGGTGCAGGTCTCCTGCCTGCCGCAGAATAAGCGGATGCAGCGGCTTGCCCGTAAGTTCGAGGCGACGGTCACCTTCGATTATGACGCCATCATCGGCACTATGGAAAATCCCAATCCGGCGCCACTGTCGGTCATGCAGGAGATGCTCGCTGACGGCAACAGTTTCGCGGCTGCCTATGTCGATTTCCAATCGCGAGCGTCGCGGCCAGTCGCGGCGCAGCCGCTTTTGTAGCGAGGCGCGCTGGCAAGGGCGTCCAAACACAGATGGAGAGAACGATGAGCACGACTGCCGCCGAATTATCGAATCTACTGCCGACCGCGACGCAAGCGATGGAAAAGCTCGCCCTGGCCGAGGCCGAGAAGGCGAGCGAGGCGTTGCGCCGGAAGGAGAAGGCAGATGCCGAAAAGAAAGCCTTGATCGATCAGCTGTCAAAGCCCTCCGGCGTTTCCGAGGAGGAAGCGTTCAAGCGGGCGGCCGCCATCATCAACCGGGCGATCGGCGACGGGTTGACCGAGGTGGAGGTCCTCCGCTTTCCCAACGCCCTGTGCACCGACCACGGGCGCGCCATCAACAACCGGGAGCCCGGTTGGGAGGCGACGCTCACCGGCCTACCCAAGGAGATGTACGACTTCTGGCACAAGCACCTGCGGCCGCAAGGCTACAAAGTGAAGGCCCAGGTCGTGGATTTTCCGAACGGAATTCCCGGTGACATTGGAATCACTCTGAGCTGGGCGTGAGTAACAGGGTGACTCGCGATCGGTTCGATCAGGAGATTCCGCGAGAACGAGCACTTTAGATCGATCCGCAATCAAGCCGAAGCGGTTCGCCTCGCTGTGGCGAGCGCGCCGACCTGGACCGAGAAGGGAGACAGCAATGGCATCGAACTCGTCAAAGATTGAGGGCGCAGGCGGCGTATTGGGCGCGTTTGACCCCGTAGCGTTCGCGCGTGACTACCTGATTGACCTGTCGCAGCGCAACGTCCTGTTCTGGGACGTGATGCGTCAGCGCGGAAACAGCTACCTGGAGCACGAGGCGAAGGCGGTTCCCCATGTGCTGCGCTACCAATTCGAACTTGTGATCGACGGCCGCACGCTGGAGCGCCCCGTCAACTATGGGCTCGTTCGGATCATCCCGCCTGATGATGTTACGATCGATCCGAAGCTGCGGCCCTTCGTCATCGTGGATCCGCGCGCGGGTCACGGCCCCGGCATTGGCGGCTTCAAGGCCGACAGCGAGATCGGAGTAGCGCTCAAGGCCGGACACCCCTGCTACCTCGTGGGTTTTTCTCCGGACCCCATGCCGGGGCAGACGATCGAAGACATCGCGCGGGCCGAGGCTCATTTTTTGCGCACCGTTATCGACCGGCACCCCGAGGCCGAGGGCAAGCCCTGCGTGATCGGGAACTGCCAGGGCGGCTGGGCGGTGATGATGGTCGCCTCGATGTCGCCCGAGCTGTTCGGTCCCATTATTGTTGCGGGCTCGCCGCTCTCATATTGGACCGGTCAGCGCGGCCTCAATCCGATGCGCTACAACGGCGGCCTTCTGGGCGGAAGCTGGCTCGCTGCCCTTACAAGCGACGTCGGAAACGGGATCTTCGATGGCGCATGGCTCGTGCAGAACTTCGAGTACCTGAATCCGGCAAATACGTTCTGGAAGAAGCCCTACAACCTGCTCTCGAAGATCGATACCGAAGCGGCCCACTATCTAGAGTTCGAGCGCTATTGGGGCGGGTACGTGAAGCTCACGGCGAAGGAAATGCAGTCCATCGTGGACGAACTGTTCGTCGGCAACAAGCTGGCCGCCGGCATGGTCAAGTCGTCCGACGGGACCGCGATCGATTTGCGCAACATCCGCTCGCCGATCGTGGTGTTCTGTTCGAAGGGCGACAATATTACGCCCCCGCAGCAGGCGCTGGGCTGGATACTCGACCTTTACGACGATGTTGACGAGATCCGCTCCTACGGCCAGACGATCGTTTACTGCGTCCACGAAAGCGTCGGCCATCTCGGCATCTTCGTCTCGGGTGCGGTGGCGCGCAAGGAGCACGGCGAGTTCGCCAGCAACATCGATCTCATCGACGTGTTGCCGCCCGGCCTGTACGAAGCGGTGTTCGAGGCAAAATCCGCAGACACCGCCAATCCCGAACTCGTTCCCGGGGAATGGGTGATGCGCTGCGAGGTGCGAACGCTCGACGACATCCGGGCGCTTGGTGGGAACGATATCGCCGACGACCGCCGCTTTGCGACCGTGGCCCGGATGTCGGAGGCCAATCTCGCTCTGTATCGAACCTTTGCGCAGCCGTTCGTGCGCGCCTGCGTCACCGCGCCGATGGCGGACCTCATGCATCGCCTGCATCCGTCGCGCCTGCAATATGAGCTGATCTCGGACGCGAACCCGTTCATGGCGATGCTTCCCGTTCTCGCCGGCTGGGTCCGCGAGCATCGCACGCCGGTGAGAGCCGATAATCCCTTCCTTGCCGCGCAGGAGACTGTCTCGCGCCAGATCATTTCGGCGCTCGACGCGTTCCGTGACCTGCGGGACGGCCTCGCCGAACAGATCTTTCTTGCCGTGTACAGCTCGCCCGCGGTGCAGGCCTGGTTCGGAATCGATCCGTCCTCCGCCGAACCTTTCCGCAAGGCGGCGAAGAGCGCGCTGTATCGCGAACTCGTCGAGCGGCGGCTGGCCGATCTCAAGGCCCGCATTCCGGTGGGCGGCATTCGGGAAGCGACCGTCCGCGCGTTCATCTATGTCGGCATGGGGCGCACCGGGGTGGACGCGCGCGGCTTCGAAGCGGTGCGGCGCATCCGCCGCGACCAGAAAGACCTTCCGCCCTTGCCGATTGCCGAATTCAAGGCGCTCGTGCGCGATCAGTTCTCCATGCTCCTGATCGATCCGGAGGCCGCGATAGCGGCGCTGCCTGGGTTGCTTCCCGAGGACATGGACGTCCGGCGCAAGGCGCTGGCGCTCATCCGGCAGGTGCTTGCGGCGCCGGGCGGGCTGAGCGGAGAGGCGGAGGCGCGCATGCAACGGATCGCGCGCATCTTTGCGCCGGATGAAGACGCCGCGCCCGCTCCAAACCTCGGCGTCGTTCCGCCGCCCGAGAGCGCGCTCCGCGACGCGTCATAGGCTTGGCGCCTCATAAAACGAGCGGAGAGTCTCGATGGCAAAAAACGAAGACGTCAGCACCGACATAGCGAGAACGGGCGAAGCGCATATCCCGCACGCCAAGTACGAAGAACTGATCGCGAGCGCAAAACAAGTCCAAAGGGTTGTGACCATCGTCGCCCATCCCTGCGACGAGACTTCGCTGCGCGGCGCGACAGAGGCGGCCGAGGCCGGCATCATCGTCCCCGTTCTGGTCGGGCCTGCTGAGAAGATTAGGTCAGTTGCTCGGAGCTTCGGACTCGACATCAGCCGGTTCGAAATCGTCGACGTGCCGCACAGCCATGCCGCAGCAGAGAAAGCGGTGCTGCTCATTCGCGAAGGCAAAGGCGAGCTCCTGATGAAGGGCAGCCTGCATACGGATGAGCTCCTGCAGTGCGTCACCTCGAGCGCAACCGGCCTGCGCACGGAGCGGCGGCTCAGCCATGTCTTCATCATGGACGTGCCGACTTATCCGGAGACGCTGTTCATCACGGACGCCGCGATCAACATTTTTCCCGACCTCGACGCGAAGCGCGACATCGTGCAGAACGCGATCGATCTGTTCACGGAGGCCGGCCTCGGGACGCCACGGGTGGCCTTGCTTTCGGCGGTTGAGACGGTCACCACCAAGATTCCGTCCACGATTGACGCGGCGGCTTTGTGCAAAATGGCCGATCGCGGACAGATCACCGGCGGAATCCTCGACGGCCCACTAGCGTTCGATAACGCGATCGACCCCGAAGCTGCGCGCATCAAGGGCATCCGATCCGAGGTGGCAGGTCGCGCGCAGATTCTCGTCGTGCCCGACCTCGAGGCCGGCAACATGCTCGCAAAGAACTTGACGTTCCTCGCCAAGGCCGACGCAGCCGGCCTCGTGCTCGGCGCGCGCGTGCCGATCGTTGTCACCTCGCGGGCAAACTCCGTCCGCACGCGGATGGCCTCGAGCGCCGCTGGGGCGCTTCGCGCGGACGCCTGCCGCCGCATCGCGGCCGTGACCGGAGGGTGACTGCATGAAGGCCATTCTCGTCGTCAACGCCGGATCGTCGAGCCTCAAATTCCAGTTGTTCGAGAACGAGCCGGGATCTCGGGTCAAACGCCTGCTCAAGGGCCAGCTTGACGGGATCGGCGTGCGACCTCGTCTGCGCGCGACGAAGGGTGACGGCGCGATCGCAATAGACCGGATGTTTTCTCTGGAGGAGGTCGGCGACCTCCCGGCCGCGATCCAAGTCACGGCAGAGTGGTTGCGCGGGACCGAGAACGTGGACTTGGCCGCGATCGGACATCGGGTCGTGCATGGCGGTCCCGAATATTCCGAGCCCATTCTGGTGAGCCCGGAAGTGCTCGATCGCCTGGCGCGGTACGTTCCGCTCGCCCCATTGCACCAGCCGAACAATCTCGCGCCGATCCGCACGATCCTTGAACTTCGGCCGGAGCTGCCGCAGGTGGCGTGTTTCGACACCGCTTTCCACCGTGGCCATGGCCCGCTCGCCGACCACTTCGCCATCCCGGAGGAGCTCTACGCCGAAGGCGTGCGCCGCTACGGCTTTCACGGTCTCTCTTACGAATACATCGCCGATCGTCTACCTCAGGTCGCGCCCGATCTTGCGCACGGACGGGTGATCGTCGCGCATCTCGGGAGCGGCGCCTCCATGTGCGCGCTGGCTGGCGGGCGCAGCGTCGAGAGTACTTTGGGTTTCACGGCGCTCGACGGCCTCCCCATGGGGACGCGGCCCGGTCAGATCGATCCCGGCGTCGTGCTGTATCTGCTCACGGAAAAGGGCATGGACGCCGGAGCGGTGCAGCGCTTCCTCTACAACGAGTGCGGCCTGAAGGGCCTGTCCGGCGTCAGCAACGACATGCGCGAGTTGGAGGCGAGCGCCGATCCGCGCGCCGCCTTCGCGATCGAGTTTTTCGTCTACCGGATCGCGCTTAACGCCGGGATGCTCGCGGCGGCGCTTGGCGGAGTGGACGGCTTCGTCTTCACCGCCGGCATCGGCGAGAACTCCGCGATGATCAGGGCGCGCGTGACAGCGCGTCTCGCCTGGCTCGGCGCAAAGCTCGCGCCCGAGGCGCACGCGCGCGGGCAGACGCTCATCTCATCGCCGGACAGCCGAGTCGCGATCTATGTGCTGCCGACTGATGAGGAGCTGATGATCGCGCGCCACACGCTGGCGGTCGTCGGTCCGGCTTCCTGAAACGCCAACCAAAGGGCAAAACGATGATCCCGAAATACCCGTCGTACACGACACGATTACACGAAGGCCACAAGGGGCTGGTCGTCGGCATCGCGAACGAGCATTCGATCGCCTGGGGCTGCGCGGCGGCGTTCCGCGCGCTGGGAGCGGAGGTCGCGATCACATATCGCAACGAGAAGACCAAGAAGTACGTCGAGCCACTTGCCCGCGAGCTTGAGACGCCGATCTTCATGCCGCTCGACGTCGAAGCGCCGGGTCACATGGAAGCGATTTTCGAGCGCATCGAAAACGAGTGGGGAAAGCTCGATTTCCTTGTGCATTCGATCGCGTTTTCGCCGAAGGAGGCGCTCGGCGGCCGCGTGATCGACGTCAAACGCGATGGCTTCATCACGACAATGGACATTTCATGCTGGTCATTCATTCGGATGGCCCATCTCGCCGAGCCGCTGATGAAGGATGGCGGCGCGATCTTCACGATGACTTACTACGGCAGCCAGGTAGTCGTGCCGAACTACAACATCATGGGCGTGGCCAAGGCGGCGCTGGAAAGCGCCGCACGCTACCTCGCCGCCGAACTCGGGCCGAAGGGAATTCGGGTTCACGCCATTTCGCCCGGCCCGCTCGCGACGCGCGCCGCCTCTGGAATACCGGAGTTCGACTCCCTGCTTGAAAAAGCGCAGGGGAAGGCACCCACCCGCAAGCTCGTGACCATCGAGGATGTCGGCCTTGCCGTCGCGTTCCTCGCCCATGAGGCGTCGAAGGCGATTACGGGAGGCACCCTGTACGTTGATGGCGGCTATCACATCATCGATTAGCGATGGCTGCGGAGATGGCGGTCCGCATCCGTAACCAGGCGGCCAGGAAAGACCGCCGTCGCCCCTTCGCTCCAACGGAAACGTTATGAACGCTCACTCTCCGCATTGTGCTGCTAGCGGCCGAAAGGCCAGCAGCCCGCGTCTGATGGGCCTGGGTGCGACGCTTGCGATCGCGCTTCTGGCCGCGCTCTTGGGCGGCTGCAACAATGGGTCGGCGAGCTCGAATAAGCCTTTGGCGTTCGTGCGCACGGAGATTGTGCGTCCGCACGATCACCAACGTTCTGTGACGCAGACCGGCGAGGTCCAAGCCCGTTATCGCGCCGACCTTTCGTTCCGGGTAAGCGGGCGCGTGATCGAGCGGTTTGTGGATGTTGGTTCCCACGTTGAGCCCGGCCAAGTCCTGGCTCGGATCGACCCCACCGAGCAGCAGGCAGATGTTGAAGCTGCGAACGCCGCGGTGAACGCGGCGGAGGCCCAATTGCGCGTGGCGAGGGCGACTTTCGCGCGACAGAAAACTCTGATCGCGGAGCGCTTCACCACGCGAGTAGCGTTCGACAAGGCGCAGGAAGGATTGCTGAACGCGGAAGCTTCCCTTGAAACCGCAAAGGCGCGGCTGGGAAGGGCCAAAGACGCGCTTGGCGACACCGAGCTGCGAACCCGCGCCGCGGGTGTCATTACTGCGCGAAATATCGAGGTCGGTCAGGTGGTAAAAGCAGCCACGCGGGCGTTCGCACTGGCCCAAGACGGCGAGCGGGATGCCGTCTTCGATGTCGATGAATCGATTTTCTTCGGGGACTTTGAGAGTGGCCAGATATCGCTGACGCTCGTCTCGGATCCCAATGTGACAGCTGTCGGTCAGGTAAGGGAAGTATCGCCGGCGCTCGATCCGAAGAGCTCCACGGTTCGCGTGAAGGTGGCGATCCAAAATCCGCCGGCTGCGATGACGCTTGGGAGCGCTGTGGCCGGAACAGCCAAACGGAAACCTGTCTCACAGATCGCGTTGCCATGGACCGCATTGATGGCAATCGGGTCAAAGCCCGCCGTTTGGATCGTCGATCCGGCGACCGATACGGTATCGTTAAAGCCGGTCTCAATTTCCGCCTACGAAGCCGGAGCTGTGTTGATCAGCGGAGGCCTCGAACCTGGAGCGCGCGTCGTTGTCGATGGAGGCAAGCTCCTCAGCTCTGGCCAGCGCGTGACGTACGAGTAGGGCCAATGATGATGAAGCGTTCAATCATGATCGCCAGCATCTTCGCCGCGCTACTTGCGACCGGATGCAAACAGGAGACAGCCGCGCCAGAGCCTGTTCGACCGGTGCTGTCGATTCTTGTTGAACCTGCGCGCTTGAGCGACGCCGCAGTCGCGGGCACTGTCGAACCCCAATTCAAGTCAGATCTTGGTTTCCGCGTGCTGGGGCGCATCATTGCGCGTCCCGTAGACGTCGGAGATTTAGTTTATGAAGGGCAGACCGTCGCCGCAATCGATTCCACAGCACTGGAACTCGGCGTGCGGTCGGCGAGAGCAGAGCTGTTGAAAAGCCAGGCGCGACTTGCGGACGCAAGCGCAGCGGAGGAGCGACAGCGGAAGCTCATTGTGACGGATGTCGCGACGAAGGCGAGGCTGGACGAAGCGGAGCATGAGAGGGCTGGAGCCGAGGCGTTGGTGGCTAGCGCACAGGCGAACCTCGCGAAGGCGATCGAGCAACTTGGCTATGCGGAGCTTAAGGCCGATTTTGCCGGTGTCGTCACCGCAGTGGAGGCCGAGGTGGGACAGGTGGTCGAAGCTGGTCAGGCTGTCGTCACCGTCGCGCGGCCCGACATCAGAGAAGCCGTCGTCGATATCGGGCCGGACTTTCGTGTTCCATTGGCAATCGGTTTGCCGTTTACCGTCAGTTTGCAGCTCCTTCCTACCGTGCACGTAGAAGGCCAAATTCGCGAGATTGCGCCGCAAGCTGATCCCGAGACTCGCACGCATCGCGTCCGTATTGCCCTGAATAATCCACCTCCAAGCTTCCGGCTGGGAGCCACCGTTACTGCGAGGCTCAGCAATGACCAGAGCTCAATTTTGCGGGTGCCCGAGTCCGCCGTCTTGACCAGAGAGGACCAGAATTTCGTTTGGGTCGTCGATCCCACCGCCCATACGGTTTCTCTGCAGAAGATCGATCTCTCCCGGGACGAAGGCGGCATCCGAGTGACCGGCGGTCTCGAGCCTGGAACGCGCATCGTGATTGCAGGGGTCCACAGCCTCAAGCAGGGACAGAGTGTCCGGATTGACCAGGAGGCGGCGCCATGAAGTCGTTCAACCTCTCGGACTGGGCGCTCGAACATCGTTCGCTTGTCTGGTATTTCATGATCGCCTTCATGGCGGCGGGGTTATTCTCCTACTTTCACCTGGGACGGGAAGAAGACCCTGATTTCACGATCAAGACTATGGTGATCCAGGCGCAGTGGCCTGGCGCCTCGGCCGAGGAGATTACCCGCGAAGTCACGGATAGAATCGAGAAGAAGCTCGAGGAATTGGAGTTGCTCGATTACACCAAGAGCGTCACTGTTCCCGGGCAAACGACGGTCTTCGTATATCTGCGGGACAGCACGAAAGCCCGTGATGTCAAACCGACGTGGGTTCGCGTTCGCAACCTGATTGCAGACATCAAGGGCGACCTCCCGCAGGGCGTAATCGGCCCGGAGTTTGATGATACGTTCGGGGATGTATTCGGAAATATTTACGCTTTCACCAGCGACGGCTTGAGCCATCGCCAGCTGCGCGACCGAGTCGAAGAAATCCGCGCGAAGGTATTGACCGTTCCCAACGTCGGCAAAGTCGACATTCTCGGCGCGCAGGACGAAGTGATTTTCCTCGAATTTTCCACCCGGAAGGTCGCGGCACTTGGTCTCGACACCCGCTCGATCATGGCTTCTCTGCAGGCGCAAAATGCCATCACGCCGTCCGGTGTGTTCCAGGCAGGGCCGGAGCGCATCATGGTGCGGGTCAGCGGTGCGTTTGCGTCGGAGTTGACCGTGAAGGCAATCAATTTGCGGGTTAACGATCGATTCTTCCCCCTAACCGATGTGGCGACCGTCACACGCGGCTACGTCGATCCGCCGAAGACGTTGGTTCGCTTCAACGGTCAACCCGCGATCGCCCTCGCTATCGGCATGAAATCGGGCGCGAACCTGCTGCAATTCGGTGAGGCGCTGAAGGAGGAGATGTCGAAGATCATCGCCGACCTGCCCATTGGCGTGGGAGTTCATCTGGTCGCCGATCAACCGGTGGTCGTCGAGCACGCGGTCTCAGGCTTCACGAAAGCGCTGTTCGAGGCCGTCGTCATCGTTCTCGGCATCAGCTTCCTCAGTCTTGGGCTTCGCGCCGGTCTCGTCGTCGCGATAGCGATACCGCTGGTTCTCGCGATCACCTTCGCGGTCATGGCGTATGCGGGGATTTCGCTGCAGCGCATTTCGCTCGGGGCGTTGATCATTGCTCTCGGTCTTCTCGTGGATGATGCGATGATCGCCGTCGAAATGATGGTGGCGCGGCTTGAAGTAGGCGATCCCTTGAGTAAGGCCGCGACCTACGTCTACACCTCTACCGCGTTTCCAATGCTGACAGGCACGCTCGTCACCGTCATCGGGTTCATTCCGATTGCCTTCAACAGCAGCAACGCCGGCGAATTCACCTTCACATTGTTCGTGGTGATTGCCGTGTCCTTGCTCGTGTCCTGGATCGTCGCTGTGCTGTTCACTCCTTTGCTCGGGGTCACCATCCTTTCCGCGGAGCTGAAGGGCCATCACGAGCAAAAGGGCCGAGTTGCACGGATGTTCTCTCGTATGCTCGCCGTGTGCATGCATCATCGCTGGATCACCATCGGGGTGACGGTCGTAGCCTTCCTGCTCGCCGTGTTCGGCATGGGATTCGTGCAGCAGCAGTTCTTCCCCTCATCCGACCGCGGCGAACTGGTCATCGACTTCAACCTCCCTCAGAACGCCTCGATTGCGGAAACCGACGCGCAGATTGCCCGGTTCGAGCGAGAGCAGCTGCAGGGCAACGACGGAGTCGACCATTGGTCGAGCTACATCGGAACCGGTGCTCCGCGGTTCATCCTGTCATTCGATCTGCAGACACCCAATACCTGGTTCGGCCAGATCGTCGTCGTGACCAAGGGCGGCATCGAGGCGCGCGACCGGCTCAAGGCGCAATTCGAAACATATTTGCGGAGGACCTTTCCTGGAACTGACACCTTCGTCAAACTGCTCGAAATCGGGCCTCCGGTCGGGCGCCCGGTGCAGTACCGGGTGAGTGGACCCGACATCGCAAAGGTGCAAGGAATTCGCGCAGCGCCTCGCCGGCATTGTGCGAAATAATCCGCACCTCGACAATGTGGTGTTCGACTGGATGGAGCCCGCCCGTGTCGTCAAGGTGGACGTGCTTACAAGACAAGGCGCGCCAGCTCGGCGTGAGTTCGGAAGATATTGCGACTACGTTGAACAGTGTGCTCGCCGGCACGTCGATCACACAGGTGCGAGACAGTATCTACCTGGTAAATGTGGTGGGTCGGGCCACTGCGCGGGAGCGCGCATCGATCGATACGGTGCGGGATATTCAACTAATCGGGTTGGGCGGCAGAGCTGTGCCGCTCGGTGCGGTAGCCACCGTCCGCTATGAGATTGAACAGCCGACGATATGGCGGCGATCACGACTGCCGACCATCACGCTGAAGGCAAGCACCTTGGGTAGCGTGCAGCCGAAAACGGTGGTGGACCAACTCGCGCCGCAGGTGGCCGAGTTCGCAAAACGTCTGCCGGCCGGCTATTCGGTGGCGATCGGAGGCTCTGTCGAGGAAAGCATCAAGAGCCAGAACCCGATCATAGCGGTGGTTCCGCTGATGCTGTTCCTGATGGCCACCATCCTGATGGTTCAGCTACAAAGCTTCCACCGGTTGTTCCTGGTGTTTGCGGTCGCGCCGCTCGCAGTGATCGGCGTGGTTTTGGCTTTACTGCCGAGCGGAGCGCCTCTGGGCTTCGTTGCGATCCTGGGTGTGATGGCACTGATCGGCATCCTGATCCGGAATTCGGTGATATTGGTTGTGCAGATCAAAGAGCTGGAGGAGGCAGGGCGGCCGGCATGGCAAGCGGTCGTGGAGGCAACCGAGCATCGCATGCGGCCCATCATGTTGACCGCAGCTGCCGCAAGTCTGGCGCTTATTCCGATTGCGCGCGAGATCTTCTGGGGGCCGATGGCCTACGCGATGATGGGCGGCATCATCGTCGGTACCGTGCTGACGCTGCTGTTTTTGCCGGCGCTCTATGTGGCATGGTTTCGGATCGAGGAGCAGGATGCGGATGCTGACTCCAAAGCATGCCTCAGGCAGCCTGCGACCGTGGACAGCTAGAGGACAGCAGATACTAGTCGGCTGCGTCAACTAATTTGAAAGGATTGGATGATTCGCTTCCGTCGCGATTCGAGCGACGGAGGCGAGCATGGCTGCAAAGGATATTGCGGTAAAGAAGTATGTGGTGCGGCTGGGCGCGGAGGAACGCGAGCAATTGCAAGCGCTGATCCGCAAAGGAAAGAGCCCAGCGAAGCGCTTGTTGAAGGCGCGCATTCTGTTGAAGGCCGATATCTCGGCGGCCGGTGAGGGGTGGAGCGACAGCCGGATCATCAAGGCCTTGGACACCAGCGCGGCCATGATCTACCGGGTGCGCAAGCAATTGGTGGAAGAGGGCTTCGAAGCGGTGTTGAGCCGCAAGCCCCGCATGATTCCACCAGTCGCTGCGATTTTCGACGGCGAGAAGGAAGCCAAGCTGATCGCCCTGGCGTGCTCCAAGCCGCCCAAGGGACGTGCCCGCTGGACGTTGCGGTTGTTGGAGAACAAGGTCGTGGAACTCGGCATCGTCGAGCGCGCAAGCAACTCCACGATCGGGCGCACGCTCAAAAAAACCGCCTCAAGCCGCATCGCCGGCAATGCTGGGTCATTCCGCCGAAGGCCAACAGCGCCTTCGTAGCCGCAATGGAAGATGTGCTCGCAGTCTACACGCGGCCACGTGATCCCGATCGGCTGCTGGTGTGCCTGGACGAGACCTCAAAGCAACTCATTGCCGAGACGCGCATGCCGATCCCAATGAAACGAGGACGCCCAGCCCGCGTCGATTACGAGTACGAGCGCAACGGCACCGCCAACCTGTTCATGTTGTTCGCGCCGCTCGAAGGCTGGCGCCACGTCGAGGTGACGGACCGCCACACTGCCTTAGACTATGCTCACGTCTTGAAGGATTTGGCTGATCGTCACTTCCCGCACGTCAAGACCATCGTGCTGGTCCAGGACAATCTCAATATCCACAGCAAGGCATCGCTCTACCAGGCCTTTCCGGCGTCCGAGGCCAGGCGGCTGGTCGAGCGCTTCGAATGGCACTACACGCCCAAGCACGGCAGTTGGCTTGACCTCGCCGAATCCGAACTCGGGGTTCTATCCACCCAATGCCTCGATCGGCGCATTCCCGACAAACAGACCCTCATTGAGGAAATCGCCGCCTGGGAAAACCACCGCAACGCCCATCACACCAAGGCAGACTGGCAATTCACAACCAAAACTGCCCGTGTCAAACTTAAACACCTATACCCTTCAATCTAGCTAAATCAACCGACTAGCACGAAAATTATATCCGCGCATAGCAATGATGCAGTCCTGACAAAATCGGCACAGTGACGATAGCCCCATGCCGCTGCACTCGGTCCTCCAGTCGTCTGGGGAATGTCGGTTAAGGAGTTCTTCATGCGGCTCATAAGTAAGATTGCGGTTGCCGTCATAGTGCTCGCGCTCGCTCCAACGTCGCTGTCATTTGCCGACCCTGCGCCGGATCGCCGATACGAGCCGGGCGAGACGTTCAAGGATTGCCCCGAATGCCCCGAGATGGTGGTGGTTCCCGCCGGCAGCTTCATCATGGGATCGGCAGAAAGCGAGGAGGGGCGCACTCGTTTTGAAGGTCCGCAGCATCGCGTGATGTTTTCGCGGCCTTTCGCAGTCGGCAAGTTCTCCGTGACCTTCGACGAGTGGGACGCTTGTGTCGCCGACGGCGGATGCGATCACTATAAACCTTCCGATTCGAATTGGGGCCGCGGCAAGCGCCCAGTTATCAATGTCAGTTGGAATGACGCTCAGGCCTACATTTCGTGGCTCAAGCGCAAGACCGGGCGCAATTACCATTTGCTGAGCGAAGCCCAACGCGAATACGTAACGCGCGCGGGCACGAGTTCACCATACTGGTGGGGTTCAGTAATATCCCCCAGCCAAGCCAACTATGATGCCGGGTCGCGTGGCGAATTTAACTACCAGACCGCGCCGGTCGACTCGTTCCAGCCAAATCCTTGGGGGCTCTATCAAGTTCATGGCAATGTGTGGGAGTGGACCGAGGATTGCTGGAATGAAAGCTATGAAGGGGCGCCGACCGACGGCTCGGCCTGGACCAGCGGAGATTGCAATTCCCGCATTGTCCGCGGCGGGTCCTGGGAGGCCCAGCCGCGATATCTCCGCTCGGCGTTACGCAACCTATATATCGCAGTCAATCGGAACCCGCGCTACGGCTTCCGCGTCGCACGACCGCTATGACCGAAATAGGGTGCGCCTCTAGCCCGCATTCCTTGCCGGCGGCAGGGTCGAGAGAGTTTCGCCAACGGCGCGCAGCCATCGATGATCCTGGAATACCTCCCTGTCCCAAAGGATCACGTCCCGCTTGCCTGGTGCCAGCTGATCCACGGCGCGCTTGGTCGATCCGTCGAAGACGCAGCTCGTCGAAACCCGGCGACACCGCATTGAACAGCGACATCAGCGGATCGATCTTCGCGGCGCCGGAGACCTGTTTCGTGATCGTCACGGCGTTGCCCTTCGGTTCAACCTTCGCGTTTCCGACGCACCACGCCATCAAAGCGGAGCCGTCATGGATCAGCTCGCCGCCGGCGAGCTTGCGCTCGGTCGTCTTGATCGCGCCGTTCAGCTTCCAGCCCTGGCTCCGCGGCGACGTCGGCGCCAGGCGTCGACGACTTCACATCGGGCCTTCAATTCGGCCAGGGATGAGATATGTGCCGGCGATGCTGCCCAAAAGTCGGCGCCGACCCAGTTGTCGGACTGGAGCGCGAGGCCGATCTCGATGTTCAGATGCTGGGAAGCCCAGCGCCGTTCCTCCTCCTCGCCCTTCTCCTTCGCCGCCCGATAGCCGGCGATCATCGTGTCGAGGTGAAGCAACCGGCCGAGATTCGGCATCACCATCGGCCAATACGTCGGCTCGGCCCACGGCTTCGACCGATCGGTCTGCATCGCTTCGAGCTCGGCGTCGGGTGCGTCCTGTCGTTCCTTCTTATGATCGGCGAACATGCGGTGCTGAGGCGCAGCCTTTGCGCAACCCTGACCAACTCGGTGATCGCCCGCGTGGCTGCGCTGAAAACCACACCCACGCCCGCGCTCAAAACGATGTGGCGCGATCTGTTCGAAACAGAGCCGCCGCCCTACAACCGCCGCTTCCTCGAAAGCCGGCTCGCCTATCGCATGCAAGAGCTTGCGTACGGCGGGCTGAAGCCGGAAACCATCAAGCGGCTGCAGGCGATTGCCGCGGACCTGGGCTACCTCTACCGCATCCTCAACAACCGCGTTTACATCGGCGAGGCGGTCCACAAGGGGATCGCGTATCCGGGCGAGCATGCGGCGATCATCGAGCGGCCGCTGTGGGACCGCGTGCACGACATCATCGGCGAAAGCCCGCGCAAACGCGCCATGCGCACACGCGCGCAGACACCGGCGTTGCTTAGGGGCCTTATCTTCGGTCCGACCGGACGAGCGATGACACCGGCCCACACCCGCAAGGGGGGCAAGCTCTATCGCTATTACGTGGCGACCGATGTGTTGAAACGGGACGGCGACTCCTGCCCGATCCGACGCGTGCCGGCCGGCGAGATCGAAACCGCGGTCATCGATCAGCTGCGCGGGTTGCTGCGCGCACCCGAGATCGTCGCGCGCACGTGGAAGGCGGCGCGGCAATTGGGGGAGGACATTTCGGAGGGCGAGGTGCGGGAAGCCCTGGAGCGGCTTGATCCGCTGTGGAATGAGCTTTTCCCCGCCGAGCAGGCGCGCATCGTGCAGCTGTTGGTCGAGCGCGTCGATGTGCAGCTCGATCGACTGAACGTGCGCCTGCGCACCGCGGGACTGACCAAGCTGGTCTACGAGCTGCGCGAGCAGCCTGGCCCCGTCAATGCGCGGAGGGCCGCATGATGGTTGCCGATCAGATTTGCGATGGCGAGACGCAAACGGTCCAGATCCCGCTGCGCCTACGAAAGCGCGGCGGGCGCAAGCTCATGATAGTGCCCGAGGGCGCGACGGCCTGGGCACCGCAGCGTGCACGCGTTGACAGCGCACTGGTCAAGGCGATCGCGCGGGCGTTCCGCTGGCGCTCCATGCTTGAGAGCGGCGAGTACGCCTCGATCAACGAACTTGCTGCAGCCGAGAAGATCAACCAATCCTATGTTTGCCGGATCTTGCGCCTGACCTTGCTCGCGCCGATGATCGTCGAGGCGATTCTCGATGGTCGGCATCCGGCGAAGATGACCCTCGCGACCCTGATGGAGCCGTTTCCGGTCGGCTGGCAGGAACAGAGGTTGCTAAGATTTGAGGCGAACAGCTGACATGAGATGTCGGTTCCGCTGACGTACGCCATCAACGAGCTTTCGTTAATCGATCACTTTGCAGCTATTAGGCCTGCCTGCGAGTGATGTGCGCAGGTCTTCCAGGTCGGCCGATAACCATCGCTGGCCTGATTGCCCCATGTGGCCCAGCCTTTTCGTGTCCCGCGCGCGAATAGCTCAAGGTACGGACCCGGACTGGATGCCTCTATGATGTCGTACTGCTCATCCGGCTTGCGCGAATGCTCGCTTGCGAGTGGCAAGATAATTCACCTGGCGTCGTCCGGGGCGCAAGCGTGCAAACATTCTTCCCTTTGATGCCGAATAGGATCAGCTCGGTGACATTGCGGAAATAAAATCCGACGCCGCGGCCGTCCGGACCGCCGTCCTTTCGGACCATGTGCCAGACGATATTTCGCGTTCCTGAAACCCGCACTGGCGCCGGCTGAGCGGACAGTGGCGCAGGTGGAGGGCTGGATTTTAGGCGTGCCCAGCTTGATCCGAGAACGCGATTTGGATTGGCTGCCGCTCGGCCTCAAGCCCGAGATCGTCAACGATCCGGCGGAAGCCAAGCATTTCGACGGCTATGCCTCGGTCGCCGGATACAAAGGCGACGCCGAAGAGTGCTTCATCAATTTGATCGAGAATGAGCCCAATTTCCGTCTCCTCCTCGACAAGGAGGTCGAGACTTTCCTGCATGCAGACAATGCCCTCGGGAAGTGATCACAAACGCAGGGATTGAGAATAGCCCGTTTCGACTAGTCACTGCGGGTCTCGAGGATCCGTAAATTGCCTAGCGCTTCGCACCTCTTTAATGAGACTTGAGCGGGAGGGTTGTTGAGATCGATTTTGACGAGCTCGCCCGCAAAATTCATTTTTGAAAAGAGGGCGACATGGAGTTCAGGAAACTCTTGGCCGAGGCGATCGGCACATTCTGGTTGACCTTTGGCGGCTGCGGCAGCGCGGTCATCGCGGCCGGCTTTCCGCAGGTCGGCATCGGGCTACTCGGCGTATCATTCGCGTTCGGCCTGACCTTGCTCACGATGGCCTACGCCATCGGCCATATCTCTGGATGCCATCTCAATCCGGCCGTTACTGTCGGGCTCGCGGCCGGCCGCCGCTTCCCGCCAGGTCAGGTCGTGCCGTATATCGTGGCGCAAGTCGTCGGCGCGATCATTGCGTCTGCGGTGCTGTACGCGATTGCGAGCGGAACAGCGGATTTCACCCTCGCCAAGGGTTTCGCGGCAAACGGCTATGGCGATCACTCGCCAGGCAAATACAGCTTGGTCGCCTGCCTGATCGCCGAAGTCGTTCTGACCATGATGTTCCTTTTCATCATCATGGGCTCGACACATGGCAAAGCACCCGCGGGATTCGCTCCGATTGCGATTGGGCTCGGGCTCACGCTGATTCACCTCATCAGCATCCCGGTCACGAACACCTCGGTGAACCCGGCGCGCAGCACAGGTCCGGCACTCTTTGTCGGCGGCTGGGCTCTTGCGCAGCTGTGGCTGTTTTGGATAGCGCCTCTGATCGGCGGAGCGGCCGGCGGGGTGCTTTATCATTGGCTCAGCCCTGACCCTTCCGAGGAAGTGACGGGAGTCCCCTTAAACCGTTGATATACTCCGGGTGCCCGAAACTAACACAGCGGCGGGCACTCCGTTCGCATCGTCGCACGACCGGATAGGATCGTTCAGAAAGAGCTGGCATCGCGAGACGATGAACCAAAAAGCAAGAGAGCTGGCGTCGGCGCAGCCGCTCAACGGCGGCGAGGCGGCCGGCACGATCACGATCGACGTTGCCGCCAAGCTGCTGATGGTCACGCCGGAGTGGATCCGGCGCTTGTCCAAGGACGGCTGGATCGCGAAGACCGAGCGCGGGCGCTATCGCGTGGTCGATGTCGTGCAGGGCTAACATCCGCTTTCTCAAGGATGAAGCCCGGCGCGCGACCAAGACGGCGTCCCACACCCGGCTGCAGGATATTCGCGCCCGCAAGGAGGAGCTCGCGGTCGCGCAAACCGAGCGTGAGCTCGTCCCGCTGGTGGGTGCTCGTCGGCCTGCGCACGATTGGCTGCGCGCCGGTGGAGCCTCCCGAGACCGAGGTGGCAGTGGGCGGCGAGCGGGCGCAACTCGTGTTCCTCGGCCAACGCCAGCGCTTCACGGTATTAAGTAGTGAATTCGAAGTGGTTCACATTCCGAGCGCGGCGACTTAACCGGCCGTTAATTTTTTGAGCGCTACTGTTTTCTGTTCTCCCACGAGAGCACCTCTCACATGGTCATGGCCCGGCGCCCGCCCAGTCCGCCGGGCCCTTCTCATTCCGAAAGCAAAAGACTGCCCGGAGGCGTCCGCCGACACTCGGCGCCGCACGGCTCGCCGTCATGCCCTCCGACCCCCCGGCCCTCCGATGATGCTCGGCAACATGCGGTCGCCCTGGTCTCCGCGCCCTGGTCCATCCGCTTAACCAACCGTCAATTTTCGAGTGCGACGGTTCTACGTTCTCCTCGCGAGAACGCCACCTCACACGTGGTTGGCCCGGCGCCCGGGGGGAATACCGGGGGAAGCGCCGGGCCTTTGCTTTGCACGGGGGCCGTCTTCCCACATAGGTGGCTACGCAGGCGTGCCTCGCAGCCGCCCTGCTCGTGCTCGACCGCGGATGTACCGGCGGCACAGACGCGGGCGGGGAACCAGCTCACAATTGAAATGTTTGCCCCCGCGAGAGGGGCAAATCCCCTCTCCGGCGAGCCCTGGGATAAGCCCCATCCCCCCCTCAACGCTTTTGTGTACCCGAGGCTCGCCTTCATGTCCTCGTCGGCTATCGGCGAGGACCAGATGATAGAACAAAATCCGCATTTGGGGGAGACGCCTGAACCTTTAGCGCTGTCGCCCGCGACATTATCGCCATCGACGGCCCTAGCGTTGGACGTTATCGCGACGCGGAGATTGCCATAATGACAGTCAATGCTGGCGCGGCGGTTTCGTCGCGGCGCGCCTCGACGTACTGTTGGCCGAGGCGCTGACGCCGAACAATGCGCGTGGGCTGGAGGCGTCGGAATGATATCGCGCTGGCGATGGCTGCTCCTGCTGTTCGCGCGCAAGCTCTGGCTGCGCGTGACACTGATGGCTATAGTCGGCGTCGCCACCGCCGTTGCCGGCATCGTGCTCCCGCCCTATGTTCCCGACGCCTGGACCGTCAAGATCGGCGCTCAGGCGATCGATGGCATCCTGAACGTCCTGGCGTCGAGCATGCTCGCCGTCACAGTCTTCTCCCTCAGCACCATGGTCGCCGCCTATGGCGCCGCGACCACCAACGTGACGCCACGCGCCACGCGGCTTCTGATGGAGGACAATACGAGCCAGAACGTGCTCGGCACCTTCATCGGCTCGTTCCTGTTCAGCCTCGTCGGCATCATCGCGCTGAGCACGGGCGCCTATGGCGATCAGGGGCGCGCGATCCTGCTCGTCGTGACGATCGGCCTGATCGTCGTCATCGCCGCGACGATCCTGCGGTGGATCGACTACCTCGCTCGGTTCGGCCGTCTCAGTGAGACGATCGAACGGGTCGAGGAAGCGACCTGGAAGGCGATGGAGACGCGGCTGGCGCATCCCTATCTCGGCGGGCGACCGTTTGGCCACGGGGAGGCCGGCGTGCCTGTCACAGCGCTGCCTGTCTTTGCCGAGCCGATCGGTTATGTGCAGCACATCGATGTCGCGGCGCTTCAGGAATGCGCGAAGACGCGGGACGCGCAGGTTTTCGTCAAGGCGCTGCCAGGCGCTTTCGCTGATCCGTCGCGGCCAGTGGCGATGGTCGTCGGCGATGAGACCGGAGAGATGGGGGAAGCCGTGGCAAAGGCGTTCACGGTCGGCGCGGAGCGAACCTTTGACCAGGACCCGCGCTTCGGCCTGTGCGTGCTGGCGGAGATCGCGTCGCGGGCGCTGTCGCCGGCCGTGAACGATCCGGGGACGGCGATCGACGTCATCGGGCGTGCCGTGCGGCTTTTCATCAAATGGAGTCGTTACGAAAGCCAGGCTTCGGACAAGGGGGTGGCCTTTCCGAATGTGTGGGTGCCATCGATTGGTGCGGGCGACATGTTCGACGACGTGTTCGCGCCAATTGCGCGAGACGGTTCCGGTTTGCTGGAAATTCAGCTCCGGCTTCAGAAATCGTTCTGGGCGCTGGTCGTCTCGGGCGATGACGAGTTCAAAGCCGCCGCGCGTCGCCATTCGGCTATGGCGCTGGTGCGGGCCGAAGCCGACCTGCGGCTGGACGATGAAAAGAACAGCGTGCGAATGCTGGCGGCCGCGATCAAGGCATAGGATGCGGCTGGGCCATCGTGAAATGAGTACGGCGTCATCCTGCATCGGATGTGGATCGATGGCACTGAGTTCAACTGGTCATCCAAGGAGGTCGCAGCTCAACGCGCATAATCGCGTTATCGAGTTCCCGCCAAACAGCGGGAGATGACGTCCCTGCCGGGACGATGGCGGTGGTGAGATCGCCCCTGGCTTTACGATGCTTCAAGAGAGCAATCGCGCTTCAAACATTGATCCACCAGCGTCATCCTACGCCATCATGCGGAGGATACCCCCTACCGCGGAGAGAACCCTGGACCCGGCAAGGATGTTTGAAGGAGAGCTTGACCGCAAACCCGGAATTAGAGAACAGCCAGGGTCAAAAATCGGCATTTGAGCGGCGTATCGGTCACGGACGGTCTGCCTTCATCTGCGGAAGGTCGATGCCCTGCGCCCGCCATTTGCAGCTCGACCCTTACTTCCGGACCGCCGCAAAAGAGATATTCGTTACGCTGTTGTCTGCGTCCCATCTGGATAATGGGGGGCTGCCGGCGCGCTATGCAACCGGATTTTCAAGCGTACCAAGCTTAGTGATCGAAATCGAAACCCGGTCTCCCGGTTTGAGAAATTTGGGCGGATCGAACCCGATGCCAACGCCTGCCGGAGTGCCGGTGGCGATAATGTCTCCAGACCTGAGTGTCATTGCGCGTGACAGGGTCTCGATCAACGTCGGGATGTCGAAAATGAGATCGCGGACGAGCGCGCATTGGCGCAATTCGCCATTGACCCTCGCCGTCACCTGAAGCTCTTCGACATTGCCCACTTCGTCCGCTGTCACCAGCCACGGCCCCATCGGGCAAAACCCATCGAAGTTCTTGCCTATGAACCACTGCTTGTGTTGGCGCTGTCGTGTTCGTGAGGTGACGTCGTTGACGATCATGTAGCCGAATACCTGCTCGTACGCGTCGTTCTTCGTGATGTTCCTGCCGCCACGCCCGATCACGACCGCCAGTTCTGCCTCATAGTCAACGGAGTTGGTCCAATCGGCTGATGCCGGGATCGGCTCGTTTGGCCCGATCACTGTCGTAAAGGATTTTGAGAAGATGATCGGATGCTCGGGGATCGCATCCTTGCCCGCCGACGCATCGAAGCCGCTGTCGTGGAACTCTTTGGCGTGCTCGTGATAGTTCTTTCCGACACAGAAGATGTTGCGGTGAGGTCGTGCTATCGGCGCGAGCAGTCGGGCGCTGGCCGCAGGGATCACGGCCCCTTTGTCTTTGGACTGCATTAAGTGCCCTGCGAGCAGGTCAACTGCCTCATATCCTGCGTCAACAAAATCGTTCATTGACGCCATGTCCGGCATGACGCTTTGAATGTCGAGAATGTCACCAAAATCGTTGACGATAACGCCCGGACGCTCCTGGCCGTCTCTTTCATAATTGACAAGTCTCATGTCTTGGTTCCCGTTGCTCGTTTCGTTTTTGAGCGCCTAAGGATCACAGATCATCTGTTGATTTGATCGAGCCGCTGCCGCTTTCCCACGATCGACGGCGCCCAGCCGACGGCGAGCAACGCCAGTCCGAGCAGATCGATCCAGATGCTGGTCGGAAACAGTAGGAAAAATGCCGCCACCGCGAATGCTGCGCGCTGCCAAACCGCAATCGGCCCGCGCACCGGCTCGGCATTCTGCACCATCATGGCGAGCGCCAGATAGCCGAGCAGGTAACCGAGCGTCGCCGCTCACGATGTCGAAAGCCGAGCCATAAAGCAGCAGTTCCGGCGCATAGACGAAGCTGAACGGGATCAGCACCAGCGTGGCCCCGAACTTGAGCGCGGCAAACCCGGTCTTCATCGGGTCAGACCCGGCTATCGCCGCGGCGGCATAGGCCGACACGCACACCGGCGGCGTGATGTTGGACAGGCAGGCCGCATAGAACACGACGAGATGCGCCGCGATTTCCGGCACGCCGAGCGAGATCAGCGCCGGCGCCGCCACCACCGCCAGGATGATGTAGGAGCCGGTGGTGCTGGAGCCCATGCCGATGATGATGGAGATGATGGTCACCAGCACGACGGTGAGGAATAGGTTGCCGCCGGCGAACTCGATCAGCACGGCGGAGAATTTGAGTCCCAGCCCGGACAACACGATGCCGCCGATTATGATGC
The DNA here is from genome assembly GCA_963840055.1 of uncultured Alphaproteobacteria bacterium. Taxonomy (GTDB): domain Bacteria; phylum Pseudomonadota; class Alphaproteobacteria; order Rhizobiales; family Xanthobacteraceae; genus Rhodoplanes. Next base: position 193,897 of record CAWIXM010000008.1, on the reverse strand, counting down.
CGAGCGTGCCTATAGCCGAGCCCGCCGAGGCGTTGTTGTGCGCGCCGGTGATCAGGGCATCGATTACCTTGCGCGGCCCCATCATGGTTTCCTTGCGCCTGAACGACAGCACGAAGGCGGACACCGTGCCCCAGAAGGCGCCGTAGTCGGGCGAGTAGCCCATGAACAGCAGGCCGAGCACGACTGCGAGCGGAATGAGATAGTGCCAGCCGCGCATCAGCACGGCGGAAACGCGCGGGATTTCTTCCTCGTCGAGCCCCTTGAGCCCGCTCTTCATCGCCTCGAGGTCGACCATGTAGAGTAGGAATAAGAAAAAGAGGAACGCCGGGATCACGTTCATCAACGCGATCTTCAGGTACTCGGTCTGGGTCAGCGTCGCCAGGATGAACACGCCGGCACCCATGATCGGCGGCATGAACTGGCCGCCAGTCGATGCGATCGCTTCGATGGCGCCGGCATGACGCGGCTCGAAGCCGATGCGTTTCATCAATGGAATGGTGAAGCTGCCGGTGGAGACGACGTTGGCGACCGAGGAGCCAGAGATCGAGCCGAACAGCGCCGAGGTCATAACGGCGATCTTGGCGGGGCCGCCGCGCCACTTGCCGGTGAGCGAGGTGCCAAGCTCCATGAAGAACTGGCCGGCGCCGCTGCCCTCCAGGAAGGCGCCGAAGATCATGAAAGGAAACACGAAGGTGGCGAAGGTCGCGGCGACCACACCGAACATGGCTTCCTGGGTTGAGAAGGTGAATTCGACGATGCGGATGACGCCGAGGCCGGAATGGGCGAGCTTGCCCGGCAGATATTTGCCGAAATAGAGTTGGGCAAGAAAGACGATGGCGATGATCACCACGGTGAGGCCAAGCACGCGGCGGCTCGTTTCCAGCATCACCGCGATGCCGATGATGCCCATCACGAAATCCCATTGATTGGGATCGCTCACGCGGTTGATGGCATAGTCGGTGTATTGGTCGATCCAGTAGCCGACCGAAACGACCGCGGCCGCCACCCAGACGAAATCAAATAGACTTGGCCGGGTATTCGGCGAGGTCGGCAGCGCCGGGTAGAGCAGGAACACCAGCACCGACGTCAGCATCAGATAGAGGCCGCGGTTGCTCTCGGTCGAGACCAGACCGAAGCCTGAGGTGTAGAGGTACCAGAGGCTGAAAAAGATGGCGGTCGCCGCATAGACGAGCGCGATCGGCCCGCTGAGAGTCCGATTGCGCCCTTTGATTGGCTTGATCCAGCCGCCGGCGATCGCCATGCGCCCTTAGCGGCGCCGCGATGGCGCCGCCCCCATTGCGCTGTTCAGATAATTTGGTTGTGCGCGGCGCTTAGCCTATTCTTTGTAAAGTCCTTTCGACTTGTAATAGGCGACGGCGCCCGGATGCATGGGCACGCCAAGCTTCTGGAAGTTGTGGGTGTCGGGCTCCATCTGCGCCCAGGCCTTATGGCCCGCGGCCAGCCGCTTCTTGATATCGGGCTGGTAGACCAGCTCAAGAATATCTTGCACGGCTTTGGCGGGCACGCGCTCATGCGCGACCCAATAGACAGTTAGGAACGGCAGCTTGGTGGCCGGCACGCCCTTGTAGGTGGTAGCCGGCATGGTGTCGGGCACGTAGAAGGGGTATTTGTTCGTCACCATTTTCATTTCGGCGTCGGAGTAGGGCAGCACCACCGCGCCCTTGGTCTCAGCCAGCTCCTTGACGGCCGCGGCCGGCGCCGAAGACTGGCACAACGCATCGATCTGTCCGTTGCCGAGCGCGCGGCCGGCGTCGGCAAAGGTCATATAGCGCTGCTTGATGTCACCGATGATGCCTATGGCAGTGAGAATGTTGGTGCAGTTGAACACTGTCCCCGAACCGGGAGGGCCCATGGCGACGGTCTTGCCCTTGAGATCGGTGAGCTTCTTGATACCGGAGCCGGGCAGTGTCACGAAATAGGTCGGGCCCTTGTAGGCCTTGGCCACGCCGCGCAGCATGGTGCCCTTGGCGCCGCCCTTGAACGGGCCCTCCGGTTTCTGCGCCATGTAGACGTGGGCGCCATAGACAATGCCCATATCGAGTTCGCCTTTGATCAGGCGCTTGGCGTTTTCAGTCGAGCCGCCGGTGGTGACCTGTGTGATGTTGTACTGCGGCAGCTTTTCAGAAATGATCGTGCCAGCAGCGCCGACCATATAATACATCACGCCGCCGGGGTTCGAGCCGCCCCAGGCGATGTTTAGCTTGTCAGCGGCTGACGCCGGTGCCGCCAGACACAACGCAACCAGCGCTGTCAGTAAAGATGTGCTTTTCATTACGTCACCCTCCTTGGATTGACTTGCGGTCGGTGCGTTCTCGGAGACAGTAGAGCTATCGCCGAATTTTGTTGCGGCTTTGGCTTGAGGCGCGGCCGATCGGGCGACGACCTCTATTCCGTCGACGAACTTCACACCTGTGATCAGCTTTGGCAATTGGTTGTGGCCGTCGAGGCAGCGCCAACTTTTCTGCGCGGCCTCAATGAGCTTGAACACCATGGCGAGCGCGGTCTTGTTCGAGAGGCAGCCCTTCGATCGGATTGTGCGGTGTCGCGCCGTGGCGAACGTGCTCTCGATCGGATTCGTGCTCCGCAAGTGCTTCCAATGCTCGGCGGGAAAGTCATAGAAGGCGAGCAGCGCATCGCGATCCTTGGTCAGGCATTCGACCGCCTTGTCGTATTTCGGAGCGTAGCTTTCCGCGAAGGCGTCGAAGGCGGCGACGGCCTCCTTCTTCGTTTCGGCCATCCAGATCTCCTGCAGCGCGCGCTTGGCCTTGCCATGGAGGCTCTTCGGCAGCTTGTTGAGGACGTTCGCCGTCTTGTGCACCCAGCAACGCTGTTCGCGCGTCGTCGGCCATATCTCGCCGAGCGCCTTCCAGAAGCCGAGCGCGCCGTCGGCCACCGCAAGCTGCGGCGCCGTCGACAGGCCACGCCGCTTGAGATCAAGCAAGAGGTCGCGCCAGGATTCGGCGCTCTCGCGCACGCCATCGGCAAAGCCGACCAGCTCCTTCTTGCCCTCGGGCGTCGCGCCGATGATCACGAGAATGCATTGCGCCTGATCCTCAAGACGCGCCTCCAAATAAATGCCGTCGACCCACCAGTAGACGTACTGCTTGGCCGAGAGATCGCGCTTGCGCCAGCGGTCGTGCTCCTCGCTCCACGCGTCCTTGAGGCGGGCAATGGTCGAAGCCGACAGGCCGGGCGCATCCACGCCGACCAGCGCCGATAGCGCCTCCTCGAAGTCGCCGGTCGGGGGCCGTCTGTAGCGTCCCGGCCGGAGCCCCGCACACGCTGACGGGACGCTGACGGGACGTTGACGGGACGTTGACGGGAACCGTGCTCACCGGCATTGCAGGGAAGCTATTGCGGCCTAAGCCCTATAAGGGAAAACCCTAGGGTGTGACCCCGCAAGTCCATTCACCGCTGAAGCCGAGTGCCGGAACACCACCAATTATTCCGACTTCGCCACTTCGCGTTATCATGAACGGCGACCGGCTTGATATTCAAGCGTCGGTCGATCTGGAGGGGCTCAAGAAGCTCCGAACTATGCTCGAAAAGTATCAGGGCATCTTGGAAATGATGCAGCCAGACAATGACGAGGCCGCCAACTAAGGCGGCCTCGGGCATATTTAGTGTGACTTAGCAAAAGCAAGGCGATGCCACTCCCTTGCACGTGTCCGCGCCCATGTGAGCATTACCGCGCGGGATCGTTTACGGCCCTCGTCTTGATCTGACGCTCTCACTTGGCCGCCGCAGTTAAGCCGGGGTGTCTCATGTCGACCGCTTACGGATTGCCCGGCTTAGTCAAAAGTTTGGTCAAGAGAGACTCCTTTCTCCTGGCCGCCCAAATGTAATTATGACACCCGGCATTTCAACTTAGGACACTCTCCTCGGAATTAGGACAGTACCCCTTCCCGAGGCTCCCGCCTCGCAACTGCCAACCGTGACAAAACGTGACATGCGCTGCGCTCGCACCGCGACCCCGCAAGGCACCGTTTTGTCTTTAAGATTGCGTGATAATGCATTGATTGCGCTGAAATAATTTTCATCGATATTGCCGCCCTAGCTTAGCGATGTTGACCGCGTGGGAGCGTCGGCCGAGCGAGCGGGTGTTCCAGGCGTCCCGGTCGCCCCCCTTGCGCCGGGTTTGGCTCACAAACGTTCCTTGCCGATGGCGAGGCCCCGGCAGGGGCGAAGGTGCTCACGCGCGGATCGCAGCCCCCGGCACGACGTGCCGCGCGGCTCGACCGGCAAGCTAGGGGCGGCCTCTCCCGCAAGGGCGACCGCGAATCACACGCTGCTGGTCGCCATCGGCGCGGCAAGCCTGGGAGGTGGCGCACGGTGCTCGGCGGATCTGGTTCGGGGTGCGGCGCGGCCGGACTCCTGGGAGAGCTACGGGGCTAGCTCGCTACCTGTCTCGCGTGGGATAGGCCATGGGCCGAATCAGGTCCGCCGGACCGCCCGGCGTATCATGTGAAGGGGGCGCCGGGATCGGTTCGCCAATTCCCGCTCGCCTGCATCTCCCGCCAGTTCGGCCGGGCGTCTGCGCCGACGATCCCACAACAAGTACACGCCATTCGCGGCCGGAAGGTGCTAACCAGAACCTCGTCAGGCCAGCGGTCCGCCGGCAGGACGGCTTCGTGATGGCACAGCTCGCACGTCACGGCGAGCAAGCGGACACCGAGCGACCGCATATTGCCGAGCGTCATCGGAGGGCCGGGAGGGGATGGCATTAGCGGCTTCCGTTCCCCGCTCGCGGCCGGGCCGCTGGTACATCCGCAGTCGGCAGGCTCGAGGGGGGCGCGGCCGAAGCCGATCGAGTGATGAGGAACGCAATCCGCTACTGCGGTGTCGCGTTCGATCAGGACCGTGAGATCGTCGGTTGATACCGGGTAATCCGCGCTGCCGTACCGTTCCTTCAGAAAACCCGCGATGATGTTTTCGCACTCGCGGTCAAGCTCTTCCGGCTTGTAGTGCGGACGCTGCGAAAAACGCCCGGTCCTGTCGGGAACGCATCTCACGCTATCTCCGGGCCTTCCCCTTTGGCGGTCCACTCCTGAAAGCGAGCATGGCCTCCGCCACCTGCTTTTGCGAAAGGTTCTTGCCGCGCACGTCCTCGGGGAAGCGGCCGGCGAGATAATACAGCCAGTCGCGCTCGATTCCGAGCGCGTCCGCGAATTGCTGCACCATGCGATCTGACGACGGACTGCGGCGGGCGTGCTCGATGTCGTTTAGATACTGCGGAGAAATCGTTTCTTCATCCTCGCGCCGGACCCGCGACGCGAGGTCCTTCAAGCTCCATCCTTTTGCCTTCCGCGCCTCGCTTATCGCACCGCCGAAGGTCTTTTCATGCGCCGCCATGTCACTCCCTGGGCAAACCCGCTGATACGCGGATGAGCGTAATCCCAGACAGGATTCGGGTTAAGTGTATGATGCCGCAATCGCGCAAGTGACAAGGCCGCAAGTGGCGGCCCCGCTCATCGCGGGCGAAATTGCCGCTCGCGCAACGCCCGGATGTTAGCGAGATTGATGAAGGCGATGGCGCGCTCGAGCGCGCCATCGGGCAAGGTCGCGAGCAGACCCGCGATTTGCTGATAGAGCGCCAGCAATTCCTGGCGCGGCAGCTGCCGCAAGCTGATCGGGTTCAGATATTCCATGGTGTCCTCCGTTGCTGCGTCCCGCGTGATTGCGGTCGTGCGGAGGTTCGGCGACGGCTTAGGCCGGCGGCATCGCTTGCACTGAAGGTGCGAGAGATCGAAACGAAGTAGAGAAGGCGCTGCGCGCCGCGCACGCCCTTGCCGCCATGAGGCCGACAGGCGGCGCATACACCGCACAAAGACCGCGTCAGCGGGCACGACTGTCAGGAGGTTACGAGAGACTAAACTGACGCCCAGCCGGCGTTCCGCGCATCCAGGACCATGCTATACCGCATGCCATGAGGGTACCTCTCGGCATCTTTGGCATGCAGCTCTTCAACGATGCGCGGGCCTATCTCCGGGCCGCGGACACCCTGATCCGCGACCGCTCTGCCGATATCAACGCGCCGATTTACTTTCTGATGAGCCACGCCCTGGAGCTGATCCTCAAGGCGTATCTTGTCGCGCGCGGAGGCTTCGGGGACCATGAGCCGCGGGACCTCGGGCATGACATCGAACGGGCCTATGCGCAAGCCGCGTCCATCGGTCTGCGTCTCGAGGACGAACGCTCGGCCACGCTGATCCGGCTACTGTCCGACTTTCACAAGTCCCTGGTTTTCCGGTATCCCGTCATTACGAGAGACGACGGCAGCCTGGTCGTGCGAGGGACCCTTGTGCGGGCGTCCGACGTCCTGGCCGTCGTCGGCGGCTTCTGGACGCAGCTCCACGGCACCATCCTCGACGCCCGGTTGTCTGCGGCGAGGGAAGGCGAATATCCCATCGAGACATGGCATATGGATTAGGACGGCCATGGCGACGGACTGCCGACGACAACTACGTCACGGCGCGGTGGTGCTATCACGAAGACCTCAATATCGATTTCTTCTGGCTCGCCGTTCGTTGCCTGGAGAAGTATCTCAAGGCGGCGCTGCTGATGAACGGCCGGCCCGTCTTCACTTACCAGCACGACATCGTCAGGCTGTATGCCGCCGTCAAGCCTTTGGCCCCGGAGCTGCTCCCGGACATGCTGGCGAAGCCCGGCGACATGCCCCCGCAGAGTCTACCACCACGGTTGCGAGCCCCCGCAACCACCTTTACCGAACGAGCAAACGCATCGTGAACGGCCCCGGAAACGGGGCTGTTTTCGTTCGATTTCCGGGCCAAATCGATCATCTGGGCAATATTGCCGACCAAGCTATCCAATACCACAAACCTGCGGTTGGTTTGTAAAGTGCATAATTCCGGGATGAAGCGCGAGCTGGAAGCGTCTAACACGTAGGGCCTCGCCTCCTCACAGAAGCCGTCGTAAAGACCCGACTGTCAGACCGAAATTGATCGCCATTATCGACGTGACGATCGACCGTCTATCCACCATTGTCCACGCGCGCATATTGAACATGTGTTGGACATGAACAAAGCGTTGGGCTCGCAAGCACTTGATATTACTGGCGCTCCCTAGCGGACTCGACCCCATGTTTTCGCCTTGCCAGCCCATAAACGTCGGCAAGGGATGAGAACCGTTGCTTTGGATACTGCCCCTTGCGCTTATTGATCGGCTGCTTCCGCATTGCCTACGACGCGTTCATCGCCTTCATCCGCGACGACGGATGGGCGATTGCGAGCCATATCGCCTTGTCATTGCTGATGTCCCTTTTTCCGTTTCTCATCTTTGTCGCCGCATTGACCGGATTCCTTGGCGCCCAGAACCTGTCGGACCAGGTCGCGCTGATCCTGCTCGAAGCCTGGCCGCAGGCGGTGTCCCGCCCGATCTCGAACGAGATCGAAAGCGTGCTGACCACCGCGCATTCGGGGCTGTTGACGATCGGCGGAGCGCTTGCGCTCTACTTTTCGTCGAACGGCATCGAGAGTTTGCGCATCGGCCTCAACCGAGCCTATGGCGTCGTCGAACAACGTCCCTGGTGGCTTCTGCGCCTGGAATCGATCGCCTATATGCTGGTTGCAGCGCTCGCGCTGATCGCGCTGTCTTTTCTCATCGTACTTGGCCCGCTGATTCTACAGACGGCGAAGCATCACTTCCCGGCATTAAGCCAGTTCGAGGTGACGTTGACGTTCCTGCGCTTCGGCGTCGCCACGGCCGTCCTCGTCATCACCCTCGTGCTGGTGCATAAATGGCTGCCGGCCGGCAGACGGTCGCTCCTCGACATTGCCCCGGGCATCATCGTCACGCTCGCGATGTGGCTCATCACCGGCGTGCTGTTCGGACGCTATCTCGCCCAGTTCGCGAGCGCCTATGTCACGACGTATGCCGGCCTCGCCTCGGCAATGATCGCGCTCGTCTTCTTGTACTGGACGGCGACCATCTTCATTTACGGCGGGGAGCTGAACGCGGTGATCGTCAATCTACGGCAACAGCGGAAAGACGAGACGGACGCGGCGTGACCATTCGCTCACCCCGCTCCGGCATTGCCCATCTCTCCCGGCGCCGACACTTCGATCGCCAGCGCATGGACGCCGCCCGCAAGCTCGGCGGACAGCGCCTGATTGATCATCCGGTGACGATCGAGCCGGCTCTTTCCGGCGAACGCAGCGGCGACGATGCTCACCCGAAAGTGCGTCTCGCCCTCGGGACGCCACCCGGCATGGCCTTTGTGTTTGTGCGATTCATCCGTCACGGCGATGCGTTCGGGCGAGAAAGCCTTCGTCAGCTTTTCTTCGATAACGTTGCGCACGCGCATGCCGGCCCAACCCTTAGTAATGATACGGACCGCCCGTCCGCTTCCACGATCCGCGGATCACGTTATGCGTAACCTGTCAAGCTTGCGGCCAATCGCAAGAAGTCCACATAATGGCTCCCGATGAAGTTCGACTCACCCCTGTTCGACCGCATTCGCGTCAAACCTGCGCAGAATCGCCGGGCAAGCGGCGCACCGGTTTGCGAGTGGCCTGGCTGTCAGGGGGCCGCCACGCATCGCGCGCCCAAAGGGCGGATGCGCGCGCGTGAATACTGGCGTTTTTGTCTCGACCACGTGCGTGAGTACAACCAGTCCTACAATTTTTTCGACGGGATGAGCGCCGAAGCGGTGGAGCGCTTCCAAAAGGACGCCGTCACCGGTCACCGCCCGACTTGGAAGCTCGGCCTGTCGGTCGGATCGCGTTTCAAACGATTGAAGCTCAACAGTTTCTTCTCCGATGGCGCCGACCCCTTCGCGTTCCAAGATGAATTCGGAGGGGGGCCGGCGCGGCGTGAGAATTCGCACACCTATGCCGAGCGCCGCACCACCCGCAATGCCGAGCGCAAGGCGCTGCATACGATGGGCCTCGAGGAAGGCGCCAAACGCGCCGAGATCAAGGGCCGTTTCAAGGAGCTGGTGAAGCGGCACCATCCCGACGCCAATGGCGGCGATCGCGGCACGGAAGACAAATTGCGAGAAATCATAGAGGCATACAGGTTCTTGAAATCGACGGGGCTGTGCTGATCTGAGGCCCTTTCGCCGGCGTCTCGACAGGGAAACCGCCGCAAGAACGCGGGTTCTTTGTTTCAGCCGATGAGGATTTTCCGGGACGGCTAGTGCACAGGAGCCTATAGGTTCCTATATGAGGCGAAATCCCTGTCCTTCGTTCCGGTCGAAAGCGCGGTCTGCTATTTTCGCGGATGCGTCAGGCGTAAGCGCCTTGGATCCCCGTTTGTCGGACACCGCCGAGGCCAGGAGGTGCAATGAACCCCGCAACTGAAACCGTGGCCGGCCTGCCCGACATGAAAGTGTCGGTGCGACAGCTGTTCGGCATCGAAAGCGATATGGAAGTTCTGGCCTATTCCGAGCCAGATGAGCATGTTCCCGAAATCGATGCCGATTATCGATTCGACCGGCCAACCACGCTCGCCATTCTTGCCGGCTTCGCCAAGAACCGGCGGGTGATGGTGACTGGCTACCACGGCACCGGCAAGTCGACCCATATCGAGCAGGTCGCGGCGCGCCTCAACTGGCCCTGTGTCCGGGTCAATCTCGACAGTCACATCAGCCGGATCGATCTGATCGGCAAGGACGCGATCGTGATCCATGAAGGCCAGCAGGTGACCGAATTCCGCGACGGCATCCTGCCCTGGGCACTCCAGCACAATGTCGCTTTGTGCTTCGATGAATATGACGCCGGCCGCCCGGACGTCATGTTCGTGATCCAACGCGTGCTCGAAGTGTCGGGCCGCCTCACGCTGCTCGACCAGAACAAGGTGATCAAGCCGCATCCCGCCTTCCGAATGTTTGCCACCGCCAACACGGTCGGCCTCGGCGACACGAGCGGCCTCTATCACGGCACCCAGCAGATCAACCAGGGCCAGATGGACCGCTGGTCGATCGTCACGACGCTCAACTACCTGCCACACGACAATGAGGTGGAGATCGTCCTCGCCAAGGCGAAACACTATCGCACCGAACAAGGCCGCGATATCGTGAACAAGATGGTCCGGCTCGCCGACCTCACCCGCAACGCCTTCATGAACGGCGATTTGTCGACCGTCATGAGCCCGCGCACCGTGATTACTTGGGCGGAGAATGCCGATATTTTTAAGGATATCGGCTTCGCCTTCCGGGTGACATTCCTCAACAAATGCGACGAGCTCGAGCGTCCGCTGGTCGCTGAATTCTATCAGCGCTGCTTCGGGCAGGAATTGCCGGAATCTTCGGTGAATGTAGCGCTGAGCTGATTTTTGCCCCTCTCCCGCGAAGAGGGCGAAACAAGTCATGGCCTCGAACGTCAAAGCCAAGCCTTCGGTTAAAGAGAGCCCGAACGAACCGTTCAAGCGGGCGGTGACGGGTTGTCTGCGCGCGATCGCTCGCAAGCCGGAGATCGAAGTCGGCTTCGCCGCCGAGCGGCCCGGCGTCGCCGGCAACAAGGCCCGACTTCCCGAGCCGCCGCGCAAGCTGACCGGGGAAGACGCGGCCATCGTGCGCGGCCACGCTGACGCGATAGCCCTGCGCATGGCCTGTCACGACAAGGCCGTCCACCGCAAGTTGCTCCCCGGCGGCCAACAGGCGCGCGCGGCGTTCGAGGCGGTCGAGCAGGCAAGGGTGGAGGCGATCGGCGCCCGCCGGATGGTCGGGGTCGCGCGCAACCTCAACTCGATGCTGGACGACCGCTTCCACCGCGGCCGCTATGACGAGATCACCGACCGCGCCGACGCGCCGATCGAGGACGCGCTGGCGATGATCGTGCGGGAGCGATTGACGGGGGCGTCGCCGCCGCCCGCGGCCCGCAAGATTGTGGAGCTGTGGCAGCCTTTGATCGAGGCGCGCGCGGGCCGCAATCTCGATCGGTTGGTCAAGCTGATCGAGGATCAGCGCCGCTTCGGCGATGTCGTGCATGACCTTCTGCAAGCGCTTGACATGGCCGACGAACGCTCGAGCGCAGAAGACGAGGAAGACGGCGACTCCGGGAGCAAGGAGGAACGTCAGGACGACCAGGGCAAAGAGGGACAGTCGGCCGAGTCGGAGGACATGGAGAGCATGGTGGCCGAGCAGGCGGAGGCATCGCCTGATCAGTTGCCCGAAACCGCGACGGAAACGCTCGACGCCGCATCCGCCGAAATGCCTGAGGAGTCAGAGACCGGCGACTCGGAGACGGCGTCCGAGCCATGGCGCCCGCGCCACCGTCCGAATGAGCCGCGCGGCCCGCAGTATCGGCCGTTCACCACGAAGTTCGACGAGGTGATGGGCGCCGAGGAACTCTGCGAGGCGGACGAGCTTGAGCGCCTGCGCGGCTATCTGGACAAGCAGCTCGCCAATTTGCAGGGCGTCGTGGCGCGTCTGGCGAACCGGCTGCAACGGCGGCTGATGGCGCAACAGAATCGCGCTTGGGAATTCGATCTTGAGGAGGGAATGCTCGACCCTGCCCGCCTCGCGCGGGTGATCGTCGATCCGCTGCACCCTTTGTCCTTCAAACAGGAGAAGGACACCACCTTCCGCGACACCGTGGTCACGCTTTTGATCGATAATTCAGGATCGATGCGGGGACGGCCGATCACGGTAGCGGCGACCTGCGCCGACATTCTCGCGCGCACGCTCGAACGCTGCGGCGTCAAGGTGGAGATTCTCGGCTTCACCACGCGGGCGTGGAAGGGCGGCCTATCGCGCGAGGCCTGGCTTGCCGCGGGTAAGCCCGCCAATCCGGGCCGCCTCAACGACCTGCGGCATATCATTTACAAGGCTGCCGAAGCGCCGTGGCGCCGCTCGCGGAAGAATCTTGGGCTGATGATGCGCGAAGGGCTGCTCAAGGAGAACATTGACGGCGAGGCGCTCGATTGGGCGCACAAGCGGCTGCTCGGACGTCCGGAGTTCCGCAAGATTCTCATGATGATTTCCGACGGAGCTCCGGTCGATGATTCGACGCTCTCGGTGAATTCCGGGAACTACCTCGAACGCCATTTGCGCTTCGTCATCGAGGATATCGAGCAGCACTCGCCGGTAGAGCTGATCGCCATCGGCATCGGTCACGACGTCACCCGGTACTACCGGCGCGCGGTCACGATTGTCGATGCAGAGGAATTGGGGGGCGCGATGACCGAAAAACTCGCCGAGCTGTTCGACGAACAAGCGGCCGAGCCGACCCGTCCGACCCGCCAGACCCGCCACCGGCTTAACGCGTGAGTCCTCCCCGCCGGAAGCGGCGGCTGCCAGCGCGCCTTGCCGTCGTCGGTCTGCTCGTGGCAGGCCTTGTCCATCCGCCGGCTTGCCTGGCCGAGCCGGCGGTCGCGCGCAATTCGGCCATTTCGATCGAAGTTCGGGCGCGTACGATCGACACGTTCAACGCGAGCGAACCGGAGCTGCGGAGATTCGGACGCGTCGAGTTTCGCGGGGGCCTTGAGTTAGCGTCGTCATTCAAGGAGTTCGGCGGGCTGTCGGCTCTTAAGATGGAGGCCGACGGCCAGCGCTTCGTGGCGCTGACGGACAAGGCCAATTGGTTCACTGGCCGAATCGTCTATGAAGGCATCCGGCCGGTCGCGATCGCCGATGCAGTGATGGCGCCCATGCTCGCCGCCAACGGTCGTCTCCTGGCCGCGCGCGGCTGGTATGACACCGAGTCACTCGCCGCGGATCGCGGCGCGTTCTACGTCGGTATCGAACGGGTCAACCGTATCGTGAAGTTCTACTTCGGCCGCTATGGCGTGCAGGCGCGGGCGCGGCCGATCGCGACGCCGGCCGGGGTGCGGTCACTGCCCTACAACCGCGGCGTAGAAGGGCTCGCCTTTGTGCCCAAAGGCCTCCACTTGTCCGGCACGCTGATCGCCTTTTCCGAGCGCGGTCTCGACCGAGCGGGCAATATTCGGGCCTTTCTGATCGGCGGGCCGACACCCGGCGGCTTTGCCGTCCGGCGCACCGATAGTTTCGACATCAGCGACTGCGCGCTATTGCCCTCTGGCGACTTGTTGTTGCTGGAACGCCGCTTTTCCTGGGTGAGCGGCGTCGCAATGCGGTTGCGCCGCATCGCGCTTTCATCGATCGTCCCGGGCGCGCTGGTGGACGGCCCAATCCTCTTGTTTGCCGACTTGGGCTATCAGATCGACAATATGGAGGCGCTCGGCGTTCATCAGACCGCCCAGGGGGAGACTGTGCTGACGCTGTTGTCCGACGATAATTTCTCAGCGGTGCAGCGCACGCTGCTACTGCAATTCACGCTGCTCGGCGAATAAAAAAGCGCCGGTTTCCCGGCGCTTTTTTCCGTTGAAGCGGCTTTGCGCGGAACCGCCTTATGCGGCCTCCGCCTCGACCTCATCAGCCGGTTTCAGCCCACGCCGCGGACCCTTCGCCAATGCAGCCTCGATCTCCTTCACCGCCTCAGTGTCGGTGATCCGCTGCACGGCCGAAATCTCCCGCGCCAAACGATCGAGGGCAGCCTCGTAGAGCTGACGCTCGCTGTAGGACTGCTCGGGCTGGCTTTCCGACCGGTAGAGGTCACGCACGACCTCTGCGATAGAAACGATATTGCCCGAATTGATCTTGGCCTCGTATTCCTGCGCCCGCCGCGACCACATCGTCCGCTTGATTCGGGCACGGCCCTTGAGAGTTTCGAGCGCCCGCCTGACGATCGGCGGCTCGGCGAGCTTGCGCATGCCGACCACCGCAATCTTCGCCGTCGGAACCCGCAACGTCATCTTATCCTTGACGAAATTGATGACGAACAGCTCGAGCTTGTGTCCAGCGACCTCCTGCTCCTCAATCGTCATGATCTGGCCGACGCCGTGTGCCGGATAGACAATGAACTCACCAGTCTTGAAGCCTTGGCGTTGGGTCGTCTTCTTGTTGATCATTCCGTGAGTCGCTCCTTCACTCGCCGGACTCTGCCCGCGTTCGTCAGGCTGTGGGCGGACAGTAGTCTTCGGGGGTTTCGCCGCCGCCTTGGCGGGTCGCACCGGAGATTTGACTGGACGAGCGGACGCCTTCGTGTGCCGTGCCGCGGGTTTCGTCGGGCGGGCGGCCGCCTTGCCGACCACCGCGCTACGCCGCGCCGCTTTCGCGGTGCTCCGACGACGGACCGACGGTGCTTTGGTAGAACGACGGACCGAAGGTGCTTTGGTGGCCTGAGATTTCTTGGGCTTTGACTTATGACGCGTTTTTGCTGCCACTGTCCTTGCGTGCTTTCCCAGGGAAAGTCACGCCTCCATATCTGGCGGTTGCTCAGAAACGCCCCGAAAAAATATGCTCCCGGGAGGGAGCGGCGCACGGGGCGGGGTTCATTTGTGTGGCTGATATGTATCACATCCCAAGTAAAATTCCAAGCTCGCGCTGCAGTAAAATTGAGCTCCCCAGCCGCAACTACATTAATTTTTCGTGAGAATCCGACCTGACGCTACACCAGCGTCAGTCGCCGGAGCCCGGTTTTGGCGAAAAGTGTTGTAATTTATCCTTAACTCCGTCCCATTCTTTTGCATCGGGCGGCGGCTCACGCTTGACCGTGATATTGGGCCAGGCTTTCGCATATTCGGTGTTCAGCTTGAGCCACTCTTCGAGGCCGGGCTCCGTATCGGGTTTGATCGCTTCGGCCGGACACTCGGGCTCGCATACGCCGCAATCGATGCACTCATCCGGGTGGATAACGAGCATGTTCTCGCCTTCGTAGAAACAGTCGACCGGACACACCTCCACACAGTCCATGTATTTGCATTTAATGCAGTTTTCAGTAACGACATAAGTCATGCGACGCTCCGGCGGGGCGAACGGCCCAATTGTTGTTGGGGTGCCTACCGCATCACTCATCGGTGCGCAAGCGAGGCAAGCGCCAGCCGTCTTTTGCCGCGAACGGCTTGGCTTTTGGGCTCCTAAAGCATTTTCCGGCGAAGTGGAAACCGGTTCGCGGCAGAAAATGCGACCACTAAAGGATAACCAGAGCGAATTCCGATTCCTTTGGAACGGAATTCGCTCTAAGGCCCGTCGCCAGCCGTGAAACGGCCAATCTTGCGCCGGTCCCGCTTGGTGGGACGGCCGGACCTCGCCGGACCGGTGGCGGATAACTGTTCCGTCGGAGGCTGATTCGCGGCCGGTGGATCGAGAGCCTGCTCCTCGTAGAGGGCGCGCCCTGCCTCCGCCGGACCTCTCCGCACAGCAAAACCCAAGACCTTGAGCACCCGCACGCGGCTGTCGAGGGCAACCGTAACGATATCTCCAGGCTTCACATTTCGGCTCGGAGCATCCACCCGCGCTCCATTGAGCCGAACATGGCCTGAGGCGGCGAGCGCGGCGGCGGCGCTGCGTGTCCGCGTAAGCCGCGCGTGCCAAAGCCATTTATCGATTCGTTGCCGGTCGAGTGCCACGCGTCGCGGCTCAGCGCCCTTCCTTAGCGTTTGCCTCGAGCTGCGCCTTCAAGGCGGCAAGCTTGGCGAAGGGCGAATTTGGATCGGGAGCCTTCTCCTGCCAATCCCGCCTTTGTTCGCGGAAGCGCTGGCGCGGTTGCTCGTCGCGTTTGCCGGCTTCACGCCTCGGCCCGTCGGCCCGCTCGGCCTTGCCCGAGAAGTCCTGGCCGCGGTGGTGGCGGTGGCGGCGCCGAGGTCGGTCCCCGTCACCATCGGCGGCAGCCGGTGCGGCCTCGGCAGCCGGCGTCCGCGCCTCCCCGGAACCGGCCTGAGCGGGTGGCTTGGCTGCTGCCCGCCGGCCTTGACGCTGGTGCCGCTTCGGGCCGCGGCGCTCGTCGTGCCGCGCGGGACGCCAGATCTCTATAAACTGCGGCTCGTCGACGGCCGTCGTAGCTGACGCCTCCGCCTCCGCTGGCGTGGCCTCGGCCACCGCTGGTGTATCCTCCGCCTCCGCTGGCGTGGCCTCGGCCACCGCTGGTGTATCCTCCGCCTCCGCCGGCGCGTCCTCCGCCACCGCTGGCGTATCCTCCGTGACCGCCGCCGTATCCTCCGTAGCGGGCGGCGCCGCCGTCAATTCCAATGCAGCGTCCTCTGCGGGAGCGCCATCGGAGTCCGGAGGACTAGCCTCGTCAACACATGCTGCCGCAGGGCTATCGGACGCGGAGCGACCCTCCTCGCATGGCCCAGAAGCGAGCTCGGGTGCGGGCTCCAGCGCTATATCGCGCTCTAGCTCCTCAGCCGCGGATGCCTCGGATAGGACGGCCGATGCGGCCTCTTCGGCCACCGCGGGCTGCTCGTCGTCGCCGCTTTCAGCTTCCCTGGCGAGGGAGTTCGCGTCAGCAGCGATGGAGTCGGCCGCGTCCGGCACAGTCGCTGGCGCTTCGGGCGGGACGGCTGCCTCTGCAGGCTTCGGCCGCTTTTCCATCCGGTATCCCAGCGCGCGCATGATCGAAGCAAAATCCTCGCCTGAGGAGCCCGTCAGCGAGGTCATCGCCTGTGTGACCGTGAAGCCAGTCCCATCAAACGCGCCTGCGGGCTTGTTGCCGGGAGAATCCGGGCGCCAGCTCAACGCAGGCCGAATGAGGTCCGCCAATCGCTCAAGAATATCCACGCGCACCGCCCGTTCGCCGCAGGCGCGATAGCCGATGGTGCGATAGAGCACGCGGGAAACGGTCTTCTCGACCGGGAGCGAGGTGCGCCCGCTCGCGGCCAAGCGCTGAATTTCGTCGAGCCCTGCCGTGTCGATTTCCCCGTGCTTGAGCACCCACAACTCGGCCGCCAACGCGCGCGGAGCCGGTTTGAGCAGCGCGGGAACATAGATGTGATAGGCGCCGAACCGCACCCCATGTTTGCGCAACGTCGCCCGCTGCTCCTGATCGAGCGCCTTGACATCTTCGGCGACCCTGTGACGTTCGAGAACGCCGAGCGCTTCAACGAGCTGAAAGGCAATGCCGCGGGCAATGCCGGTGATGTCGTCGGCCGCGCCGAGCACGAAGAGCGGCGCCAGCACCCGCTCGATGTGGGTGCGCGTCCATAGATCGAGCCGCGTCTGCACGTGCTCGAGCGCCGCACCGGTGAGCTGGTCGTCGGCAAGAATCCGCACCCGCGGACGCAGGATGTTGTCCCCGGCCAGAATCTTCGCCACCGGTTCGCCCATCCAGCGGATCAACCCGCTCGAGGCGAGCACGAACTGAGAGTCGGGCGCATGCGAGAGGCGGGTTGCGCGCGCTTCGATCTCGCCGGCGAGCGCGCGTTGCGCGGCCGCCGACAGCGCCTTGGTGTCGGAGCCACCCGAGGTCACATCGGGTGCGAAGCGGAATCCATCGAGGCGACCGATGACATGGCCTTCGACCACAACTTCGCCGGTCTTGGTGATTTCCGTTTCGAGCATCGTGTTTTCTCGCATCCGCCGCATCAAAACGCTGGTGCGGCGGTCGATGAACCGTTCGGCCAGCCGTTCGTGTAAGGCATCGGAAAGCCTGTCCTCTACAGCGCGGGCAACGCCCTGCCAGTGTTCGGGGTCGCCGAGCCAGTCGGGCCGGTTCGCCGCGAAAGTCCACGTCCTGATATGGGCAATACGGTTCGAAAGCGTGTCAATATCGCCGTCGGCATGATCGGCAAGCGCCACCTGCCGGGCGAACCAGTCGGTCGGTATCCTACCCTCCCGCATCAAAAAACCATAGAGGGTGACGACGAGTTCGGCGTGCGCCGACGGTGAGATCTTGCGGTAGTCGGGAACCTGGCAAACATCCCACAGACGTTCGATCGCGCTGCGCGTCTTGGCCATGTCGCGCACATCGTTGTCGCGCCCGGCATGTTCGAGCACGAGAATGTCCTCGCCGATCGGCGCACGGGTTAGCCCAGGCTGGGTCGGTATCGCGGCGAGCGACGCTGCGAGCGCGCCGAGCGAGGAAAAGTCAAGCTCGGTGTTACGCCATTGCAAGACTTTCACTGACTCAAAGGCGTGGCTCTCAAGCGCTTGCACCAATTCGGGTTCAAAGGGCGCGCAGCGGCCGGTGGTGCCGAAGGTTCCGTCGCGCGTGGCGCGACCGGCGCGACCGGCGATCTGCGCAAACTCGGCCGGCGTCAACCGGCGATACTGGTATCCGTCGAACTTGCGCTCGGAAGCAAATGCGACGTGATCGACGTCGAGATTGAGGCCCATCCCGATAGCGTCGGTCGCAACCAGATAGTCCACGTCGCCCGACTGATACAGCGCGACCTGCGCATTGCGCGTGCGCGGCGACAACGCGCCGAGCACGACGGCGGCGCCGCCACGCTGGCGGCGGATCAGTTCGGCGATCGCATAGACCTCCTCGGCCGAAAGGGCGACGATCGCGGTGCGCCGCGGCTGCCGCGATATCTTCTTCTCTCCGGCGAAGGTGAGCTGGGACAGACGCGGCCGGCTGATCGTGTTGGCTCCCGGCAGCAGCTTCTCGACCATCGGTCGCATGGTTGCGGCGCCGAGTACCAGCGTTTCCTCGCGCCCGCGCCGGTTGAGCATGCGGTCGGTGAAGACGTGGCCTCGCTCGAGATCGGCTCCGAGCTGCACCTCGTCGACGGCGACGAACGCAACGTCGAGGTCGCGAGGCATTGCTTCGACGGTCGCTACCCAGTAACGGGGACTGGGCGGCTTGATCTTCTCTTCGCCGGTGATCAGCGCGACCGCTTCGTTGCCGGCGCGTTCGACGATCTTGTTATAGACCTCGCGCGCCAACAGCCGCAGCGGCAAGCCGATGATCCCCGAGGAATGGCCGAGCATGCGCTCGATCGCAAGGTGGGTCTTACCGGTATTGGTGGGTCCAAGAACCGCCGTGACGCCGTGTCCGCGGGCGCGGGCATCGCGACTGGTGGAGGACGAAAAAGAAATGGGCATCGCGTCTCTGCGGGAAAGGCTGGTCACTGTAGAGCATTTTCCGGCGAGGTGTGAATCTGTTCGCCACGGATGCGCGACCCGTAAGCCGCCGAACGCAGTTCAGCCAAGTCCAAATGCGCTCCCGTTCGCTTGCCCAAGCCTCCGCTGAAGCGGATCGATAATGGCTCGGCCACAACCGCAAGCCGCCACTCGGGCCGCGAACCGTCTAGCCCTGTCTCATAATGCAACGGGACGATGGCACTTTCCTGTTCCCTGTTAAGCAGTCGGAACGAGTCTCGAACGAATCGCGCCCGAATCGCTGACTCGTGAGAGTTGAGATTCGTTCCCGGCTAGATGTGGCGACGGTCCGCATCAAGGAGGCTAAATGTTGTTTCACGTTGCCTCGAACGACAATCCAGTGAGCCTGCAATCGTAAACGCTGATCCGGCCCGCGTGTCAGTCGACGCGAGCACTCGTTGGGGTGGCGCGACCAGCGCTGGGTGCTGAAACGAATTGGGTGGCCTCCAGAACGCCCATGCCGAACGGGGTCGGCAACAGGAACTTGTAGGGCACGAGCACCCGGGTTCCGGCGACCGGTGCGAGCCAGACTTCGGCGCCGTGCAGGCCCCTGAGATAGATGATGGAGTGCCGATGGGGAACGTAACCGGACATCGGGAAGAATTGGACGGCGCAGACGGCAACCGGACCCTCATAGCCGCGGTGCGCGCGCACGGCTTCGAAGCGCTTGAAGGAAAGCCTCAAGTCATAGCGCATGCGTCCGTCGAAGATCGCGACCGTGCGTTGGCAGGCTTCGGCGGAGACCGGGTCGCCCCGGCCTGAAACCCGTAACAAGGCCGCCGTCATCGGGTCGACGACGCCGCGCCGGTGCGCGTCCGGCACCGGGATGCGATCGGGATGGGGCGGTGGCGGCGGATTGATCGATACGTCCCTGACCGTGCCGTTTCGCAGCACGATGCGCAAATCCTCCGACCGCTGATCGTAAATGATATTGGACGCATAAGTGGACGGATTAAAATTACCGTTGCGGACCGATCCTCGCGCGGCGCCCGACCCTTGACCGCTCGCGAACAGGCGCACCAGGCCGACCGTCATCCCGCTCGCGGCCGCCGTGTATTGGCCGTTCGCGATATCGATCACCCACGCGCCGCGGCCGATCGGAATGCCGGCGAGCGAAGCCGTATAGCGCGCATCGAGCTTGCCCTGCGCCGCAACCAGACCCACGCCGAGAAGATCGGCCAGGACAGCGACGGCCAAGAGTAGAAGCGCTCGCATGGCGATTAGAGCGAATTCCGTTCCGTTGGAATCGGAATTCGCTCTAATTGTCCTTGAGTGGTCGCACTTTCTGCGGCGAACCGGTTTCCACTTCGCCGGAAAATGCTTTAGGGCTGGCGTCACGTTTGCTCGGCTCCCCCCGCAGCGGTAGCAGATCGCCGCTCCGACGCTATGTCAGCGCGGAATACGTCGTTAATATGAAGTCCGCCTCCCCGCGATCCGGACGCTATAACGCGCCGATCGATCGCGAGCGCGGCTGGCGGGTGGGCATCGGACAGCGGGTTGACGCGCCCGCCGCCGCTTATTATACGTCCGCCTCCCATGAAATCCGTCGGCGCCAATCCGCGCCCCTCTACGATGGCAGCAAGCCTGTCGAGGTTTCCATGTCGCGACGATGCGAACTGACCGGTAAAGGGCCGCTTGTCGGCCATACGGTCAGCCATTCGAATATCAAGACCAAGCGGCGGTTTCTGCCGAATCTGGTCAACGTGACGTTGCGGTCCGAAGCGCTCGGGCGGGCGATACGCTTGCGCATATCGGCCAACGCGCTGAAAAGCGTGGACCATCGCGGCGGCCTCGACGCCTATCTGCTCAAGGCCGGCGACGCCAACCTGTCTCCGCGTGCCCTTCTGCTCAAGCGCCAGATCGTCAAGAAGCTCGCCGCGGCCGAGTGAACCTTTCCGCTGAATTAATTCTTGTCGGTCGGATTCATGCCGGCTGATCGGGGAAAGCTGGTCGCCCGTTTATGCGGGTCCACGGCACTCGCTGGAGCGAATTCCGTTCCGGTGGAATCGGAATTCGCTCCGGTTCTCCTTTCGTAGTCGCATTTTCGGCGGCGAACCGGTTTCCACTTCGCCGGAAAATGCTCTATTGCGTTGGGCGGCGCCCTCGCGCCCGAGCGCATTGACCGGCGGCTAGCGCCGTCGGTCGTTTAGCCGGAAATCAACTTTAATAATTCAATCGAGAGCCTATTTGGCCTGTATGATTCTTTCCCTCATTACCCCTCGTTCGGGAGCGCGGTGGTGGACCGGTCCGTAAGATATCTCCTGCTGGCCATTCTTTTCGTGCTCGGGGCGATGATCGCTCAGCCCTATATCCAGCAGCGGCTCTATTCAGCAACAACTCCACGGGCAGTCGAACCGCGCGGCGACCTTGCGAACTGGGAAAAGACCTCGATTGAAATTTTCAACCGCGCCGTGCCCTCGGTGGTGCATGTCTCCGGCCAAGCGAACGGCGGTTTTTTCGGCGCGGAAGGCGACGAGCAAGCCGCGCAGACGGGCACCGGCTTCATCTGGGACGCGGCCGGCCATATCGTCACCAACGCGCATGTCGTTCAGGGAACGAGCGCCATCGCGGTGCGCCTCGCCGACGGCGAAGTAGCGCGCGCGCAGATCAGCGGTGTCGCGCCGAATTATGACCTGGCCGTGTTGCAGCTTTCCACCGTGCGCGCCTTACCGCCACCGATTCCGATCGGCACGTCGGCCGACTTGAAGGTCGGCCAAGCGGTGTTCGCGATCGGCAACCCGTACGGGCTCGACCAAACGCTGACGACTGGCGTGATCAGCGCGCTCAAGCGTCGGCTGCCGACCTCCAACGGGCGCGAGATCAGCAACGTCATCCAGACCGATGCGGCGATCAATCCGGGCAACTCGGGCGGGCCGCTGCTCGATTCGGCGGGCCGGCTGATCGGCGTCAACACGGCGATCTACTCGCCTTCCGGCTCGAATGCGGGAATTGGGTTCGCCATTCCGGTGGATACCGTAAACCGTGTGGTGCCCGAGCTTATCCGCAGGGGCCGCGTGCCGACGCCCGGCATCGGCATCGTTTCCGCAGATGAGCCGGCCGCCTCGCGTCTCGGGGTCGAAGGCGTCGTTGTTGCGCGCACCATCCCCAACTCGCCAGCCCACCGCGCGGGTTTGCGCGGAATTGACCGCATAAGCGGTGCGCTGGGCGATGTCATCGTCGCTGCGAACGGCAATCCGGTCCGACGGCTTGCCGACCTGACGGAGCAACTGGAGCAGAAAGGCGTCGGTCAAACGATCGAGCTCACGATCAGGCGCGACGACAGCACCGTGACCGTCTCCCTTGTCATCGCCGACATCGGGCGGGCGCCGTGAGAGCGTAATCCGGGCGTGTGGGTAACATCGCGGTGATGTGTGATCTAGCGCACAGAACGGGACGTCGACCCGTGGCGATGATCTGCGCAATGCTTTGAACAGCAGCCAAGTGCAGGAGCCACCGTCATGACCCGCCAAGAGCAAACCCTGCCGATGATCGAAGCCATCGTCAACGATCTGTGGTGCAGCTTGTTCGGAACCGCATTCGACGCGCTGCGGACCGCGGTGCGCCGGGTCTGCGTGCAAGGCGTGTATGCCGGTCGGGTTTCCGCCTAGTCGATGCGCATTGGCTGCGGGGTCGCGTCCGCACTGGGCCGCAAGCGCGCGATCGCCGCAAGCCCTGTTCCATGTTTGGACATCGCATCTGTCAAAGTTTCAAAATCCGCTTGGCATTGCCGCTGCAGACTTTAGCCCGCACCGCTTCGCTGATGGGCGCCGAATCGATGAAGTCCGCAGCGATCTGCGAATCCTCGTAAGGATAGTCCACCGAGAACATGACATTGTCCTCGCCGAGCGCCGCGATGGCGTCGGCAAGCGGCGCAGGGTCGCAGACGCCTGACGTGGTGATGGCGACGTGGCGCTTGATGATGGTGGAAGGCAGTTCGTCGGGCGGCAGCTCTTTGCCGAGTTCGCATTGCCATCGGCTATCCAAGCGCCACAGCAGGAACGGCAATGTCTCGCCCATGTGGCCGAGAATGATCTTCAGCTTTGGATAGCGCGTGAACGTGCCGGCGAAACAAGCCGCAGCGCATGGGCCGCGGTATCGGCCGTCCACGCCCAGACCGGCCCGTTCAATTCCGGGCGACCGGCAAACATTGCAGGGTGGTCGGCAAGCTCGCCGGGATGGAGATAGACCGGGACGTCGAGGTCCTGCACGCGCTCCCAGAACGGAAGGTACATATCCGCGTCGAGATAATTCCCGTGGGTCTGGCCGTTGATGAGCGCCCCTTTGAAACCGAGCTGTTTGACGGCGCGCTCGAGTTCCGCTGCGGCGGCGCCGGCGTCCTGCGTCGGAAGATGGGCGAAGCCGGCATAGCGCTGTGGCCGCTTCTGCACTTCGCGCGCCAAGAAATCATTGGCGTCCTGCGCCAGCCTAATGGCCGTCTTCGCGTCCTTTTCCGCCTGCACGCCAGGCGTGGTAGCCGAGAGAACGACGAGATCGATGCCCGCCTTGTCCATCGTCTCCAGGCGCAACTCATCGAAGTCGGCAAGGCGACGTTCGATGTCGGCGAACAACGTGTCGCTCCGGGTCGGCCTTGCGACATATTTCTTGGCAAGTTCCGGCGTGGTGAAGTGCTCTTCCAGAGCGATCTTGCGAGTCGCGCCCGCAGCCTTCGCCTCAGCGTCGTTCTCAGATGAAGTCATGGGTCTCCCGCCGGCTCGGTCGCCGCGCGGGAGGCTAGCAATCCGGCGCATTGGGGACCAAGACACGTTCCCGTGTCGCGCTCGCGGCTCTGCACTGGCCCGGAACAGTTGAGGAATGCGTTACCGGCCGATGTGAGTTTTCGCCGCGCTCTCCTGTTCCACCCCTCTGAGCTGCAAAGCTCTTAGAGCATTTTCCGGCGAAGTCGAAACCGGTTCGCCGCAGAAAATGCGACCACTCAAGGACAATTAGAGCGAATTCCGATTCCAACGGAACGGAATTCGCTCTACGGGGGAGAGACAGGAAGACGGAGGCTCACACCCTTATTTCGCCGAGATTGATGCTCTCTCCGAGCCTCGCTTCGACCACCTTGGTGGGCTTGCCCTCGACCTCGATCTCGATCGCGTAAGTCCCGGAATCCGGCGCCAAGCGATCGAATTTGAAATCGCCGTAGGCGTCGCTCGACGCGTCATTGAGCCAGACGCCGTCCTTTAGGAGCCGCACGCGCGCGCCCTCAACGCACTCGACCACGCCGTCGGTCTCGGTCGAGACCGTGCCGCCGATGAAGCATTTCGTGTAGCGCCACAGGTTGCGGTAGTAGACGCGCGGCTTGGTGCCGAGCTCCGGCTTGAGCACTTCGAGGCCCTGGTCTTCGACCAACTTCGCCAGTTCGTCGTCCTCGACGCAGACCGCGCGCATCGCCCCGGTCGGACAGGAGAGCTGTCCGCGCGTCTGCGTCCAGCCCTGATCGATCAGATGGGCGTCGAACGGCCAGGCTTGCGGGACCTTCAGTTCCTCGTTCCACCAGATACTGCCGTAAGGACAGGTTTCGGCGAGGTCCTTGCGGCCGCGCGCCTTGTCCGGATCGATGATGACGATGCCATCGTCGCGCTTGACGACCGCGCCCCCGCCTTTGGCGACGCAGGGCGCGTTGTCGCAGTGATTGCACATGACCGGCACGAAGGCGATGTCGATCATCGGCGCTTGGCCGCGCTCCTTCTGCAGTATGTCGATCCAGTGATGGCCATGCTTCGGCATCGGCGCGGCATAGCCGGGAAAATCGTTGTCGATATATTCGTCCATGGCCGCGAGCGTGCAATTCTGGCAGTTCGTGCACTCGGCGACATCGATGATCATCGTCCATTTCTTCATCGTCGAACTCCTGAACCGGACCTGTGCGATGGGAGCTGCTTTGCGCGCGGGCCTCAGGCCGGCGCGCGCGCTGCCTCGTGACCGGTCTCGCGATAGGCCTCGGAAATGTGCTCGATCTTGCCATTCCACAGTTCGACCTGGACCAGCGCCTGCGAGCCCGCGAGCGCGTGGGTCGACTTGGTCTGCGACTTGTGCGGCATCAGGAGATTGACGGTGCCGCCGCGATCGATCGACTTGCCGATCTCGCCCATCGGCTCGTAGATCGCCGAGGACTCGAAGCTGTGCACGACGCCGCGCGGCAGGCGTTCGGTGATCACCGCAGCGCACAGCACGGCGCCGCGGTCATTGTAGACCTTGACGAGATCGTGGTGCTTGATGCCGCGCTCGGCCGCATCGTGCGGGTTGAGCCGGACGAGCCAGTAGTAATAGTCGCCGATCTTCACCCGGTGATCGGCGATGTTGAGCAGGTACGAGTCCTTGCCGTCGCCTTGGGTGTGGAAGCTGTACTTGCAGTGCGGCGTCAGCAACTGCAGCGGATATTTCTGCACCAGATCGGCAGTCTGCGGCCCTTCCCAGGATGGGACATAGCGCGGGACCGGCGGACGCTCCGGGTCCTTCAGGCGCTTGAGGCTGCTCGACTCGAATTCGAGCTTGCCCGACTGGGTCTGCAGCCCGTGTAGATACTCGGTCGAATAATCGGACGGCAGCGGCTGCGGCTCGGGCACGTCCTTCTTGCGGTTCTCGAAGAACCAGCGAAACGAAACCGGCGCGCGCAGGTGCTCCTTTTCCGTGGGCACCACGTAGTAGCCCCTGCGAATGAACTCCTTCCAGGAAATGTGCTTGGGCAGGTCGGAGGCAAGGAAGATGCGCTTGACCCAGTCGATCTCGTTGACGCCCTCCGAAAAGTAGTTGGCGAGCCCCAGGCGTTTGCAGATTTCGTTGAAGATCCAAAAATCGGATTTGGACTCGCCGAGCGGCTCGATCGCCGGCGCCTGGAAGATGACCACGCGGTGATTGAGTTGCTGCTGGCCGTGATGGCCGTAGCCGCCCAGCGCCGCCCATTCGCTGATATCGACCCGCTCGAAATTGGTGCAGGCCGGCAGGATGATGTCGGCGAATTTGGTGTCGCCCTCCATCCAGATCGACTGCGCCACGATGAATTCCAGGTTCTCCGACTGGAACATCTTCATGTGGCGGTGGGTATTGTTCATCGTCGCGATCAGCGAGCCACCGTATTTGTAGAGCATACGCACCGGCGCGTGGCCGGCCGCGGGATATGTGAATTTCTGGAACTGCGCCTCGATCGACTTGCCGTTCCACGGATAGCCTTCGGCCTTGCCTTCAAGGATCGCCTCGGGGAGATAGATACGCGGAATCTTCTGCAGCGGCGTATTCATGGTCGGGAGCTGCGGCATGCGCTGATACAGCTCGACCGCAAGCGAGGTCGCTTCGAGATCGCCGGACATTGCGCCGTCGGCATAACCCGGGAAATAGAAATTGAGATCGACCGGGGAGCCCCATTGCAGGTTCCCCATATTGATGCCGGGCTTGCCCAATCCCTGCATCGCGATCAGGCACACCATCGTGCGCGCCCACTGGATGCCGGTCTGGTTGCGGCAGGCGCCGCCATGGCCGTTGCCCCAGCCGCCGCAGGCGAGATAGGTGCGGTGCTTCGCCCATTCGCGCGCGAGCGCGCGCACGTCCTTGGCCGGAACGCCGGTCTCCTTCTCCTGCCATTCCGGCGTCTTCGGCGTGCCGTCCTCTTCGCCCATCACATAGGCCTTCCACGCGTCGAAGCCGACGGTGTGCGCGGCGACGTACTCCTTGTCGTAGAGGCCTTCCTTGATCCACACATACGCGATCGCGAGCGCGAGCGCGGGCGAGGTGGTCGGCTTTGGGCACAGCCATTTGCCAGGCAGAAACTGGGCGGACGAATTGAAATAGGGATCGATGTGGACGAGCTTGATTCCGAGCTTCTTCAGCCATTGCCGGCGGACGGTGCCTTCCTGCGAGCCGTACGAGCCGCTGGTCGTGTCCGGATCGGCCGCCCAGAACACCACCATCTCGCAATTCTTCAATAGATCCTCGACGGTACCGTAGGTCTCGCATTGGCCGACGCGCAGCGTGTAGCCCCAATGGTGCGCTGCGCCCCAGTACCAGCCTTCCCAGCTATCGGGGTTGTGGTGCACCGGCGTGTGGCCGACGGCGTTGCGGAAGCGAAACAGGCAGCTCAGGTAATAGCCGACATGGCCCCAGGTATGGTGCGAGCCGTGCGACACCGTCATCGCGCCGGGGCCGTGGTCGTGCTTCACGCGCTTGATCTCGTTCGCGACAATGTCGAGCGCCTCGTCCCAACTGATGCGGACATAACCCGACTTGCCGCGATTCTGCGGGTTGCGCGCGCCCTTGGGATCGAAGTCGACGCGCTTGAGCGGATAGAGCAATCGGTCGGGCGAATAGATGATCGACTTCGAGTTCTGGCCGTGAGGCGCGAGCGTTGTCTTGCGCGGCGGGGTGAATTTTTGCCCGCGCGCCTCGATGGTCCACGGCTGAGGATCGGTGTCATCGAATGCGATCGGCGTCGTGCGGATGATCTTTCCATCTTTGACATAGACGAAAAGCGGTCCGCCATTCGCCATGTTGCAGTAGCGCACCAAGCCGTCCGGCATCGACACGCCTATCTTGTAGCCGACCGACTGCATCATCATCAGGGTCTGGGCGAACCAGTTGGTCAGGTCTTCGGAGCCTTCGACGGTGAGCTTGAAATCCTTCTGCGCGTTGACTTGATTGAGCCAGTTGATCGGTGGCGTGAGCAGCTCGACGGCAAGCGCCGCATTCTTGAATCCGAGGGTGATGTCAGGCTTCTTATGCAGCCCGTGATGCGAGCGCACCCGCCCGCCGCGAATCTCGAACCATCGGCCGATATTTTCGTCGCGCGCCTTGATCTGCGCGATGAGGTTGCGCTCTTTCAGCCGCATGCGGAATTGCGGGTAGATGATCGCGTTCGCAATCAGCGTCTGTCCGAGCGTCCAGAGAATGGCTTTGAACGTCGACGGCGCGAGCTGCGTCTTGAGTTTCGTGAGCGACAATCGGTCTTGAAGTTTTTTTACTGCGCTGTCCATTGTTCCTCTCACTTGCTTGAGCGCTCGTTATTGCGCCAGCTTCACACGCGCCGAACTCGGCCTTGTGGCGTTGGATCGCATCATCGCGCGCTCGATTTCGCGCGCGCCGGCAACCGTCAAAGGGGCAAGTCGGCCGATCAGCGTGTCGTCGGCGCGTTCGGCCGGAAGCACAAAGCTGAGGCTGCCGAGAACCGAGCGCTCGTCGTTGAAGATTGGTGCGGCGACGCCGACGCGACCGGGATCGATCTCGCTGCGGCTGATGCAAAAGCCGGCGCGGCGCAGATCGACCATATTGCGGCGGAACTCGGTCCAGTCGTCTCCCAGGCCCGTTGCGGCGATCTCCTCGGCGCTGCGCGCGAACACCGTTTTCAGATTCCGCGTCGGCAGATGGGCGAGAATGATCCGCGCCGTCGCGCCGCGGAACAACGGCATCAGCCGGCCGCGCTCATAGCTCACCGGCGACTGCGGCCCCTGCCCCATCACCTGATGCACGCACATCACGCGATCGTGGAACAGCCGGCAGAGCAGGATGACCGAGCCCTCCGCCGCATATTCGATCAGCTCCGCCATCACGCCGCGCGCAGCGTTCAGCATCGGATCGCTGATCTGGATTTGCCGGTCCATCTGGATGATCGCGGGCCCCAGCGTATAGCCCGCGCTCGATACCGGGCTGATGAGCCCGACCTTGGTGAGCCGCTGGAAATAGCGGTAGCTGGTAGTCGCCGACACGCCGAGCTTGTCGGCCGCGGCCTCGACCGTCCATTCCGGCTGTTCAACCGTGAAGAGCCTGAGCACGGCGAGCAGACGGTCACCGCTGCTGTCGCTGCGCTCTTCAGCCGTCGTCGAGCGTTTCAACATCCCGTAGTACAATTTCTAATTTTTATCTATGTGCGGTAGAACCGCGCGCATTGGGTGATTTTTTATCTCATTCTGATAATTTTGACAAGTCCCATCGGCGGCGCCAGGTGAGCGCGCAGCAAAAGAAATCGGACGAAAGACTTTAACTAGGCAACCTCAGAGCGAATGCCGTAGGTTTTCAATGATCAAAAGCGGCCTGAGGGATGCACAATATCGGCGCATCACGAATTCCGACGCGCTCGCGCAAACGGCGCCCGCTTCAGTCAAGATGCGTTATGTTGGCTTAGAGCATTTTCCGGCGAAGTGGGAACCGGTTCGCCGCAGAAAATACGACCACTACAAGATAACTTGAGCGAATTCCGATTCCATTGGAACGGAATTCGCTCTTCTAGTCGTGCGCGCGAATGAACGCGCCAACGTGCGGCAGGACTTCGGCTCGGAAACGCGAGCCGTTGAATACGCCGAAATGGCCGACGCCCGGCTGCAGCAAGTGCTCCCGGCGATGCTCGGGAATATTCACGCACAGATCATGCGCCGCGCGAGTTTGGCCGGGGCCCGTGATGTCGTCATGCTCGCCTTCGATCGTCATCAAGGCGACGCGTTTGATCTTGCCCGGATCCACGCGATAGCCGCGATGCATCATCCGACCAGTCGGCAAGGAATGGCGAATGAACACCGTGTCGACGGTCTGCAAATAGAACTCGGCGGCAAGGTCCATCACCGCCATATACTCGTCATAGAACGCGCGATGGACCGCAGCTGAGTCGCCGTCGCCTTCGATCAGGTGCATGAACAGCTTGCCGTGCGCCTGGATGTGCCGATTAAGGTTCATCGACATGAACCCGTTGAGGTGCAGGAAGCCGGGATAAACATCACGCAAGGCGCCGGGATTGGGGAACGGCACTTTAGTGATGACGTTCTGCTTGAACCACTCGACGCCGCGCTTTTCCGCAACTTTGTTGACCGCAGTCGGGCTCACCCGCGTATCGATTGGGCCGCCCATCAGCGTCATCGATTCGGGGACGTGGTCATCGCCGTTTGCTTCCATGAGGGCGATTGCCGCCAGTACCGGAACGGATGGCTGGCAAACGGCCAACACATGCGTATCGCTGCCAAGCAGATGCATCATCGCAATCAGGTAGTCGATGTAATCGTCGAGATCGAACGGCCCTTCGTTGATCGGGATCATCCGGGCGTCCACCCACTCGGTGATGTAGACGTCGTGTTGCGGAAGCATCGCCTGTACGGTTCCACGCAGCAGCGTCGCGTAGTGGCCCGACATGGGCGCCACCAGGAGCACGCGCGGATCGGGCCGGTGGTGGAAGCCGACGTCGCGATCGAAATGCAGGAGCTTGCAGAATGGGCGTTCCCACAACGCCTCGATGCGAACCGGAACGGTTTTTCCGTCGACGACCGTCTCGGAGATTCCCCATTCGGGCTGGCTGTAGCGTCGCGTCGCGCGCTCAAATAGCTCACAGGCGGCGGCCACCGACTTGCCAATGGTCGTTTGCGACAACGGATTGGCGGGGTTGTCGAAATAGAGCCGCGTCGCGTCGGCAATGGCCCGCGACGGGTTGAGCGCCGCGTGCGTCATCTC
This sequence comes from uncultured Alphaproteobacteria bacterium, assembly GCA_963840055.1. Taxonomy (GTDB): domain Bacteria; phylum Pseudomonadota; class Alphaproteobacteria; order Rhizobiales; family Xanthobacteraceae; genus Rhodoplanes. The sequence continues at coordinate 163,590 of CAWIXM010000008.1, read as the reverse complement.
GTAAAACCAATAAAGCGGCGAAGATAGCCCAACATTCCCGTCGCCTCCGAAAGGCGGCGGGCCGCCGGTATCGCTAATCGTCATGATTTTACTCCTACAATAAAAAATATCTTAACGCCGCGGCAGCAACATTTTTTTATTCTGTATCAAAAATGCGACTGATGGCTGCAATGCGCAATAGAAAACGCGCGCCGCGGCGTAAGTTTAATGAAAAAGTTGCTCAGGATGCCGGGCGGATCACCGCGACCACCAAGCCCGCGTCTATTCCCCCGTCTGCAGCAATGAGCCGTGACGGCGGGCGCTATTGAGCAATTGCAGGAAGGCGAGCGCGCCCGCGGTGAAGAAAACGACATTCAGCGCAAGGGCTTGCAGCATCAGATCGGCGCGGAAAACGTGGTCGATCAGGAGCGCGCGCATGCCTTCGAAGACATAGGTGGGCGGCAACGCCCAGGCGACGTATTGCAGGAAGGGGGGCAGGACCGAGACCGGATAATAGACGCAAGTGAGCGGCAGAAAGACGAACATGATGGTCCAGGCGAGATTCTCCGCGCCGAGCCCGTTGCGCAGAACGAGGCCTGACACGAATATCCCGACCGCCCAACTCGTCAGGATCAGATTGGCGAAAAACGCCGCCAGCGCCAAGCCGAAACCGTAGAGGTTGAATCCGAAGAAGGCGATCGCCAGAAGCGAGACGGGGATCAATCCAATCAGCAGCCGCACCACGCTCATGATCATGAGCGCGATGATGAATTCGACCGGCTTGAGCGGGCTCATCATCAGGTTGGCGAGATTGCGCGACCACATCTCCTCGAGAAATGACACCGAGAAGCCGAGCTGGCCGCGGAACAGGATGTCCCAAAGCAGCACCGCCCCGATGAAGGTGCCGCCGGCGCGGGCAAAAAAGCTGTCCGCGTGCGCGACGTAGAGCTGCAGAAAACCCCACGTGAGCATCTGCACCGCCGGCCAGTAGATAATCTCGAGCAGGCGCGGCCAGGAGGAGCGCAGCAGATACCAGTAGCGCTCGACCATCGCGGCGATGCGATAGACGGAGATGCCGGAATCCCGGTTGCGCGCACTCACTGGGCGGCCTCCAGGTTCTGGCGGCCGCGCGCGACGTCGAGGAAGACTTCCTCAAGCGTCTCCCTGCCGTAGCGGGCAAGCAGCGCTGAGGGCGTATCGTCGTCCTCGATCCTGCCCCGCTTCATGATAATCACGCGCTCGCACAGGCGCTCGACCTCGGCCATGTTGTGGGAGGCAAGCAGCACGGTCGCGCGGCGCTCGACCCGATAGCGTTCGAGGTGGCTGCGAACCCAGTCGGCGGTGTCGGGATCGAGCGAAGCGGTCGGCTCGTCGAGCAGCAGCACCTCCGGCCGATTGAGCAGCGCCTTGGCCAGCGCCACCCGCGTCTTCTGGCCGGCGGAGAGCTTACCGGTCGGCCGGTCGAGGAAATCGCCGAGGTCGAGTTCATCCGCCAGTTCGCGGAGGCGCTTAGCGATATGATCGACTCCATACAGCCGCGCGAAGACGGTGAGATTCTGCCTCACGGTCAGGCGCATGGGCATCTCGACATAGGGGCTTTCGAAGTTCATGCGGTGGAGCACGTGGTAGCGCTGGCGCGGCATTTCCGCCCCCAGCACCCTGACCGTGCCGGAGGTCGGCATCACGAGGCCCATGATCATTGCAATGGTGGTCGTCTTACCGGCGCCGTTGCCGCCGAGCAGGCCGGTGATCGAGCCGACCGGCAAGGCGAACGAGATGCCCGCGACCGCCGTGCCGCTTTGGTACACTTTGACGAGACGGTCGACGACGATGGCGAAAGACGTGTCGGTCATGACGGCGCTTGGAGCATCTTCCGGCGGAGCATGCCCCCGACCCCTTGATCGGGGGGTGGACGCCGGTTCGCCCTAGACAATGCGACCACACAGAGAAGCCGGGAATGCGCCTGATGTATGCGGGCCGGCGGCGGAGGCAAGGGTTGGGCAGAGACTGCCGGTTGTTCAGGGATGCACCGGTCTCACACGCCGGGCGAATACCGACGGATGTTTCGCCCGGTGTCCCGCGCAGGTGGCGCCACTAGCGCGGACCCGGCCTGACGAGGTCCGATCCGAACGCAAGCGGCCTGCGTTCGCGTGCCGGTTCACCCCGCGGTGACGTCGCGGAGCGCCTCGACGATGTCGTCCACCACCGCCTCGACCAGCTCCGGGTCGTCCCCTTCTCCGGTGACGCGGATGACCGGCTCGGTTCCGGACGGCCGCACGATCAACCGGCCCTGGCCGTTGAGCCGCTGCTCGGCGTCGGCGATCGCGTCGCGCACTTTGGCGTGCTCAGTCGGCTTCTCCGTGCCGTTGCTGCGATAGCGCACGTTCTTGGTCACTTGCGGCAGGGGATCGAAGCGGTGGCAAACCTCGGAGACGCGCTGGTCGAGCTTCTTCACCACCGCGAGCACCTGCAACGCGGCGACGAAACCATCGCCCGTCGTCGCGTAGTCCGACAGGATGATATGGCCGGAGGGCTCGCCGCCGAGATTGTAGCCGCGGGCGCGCATCTCTTCGAGCACATAGCGGTCGCCGACCGGCGTGCGCACGAGCGACAGCCCGACCGACTGAAGATGCCGCTCCAGTCCGAGATTGCTCATGATGGTCGCGACCAGGCCGGGCTGCGCGAGCCGCCCGTCTTCCTTCCAGCTTTCCGCAATGACCGCGAGGAGCTGATCGCCATCGATGAGATGGCCGCGTTCGTCCACCATGACCACGCGATCGGCGTCTCCATCGAGCGCGATCCCGACATCGGCGCGCATTTCGCGGACTTTCGCCATGAGCGCGGCGGGCGCGGTCGAACCGCAATCGCGGTTGATGTTGAAGCCGTCGGGCTCGACCCCGATCGGGATCACTTCGGCGCCGAGCTCCCACAAGGCCTCGGGCGCGACCCGATAGGCCGCGCCGTTGGCGCAGTCGACCACGACGCGCAGCCCTTCGAGCGACAGCGTGCGCGGCAGCGTGCGCTTGGCGAACTCGATGTAGCGGTCGTGCACGCCCTCAATGCGCTTTGCCCGCCCGAGCGCAGCGGATTTGGCGAGCTTCTTGGCGATGTCCGAATCGACCAGGCGCTCGATCTCCTCCTCGACCTCATCGGAGAGCTTGTAGCCGTCCGGCCCAAATAACTTGATGCCGTTGTCGTCGTAGGGATTGTGCGAGGCCGAGATCATCACCCCGACATCAGCCCGCATCGACCGCGTCAACATCGCGACCGCCGGCGTCGGCATTGGCCCGAGCAGCAGCACGTCGAGACCGACCGAGGTGAATCCTGCGACAAGCGCCGTCTCGATCATATAGCCGGAGAGCCGCGTGTCCTTGCCGATCACCACCCGGTTACGATGCTCGCCGCGACGGAACACCAAGCCCGTCGCCTGGCCGACCCGCAAAGCGAGGTCCGGCGTGATCACGCCGTTCGCCCGGCCGCGAATGCCGTCTGTGCCGAAATACTTGTGCGTCATGGTGCCCTGACAATGTACGACGAGAACAATGCCCGCGCGCAGCGCGCAGGCTTCGTGGAGCATTGTACAGCATTTTTGGCCGAAAAACGGAGCCTGCCCCGGCAAAAGCGGCGCTAAGGATAATACTCCCGGAAAGGATAATACTCCCGGACTAGGGGCAGGACGAAACCGAACGGATGTCTTGCCGCGCCAGCCTGCCTAGGGTTGGCTGATCGAGACAGGATCTGAAGCCGGGAAACTCTCCTCCAGCGCTTCATCGAGTTTTTCGTCTTCATGCTTGCGGCGCTTCTCGGACTCTCGCTTCGGCTTGTGCTTGCTCTCGGCATCGGCCGCACCCGGGCCGCGATGGACGGCCTTGTCCTTATGGCTCATAAGCGTTCTCCGTGCTCGCGTCGTCCCCGCGCGCTCGCAAGAGGATAACGCCGTCGATCCTCAAGCGTTCACGCGCCATTTTCGGAGAAGGGCAGTCCGTCCACGAGGATGACGTGCAGCCGGCGTGGGCCATGTGCGCCCAGGATGAGCGTCTGCTCGATATCGGCGGAGCGCGACGGTCCGGTGACGAGGTTGACCGCACGCGGCAATCCTTCCACGCCGAATTGGTCGCGCAGGGCGGCGAGCACGCTTTCGTAATCGCCCGCGACCGCATCTGAGGCAACGACCACGATATGATTGTCGGGCAGAAAATTGAGCGTGGTCGGATTGTTGGGACCCGAGAGCAGCATGAGGGTGCCGGTCTCGGCCGCCGCGCCGTAGGCGTGGGAGATTGCGACGAGATCGTCTCCCCCGGTAGTGCCGACGGCGACCGTGAGCGCGGGCTCGCGCTCCCAAGGCGCGGCGGCAAGCACGGGATCGATGCCGCGCTTGAGCACAAGCGGCAGATTGTGAGCGCGGAGGTATTCGGCGACCGTGGCAGGCAGATCATCGAGGGAGGCAATGCGCTGCGTGGTGCCGGACACCGCTTCGATCTTGCTCAAGAACAATGTGAACCGCTCTTCCGCGCTGAGCTGCCCGCGCTTGGGAATGACGCCGCGCGGGTGATCCCGCAGCCGGTCTTGCACCGCCTTGCGGCGGGGCTCTTCCAAGCCCGTCACGCCGAGTGCGCGGCGGATCGAAGCAAATACGAGGTCGCGTGCGGTCATGGTCGGCCCCGCTCCCGCCACTGCTCCTGGAACGTCTTGCCCTGCGGCGCAGGGAGATCGCGATGCTTCGTCCAGCCCGTGGCGAACGGAAGGGAGCGGAACCGCCCCTGCTTGCGACCGAACCAGGCGAGCATCTGCATGGCGGGCGCCGTTGCGAGCCGATAGAGGCGCGGGCGCTTGGCGACGAAGGCCCAGAGTTTCAGCCCGGTGCGTTGAACCGTCGGCGACAGGCGCCGCTCGAACTCGCGCTCGCGCCAGAACCGCATCAGTCGCGGCAGCGGAATGCGGACGGGGCAGACTTCCTCGCAGCGCCCGCAAAAGGTCGACGCATTGGGCAAATGGCCTGCCTTGTCGATGCCGATCAGGCTCGGGGTCAATACCGCGCCCATGGGCCCGGGATAGACCCAGCCGTAGGCATGGCCGCCGACTGCGTGATAGACGGGGCAGTGGTTGAGACACGCGCCGCAGCGGATGCAGCGGAGCATGTCGCGGAACTTGCCGGCAAGCATCGCCGTGCGGCCATTGTCGACGATGACGATGTGATGCTCGACCGGCCCGTCGGGATCGTCCGGTCGGCGTGGCCCGGTAAAGATGGTCGTGTAGACCGACATTTCCTGGCCCGTGGCGGAGCGCGCCAGCACCCGCATGAGCTGCGCCATATCTTCGAGCGAGGGTACGAGCTTCTCGATGCTGGCAAGCACGATATGCACTTTGGGCAGTGTCGCGGTGAGATCGCCATTGCCCTCATTGGTGACGATGACGGCGCTGCCGGTCTCGGCGATGAGGAAGTTGGCGCCGGTGATGCCGACTTCGGCGGCGAGAAACTTGGCGCGCAGCGTCGCCCGCGCTTCGGCCAGCAGCGCGGCCGGCTCGTCGAGATTGCGCTCCTTCGGCAGGTCTTTGTGCACGCGGCGGAAGTCGGCCTCGATCTGCGCTTTGCGCAAATGCACCGCCGGCATGATGATGTGCGACGGCAATTCGTGGCGAATCTGGATGATGTATTCGCCGAGATCGGTCTCGACCGGCGCGAAGCCGTTGGCCTCCAGGAACCCGTTGAGGCCGGTTTCCTCGCCGACCATCGACTTGCCCTTGGTGATGGTCTTGGCGCCGTGCTTGCGGCAGATGTCGGCGACGATGCGGTTCGCCTCCTCCGCCGTGACGGCGAAATGCACCTGCGAGCCCCGCGCGGTTGCGCGCGCTTCGAAGGTCTCGAGATAGAGGTCGAGCAAGCTCAGCGTGTGGTTCTTGATGTCGCGCGCGGCGTCGCGCAGCGCATCGAATTCCGGCAACATGTCGGCCACGTTGCGCCGCCGCTGGGGGAAATTCGTCTCGACGAAATGGAGCGCATTCTGCAGCTCCGGATCGACAAGCGCCGCCTTGGCGTTTTCCTTGAAGCGCGGCGAAGTCGCATGATGGGTCATCGGCTCGCCTCCGTCGCCTCGGAGCGCTCCTCTGGTTTAGCCGCAGCACCGATCGGCGGCTGATCAAGCTGGCCGGCAAGCACTTCCGCCACATGGCGTACGGCGATCACCCGACCTTCGCGCGCGAGCTTGCCGGCGATGTTCATGAGGCAGCCGAGATCGCCCCCGAGCAGCATGTCGGCGTCGGTGGCCGCCACGTTCGCCGCTTTCTTTGTGACCATGGCGTTGGAAATATCGGGATACTTCACGCAGAACGTTCCACCGAAGCCACAACAGGTTTCGCCGTCGGATAGCTCCTTCAGCGTCAAGCCCTCGACCGAGCCGAGCAGCTTGCGCGGCTCCTCGCGCACGCCGCATTCGCGCAGACTTGAGCAGGAGTCGTGGTAGGTGACGGCGCCATCATAGCGCGCCTCAGTGCTCGTCACGCCAAGGAGACCGACAAGAAATTGCGTCAGTTCATATGTCTTCGCCGCGAACGCGTCGGCGCGCGGTTGCCAGTTCGGATCGCCCTCGAACAGCTCAGGATAGTGCACGCGCAGCTGGCCCGCGCACGAGCCGGATGGCGCGACGATGTAGTCGCAATGCTCGAATGCGGCGATCACCTGCTCGGCGATCGCCCGCGCAGTCGCGCGGTCGCCAAAGTTGAACGCCGGCTGGCCGCAGCAGGACTGCTGCGGAACTTCGACGACGCAGCCTGCCCGCTCCAGAAGCTTGACCGCAGCGAAGCCGACCGATGGCCGGATCAGATCGACAAGACAGGTGACCAGGAGGCCGACGCGTTTGCCTGATCCGGCCATGGTTTGCTCCTCCACACACGTACAACTCGCGCTACTGAAACATGGGCATTAGTTCGCCTTTGCGAACACGTGCGATGACGCCGCGCAAGCATCTCCCCTTAAAGGCAACGTCAGCCACCCGCGCTGTACATTATGCGCGGCAGCCACAGCACTAACTCGGGAAACTCGAAGGCCAGCGCCAAGGCCAGCACCTGCAGCAGCACAAAGGGAATGATGCCGACATAGATGTCTTTGGTGGTGATCTCCTTCGGAACCACGCCCTTGAGATAGAACAGGGAAAAGCCGACCGGCGGCGTGATGAATGACGTTTGCAGCCCCACCGCGAAAACCACGACGAACCAGATCGGATCAAAGCCGAGGTCTTTCACCACCGGCGCGACCAGCGGCAGCATGATCAGTGAGATTTCGAGCCAATCGAGGAAGAAGCCGGCAACGAAGGCGACGAACAGAATGAAGGCGACGATGCCGTGCGGGCCGAACGGCAAGCCCTTCAACAGGAGAGCAATGAATTCGTCGCCGCCAAGCGAACGCATCACCAACGCGAAGGCGGTCGCACCGATGAAAATGCCGAAGATGAAGGAGGTGGTCAGCGTGGTTTCGATGCCGACTTGCCTGATCGTCGGGAGGTCAAGGCGCTTGTTGGCCGCCGCAAGCAAAGTCGCCCCGAAGGCGCCGACCCCCGACGCCTCGGTCGGCGTCGCTATGCCGAAGAAGATACTGCCGAGAACCGCAAGGATAAGGAAGAGCGTCGGCACAATCGCGAGGACTACGCCCAACAATTCCCTCCATGTGAGTCTCGCCGTCTGTTTCGGGGCCGGCGCGAGATTGGGCCGCAAATAAGCAATCCCGAGAATATAGATCAGGTAAAGAGAGCCGAGTGCCAGGCCGGGAAACAACGCGCCCATGAACAGATCGCCGACGGACAGCGAAAGCTGATCGGCCATGACGACCAGCATGATCGACGGCGGGATGAGGATCCCCAGCGTGCCGGAGGCGGCGACGACGCCGGAAGAAAGCGACTTCGAGTAGTTCTCCCGCATCATGATCGGAATCGACAATGTCGCCAGCAGCACGACCGACGCACCGACAATACCGGTGGAGGCTGCAAGCAGAATGCCGATCATCACCACGGTAATTGCAAGGCCGCCGCGCAGCCGACCAAAGACACGGGTGAAATTCACCATCATCCGGTCGGCGACGCCCGAGCGATCGAGCATCAGGCCCATGTATATGAACATGGGAAGCGAGACGAGCACCCAGTTCGACATCTGGGCGAAGATGCGATCGACAATGATCGCGAAGTCCTGCCAGCGATCGAGCAGAAACGTATCGACGCCGAAGTACTGATTAAGAAAGATGCTGAGTGCGGTGAAGATCAGCGACAATCCACCGAGAATCCAGGCGATCGGATAGCCGGTGAAGAGGAGGCCGATGAACGAGCAGAGGAAGATGATGACCAGAATTTCGTAGGCTTCCACAACGTCCCCCGACTATCGACTAACCAAGCCGAATCTATCGACGCATCACGCCCGCCTTGAACCGCCCGCGAGCCGCAGCGCGGCCCATACGCGCGACAGCCGCGACACCGCGGTCATCGCCAGCAGGATGAAGGCAATGGTGATGATGCCCTTGAGCAAATACCGGTAGGGCAGTCCGCCCGGCGCCGCTGAAATCTCGCCGGCTTGCCACGACTCAATGACATAGGGGATCGACCACCAGATCACGAAGATGCAGAGCGGCAGCAGGAAGAACACAAGGCCGATCATTTCGATCCAGAGGCGGACCCGCATAGGGAACTGCTCGGCGACCACGTCGATGCGTACATGCCGCTCCCGCATTTCGGCAAGCCCGAGGCCCAGCATGAATCCGATGGCGTAGAGATGCCACTGGGTCTCTTCCATCTGGATTGAGCCCAGGCCGATCACGTAGCGCTGCACGACCTGAATGACGATCAGCAGCATCAGGATCGTCCAGATCCAGGACGACCACTCGCCGATCCTCCGCACAACGCCGTCAAGCACACGCGACAGGCGAGTTTCCGGCAGCGGGATACCTGACGGCCCGACTGGCGGGCCGTCAGGATTGGTTTCGGTGGGAGTCATGACCGACGATTACTTGAAGTCACGCGGCAGGTAACCGTATTCCGTCCACTTCTGGTTCTGCTCCTGGAATGCGGTCATGCTGTCATAGATTTTCTTGAACATCGGATCCTTGGCAGATTCTTCCGCCATGACCTCCTTGGTCGCCTTCTGGAACGTCTTCAGAAGTTCGGGCGACACTTTCACCAGCTTGACGCCTTCCTTCTCGAACTTCGCGAGCGCCTTGCCCTGGAGGGCTTCCGCCTTGGCAAGCGAGATGGTGACGGCTGCGGTGCAGGTGGTCTCGATTTGCGCCTTCGTCGTCGCGTTCAGTTTGTCCCACACCGCGGCATTGATATAGAGATACTGGTTGGTCGAGGGCTGGTGCCAACCGGGCAGCATGTAGAACTTCGCGACCTTGTAGAACCCAAGCTGATCGTCGATCGCCGGCAGAGAGAACTCGGTGCCGTCGAGCACGCCTTTTTCCAGCGCCTGGAAAAGCTCGCCGCCGGGAAGCAGCGTTACCGAAGCGCCGACCTTTTGATAGACCTTGCCGCCCAGTCCAGCGGCGCGGAATTTAAGGCCCTTAAGCTGGTCCGGCGACGTGATCTCCTTGCTGAACCAGCCGGCGGCCTCCGGGCTGATCGTCCCGCAGAAAATCGGCACGACATTATGCGGCTTGTAGAGCTCGCGCAGAAGCTCGTTGCCACCACCAAAATACATCCACGCCATGAATTCGACACTGTCCATCCCGAACGGCACCGCGCCGAATAGTGCCGACGCCGGAAGCTTGCCAACTTCGTATCCCATCCAGGTATATCCGGCCTCGACCTTGCCGTCGGAAACGGAATCGTACACCGCGAGCGCCGGAATGAGCTTGTTGGGCTCAAACACTCGCAGCTTGATTTTGCCGCCGGAGACTTTTGCGAGCTCCTTCGCAACCCACGGCATGGTGTCGCCGAGGGCAACGAGATTGGAGCCGAACGCCATCGGCACGCCCCAGCGGACCGTGTCGGGTTGCTGGGCCTGCGCGAGCGAGGGAACGGCGGCTAGAGCGGCGGCGATGAGGGCAATCTTGATTCGATTCATCAGTTCTCTCCCGTTACGTTTCATCCGGTCAGTCTTCTTATTGTTGAGGGTATCCGGCACCGCAGCTATCTTCGCGAAAAAAAAGAGCCGACGTTTTGTCGAGCCCGAACAGTCCGCATAGCCATCAACGCCGCCATCGATACCCCAAGCACGATCATGCTGGGACCCGAAGCCCGGGTAAAGAGGCCCGTGGCCCAACCCGCGATCTGTTGAAGATAACGCCCCCGCTGCGGAACGAGCGTAGAGGGCTCGCTCAGGCCGATCCGGTGGTTCTCAGCGGGGCTTGCAGTTTTCCAGGCGCTTACGAAAAAGCGCCGATGATCTCCTTGCTCGGGGGTTAACCTACCCAAATTGCGTTTTTTATGGACTGTTTATGGCTATTGGTATAATATTTTTACCATCTCGTCAAGCCGGATAACTATAACATCCAACTAAATATCTAGACACATTTATTAGGCCATGGCAAATCCGGCGACGGAGAGAACCGCCCATGCAAGACGCCATCCGACCCCCGCGCCTCGCCGACGCCGTCGCCAGCTACATCGAACGAATGATCCTGGAAGGAACTCTTCGTCCGGGTGAGCGCTTAGCGTCGGAGCGCGATCTCGCCGAGAAGCTCGACGTTTCACGTCCGTCGTTGCGCGAAGCTCTCGGTCAGTTGGAAAAACGCGGGCTGCTCGTTTCCAAGCGGGGTGGGACGATTGTCGCCCAATTCCTTGCGCCATTGTCAATGCCGCTTGCGGAATTGTTCCGCGACAAGCCGCGGGTGACGGCGGACTATTTCGAGTATCGCTGCTTCGTCGAGGCGCAGGCCGGCAGATTGGCTGCGTTGCGCGCGACCGACCTCGACCGCAAGACCATTGGCGCAATCGTCAAGCGCATGCAGCAGGCCCATTCGCTCGAAGATCCCTACAAGGAAGCCGAAGCAGATGTCGATCTGCACGTCGCGGTGTACGAGGCCTCGCACAATGTCGTGCTGCTGCATGTCATGCGCGTGTTCGCTGAACTGCTGCGCGAAGGGGTATTTTATAACCGCGATCAGCTGTACCGCCGGCACGGAACCCGCCCGATCCTGCTCGAACAGCACGTCGCCATCGCCGACGCCGTGCTGAGCAGCGACGTCGACCGCGCCGCGCGCGTTTCCGACGAGCACATCCGCTACACCTTCAACACGGTCGAGGAAATCCGCCGCGACGAAGAGCGGCTGGAAGCGTCGCTGCGGCGTCTGGAGCGCTCGGACCTGCTGTCATCGCGCGACGCCGCCGCCACTCCTGACGGCGATAGCTAGCGGCTTTGCTGCCCTCACATCGGCGGGACGACGCCGCGGCCGATCGTTATCGCCGGGGCAAAATAGATGCCGTCCGGCTGCCGGGTCGCAGAGAAGACAATCGCCTCAACGCCCGGCTTGAGTTCGCTGCGCTCGCCGGGCGCATAGGCCACGATCGGCGCACCAGGCGGCACAATGATCTTCTGCTCCCCATCCTTGTATTTGACGGTGAGCACGCGGCCGTTGACGCCGGCGACGATCGTCTCGACCGCCGCATTGGTCATCGTGCTCTTGGGGGCGAGGTCCCACGGCCGGTGGCCTTCGGCGACGCCGCGCTGGGCTTCGGTAAAAATGTGAACCGCGAGCGCGCGCTGGCTGCCGTCGGGCTGGGGCATGGCGGCGACCCCAATATAGGCGCCGGGCTTGATGTCGCCGATCGCAGCCTTCTCCAGCGCCATGACGCGCCCGCCGTCGGCGAGCCTCACGGTCGCTTCGCGCCCATCGCGCGTTTTAAGCGTGACCGTCTGGCCATCGACCTTAACGATTTGACCGCGAAGCCGGACCGTTTGCTGAGCCTGAGCGACGACGGGCAAGGCCGCGAGCATCACCAGGGCAGTGACGATCGCGCGCGTCGTGATGGTATGCATCGCTTTTTCCTCCTGCGCGGCAGCGAGGCGTGGCGGCTGCACCGCGGCCAAATGGCTTTACCGCTCTCGCGCGCGATCGGCCGGCGGGCCGACGAGGTCGGCCTCGACCAGCGCGCGCAAATCCGCGGTCACCGCGGGGCGCACGCCGAACCACAGGAAAAAGCCCCGCACCGCCTGGTGCAGCAGCATGCCGAGCCCGTCCGCGCGCCGCAAGCCGCGAGATCGGGCGGCGGCGAGCAGCGCGGTCTCGAGCGGGACATAGACGAGATCGGCGACGACTGCCTCCTCCGGCAGGCGGTCGAGCGCAATCGCCAGCGGCGGTTGGCCGGCCATGCCGAGCGTCGTCGTGTTGACCAGCAACCGGCACTTCGAAAGGCATTCGCTTCCTTCATCCCACTTGAGCGGATGCACCGAAGGACCGAACCGCGCGGCGAGTTCCTCCGCGCGGGCGATCGTGCGGTTCGCCACATAGATGTGCGGGACGCCGCGCTCGGCGAGCCCGAACACGACAGCGCGTGCCGACCCGCCGGCGCCGAGCGCAAGCGCCGCTTTGATCCCTTTGTCCCAGCCCGGCGCGGATGCGTCGAGGTTGGCAATGAAACCCTCGGCATCGGTGTTGGTGGAGCGCAGCCTGCCCCCGTCGAGCCATAGCGTGTTGGCGGCGCCGATCGCCTGCGCGCGGGCGTCCGGCTCCGAGAGCGCGAGCGCCGCCGCCTTATGCGGAAGCGTGACATTCGCTCCGACATAGCCGTGCTTGGCGAGATTCAGGACAAATTCGGCGAAAAGCTCCGGCGGCACGGCTTCGGTGCGGTAGTCGCCGGAAATGCCGTAGGTCTTGAGCCAGTAGCGATGGATGAGGGGCGACCGCGAATGCGCCGCCGGCCAGCCGATGACGCAGGCGGCCCGCGCGCCCGGTCGGCGCTCGCTCATGGCTCGTCGATCACGGTGTTGCGCAGGACGCCGATCTCCGGCACCGCGATCTCGATCACGTCGCCCGACCGCAAGAAGCGCGGGGGCTCGGCCGGCGCCCCCGAAGGCGTGCCAGTGACGATCACGTCACCCGGCTTCAGTGTTGTGAACCGGCTGATATAGGCGATCAGGTCGGCGAACCCGAAAATCATGTTGGCGGTGGTGTCGTCTTGGCGCAGCTCTCCGTTAACGCGCATGCTGAGCCGCAGCGGCCGCGCGGGGTCGATCTCGTCGGCGGTGACCAGCCACGGGCCGAGGCTGCCCGAGGCATCGAAGTTCTTGCCCGGAGTAATGTTGGGCGAGTGCTGCATCCAATCGCGCACCGTGCCTTCGTTGCACAGCGTGTAGCCGGCGACATGGTCGAACGCCAGCTCGCGCGGGATGCGGCGCCCCTCGCGACCGATCACCAGGGCGATTTCGGCCTCGCAGTCGAGCTGCTCTGATTCTTGCGGCCGTAGGATCGGCTGCAAATGGCCGACCAGCGACCCCGGCGTGCGAAAGAACAGATTAGGGTACTTCGCCAGTCCGAGCGGCTCGCCTGGTCCGACATAGTTGTTACCGACGCAGATGATCTTTTCCGGCTGCACCACCGGGCGCAACAGTTCGATTTCGGCCAACGGGTAATCCGCCCGCACGCCGGCGAGCGCCGCCAACACCTCGCCGAGCGCATTTCCGCGCAAAATGTCGAGCAGGCTCGTGAACCGCGGACCGAACCGCAGCCGCATATCGACGACGCCATTGGCGACGACCGCGCCGAACCCGGAACGGCCGCGGGTGATATAGCTCGCAAGCCGCATAGACGCCTCCCCGAATCAACGCTGCGGCAACATCAACACTGTACGCAATTTCGTTCAAGAGATTGCCACCGAAACGAGGCATGTCCGAGGAGGCCCGGCATGCAAAGCCCCCCGGATCGAAGTTATGCACGGTTGTCTTTGAATGAGCCGCCAGACCAACTCGGCGGTTTGCGGGCCGGACGCCCGCGAGCGGTTGGTCATTCAGCGGGGATCGGCGGCGAGGTTCTCAGGTGCAATTCTCGTAGCGCGTGCCGGGCCACCACAACGGCGCCTTGTAGAGCGAGGCTCGCCATGATCGCTGCGACCGCGACATCCGGCCAGCCCGTTCCCGTCCCGAACACGCCGAGCGCCGCGGCGAGAACCGCGAGGTTTCCGAGCACGTCATTCCGCGTGCAAATCCACGCCGAGCGCATATTCGCATCGCCGCCGCGGAAAGCCCACAAAAGGGCGAAAGAGGCGGCGTTCGCGACCAGCGCGGCGACGCCCACGGCGCCCATGGTGAAAGCGTTGGGGAGGCTTCCGTGCCAGGCGTGCCAACCGATCACGCCGATCACCCACGCGCCGAATACGCCCATGCTCGCGCCCTTGAGCAGCGCCGCAAGCGCGCGATAGCGCAGGGCCAGGCCGATGACAAAAAGGCTGATGGCGTAGTTCGCGGCATCGCCGAGAAAGTCCAAGGCATCCGCCAGCAACGACGCCGACCCCGCCGCGAGGCCGGCGCCGATCTCGACGGCGAACATCGCGGCATTGATCGCGAGCACAAGCCAAAGTACCCGCCGGTACGACGCGTCCCGGGCGCGATCGGACTCATGGCAGTGGCTGCAGCACGCGTCTCCCATGTCGCCGATATAGGCGAAACCACGCCGGTTACACTATCACCCGAAACGGCGCGCTCCTGCGCGGCCTTTCCAATTCCGATCGAGGCCTAAATCAATCAATGGGACCAACAAACCATTAATCCAGAAGTTGATTGTCGCCCTTTCATCACGCATACGCCGCAGGCACAGGTTCGCTAAGCAGCAATGCGCTTTGGCTCCTGAATCAGCTACGTAACCTTACCTAGGGGAAGTCGCCCCCGGCCATTCCCAAGGGGATTCGCGTCTGTGGAACTCGTCAGCGCTTCTCCCGTTGGCCTCCGGAGGAAGCTGAATAACGACGCCCTGCTCGAGTCCACAGTTCGCGAGGAACGGTTATGTCCAAGCGTCTTCACGTAAATTACTCATTGTGGCCCGAGCGCGCCCGTCCCGGCCGAAGCACACCGCTGGCATCTGCAGTCGGCGGCTTTGCAATCGGTGTTGTGTTTGTGGTCGCGGCATACAATTCCTTTCCGGACGCTGGCATCGCGGGCGCCGGGCAGGAACCGCCCAAACTGAGCGGTTTCGATAGCGATTTCGAGCATACGCCGATCTTCAAGTATGCGGTCGCGGCGAAGCCCGCGGTCCCGCTCGAAACCGCGAATCGCGGCGGCCGCCCTCGCACCCCCGAAACTGACGGCCGCGGCGGCGCGGAGCCAGCACGTTCAGTGGCGGCATTAGGCGCAGAATCTGGAAATTCCGAGGGCCTGATTCACGAAGAAGGGTCGATTTCCACCGGCACGGGTGCGGAGGAGGCAAAGCCCGCGCCAACAACGGTGCGAAAGAAGTCTGTTCGAGAAAAGCGCAGGAAGATTTCCCGAGAAAAACGCAAAAAGGCTGTCCGAACGAGCCGGCGGCAGCCAACGCGATACCGCAAGCGGTCCCCCCTGATTTCTGAAACTGATATCTGGTACTAGGCTCGCAGATTGTTTCTGATATTCGATGCCCATTGCCCAATGGTTTTCAGCCAGTCCATAGGCGTAGCGGGAAATGGTGGCGTCATCTCCCTCAGATGCGTTCGCTCACCCGAATTACGAAGCTTGCAGGGCGCGACTATTTGGCGTGCTTTTTTTGCGAACGCTTCGCGCGGGCTGGCGCTCCTCTTCCGGCGGCTCCCCTTTTACCTATCTGCAGCGCGTTCAATGACCTATCATCTAATAGCCCGGTAACGGGGAGGTGTCGGGCTTTTTGGAACTTGCGTAGTGCACGCTCCGTCTTCTCGCCGAAGGTTCCGTCGATTGCCTTAATATCATAGCCCTTTCGGAGCAAGGCTCGCTGGACCGCCCGGATTTGATCTCGCAAACGAGCCAAAGTCGCTCGATCGATTTGTCCGGTAACGGGGAGCCGCTGAGCTTTTTGGAACATGCGCAGTGCGCGCTCCGTCTTCGAGCCGAATTCTCCGTCTACATCCCCTACGTCATAACCCTTCCCCTCCAAGGCTCGCTGGACCTCCTGGATTCGATCTCGACTTACTTTAATTCTGGCGGTTTTGGCGCTCTGACGGGGCGTTGTTCGCATGAGCGTCTGCGCCGCTGCAGGCATGCACAAGCACAAGGAGAGTGCCGCGATCGCTGAAAGGATGGATTTCCTCACGGTTTGACTCCCTTGGTGGACCCAGAGGATTTTTCACCGCGCCCCTTCGGTCAGCATTGACGTCTTTTCACAAGCGTCCGCCAGGCAATCGCAGCAGAACGGTGCGTTGGCTCGCCCAGCGTGATGCACTTGCCGAAGCGTTGGCGCAGCCGAACAGTCTCATGATCTGATGAGCTTCGCGCCGAAATACTTTTTTAGAGGCTTTCTGTGATTCGCACCACGCCAGCCTGCCGCGGTTGGCGCCCGGCTTTCCAATTTTCATTGGTTAGCTCATCAAACATACGCGGCGCCGCCCATTGCAGGTTCATATTCAGCGCCGCCTGAATGTATGCCTGAACCACGCCCTTTGCGTGGCGATCGAATACATCGGCCATTGACGGTATTCGGCGGCGTAACGTGCCGTCCATCTGCGTTTCTGACGGTGTCGGACGGCGTGACGCGTCAGCCGCTTGCGCCGATGATGGTGTCGGACGGCGTGACGCGTCGGCCGCGTGCGCTTCTTGCGGACAATCTTTTTATGCGGTTTGACCAGATGCTCGGCGGCTGCGGCAGGCTTCGCACCATCGGTAGCCACTGCCGGCTCGTTTTCGTCGCTCGGGGGACTTCCGGCTGCAAGCGCCGCTGTCGCCCGAGCCGCCCTCCCCTTGCCGCCGTGCTTGTCGGTTGCGGCGCCCGGCAGAGGGGCTCGCGATCCGGTAACCGGAAGCTCCAGCTTCGCGGCAGGCGTCGGCGTCTGCCTGAAGCGGCGTGCAGCTTCAACGGCCGGCTGCGGCGCGACCTCCGGCATAACGATCGGAGCATGCCCGAGTTCGCTCAGTGCGGGCGGCTGCTCGCCGGCTGCCGAGATGTCGACGTCGGGAAAGCTGTATACCGCAATTGCGAACGCGACGCCGACGACAAAACCGCCAACGGCAGGGGTCAGCGGCGATGTGCTTCGGCGCGGACGGACCGGCTCAGGCCATAGCGAGTAACGCGTGTTGAATTGTTTGAACATGCCGGACTCTCAGGGGATTTGTGCACTTTCCGCGGCGGCACATGAGCAGGGGAGTCAGCTCCCCGAGTGCAATATGAGAGGTACTGAGAAATTTAGGCGTCTCTCTTCCGATGGGAAAAGACGCTCAGGTCAAGAGTTCTCGCTTTCGGCAGGACTGCGCAATTCCGGGTAAATCCCCTCGGTGAAAGCCGGGGGTGGCTCCCTTGACCGATAACAGCGGGGTTGGACGCCGAACCACAAAGGCCCGAGCGGTCCACCGCGCCTTGCTCACGACGGGAATCGGCGATCGTCACTATGGGATGGAGAAATGCAGCGCCATGAACGCCGGGTCTTGCCGCGCCCCCACGCCTTGCCAGAGTCGACGGTATCTAAATACATGATGCGACACCGACGGCTGCTTTCACAGCTTCGATGGAGGGCGAGATCGGCGTATCCTCGATCAAGGGCACTTCCGCCGAGTCGATCTGATCAGCCGCTTC
This sequence comes from uncultured Alphaproteobacteria bacterium, assembly GCA_963840055.1. Lineage (GTDB taxonomy): Bacteria > Pseudomonadota > Alphaproteobacteria > Rhizobiales > Xanthobacteraceae > Rhodoplanes. The sequence continues at coordinate 145,973 of CAWIXM010000008.1, read as the reverse complement.
GCATATCTGTTTTGCCACGGCGACCCCAGGCATGTGGATCGATCTCTGCTGCCCAGGGCGCGAGCACGCTGAACGAACCTTATTATAGGATTGATCACAGGCACCTACGTACAAAATACATCGGAGTCTCGTGATAAGCACGAAAGATGCCGTGAATCGAAAACATTGCCATGTTTGCGCAATTTAACAATTTATCAATGCGACCGGCGAATAGGTCGTTGTTATCGGAAGCCATCTCTAACCGTGAGAGAGGGTCGGTGGTTCAAGGCAGGCCACAGTCTCGACTGCGATTTTCGTCGATTTTGCTCGGCGCACTTGCCCTTGCGGTTTTCCCTACGCTCGCAACATCGACCGCGCTCGGGAAAGCGGCGAAGAGCAGGAAAAAGGCTGCGGTAACGCGGTCCATCAAGGTTCCGCTGCCGCGGATGCGGCCGGGGTCGGTTGCCGCCGTAGCGTTTGTCCCGACGCCGGCGGTGCGTCCGCTCGACCGGCATGCCCCGCCGGGTCATGCGGCGCGCCGGGCAAGCACGGCGCCGGCGCGGGCCGCCTCCCGGACAATCGCTGATCTGCCGTTGGCTTATGCGCCGACGCGTGCGACCTCGCGTGCCGATATCGCCGTGCTCAAGAGGGCGATCCGTGAGGCGCGCCGCGGCCACTCGATCGCGGTAGACAAGTTGCAGGCGGCGATCTCCGATCCACTGGCGCGCAAGCTGGTTGAATGGGCGCTCCTGCGCGCCAACGACAACGAGGCCGATTTCGCCCGCTACGATGCGTTCATAGCCGCCAATCCGAGCTGGCCGAGCATCGGCAGGCTGCGCCGCCGCGCCGAGGCAATGCTGTGGGCAGAAAAGGCCGATCTCCGCACGGTCCGCGCTTTCTTCGCCGCGCACGAGGCTCTGAGCGCCAAGGGCCACTTTGCCTACGCGCGCGCGCTGCTGGCGCATGGCCACCGCGCTGCGGCGCAGGCGCGGGTGCGCGCAGGTTGGACGGAGTCCTTCAGCCGCGATGTCGAGAACGACGCGCGCAAGCTTTTCGGCGGGCTGATCACCCGCGCCGACGATAAAGCGCGTATGGATCGCCGCCTCTATGAAAACGATGTCGATGCCGCGATGCGCGCGGCTCAGCGGGTCGGCGGCGTGCAGCCGGCTATCGTGCGAGCGCGTCATGCGGTGCATAAACGGGCGCGTAACGCCGCGGCGTTGATCAAGGCGCTGCCCGCAAGCGCACGCAACGACGTCGGACTGTTGTTCAGCCGCATCCGCTATCTGCGCCGCAGCAACAAGGATGAGGAAGCGGCCAAGCTGATGCTTGCCGCGCCGAGCAAGCTCGGGGCCGGCCATGATACGGACGACTGGTGGAAAGAGCGACGTGTGCTAGCGCGCACGCTGATCGAGCTCAACCAAACCAAGGCAGCCTATCTCATCTGCCGCAACGCCGCGCCGCCGGCCAAGGAAAATTACCGGGTCGAAAGCGAATTCATGGCCGGCTGGATTGCGCTACGCTTCCTGAAAGCCCCACAGACCGCGGCGTGGCACTTTCGCGCGCATCCGCGCCCTTCGGCATCGAGAACACAACCGCGCTCGCGCGTGCCGGCTACTGGCAGGGCCGCGCCGCCGAAGCCGCCGGCCGCTCCCGGGAGGCTTACGCTCACTACGCCGACGCCGCGCGCCACGCCACCACTTATTATGGCCAGCTTGCCGCTGCCCGTATCGGTATGAGGGAGATCGCCCTGGAGTCACCGCCGGCGATGTCGGCGGCCAGGCGCGCGGCGCTCAGCCGGGCGGAAATCGTGCGCGCAGTCGACCTCCTTTATAAGATCGGTGAACGCCGTCTCGTGATCCCCTTTGTGGCCGATCTCAACCGCATCGACGATGCCGGAGCGCTGACGCTGATCGCGGAACTCGCGCGGAAGCACGGCCATGCCCGCGCCGCGGTGTTGATGAGCAAGGAAGCGGTCAGCCGCGGCCTGCCGCTCGACTATCCCGCTTTTCCCACCTACGGCCTCCCGCGCTACAGGCCGATCGGCCCCCCGGTTGAGCCGGCTATCGTCTACGCCATTGCCCGCCAGGAAAGCGCGTTCAACGCCCGCACCGTCTCCCCTGCCAACGCAATGGGTCTGATGCAGGTAACGCCCGCCGCCGGCCGTTTCATCGCACGGACTCATGGGGTGAAATACAGCCGGCGGCGCCTGCTCCACGACGACGTCTATAACGTGCAGATGGGCGCGGCCGAATTGGGCGGCAATATCCAGACTTATCGCGGCTCCTACATCCTCGCGTTCGCCGCTTACAACGCTGGCCGCGGCCGCGTTAAGCAGTGGATCGAGCGCTTCGGCGATCCGCGCGATCCACGGGTCGATCCGATTGACTGGGTTGAGCGCATCCCATTCTCCGAGACGCGCAACTACGTCCAGCGCATCATGGAGAACCTGCAGGCCTATCGCGTGCGCTTCGGCCGCGGAAATCGGCTATTGATCGAGGCCGATATCCGCCGCGGCAGCAGCGTAAACTAGCAGGACCCCGCTCTCCGAGACTTTATTTTCCGCCCCCCGGATCGCCTTTGAGCCCGCTCGCTTCGATCCCGGCCAGAGCGCACTCCTCGTCGCGGTCCGAGGTATCGCCCGAGACGCCAACCGCGCCGATGACCTCGCCGGCTGCGTCCCGGATCAGCACGCCGCCCGGCACCGGCACGAAGCGACCCCCGCTCGCGACGGCGAGCGCGCTGAAGAACACCGGATTGGTGGCCGCCCGCACCGCAATTTCGCGCGAGCCGAACCCCATGCCCAGCGCGCCCCATGCTTTGCCGAAGGCGATGTCGAACCGCATGATCCCCGTCTTGTCTTCACGCTTGAAGGCGACGAGATGTCCGCCCGCATCGAGCACAGCGACGACGAGTGGCGCATAATTACTCGCGCGGCCCTTCTGCAAGGCGACATCGACGATCGTGGAGGCCTGTGAAAGCGTGAGCGATGGCATGACAATTTCCCTTGCCCGTTACGGTTCGCCGGCGCCTGAGCCGGGCGTCGTCACACTAGCGTTTTCCGGCGAAGTGGGAACCGGTTCGCCGCAGAAAACGCGCCCACCAAAGGATAACGAGAGCTAATTCCAATTCCACCGGATCGGAATTCGCTCTAAGCGATGAACCCGCGCGGAGAAACGTCCTTCGCAGCGCCGACGCCTCACGTCTATTCCGGCACGCCCGCAGCCGCACCGACGACATCCATTTCCGCCGCCAGCTGTCCGCCGAACCGTTGTCCGAGCGCCTCAGCCTCACCGTCATGATGCAATTGGCCGCGCGACCTGTGAAGGGAAATGAGTGAGCAACGTTCCTGGGACTCGCACAACGCGGCGGACATGCTAACATTTTCTGAAGCGCTCGATCGTTTGCTGGAGGCGCGCATAGGTCAGCGGGGCTGGCCGCAATGATGCTGCAGACGGACATATTCCGGCGCATCGTCCGCGACGAGATGCGGCCGCCGCCGGTGCTGGTTCCACCAGGCACGACCATCGGTCAGGCGGTCAAACGCATGGCGGACGGCGCGACGTCTTCTGCTGTCGTCGTCGATGGCTCGGGACGCCCCAAAGGGATCATCACCGAGCAGGACGTGGTGCGCCGGATCGTCTGGCAAATCCCGCCCGATCAAGGGATCGAGACGGTGATGACGTCCCCGGTCGCGACCGTCGCGGCGGAAGACCATCTATTTCACGCCATCGCCCTGATGCGACGGCGCAAGCTGCGCCACATCCCCGTCGTCGATCAGACCGGGAGCATCGCCGGCATGCTCGCCCTGGACGATGCGCTCGGCTTTCTATCGAGCCAGACCCTCACCATCATCGAGCAGCTGACCCACGAAGAGAACGTCGAGGGCCTCAAGCGGATCAAGCAAGCGCAAGTCGAGCTCGCCGCCGCCCTGTTCGACGACAACGTCCCCGCGCCAGAGGTGCAGTTGCTGCTCACCGAAATCAACAACGACATTCACCGCCGCGTGCTGCGGCTAACCATTGCGAAAATGATCGAGGACGGCTGGGCCGAGCCACCGGCGCCGTTCGCGCTCATCGTGATGGGCTCCGGTGGGCGCGGTGAGAACTTTCTCGCGCCCGACCAGGACAACGGATTCATCATCGCCGATCATCCAGAGAACGCGCGGCTGCGGATCGACGCGTATTTTCTCGAACTCGCCACGCGCATGACCCGCGCCCTCGATACCGTCGGCTTCCCTCTCTGCACCGGCCAAGTCATGGCCACCAATCCGGTCTGGCGGAAAAGCTTATCAGACTGGCTGCGGCAGACCGAGACATGGATGCGGCGGCGCGACGAAGAAATGCTGATGAACTGCGATATCTTCTTCGATTTCCGCCATGTGTTTGGCGAGGCGGCGCTGTCGGCCAAATTGCGGGCGGCCGTCACCCAGCTTGCGCGGAGCAACCCGCAATTTCTACGCGACATTTACATGATCGAGTCGGACCACGCGGTGGCGCTCGGCTGGTTCGGCGGGCTGCGCCAGGAGAGTGACGGCAAAGATAGGCGCGGCGTCATGAACCTCAAGCTGCGCGGCACGCTCCCGCTCGTCGAAGGCGCCCGGCTGCTCGCGCTCAAAGCCGGCATCCCCGCCACCGCGACGCTTGCCCGTCTCGACGGCCTCAAGCAGAACGGCACGATCAACCCGGCCGACCACGACGATCTTACCGAAGCATTCCACCTCATCACGCGCCTGTTGCTGCGCCAGCAGATCGAGGACTTCCGGGCCGGACGCGAGGTCGACGATTGGGTTCCCGAAGCGCGCCTGTCGCAGCGCGAGAAAGAGCGCTTGGTGACGAGTTTCCGCGCAATCGGCAAGTTTCGCGCAGCTCTTGCTCTCGAATTTTCCGAGCCTATGGCTTAGAGCATTTTCCGGCGAAGTGGGAGCCGGTTCGCCGCAGAAAATGCGACCACTAAAAGAAAACAAGAGCGAATTCCGATTCGATTGGAACGGAATTCGCTTTAGAGCATTTTCCGGCGAAGTGGGACCCGGTGCGCCGCAGAAAATGCGACCACTAAAATTCCGATTCGATTGGAACGGAATTCGCTTTGGCGAAATATGGCCTGACGCGCCGGCGCACCCGAGCCTACTGGTCCGCGGGCTCCGCTAAAACACCCAGCAGCACGGCGATCAGAGCGAGCGCCCACATCGCGATCGAAATCATCGCGGTCCAATAGGCGAAGGTGAGGTAGGTCTCGCGCAGCACGGTCGAACTGACGTACTGCGCATAGGGGTGCGGCGGACGCTGTTCCTTGGGGAGATAAAGCCACATCTCGGTGCGGCGATAATCCTTGGTCCGGGCCTCGCGCGCTTTAAGATAGAGGACGCCGACCATCACCAGCGTCAGCACTCCGCCCGATTCAAAGGCGATGCGCGGTTCAAACGAAAACCCGATCATGACGCAGAAGATTGCGAGCGATGCAAACCCGCATGCGCGCATCACTATCTCGAACGCGATCCGCCGCAGCTCTTCCACGTGTTGGTCGCTCCGTCGCCGTCCCTTGCCGCCGAGAGGAAGCCGCACGGCAGGAAAGCTCTGAATCATAGCTTTAGTTCCACGAGCCGACAATCGGCTCGCGAATACGTTACGGGTCCAACAATTGGCTCGCGAATACGTTACAGGTCCAACAAATGGCTCGCGAATACGTTACAGCCCGATCTGCAGGAAACGGCCCACGGCGGGAAGCGTCAACAGCGCGGTGCCGGCAAGCCAAATCCACATTGAAGCGTCGGTTGAATCGTCTTTGGCGCCGACAACGTGCTCGTAGATCGCTGCGGGGATGCCGGCAAGGATGATGGTGGCGGTCGAAACCATCAGGGAGGAAAAGATCAGGCTCAGCGACACACTGCCGAACAACAGTGCCGGGGCCAGAATCTGCATATGCAGCAGGGTGAACAGCAGCCAGGTCTGATTGAACAGGCCGTTGATCATGCCGAAGAAAGCGATAGCGATGAAATAAGTGTTACGGTCCATGGCGCGGCTCAGGTTGGGGGCTGAAAAGCGCCCGCGAGGAGGAAAATGTAGAGCAGGGCTACCCGTAGCCAAAACATCCAAACCACGCCCAGCAGCCATATCACCACCGGCGCGGCAGCCTTGGGCGTGACATAGGCGATCAGCGCAACGAACGGGTCGGTGATCCGGCAGAAGAAACGCCAGATGTAATTCGACGAATCCGGCCCGACAATCAGGCCGAGCAACGCCCGACCCAGCAGCGTGTACATCAGCATCGCCAGGACGAAGTTGGGCAGCTGGAAAGACCAGATTGCGAGAACTGAACTGCCGGTCTCCACGGATTTTACCCCTTCGCATTACTCCGGCGCTCGAATTTTCCCACGGTGCCTACCCCGCGTTTCTGATCAGGCTGGACTGTGGTGGGTCGATCTCGCGCCCGTTTTCGTCATTGCCGGGCTTGACCGGGCAATCCATGCTCCCCCTCCCGCGTAGCTGCGCTACGCTCCCTCCCCCGCAAGCGGGGGAGGATGGGAAGGCGCGGATGCGCGGGTCAAGCCCGCGCATGACGAGTCTTTGGTTCTGACCATGCCTCGCCGGCCCGGCAAGCCCAAAAGAAGCGGGGCCCGAAGGCCCCGCCATTTGCCGCGTAACCAGCATGAACGCTCAGTGCTCTTCGAGCACGGTGCGGCCGCGCGGCTTGCGGATCTCTTCGACCATCGCCTGCATCTCCGGCGAAGGCTCCGGTCCCAGCAGGCTGACGACATACATGATGAGGAAGCCGAGCGGCATCCCCAACAGTCCGCAGTTGATGTTGTTGAGGCCGAACCAGCCCACCTTGGACTGGAGCGGGTTGGCCGCGCTCGCCGGCACGTCGGCAATCCATTTCGGATCGGCGAGAGTCGTCGCGACATCGACGATCGGCGAGCCGGTCACCGCATTGCTCAGCGCCGACATGCCGAAGTAGTTGACGCCCATCTGCGGGAAGTACCTGGTCGTGACCAGATAGAAGATGCACAGGCCGAACCCGCCGATGATGCCGAGAACGGCCGCAAGCGTGGTCGTGCGTTTCCACCATATGCCCATCACCAGGGCCGGGAAGTTGCCCGCCATGGCAAGGGAGAACGCCCACCCCACCATCGACAAGATGTCCGCCGGTTTGGTCGACGCAAGCGTCGCCGCAAACACCGCCACGATGAACAGCAGCACGCGGGCAACTGTCAGCCGCCGAATCGACGGCGCGTTCGGGTCGAGCATCTTGTAATAGATGTCGTGGCTGAGCGCGTTGGCGATGGCGAGCAGCAGTCCGTCGGCGGTAGAGAGCGCCGCGGCAAGGCCGCCGGCGGCGACCAGGCCCGAGATCACGTAGGGCATGCCCGAGATCTCAGGCGTCGAGAGCACGATCACGTCGCGGTTGATCGCGAAGTCCGCAAACTTGATGACGTCGGGATGACCCGCAATCGCCTTACAGGCAGCGATCACCGCATCGAGGCTTGCGGCATTGTGGCCGCAAATCTTGATCATGCCGAGTTCGCCCCAGGTGAACAACCAGGGACGGATATTTTCCAGGTCCCTCCCGATGATGTTGGTGTACACCTCGAACTTCGAGAACGCCGCGTAGGCGGGCGCCGAGAAGTACAGGAGGAAGATGAAGAACAGCGACCACGCCACCGACTGGCGCGCCTCACGCACGCTCGGCGTGGTGAAATAGCGCATCAGGATGTGCGGCAGCGACGCCGTGCCCACCATCATGCAGAAGATGATCGCGAAGAAGTTGAGCCGCGAGTAGGTCATGAACGGCTCGATGTGCGGCTTGAGCGACCCCGCCGGACAACTCGCCTGCGTGCACAGCGTCGCGAGACCTTCCTGCACCATCTGGCTTTCGCGCGCCGTGATGGCCTGGATCGCCTCGCCATAGGTCAGTTCCGGAATCGGAATGCCGTAGATCTTGGTCGACAGGATGACGATCGGCGTCAGGTAAGCGACGATCAGCACGATATATTGGGCGATCTGCGTCCAGGTCACCGCCCGCATGCCGCCCAGCATCGAACACAGTAGGATGCCGAGGAGCGCGACATAGACCGCAACCTCGAAGGGGATACCGATGAAGCGGGAGGCGATGATGCCGGTGCCATAGACCTGCGCCGTCACATAGGTGAAGGAGCAGCACACCAGCACGACCACGGCGAGGAAACGCGCGAAGTTGCCGCCATAGCGCGCCGACATGAAATCGGGCACGGTATAGGCGCCGAACTTGCGCAGATAAGGCCCCACCAGCACCGAGACCAGCACGTATCCGCCGGTCCAGCCGAGCACCCAAGCAAGGCCGTCGTAACCGAGCAGGAACAGCGTGCCGGCCATGCCGATGAAGGACGCCGCCGACATCCAGTCGGCGCCGGTCGCCATGCCATTGTAGAAGGCGGGCACGCGCCGGCCGGCGACGTAGTATTCCGAGACCTGCGCGGTTCGCGTCATGACGCCGATGATGGCGTAGACGGCGAGCGTAAAGAACACGAACAGATAGCCGAGAATCCTGTTCGGCACCCCCACCTGCTCGAGGATTGCGAGAAAGACGACGAAGGCGAGGAAGCCGCCGGCGTACGTGCCGTACATCCGGCCGAGGTTTTTCATAAAGTCCGACTTAGCGGCGCCAGATTGGGTGGCCATGACCTATCCTCCCTCACTCGTCTTCAGCGAAGCCATATTCGCGATCGACGTTGTCCTGCTGTTTTGCAAACGTGAACAGCATGACCACGAACGCGATCAGCGAACCCTGCGCGGCCATGTAGAAGCCGAGGGGAAAGCCGATAATGACGATCTCGTTGAGCTGATTAACGAACAGGTGGATGATGTAGCCGAAGAACAGCCAGATGCCGAGATAGATCCACATCAGGCGGCTCGTCGCTCGCCAGTGGCCTTCGGCCCTTGTTTGTTCGTCTGCCCGTTGCGTTGCTGTTGGGGTAGGTGGTGCCATGGATCGATCGCCTCCCGTGACGTTAATGACTTTATTCGCCCGCTACTCGGACCAGTCATGAATGGAAAGGCGCGGGGCCGTGAAAACGGCCCGAGGCGGTCCTCCCATCATTTTTTTCTAATTTCCCCGGTCTTGGCGCCGGGGCATTTATCGCCCGGTCTTAGGCCGGGTCACCCTCGCGGAAAGATGGTATCATTGTGGCAAGCTCGCCCTTATTAGACTTTAGTCCAATTTTCGGGCGACAAGCGGAAAAAACCTACCCGCACGCGGGCTTCGGTCGCATTTTTCTTTGGTCGCTGCGCAGGCGAATATCGAAACGGCGCAATCGAGGATGCGAACATGTCCTGGTTCAGCTTTTTCCGGCGACCGCCGCCGATTCGCAGTGCGGCCGAGCTCGCGGACTTCATCGATCGGCATGCGGCGTTTCTCGTGCAGAAAGGCATGTACGAATACTCGCGCGCGCGCGCCGGCCATTACTCCAAGGTGCTGTTTCGCGAACAGGGTTTTCTCGACGCCATCGAGGTCTCGCGCTGGCGGGCCTATCCGCTCGGTCTCGCTATGGTTGGCGAACTGGTCGACGGCGTGCTACGGCCCTTCGTGGGAAACGAGCGGCAAACCGCGCTCGAAGCGCTGAGCGCCATCGTCTTGGATGTATTCGACCGCTATCCCGTGCCTGCGGCGCTCGGCGCGGCGGAGTGGAGCGAACTCCGGCAAGAGCTCGTGCGGCAACTTGGTCTCATCGGCACCCACCAGCCCAAATTCGCCAAGGACATTCCGGCGCGCTTCGCCAAGCAGTATTTCGCCCTGATGCCGATTTACGAGAAGCTGCGGGGCAGCGATTATCCGACCATCCGCAACTATCTCCGCGTGACGATGTGCAACATCTGGGACGAGTTGACCAAGCGGATGGACACACCGGCGGTCGCGGCTTTGCTGTGCGGGCATGCGGAGACCACGCCGGACGGGGTCGTCTGAGCGCCGCGCCATTGCAACCACCCCAACGGACGCGCCATGAGCCAAATGCTTCCGGAGCAAGATCGTGGCGGCCTGATCGAGCCGGTCGATGCGCCGATCCAGGCCGATCGCGAGCATGCCTTCAGCCGGATCGACAGCTACCCCTATCGCCACCGCATTCGCGAGATCATGCGTGCACCGCTGCAAGTCGTGGCGGCTGACACGCCTGTCCGCGACGCGCTCGCCCGGCTCCTCCGCGACGGCTTGTCCTCGCTCTATGTCCGCCCGGCGGACGCAAACGAACAGCGATTGCGGCCGGATGACGTCGGCATCATCACCGAACGCGATCTTCTGCGCGCGTTCGACGTGCATGGCAGCGCGACCCTCGATTTGCCAGTCGAGCGGTTCATGACCAAGCCGATCGCGACAGTGCCGGCCGACGCTTTCGTCTACCGCGCCATCGGCCGCATGAACCGGTTGAGGATCCGTCATCTCGGTGCGACCGACGAAGCGGGTTTCGTCATCGGATCCCTGTCGGCGCGCGATCTGCTGCGGCTGCGCGCGGGTGAGGCGGTGTCGCTCGGCGACGAAATCGATCAGGCCGACAGCGTGCAAGCCCTCGCCGCGGCTTGGGCCAAGCTTCCCGGCGTGGCGGCGGCGCTGATGGCGGAACGGGTATCGGCCCGCAACATTGCGGCGGTGATCTCGCGCGAACTTGGCGCGTTGACCCGCCAAGCCGCGGTGGTCGCGCAAGAGCGCATGCGGGCGGCCGGACAGGGCGAGCCGCCCTGCCCCTATGCCGTCGCAGTGCTCGGCTCGGGCGGGCGCGGCGAAAGCCTGCTCGCCATGGACCAGGACAACGCGCTGTTCTTTGCCGACGGCGCCCCGGGCGGATCGGAGGATCGCTGGTTCGAAGCGCTCGGCACCCATATCGCCGACATCCTGCACGAGGTCGGCCTGCCTTATTGCAAGGGCGGCGTGATGGCGAAGAACGCGGCGTGGCGCGGATCGACAAAGACCTGGCGCGCCCGTGTCGCGAGCTGGATCACCCGCTCCAATTCCGATGACCTGCTGTCGGTCGATATCTTCTTCGACCTGCGCGGCGTGCACGGTGATACGGCGCTCGCCAACGGACTGCGCGATCACGCCTTCGACCTGACAAAAGGCCAGATGGCTTTTATCAAGCTCTTGGTTGAATCCGCCGGCGGGATCGAGCTCGGACTCAATTTTTTCGGCGGGTTCCGCACCAATAAGGGGCGTATTGATCTGAAAAAACTCGGGCTCTTCGGGATCGTGACGGCGGCGCGGGCGTTGGCGATTCGTTATCACATCCTCGCACACTCGACGCCCGAGCGCCTCGCCGCCGTAAGCGGCCTGGGAATCGGCGGCGAGCACGACCTGCAAGGCCTCGTTGATGCGGGCAGCGTGTTTCTCGACCTGATCCTGGCGCAGCAACTCGATGATATCGAGCATGGCGTGCCCGCCTCGAATGCGGTCGCGATAAAGCGCCTGTCGGCGCGCGAGCGCCAGCGGCTGCGCTCGGCGCTGGAACAGGTCGCTCAACTCGACTGGCTGACACGCGACTTGCTGTTCTCGGCCTGACGCGTGCGACGAAACTGAGAGAGAGAGGTTGGAGTCAGTATCGAGTAAAGTTTCGCCGCGTGACCCTCGATGGCGGCGAGGTCCCGTTACCAAGGCAGTTACGCAGCCGGGTCGATGCGCGCGTGCGCCTTGATCATCCTTTCGCCCATCCTGACCAGCCGCTCATCGAGTCCCTTCGGCCCCATGCTCTGCGCCGTCACGCGGGCGCCCTCAAGCAGCAGGAATAATTCCTCGGCGAGCAATTCCGGCTCCTCGAGCCCGGCGGCGGCGCACAACTGCATGAGTCGCTGGCGCTGCCCGGCCTTGAACGCTTCGATGACCCGCCGCGCCGGATGATCCTTTTCGGGAAGCTCGACGGCGGCATTCGCCAGGGCGCACCCGCGCTCGTCTCTGTTGATTACACGGTCGGCCATCTCCTGGAGCCAAGCACGGACCTGGGCGAGCGGCTCTCCCGGATGGTCGGCTTCACGCTGATCCCAGGCCGACTTGGCCTTCTCCGCCAACTGCCGGAGGTATTCGGCCACCAGCTCGTCCTTCGAGGAGAAGTGCCGGTAGAGCGTCATTTTGTTGGTTTTGGCGACTTCAGCGATCGTTTCAACCCCGACCGCCCGGATGCCGTGCCGATAAAAAAGATCGGAAGCGGCCGCCAGAATCCGCGCTCTTGGTGAAATTCCCTCGCATTTCTCGGTACTTGTAATTTTTGACGCTGTACGCATCTGTTTTCCCCTTGACACGGGTGTGACCGGTCAGTACCTAAGCCCCAGTTAGGTGTTACCGGTCAGTACCACAAGTCCCGCACCAAGTCACCTGTTTTCATCGCGCGGACCGAACGAGACCGCCAAGATCAAGGATGATCGCCATGAAGCACACAGCAGTCCGTGGATTGGGGATTGCGCTGAGCCTTGCCGCCTTCGCAGTCGGTGGGCGCCAACACGATGGGCTCAACCTCGTGCTCCAACAGATGAGGGAGATCGGGACCCGCCAATGGCTCGGGTTGATGGCGGGCTCAATCATCGGCAGCGCGCCGGCAATCGCACCGTTGGCCGAGCGTATCGCCCGCTCTCTGCCCACCGAGCTGTCCTGGTAGCTGGAAGCAGCAGCACCCGCACCGCCAAACACAGTGTCGCTCGTCGATCAAACCCCCGCAAATCTATCGGAGCAAATGCATGTCCAGAACACTCTATGCCCGTAGCGACCCGCGCGGCTCCAACCAGGCCGCGGCTCGCCGCGCCAAGTTTGATGTGATCACCGCAGCCATGTTGACGGGGGGCGCGAGTGGCGGATGGGGCATGGCCAGGGCGCTGAAATCGTTCGCGGCGCGCCGCGGCGATGGGCGGCGGTGCAGAGAGCCGGCGGCCGGCGCCCGGCAAAAAATAAGTGGCGGCGATGCGCGCGGATGAGAAAGCTCTTGGGGAAGCCCCTCGCTGTCATCGCCGGCTTTCGGCCGGTCTTACGATCTTGATCGGATTTTGCCACCGTGGATGAGTAAAGCTGGAGGCCATAATGACATACCGAGATCTTAATCCCCATGCCGCGCCGGCCAATGAGGCTAACGAGAACGAAGGTTGGCAAGATTTTCCGCCCGACTCTTCGGCCGGCGATCCCGGCAGCGAGGCAAGCCTCTGGTTGGAGAAATGGGCCGACAAGGGAATTGCCAGGGGTCGGCGTCGGAATTTCTGAGAGACCGCTGGCATCGGCATCTATGCGGCAAGGGCGGAGGCGCGCATGAGCTTTTTTCCCGCACCCGATCCCTCGGCCGGCGATCAGCGCGCTTGTAATGCGATTGCGCAAGTGATCGTGCCGCGCACGAGCGACCTGGGCGGCTTCCAGGTGCGCCGCGCGCTGCCTTCGGCGCAGCGCCGCATGGTCGGCCCGTTCATTTTTCTTGACGAAATGGGGCCGGTGGAATTCCGCAGCGGGCAAGGCCTCGACGTGCGCCCGCATCCGCATATCGGGCTCGCCACCGTGACCTATCTGTTCGCCGGCGAGATCATGCATCGCGACAGCATCGGCAGCGCCGTCGCCATCCGGCCGGGCGAGGTCAACTGGATGACCGCGGGGCGCGGCATCGCTCACTCCGAGCGCACCGCGCCGAACCATCGCCGCGCAGGCGAGCCGTTGCATGGACTGCAGTGCTGGGTCGCCTTGCCTTCGGCGCTGGAGGAGAGCGCGCCCGCCTTCATCCATCACGATGCGGCCGAGCTTCCCGTCGAGGCAGGCGAAGGCAAGACGGTGCGCGTCGTCGCCGGCTCTCTCTACGGCAAGACGTCGCCGCTTGCGACGCTGTCGCCCACGATCTTTGCCGACGTGACGCTCGACGCGGGCGCAAGCCTGCCGCTCGACGCGGAGGCCGAGGAGCGCGCTATTTATATCGTCTCCGGCGAGATCGACATTCTGGGCGACCGATTTTCGGCGGGCCGGCTGCTGGTGTTCCGGCCGCGCGATCGCATCACGGTAACGGCCGTGACACCCACGCGGCTTGCGATCCTTGGCGGCGCGGCGATGGATGGCCCGCGCCATATCTGGTGGAATTTCGTCTCCTCGCGCCGAGACCGCATCGAAGCGGCGAAGGCCGACTGGAAGTCCGGCCGCTTCGATCCGGTCCCGGGCGACGCCGATTTCACTCCGCTGCCGGCGTGAGGCAGGACTTTTTATAGGGGTGTCTCGGCGATCATCCGGTCAATGACCGACGCAAGTTTGGGCAAGCCCGTAGCAAGCCCGTAGCCCGGGTAAGCGAAGCGTAACCCGGGAACGATTGATAGGCTGCCCCGGGTTTCGCTTCGCTTACCCGGGCTACTCTCGCTTTAAGCACTTGCTGAAGATTGGCGATCTCGTCCCGGATATGGCCGAGCCGCATGTGCGGCGACTTGGTCGCGGCCATCAGAACACCTGAATCGCTTCCTGTTCGACCGCACTCCGGATGTACTTGGAGAGACCGTTACGCGTGCCGTAGCCGATGTCCCGGCCGGGAACGGCTTGTCGGATCACTTCATAAGCGCCGACGAAATTTTCGAGCCCGTAAAAATCCTGGGAACTGGGATCGACAAATACATCGATGTCGGAATCCTTCTGCGCTTCGTCGCGGGCATAGGAGCCGAACAAGTAAAGCGCCCCAACCCCGTGCGCCCTAAGGTCGGGCTCGACCGATTTGAGTTTGGCGATTACTTCGGCGCGGTCCATAGAATAAATGCTATCGCGTCTCACGCTTCGAGTCAGCGGCGTCTTTAGTGATTTTGCATCCCCGGCAACTGCTGCCGCACTTGCCCCATCTCCGCCCAGGGATCGCTCTTCAAGCGCGCAAGGCGGCTCGGCAGATTGAGCACGGTGTAGCGGTCGGGCGAAAGCTTTGCGGTCAGTTCCGACCAGTCGATCGGCGTCGACACCGCCGCGCCGGGACGCGCGCGCGGCGAATAAGCGGCGATCGCGGTGGCGCCGCGCCCGTTGCGCAGATAGTCGATGAAGATGCGGCCCTGCCGCGCGCTCTTGGTCGCCTTGGCGAGATATTTGGTCGGCGCGTCGCGCGACATGGCGAGTGCGATCTGCCGGGTGAATTCCTTCGTCGTCGCCCAGTCGGCGCCGTCGAGCGGGGCGACGACATGCAAACCCTTGCCGCCCGAAGTTTTCACGAAACTCACAAGCCCGACCGCTGCGAGCCGGCCGCGCACCTCGCGCGCCGCCGCGACCACATCGGACCAGCCGACGTCCGGCGCCGGATCGAGGTCGAACACGATGCGGTCGCACAGATCGATATGGTCGATGGTCGTGCCCCACACATGCACTTCGAGCACGCCCGCCTGCACCAGCGCCAGCAGGCCTTCCAGGTTCTCGATCGCGATCACCTCCTCGCCATCGTCATCGATGGACAGGATGCGGCGGCGATCGAAGGTCTCGTGCGCCCGCTTCTGCACGAAACACTCCGCGCCGACGCCGTTCGGGCAGCGCAGCAGCGAAAGCGGCCGGCGCACGACCTGCGGTGCGATCCACTCCCAGATCGTCGTGTAATAATCGGCGAGCCCCTGCTTGGTGAGCCCGATATCCGGCCAATAGACGCGATCGGGATTGGTGAATCTGAAATCGATGGTCCCGGAATTTGCCGGCGCGGCGCTGTTGCGCCCTTTCGACCTAGAGCCCGCGGAGCCTTTACTGCGGCGGCCTTTCGTCCCGGTCGATGCCGTAGCACTTGGGTTTTCGCGAACGACCTCTTTCGGCGGCTTGTCCTCGCGCACACCCTTGAATGCGGCCTGGCGGACGAGCCCGCCGCCGGTCCAGCCGCGCAGATCGGCCTCAATCACCAGTTCCGGCTTGACCCAGATCACATTGCGCCGCCGCTCGTCGGCGGGCAGGCTCGCGAACGGCGAGCGCTCGACCCGCAAAGGATCAAGCCGCTTCCACAACTCTTCTGCGGTCTCCTGCGAATAGCCGGTGCCGATACGTCCGGCGTAGCGCAGCTTTCCGCCCTCATAGGTCCCGACAGCGAGCGCGCCGATCGCCCGTCGCGATCCGGCGGCGAGCGTGAAGCCGCCGACGACGAATTCCTGCCGCGCCGAACATTTGCTCTTCAGCCAGTCGCGGGTGCGGCCGGAGCGGTAGGGCGCGTCGATCTTTTTGGAGACGATGCCTTCGAGCCCCATGCGGCACGCATGGTCGAATACGACCGAGCCGCGCTCGCTCAAGTGCTCGCTCATGCGCAGGACGGGATTGCTCGGGCCTTCGGCGAGCAGCACTTCGAGCTGCGCCTTGCGTTCGATCAGTGTTTCCGCTGCGAGGTCGCGGCCATCGAGGTGGAGCAGATCGAATACGTAATAGATGAAGCTGCCCGCCCGCCCCTCCTTCAGCGCGGACTGCAGGGCCGAAAAATCCGATACCCCGTTTTCGTCCAGCACGACTATCTCGCCGTCGATCAGCGCGGTCGTGGCGGGAAGACCCGCGACCGCCGCAGCAACCGAACGGAACCGCGCGGTCCAATCGAGACCGTTGCGGGTCTTCAGCGTGACTTTTCCGCGGTCGAGCCGCGCCTGCATCCGGTAGCCGTCGAACTTGATCTCATGGACGTAGTTCGTCCCGTCCGGTGGCCTTGCGGCAAGCTCGGCCAGCGCCGGGGGAACGAAGTCCGGAAGCGGAACGGAGGCGGTTCGGCTTCGCCCGCCCCTGCCCTCACGTTGAGCTTTGTTTGGACGCGCGGCGCGCCCGGCGTTCGACAACGCGGATATGGCGGCGGGTGGGTCCGGCGGTAGAATTAGTGGCGCGGACGTGCGCTCGCTGCGCGCCGTCGAGTTCCACACGGCGGCGGCCTTCACCTTGGAGCGGATTTTCGGGGCTTTCCCCTGCGCGATTTCTTCGAGCGAACGCCCCGTCGCGACCGACAGCGTGTCTTGTTCAAGAATATCGGGATCGCCGCTCTTGCGCGCCTCCGCGTCCTCGGCCTTGATCAGAAGCCAGTTCTCGTGCTTGTCGCCGCGGCGCGGCCGCATCCGCACGAGGTGCCATCTCCCCTTCAGTCGCTCGCCTTCAAGCGTGAAGTTGAGGTGGCCCTTCTTGTAGCCGGTATGCGGATCGCCGTCGGGAATCCAGCACCCGCGGTCCCACAGCATCACCGTGCCGCCGCCATACTGGCCCTTCGGGATCGTGCCTTCGAACTCGCCATAGTCGAGCGGGTGGTCCTCGACCTCGACGGCGAGCCGCTTTTCCCCCGGGACGAGGCTCGGGCCTTTCGTCACCGCCCAGCTCTTCAAGACGCCGTCGAGTTCGAGCCGGAAATCGTAATGCAGGCGGCGCGCCGCGTGCTTTTGCACGACGAAGCTATTTCCACGCGCACGCGCGCGCTTGCCGCGCGGCTCGGGAGTGACGTCGAATTTGCGCTTGCGACGATAGAGGTCGAGCGCCACCGCCTAGCCCGCTTTTTTCATCCGCTTCCGCTTGGCCGGAGCGCTCTCCTTGCTTGCGGATTTTCCGCGCGCAGCCGAGGAGGCAGCCGCCTTGCCGCCCTTGGCCGCTTTGGTCGCCTTGCCGCCGCCTTTGCCAGCGCCCGCGCCTCGCTCCGACTGAACGCTGCGGCGGAGCGCATCCATCAAATTGACCACATTGCTCGGCTGCGCCACCGGCTTCGGGGTGATCGTCTGGCCGGCGCGCTTCGATTGGACCAGTGCGGCAAGCGCCTCCTCATAGCGGTCCTCAAACTTGGCCGGATCGAAATGGGCGGCCTTGGTCTCGACGATATGCACCGCCAGATCGAGCATGTCGTCCGATATCTTGATGTCCGGAATGTCCTCGAAATAGACGTCGGCGTTGCGAACCTCGTTCTTGTAATGCAGCGTCGTGATCAGCAGCCCCTTGCCGCGCGGCTCGATCATCACAATGCGCTCGCGCCGGTTCAGCACGACGCGCGCGAGCCCCACCACGTCCTCCTTCTTCATCGCCTCGCGGATGACGGCGAACGCCTCTTGCGCGATGCGGTCGTCGGGAACGAGGTAATACGGCGCATCGAGATAGATCGCGTCGACCTCGCTGCGCGGCACAAACGCCTCGATGTCGATCGTGTGCGTGCTTTCGAGGGCGACCTTGTCGAGCTCATCCTCCTCGACGAGGACATAGGCGTTGTTCTCGACCTTGTAGCCCTTTACGCGGTCCTCGTCGGGTACCGGATCGCCGGTCTCGGCGTCGACGACGTCGTATCGAACCCGGTGGCCGGTTTTCCGACTAAGGATGTTGAAGCGGGTTCGCTGGCTGGTCGAGGTCGCCGGAAAAAGCGCAACCGCGCACGAAACCAGTGAAAGTTTGAGGTAGCCCTTCCAGTTTGCGCGCGGCGCCATGACGTCCTGCTCTGACCGGCTGACGGCCACTAGGCCATTGAAATGAAACGCATCCTCTGGTCGCGGGCTCCCCCGCGGACGCTTTTGGCGCAACCGGCGCCAGCTTCTAGCTAATTGGCTTGTCCTAACATCTAGTGTAAGCCCTTGATTCCGAATTGCCGACCCCCCGCTGGGAGATGTCCTGTGCCGCAGTCGTCCAAAACCCCGTTGCTCGATCGCGTCAATACGCCAGACGACTTGCGCCGTTTGGAACCAGGCGAGCTGCGCCAACTCGCAGACGAGCTGCGCCAGGAAATGATCGATGCCGTCGCCCAAACCGGCGGCCACCTCGGGGCAGGACTAGGGGTCGTAGAGCTCACCGTCGCCTTACACTATATCTTCGACACGCCGCGCGATCGCTTGATCTGGGACGTGGGCCACCAGGCCTATCCGCATAAGATCATCACCGGGCGCCGCGACCGCATCCGCACGTTGCGTCAAGGCGGTGGCCTGTCCGGGTTCACCAAGCGCGCGGAAAGCGAATACGACCCCTTTGGCGCGGCGCATTCCTCGACCTCCATCTCCGCCGGGCTCGGCATGGCGGTGGCCCGCGACCTCAGCCACGGTTCAAAACATGTTGTGTGCGTGATCGGCGACGGGGCGATGTCCGCCGGAATGGCCTACGAGGCCATGAATAACGCCGGCGCGATGGATTCCAATCTTATCGTGATCCTCAACGACAACGACATGTCGATTGCGCCGCCGGTCGGGGCCTTGTCGGCCTATCTGACCCGGCTACTCACCGGCCGCCCCTATATGTCGTTGCGCGAATTCGGCCGCGAGATCGTGCAGCACTTGCCGCGCCGCCTGCACGAGCAGGCCGTCCGCGCCGAGGAATTTACCCGCAACATGATTACCCATGGCGGGACATTGTTCGAGGAACTCGGCTTCTATTATGCCGGTCCGATCGACGGACATAATCTAAACCACCTGCTTCCGGTGCTGCGAAACGTGCGCGACGCCAACCGCAAGGGGCCGATCCTGCTGCACGTCGTCACCCAAAAGGGCAAGGGCTATCCGCCGGCCGAAATATCGGCGGACAAGTACCATGGCGTCGTCAAGTTTGATGTGGCGACCGGCGCGCAGGTCAAGTCGAAGGCGCATGCGCCCGCCTACACCAAGGTGTTTGGCGAAAGCCTCGTCAAAGAGGCGAGGAAGGACGACAAGATCGTCGCCATTACCGCGGCAATGCCCGCGGGAACCGGGCTCGACATCTTTGGCGCCCAATTCCCCGACCGATGCTTCGATGTCGGCATTGCCGAGCAGCATGCGGTGACCTTCGCCGCCGGGCTCGCGGCCGAAGGCTACAAGCCCTTCGTCGCGATCTATTCGACCTTCCTGCAACGCGCTTACGACCAGGTGGTCCATGACGTCGCGGTACAGAAGCTGCCGGTTCGTTTTGTCATGGATCGCGCCGGGCTGGTCGGCGCCGACGGTCCAACCCACGCCGGCTCGTTCGACGTCGCCTATCTCGGCTGCCTGCCGGGGTTTGTTCTCATGGCGGCGGCGGATGAGGCGGAGCTCGTCCACATGGTCGCGACCCAGGCCGCCATGAACGATTGCCCGACGGGACTGCGCTATCCACGCGGCGAAGGCATCGGCGTGCCGCTTCCCGAAGAGGGCAAGCCGCTTGAGATCGGCAAGGGCCGCATCGTGCGGGAGGGCTACAAGATCGCGCTGTTCTCCTATGGCGCGCGGTTGGCGGAATGCGTGAAAGCCGCCGACGAACTGGCGGCGCTCGGGCTGTCGACCACGGTCGCGGACGCACGGTTCGCCAAGCCGCTCGACATCGACCTGCTGCTGCAGCTTGCGCGCGAGCACGAGGTGCTGATCACCATCGAGGAAGGCGCGATCGGCGGGTTCGGTGGCTTCGTGCTGCAGGCGCTCGCCGAACACGGCATGCTTGATCGCGGGCTACGGGTGCGTGCGATGGTGCTGCCGGATATTTTTATCGACCAGGACACGCCGGCGGCCATGTACGCCAAGGCGGGGCTCGACGCCAAAGGCATCGTCGCCAAGGTGTTCGAGGCGCTCGGCAAGGATGCCGGCGCGGAGACCGTGCGGCTGGCGTAAGAATTTACGCGATCATTCCGGGGCGCCGCGAAGCGGCGAGCCCGGAATCTATACCACCGACCAAGGTTGTGGATTCCGGACAGTCGAGCTTCGCTCGCCTTCCGGAATGACGAAAATATAATTGGTTCATGATGTCCCCTCGCCTGCGCGCCGACCGGCTGCTGGTTGAGCGCGGCTTGTTCGAGAGCCGCGCCAAGGCGCAAGCCGCCATCGCCGCCGGCCGCGTCAGCGCCAACGGCGCGCCAGTGCATAAAGCCTCCGACGAAATCGCCCGCGACGCCGAGCTTGCCGCTGCCCCCGCGCATCCCTTCGTGTCGCGCGGCGGGGTGAAACTCGCGGCGGCGATCGAGGCCTGCGCGATCGATGTCGCCGGCCGCATCTGCCTCGATGTCGGCGCCTCGACCGGAGGATTCACCCAAGCGCTGCTCGAACGCGGCGCACGGCGGGTCTACGCAATCGATGTAGGACGCGGCCAGCTGCATCCGACCCTTGCCGTCGATCCGCGCGTCGTTTCGATCGAGGCGACCGATATTCGCGCGCTCGACCCGGCGGCGCTTCCGGAGCCGCCCTCCCTCGTCGTCATCGACGTGAGCTTCATCTCGCTCAAGCTCGTGCTGCCGGCCGCCCTTGCGCTTGCCGCACCTGATTGCCGGCTCATTGCGCTGATCAAACCGCAATTCGAGGCGGGACGCGACCGCGTGAGAAAAGGCGTCGTGCGCGACCCGCAAGTCCACGCCGCGGTGTGCGACGACATCGCCGCGTTTATCCGCTCCCTCGGTTGCGCGGTCGCGGCGCTGCTGCCCTCGCCGATCGAAGGCGGCGACGGCAACCGGGAGTTCCTGATTGTCGCGCGGCGCGTCGCATCGTGATTGAGCATCTGACCATCGCCCGCCTCGGCAAGCGTGGCGACGGCATCGCAGAAACGTCAGAGCGGTCCCGTCTACGTTCCCTACGCCCTGCCGGGCGAGACGGTGGAGGTCGAGGATTGGGATGGCCATCCCGATCGTCGGCGGTTGTTGCACGTCGAGACCGCAAGCCGCGAACGCATCGCTCCGATCTGCCCACACTTCGGCCTATGCGGCGGCTGCGCCGTGCAGCACTGGGATTGGAGCCATTATCGCGCCTGGAAGCGTGACCTCGTCATCGCGGCGCTCGCACAAGTCGGCATCGAGACCGACGTCGGTGACCTCGTCGACGCCCATGGCGAGGGGCGGCGGCGCATCGTACTGCACGCGCGGCGCGGCACCCATGACGTGCTCGAGGTCGGCTTTGCCGCGCTGCATGCCCATGCGATCGTGCCGATCGACCGCTGCCCGGTGACGGCGCCGGGGCTCGACGGCGCCATCGAAGCGGCCTGGGCGATCGCCGAAGCGCTGCGGCCGACAGCGAAGCCGATCGATATCCATGCGACCGCGACCGATGCGGGGCTCGACATCGATGTGCGCGGGTCCGGCCCGCTGGGGCCGCGAGAAGCGCTTTCGCTTGCGAAAATCGCCGAGGCACATCGCCTGGCGCGCCTCACCCGCCACGGCGAGCTGATTGCGCAGCGCGCGATCCCTACCGTGACGATGGGACGCGCGAGCATCGCCATTCCGCCGGGGGCCTTTCTCCAGGCGACGGCGGAGGGCGAGGCGCAACTCTCGCATCTCGTGCTGCGCCAGATCGGCGATGCGAGATCGGTCGCCGATCTCTTTGCCGGCGTCGGCCCCTTCGCGCTCCGACTTGCCGAGCGAGCGCGCGTGGTTGCGGCCGACGTCGACGAGGCCGCCGTCGCAGCGCTTCGTCAAGCGGCGCAGAAAACGCACGGGCTCAAACCGGTCAATGTTGAGACGCGCGATCTCTTCCGCCGCCCATTTCTTGCGCGCGAACTCGCCGACTTGCGACTCGATGCCGTCATTTTCGATCCGCCGCGCCAAGGCGCCGACGCCCAGGCGCACGAACTCGCAACCAGCAAAGTTCCCACCATCATCGCGGTTTCATGCAATCCTGCGACCTTCGCACGCGATGCCAAGACCCTTCTCGACGGCGGCTATCGCCTGACCGAGGTCACGCCGGTCGATCAGTTCCGCTACAGCTATCACGTCGAGATCGTCGCGCGCTTTTCGCGGTGAAACGGCGATTGAATTTTATCGTTAGCCTATCCGTCGTGGGTTGGACAGGAAGTGAGGCAACATTGTTGCGGGGGCCGAAATGCCGGTACGAGCTCTGATCTCAAACGTCTTAGCGGGTGGGGTTATTGGCGTTATCAATATCTCGGTCGCCATTTCAACTGCGGCTCTCATGTTTTCCGGGACAAAACCCGAATACTTTGCTGTCGGCGTGGCAATTCTATTGATTGGTACCGTTGTCTCCGGTTTGGGCGGCACACTGGCGAGCGCTTTTCACGGCATAATTATCGCACCCCGCAGCGGACTTGCGCCCGTGTTCGCAAGCCTCATTGCGGCGATCATGACGATGATGAAGGACGGCGCTCGGAGCAACGCCATCTTGCCGACAATCGTCATGACCATCATGGTGACCGCATTCGTTTCGGGATTGGTGTTGCTCCTTCTCGGGCAGTTGAAGCTTGGTCGGCTCGTGCGGTATGTCCCCTATCCCGTGATGGGAGGATTTTTCGCCGGCATCGGGTTTATCTTTGTGCAGGGCGGGATCTCGGTCGCGAGCGGCGCGCAGTTAGCTATCGACAATCTGCCCGAATTCATAACGACCGACATCTCGATCAAGGCACTTCCAGCCGTTCTTTTTGCCATAGCCCTCTATTGGACGCGGCTTCGTTGGGGACATTGGGTCCTCGTCCCGCTCTTTCTGGCCCTTGGCTTCAGTGCATTTTATTCCGTTCTCGGCTATATGGGCGAGACCCGCGAAAGTGCGGAGGCCGCTGGCTGGCTTCCAGCAATTTCCTCAACCCCCGTAGACTTCCCTGTTCTTGATTTCTCAAACCTTTTCGCAGTCAATTGGTCTGTGGTCGCAGCACAATCGGGCGGCATCGCCACGGTGGCCATCCTCAACGCCATCATCCTGCTTATCGATGTTTCAGGCATTGAGATCATTGCCTCGCGCGAGATCAGCCCGAATCGTGAGCTGAAGGTTGCCGGCTGGACGAACATGGTCAACGGACTCGCAGGCGGATATCCCGGTGTGCACGTGGCTACGGATACGGCGCTCACCTACAAGCTGGGCGGCGACCGTCGCTTAATGGGCTTCACGTATGCCGGCGTCGTCAGTTTGGCGATCGTAGCCGGCACCGGATTTATTGGGAGTATCCCGACGTTTATCCTTGGCGGACTGCTCATTTACGTGGGTCTCGACTTTCTCGTCGAATGGATTTGGAAAAGTCGTAAGTATCTACCTCTGCTCGATTATCTGGTCATCCTGGTTATCTTCTATGTTGTTGCCGCTGTCGGCATCCTTGAGGGTTTCGCATTTGGGTTAGCGCTCACCGTTGTTTTGTTTGTCGTCACCTACAGCCGTCTTAAAGTAATTAGGAGTGAGTTGACCGGCAGCGAGCACGCGAGCCATGTCGACCGCGATCCAGCGCGCCGAGAGATCTTGAATCGTGAAGGGCGCCAAATTTGGATTGTGAGGCTGCAAGGCTTTATCTTCTTCGGAACGGCTGAAGGGCTGCGTGCGACAATCAAGGAACGTGTTTGCAGCCAGGACGTTGAAACCAAGATACGATACTTGGTGATCGATTTCCGCAACGTTGGAACAATCGATGCGTCTGCTGTGCACGTTTTTTCCAAATTGGCGCAGTTATCGGAAAAAGAAAACGTTCACATCTTGGTCACCGAGATCACCAAAAATATCCGTAACCAATTGAACAAAATTGGGTTCTTCGCGGATGCTCCAGCAGCCACGCAGCGTATGGAGTTCGCTCAACTCGATGATGGCGTCGCGTGGTGCGAGGCCCAAATACTTGGGACGTTTGTTTTTGAAACAACGCCGTTTCAAATCCGAAGTGCAACAGGGCAGCATAGACGGCATGGCGGAGTGAGTGGCGGGGGAAAGGGTCGGGGTCAAGGGCTTTAGTCGCCGGAGACGATGCGAGCGCAGCGAGCACCCTTGAGGCCGACGTTTTCTCCCGCCAGACTTTGCCATGTTGTGTATGCCGGTTTTTCTGGCGGTCAGATGGAAGACTATCCTTGCGTGGGACAGCACATCTCACGGAGGAAAAATGCCCGAAGGCTATCTCCATCTGACCTGCGAACAACGCTGCCAGATTTACGCGCTCTTGCAAAGCGGCCACTCGCAAGCCCACATCGCGCGGCAAATTGGCGTCGATCCGTCGACGATCAGCCGCGAGCTTGTTCGCAACACCGGCGCGCGCGGCTATCGCTTCAAGCAAGCGCACGAGAAGGCCTCGCAGAGACGCCAAGAGGCCTCGGACAAGCCGCGCAAAATAACGCCAGATTTGGTGGAGCTGATCGAAGAAAAACTGACGCAACAGCAGTGGAGTCCCGATCAGATCAGCGGGCGTCTGGCGAAGGATGGCGTCGCCTTTATCAGTCACGAGCGCATCTATCAGCATGTCTGGAAAGACAAGAAAGACGGGGGCACGCTGTATCTTCACTTGCGTCACAGCGGCAAAAAATACAACAGGCGCAAGGGCAAGAATTCGGGGCGCGGGCTGATTTCGAACCGCGTCGATATCGATCAGCGGCCTCCTATTGTCGCCGCAAAAATCCGCATCGGAGACTGGGAGGCCGACACGATTATCGGCGCCAATCACAAAGGCGTTGTCATGTCGCACGTCGAGCGAACCTCCAAATACACCAAGCTCGCCAAACTGCCGGACAAGAACGCGGACTTTGTCGTGCAGGCCTGCGCACGCGTGCTTTTGCCGCTCGCTGACCAAATCGAAACAATCACTTACGACAATGGAAAAGAGTTCGCCTCTCACGCCCAAATCGCAACCTCGCTGGGGGCACTATCCTATTTTGCCAAGCCCTATCACTCGTGGGAACGCGGCCTCAACGAACACACTAACGGCCTCTTCAGGCAGTACTTCCCAAAAGGTTCCGACTTCTCTATTTTGTCCGATGCCGATGTCCAAAGGGTCGAGGACAAACTCAACTCCCGCCCCAGAAAGATACTCGGCTACCAAACCCCTCGCGAGATTTTCTTCAGCGCCAGAAATCTGCCCGTTGCACTTCACTGTTGAATGGGCGCAAGAAAATACGGAGATTTCGAAGGTCAACTAACTCAACTTTTGGGTGTTCCTGTCGCAGCAGGCCAAATTGCTCCTTTCTTTGAGTCCGTGGAAGTCACTGCCGGCGACTACCTGTTTCGACAGGGAGAAACTGGCGACTGTATGTATCTCGTTCACTCGGGCGTCGCGGCGGTCATCACAGTATTTCCGGATGGCCATGAACGCGTCATACGGATCTATACGGCGGGAGCCATACTGGGTGAGATGGCCGTCTACACAAAAGCGCCGCGGTCGGCTAGCGTTCGTATTGAGGAGAGCGGGATATTTTATAGGTTGGGAGCCATGGAATTAGAGACGATGCAGAGGCAGTGTCCGGAAGCGGCCGGGTTATTCCATGCATTGATTATTAGGTTACTTTCGGAGAGGCTGGTTCGAGCCAACAAAGAGATTCAGCAGGTCTCTTGACGTGGATCGACCTTTCTATTGGACAATATTAAGACGGAAGAATTTGCAGGGCAGCGGCTGTACAGGACTGATTTTCAATGAGGCAGGTTGGCGTCTCTGAAGTATCAGCATGTAAAGTATCGGATGAACTTGCCGATTGTTTTGAAGCCTCTTTAGTC
The DNA here is from genome assembly GCA_963840055.1 of uncultured Alphaproteobacteria bacterium. Classification (GTDB taxonomy): domain Bacteria; phylum Pseudomonadota; class Alphaproteobacteria; order Rhizobiales; family Xanthobacteraceae; genus Rhodoplanes. The sequence goes on along the minus strand of CAWIXM010000008.1, from coordinate 119,781 downwards.
GCCTTGCGCTGCTCATCCAAGTTTCCGCTATCGTATCGAAAAGCGGCTTTCAGGCAAGCATGCCGCGAAATGGCCCGCCATGTCTGGATCGTCGCGCGCTTTTCGCGGTGAAGCAGCGATTGAATTTTTAGCGTTGGGCTATCCGTGGCAAGTTGGGCGGGACGTTGTTAGTCGCCCTTCGTCCACCTGCGCTGATTTGGACCGGAGTCGAGCACAAGCATTACTTTTGGCAGGGCACTGCATTAATCGCCTGCGGGGCCCCGCTGAGATCGAACTCGAATGGCCATTGCGGGCCTTTCGTCGGCATCAAGGTGACGCGTAATCGTCGCGCCATTAACAGGCCTTTGAATTCATCGCTGGAAGCATCCCCAAGGCCTGTGACCGTCAAACTAAGGCGACTGTAAGGGCCGCGCTGCTTCGGCGGACGCTCGTCTAACTGGTAGCGCCACATCATCAGACTGGGAGCCGTGCCTCTTGACGTCACGATGCTTACAATCAGCGCCGTCGACCGAGGATGCACTAAGCATTCGACTTGCAGATAGGCAGATATGCCTTCGAATGTCGCCTTGGCCGGAAGGGTGGCGATTATCCCGACCGGATCGTTACGCAAACTGCCTACGTTAGTGCCGCGTTCCACTTTCCACCCTGCACCGGCCAAGCACGGCCACAAGAATAGAAAAGCCGCGATTAAACCCTTCTTCATCGGTTTCATCCCCGCAGCGGGAAAATGTATGCTCCTGCTCTTTTCAAATCAAAGATGGCATTAGAACACGCGAGGAAAGCGGGCCTGCTCTAAATTGATATTGTTTTGCAAAACATTTTGGCGTGCCCGCAATTTTGAGCCGGCATATTCGCGTAACGCGTCCAAGTCTTGCTCCATCTCCTCGAGTTGCCGCTTAACGACGTCCCGGATCGACACGATGCCGATGATTCGTTCGTCCTCGACCACTGGCAAATGGCGGAGCTTGCCTTCGGTCATGCGCTGCATGATATCGTCCACCCTATCGTGCCGACTGCAGGTCATGACCCTGCGCGTCATGACCTCGGCGACGAGCGTGTCGAGCGCGGCGCGGCCGCGTGCGCTAAGTACGCGCATGATGTCACGCTCGGAAATAATGCCGACAATCGCGCCTTCCACGTCCGTCACCATCAGCGCGCCAATGTCGTGGTCGGAGAGGATTTTTGCGGCGCAAGCGATGGAAGCCGTCGGCTCTATCTTGTGAACGGTCACGCCCTTGAGGGCTAATAGCGTCTGAACGGTCAAGCTCGCCTCCTTGGATAGGATACCCCTGGTGTTGATGCGCTACGGGGCGATCAATCTCATCGGACATGCCTCGCTATCAAACACACAAAGCACCCGTTCAATCAGCGTCGCCGGGGCGCTCGGAGCCAAATTCCTAATCTGTCCTCTCGACAGTCCCTTATGAAGGTAGCGCAGAGCCATCGCATCGTTGGCGACCGCGTTCAGACCGATGATCCTGCCTGGCGACAACATCTCCTTCGGAAAAAACTCGTCACGCAGTTCGCGAGCGACTCCTTCGGACATATCGGCGAGTTCGGCGTAACGCTGGAGGGCAGCAGGGTCTGAATACATCCACTCGACGGTCTCTCGATAGGCCAGCAGGAACCGCACCAGAACCTGCTTGCGCTTCTGCAAGGTCTCCGCATTCGTGATCATCACACTGGTAGTCTTGTTCCGAATGCTCGGCACGTCGTTCGCGCGCGCGACAACCCGAATATCGCCCAATGCGATCTTATCGATACCAAATGGGAGAGCCCCCCAGCCAATATCGACGATTCCAGCCTTCACGTGGGCAAGCGTCGCGCTTGCTCCGCCGGTCAAAACCAACCTTGCTTTCAAGCCATACCTCCGCATGAAATCGATGGCGTCATAGTGGCTGGATGACCCGTTACTCTCATAGGCGATGGTCTTGCCCTCCATGCCCTCAATGGACTTGATGGGTGAGGACTTCGGCACATACCAATAATTGATGCTGCCCGCCCGTTGCCCACCGATGATCCGCAAAGGCGCGCCGCGCGCGTAAGCGCGCATGACATGCATGGCGTTAACGGCCAAGCCCACGTCGGCGCTGCCTGAAATCACTCGATCTTCGGTCGCGCCGTCGTCCCGGGTGAATGCGAATTCGAGCGCAATGCCATGCTTCTTGAAGAACGCGGCCTGCTGACCAAGCAGAGCTGCAGCCGACTCCCAGGCGCCGCGCTGCGCAGTGGCCACGATCAACTTGCCTTCCGTCGCCAATGCGTTCGGAATCATCGCCAGCAGCGCGGCAGCGCAGCAGACGATCAAACGCAGATTTCTAATCGTCATCATCGCTCGGCTCGCTCCCACTTTGCTCAGTAAGGAGGCGGAGCGCTCTTGCCGGTCAGACCGATCCCGGTTCGATCGGCTTACGAATGGCTCCAACTGGCTCCGAGTTCTGGACCTGTCACACTATTGTCACGGCGCCTGACGACGGCGGCTGTGAACGAATTCACATCTGACTTAAGAAAATTCGTCGCGGCGGCTTCCGGCTTGCGCCGCCTATCGTCGAACGCAAAATGCGGTATCGGACGCCGATTTCTGGCATAAGGTGCTTCCGCGCACGGTCCACCTCACCTCCAGGACCGACACCGGCAACCGGTGCGTTCCAACCAACGGGATGCCATGAGCGAGCAAAGTGTTCCTACGACGGTGCTGTGGTCGTCGTATCTTGCGATGTTGGCGAACGGCGCCAACAGCACGGCAATCATGGCAGCCTTGCCGACGATACAGACCGATCTTTCCCTCAGCGCCGCAGGCGTGCAGTGGGCGGTCAATGCCTATCTGGTCGTCGCTGCAGTCTGTATCGTGCCCGGCGGCCTCGCCGCGGACCGGTTCGGGGCCTTGCCCGCATCGATTTTTGGCATGGCGCTGCTCGCCATCGCGACCTGCATCATTGGCGCGGCGGGAAGTCAAACCGAGCTGCTGGCTGGACGGGCCCTGCAGGGTCTTGCGGCGGCCTTCGCGGTACCCAGCACTTTGGACGCAGTCGGGACCGGCGCGTCGGCGGAACGCCGGTCCCGCGCAATCGCCGCATGGACCGGCTTCCTCATGTTGGGCTTCAGCATTGGGCCGCTGGTTGGCGGCGCGCTCACCCATTATCTCGGTTGGCGCATGGTCTTCTGGCTCATTGTCCCGTTCATCGTGCTCTCAATCGGCGGGCTGGCCTCCGCTGGCCGCGCGGCGATGTCTTCGGCGACGGCGCAACGGAGACGCTTCGATTGGTTGGGATTCCTTTTGACGGGAACGTTTATGGTTTCATTGGTGCTTGGCTTGCAGGCAGTGCCCCATGCCGGAGCGGCGCCGCTTTCAGCCATTGGGCCGTTCGTGGTAGCAGGTGCGGCGCTTATCCTGCTTCTCGTTGTGGAGTCGCGCGCCAAGGCGCCGCTCGTCGACCTGAGTTTCTTCAAGCGGCGGGGATTCGTGATGGGCGTGGCGATCGGCTCGCTGTCCTTGTTCAGCACCATGGGCCTGTTGCTCTATTTCAATCTGTATGCACAGCGCAGAGACGGACTCGACGTCAACGCAATCGAGGCTGGCCTGTTGCTGGTGCCGCTGAGCGTGGCGCTGCTTGCGCTCGCCCTGTCGGCTACCGCCATCGCGGCGCGGGTCGGGCTGCGCAGTGCGATGACCGGTGGCATGGCGCTGCTCGCGATCGGGAGCGTCATGGTTGGCGCGGCCATCACCGGAGGGGGAACTGTTCTCCTGGTGATCGGACTTGCCGGGATAGGCGGCGGTCTGGCCCTGCCTTACGCCTTGGCCCCGCGGCTGGCGCTTTCGGTGCTCTCACAGGAACAAACGGGCCAGGGTTCCGGCATTATCAATGCATGCACCTTTCTCAGCGGCAGCGCCGGCGTCGCCTGCAGCGGGATCGCTTTTGCAGAGGGCGGTTTCATCGCCGTGTTGGCGCTCATCGCAGCGGCTGCCCTCCTCGGCGCAGCCCTCGGCTGCGTGGTTCCAAAAACCACGTAGATATTCTTCGGACGAGGCATTGGAACAATGAACGTGGCAAGTGTAGGCAGTGATGAACGATTCTGGAATCGCGTGGCGCGGAAATACGCGGCCCTTCCGATCACGGATATGGCTGGCTATGAACGGTCAATAGAGCGCACGCGCAGCTATCTGCGGCCGGCCGACAAGGTGCTCGAGTTTGGCTGCGGCACGGGCGGCACGGCGCTGAAGCTTGCCCCGTCGGTGGCCTCCATCGTGGCAATCGACATATCCGGCGAAATGATTGCCATCGCTCGCGAGAGAGCCGCGGCTGCAGGATGCGCCAATGTGACCTTCGAGAAAGGCACGCTCGACACCATTGGATACGAGGACAACGCGTTCGATGTCGTGCTCGGCTACAATGCGCTGCATGTGCTTCGGAAAGTGCCGGCCGCGCTGGTTCAAATCAGACGGCTGCTCAGGCCCAACGGGGTGTTCATCTCAAAGACGCCGTGCATCGGTGACGCCTCGCTTCTTCTTCGCGTGGCGGTGCCTCTTCTGCAGCTGATCGGAAAGGCGCCCTACTTAACGGTGCTGACGGGCGACACGTTAAGGCGCGAGATTTCGGACGCTGGCTTCACACTGGTTGAGGAAGGAAACCACGATACAAAGGGGAGCTACAACCGCCACTTCCTTGTGGCGCGCGCTTCATGACAAGGTTCTGTTCCTTAGAGCATTTTCCGGCGAAGCATGCCCTCGGACTTGATCCGGGGGTGGGACCCGGTTCGCCGCAGAAAATGCGGCCACTGAAAGACAACCAGAGCGAATTCCGATTCCATTGGAACGGAATTCGCTTTAGCGGACTTACGCGACGCTCGGGTGGCGCTTCTAATATTTCTTCGCAATGGCGGCCCCTTGCAATTCGCCGAAAGCCGACACCCGAGCAACAACGCGATGTGCCCTCGCTACGCCCCCGGCGGTGCGCTCCGTCAAGACTCACGCGTTGGCCGCGATCGCATCGCAGGTGTTCAGCGCCAGGGCTAGCGCCGTCAGCGTCGGATTCACCGCCACCGGCGCCGGGATCATGCCGAGGGTAGATAGGTACAGGTTTTCGAAGCCGTGGACTTTGCCGTGGCGGTCCGTCACGCCGGGCCACCACTGACAATCCATGCGGCAGGTACCCACGAGGTGTCCCATTCCATGCGGCAGCCAAGTCGGCTCGCACCCGCGCCGCCACGGCCCGAGATACCCCGCTAGCCGCCGCACATCCGCTTCCATTGCACGCATGCGCTCTCGATCACGCTCGGAAAATGCGAATTGAAACGCAGCGCGATCGCCTTCATCCATCAGCAAAGCGTTCTCCTCGCGAAACTCCACGGGCAGGAATGCCTGGAACTCCAATAGGCGGTGGGGATTGTCGACGCCTTCGACGGCTGGTAGCGGACAGGTGTCGCGCAAGACCTGCACATGCCACCATGCCGCCCTGGTTGGTGGAATCCAAAGACGCGGCGCGATGTCCTTCTCGCCGGCGGGAGGACATGTGCCGGAATCCAAAACGATCTGGCCAAACAACAGCGCATGAAACGAAATCCCCTGTCCGAGGGCGCTCGGTCGGATGCCCGAGCGATGCAGGAGGCGCGCCGTTCCGACGGCGCCGCCCGCGAGCAGCACGATTGGCGCTTCCAAGCCGACGTGATCATTGGGGCTCGCTAGTTCGATGCCGCTCACCCGGCCGTCCCGGCAACGCAGGCGTGTCACCCGCACGCCAGGCCGCACCGCAATGCGCTCACGCGCGGCTGGCGCTGCTGCTTCAAGGATATCCCATGGTCCGATGAAATGGATCTCGCCTTCTGGCAGCACCGCCCCGGAGAGTGGTAATCCCAGGATGACACGCTCCTCGGGGGCCAGCAGGTCCTGCAAGCGGTCCCGTATCGCGCTGCCGGTCCGCGAAGCAGCGGTCGGGTTTGGCACGACCTGAAGGATATCCTCCGCCGCACGGTACGCTGGCTCCCACTGATCGGCGGTCATCGCATCCCAGCGCTCGAACGCCGCCGCCCGCGGGCAGTTGTTAGTCCAGAGAATACCCTGCCCCCCGACCAGCGATGAATCGGCGGCGCCCGGCAAATCGCCGGCGATCGGTGAGAAGTATCGGTCGATCGCCGCGAAGAAGCTGTCCGGGTCCTGCCGAAAGCGCGCCTGGTTGCGGAAATGTGATCCGGGCGGCTCGGTGATCGCCGATCCCGTTTCGACGACCGTAACTTTCAGGCCGCTTTCGGCCAAGCGTCGCGCCGCTGCGATCCCCAAGGGGCCTGACCCGACAATCAGAACATCGGAATCTTGTCTCACTTCAGAATCCTCGCATTGTTCGGCAGAATATCCGCGCTAAGCGCGCCGCGAAAGCTCAAGCATCGCTTTAGGGGCAATTTCCGACCTCAAGTCCGCCACACAAGACCACACCGACCCGAAATCAGACCGCCAAAATGTCGTCCAAGCCCTGTTTGTTCGCGGATAAATTTCAGGACAACAAAGGCTGTCATATAAACATCGTCAGACGCTGGTGATGAGACACCACGAGTGGATGATCATGCCGCCGGTAGGCGCCCTTGGCCACCACCCGACAACCGGCTCGATTTTCGGTGAGTGCAAGCGCATTGCAAGACGGCATCCAACCCCAGACGCTCCCCGATGAATGACATCGATCACGACGACGCTAAGCCGCGGACGCCCGATCCGGTGGTTTCTACGGGCCTCCCCGCCCTGGGGCTCGCCGCGCTTGGCGTCGTCTTCGGTGACATCGGCACGAGCCCGCTCTACACGTTCAAGACCGTTCTCAATCTTATGGGCGGCGCGCCCACGCCCGACGATGTTCTCGGCGCCCTGTCGCTCATTCTGTGGACATTAGTGATCGTCACGTCGATCAAATACGTCTCTGTCGCCATGAGCATCGACAACGACGGTGAGGGCGGCGTCCTTGCACTGATGGCCCTGTTGGGCGTCAAGCGGCATCAGCGGCCGGCGATCGTCGCGCTCGGCCTGTTCGGCGCCGCGCTGATTTATGGCGATGGAGCGATAACTCCTGCGATATCGGTTCTTTCTGCACTCGAAGGCCTCAACATCGTAACGCCCGCCTTCCAGCCGTATGTGCTGCCGTCAGCCGTCGTTATCTTAGTCGCGCTGTTCATGGTGCAGCCGCGCGGCACGGCGTGGATCGGCAAGGCGTTCGGTCCTATCATGGCCGTTTGGTTCTCCGTGATAGCCGTGCTTGGCATCTGGGGAATTGTTCGTCATCCTTCAGTTCTCGCGGCCATCAATCCAGTTCACGGGCTGCGCTATCTGTTCTCGAACGGGTACGCGAGCTTCCTGGTTTTGGGCGGCGTATTCCTATGCGTGACCGGCGCAGAGGCGCTCTATGCCGACATGGGCCATTTCGGATCGCGTCCGATTCGGCTCGCATGGTCCGGCGTCGTGTTTCCTAGCCTCGTCTTGAATTACGCTGGCCAGGCCGCCTTCGTGCTCGAAGGCGCGCCGATTTCTGAGAATATCTTCTACCGGCTGTGTCCCGAGTCGCTGCTGATCCCCATGGTGGCGCTCGCGACGGTCGCCACCGTCGTCGCGAGCCAGTCGATCATCACCGGGGCGTTTTCCATGACCAGGCAAGCGATCCAGCTCGGCTGGCTGCCGCGACTGCGGATTACGCAGACCTCGGCGCAGGGATACGGCCAGATCTATGTCGGGGCTGTGAACTGGCTTCTGATGGTGGTGACGCTCGGGTTGGCCATCGGGTTCGGCAAATCTGACAATCTTGTCGCCGCTTACGGCATCGCAGTCTCTGCGACCATGCTGATGACCTCCGCGCTGCTGTTTATCGCGATGCGCGAGGTGTTGGGCTGGCGCCTGCCCCTGGCGGCCGCGGTCGCCGGCGTCTTCATCTGCGTGGATTCCGCCTTCGTTGTCGCGAACTTCGATAAGGTGCTGGAGGGGGGTTATGTTCCCCTCCTGCTCGCCGCGTGCGTTTACGGGATCATGCTCATCTGGCATCGCGGCTCGCTTGCGATCGCGCAAGCGTTCAGCGAACGGCTTGTTCCGATCGACGAGTTCATGGCTTCCGTTGAGGCCCGGAAGATTCCCCGCGTCCCAGGAACCGCGGTCTTCCTGACCCGAACGGTGCGCGACACGCCGCCCGCGATGGTATGGCACGTGAAACAGAATCGCGCCCTCCATGAGCATGTTCTGGCACTCAGGGTCTTGGTCGATTCGGTTCCGTGGATCGCGGATTCCGAACGCCTTTCCGTGGCCATGATCGCACCGAGTGTCTGGCGGGCGACCGCGCATTACGGCTTCATGGAGCGGCCCGACATCCCGGCGCTCCTCGCCCAAGCGCGCGATCGCGGGTGTGCGGTCGACCTCGCCGATGTCACCTACTACGTCGGGCACGAAACGGTTGTTCGCCGCGAGGATGGAAAGGGCCTTCCAGCCTGGGAGGAAAAGCTGTTCGCCATGATGGAGCGCAACGCCGTCCACGTCACAGGTTTCTTCCGGCTTCCCGTCGACAACGTCGTCGAGCTCGGCCGTCACGTGGCGATCTGACCGCCTCGGGTCAATTCCTGAGACAAGTTCCTCATCCTGCTGTTTCCAAATGGCGTCGACGGGCTGAAGTCCTCCGCGGAACCAGCGGTTGCGTTTTTTGCAACCGGGAATATCCTGTATGCTTACGAATCGCGTTAGGGATTAGTTGTATTGACCGTCTACGCACACAAACCAAAGCGCTTTCTGGAACGGCTCTAAAGGCTTATGCCGCAATTCCGGTCGGATCAACATTTCGTAGGTAATGGGTTTGGTTATAAGGCCGATGGAGAGTAGCGAGCGAAAGGCGGCGTGACACGTGCGACGGCGGTTAAATCGGAAGACGAATTCGTCGAGATAGCTTTGGAGATGTTTCCTTCGCAGGCCGTGGTAGACGCCGAGCGCCCAAGTCTTCAAGTTGGAGAAGACGCGATGGATCCACGGCAGCACGATATGGGCAGCCATGTTGCCGACGACATGGGGATCGTGAGCGACGTTGGGCACGCCTGGATAGGCTGCCCATCCATCGGTTTTGATGGTTGCGCCTCGAGCCAGGTTGGCGGCGACAAAACCGTGCCGCGTGGCGGCGGAAAAGTCCTGGATTGTTGCGAGGCGAATGCGGCCGGGCGCGCCGTCAGCGACTTCGACCGCGCCGGCGACGAGCATTTTGCTCTGGGACGAGCGACCGCCGCCACCCCTGATTGGATCGTCCTTGGCGCGCAAGGGGATTTCTGTCTCGTCGATCTCGGCGATCCCAGCCAGGAGCGCGCGGGCAGGCGCGACCATGGCCCGCCGCAGCTTGGCGCACAACAGCCAAGCCGACTTATAGGAGCCCAGCGCAAGCAGCCTCTGCAACTGCAGCGCCGAAATTCCGTTGGAGTGGGTGGCCATCAGATAGGCGGCCCAGAACCAGACGGTCAGAGGAAGCTTCGAGCCGTGCATGATCGTCCCCGCCGTGACGGAGGTTTGCCTGCCGCAGGCGGCGCATTCGTAGGTGAAAGCCTTTCCCCCGTGCGGCCAGGCCTTGTCGTGATCGCAGGCCGGGCAGCGAAAGCCCGTGGGCCAACGCGCCTCGAACAGCCACGCCCCGCAGGCGGCCTCATCAGGAAAGCGACGTTGAAAATCAACAAGCGACGTGGGGAAACCAACCATGGCGCGACCTCGTGGCAGAAAGAATGTTCGCTATTTGTTCTTATGCCACGACGCGCCGCATGTCACCATATTTCGTAGGCCCGGAGTCAGCGGGATAAGCCTTCGGCTCTATTTTGATGAGAGTGGAAATCCAGTGCGAAGCATCTGCTGCGCGGGCTTCGAGCTGAATGCCTGGCGCTGCGTCCCGTTCGCGGAGCACCTTATCGAGTGGCTCCCCGAATACGCCTTGCCGGAGGATGAGCTGGCCGTCACGCACGCCAATATTTACGTCAAGCTCCGCGAAGCTGCTGTGCGGGTTTATACGAGCGAAAAATACACGAAGCGGGGAGAGGCGGGCGAGATAGCGCTTCATGCGATTTGCCGTGACTACTTCGACACGCTACCGATTTCGCCTCGCGTCTTTTACAAGAGCGCATCCAATGATGTTGTGAAGGCGTTCGACTTGGTACATGCCCGGTTTCCAGCCGCAGGCGGCGTGGAGCTTTGGTTCGGCGAATCTAAGCTTTACGCTGATACCAACGACGCTATCGCGGAAGCCCTGAAGTCAGTCACGCAGCATCTCGATCAGGGATTCCTTAAAGGACAGAAGCTCCTGCTCGGACCGCAAATCCCAAAGACGACGCCCCATTATGATGAACTTATGGGGCTGTTTGAGCTGAAAACGAGCCTCGACAAATTCATCGCGGCAGGCGTTTTCGTGATTGGCATATTCTCCAACAGCAAGGCTTGTGGAGCAGCTAATCAAATCACCGATTCATACAAAGCGGCCCTCGGACCAGAGTTTGAATTGCTTCGAAAGCGGTTGGAAAAGTCGGGGCTAACGAAAAAAATACGAGTGGTTCTGTTGTACGTACCTCTCGGCAATAAAGCTAGCTTGGTCGACGCATTCGATGCTAAACTAAAGGGTCTCCAATGACCGTCTCTCAAGCGCAATGGCATGAGATAGAACGCCTTGAGGGCGATGCGCTCAAGGGGCAGGTATTCACTATCATTCAAGAGACGGCTCGAGATATTCAAGAGCGCGAGATTGATGATCCAGTGGTGCTTAATGTCGTCTCTCGTTTAGCTCAATTGCTGGAAACCCACCCCGAGCTGGCCGGCTATCGGGAAGTCTTTAGCGCTCTCGCGCGAGCTGTCGGGCTTTGGAACTATATCGATAAGGAAGTTTCGGACGAACGCGATGCAATCCTTGCCGAAGCAGTAACGTTGGATGAACTGGACGGCATCACGCTTCACCGAGAACAGATCGCCGCACTGAACACATTACTTGCGGGACGAAACCTTATCCTCAGTGCACCGACAAGTTTTGGCAAAAGCATCTTAATTGATGCACTTCTTGCCTCTGGCCGGTATAGGCGTGTAGCAATCGTACTTCCCACAATCGCGTTGCTCGATGAATTCCGACGACGAATAGAAAGGCGTTTCGCCAGACGGTTCTCGCTTGTGATGTACCACTCACAGCCCGCACCCCAAGAGGGAAGCGTTATCTTTCTTGGGACGCAGGAGCGGTTACTGAACCGGCCAGACCTGGGTCGTTTGGATTTGGCAGTTGTCGACGAATTCTACAAGCTAGACCCTTCTCGTCAGGATGATCGCAGCCTGACATTGAACGCAGCTGTATATCAGTTACTTCGACGTTCGAACCAATTCTTCTTTCTTGGACCGAACATTGAGACGGTTCGCTATTCGGCGGATACGCGGTGGAGGTTTGAGTTTTTACAAACGCGATTCTCGACTGTCGCGGTAGATACGTTTGATCTCCGGGGCGTCGAAAACAAAGAACTGCGGCTCGCCGAAGAATTGAGGCGACCACAAAATTGGCTGGCCCTTGTTTTTATTTCAGCACCCGACCGCGCTAATCAGCTCGCGGCACAACTCGCTGAGGGGCCGCCCTTTGCGTCGGTGACGGACTTCTCAGAATGGATCGATGAAAATTTCGGTGAGAACTGGGAATTGAGTAAAGTTGTCGCTTCGGGAATAGCTGTTCATCATGGGCGTATTCCCCGCGCGATGGCATCGCATTTCGTTCGTATGTTCAATACGGGCGAGCTTCCGATCCTGATTTGTACCTCAACCCTTATAGAAGGAGTTAATACGGCGGCAAAGTCGGTCCTCATATTTGATAAAAGGATTGATCGTAAGAATTACGATTTCTTCACGTTTTCGAACATTCGGGGCCGCGCAGGTCGGCTGGGACAGCATCACGTAGGATCCGTGTACTTGTTTCATGCGCCGCCAGCGCAGCAAGAAATTGAAGTTGAACCACCATTATTTGGAGACCTCGATGAGGTTCCTGATGAATTGATGGTTCACATCTCAGAGGAAGACACATCACCGGCGATTAATGAACGTTTAGCCGGACTAGCGGAAGCGATGCAACTAAGGCCGGACGAGCTTCGTCTTGCATCATCCGTGGGCCTCGAAGATGCGCTAGTGCTCAAACAGCATACTGAAGCCGCGTCTCGTAGCGGTGCGAGAATGCATTGGTCCGGTTATCCAGACTATCGAGAGTTGCTGGCGGTTTGCAAAGTCATTTGTGAAGTACAAAGACCGGGCCAGTTCGGGCTAAGAAGCGGGGCTCAACTTGAACTTTATCTCAGAAGGCTGCGGTCTAATGCGACACTGAAGGGGTTCTTTCGCTGGCACAGTGCCTCCTATCGAGGAGACACAAGCGGCCAAGATGGCGTATTTCGGTTCTTGAGAGCGTGTGAGTATGGGCTTCCACAACTTTTGTCGGTTATTGAGCTTTTCGCAAAGCGATTGAACCCGGCAACGAACTACAGCTTGTTCGTAGCCGAAATGCCACGATGGTTCAGAGCAGAGGTGCTTAAGAATCTCGACGAACAAGGCATTCCTGTCCAAATTTCAGAGCGGTTTATCCAGCGTGATGACTCGATCGATACTTTACGAGAGCGTCTGATTGAGGCGGCTCATAACGATGGAGGACGCCTAACTCCCTTTGAGAGGCGATGGGTTCTCGAAGCGCTGGAATAGCAACATACGGCAGATCTGAAAAAGCTATCGACCTTGGGCGGGGCCGAACTTTTGGTCCCGTAACAGGATCATGCTTCGTTTCTCGCCTTGCGGAAAAACTCGACCCCGCGCTCAATTGAAATCGGGATTGCCGCCCCAGCGCTGTTGCCACAAGCGTTCGCCGATCAGGCAGGAGATGCGCGGCGCTTCGGCGGAGGCCTGTGCGACGCGGGCAAGCGGCGAACGGCCCGCCACTTCGAGGACGAGCTTGGTGCGGGTCGCCTCCTTGAACTGCGCGCGATCATGGATCGGGATGACGAAGGCCGACGGCCCGCCGATCACGCAATCCTCGTAATAGACGTCGAGATTCTCGATATCCATGCTGGCGGACGACGGCCGCTTGAGCATGATCGGCAGCCCGTTGATGGTGACGCCGCCGGCGAGCACTTCGTCCCGCGCCATCGTCACCGGCGTCCCATGATTGTTGGCGCCGTCGCCCGACACGTCGATGACGCGCCGCAGGCCGCGTTGGCCGCTCTGCGCGAACAACGGCGCCGCGAATTGCAGCACGCCGGAAATCGAGGTCCGGTAGGCGCGGCGGTAGGGAGTGTTGGCGATTTCGTGGGCGAAGTTCTCGGCGCTCTCGCGATCCTCGATCACCCGCCATGGCACGACGATCTTCTGTTCGGCTGCGCCGGCCCACTCGACATAGGTCGCAACGATTTTGCCATGCAGGCCTTGTCTCACCGCATTGAGGAACTCGGGCGAGGTCAGCGCCGCGGCATAGCCCTCGCGCTGCAAGGCCTGCTCGTCGGTATCCATCGAATAGGAAATGTCGACCGCAAGCACGAGCTCGACATCGACGGTGTGTCGGCCGCGTCGGCCGGAATCTCGGCGCGCCGCAGCGCCGGCGCAGCGAGGCCAGCCACGGCGCCGGCTGCGAGCGCGGCCAACCCCGCTAAAACCACCGTTCGTAAGTCGTATCGCATGCCGCTATACGCCACCACCGCGCGCACCGCCTCAGTGCGGCGATGGTCGCACAGGCAAAATGGCGGACAAAAGGCGCAGACATCACGATTGCGGAACCGGCGCGGCCGCGGTCGCGCCGACGAAACCTTATCCGCCGATCAGTTCGGTCTCCACGATCTCGATGCCGAAGCCGGCAAGCCCGACATAACGGTGTTCGCCCGACGTCAGGAGCTTGATCGACGAGATACCGAGATCTTTTAGAATCTGCGCGCCCAGTCCGATCTCGCGCCATTGATGCGATCGCAGCGCCGCCGACGCCGGCTCGCCGTTCTGCGGCAGTTCCGACACCGGCACGCCGACCGTTCCATCGCGCAGGAACACAAGCACGCCGCGCCCCTCGTCCTTAAACCGGCGCAGGGACTCGTGCACCATCTGAGCGCCGCCAAAAATGTCGCGCAACATATTGGCGCGGTGCAGCCGCGTCAGCATGTTCTTCCCATCGCCGACGCGGCCGTAAACAAGCGCCATGTGATGGACCGCGTCGAACGGCGTAACGTAGGCGTAGCCGCGCAGCGCGCCGATATCGGTCGTTACCGTGAACTCGCTGATGCGCTCGACAAGCTTCTCCCGCGCCTGGCGATAGGCGATGAGGTCGGCGATCGAGATGCGCTTGAGCCCGTGCTTTTCGGCGAAGGCCGCCACCTCGGGCCCACGCATCACGCTGCCATTGTCGTTCATCAGCTCGGCGAGCACGCCGACCGGCGGCAGGCCTGCGAGCCGGCACATGTCGATGCAGCCTTCGGTATGGCCGGAGCGCATGAGCACGCCGCCTTCGCGGGCAACCAGCGGGAAAACATGACCGGGACGCACGAAGTCCGATGCAGCGCTGTTGTGATTGGCGAGCGCGCGCACCGTGTTCGTGCGTTCCTCCGCCGAGATGCCGGTGGTGAGACCGTGCCGCACGTCGACTGACACGGTGAACGCCGTGCCCAGCGGCGCATCGTTCAGCGCCACCATCGGATCGAGATGCAGCTGCTTTGCCCGCTCCACCGACAGGGGCGCGCACACAATTCCCGAGGTATTGCGGATGATGAAGGCCATCTTCTCGGGCGTGCACAAGGACGCCGCAACGAACAGATCGCCCTCGTCTTCGCGATCGTCATCGTCGGTGACGATCACCAACTCGCCGCGGGCGAAAGCGGCGATGGCGGCCTCGACGGAATCGTGGGAATCGGGAGCGTTCATTCCGTTGCTTCGATGCGCCTTTGCGGCGTCTGTTCCTTTTGATCATACTCGGACGCGAAGGGCCAGGACAGCGTGTCGCCGACTTGGCCACGCTGGCGCAGAAAGTGGTCGGCGATCACGCAAGCGACCATCGCCTCCCCGACCGGCACGGCGCGGATGCCGACGCAGGGGTCGTGCCGGCCTTTGGTGACGATCTCGGTCTCGGCACCGTAACGATCGACTGTCGCGCGCGGCGTCAAAATCGATGATGTCGGCTTGACCACGAAACGGCAAACGATCGGCTGGCCAGTCGAGATACCGCCTAGCACGCCGCCGGCGTTATTGGAAAGAAAGAGCGGTTTGCCATCGTTGCCTCGGCGCATCTCGTCGGCATTCTCTTCCCCGGACAGCTCGGCCGCGGCGAAGCCCGCGCCAATCTCGACTCCCTTGACCGCATTGACGCCCATCAGTACCGCGGCGAGGTCGCCGTCGAGCTTACCGTAGACCGGCGCTCCGAGGCCCGGCGGCACGCCCTCGGCGACAACCTCGACCACCGCCCCGATTGACGAGCCTTTTTTGCGCACCTCGTCGAGGAAATCGGCAAAGACCGCCGCCATCTTCTGATCCGGGCAAAAGAAGGCATTGCGCTCGACCTCGGCCCAATCCCAGCGGTCGCGATCGATCCGGTGACGCCCCACTTGGATGAGGGCCCCGCGAACGGACAGGCCCGGCACCACCTTACGCGCGATCGCGCCCGCCGCTACGCGCGCTGCGGTCTCGCGTGCGGAGGCGCGCCCGCCGCCGCGATAGTCGCGCAGGCCGTATTTGATGTCGTAGGTGAAATCGGCATGCCCTGGGCGATACTTGTCCTTGATCTCCGCATAGTCCTTCGAGCGCTCGTCGACATTGTCGATCAAGAGCGCAATGGGCGTACCCGTGGTGACTTCCTCCCCGCCCGCGTCGGCAAACACGCCGGAGAGAATGCGCACCTTGTCAGGCTCCTGCCGCTGCGTCGTGAAACGCGATTGGCCTGGCCGGCGGCGGTCCAGCTCGCGCTGGATGTCGGCTGCGTGCAGCGGAATGCGCGGCGGGCACCCGTCAACGACGCAACCGATCGCCGGCCCATGGCTTTCGCCGAAGGTCGTCACGCGAAAGCTGTGGCCGAACGTGTTGTAGGACATACGTCTTGCTCTTGATCGTGGCTTCGTACTCTGAGCCGACCGGGTGGTCAAACGGGATCGCCTCGTGCGGCTGGCAGCGCCGCCGATGGAACGGACGGCGCCGGCGCAAGCCGCTTAGAAGCGGGTTTGCGCATCGCTTTTTGAACCACCATTCATCGGCGTGAACCTTTCTTCAGGTCAACCTGAACATCTGTTAAGATACTGAAAAATAAGCACTTTTTGCAATATTTCGATTGCGGTGCGGGCTCCGATCGGATATAGGTTTGGGCGTCGGTGAGGGACGGTTTTCACCCCCCGGGGCCGAGCACAATGGAGGATGAGACGATGGCGAAGAAGGCCAAGAAGAAGAAATAACTTTTTCTGCGCAACGCAGATCAATTGCGCGACAACGCCTGCGTTAAGCGGCGGAAGCGCGAAAGGATAGAGAAAGGGCTGACGATTGTCGGCCCTTTTTCCTTTATGCGGCATGACCCTCCCGACGGATCTCGGTCGGTTTCACGGCGATCGCCGCAGCGGGCAAGCCTCGCGCCAAGGGACAGTGGCTTAGAGCATTTTCCGGCGAAGTGGGAACCGGTTCGCCGCAGAAAATGCGATCACCAAAAGAAAACTAGCGCGAATAACGATTCGATTGGAACGGAATTCGCTTAGTCGCGAACCACCGCAATGTCCGGCGCATCGGGCCGCTTCATGCCGACCACGTGATAGCCGGCGTCCACGTGGTGGATTTCTCCGGTGACGCTGCGCGAGAGATCGGAGAGGAGATAAGCGGCGGTGTCGCCGACCTCCTCGATCGTGACGGTCCGTCGCAACGGCGAGTTCAGCTCGTTCCATCTCAGGATATAGCGGAAATCGCCGATGCCGGCGGCGGCAAGCGTCTTGATCGGTCCCGCAGAGATCGCGTTGACGCGGATATTTTTTTCGCCGAGATCGGCGGCGAGATAGCGCACCGATGCTTCGAGCCCGGCCTTGGCGACGCCCATCACGTTGTAATGGGGCATCCATTTCTCTGCGCCGTAATAGGTGAGCGTGAGCAGCGAGCCGCCGTTCGGCATCAGCTTCTCCGCGCGCTGGGCCACCGCCGTCAGCGAGTAGCAGCTGATCACCATCGTTTTCACGAAGTTGTCTTCGGTCGTGTCGATATACCGCCCGTCGAGCTGGTCCTTGTCGGAGAAAGCGATGGCGTGCACGACGAAGTCGACCGCACCGAACAGGTTCCCCGCGGCCTGAAAAACGGCGTCAAGGGTCGCCGGCTCGGTCACGTCGCAGTGGCCGACGAGGTGGGCGCCGACCTCGCGCGCGAGCGGCTCGACCCGCTTCTTGAGCACGTCGCCCTGGTAGGTGAAGGCAAGCTCGGCGCCTTGCGCGCGCGCCGCTTTGGCGATGCCCCACGCGATCGACCGGTTGTTCGCAACCCCCAAGATCAGGCCGCGCTTGCCGCGCAACAGCCCCACGGAATCCGGCATGACTTTCCTCGATTTCGCCGGACTCTGGCCGGCCGCCCCCTATGGCACAGGGAATCCGGGTCTTCAAGTTAAGCGGCAGCGGCACGCTGCATAGGAGAGAGCCCCGCAAAAACGCGGCGGCCCGCCCAGCAGGCGGCGTGCTTCGGCAACGCGGCTTACCCCATCCCCTTGCGCGGATCGTACGGCCTCTCGTCGCGCCACTTGCGCATCAGTTCATCGAGCTCGGGGTTGCTCTTCTCAGGCAAAACGATGCGCACGCTCACGAGGAGATCGCCGGTTCCGCGCTTGGCCGCCAGCCCCTTGCCCTTGAGGCGGAAGGTGCGGCCGCTGCCGGTGCCGGCCGGAACCGCCAGGTCGACCGCGCCGTCGAGGGTCGGCACCCGCACCTTCGCCCCGAGGATCGCTTCGTAGGGCGTGAGCGGCAGCTCCACCCGCAGATTGTTGCCATCCCGCTCGAACAGCGGGTGCGGCGCGATGGTAATGGTGATGAGCGCGTCGCCGACGGTACCCGGACCCGGCAGGCCCTGCCCTTTCAACCTGATCTGCTGGCCATCCGAGAGCCCCGCCGGGATCTTCACCTCGACATCCTTGCCGGTCGGCAGGTGCACCCGGCGGGCGCCGCCCTTAGCAGCCTCGGCGAGCGTGATGGTGACCGGGACTTCGACGTCGCGCCCCACGGGCGGAGGCTCGGTAAAGCCCTCCGCCTCGAAATGTTGCGGCCCGCCGCCCCTGCCGCGCCGGCCGCGTCCACCGCCACCGAGCCCGAACATATCTTTGAGCACGTCCTCGAAGCCGCCCATTCCGGCGCCGCCCTCGTGGCCCCCGGAACTGCGCCGCATCCCTTCCGGCCCCCAGGTGAAAGTCTCGAAATGAGCGCCCCCCGGACCCGCGCCCGCGCCCGCGCCCGGATGCGCGCCGAACCCTTCGAAACCCTGGAAGCGCGGCTTGCCCTCCGCGTCGATCTCGCCCGCGTCGAACTGCTTGCGCTTCTTCTCGTCTCCCACGATCTCATAGGCCGAGTTCACCTCGGCGAAGCGCATGGCGGCCTTGGGGTCATTCTTGTTGGAATCGGGATGTAGTTTCTTCGCAAGCTTCCGATAGGCGCTTTTGATCGCGCTTGCGTCCGCCGTTCGCGGCACACCCAAGACCTCATAAGGGTCGCGCATCGTTCCTGAACTCCCACCCGAGCGTATTTCCTGATGCCCGTTCACTCGGAAATGTGGGAAGAATCAGGCGCTTTCGCAATGCAAAAGCAAGCGTGCGGCGCAGAGTTTCCGGTCATGTCCGCTTCCAGGGCGCGAGCCGGCGCACCTCCCAACGGCCATTGCGGCCCCGGCACGCCTCCCCTTCGAGCCAGGTCTCGTTGCGGCCATGGACATAGCTCGCAAGGAAGTGGCGACAGGCGTCCCGTTTGGCGGCGGCGGCGATTGGCGTGATCGTGCCACGGGCGCCGGTCGCGGGATTCTCCCATGTGGCGCTCTTCGCGGTTCCGTTTTTGGCAAGCGCGTCCGCGACGGCGGTGCGCGCCGGGGCCAAATCCTCCTCGCTCGCGTCAGAAGCTGTCGCCTCGGGCCGAAGCGCGGCGTCAGCGGCCTGTTTGGACTTGTCCTCGCCATTTTCGAGGAGCGACCCCAACTGATAAGAGAAGCTACACCCTCCGGCGACGACGCCAATCAGCGCCGCGCAGAGCGACAGTCGTGAGGCCATCGGCCGCCATGAACGAACCGATCCCCAAGTCCTGTAGCCGCGCCGGCGGAACGCAAGGCCTTGCGCTGAACCCGCCACGAGGAACTCCACAAAATGTCTGAAGCGCCTCCGATTGAACAACAGACCGGGTTAACGATCGGTGATTTCACCAAGGCCGATGAGCCGTTAAGGTTATTTGCTCATTGGTTTGCCGAGGCCAACCGGAGCGAGCCTGCCGACGCCAATGCGATGGCGCTCGCCACTGTCGGCCCCGATGGCCTGCCGAATGTGCGCATGGTGCTGCTCAAGGGCTTCGACGAGCGCGGCTTCGTCTTCTACACGAATGAGCAAAGCGAGAAGGGACACGAGCTTGCCGCCAATCCGCGGGCTGCGCTCGCGTTCCATTGGAAGTCGCTGCAGCGCCAGGTGCGGCTGCGCGGCGAAGTTTTCTTTGTGTCTGACACGGAAGCCGACGCCTACTTCGCAGGCCGCGCGCGCATGTCGCAGATCGGCGCCTGGGCGAGCCAGCAGTCGCGCCCGCTCGAGAGCCGTCTCGCCTTCGAGAAGGCGGTCGCCTACTACACGGCCAAGCACCTTACCGGCGCGGTGCCGCGTCCGCCGCACTGGCGCGGTTATCGCTTGCAACCCTTAGTGATCGAGTTTTGGCAGGACCGTCCGTTCCGGCTGCATGATCGCATCGCCTTCACCCGCGACCGCCCGGACGCGCCCTGGACCAAGACCCGACTTTATCCTTGAATGACGACGCCGCATGCCGCGGCATCGACAGCGACCACGGCCAGACCCATGTCCGCCCCGATATCCAACCAACCGCGCCGAATCCTCCTGTTGACGGGCGCAAGCCGCGGGATCGGCCACGCGACGGTGAAGCGCTTTCAGGCGGCCGGCTGGCGGGTGATCGCCTGCTCGCGTCATCCCTTCCCGGAGAACTGCCCATGGGAGGGAGGCGCGCAAGACCACATCCAAGTCGATCTCGCCGACCCCGCAAGCACGCTGCATGCGATCGACGAGGTGAAGCGGCGTCTCGATGCCGGCGAGCTCAATGCGCTGGTCAACAATGCGGGCATTTCGCCCAAGGGCGCCGACGGCAAGCGTCTCGGCACGCTGGAGACGACGCTGGAGACTTGGCAGCAGGTGTTTCAGGTGAATTTCTTCGCCCCCATCATGCTGGCGCGTGGGCTCATCGACGAGTTGGCGAAGGCCAAGGGCTCGGTGGTCAACGTTACCTCGATCGCCGGCTCGCATGTGCATCCCTTTGCGGGCTCGGCCTACGGCACCTCGAAGGCGGCGCTCGCCGCGCTCACGCGCGAGATGGCCGCCGATTTCGGCCGCCGCGGCGTGCGCGTCAATGCGATCGCCCCGGGCGAGATCGACACCTCCATTCTGTCGCCCGGCACCGACAAGATCGTCGCGCAGATTCCGATGCAGCGGCTCGGCACCCCCGACGAAGTGGCGAAAATCGTCTACGTGCTGTGCACCGACACCTCGTCCTATGTGAACGGGGCGGAAATCCACATCAATGGCGGCCAGCACGTGTGAGGTGCGGGCGGCAGCGACAGAGTTCCAGGGGCGTTTTCGAGCTCGACCTCCAGCCAGAGATTCGGCTGCCGTTCGAGGGCGTCGGCGTCGACAATGTCCGGCGCCTCAAGCCGCCGACAGCCGCTGACCATTTTGACTACGGCACGGTTGCCGAAGGTCTGCTCAGGATCGAGTATACCGCTCTGGCGAGCCGCGATTTATGCCAACCGTCCCGAGCAATAATTTAAGATCATGCCGACCGAAACGCCCCTCAATCACCGCCCGGTGACCCCGGCCGGGCATTCGAAGCTCATAACGCTCGCCGAGGCGGTGCGTCGTTATGCGTTCGACGGGATGCAGTACGCGAGCGGCGCGGCGCTGCCGATCGGCTCGGACGCCATCGTGTTCGGCCGCGAGCTGCTGCGGCAGAAGCGGACCGACCTGCATGCCGTCTTCCACTGCAACAGCCAGCAACTCAATCTACTCGCCGCCGCCGGCGCCGTGAGCCGGGCCGAGTGCGGCTTCTCCGGCCTTGAAGTGTTCGGCCTTGCCAACGGATTGCGCCGCGCGGTCGAAAGCGGGCGGTTGCTCCTGGAGGACTATTCCAATCTCTCGATGCCGCTTCGTCTTCTCGGCGGTGCGCTCAATTGGCCGTTCGTTCCCGCCACCGTCAATGTCGGCTCAGACTTGCAATACCGAAGCGCGTTTGCGCCGCACGACTATCCAAGCCGGAGCAAAATCCCGACCGTCGTCGATCCCTTCACCGGGCGCGAGATCGGCGTCTTCAGCCCGCTCAAACCTGATCTTGCGGCCATTCACGTGACGCTCGCGGACCCGCTCGGAAATTGCATCATGCTCGGCACCGAGTGGAGCCGATTCGAGCTCTCCCGCGCCGCCAAGCGCGTCGTCGTTGTCGCGGACGCGATCGTGCACACCGATTGCATGCGCCAGTTTCCGAACCTGGTGCGAATTCCGGACATCGTGGTCGACGCGGTGGTGCATTGGCCATTCGCGGCCTGGCCGCAGAGCTCGCCCGGCATGTATGACCTCGACGAAGCGCATATGACGCTGATGAACGAGGCGTTCGCCACCGCCGAAGGAACCGCCGCTTATATCCGCGACTATGTCGACGGCTATAGCGACCTCGACGGCTATCTCGCCCTGATCGGCGACGAACGCCGCGCCACGTTGCGGGCGAGCTCGACGAGCTTCTTGCTCGATCCTTATCGCAAATGGATTCTGTCGAACGAGGACATCGCCCGGCTGCACGACGCCCGCGAGACGGCGTGACCATGCCCGAACCGGACGGCTTCACGCGACAAGAAATGATGGCGATCGCCGCCGGTCGCGAGATTCGCGACGGCGAAATCGCCATTTTCGGCGTCGGCCTGGCGATGCTGGCGGGTTATTTCGCCAAGGCCTTCCACGCCCCGAACGTGCGCGCGATGACCGAGGGCGGCGTTTACGGTGCGACCCCGGTCGGCGGCCTTCCCTGGGGAATCGAGTGCAACCGCATTTCGACCAATGCGACGAGTTTCACCTCGGCGCTTGACGCGCTCGGCTGCCTGGTCGCGTCGGGTCGCTGCGACGTCGGAATCATCGGCGCGGCGCAGGTCGACAAGTTCGGCAATGTCAATACGACAGGAATCTGGGACGGCGATATCGGGACTGTCTACCGACCGCCCCGCACGCGTCTGACCGGCGCCGGCGGCGCGAATGATATCGCCTGCGGGGCGAAGCGCTACCTCATCATGGTCGCCCACGAGCGCAAGCGGTTCGCAGAACGCGTCAGCTATGTCAGTTCGCCGGGCTATCTCGACGGCGGCGATGCGCGCATGCGCCGCGGCTTGAGCGGGGGCGGCCCGGCGGCGATCGTC
This sequence comes from uncultured Alphaproteobacteria bacterium, assembly GCA_963840055.1. Classification (GTDB taxonomy): domain Bacteria; phylum Pseudomonadota; class Alphaproteobacteria; order Rhizobiales; family Xanthobacteraceae; genus Rhodoplanes. Next base: position 97,187 of record CAWIXM010000008.1, on the reverse strand, counting down.
ACCACCTTGGGCATCCTGCGCCCGCATCCCGACACGAAAGAATTCGAACTCGATGCCTGGTATCCGTTCTCCAGGATTTCGGAGATCAAGGCCAACACGGGCTGGGACTTGAAGGTGTCTGCGCACGCGCATGTCATCCCCGAGCCGACCGAAGCCGAGCTCGCCGCGCTGCGCAAAGTCGACGAAACCGGCGTCTTGCGTCGGCGGCCAGGGCAATAAATGCAACGCGCACAGGAGGCCCCCTCCCAACCCTCCCCCGCAAGCGGGGGAGGGAGCGTCGCAGGCAAGCTTGCGCAGCCTGCGCAGGCTTGGCTGCAGCGACGCGGTAGGGGGTGACATGGACCGCCGGGTCAAGCCCGGCGGTGACGAAGAAAAAAGCTCGCCGCGAAAAATGGATCACCGGTCACGGCGCTTTGCGCCGGCCCGGTGAAGACATCAAGAACGATTTTGCGGCGCGCTGGACGCTCCTCGACCGCCCTGGCAGGCGGTTCCCCTCCCCCGCCGCGCGGGGGAGGGAAAGCGTGCGCCGTGCGCTAGAGCGAATTCCGTTCCAATGGAATCGGAATTCGCTCTGGTTGTCCTTGAGTGGACGCATTTTCTGCGGCGAACCGGTTCCCACTTCGCCGAAAAATGCGCTAATTATTATTCGCGTAGTCGGGCAGCGCCCAGTGGTCGGGCGAGCGCCACAGGCCGGAGAGCAGGAGTTCGCGCACGAACAACAGCTCCTTCGGCAGGCGGTCGTAAAGCTTGATGAACAGCTCCTCGTGGCCGAGGATCTCCTTCATCCATTCGGCCTTGTCGACCGACATGAGCGCATGGAACTGTTCGCGCGAGAAGTCGAGCCCGCGCCAGTCGATGTCGTCGTAGGTCGGCACATAGCCGAGCGGCCCTTCGAGCGCACGCGCGGTGCCGTTGGCGCGTTCGACCACCCATTTCAGCACCCGCATATTGTCGCCGAAGCCCGGCCACAGGAACTTGCCGTCCTTGTCCTTGCGGAACCAGTTGACGTTGAAGATGCGCGGCGGGAAACCGATCCGCCGACCCATGTCGAGCCAATGATTGAAATAGCTCGCCATGTGGTAGCCGGCGAACGGCAGCATCGCCATCGGATCGCGGCGCACCTCGCCGATATTGCCGAAAGCGGCCGCCGTCATCTCCGAGCCCATGGTAGCCCCGGCATAGACGCCGAACGCCCAGCTCAGCGACTGCACGACCAGCGGCACATTGGTCGAGCGCCGTCCGCCGAAGATCATGGCGCTGATCGGCACGCCGGCCGGATTCTCCCAATCGGGATCGATCGCCGGGTTCTGCGAGGCGGGCGCGGTGAAGCGGCTGTTCGGGTGCGCGGCCTTGCGCCCGCAGTCGGGCGTCCAGTCGTTGCCCTGCCAGTCGATCGCATGCGCGGGCGGCGGCCCGTCCATACCCTCCCACCAGATGTCGCCGTCATCGGTCAGCGCGACATTGGTGAAGATGGTGTTCTTCGAGCATGAGATCATTGCGTTGGGGTTCGACTTGAAATTCGTCCCCGGCGCGACGCCGAAGTAGCCGGCTTCCGGATTGATCGCCCACAGGCGACCATCCTTGCCGGGCTTCAGCCAGGCAATGTCGTCGCCGATGGTCGTGACCTTCCAGCCCTCGATCTCCTTGGGCGGGATCAGCATGGCGAAATTGGTCTTGCCGCAGGCACTGGGGAAGGCGGCGGAGACGTAAGTCTTCTTCCCCTTGGGGTCGGTGACCCCGAGGATAAGCATATGTTCGGCCATCCAGCCCTCGTCGCGCCCGAGCACCGAGGCGATGCGCAGCGCGAGGCACTTCTTTCCGAGCAGCGCATTGCCGCCATAGCCCGAGCCGTAGGACCAGATCGAGCGCTCCTCGGGAAAGTGGACGATGTACTTGACCTTGGGATTGCACGGCCAGGGAATGTCCTTCTCGCCGGGCTTCAGCGGCGCGCCGATCGTGTGCATGCAGGGCACGAACACGTCGCTTTCGCCGAGCGCCTCGTCGACCGCGCGACCCATGCGGGTCATGAGCTTCATGTTGACGACGACGTAGAGCGAATCCGTGATCTCATAGCCGATATAGGAGATCGGCGAGCCGATCGGGCCCATCGAGAACGGGATCACATACATGGTGCGCCCCTGCATCGAGCCGTCGAACAGCGGCTCGAGCGTCGCCTTCATCTCGCGCGGATCCATCCAGTTGTTGGTGGGCCCGGCGTCTTCCTTGCTGAGGCTGCAGATGAAGGTACGGTCCTCGACGCGGGCGACGTCGCTCGGGTCGGAGCGGGAGAGGAAGCAGCCCGGCCGCTTGTCCGGATTGAGCTTGATGAAGGTCCCGGCCTTCACCAGCGCTTCACACATCGAATCGTACTCGGCCTGCGAGCCGTCGCACCAATGAATGTTGTCCGGCTTGCAGAGCTGGGCCATGTCCATGACCCAGTTCTTCAGCCGTTGGCTTTTTACGTATGACGGGATACTGATCGTCGCATGCATGCGCTTCCCCCGATTTGGCGGGCTGAAAATGCTTAAATGCGCCTATAGCAGCTTTTCGACAACGCTGCCATGCCGCTGACCTCTGTCAGGCATGTTTTTTGGACGCACCTCGAGGCGGAGCCTCCGATCTCCTGAGATCATAACCACTTCTTTGTCTTGAACAGACGCAGGGAATGATCGCGGCGACGATCATCAGCAAGATCGCCAGAGGATAGCCGAAACCCCAGTCGAGTTCCGGCATGTGCTTGAAGTTCATTCCATAAAGCGAGGCGATCAACGTCGGCGGCATGAATACAGCCGCGGCGGCCGAGAAGATTTTCAACAAGGAGTGAATGGCCTGGGCTCGTCGTAGCGCACCGTGATCAGGCGGCGGTCGGCCAGGATGAAGGTCACCGCCGTCGTTGTCGGGTTGTCGGTGTCGGAACGGCACATCATCGTCGCCGTCATGTAGCGCGCGCCGTTCTCCGCATAGAGCCGGCTGGAAGGCTCGATCTCCTGCATCTCCTCGCGGGTCGGCACGGCAAGACCGAGCGCTTGCTCCACCAATTCGCTTTCGGGCGGACTCGCGAGAGACTCGCGAGAGAAGATCAAGCCACACGGCGCCTTCCGGGATTCGCCGTCCGGCGCGACGACGATGCGTTCGAGCGTTGCGCCACGCGGGATATTGACCGACAGCATGGGGAATGGGCTCCGACAGCCCACCCCGCCGCGCATACGCGGGAAGGCCGAGCTTCAAGCCCAGGAATCGCCTCAAGTCGACGCGCCTTGGCAAGCGCAAAGCCGAACCCCGCGACACCACCTTTCGGACCGGTCGCGTGCGGCTCTGGCCGCCATGTGCAGAAAGTGTCGGAGAGTGTCGGAAAGCGCTCGAACCCGTCTCAGCGAGCAGGTTCGGCGCGTCGCCAATCAGTCACGGAAGGTGAACGGCCTGCCCGCGTCGTGAATGCTGCTGCCGCGCTCATCATTATGCCCGCCCATATGCTGGCACCGCACCGCTGCGGCAACGGCCGCGATTCCGATCTCACGGTACCCCGCACTGAGCGCGGGAAAGTCTTTGGCGCTGTTACTCGCAGCCTTTGATGAATTGGAAGACTCGGTCATTTGTCACTCCACCAGTTTCCGCCCCACGGACTATGCTTCAGCTTGTCCAACTGGGCTTCGAGCCCCTCTTGCAGGTCCACCTCGGCGGAATTGAGTAAGAATAGGTCCGAGAACAGGGCATTTGCTCCGTCCCGCCATGGCCACCCCATAAACACGCGGCAATCGTAAACGTGTCGTTAAGAGCGCCCGATATACACGGGTCGGTCGGAGGATGGATGGTCTTGCTACGGGCTGTCGCCGCATTTTGGCCAGACCGTCGAAAAGCTGCGGCAATCGGGCAACAGTAAACATCGTTTACGTTGCAAAGGGCCATCGACTCCTAGAACGACGACATTGTTTTGAGTTACACCTAATACGACGTAACGCGTGCGTCGTTGCGACAAGAAGGGGTGGGGCCAGCGATGATTTCGAGGGCGGTGATTTTATTTGTCCTGGGCCTCGCAGTCGGGGGTTGCGTGACGGCGACGCCCGCGCCGGCGCCAGAGACCAATCTGAAGCCGCGCGACCGCGAATACCTGGCAAGCGCCCCCTACTCTAGCAATGTGGTCCCGATCGCCTTCCGCCGTCATATTGTCGACTATCATCGCAAGGAGGCACCGGGAACGATCGTCGTCGATTCCGACGCGCGTTATCTCTACTTCGTGTTGCCGAACCAAAAGGCGATCCGCTACGGCGTCGCCGTCGGCGAGGAGGCGCTCGCCTTCTCCGGCGTCGCCAAGGTCGGCCATATGGCCGAGTGGCCGGGGTGGACCCCGACGGCTGCCATCAAGCGGCGCTTCGCCGACCTGCCGAACCATGTCGATGGTGGCCCCTTGAATCCGCTCGGCGCGCGCGCGCTCTATCTCTACGCCAACGGCAGAGACACCCTGTTCCGCATTCACGGGACCAACCAGCCCGAATGGATCGGCAAAGCCATTTCCTCCGGCTGCATCCGCATGGTCAATGAGGACGCGATCGACCTCTACAGAAGAGCCAAGATCGGAACGCCGGTCGTAGTGCTGGCGCCTGGCTCCGGCAACGCCTTCGCGCATTTCGCGCAGGGAATCTGATTGCACTTGCTGCTTCGAACGGGTTTTTTCGGCTCGGCGGGCGTTGCCCCGCTGATGACTGGCGCCTGCAACAGCGTTGCCAGCGCCAACGCTCCGTTCTATCGGTGACGGATTGAGCGAGTCCGACCTGCCGGGAACCTGAGATGGCGCGACGTCGCATCGCCGAAGAGCCCGTCTCGAACTTGGCCGTCTGGGCGCGCCGGGTCGGCTTGTTTTCGCTTGCCGTTGTGCTGCTCGCGTTCGTCATCGCGCGAACGGGTCTGCTCGACATCATTCCGGCCTTGGTGACATTTGTGGCTGGCCTAGGGCTCGCGGTCGCCGCAATCCTGCTCGCGTTTGCGGCCTTCGTGGCGATCTGGCGAAGCGGGAGCGGCGGCCTCGGCTACGCCGTGACCGGCCTATTGGTCGGGCTCGCGCTCTGCGCCTATCCCGCCTTTATTGCGGCGAGCGCTTATAACAAGCCGATCATGGCCGACATGTCGACCGATCCGGTCGATCCGCCGGCGTTTGACGCAATCGCGCGCCTGCGCACGCGTCAGGCCAATCCCGTGGCTTATGGCGGGCTCCGCACGCCGGAGGAGATAAAGAAACTCTATCCGGACATCGAGCCACTCGATCTCGCCATTCCGCCGCAGAGCGCCTATTCCGTAGTCATGGCGGCGCTCGCCAAACGCAAGGATAACGTGATCGCGCCGCTCTGGCGCATCATCGATGCGCGCCCGCCAATCCCGGGCCGCCGCGACGGTTATATCGAGGCGATCGCCTACACGCCGATCATGGGATTTCGCGACGACGTCGTCATTCGCATTCGCGGAACGCGCGGAGGATCCCGCGTCGATGTCCGTTCCGCGTCGCGCTACGGAACGTGGGATTTCGGCGTGAACGCCAAACGCGTGATCAGCCTGCTCGAAGACATCAACGAAGCCGCAAGCTCGATCAAGCTGGAGCCGCCTCCACCGCCGCCGAAGGCCGAGCGACGCCGGCGCGGTCATCGCCCCAGGCGGTAAACCGAGGCGATCGCCGGCGGGCCGTCGGTCGCAACAAATCCGCGCGCGACAAGATCTTCGAGGTGGGCGAGCACGGAGAGCCCGGCAGCGCCTACGAGCCGCGGGTCAAGTCCGACATAGATGACGCGCACCAATTCCGGGATGTCGGCCTCGCCGTCGCGGAGCCTCGCCAGGATCGCCGCCTCGCGGGCGTGGCGGTGCGCGATATATTGGCGAACGAAGCTCGGCGCCTCGCGAATTACGCCGCCATGGCCGGGCAGAAAGATGCGCTCGCTCCGGCCCAGCAGCTTGTTGAGCGAGTTCATGTAGTCGCTCATCGCGCCGTCGGGCGGGGCGATGATCGAGGTGTTCCACGCCATCACATGGTCGCCGGAGAACAGCAGGTCCGTGCCCTGTAGCGCAAACGCCATGTGATTTGCGGTGTGGCCGGGCGTGGCGACCGCCTCGATCGCATAGCCCTTTCCAGCAATGACCTCGCCGTCGGCGAGCGCATGATCGGGTCTGAAATCGCTGTCCGCGCTCGCCTCCAGCCGCTTCGCCTCGCCGATATGAAGCGGGCGGGCGGCGCGGTGCGGCCCTTCCGCAAGCGTGATCGCCCCGGTCGCTTCCTTCACGCGGGCCGCACCCGGCGAATGATCGACATGGGTATGGGTGACGAACACGTGCGTCACGCTCTCGTTGCGCACGGCGTCAAGCAATGCCGCAATGTGCCGGGGATCGTCGGGGCCGGGATCGATGATCGCGACCTCGCCGCGGCCGACGATGTAGCTCACCGTGCCCTTGTAGGTGAACGGACTGGGATTGTCGCACAGGAGCCGGCGCACACCGGGCGCGACCTCCTCCACTTGGCCGGGGGCAAGATCGAAGGTCTTGTCGAAGGCGATGTCGTCTGTCATGCGCGTCGCTTGCATTCGAGCGGACTTTCGGGGCGTGCGGCCGAGCGGGGAGCGGTCTTGCCATAGTTGCACCTTGCGCCCGATATCGCTACATGCCGCAAGAACAGGCATCGAGACGTCATACCCGCCCCGGCCGCCAATCCGGAAACAGATAATGCGCGCGGAAGCCCAAGCAACCGTCGAGGATATCAAGCAGTCGGTCGGGCTGCTGAGGAGGCATCTTTGATGTCGACAAGGCCCGCGCCCGGCTCGCCGAACTGAACAAGCTCACCGAGGACATCACGTTCTGGGACGATCCCCAGCGCGCCCAGCGGGTGATGCAGGAGCGCACCGCGCTCGAGGACAGTCTGACCGCGATCGGCCGCATCGAGCAGGAACTCGACGACCAGGTCACCCTGATCGAGCTGGGCGAGGCCGAAAACGACCAGGGCGTGGTCGCGGAAGCCGAGACCGCGCTGCGCAAACTCAAGAGCGACGTGGAACGGCGTCAGCTCGAAGCGCTGCTTTCGGGCGAGGCGGATGCCAACGACACCTATGTCGAAGTGCATGCCGGCGCCGGCGGCACCGAGAGCCAGGATTGGGCCAACATGCTCCTGCGCATGTATACCCGCTGGGCCGAGCAGCACGGCTACAAGGTCGAGTGGCTGGAAGAAACCGAAGGCGAAGAGGCGGGCATCAAATCGGCGACCGTGCAGATCAAGGGCCGCAACGCCTATGGCTGGCTGAAGACCGAGAACGGCGTGCATCGGCTGGTGCGCATCTCGCCCTTCGACGCCAATGCGCGCCGGCACACCTCCTTCGCCAGCGTGAACGTCTACCCCGTGGTCGACGACCGCATCGTGGTGGACATCAAGGAACCCGACGTACGCACCGACACGATGCGCTCGGGCGGGGCTGGCGGGCAGCACGTCAACAAGACCGAGTCGGCAATCCGCTTGACCCACATCCCGACCAACATCGTCGTCGTGTGCCAGAATGACCGCTCGCAACACCGCAATCGCGCCCAGGCCTGGCAGATGCTGCGCGCCCGCCTCTACGAGCGCGAGCTGAAGATGCGCGAGGAAAAGGCCGCCGCCGAGAACGCCGCCAAGACCGATATCGGCTGGGGCCACCAGATCAGGTCCTACGTTCTGCAGCCCTATCAGATGGTGAAGGACTTGCGTACCGGCGTTTCCACCTCCAACACCGGCGCGGTGCTCGACGGCGACCTTGACCAGTTCATGGAGGCGGCGCTCGCCCAAAAGGCGTTCGGCACCGGCCCTGCCACAGTCGAGGACGTGGACTGATGCCGCGGCGCGCAAACGCGCTTTTCAAGACACACACAAGCGTCGTCGCGCCTGAATCCCCCTGAATCGTCTGGCAAAAAGCGCCACGAACCGGCATAGTTCCCACGACAGCTCTGTAACTGGCGGCGCTGGGCCGGACGGCTACGCCATCAAATCAAATCTGAGGGGAAGTGGTGCGATGGCCATAACACCGCACCAAGCGACGGCTCGGTACCAATACTCTCCGTGGGCCGCGCGAAGCCGGACGGATATATGGTGAAAGATGCCGGGCACGCTTGATCTTCAACCCGGCACACTGCCGTCAGCGCACCCTGCCGGTCGTGCGGCTTGCGAACCGCCGCAGCAGGTGCCAACGCCGAGCGAAGTAGCGTCGCAAGCGCAAGGCCGAACGACGCAGCGGAAGCTGATGGGACATTCGACCAATCTGGTCGGCGTGCCGACTGATCTTCTTGCGAGCTTTATCTACAACGAACATCCCGTGCCCCTGCACATATCGGGCGCGCGCGAGATGAATAAGAATATGTTCGAGATGCTGTCGCAGGCGCCCGACCTGCCGGACGCGGGCATCGCGTTTTCCACCTATATGATGGCGATGTTCGGCATCGATCCCGAGCAGCAGGAACCCGCGCGCGCGGGCGGCGGACCCCGCCGCTATCGGTCGTCCTATCTGCGGCTGATCAAGGGCTGGGGCTACGACTCAAACGGCCGCGAAGGCGCGGTGCTGAAGGGATGGGTCGAAAGCCGCTTCGGCATTTTTCCGACCTCCCACAAGGAAATCCTAACGCGCTCCGGCCCCGCCTGGGCGACCTATGCGGAAGAAAAAATGTCGAGCCGCTTCCACAACAATTCGATCTATACGCAGCTCGATCTCCTCTACGAGTTCTGCCAATGGGCGCTGGACCGGTTCGCGGCGCCCGGCAAAACCCATCTGACGCTGCATCGTGGGGTCAATGCGTTCGACGAGCATCAGATCGTCAAGCGGATCGACAAGCGCACCGCGGTCGTCCGGCTCAACAGCCTGACCTCGTTCTCCAGCGACCGCGGCATCGCCGATTGTTTCGGCGATACGATTCTCACCGTCCGGGTGCCGCTGCCGAAGATCACTTTCTTCAACACCCTCCTCGCCGTGCATCCGCTCAAGGGCGAAGGCGAATATTTGGTGATCGGCGGCGATTATCTCGTCACCGCCAGCTATTTCTGACGGCGCCGGCCGCTAATATATAAGGCGGGATGAATCGATGTGGACTCCACAAATCTCGTATCGTCATCGCCCGCGCACGCGGGCGGTCCAGTAAAAACGAACGTCCACCGTGATTACTAGATGCTCCGCCTTCGCGGAGCATGACCACTGCGTGAGGGGCGACCAAGTCAAGAATCATGCTTTAGGGCGTGTACTCATAAATCCGGCCCTGTAACCGTCGCATAGTGTCCGCTTTGCTCCGAAACCAACCGAATTGCTGCGCGGCAGCGAATTGCCGCAATGTGCCAGGTGCCAGGAGGCGACATATGCATTGCAGGCGTGATTGTTCGATAACCTCGTCGGCGCGGGCGAGCAGCGTCGGATGCAGAGACGGTCTTATGGCGAAAGGCCCTCTCTCAGGTGATCTCGATAATCCGTAAGCCACCGTTTCTTGGCGCGGAGGAAGTCGAGCTTGAAGCTGAGGAAAATAGCGATGTTCTCCACCGATGTGCTGAAACTATGGGCCGCAGTCGAGGGCCGCTACGTCAAGCGGGACTTGGCCATTTCGGCTCCAAACTTAGTGCTGAGAGAGCCCGATGGCCGTAAGGTGGTCTGCACCGACGCACAAGGTCGGCAAGGACATGTCGTCTTGCCTGATGAAATGCTTGATGACTTCGTACACCAGTCATTTGCAGCTCGCGACAAGGACGGAATATACCGATTGACCCCCGATGGCCTCAGAAGCGGAAAGTCATAGCGATGCACAAAGTCCTAAGTTGGCTCGCGATTGGCTTTGCCTTCCTGTCTGCCGCTCTCTGGTTTTACGCTGCCGTCATGCGGGTTCCTATCGAGAAGCTAGGTAGCGGATTCGGCACCGTCGTGGGCCTCGACGAAATAAAGACGGCGCTGAAGAGACAAGCGTTCTGGAACACCTGTGCAGCAACCGCGACCGGAGCGGCAGCATTATTTCAGGCTCTCACTATGCTCCTCGGCTGAGAGTTAAGGGGTGCTCGACTTCCGTAATGGGTCATTAGCGACTATTCAGCCGGTTTCGCCTGCCGGTTCATGATAGCTTTGCCCTCCAAAGCAGACCCAGAGGCTGGAGGAGCAGGAGGCGCGTTGAGATTGACCAAACCTTAGTGATTCAAGCTTCCAAACTGGGAGCTTCGAATCATGCGCAATGAAACTCACCGATCATGAATGGGCTGTCGTCAGGTCGATGCTACCGAACAAGCCGCGGGGCATCCCGCGGTCCACGCCCTAGTCCGCGCGGAAGCCCCGCCGTTCTCCACGTCGAAGCGGCATCACATTTGCTTCTCCCTCGGTGGGAAGAGTGAGAAGAATAAGCGCGGCGAATTCCATGCCGGGCGAGGGGGGGGCCCTCTCGCGTGGCGTTGCGACAAGCCGCTCAACCCCTCACCCGCTCCGCACGGAGGCACCTTCCCCCGCAGGGGGCGAGGGGAAAGCACAAACCATGAGCGCGCTGACGCTACATGATCGCGCACTCGGCGCTTATCTCGGCTTCGCCATCGGCGATGCGCTCGGGGCGACCGTCGAGTTCATGACCAAGGGCGAAATCGCTGCGCGTTACGGCGTGCACGACCGGATGGTCGGCGGCGGCTGGCTCAAGCTCGCGCCGGGGAAGGTCACCGACGACACCGAGATGGCGCTTGCGCTCGGCCGGTCCTTGACCCGCCGCCGCGGCCTCGACCCGCGCGATCTCTGCGAGGAATTCGCCGCCTGGCTGAAAAAGGGCCCGGTCGATGTCGGCAACACCTGCCGGCGCGGCATCCGCCGCTATCTCACCGAAGGCAGTATTGCCGCGCCCTATTTCGAGGGCGACGCCGGCAACGGCGCGGCCATGCGCGTGCTGCCGCTCGCGCTCGCGACATTCGGCCATCCCGGCATCGCCGCGGCGTGGTGTCCCGCGCAATGTCACGTCACCCACCATCACCCGCTGTCGGACGCTGCTGCGCTCGCGCTCGTGCGCATGGTGCATGTGCTGCTGGCAGGCGAGACCAAGGCTGCAGCACGCGTCATCGCCGATGCGCTCGCTGAGGAGCACCGCGCGTTTAAATTCGACCCCTATCGCGGTCTCAGTTCGGCCTTCGTCGTCGATACCATGCAGACGGTGCTGCATTTCTATTTCAATACGGCGTCATTTGCCGAATGCCTCGTCTTGACCGTCAACCAGGGCGGCGACGCCGATACGACCGGGGCGCTGGCGGGCATGTTGGCCGGCGCCACCTACGGCGCGCCGGCCATCCCGTCCGGCTGGCTCGGCCGGCTCGATCGCGCGGTCCGTGCGGAGATTCAGGAGCAAATGCCCAAACTGCTCGCGATCGCCGCAAGCCTGAAGCATCCCTGACGCGTTGTAATAGCTATTCGTCGGCGACATGCGCGCCGCGCAGCGATTTGACGCCGGACCGACGTTTTTTCGCCATGAGGCGGCGTTCGCGCGAGGCCGCGGTCGGACGCGTCGGACGGCGCGGGATAGGGCGGACCGCCGCCTGCCGGATTAGCGCAACCAGGCGCTCGATCGCATCTTCCCGGTTCCGCTCCTGCGTCCGGAACCGCTGCGCGGTGATCACGAGCACGCCGTCTTGCGTCAGCCGGCGGCCGGCAAGGCGCATCAGGCGCGCGCGCACATCCGCCGGCAGCGACGGCGAGCGCCGCACGTCGAAACGCAGCTGTACCGCGCTCGCAACTTTGTTGACGTTCTGCCCGCCGGGACCTGCGGCGCGAATGAACCGCTCGGCGATTTCGTCCTCGCCGATCGCGATCGTGTCGGTGATCCGAATCATGACGCGCCGCCCGCGGGCCGATGCAATGCGTTGTCCAGCGTGAAAATATGCCGGCCCTTATCGCACAGCCTCGCCCCTTTGGGGACTGGCCGCCTATTGCATGGCCGGAGCCTTGCCGACAGCGCCTTGCGTGGGACCGGCGTCGGTCACCAGGAGCCCGCCCGCGAGAAGCCGCTTCGCCACGCGCTTGGCGTCGTCGACCGTCACCGCGTCGATCATCGCAATGCGCCTATCGACATAGTCGATCCCCAAATGGTCGAGCTGGATTTGCACGAGCTGGGTCGCGATCTTCGGCGAGGTGTCAAACGCCAGCGCATAGGAGCCCTTGACGTATGATTTAGCCTTGGCGAGTTCATCCGCGGTCGGTCCTTCCTGGGCGATGCGGCGGACCTCGCTTTCGATCACGTCGACCGTCTCTTTCGCGCGGTCGGCCCGCGTTCCCGTCATCACGAAGAACGCTGCGGTGTGCTTGAGCGGAAACAGCATCGAAAACACTGAATAGGCGAGCCCGCGCTTTTCGCGCACCTCATGATAAAGGCGCGAGGTGAAACTGCCGCCACCGAGGATATGATTGACGAGATAGGCCGCCATATAGTCGGGGTCGAGGCGCGCCAGCCCTTTTCCGCCGAGCATGAGCGAGGTCTGCGGAACATCGAGCTTCACCGGAACGCGTCGCCCGAGCGCCTGCGGCTCAACGTCCGGCACCGGCGTGAGCTTGGCGTGGGCGGGGAGCGTGCCGAACACGGAATCGATCAGGCGACCGGCCGTCTCCGCATCGATATCGCCGACGATCCCGATCTTGAGGGTATCGCGCGCGAAGACTCGATCGATATAAGCCTTGAGGTCAGCGGTGTTGATCGCCCCGACGCTCTCAACCGTGCCCTGGATGGCATGCCCATAGGGATGCCCGGGAAATGCGGTCTCCCACCATTGCCGGTCGGCGAGATCCAATGGTCGCGTGCTCTGGCGGCGGAGCTCGGCGAGAATCGCCGCGCGCATACGTTCGACCGCGTCGGGATCAAAGCGCGGCGCGGTGAGCGCGAGTTTCATCAGGCCGAACGCTTCGTCGCGATGGTCGACCAGCGTGCGCAGCGAGCCGGTGATCGTGTCGCGGCCGGCGGTGAATTTGAGCTGGATCGCCTTGTCCTCCAACTGCTCGTTGAAGGCGCGCGAGTCGAGATCGCCCGCGCCCTCGTCAAGCAGCGTCGTGACCATGTGGGCGACGCCGGGCTTGTCGGCGGGGTCCTGGCTCGACCCTCCGCGGAAAGCGAACTCCATCGCCACCAGCGGCAACGATGGTTCGCGCACCAGCCAAGCTTCAATGCCGCCCGGACTGGTGATGCGTTCGATTTTCGTTGCCGAAGCCGGCAGGGCAAAACCCGCCGACAGAGCCAGAACAACGGTGGCAAGCGCCAAGGCGCGGCGAGCGCAGACCCAAACAAAGCCGCTCACGAGCGTTTCTCCTCGGGCCCGGGCAGAGATTTCACGAGATAGCCGGTGACGGACCGCCGCTTATCGAGCCAGGTTTTTGCGGCGGCCTGTACCTGAGCGGCGGTGACCGCTTTGATCCGATCCGGCCAAGTGAGGACATCCTGCACCGTCGAGCCGGTGCTGAGCGCGACGCCGAACCAGCGCGCCATGCTCGCTTGGCTGTCCTGCGCATAAACGGCGTCGGCAATCATGCGCGTCTTGGCGCGCTCCAGCTCATCGGCGGCGACGCCCTTAGCAACGATCTCGGCAATGACCGCGTCGATCTCGCTTTCGAGACCGGGCAAGGTGACGCCAGGTTGCGGCGTGGCGTAGATGGCGAGCTTGGTCGGATCGACCGCCGAGCCCTGATACGAGGCCCCGGCACTGGTGGCGAGCCGCTTGTCGACGACGAGGTGGCGATATAGCCGGCTATTCGCGCCGGCGCCGAGGACCTGCGCAAGCACGTCGATGGCCTCCGCGTCGTCGCCTTTTGCGGTCGAATAGGAGGGCACAAGATAGTACCGGTGCACGCTCGGCTGGGCGACGCGCTGGTCATCCATCGTAACCTTCCGCACCGCGACCGGGGGCGGTTCCTCAGGCCGCGCGCGCGTCTCGACGTCCGCCCGCCGCGGGACCGCGCCATAGGCCTTTTCGGCGAGCGCCTTGACCTCGTCCGGCGCGACATCGCCGGCGATCACCACGACCGCATTGTTTGGTGCATAGAAGCGCCGATAGAAAGCGAGCGCATCCTTGCGATTGAGCTTCTCGATCTCCGAGCGCCAGCCGATCACCGGCCGTCCATAAGGATTATTGAGATAGAGCGCGGCGGACATCTGTTCGCCAAGGCGCGCTTCCGGGCTGTTGGCCACGCGCATATTGTATTCTTCCAGCACGACGTCGCGCTCGGGAAGCACGACGGCGTCGCTGAGCACGAGGCCGGTCATGCGGTCGGCCTCATACCCCATCACCTTACCGAGGTACTCGCGCGGCACGCGCTGATAGTAGCCAGTATAGTCGGCCGTGGTGAAGGCGTTCTCCTGGCCGCCAATCGTGCCGAGCACTTGCGAGAATTGCCCGGCCGGATTCTTCTGCGTGCCCTTGAACATGAGGTGTTCGAGAAAATGGGCGATGCCCGACTTGCCGGGCGGCTCGTCGGATGATCCGACTTTGTAATAGATCATGTGCGTTACGACCGGCGCCCGGTGGTCGGGGATGACGATCACCTGCAGTCCATTCGCGAGCTTGAATTTGCTCACCTTCGGGTCCTGCGCATGGGCCGGCGGGCTTGCCATCGGCTGCGCCGCAATGACGACGGCAAAGGCGAACGCAGCAGCGCACGACATGGCTCGACCCATCATAACGAACCTCGTTTGACGTTTGTTGGCCGGCATTCTTTCGGAAAAGCGCCGCCGCCTCAAATGACAAAACGGTCAGGATCGACCGCGTTGACGGTATTCTGCGGCCTGACTGACCGTTAGTATCCGCACCCAATTGCTTGTCGCGGCAGCGCGTTCCCCTTGGCGGCCAGGGGACAAAACCCGCCTCGAACTCTTGCCAATGTGCTGGCCGGCCTGGCTTATGAACCGCGGCTAGCGATCCGAACCAACGGCATGATCCATCGGGTTGGCCGGCTTCGCCACGCTCGTGCCTTCGCCGATTCCATATGGCTGGCTGGCTGAGGGCGTCAGGTAGCCAGGCGGCGGCTGCGTCAGGTCGGTACGCTTCGGTTCGCCTTCGAATGTGCTCGTTTCCGGCTTGTGTTCGAACCCGAAAAGCTCACGGAAATTATCGAATCCCTTGAAACCAAGCTCGGACGGGGGCAACTGTCGCATCGACTCTTCCGCCGACTTCGCAATGCCCGGCGGCGGGCCGCCGCGCGGCACCCCTTTGTCGAGCTGGGTCGGGGTCAGCGCACGCCCCTCTTCCTCCCAGTCGACGACCGTCCTTTTCTTTCGCGTGGCGGCTTGCCGGTGTCGGGTTACGTCCGGATCGACTGGCCACTCGGGATTGCGCTCGACAAGCGCGGGATTTTCCGGAACCGGGAGATCGGTGCTCGGCGGCACCACCAAAGGCGAACGCTCTCGGTAGTCGATAGCATTCTCATCCCCCCGCTTCAGGCCGAGATTGCGCATCACGCTGCGAAAGAACTTGACGTCGGGCAGCTCGTCGTCGTCTTCGGCGCGCGCCGGGCCGAGGGCGCCGGCGCAGATGACAAGGCCGGCAAGGAGGCACGCCATGACGGCGCGCACAAGGCCTTGCCTCTGAACTCGCTGAAACATGACTCCCCCCGTCGAGGACCAACGCCGAGTTGCGGCGGATCACCCATTCCGCCTTGTTTGTATAGCTCGGATCAGGGCGCTTTTACGGCGCTCCGGCCAATCAGGACCTCATAGATTAGCCCGATCACTCCGGCCACAATCGCCACGTCGGCGAGATTGAAGACGTACCACCGGAAGCTGAAACTTGACGTGGTGAGATGCAGCAGGATGAAGTCGAATACCGCGCCGAAAATCAGCCGGTCGATGGCGTTGGCGACGGCCCCGCCGATAATGAGACCGAGCGCCACGGCGGTCAGCCGGCTTTCCGCGCGAACGAGCCAGGCCGAGAGCAGCACGACGGCCGCCGCCTTGATCCCGATCAGCAGCCATTGGCCGAGCCGGCCGGCCTGCTGAAACAGGCCGTAGCTGATGCCGGTGTTCCAGACGACGACGAGGTCGAGAAAGGGTGCGAGGTGGACGGGCGTCCGCAACTCTAGGTCAAATATGAACAATAGCCACAACTTAACCGCCTGGTCGAGCGCGACCACGCCCGCCGCGACCAGCAGGCCGAGGACGAGGGGCCGACCGCGTAACCCGGAAAACGACGCTGCCATCGACGGCACACCGGAATCCCTTGCGGACAGGGATGGTTGAGCGGCTGGACGCCGCAAAACCGGGTGAGGGGTGGTTCGCGCGTTCGCGAAGGACCCCTCACCCGGGCTCGCTTCGCTCGCCCACATTCTCCCGCAAAGCGCACGGGAGAAGGTGCTTTCCGGCTCATCCTGTGGTCATTGCCGCTCGCCCGCTCATTCCCCAGGCGGATAGAGCGCATCCAGCTCGCGTAAGGCCTGGGCATCGCGCGGGCTGACATCGGGATATTTCGGGTCGTCCCCCACATGGAGCGAGATTTTCCACGAGCGTGCGCATTTCGTTCCCTGCGCGAGCTGCGGAACCACGGCCACGCCCGGCACATCGGGCAGGCGGAAGGCCTCCACCGGTCCTTCGCCCTCGATCAAGGTGCCCGCCGACGTGATGCAGATTTCCGGCAGGTCGATGTCGACCATCGCGTCGAACAGCTCCTCATTGGAAATGTAGACGAATGGATCGGCTTCGAGCGAGGAGCCGATGCGCTTGGCCGCCCGCTCGAGTTCGAGCGCGCCGGTCACGACGCGGCGCACGGTACGCACCTTGCGCCATTGGTCGGCGAGATGATCGTTGCGCCAAGCGGCCGGCACCTCGGGAAAGAGCTCGAGATGGACCGAGCCGTCCTCGGACGGATAGCGCGCGAGCCAGGCCTCCTCGGCGGTGAAGCAGAGCATGGGCGCAAGCCAGGTCACCGTGCAGCGGAACACATGGTCGAGCGCGGTGAGGCAGGATTTGCGCGTCAGCGACGAGATCGGATCGCAATAGAGCGCGTCCTTGCGGATATCGAAGTAGAACGCCGACAGATCGACCGTCATGAATTGGTTGAGCGCTGCGAAAATGCGCTTGTAGTCGAACCCGGCATAAGCGTCGCGCACCAGCGCATCGAGCTCGGCAAGCCGGTGCAGCATGTAGCGCTCGAGCGACGGCATGCGCTCGGGCCGCACGCGATCCTGTTCGTGGAAATGCGCGAGATTGCCGAGCATCCAGCGGATGGTGTTGCGCAGCTTGCGATAGGTGTCGACCGTGGTTTTGAGGATTTCCGGGCCGATGCGCTGGTCGTCCCAATAGTCGCAGGAGGCGACCCACAGGCGCAGAATGTCGGCGCCGTGCTCGCGGATCACGTCCTGCGGCGCGATCGTGTTGCCGAGCGACTTCGACATTTTGCGGCCGTGCTCGTCGAGCGTGAAGCCGTGGGTGACGACCGCATCGAACGGCGCGCGGCCGCGCGTGCCGCAGGATTCGAGCAGCGAGGAATGAAACCAGCCGCGATGCTGGTCGGAGCCTTCGAGGTAAAGGATGGTGTCGCGCCCGCCGTCGATCTTGCGGCGCAAGCCCGCGAAGGCGGGAAAATTTTTGGGGTCTTCCAGCACGAAGGCGTGCGTGGAGCCGGAGTCGAACCAGACATCGAGAATGTCGTCGATCTTCTCCCACTCGGCCGGGTTTTCGACGAGCTCCGAAAGAAAGCGCTCGCGCGCGCCTTCGGCATACCAGACGTCTGCGCCTTCGGCCTCGAAAGCGTCGACGATGCGCTGATTGACGCGCGCGTCCTCCAGCACTTCGAGATCGCCGGCGCGTTCGCGCACGAACAGCGTGATCGGCACGCCCCAGGCGCGCTGGCGTGAGATCACCCAGTCGGGCCGGTTCTCGATCATGCCGGTGATGCGGTTCTCGCCTTGCGGCGGCACCCAGCGCGTCGCCTTGATGGCGGCAAGCGCCCGCGCCCGCAACGTGTCGCCGGGTTTGGCCGACTTGCTCACGTTGTCATTCCGGGGCGCGCCGGCAGGCGCGAGCCCGGAAACCATGTTCCCGACCATTGCCCCTTCCTTCACCTCTCCCCTTTGGGGAGAGGTCGACGCCGAAGGCGTCGAGTGAGGGGCATCGAGACTCGCCGGTGAGGTGGGCGCCCCCTCACCCGCTCGCTCCGCTCGCGGCCTCTCCCCGCCGGGGAGAGTCGAAGAGGAACCGGCGGCCGGGACGTCCGCGATGTCCTTGTCCATCGCGATGAACCATTGCGGCGTGTTGCGAAAGATCACCGGTTTTTTGGAGCGCCAAGAATGCGGATACTGGTGCCGCAGTTTTCCTTTTGCGACCAGCATGCCGGCATCGATCAAGGCTTTGATCACCGCCTCGTTGGCTTCGCCCTTCTCGCCGGTCTCGGTGATGACGCGCATCCCGACGAAGCCCGGCGCGTCCTCGGTAAACTTGCCGTCGGCGCCGACCGGGTAAGGGATATGCGTGTCGATGCCACGCGTTTGAAGCTCACGCGCGTGATGCATCCAGATGTCGAAATCCTCGCGGCCATGGCTCGGGGCGGTGTGCACGAAGCCGGTGCCGGTGCTCTCGTCCACATGCTCACCGGCAAGGAGCGGGATATAGAAATTATATCCTCCACCTAATCCCTTTAGGGGGTGCGCGCAGGTGATGTTATCTAGCTCGTAAAATTTGAGGTCTACCACTCTTTCGGATTTTTCGACCCGTGCGTGCTTCATCGCTGCTTCGGCGAGAACGTCCGCTAAAATCAGCAGCTCTTCTGGTTTCACCAGAGCGTTGTTCGCCACCGCGATTACTCGATAAACGCCGTACCCAGTCTTTGAAGAAAAAGAGATCGCCCTGTTTCCTGGAAGTGTCCACGGCGTCGTCGTCCAAATGACTACAGAAGCACTCAGTAGTCGATCAAACGCTAACTTCGCATTGGCGGGACTGCCTTGGACTAGTGGACCCATGGCCGTTCGATCACGGTCGACCGGAAACTTCACCAACACCGTATCGGATAAATACTCCTCGTACTCGACCTCGGCCTCGGCGAGCGCGGTCTGCTCCACCACCGACCACATCACCGGCTTTGAGCCGCGGTAGAGCGTGCCGCCCGCGGCGAACTTCATCAGCTCGCGCGCGATCTGCGCTTCGGCCGGAAAGCTCATCGTGGTGTAGGGATGGTCCCAGTCGCCGACGACGCCGAGCCGCTTGAATTCCTCGCGCTGCACATTGAGCCAGTGCTCGGCATAGGCGCGGCACTCCTGGCGGAACGCGATCATCGCCGCCGGGTTGGAGAGATCGGGCTTCGCCTTGCCCTTGGCGCGATAGTTCTCCTCTTCGATCTTCCATTCGATCGGCAGGCCGTGGCAGTCCCAGCCGGGCACATAGTTCGAGTCAAAACCAAGCATTTGCTGGCTGCGCGTCACCAAATCCTTGAGCACCTTGTTGAGCGCGGTGCCGATATGGATGTGGCCGTTGGCGTAAGGCGGGCCGTCATGCAGGATGAAGCGGTCGCGCCCGCGGGCCGCCTCGCGAAGCCGGCGATAAAGGCCAAGCCTCTCCCAGCGCGCGAGAATGCCCGGCTCCCGCTGCGGCAGGCCGGCCCGCATGGGGAAATCGGTCTTCGGCAGAAACAGCGTCTTGGAATAATCGCGGGCGTGCTTCTTCACAGTCTCATTCATGAGCGCCTTCTAACAAGCCGGGGCTGTTGCGGGAAGGGCCGCGGCCTGGACGGCAGCCGGCGCGATGGCCTATTCTGCAACCGGTTCTCGTTTGGCGGCGGATCGCCCCGGCTGAATACTTTTCGGGCGACCCTAGCCAGCGACCGGGCGCGACGCGCCGACCGCGGCGCCACGCGAAAGGTTTCGCAGGCAAGCCGCGGATCGCGCCCAGGAGAATCGCGCCCAGGAGAATTAAGATGACCGATGACGAAAAGTCGCCGCCGGCGCCCCCCGCCCCGAGCCACAAGGATGAGAAGTCGCCTCCAACCCCCGATCTGACCGAACTGACCCGGCAGGGGATGGAGAAGATGCAGACGGCGCTCAGCAATTACCTGAGTTCTTTCGCAAGCGCCGCGAAAGGTGAGGTCGAGAGCGGCAATGAGGTGACCAGCGCCTTTGCCAAATACGCCGGACGCAACGTCGCCAACGCCGTCGCCTTCGCGCAGAAGCTCGTGCAGGTTAAAGACGTCCAGGACCTGGTCAAAGTGCAAACCGAGTTCGTCAAGTCGCAGATGGAGGCCGTCGCCGAACAGGCGGCCGCAGTGCGCGAGACTGCCGAGAAAGCGTCGGCCGAGCGGCTGGAGCACGATCGCGGCTTTGGCGGAGCAAGTTTTTGGGGATCGCGTCAAGGCGCGCCGCTGGCTGCGCAGGCCACGGCGGACGTTGCAAGGCCAAACGGCGCTCGCCTATCTGGCGAGCGAGTCCGGCGCGCAAGTCGTTGAAGACCTCCTCCGGCGGATGCAGGAACGCCCGGCCGGCGAGCCGCCCGCGGCTTCACCAAGTTCCGGGGACTGACGCAGCGATCGGGGGAAAGGCGTCGCCTGCCTGCGCCAGCGCGGCGCGGGCGATACGCGCGTCCTCCTGCATTTGGCGCACCAGGTCATCGACCGTAGCGAACTTCGCCTCCGGCCTGATCCAGGCGATGAAGGCGACGTCCAGCGTCTTCCCGTAGAGATCGCCGGAGAAATCGAACAGGAACACCTCCAGAAGCACGACGCCGGTGTCGAACATCGGCCGCCGGCCGAAATTGGCGACGCCGTCGTAACGCTGCCCGCCGAGGCCGACCCGCACGGCGTAGACGCCATGACGCAGGCCGCATTGCGGATCGAGCTGGATATTGGCGGTGGGAAAACCGAGTTCGCGTCCGCGCTGGTCGCCACGCACCACCTCGCCGCTGACGAACCAGGGATGGCCGAGCAGGCGCATCACCAGTTCGACCTCGCCTTGGGTCAGCGCGTCGCGGACCGCTCCGGACGAGATGCGTTGCGATCCATCGCTAAAGGCGGGCACAATATCCACCGCGAAGCCCAGCCGGCGTCCTTCCGCTTGCAGTAAGTCCGGCGTTCCGGCGCGCCCTTTGCCAAAATGAAAGTCGTAGCCGGCGACGACCCCGGCGACGGCGTAGCGCTCGACCAGAACCTGCGCGACGAATGCGTCGGGCGTGAGCGAGGCAAGCGCTGCGTCAAAGCTCATGACGATCGCCCCGTCGAGGCCGGTGGATGCGAGCAGCCGTAACTTGGCCGCCACATCGGTCAGCCGGAATACGCGGACGTTTGGGTTGAAGAAGGCGCGCGGATGCGGCTCGAAGGTCATGGCGGCGGCCGGCCGGCCCAAGGCGCGCGCACGCGCCACTGCGGCGTCGATGACGGCGCGATGGCCGCGGTGGACGCCTTCGAAATTGCCGAGGGCGAGCACTGCGCCTTTAAGCGCGCCGTCGGCGGGCGCAGCCAGTTCGAGCGCGTCGTGGACGACGACGAAAGAGGCAGCTGGCAACGAGAGAGAGTTGTTCATGCAGGCATCGCACGGGTCACATCGAGCTACCGAGGCAAAGCTCCAGCGCGTGCGCGCTTAGCGTCGATCTTCGTCCTTCGCCGATCTCGTTCGGGGAGCGTTCGAAGCTCGCATCTCTGCCTAATTAACCAGATGTTTACAAATGCGTCGCTATTTTGCGCCGCTTGGGGAGAAGCCTGGGTTTAGCCCGGGCGGCAGAGCCTGTCCACCTGCGTTAGCAATAACAATGGACACGTCGCCGCGCCGGACAGGCAGCGCGCGATGAGGCTCGAACATGGCTATCGATTTATCGATGCCGGTGCTGGTCGTTGACGACCACGGCACGATGATCTGCATTCTTCGCAACTTGCTGAAACAGATCGGGTTTGAGGACATCGACGCCGCCGCCGATGGTTCGGCCGCCCTCACCAAGATGCGCGACAAGAAATACGGCCTTGTCATCTCCGACTGGAACATGACGCCGATGACTGGCTGCGAATTGCTTCGACGACTTCGCGCCGACCCTGCGCTCTCGCAAACGCTATTCATCATGGTGACGCCGGAAACCAAGACCGAAAACGTGATCGCCGCGGAGCAGGCGGGCGTCGACGGCTGCATCCTCAAGCCCTTCAACGCCCGGACGCTTCAGAACAAGATCCAGGCGGTGCTCAGCGATTAGAGCGGAAAAATTCCTATTCGGGATCGTCCACCCTCATTGTCATGCCCAGCGAAAGCTGGGCATCCAGTACTCACGGAAAGCGTGATGTTTACTGGATCACCCGCTTGTTGCGCGGGTGATGACGTCAAGGATTGTTCGCCGCCCCGCGCTCGATCACCACACAAGATTCCGCGTCACCGCCTTCGGCAGCACGCCCGCCTCGCCGAAGATATCCGCCAGCGCCCCGTGATCGATGGTCTCGCGCCCGCCCAGTTCGGTTGCATGAATGCCGGCGGTGACGAATAGGCAATCGACGCCGAGGGCGGACGCACCCAGGAGGTCGGTGCGCACCGAGTCGCCGATCGCGAGCACCCGTGCGAGCGGAACCTGCGCGCCGCGCAAGGCCGCGACCCGTTCCAGCGCCTGCTCGTAGATCGGGCGATAGGGCTTGCCGGCATAGAGCACGTCTCCGCCCATCGACTGGTAGAGGTCGGCGATCGCGCCCGCGCAATAGACGAGTTCGTGGCCGCGCTCGACCACCAGATCGGGATTGGCGCACACCATCAGAAGGTTGCGCTGTTTGAGCTGGTCGAGCAGGTCGCGGTAGTCCTCCGGCGTCTCGGTCGTGTCATCGAAGAGGCCGGAACAGACGATAAAATCGGCGCTCGCCGGGGGGGCGAAGCGAATCTTCAGCTCGGTGAAGACCGAATGATCGCGCTCGGGGCCGATGTGGAAAACGGCTTCGTGCCGGCGCGCCTCGATCGCCGCGCGGGCGACATCGCCTGAGCTGACGACGGCGTCGTAGGCGGCGCGCGGCACGGCGAGTCTGTCGAGAGAGCCGGTGACAATCTCGCTCTGGCGCGGCGCGTTGGTGAGCAGAATCACCGTGCCGCCGCCGGCGCGGAAGCGGGCGAGCGCGTCGCACGCGTCGGCGAAGGCGGCAACTCCGTTATGCACCACGCCCCAGACGTCGGAGAGAACCACGTCGTAGCGGGGCGCAAGCGTTGAGAAATGGTCGATCAGCGCGGGGACGGGAATGGTCATTGAGGGCCGGGGATTGAGAAAGTATTGGCTGTAGACGATCGGAGGCCGCGCGTCATCCCCACCCCGGTGGCGCCCTCCCAACGTGACGCTTGTTTTCGCGTAGAAAAGCGACGGCCTAACGATACCGCATCCCTCTTTCCGGACATAGGTCCGCGGCGCCGCGGCTTCGTAGGCCGCCGCCGCTCCGATGCCGAAATTCTCCAAGACGGCGCGCCGCGCAAGCGGGCGTTATGCAAAGATCGATCGCCACGAACTTGCTCCGCGCGCTGATCGGACGGCGGCAGCCGCCAAGCGCTTAGCATAATGTCGTGGCCAGCCGCCTGGTTCATGCGGCGTGCTTCCGGCCCATCCACGACACGCTTTTGACACGCAGCGCGAAGACACACTCTTGCATTCGCCCGAACATCTTAGATATGCGAAGGTGGCGACCGAAAACTCAACGAAAAGAACGAGGCCTCCATGGTTAAATTGCAAGTCACCGGCATGACCTGCGACGGCTGCGCAAAGGCGGTCGAGCGGGTGATCAAGGCGCAGGACCCGCGCGCAAGCGTCAAGGTTGACCTCGGCTCCGGTCGCGTCGAAGCCGACACCGCGGCTGCGCCCGCAGCGCTGGTCGCGGCAATCGAGGCGGCGGGCTACGGCGCCAAGCCGGCGTAGGGGCGCATCGATCTGCGGCGCGCTTATCACAGCAGAGGGTGGAACGAAGCGCCGACCGGATTGCCCGAGCCAGAGAACTCGCCTTCGGACCGGCGCACCTCCTCAGCCCGCTTCCGCCGGCGCGCTCGTCCATTGGTCCGTAATAATGGTGCCGTCCATCAGTTCGACACGGCGGTCCATGCGCGTCGCGAGCGGAAGATCGTGGGTCACCGCAATCACCGTCTTTTCATACACATCGACAAGCTCGCGCAGGATGACGAATACCTGTTCGCTCGCCTTGGAGTCGAGTGAGCCGGTCGGCTCGTCGGCGAGGATGAGCGGCGGATCATTGGCGAGCGCACGGGCGACCGCCACGCGCTGACGCTGACCGCCGGACAGCTGATCGGGGTGCTTGCTTATGTGATCGCCGAGCCCGAGCGCGCCGAGCAGCCCGTTCGCCCGTTCCCGCATCGCGTCGATCGAGAGATTTCCGAGAGCCCGCATCGGCAGCATCACGTTTTCCTGCACGCTGAACTCGGGCAGCAGGAAATGAAATTGGAACACAAAGCCAAGCGTCTCGAGCCGCGTACGCGCCCGCTCCTCTTCCGACATATGCGCGGTCGACCGGCCCCTGATCAGCACTTCGCCCGACGTCGGCAGGTCAAGCAATCCGAGCAGGTAGAGCAGCGAGGACTTGCCCGAACCCGACGGGCCAGTGATCGCCAAAAACTCGTGTGCAGGGACGACAAGATCGATATCGTGCACGAGCGTCGTCGGAACAATGCCGGACAGAATGCGCGTGACCTTGCGCGCTTCGATCAGCGGCGTGGCGTCATTCTCGCTCATGCCGCCCCCCGGATGATGTCGACGGGATGCACGCGCGCCGCCTTGCGGGCGGGCAGGTAGCCGGCGGCGAGCGACGACACGATCGCGACCGCGGCGGCCATCGCGTAATGGATGGGCGAATAGGTGATCGGCAGCCGCGTGACGTCGGTAAAGGGATTTTTGAAGGTGATCGTGCCGAGCGCCGCACACAGGCCATAGCCGAGAGCAAACCCGATCAATGCGCCGATAAGCCCGATCAACCCCGCTTCGACCACGAAGATCGCGCGCACGCGGCGCTCGGTGAAGCCGAGCGACTTCATGATGGCGATGTCGCGCGCTTTCTCATGGGTGATGGTGGAAATGATGTTGTAGGTGCCGAAGCTCGCGACCAGGAGAATCGCCCCGACCACGGTGTACATGATGGCGTTGCGGATGACGAAGGCGTTGAGCAGGTCCTCGCTCGCCTCCTGCCAGGCGACCGACTTGTACCCGGTCTCCCGCTCGATCCGCGCGGCGGCCTGGGGCGCCGCCATCGCTTCGCCAAGCCGCAGGCGGAGTTCGTTCACGAGTCCGATCTGCTGGGCGAGAATCTGGGCGGTCTTGGCGAGCGTGTAGACAGTGCCATCGTCGACTGAGCGCACGCCCGAATGAAACAGTCCGACCACCTGCGCGTTGATCCGCACGCCCTCGCTTGTCTGAACCGTGATGTTGGAGCCGACGCGCGCGCCGATCTTTTGCGCGAGGCCATCGCCGAGGATCATCGCATTGGTGGAGCGATAGAGGGCGGGAAGCGTGCCCTGCCGCATCTGCTTGGGGAGGTCGGACACCTTTGGCTCGCGCCGCGGCTCGATGCCGATGACGCTCGCACCGACGTCGCGCGATGCGTAGCGCAGGATCGCCTGCACCTTCACCGAAGGCGCGACCGCGCCGGGAACCCAGCCTTCCAGCGACGCCATCGTCGCTAAGGGATTTTTGATGCCGCGTCGTCGCGCCTTTGGCGTCAGCCCGTGGATTTCGGCCGAGTCGTAAAAGGCCTCGCCCGGCTGCGGCGTCGGCTTGCGGCGCTCGTCCGAAACGGTGACATGCGGCATCGCATTGACGAGCCGACGAATGAAGTCCTGCTGCGAGCCCTGCAGCAGCGCCGCCATCATGATGGAGAAGCCGACCCCAGTGGCAACGCCCGCAACGGCGACGAGCGTTTGACGCGCCCGCGCGCGCACATGGGTCAGCGCGATGCCGAAAACGAGATTCACGACGGCTCTCCGCGTATTGTCGGCCGCACTCGCTCGCCGCCGGTGAGTTCGTTGCCAGCCGGTATGGGCGACACGACGCGAGTCCCGGCGTCGATCCCGGAGAGGATTTCGACATTGCGCGTACCCCGAATGCCGACCTCGACCTCCCGCTTATGCACGTGATCGCCATTGAGGACGTAAACCGTGTTTCCCTGCACCGCGTCGGCGGGAACCAGGAGCGCGTCCGCTTTCTCCCGCGTGATGACATTCGCCTCGACGCTCATGCCGGGCTTCAGCGGCGTGTCGTCGGGCAAGTCGATGCGGATGCGGTAGGTTTTTGCAACCGGATCTCCCATCGGGGTGATCTGGCGCACCTTCCCCTCGATGCGTTGGCCCGGAAACGCGTCGGTGCGCAACAACACCGCCTGTCCTTCGCGAACGCGCGGAATGTCCTCTTCGTTCACCTCGGCCACCACCTCCAAGGGCTTGGGCACGCCCACGCGGAACAACACCTGGCCGGCTTCGGCGATCTCACCGACCTCGCCGTCGCGACGCAGCAGGACGCCATCCATCGGCGCGACGATCTTGTAGTCGGCGAGCTTCTCAGTCTGCACCGAGATCAGCGCCTGAATTTGCCGCAGGTCGGTGGACGCCCGTTCATAGGCCTGCGTCGACGCGAAGCCCCGCCCCACCAATTCGGTTACGCGCGACATCTCGCGCTTGCGGAAATCCTCGCGCGCTCGCAATTCGCCGAGCTGCGCCCGCAGTTCGCGATCATCAAGCCGAGCGAGCATTTGGCCCTTGGTGACCTGATCGCCCTCGCAATAACAAACTTCCACGATCCGATCGCGGATCAGGCTGCTGACCTTCGCCCAGTGCACGGGCTCGACTGCGCCGGTGGCGTAAACGATTTCCACCGCGGTGCCGCGCACCGCCGCGACCGCGGTCACGGCCGGCCCGCGGCCGTAAAAAAACCACCACCCTCCCGCCAGCGCCGCGAGCGCCAGCACCACAACGGCGATTCGTCTCCAGCTCACGATTGTCCCTCGGTGCGATTCGACGCCGTGAGGCGATCCTGACTTAATTTTTCGCTTTTGCCGCGATGCAAAGGCTTACGCCGCACGGAGACGGCGGAACGATGGCATGACCGCGGCAAGCCACAACCGATGCCGGGGTGGGCGCCGCTGCTTGTGTCGATACATGCCACGGGCTAGGTGTTCGGACGATCGGACATCCGGCGCAAGCGCGTTTGCAAGCGAGGAACGATCGCCCAGGTCCGTTCGGAGGCTATCGTCAATGGAGCTTTGGCGCGCCGATCCGAATTGGGGCACGCGGGTCACGCGCGCCTTCGCGCGCATCGACGCGTTCGGCGCACGCATCGTTTCGCCGGAAAGCGCCGCTGGCGCTCGATTACTAATCTTCATGTTTTTCCTGCTCGGGCATGTCGCGGTGTGGACGCTCTATGCCTGGCTTTCCCACAACAATCTCTCCAGTTCCGCCGACCTGACCGAGGCCTATGCCTGGGGACGCGAATTCCAATGGGGCTACCACAAGCATCCCCCGCTCTCAGCCTGGATCGCGGCGGCGTGGTTTGAATTCATGCCGCGGAGCGACTGGGCGTACTTCCTCCTGTCGGCGCTCGTTGTCGCGCTCGGCTATGCTGGAATCTGGGCCGTCATCGGCCAGTTCGAAAAAGGCCACCGCCGGCTTGCCGCCGTCATGGCGCTCGAATTCTCGCCGATCTACGGCTTCCTCGCCATCCGATACAACGCCAATTCGGTGCTGCTGCTCATCTGGCCGTGGGCGACCTGGGCGTTTCTGCGCGCCGTGCGTAATCCCACGGTGCTCAATGGCTTGTTGCTCGGGTTCGCCCTCGCGGTCGCGATGCTGGCGAAATACTACTCGCTGGTCCTGATCATCGGCATGGTGGCGGCAGCGCTCATAGGCGAGAACCGCTGGCGCCTCATGACCTCGCCCGCGATGGCGGGCGCAGTGATGGCCGGCATATTCGTGCTGACGCCGCATTTGATTTGGCTCGTGCAGGCGGACTTTGCGCCGCTGCGCTACGCCGACGATCAGACCGCCAGCTCGCTCGGCGAGTTCTTCGCCTATCTGATCAAGTTTCCCCTCGCGCAACTCCTCTATATCGCGCCAATTCTTGCCGTGGCCGCGCTCGCCTTGCCGAGTCCGGACCGCATCGTCTCGTCTGGGTTCTTTGTGTGGAGGAGCGTGGACGATGACCGCCGCCGCGTCCTGGCGCTCTGGATCGTGCCGTTTCTCGCGACCATCGCGCTCGGCATCGTCACCTATTCCCAACTCTCCACGATCTGGGGGATGCCGCTGTGGTTTCTCACGGGATGGGCCGTGCTCTCATCGCCGGGAATTTCGGCCAGGCAGGTGAACACGCCGCGCATCGCAGCGCTTGTCGTGCTGTTCTGGGCCGTTCTGATCGTCATCGCGCCGGTGGTGAATTTTGCATCGAGCGTGTTCCGTCCGCAGCAGCGCGCCAACCTGCCGCTGAAAGAAACCGCGGTCGCCGCCACCGCAGCATGGCATGAGGCGACCGGCGGACGCCCACTGCGGTTGGTCGGCGGAGACGACATCTTCGCCCCCGCGATGGTGTTCTATTCCAAGGATGATCCGTCCTGGTACGACGTGGAAAACCCGGAACTCACGCCCTGGGCCGGACCCGGCCGCATCGCGCGCGACGGCGTCGCCGTCGTCTGCCCCCTGCAGGACCATCTCTGCATCGAGAAGACCTGCAAGGCGCTCGGGCCCAATGTGCGGGAGCAACAAATCACAACGGCGAAACAAACGCTGTGGCGCCGGCTGCCGGCTCACACCGTGCTCATGCTGATGCGCTTGCCGGAAACGCGCGCTGCGCCCAGCTCACTAGTCCCACTCACCTCCCCCCTTGAGGGGGAGGTCGGATCGCGCAGCGATTCGGGAGGGGGGTACTTGCGCAAATACTCCCCTCCCCAAACCTCCCCCTCAAGGGGGAGGGAGCGAGTGCATTCGGAAATTGCCCCTTCCACCGCCCTCCGGGCGGTCCCCTTCCCCCGCGATGCGGGGGAGGATGCGTGACTTACCTCCGGTTGGGCGAATGAGGGGCTTCCAAAACTGTCGGCGTGATATTCGAGATGAAGAATATCAATCCTCCCCCGTGAAACGGGGGAGGGGGATCATGCGCAACATGGTGGAGGGGGTATGTTTGCGCGCACCGTCAAGAACCCTCACCCCGATTCTGCGCTGCCCTCGGAATCCGACCTCTCCCGACGGGAGAGGTGGAGGGAAGTAACCGGCAGCCAGAACTGCGGCTTACGCCACCGCGCGGATCACCCGGCCGACGCGGGCGAAAATGTCGTCGATCTCCGCCTCGCTGACGATCAGCGGCGGGGTGAGCGCGATCGTATCGCCGGAGCAGCGGATCACTGCGTCCTCCTTGTAGAAACCGTGCTCCATCGCGGCGAATCCGCGCTTGCCGATGCCGTCCGGCGACGGCGCAAGATCGATGCCGGCGGCAAGCCCGACCGTGCGCACATCGAGCACGTTGGGCAGCCCCCTCAGGCTCATCGCCGCATCGGCGAATTTCGGCTCCAGCGCGGCCGCGCGCTCGAACAGCTTCTCCTCGCGATAGACTTCGAGGGTTGCGAGCCCCGCCGCGCAGGCAAGCGGATGGGCGGAATAGGTGTAGCCGTGGAACAGCTCGATCAGGTGCTCCGGTCCGCGCATGAAGGCGTCGTAGATCGGCTTGCGCACGATGACGCCGCCCATCGGCACGGTGCCGGAGGTGACGCCCTTGGCGAACGTGATCATGTCGGGCACGACGCCGTAGCGCTCGGCGGCGAACGCGCGGCCGAGCCGGCCGAACCCGGTGATTACCTCGTCGAAGATGAGCAGGATGCCGTATTTGTCGCAGATCGCGCGCAGCTTCTGCAGATAGCCCTTGGGCGCCGGCAGCACGCCGGTCGAGCCCGCCATCGGCTCGACGATCACCGCAGCGATAGTGGAGGCGTCATGCAGCCCGACGAGGCGCTCCAGTTCGTCGGCGAGATGAGCGCCCCATTCCGGCTCGCCCTTGGTGAAGGCCTGCTGCTCGCGATTATAGGTGTGCGGCAGATGGTCGACGCCCGCGAGCAGCGCGCCGAACATCTTGCGGTTGGGCACGATGCCGCCGACCGCGGTGCCGCCGAAGCCCGCGCCATGATAGGCGCGCTCGCGCCCGATCAGCCGCACGCGCGAGCCTTCCCCACGCACATTGTGATAGGCGAGCGCGATCTTCAGCGCCGTGTCCACCGCCTCCGACCCCGAATTGGCGAAGAACACATGGTCGAGATCGCCGGGCGCGAGCTGCGCGATGCGGCTCGCCAGCTCGAACGCCTTGGGATGGGCGAACTGGAACGCGGTCGCGTAATCGAGTTCGGCCGCCTGGTCCTGGATCGCGGCGACGATCGGATCGCGGGCGTGGCCGGCATTGCAGCACCACATGCCGGCGATACCGTCGATCAGCTTGCGGCCGTCGGCTGGCGTAATAGTGCATGCCCTTGGCGCGCACGAGCAGCCGCGGCGATTTCTTGAACGCCCGGTTGGCGGTGAACGGCAGCCAATAGGGCTCGAGATCGTTGGGAACGATTGCGGTGGCGCGCGGTTCGGCAAGCGTCATGGGGGCCTCCTGTGCAGGCGGGCGCAACCTAAAGCATTTTCCGGCGAAGTGGGAACCGTTCGCCGCAGAAAATCCGACCACTGAAGGAAAATGGAGCGAATTCCGATTCTACCGGAACGGAATTCGCTCCCCGAAACGATGCGTAACGAAATGCCGCTCTTGCCGCGTCGCCATGCGCTCTCGTCCGCGTCTCGGTGTTTACATTGACCAGCCACAGCCCCCCTCCCCAACCCTCCCCCTCAAGGGGGGAGGGAGTTGGAGATGCTGGCCTGCCACGGCAGAGGGAGGTAGAACTGCCGGCCTTGCCGCCGAGCGCTGCACCCTTGCCGCTTGGGCAGGCCTGCGATACCACCGGCGGCCAACTGCGCCGGAAAAATCCGTTTGTTTGTCATTGCCGGGCCTGACCCGGCAATCCACCATCGAGTTCGTCATTGCCGGGCTTGACCCGGCAATCCATGCTCCCCCTCCCGCGTAGCTGCGCTACGCTCCCTCCCCCGCAAGCGGGGGAGGGTTGGGGAGGGCGTGGATGCGCGGGTCGCGCCCGCGCATGACGATTGAATAACCGAGAACACCTCGCATGGGCGGTGACAAGAAGAAGAGCAAGCTGAAGGCGCGGCTGCCGCGCGGGCTCTCCGACCGCGGCCCGGCGGAGATCGCCGCCACGCGGCGCATGATCGCCAAAATTCGCGAGGTCTACGAGCGCTACGGTTTTGAGCCGGTGGAGACGCCCGCCTTCGAATACACCGACGCCCTCGGCAAGTTTTTGCCCGACCAGGACCGCCCGAACGAGGGTGTTTTCTCGTTCCAGGACGACGACGAGCAGTGGCTGTCGCTGCGCTACGATCTGACCGCGCCGCTCGCGCGCTACGTGGCGGAGAATTTTCAGAACCTCGCTCTGCCCTATCGCTCGTATCGCTACGGCTGGGTGTTCCGCAACGAGAAGCCCGGGCCGGGGCGCTTCCGGCAGTTCATGCAGTTCGATGCGGATACCGTCGGCTCCGCCTCGCCCGCCGCCGACGCCGAAATGTGCATGATGGCCGCCGACACGATGGAGGCTTTGGGCATTCCCGCGCGGCAGCTATGTGGTGAAGGTGAATAACCGCAAGGTGCTCGATGGAATTCGTGAGTCGATTAGTATCACCGACGAGGGCCAGTGGCTCACTGTTTTACGCGCGATAGACAAGCTCGATCGACTCGGAATCGACGGCGTGAAGCAATTGCTCGGCGAGGGGCGGAAGGACGAGAGCGGTGATATTACAAAGGGTGCAGGATTGCGCGCAGAGCAAATCGAAAGCATCCTCGAATTCTTCAAGCTTGACGAAGTTTGGGCCCTTGCCGATCTCTCAGACGCGGTTCAACCGTCTACCCTGTCGGAGCCGCCTTCGAAGTCGATCGCTCTTCTTCAGTCGAAACGATACGAAGATGAACTCAAGCATGAGAGTTGGTCTGGCAGGTACTTTTCGAACGCTGATGTGATCGAAAATTTTGAAGAAGTCATTGAGCAAAGCGTCATCGGGCGCAACGGCTTGAATGAACTGCATGCCATTATAGACCTGACCACCGCCGCAGGATATGGCAGTCGTCGAATTCGCATAGACCCTTCCGTCGTCCGCGGTCTCGAGTACTACACCGGTCCTGTCTTCGAAGTTGAGCTGACGTTTCCGATCGAAGACGAAAAGGGAAACCCGGTGCGCTTCGGCTCGGTCGGCGGCGGCGGGCGCTATGACGGATTGGTGGCGCGGTTTCGCGGCGAGCCGGTTCCGGCGACCGGATTTTCCATCGGCGTGTCGCGCCTGCTCGCGGCGCTAAAACATCTCGGCAAGATTGAGGACAAGCCTGCGCCCGGTCCCGTCGTCGTCACCGTGTTCGATCGCGATCGGCTTGCCGACTACCAGCGCATGGTGCAGCGCCTGCGCGATGCGCCGCTCGATCCGAAAAAACCCGATGGCCCGCGAATCCGCGCCGAGCTTTACCTCGGCAATCCGCGCAACTTTGGCAACCAACTCAAATACGCCGACCGGCGCAACTCGCCTTGCGTCGTCATCCAGGGCGGCGATGAGAGGCAAAGGGGCGTTGTCCAGATTAAGGACCTAATCGCTGGCACTGAAGCAGCGATCTTCCACGACGCCGTCGGTACCGCACGAGAAGAATACTTAGGGAGTCGTCTCGCCCAGTTTGCTGTTCCGGAAGGCGAGCTGGTCGAAGCCGTTCGCGCCGTGCTCTCCCGCCACGACGTGACGTGGGAGTAGTCTTGCCCTCTCCCCTTGCGGGAGAGGGCGCTGAGCAGTCGAAGACTGCGAGGCGGGTGAGGGGTGTGTGCTGGGGGCCGGCACGGACCCCTCACCCGTCTTCGCGGCTAACGCCGCTCAGCCACCCTCTCCCGCAAGGGGAGAGGGAAGGTTCTCGCTGCTGACCCCTGAGGCAGAAAAGAATCATCGCTGTAGCGGAACAGAATCACCTCTGGCACTTCGGGCAAAAGAAGGTCGAGCGCCCGTTCTGCACGATGCGTTTGACGACGCCGGTGCAGCCCGGCGTGACGCAAGGCTCGCCCTCGCGATCGTAGACGCGGAAGCGGTGCTGGAAGTCGCCGAGTTCGCCGTCGGTGCGCGCATAATTGCGCAGCGAGGAGCCCCCCGCCGCGATCGCATCCTTGAGCACCGCCTTGATCGCCGCGACCAGCGCGACCGCGCGTTCGTTCGGTGCGCCCGCTTTGGTCGCAATGCTCGCCGCCCCCCGCTTCGGAGAAAGCCGCGCGCGGTGTAGCGCCTCGCACACATAGATGTTGCCGAGGCCGGCCACGACCTTCTGGTCGGATAGCGCCGCCTTCAGGCTCGTCGCCTTTCCGGCGCAGGCGCGCGCCAGCGCGGCGGCGGCGAACGCCCTGTCGAGCGGCTCGGGCCCGACCTCCTTCATCAGCGGATGCGCGGCAAGCTCGTCAGCCGGCACCAGCAGCATCAGCCCGAAGCGGCGCGGATCGTTGAACACGATGCGCGCGCCCGACGACATGTGAAACACGACATGGTCGTGCGCGCGCGCTTCCGAGCGCGGGTAATGGAATCCGCCCGGCGTCTGCGCTTTGTCCTCGCCGCTCACGCGGAACGAGCCCGACATGCCGAGATGCATCATCAGCACGTCGCCGGAGGACAGCTCGGCGAGCAGATATTTCGCCCGCCGCTTGAGCGCAGTGACGGTCGCGCCTTCCAGCCGCCCAGCGAAATCATTGGGCAGCGGCCGGCGCAGGTCGGGCCGATGCGCCTCGACCTTGACAAAGCGCGCGCCGACCATCGCGGGCGTCAGGCCGCGGCGGACCGTCTCGACCTCCGGCAGTTCGGGCATTCGTTCCTCGTCCTGAGGAGCCGCCGAATGGCGGCGTCTCGAAGGACGGGGCCCAGC
Source organism: uncultured Alphaproteobacteria bacterium (assembly GCA_963840055.1). GTDB lineage: Bacteria > Pseudomonadota > Alphaproteobacteria > Rhizobiales > Xanthobacteraceae > Rhodoplanes. The sequence continues at coordinate 63,302 of CAWIXM010000008.1, read as the reverse complement.
GCCCTCATGGTTCGAGACGGTGCTCCGCGCCTCCTCACCATGAGGAAGCATTTTGCGCGCAGCAGAGATAGCGCCCTCACCGCCGCCGCGCTATGGTCGCAGCGTGTGAGGATCGCGCCATGACCAACACCGACGGCGATACCCATTTCGGCTTCCGCACCGTGCCGCTCGACGCCAAGCAGGCGCTGGTCGACGACGTTTTCCATTCGGTTGCGCGCCGCTACGACCTGATGAACGACCTGATGTCGGCGGGGCTTCACCGCGCCTGGAAGGACCTGCTGGTCACTCAAGTGAACCCGCCGCGGAGCGAGCGCCCCTTCGCGCTCATCGACGTGGCGGGCGGCACCGGCGACATCGCCTTCCGCGTGGTGAGGGCGGGCGGACCGGGCGTGCGCGCCACCGTGTGCGACATCAATCCCGACATGCTGGCGGTGGGGCGCGAGCGCGCGGGCGAGCGCGGGCTTGAAGATCGCGTCTCCTTCATCGAGGGCAATGCCGAGGCGCTGCCCTTCCCGGAGAAGAGCTTCGACGCCTGCACCATCGCCTTCGGCATCCGCAACGTGCCGCGCATCGAGGGGGCGCTTGCCGAAGCTTACCGCGTGCTCAAGCCGGGTGGGCATTATCTCTGCCTTGAGTTTTCCAATGTCGACGTGCCGTGGCTCGATACGCTCTACGACCTGTATTCGTTCAACGTCATTCCCGCACTCGGTCAGGTGGTGGCGGGCGACGCCGAGGCCTACCGCTATCTCGTCGAATCGATCCGCAAATTCCCCAAGCCGGCGGCGTTCGCCGCGATGCTCCGCGCCGCCGGCTTCCGCCGCGTCGAAGCGCGCGTGATGTCGGGCGGCATCGTCGCCCTCCACTCGGGTTGGCGGCTGTGACCAAGGCCAAGCGTTCAAAAGCTTCCTTACCTCCCCCCTTGAGGGGGAGGTCGGTTTTCCCGGCCGCGTGCCGGGAAAAGCGGGAGGGGGGTGGAGATCACCGGCGTCGCATCGAAATTACCCCCCTCCCCGGCCCTCCCCCTCAAGGGGGGAGGGAGCAGGAACGACTGCTCCTCACTTGGTTTTCGCAGGCTCGCGCCTGCCCCGGACCGCCCTTCCCCGCTCGGGGGGAGGGTAGTGATTGTGCCCGCGTTCCGTGATCCCTCCCCTTTCCCATCTCACCCGTCTCACCCGCGCCGGCTTCGTGTTCGCGCGCGAGGGCGTTTTCGGCCTCGTCGATCCCATGCCGCTCCCGGCGACGGCGCGCGCAGCCCTGCGGCTCGCCCGGCTGCTGGAGCGCTCAACCAGCGCCTCCAGCGCGACCCGCTTGTCGACCGCGCTGACCGCGCTCGGTCCCAGCTACGTCAAACTCGGCCAGTTCCTCGCAACCCGCCCGGACGTCGTCGGCCCGGCGCTCGCGGCCGATCTGGAAAACCTGCAGGACAAGATGCCCCCGTTCCCGCAGGCCGAGGCGGAAGCGGAGGTGGAGAACGCGCTCGGCGTTCCGATCCGGTCCGTCTTCGCGACGTTCGGTCCGCCGGTCGCCGCCGCTTCGATCGCCCAGGTGCATCTGGCCGAGATCGACACGCCGAGCGGGCGTCGCAGCGTCGCTGTCAAGGTGCTGCGGCCGGGGATCGAGGAGAGCTTGAAGGTCGACCTCGACGCGTTTCGCTTCGCTGCCCGCCAGGCCGAGCGCGTCTCCGCCGAAGCGCGCCGGCTGCGCCTGACCGAAGTCATCGCGACGCTCTCCCGCTCGGTCGCCATCGAACTCGACCTGCGCCTCGAGGCGGCCGCCGCCTCCGAACTCGCGGAAAACACCAAGAACGACCCGGAATTCCGGGTGCCGGCGATCGATTGGGACAAGACCGCGCGCGAGGTGCTCACGCTCGAATGGATCGACGGCACGCCGTTGTCCGACCGGACGGCGCTGGTCAAACGCGGCCTCGACCTGCCGCATCTCAGCCAGGTGGTGATCCAGAGCTTCCTGCGCCACGCCATGCGCGACGGCTTCTTCCACGCCGACATGCATCCGGGCAATCTGTTTGTCGATATGGAGGGGCGGCTGGCCGTGGTCGATTTCGGGATCATGGGTCGGCTTGGGGCGAAGGAGCGCCGATTCCTCGCCGAAATCCTTTACGGCTTCATCATCCGTGACTACCGGCGGACGGCGGAGGTGCATTTCGAGGCGGGCTATGTGCCGGCGAATCACTCGGTCGAAAGCTTCATGCAGGCGATCCGCGCCATCGGCGAGCCGATCCATAACCGCCGCGCCGAAGAGATTTCGATGGCGAAGCTCCTGACCTTGCTGTTCGAGGTCACCGCCTTGTTTGACATGCGCACGCGGCCCGAATTGCTGCTCCTGCAGAAGACGATGGTGGTGACTGAAGGCGTCGCGCGCATGCTCGACCCCAAGCTCGACATCTGGACCACGTCCGAGCCGGTGGTGCGCGAGTGGCTCACCCGCAATCTCGGCCCCGCCGGGCTGCTCGAAGACGCCGCCCAAGGGGCGGGCGAACTCGGCCGCTTCCTGGCGACCGTGCCCTCCCTCCTCGCCCGCGCCGGTCGGATTGCCGAGCGGATGGAGCAGGCGGCCGGCGAGGGCGTCGATCTCGCCGCCGACACCGTCTCCGAGATCGAAGGCGTGCGCCGTTTCCCCTGGACCCCGATCGCGCTCTGGCTCATCGTCGTGCTTCTGGCGGCGCTGCTGTTTTGGCGGTGAGTCGGGCAAAGTGATTGCATTGACTGCAATGCAATCACTTTCTAATATGAAGCTATGGCTAGTCTCACCATCCGGAAGTTTGACGAAAAGCTAAAGAGGCAGCTGCGCGTGCAGGCGGCCCGTCATGGCCGTTCGATGGAGGAGGAAGCGCGACAAATCCTTGCCGAGGGGCTTCAGGGCAAGCGCCCCGCCGCGCAAAACCTTGCTGACGCCATCGCTGCACTCGTCGACCCTGTCGGGGGGATCGAATTGGACATCCCCCTGCGGCCGATCGAACGAGACCCCCCGCGCTTCGACAATTGGCGGGATCATACGGACGACAACGTCGCTTGATTATTATCGACACCGACGTCTTGTCCGAGCTCATGAAGCCGGCGCAGTTGCGCTCGTCGTCGGTTACGCTTTGGATGCGAGCGCAACAACCTGAGCGCATATTCACGACAACGATTACGCTGGCCGAGATTCTTGCGGGGATCGCCATCCTGCCGGATGGCGGCGGTCGAAAGAAAAAAATGCTCACGATCGCCGAGCGGATTTTCTCAACGTTATTGTTTCGGCGTATTCTTCCGTTCGACGAACCCGCGGCCCGCGTCTATGCCGATATCGTCACGGAGCGTCGAAAACGTGGACTGCATAAGGCTCCGCTCGACTTTCAAATAGCCGCAGTGGCGAAGGCGCGAGGCATGTCCATCGCTACACGAAACACCTCCGATTTCGAAGGCGTCGGCATCGAAGTCATCAATCCTTGGTCCGATGAGTGAACGATGACTCTGCCCTCCAAGCGCATCCTTCTGATCATTTCCGGCGGCATCGCGGCCTATAAATCGCTCGACCTTATTCGACGGCTGCGGGAGCGCGGCGCGCGCGTTCGCGTGATCATGACCAAGGCAGCGCAGCACTTCGTCACCCCGCTTTCGGCCGGCGCGATCGCCGGTGAGCGCGCCTATACCGATCTGTTCGATGCGGTGACCGAGTTCGACATCGGCCATATCCGGCTTGCGCGCGACTGCGACCTTCTCGTGGTCGCGCCAGCGACCGCCGACCTGATGGCCAAGATGGCCGGCGGCCATGCCGACGATCTCGCCTCGACCGTGTTGCTTGCGACCGACAAGCCGATCCTGATCGCGCCCGCGATGAACCCGCATATGTGGGGCCACAAGGCGACGGCCCGCAATCTCGCTCAGCTTCAGGCCGACGGCGTCAAGACCGTAGGGCCGAACGAGGGCGAGATGGCGGAATCAGGCGAAGCCGGCACGGGGCGCATGGCGGAACCGTTGGAAATCGTCGCGGCGATCGAGCGGCTGATCGCCGCACCGGGCGCCCCGCGCGGCGTATTGTCCGGCCAGCGCATCCTCGTCACCTCGGGCCCGACCCACGAGGCGATCGACCCGGTGCGCTATCTCGCCAACCGTTCATCCGGCAAGCAGGGCCACGCCATCGCCCGCGCGGCGGCGGAAGCAGGCGCGGCCGTCATGCTCGTATCGGGTCCCGTCAAGCTGCCCGATCCGCCAGGCATGAAAGTCATCCATGTCGAGAGCGCACGGGCGATGCTCGCCGCCGTCGAGGCCGAACTGCCGGCCGATGCCGCCGTCTTTGCCGCCGCGGTCGCCGATTGGCGGGTCGCCGAAGCCGGCGCGCAGAAGACCAAGAAGACTGCAGCCGGACCGCCCACCCTCGCGCTGGTGGAGAACCCGGACATCCTCGCCACGGTCGCCAAGCGCAAGACCGGCCGCCCGCGCCTCGTCGTCGGGTTTGCCGCCGAGACCGAGCGCGTGATCGAGAACGCGCGCGAAAAGCTTGCCAAGAAGGGCTGCGACTGGATCGTCGCCAACGACGTGTCGAAGGAGACCGGCGTCATGGGTGGCGACCGCAACGCGGTCCACCTCGTCACCGCGCGCGGGGTCGAGGCCTGGCCCAGCCAATCCAAGGAAGACGTCGCCCGCGCGCTCGTCGCCCGTATCGCCGAAGCGCTGAAAGTCCCGGCGACGCCGGTCAAATGAGCGACCTGGAGGTCTGTATCCTCCGGCTGCCGCACGGCGCCGATCTGCCGCTGCCAGCCTATCAAAGCGCGGGCGCAGCGGGGTTCGATCTTCTCGCCGCCGTGCCCATGGATGCGCCGCTGATCATACCGCCCGGAGGCCGCGCGACGGTGCCGACCGGCGTCGCGCTCGCTTTGCCTGAGGGCGTCGAAGCGCAGGTGCGGCCTCGCTCGGGACTTGCGGCACGGCACGGCGTTACCGTGCTCAACAGCCCTGGCACTATCGACGCGGACTACCGCGGGGAGGTGCTGGTCGTCCTTGCCAATTTCGGGGCGGCCGACTTTTCGGTCAGCCGTGGCGCGCGCATCGCGCAGTTGGTGATCGCCCCGGTGCTCCGCCCGGCGTTGCGCGAGGTAGCAGCGCTCGATCCGACGCCACGCGGAAGCGGCGGGTTCGGCTCGACGGGATGACGAGCGGTCGCGACTGAGCCCGGCGAGGCTTCGCAGCAGATATTGGTCGCCCAATCGGCTGTTCACCCTCTGGACTCTTCCGGTCGGAGTCCGGAAGGGGGTACAGTGATCTGATTCGTGTTGGCCGCCGGGTTTTGCGGCGTGTGCCGCGCGCTCTGAGTCAGGGCGGCTGTCGTCGTTCGGGGTGTTTTTTTCGCGTTGGTATCGGTCTTGCGGTGCGCCGGCTTCGCGCGTCGGCGCTGTATTGGGGTTCATTGCCTGGCGTGCACGCGGGTCAGGCAGGGGCGATGCGATGGCGGACGTCGCCGGAACGACATACGGATATTTTCGATTTCGCCGGCGCATCAGCGGGCTGGTCGGCGCGACGGCGGGCGCAGCCCCGCTCACGATAAGTCCCGCCGCGGCTCAAGCCCCGACCGGCTTCCAAGCGGGCCACCCCTATGTCCAGGCGCTTGCGCGTCTGGCTCCCCAGGAGCTTGCCGTGCTCGCCCTGGTCCTCGGCGTGTTTTTCTTTGCGGTCCTGACCGCCATCATGCTGGTGCGCACGCACGCCCGCGCTGCTGCGCGCGATCTCCGCGCACGCGCCGAGATCGCATCGCTACAGTCGGACGTCGACCGGCTCGCCGCGTTGGTTATGTCGGAGCCGCAAGTCCTCATCGTGTGGACAGCAAGGGTCGATGAGCCGGAAATCATTGGCGATGTCTCTTGCATCGCCCCGCCGCTTGCTCCGAAGGAGATCCTGGCCTTTGCGCGCTGGCTTGATCCCGATCTCGCCGGCAGATTGGCGGACGCGATCGAGCGGCTGCGAGCACATGGCGAGGCGTTCGCCCTGGTGCTGACAACGCTTGCCGGCCGGCACATCGAAGCTGACGGCCGCGCGATGGGCGCTTTCGCCGTGATGAAGCTGCGCGACGTCACCGGCGCCAGGCGCGAGATCGCCGAACTCGGCGCACGCTGCCATCACCTGCAGGGTGAAGCCGATACCCTGCGCAGCCTGGTCGAGGGCTTGCCGTCACCCGTCTGGATGCGGGATGCTTGCGAAAGGCTCATTGTCGTGAATGCGGCTTACGCCCGCGCGGTCGATGCGCCCGACCCCGCAACCGCCATAGCGCAGGGATTTGATCTGCTCGGCCGGGGAGAGCGCGAGGATAGCCGGGTTGCCGCCGAGGGCGGCTATTGCGGACGCCTCCCTGCGATCATTGCCGGAAGCCGCCGCATGATGGATGTGATCGAGGTCCCGATCGCGCGCGGACGGGTCGGCATCGGCATCGATGCGAGCGAGACCGAGCGTTTGCGGGCCGAACTCGCACACATGATCGAGGCGCACCGCCGCACCCTCGACCAGCTTGCGACCGCCGTCGCCGTCTTCGACGCCGACCGCAAGCTCATCTTTCATAACGCCGCTTACCGAACGCTGTGGGGCCTCGATCCGGTCTTTCTTGAGGGCGGGCCGAGCGACGGCGAGATACTCGATCGCTTGCGCGCGGCGCGACGCCTGCCCGAGCAGCAAGACTTCAAGCAATGGAAGCGCAACCTCCATAGGGCGTATCAATCGGCCGAGACTGAACAGCACGAGTGGCACCTGCCCGACCGCCGCACGCTCCGCGTCGTCACCACCGCCAATCCGCAAGGCGGCGTCACCTATCTGTTTGACGACATCACCGAGCGGCTCGAGCTCGAGCGCCGGTTCGACGCGCTGATCCGCGTTCAGGGCGAAACCCTCGACAACCTCACCGAAGCGGTCGCCGTGTTCGGAAGCGACGGCCGGCTGCGCCTATTCAATCCAGTCTTCGCCCGCTGTTGGAAGATCGCGCCGTCCGCGCTGGCGGAGCGGCCGCATATCGAAGCGGTGATCGACCTGTGCCGGCCGCTGCATCGTGAGGACGGCACCTGGAGCGCGCTGCGGGCGGCGGTCACCGCGCTCGACAAGCGCGATCCGATCGCGAGTCGGATCGAGCGCAGCGACGGCAGCGTGCTGGATTTCGCCACCCTCCCCCTCCCCGACGGGGGAACGCTCGTCACCTTCCAAGACGTGACCAACTCGGTGAACGTGGAGCGCGCGCTGCGCGAGCGCAACGAGGCGCTGATCGCCGCCGACGAGATCAAGCTCGACTTCGTCCACCACGTCTCCTATGAGCTGCGCTCGCCGCTCACCAACATCATCGGTTTCGCCCACTTCCTCGGCGATCCCTCGACCGGGCCGCTCAACGAAAAACAGGGCGAATATCTCGGCTACATCACCGCATCGACCAACGCGTTGCTCGCGATCATCAACAACATCCTCGATCTTGCGACCATCGACGCGGGCGCGATGACGCTGAATCTCGAACCGGTGGACATCCGCGCGACCATGGATGCCGCCGCCGAGGGCGTTCAGGATCGTGTCGTCAAGGATGGCATCGTCCTCGACCTGCGCACCGCTCCCGATATCGGCAGCTTCGTCGGCGACGGACGCCGCATCCGGCAGGTGCTGTTCAACCTTCTGTCGAACGCGATCGGCTTCTCCCCGCGGAACGGCCGCGTGTCGCTGCGCGCCGAACGCACCGACGACGCTGTAATATTCATGGTGACCGACCAGGGTCCGGGCATTCCGGCCGAGATGGCGGATAAGGTGTTCGGCCTGTTCGAGACGGACCCGCGCGGTTCGAGCCATCGCGGCGCCGGGCTCGGATTGTCGATTGTGCGCTCTTTTGTCGAATTGCACGGCGGACGGGTAAGGATCGAATCGGCGATTGGACACGGGACGACGGTGGTGTGTACGTTTCCTCTTCCCGGGGTAGCCGCGCGAACGGCTGCCGAATAATCTAGCTTTAAGGCATGATGGACCCCACCTCGTCGGGCGGCTCGAGCATCACCCTGACCTTGCCAAACGAACAGGCGATGCGAGATCTCGCCGTCGATCTCGCCAACGCGCTTGATCCGGGCGACGTCGTCACGCTGTCAGGCGATCTTGGCGCGGGCAAGACAACGCTCGCGCGCGCGATGATCCGCCATTTGGCCGGCGACCCGATGCTCGACGTGCCGAGCCCGACCTTCACGCTTATGCAGAGCTATGAGCTGCCGCGCTTCGTGCTGGTGCATGCCGACTTCTACCGGCTCACCGAACCCGATGATCTGCGCGAACTCGGCTTCGAGGATTTGCCCGCGGGGGCCGTGGTGCTGATCGAATGGCCGGACCGGGCCCCCGATCTGCTGCCGGCCAATCGGTTCGACGTCGAGATTAAGCTCGACGTCGAGCACGGGCCGGATCGCCGCAACGTGTGTATCACCGGCCACAAGGCGTTCGCGCCGCGCACGGCGCGGCTGGAGAAAGCGCGGAAATTCCTAGAGAATGCCGGCTTTGCCGACGCCAAACGGGTGCGTCTTGCCGGCGACGCCTCGACCCGCTCCTACGAGAGGCTGAAGCTCGGCGACCGCAGCGCCATCCTGATGAATGCGCCGCGCCGCCCCGACGGCCCGCCGGTCAAGCATGGGCGCCCCTACAGCGCGATCGCGCATCTTGCCGAAGACGTCAGGCCCTATGTCGCGATGGCGAACGGATTGCGCGCGCGCGGATTCTCGGCGCCGGAAATCTACGCCGCCGACATTGAAGGCGGGTTCGTCTTGATCGAGGACCTCGGCGACCGCACGGTGGTGGCGGGCGATCCGCCGACGCCGATCGCCGATTGCTACCGCACCGCCGTCGACCTGCTCATCGAGCTGCACTGTCTTTCGCTGCCGCCCGAGCTTCCGGTGACGCTGAACGTCATGCATCGCTTGCCCGTTTACGACCTCGAAGCTTTCATGATCGAGATCGAGCTGCTGCTCGACTGGTATCTGCCGCGGCTTTCGGCGACGCCGACGCCGACCGCGCGCAGCGCGTTCCTTTCCTTCTGGCGTCAGGCGCTCGCGCCGGTGCTCGCCGCGCCGAAGACCTGGGTGCTGCGCGACTTCCATTCGCCCAATCTGCTGTGGCTGCCCGAACGAACCGGAACCGCGCGGATCGGTCTTCTCGATTTTCAGGACGCCCTGATAGGGCCGGCCGCCTATGATCTCGCCTCGCTTCTGCAGGACGCGCGGGTGGACATGCCCGAATCCCTGGAGATCGAGCTGATCGGGCGCTATGTGCGCGCGCGGCGGAAAGCCGATCCGAGCTTCGACGCCCCCTACTTCGTGCAGCTCTATTCAACGCTTGCCGCGCAACGCGCCTCGAAGATACTCGGCATTTTTGCCCGCCTCGACCAGCGCGATCGCAAACCGCAATATCTGCGCCACATGCCACGCGTCGCGAATTATCTGCAGCGCTCGCTCGCGCATCCCGCGCTGACGCCGATCAAAGCCTGGTGCAACGCCTATGTGCCGCCACCGCCGGCGTGAGGCGGCAATCCCGTATTCACCGGGACGTGTGCTTCTGTCCGCGTCGCGGCTTTTTCTGTTTTTCCTCGGCAAGGCCTTTTGGATCGAAACCGACATAGATCACGTAGCGGCTGAGCTCATCGGTCGACGGCATCGGCACCGTCATGTCCTCGTTCACATGGGTAAAGAGCACATTCGACTGGTCCTGCGGAATCGAGACCTGCACAAGATAGAGCTTCGTCCAGATCGTCTTCGGTTCGATTCCTTCCTGCACAAGCGCGTAGCGCAGCGGAATCGTCGTGTCGCCCGCCGAGCCGGCGGGACCGAGGATCACGCGTCCTTGCACCCCGACCTTGATGGAGAGATTGCCACCTTCCGCCGCGCATTGCCGCGCGGTGCGCGAAAAGGTCGCCTGATAACGCACCCCCATCGCTTGATCGTTGCCGGGCGCGTTCATCTGCAGGGTTCCCGCACCTTTCCGAATGTCGATCGATGGACAATCGACCTCGGTTGAGCCAGAGGATGCGGACTCGGTTGCTTTCGAGTTAGCAGCTGCAGTGTTGTCCGAACCGCCGCCAAAGAGATTACGGAAGCGTTCAGTGAAGGACGGCGATGAAGCCGGCTGGGAGTACTTGTTAATTATATCCTCGGTGGAAGAGCACCCGGCGGCCAGGGCAAGAACCACGAGGCCGATCGCCGATCGCCGATAGGCGCGCCCCCGCCCGGCGAGCGTACCTGTCGGCCGAGCGGCGGCGGTCCACCCTGACGGCTTCACCCCCTGAGCCACGCGCGGCGCAAACCCGTCGCTAGCGCAATCGCATCGTCCTTTCCTACTCATGGCTGCGGATCGTCCTTGAGTCGGGCATAGAGCAGATGGTCCTGCCAGGTCCCGTTGATGCACAAATACTCGCGCGCAAAGCCCTCGCGGGTAAAGCCGCATGATTCCAACAGGCCGATCGAGGCACGGTTGGTCGGAATACAAGCGGCTTCCAGGCGGTGCAGGCGCAACACCGAGAACGAATAGGGCGCGATCGCGCACACCGCCGCACGCATATAGCCGCGCCGCGCGAAGGGCGCGCCGATCCAATAGCCGATACTCCCGGCCTGCGCGACGCCGCGCCGAACATTGGCAAGCGTCAGCCCGCCCACCAATCCGCGCCCTTCCGAGCAAAAGATGAAGAACGCGTAGGACTGATCGCTGCGTTGATCCTCCGCATAGCGCCTTAGCCGCCGGCGAAAAGCGCTGCGGCTCAAGTCGTCGACCGGCCAGGTCGGCTCCCACGGCGTGAGGAATTCGCGGCTTTTCTCGCGCAACGCCGCCCATTCCTCGTAGTCGGTCATGAACGGCGGGCGCAAAACCACGCCCGCCCCCTCGATGGTCGCGGTCTGCTCGGAAAAGCTGACGGTGCGAAAGAACGCCATGGGTGTCTGTAATCGATGCCGGCCCAGGCCTGGCCGCCGGATCACGCCGCCTTTAGGGTGAGACTTTCCGCGATTGCTGCGGCCCTTTCAAGACCGCCCGGCCCAAGGGCGGCCACCGCCGGGCGGCTGCGCGACATCAACGCCTGGCCGGCCGCGCGCGCGCTGTCCACGGTGACGCCGTCGACCAACGCGATGATTTCCGCAACCGGAATAACCCGGCCGTGAATGATCATGTGGCGAGCGAGTTGTTCGGCGCGCGCGCCCGAGCTTTCCAGGGCCATCAGGAGACCCGTCTTCATTTGCGCCTTGGCGCGCGCGACCTCCGCTTCGGTCAGCCCCGCGGCGGCCGCCTCCATCTCGCCGACGATGACGCGCATGAGTTCCGCCGCATCGGCAGCGTCGGTGCCCGCATAGAGACCGAACATGCCGGTGTCCGCATAGGGCGAGTGGAATGTGTAGATCGAATAGCAGAGACCGCGCTCCTCGCGCACTTCCTGAAACAGGCGTGAGGACATGCCGCCGCCAAGAACATTGGTGAAGACCTGAAGGCTGTAGAGCGCCGGGTCGCGTTGCGGCAGGCCTTCAAGCGCGAGGGCGATATGCACTTGTTCGAGATCGCGCCGCTCGATATGGACGCCCCCCTTGAACGTCGCCGACTCGGGGCGGGCGGGCGCAGGCCCGGCAAATTGGGCAAACAGCCGCTCGACCTCGTCGACGATCGCGGCATGTTCAACCGCGCCCGCCGCCGCCACTACGGTCGACGGCGCACGATAGTTGCGGGCGAGATAGGCGCGCAGTTTGCCCGTATCAACCGAGCGCACCGTCTCCGGCGTGCCGAGAATTGAACGCCCGACCGGTTGATTGGCGAAGGCGGTCGCCTGCAGGAAGTCGAACACGAGATCGTCCGGCGTGTCCTCGAGCGCGCCGATCTCCTGAATGATCACATTCTTTTCGCGCTCGATCTCATCCGGATCGAAGCGCGGATGCGACAGGATGTCGGCGAGCACATCGAGCGCGAGCGGCACGTCCGTCTTGAGCATGCGCGCGTAATAGGCGGTTACTTCCACGCCGGTCGCGGCGTTCAGGTCGCCGCCCACCGCCTCGATCTGTTCGGCGATCTGCCGGGCCGAGCGTCGCTCGGTTCCTTTGAACGCCATGTGTTCGAGAAAATGCGAGATGCCGTGCTCGTCGGGGCGCTCGTACCGGCTGCCGCAACTGACCCAGACGCCGAGCGACGCCGTCTCGAGATGAGGCATGTCGTCGGTGACGACGACGAGACCGGACGGAAAACGGGTCAGCTCGACAGTCATGCGGCTGCTCCTTCGCCGTCGCGCGCGGCGCGGCTGTGCGCAAGAATGTGGGCTGCGACCGCGGCCTGATCGGGCGCGAACACGGTGACACGTTCGGCCTGCGCGCCGAGGTCGGCGAGCCAGTCCGGCAAGGCCGGCCGCACGCCGCACGCCGCCTCGACCGCGTCGGGGAACTTGGCCGGATGCGCAGTCGAGAGCACGACCATCGGCACCGAGGGGTCGCGCACCTCCTTTTCGGCGACCGCCATGGCGACGGCGGTGTGGGGGTCGAGCAGATACCCGGTTTCGCGCCGCACCGTGCGGATCGTCGCCGCGGTGTCCTCTTCATCGGCACGATCGGCAGTGAACAAAGTGCGCATCTCCGCCAGCGCGCGGGCGGGAACGGAAAAGGCGTGCGATTTTCCGAGCGCAGCCATCACCGCGCGGATCGGCCGCGCATCGCGCTGGCAGGCTTCGAACAGCAGCCGCTCGAAATTCGACGAGACCTGGATGTCCATGCTTGGCGACGTGGTGGCGACGACCTCGCGCACCTGATAGACCCCGGTCGCGAGCATGCGCGCGAGGATATCATTGACATTCGTGGCGATCGCGAGGCGGTGCACCGGCAGTCCCATCTGCGCCGCAACATACCCGGCGAAGACGTCGCCGAAATTCCCGGTCGGAACCGCGAAGGCGACCTGACGATGCGGCGCGCCGAGCGCCACGGCAGCGGCGAAGTAATACACCACCTGCGCGGCAATCCGCGCAAAATTGATCGAGTTGACGCCGGACAGGTGCACGCGGTCGCGGAAGGCATGATCGTTGAACAAGCCTTTCACGATCGCCTGGCAATCATCGAAGGTTCCTTCGATGGCGAGCGCATGCACATTGTCGGCGGCGGCCGTGGTCATCATGCGGCGCTGCACCTCGGATATGCGCCCCTGCGGGAACAGCACGAAGAGGTCGGCCTGGCTGGACCCGCGAAAAGCCTCCACCGCCGCCCCGCCGGTGTCGCCCGAGGTCGCGACCACGATGGTGGTGCGTTCGCCCCGCATGGCGAGGCCGTGGTCCATCAGCCGCGCCAGAAGTTGCATCGCCAGGTCCTTGAACGCGAGCGTGGGACCGTGGAACAGCTCGAGGACGAAGGTGTTGGGCGCAAGCTGAACGAGCGGCGTCACCGCGGGATGGCGGAATCCGTCATAGGCCTCGCGGGTCATGCGGGCGAGGTCGGCTTCCGCCGGCGCGTGACCGGCGAAAGGCCGAATCACGTCATAGGCGAGCTCCGCATAGGGGCGGCCGGCAAAGGAGGCGATGGTCGCAGCGTCCAACCGCGGCCAGGCTTCTGGCGTGTAGAGGCCGCCGTCGCGGGCGAGCCCGGCGAGCGTCACGTCGATAAAGTTGAGCGGCGGAGCCTCGCCCCTGGTCGAGATGTAGCGCAAACGCCTGATGTTTCCTCGTGGCCTGTTGTCTCGTGCGCCGGGATCTTTGGCGAACCTGATGCGTCCGGGCGTGCGGTTTGCCGCCCAGCCTGCCGATGTCTGCTTGACTTGCCGTTCCGGAACCGGCGCCGACGCCGCGCCAGCCGACCCGTGACACAGTAATGGCAAGGTCGCGCCGGCACAAGGAAGCCCCAAATGGCGCCGGAGGGCCGGCCAGCCCGGCACATGCTGGCGCAGAAGGCCGGCAGCCGGTGCGCACGCAGTGATCGCGCTTCTGCCGCCGCGCGCGAATCTGGCTAAGATTGCCCCATGGCCCCCGCAACGCCGCGCGTCTTTACGATCCCGGCTTCCGTGCCGTTCCTGCCCACGCTCATCCAAGCGCTGGCCGCGGGAACGCTCGCGCCCACGCTATTCCCCTACGATCCGCTCGGATTGGCTGCGGCCACGCTCTACCTGCCGACCCGCCGCGCCTGCCGGCTCGCCCGCGATGCCTTCCTCGACGTGCTCGGCGTCGAAGCTGCCGTCCTGCCGCGGATCGTCCCGCTCGGCGATATCGACGAAGACGAGCTTGCCTTTGATGAAGCGTCGGGGGCGACGGAGCCGCTCGATCTTCCGCCGACGCTATCAGGGCTCGCGCGTCGCCTGACGCTCGCGCGGCTAGTGCTTGCCTTTGCCGAGCGCCTGCGCCCCGGAACCGCCGCCGCCTCGCCGCTCGTGGTCGGCACGCCGACCGCCGCGCTGGCGCTCGCCGACCACCTCGCCCGCCTGATCGACGACATGACGGTGCGCGAGATCCCATGGGAGCGGCTCGGTGGGCTCGTGCCCGACGACCTCGACAAATACTGGCAGCTCACCTTGGACTTTCTTTCCATCGCGCGCGAACACTGGCCGCGCATCCTTTCCGAGCGCCAAGCGATCGAGCCGGCCGCGCGCCGCGACCGCGTGATCGCGGCGGAAGCCGCCCGCCTCGCCCGCAAGCCGGACGGCCCGGTGATCGTCGCCGGCTCCACCGGTTCGATGCCCGCCACCGCGCGGTTCATCGCAGCGGTCGCCCGGCTCCCGCACGGCGCCGTCGTGCTGCCCGGCCTCGACACCCATCTCGACCCGGAGTCCTGGGCCGCCATCGCCGGCCCTGCGGATCGGGCAAAGGACGGCGTGGACGAGCCCGAAAGCGGGCACCCCCAATTCGCCATGCACGGGCTGTTGAAGCAACTCGGCCTCGACCGCAGCGAGGTGACGGTGCTGGGGCTCGCGCCCGCGCATGATCGTATGGCGCTCGTTTCGGAGGCGCTGCGCCCGGCGGAGACGACTGATCTGTGGCGAACGCGTCTCGCTGAACCGAGTTTTGCCGAACGGCTCGCGGGAAGCCTCTCGGGACTGTCCGTCATCGAAGCAGCGAACGCGGACGAGGAGGCGCTTGCGATCGCCGTCGCGCTGCGCGAAGCGGTCGAAGCGCCCGAGCGCACGGCGGCGCTGGCGACGCCCGACCGTACGCTTGCACGACGGGTGGCGGCGGCGCTCGCGCGGTGGAATATCGTCATCGCCGACTCGGGCGGACAGCCGCTCGCCGATGCACCCGCCGCCATATTCGCGCGGCTGGCGGCCGAAACTGCGCTCGGCGGCGCTGCGCCGGCGACACTGCTCGCATTGCTCAAGCACCCGTACTGCCGGCTCGGAGCGAAGGAACACGCGCACGCGCGCACCATCGCGGCGCTCGAGCGCGCGGTGCTGCGCGGCCCGCGCCCACGCGCCGGCACAACGGGCCTCGCCGAGGCGCTCGCGAATTTCCGCACCGAGCTCGCCAAACTCAGACTTGGGCAGCCTTCGGCCTTGCACCGGGCCGACCCGCGCGTCCTCGTCAACGAGGCCGATCTCGCGTCCGCTGCGGAGCTGGTCGGGCGGCTTGCGGCGGCGCTTGCACCGCTCGAACAACTCGATCCGACCCAGCCGCACGCGTTGACGATTTTGGCCGCCCGCCATCGCGATGTCGTCGAGTCACTCGGCGCAGATGAATTGGAGATGGTCCCGGCGCTCGCCGGTGCGGACGGGGCCGCGCTCGACGCCGCCTTCGCGGAGATCGTCGAGGAAGTCGCGGCGGCTGATCTGATGATCACGACCGGCGACTACCCGGAGTTCTTCCGTACGGCGATCGCCGATCGTGTGATCCGGCCACCGCCTGTCGACCGCGAGCCGCGTGCAAATTCTCGGCCTGCTCGAAGCCCGCCTTGTGACGGTCGACCGCATGGTGCTGGGCGGACTCGTCGAAGAGGTGTGGCCGCCCAAGCCGCGCCCCGATCCCTGGCTCAATCGCGGCATGCGCCACGCGCTCGGCCTCGATCTGCCGGAACGGCGGGTCGGGCTGTCGGCGCACGATTTTGCCCAGCTGGTCAGCGGCGCGCCCGAGGTTGTGCTCACGCGCGCGGGGAAGATTGCCGGTGCGCCGGCGGTCGCCTCCCGCTTCCTGCAACGATTGGGGGCAGTCGCGGGCGAGCGGTGGAATGAAGCGGTGAAGCGCGGCGAGCGGTACCTCGCGCTCGCCCGCAGCCTCGACCGGCCGAACCATCCGCCGCGCCGCGTGCCCCGCCCTGCACCCCGTCCGCCGCGTCGCAGCGCGCCCAACGCTGCATTGTCCGTCACCGAAATCGAGCATTGGCTGCGCGACCCCTATACGATCTACGCCAAGCACATCCTCGATCTCGCCCAGCTCGATCCGGTCGACCTGCCGCCCGGCGCGAAGGATCGCGGCATCGCCATCCACAACGCGATCAGCGAATTCGCCGAGGCCTATCCCACGCTATTGCCGGACGACCCGCTGGCCGAGTTGCTCCGCATCGGTAGCAAGCATTTTGCCGCACTCAACGATTATCCGGAGGCGCGCGCCTTCTGGTGGCCGCGGTTCCAGGCGATCGCGCGCTGGTTCGTGCAGTTCGAGCGCGAGCGCCGCGCCGCGATGGCGGGCGCGCAGACGGAAATCCGCGGCATCCTGACCATTCCGCTCGGCGAGCGCAGTTTTCGCCTGTCCGCGCGCGCCGACCGGATCGAGCAACTCGCCGACGGCCGCTACGCGATCCTCGACTTCAAGACCGGCCAGCCCCCGAGCGACAAGCAGGTGCGCATCGGCGTCGCCCCGCAGCTTACGCTCGAAGGCGCGATCCTGCGCAACGGTGGCTTTCCCGGCATTGCGCGGAACGCGTCACTGGCGGAGCTCACCTACGTGCGGCTGACCGGCAGGGAGCGCGGCGGGAAAGACGCACGCGGTCGAGCTGAAGGATCGGACGCCCGATGCTGCTGCTGACCATGCGTTGGCACGGCTCAAAGACCTTGTCCGCCGTTTCGAGCAGGAAGCGACGCCCTATCGTTCGCTTGTCCTGCCGATGTGGAAGAACCGCTACGGCACCTATGACGATCTCGCGCGCGTGAAGGAATGGTCCGCGGGCGAAGAGGGAGAAGAGGAGTGACAAGTCCTCGGCTGATTTCGTTTCTGAACTGAATGGGCGATCTGACTTTGAAAGTGCGAGACGCAATCAAGTTGATCGAAGAAGACGGTTGGTCGCTGGTTGCGACGCGTGGCAGTCATCGACAATTCAAGCACGCAACAAAGCCAGGTCGCGTTACGATTGCTGGACATCTGTCAGATGATCTAGCGCCCGGCACAGTGAATAGCATACTGAAGCAGGCTGGCCTAAAGGAGGCACGCTGATGCGTTACGCTATCGTGATCGAAAAGGCGGACGGAAACTACTCCGCTTACGTGCCCGATCTTCCGGGCTGCGTTGCAACCGGCGCGACGGTTCCGGCGGTGGAAGAGAACATCGTAGAGGCAATTCGCTTCCATATTGCCGGCCTGAAGGAGGACGGCCTGTCCGTTCCCGAACCGACCGCGATCGCGGATTACGTTGAGACGTAACGCATGCACCGGTGACAGCCGCAATCGGTGGAACACATTGCAGGAATCTTTTCTAGAATCTGATGACTCGCCCGCGTGACATCCCCCAAGCCATAACGGCGGTGCAGGCGGACGCCTCCGACCCCGCCGTGTCCGCTTTCGTCTCGGCCAATGCCGGCTCCGGCAAGACGCATGTGCTGGCGCAGCGGGTGATCAGGCTGCTGCTCGACGGGGTCGATCCGGCAAAGATTCTCTGCCTCACCTTCACCAAGGCCGCCGCGGCGAACATGGCGAATCGCGTGTTCGCGCAGCTCGCCGCGTGGATCGCGCTCGATGACCCTGCCCTCGATGACCAGTTGCGGCGCATCGGTGTACGCAGCCTCAGCGCCCCAACGCGCGCGCGGGCGCGCAAACTGTTCGCGGCGGCGCTCGAAACGCCCGGCGGTCTGAAGGTCGAGACCATTCATGCGTTTTGCGCCCGGCTGCTACAGCGCTTTCCGTTCGAGGCCCAGACGCCCGCGGATTTCGCCGTGCTGGACGAACGCGGCAGCCTCGATCTGCTCAACCGCGTGACGCTGTCCGTGCTGCTGGATGCGGCGGCCGCATCTGAGGGCGTACTCGGGTGCGCACTTTCGACCGCGCTCACCGCGGCCGCCGACACCCGGCTGCGTGAACTCGTGCGCGAAGCCGTCGGCCGACGCGATGCGCTCACCGCTTGGATCGCCCACGCGGGCGGGCTCGACGTCGCACTCGCCAAGCTGTCGCGCACGCTCAACGTTGCGCCGGATGAAACCCGTGCCGACATCGAGACGGAGATCGTGGACAGCCCGCTTTTCCCACCCTCGGAATGGGCGACGGTCGCCGAACTGTGCAGCACAAGCTCGCCCAACGATCAGGACCAATGCGAACGCCTGACACAGGCAGCGCAAACAAGCGGAAGCGAGCGGATCGACGCCTATCTCAAGGTTTTTCTCACCGGCAAGTTCAAATCGCGCGATGCGACCCTCACCGAGACGCTGGCGCAGAAGCACCCGGCACTCGCGGAGACACTCGTACAAGAGCGGGATCGCGTCGCGGAGCTGCACAAACGCCGCCAGGCCGTCATCTGCCGCGACCGCACCGCCGCTCTCGTCACCCTCGCCGATGCCGTGATCAAGCGCTACGCCGCCGAAAAAAACCGGCGCGGGCTCCTCGACTACGACGATCTCATCGACCACGCGCTGGCGATGCTCGAACGCGTTGACTCCGCCTGGGTGCATTACAAGCTCGACCGCGGCATCGACCATGTGTTGATCGACGAGGCGCAGGACACGAGTCCGAAGCAGTGGGCGATCATCCGCCGGCTGGTGGAAGAGTTCACCGCCGGCGAGGGGGCGCGGGCCGTCCGGCGCAGCCTGTTCGCGGTGGGCGACGAGAAGCAGTCGATCTTTTCCTTCCAGGGGGCGGCGCCGAAAGAATTTGCGCGCATGCGCCGGCACTTCGATCGCGCGCACCAGGCGGCGGGCCTCGCCTTCGTCACCCGCGAGTTCAAGTTCTCGTTTCGCTCCGGACCGAACGTGCTTGGCGCAATCGACGCGGTGTTCGAAGCAAAGGAGATGTTTGCAAGCGTCACCTCCGACGAGGATGGCTTCCCCCCGCACGAGGCGCTGCCCGACGCCGCGCCGGGTCTGGTCGAAGTATGGCCGCTGATCGCCCCCGAGCCCGAGCGCGACATCGAAGGGTGGGACGCTCCCTTCGACGAGACGCCGGAAACGAGCCCGCGTATCAAGCTCGCGCAGAAGATCGCAAGGACGATCCGCGCCGCAATCGACAAGCGCGAATGGGTCGGCGGCGAGCGCCGCCCGCTGCGCGCGGGCGACGTGCTCGTGCTGGTACGTCAGCGCGGTCCGCTGTTCGAGGCGATCATCCGCGCGCTGAAGGATGCGGGCGTGGCGGTCGCCGGCGCCGATCGGCTCAAGCTTACCGAGCATATCGCCGTCGTCGACCTGATGGCGCTGGCGGACGCTTTGCTGCTGCCTGACGACGATCTCGCGCTGGCGATCGCGCTGAAGAGTCCGCTGTTCGGCTGGGACGACGCGCTGTTGTTCGACCTCGCTTACGGCAGACGCTCATCTCTGCGCAGCGCGCTAACTGCGCGCAGGGGCGAGCGCCCCGAATTCGCCGACGCCGCGGCGCGCCTCGATCGCTGCGCCGGGGTGGCGCACACGCGCTCGCCCTTCGCCTTCTTCGCCAGGTTGCTTGGCGCAGAGGGCGGACGCGCGCGCATCCTCGCGCGGCTCGGCCTGGAGGCGATTGACGCGCTCGACGAATTCCTCGAGCTCGCGCTCGATTACGAGCGGCGCGAGACGCCCACCTTGCAGGGCTTCCTCGCCTGGCTGCGTGCAGCGGAGACGGAGATCAAGCGCGACATGGAGATCGCCCGCGACGAGGTGCGGGTGATGACCGTGCATGGCGCCAAGGGCCTCGAAGCGCCGCTGGTCATCCTCGCTGACACGATTCAGCCACCCGCCGGGCCGCGCCCGCCGCAACTCCTGCCATTGCCGCTCTCGGGTGCCCCCGATGGCGCGCCCGCGGGCCTCGTCTGGGCCGGCCGCAAGGAATACGACGGCGAGGCTCTCGCCGCAGCGCGCGCGCAGGCGCTCGCCGACGCAACCGACGAGTACCGTCGTCTGCTCTATGTAGGCATGACGCGCGCCGCCGACCGGCTAATCGTGTGCGGATGCCGCGGCAAGAAGAAACCGCCCGATGGCTGCTGGCACGACCTCGTCGTAAGGGGATTGGCCGGCAAACCGGGCGTGAGCGAGTACGTCAGCGAGGAGCACGAAGGGTCGGTTCATATCTATCGCAAGGTCGAAATCCCGCCTACCGCCACTGCTCCTGAAGCGGTCGCGCCCACGCCGGCGCACGAAGAACCCGGCTGGCTGCGGCGCGCGGCCCCCGTTGCGCCGGCCCCCATTGCACCGATCTCGCCGGCCCATGCCCTTGATCAGGAGCTTCCGCCTGGACGCGGCCCAGCTGGGGTATCGCGCGAGGCCGCGCTCCTGCGCGGCCGTCTCGTCCATCGCCTGCTGCAGTCGCTGCCAGACCTTGCGCCCGACCGGCGCGCCGAGGCGGTGCGCAGCTTTCTTGCTCGCAACGCGGCGGCGCTCACCGAGGCCGAGCTTGAGCAGATCGCTGAGGAGACCTTGGCCATCCTCGACGATCCGCGCTTTGCCGCGCTGTTTGCGGCGGGCAGCCGCGCGGAGGCGCCGATCATCGGCCGGATCGCGCCCAACGGCGGACCGTCCCGCCCCGTCTCCGGCCAGGTCGACCGTCTCGCCGTAACCCCGGAGCAGGTGTTGATCGCCGACTATAAGAGCAACCGTCCGGCGCCACGGAAGCTTGCCGAAATTCCCCCCGCCTATGTCGCCCAGCTTGCGTTGTACCGTGCGGTGCTGACCAAGCTCTACCCGGACCGGCCGGTACGCGCTGCGCTTGTGTTCACCGATGCACCGCGCCTCATTGAGCTTCCCTCCGAGGCCTTGACGGCGGCGCTCGCCCACCTCACCTCACCGTGAGGCGCGCTTGACGGTAAGAGGGACCGTCCGTACGTTCTCGCCGCCGGAGGATGCGATCCCCCGCTCGCCGCACAACTGATGCTAGAGGTATCCCATGGGCGTTGAAAAGGTTTCCGACGCGGAATTCGATAAGGAAGTGCTCAAGTCGGACAAGCCCGTCGTGGTCGATTTCTGGGCCGAATGGTGCGGCCCTTGCCGCATGATCGCGCCCGCTCTCGAAGAGATTTCCGGCACGCTCGCCGGCAAGGTCAAAATCGTCAAGCTCAACGTTGACGAGAATCCCGCCACCGCCGCCAAATACGGCGTGATGTCGATCCCGACCCTGATGCTGTTCAAGAACGGCGAACTCGCCTCGCGCCAAGTCGGGGCCGCCCCGAAGCAGAAGCTGGAGCAGTGGATCACCGCTACCGTGTGAGCCGGTCGCGCGGGCTGCAGCAATCGGCCCCGGCGCCGGACGCGCCGGCCACATCCGCTGGCGAGCAGAACGACATTGTGCTCGTCGATACGGACGACGTTCCGACCGGCGTTGCCGCCAAGACCGACGTGCACCGGTTCGGGCTCCGCCACCGAGCAATCTCCATCTTCGTGCGCAACGCCGCTGGCGAATTGCTCATTCAACGGCGCAGCGCGGCGAAGTACCACTCCGGCGGACTTTGGGCGAATGCGTGCTGCAGCCATCCTCGGCCGGACGAGGCGGCGCTCCACGCGGCGCACCGCCGGCTTCCCGAGGAGATGGGTTTCGACTGCCCGCTCGTGCCTTTGTTCAAGACGCATTATCGCGCGGTGCTCGACAACGGTTATGTCGAGGATGAGGTCGTCCACGCGTTTGCAGGCGCCTATGACGGACCGGTCGCGCCCGACCCTGCCGAAGTGAGCGAGTGGCGATGGATCGGCTTCGACGCGCTCACCCGCGACTGCCGCGCTCAACCGCAGGCCTACGCCGTGTGGTTCCGGCATTATCTCGACGCGCATGGCGACGCGATCGCGGCATGGCTGCGCGAGGCCCGAAGCGAAGATCACACCCCGAGGTGATGCTGGATGAAGGCGGCGTCCGCCTTCAGCTCGGCGGTCGAGCCGTCGAACGCGATCTCGCCCGACGTCGCCAAATCAATCGGTTGCCCCGATCGCACGGGCCGCGGCATATGAATGAGAAAAGCTGCGCCGTGCGCAGCAACGCTCTCGATCGGCGTGAGAGAGGAGAGTTCCGTGGGAACGCACTTATCGCTTACCGCCTCCGATGGCTTCGAACTCGGCGCCTATCGGGCCGAGCCTGCCGGGCAACCGAAGGGCGGGCTCGTCGTGCTGCAGGAGATTTTCGGCGTCAATCGCCACATCCGCGGCGTATGCGATCGCTTCGCCGAGTACGGTTACGTCGCCATCGCGCCTGCCGTGTTCGACCGCTACAGCCGAAATTTTGAGTCGGGTTACTCGCCGGCAGAGGTCGAGGAAGCGCGCAAGTTCATTCCGCGCATCGATTGGCGCGCGATGCTGCGCGACACCCAGGCGGCGATTGACGCGGTGCGCGACGCCGGCAAGGTCGGGATTGTCGGCTATTGCATGGGGGGCACGGTCGCATTTCTTGCGGCGGGGAAGCTCGACGGGCTGTCGGCTGCGGTCGGCTATTACGGCGGCCAGACCGCCCGCAACGCCGACCTAAAACCGAAGGTGCCGACGCAGCTGCATTTCGGCGATCGCGACCAGTCGATCCCGATGTCGGATGTCGAGATCGTGCGGGAGAAGCGCCCGGAATGTGAGATCTACGTCTACCCCGCCGGCCACGCCTTCAATTGCGATGAGCGGCCGAGCTATGACGCAGACGCCGCCCGGCTTGCGCAGGAGCGCACGCTCGCCTTCCTTGCGAAGCACGTCGGTTAGAGGCCGCTCCTTTCTGGTTCCCTAGAGCGAATTCCGTTCCGTTGGAATCGGAATTCGCTCTAATTGTCCTTGAGTGGTCGCATTTTCTGCGGCGAACCGGTTTCCACTTCGCCGGAAAATGCTCTGACCAGCAGCGCGACGCCGACACGCTCGTTCGTCCCTCACGACGCGGGCACGCCAGCCCCGACCGGGCAGCTCACGCCGGTGCCGCCAAGGCCGCAATAACCCATCGGGTTCTTGGCGAGATATTGCTGATGATAGTCCTCGGCGAAATAGAACGGCGGGGCGTCGCGGATTTCCGTGGTGATTGCCCCATGTCCCTTGGCCGACAGCGCCTCCTCGTACATGGCGCGCGAAGCCTCCGCCGCCTGCCGCTGGTCCGGCGAGAAGACATAAATGCTGGAGCGATACTGCGTGCCGAGATCGTTGCCTTGGCGCATCCCCTGGGTGGGATCGTGGCTTTCCCAAAACACCTGGAGCAGCCTCTCATAAGAGATTTTCCTCGGATCGAACACCACGAGCACGACCTCGTTATGTCCGGTGCGGCCGCTGCACACCTCTTCATAGGTCGGGTTGGGGGTGGAGCCGCCGGCATAGCCGACGGCCGTCACGTAGACGCCTTCCCCGAGCTGCCAGAACTTGCGCTCGGCGCCCCAGAAGCATCCCAGACCGAAAATCGCGGTCTCCAACCCTTCCGGATATGGCCCCCGGAGCGGACGCTGATTGACGAAATGATGACTCGCGGTCGGAATCGGGTGCGACCGTCCCGGCAGTACCTGATCCGGTGTCGGCATCTCCGCCTGCTTCCTGCTGAACCAGAACATCGGGGACCTCCCTGAGGCGAGCGACGCGTTGCCAGGCCCAATATGAGCATGGCGCATGCCTTCTGCACGTATTCTCAGTGTCGCGCCGGCGCACCCTCACCGGGCATATCCGATCAGCGGTTTCTTCTTGCGGCCAAGCAATATGAAAATGATCCCGATCACCCCGAGGACCAGCCAGGTCGGTGCCGTGAGAATCGACAACATCACCGGGTCCCACAACCAAACGGCGACGTGCCGCTCGATCGCCGGCTGCAGCAGAAGCAAGCTGTTGGAGTTGATGTCGTTCCAGGTCTCGCCGAACGGCTTGGTCAACACCATGCCGGCGGCGATCGATTTGGTGCCGTCATAGACCAGGAAAACGAAGGCGGCGGCCAGAATCCAAAGGCCGAAAAAGCGGAGGATGAAGCGGATCATGGGCGTCCGGTGAAAAGCTTTCGTATTGATCGTGCGCGTGTCGGCGGGCTCAAACAGGAGCCGCAACGATGTCCATGTAATCGCAACGACAAAGCCCCGCAACGTGCCGAGACGCGGGCGCACTCGTCGATCGCCGCGAAAGTCGTTATAGAACCCGCTGACAAGGAGGCCGTTATGGCCGACAAGCCGCGCGGTGTCATTGCCGCAATCGCCACCGCTATTGACGACCAAGGCGAGCCGGATTGCACCCGCTCGATCGCGCTCGCGCGGCACTTGCTTGCCAATGGCTGCGACGGGCTGAATGTGTTGGGGACAACCGGCGAGGCGACCTCGTTCTCGGTCGCCCAACGCAGGGCTGTGATGAGCGCCTATCGTGACGCGGGATTGCCGCTCTCCCGCTGCCTGGTCGGCACTGGCGCGGCGGCCATTGCGGATGCCGTTGCGCTCACCGCCCATGCGGCCGCGCTCGGTTTCGGCGGGGCGCTGCTATTGCCACCGTTTTATTACAAAGGCGTCGCCGATGACGGGCTGTTCGCCTATGTCGAACATATCATGGCGGCGACCGCCACGCGGCCGATGCCAATCTACCTTTATCATTTCCCAGCGCTTTCGGCCGTGCCCTGGCCGCTTGGGCTCATCGGCCGCCTGCTCGCGGCGTTCGGCCCGCGCCTTGCCGGCCTCAAGGACTCCTCCGGCGACATGGACTACGCCCGTGCCGCCGCAGGTCTGTCGGAAGGCTTCAGCGTATTCCCCTCGACCGAGGCGGCGCTCATCGAGGCGCGCAGCGGAGGGTTCGCCGGATGCATCTCCGCGACCGTGAATGTCAATTCCGATCTCTGCGCTCGCGCCTATCGCCATGGCGACAGCCAAGCCCTGGCGCAGGCGGTTGCGATCCGCGGGCTGTTTGACGGCAAGCCGGCCTTCGCCGGGGTCAAGGCCCTGCTTGCGCATATCCACGACGAGCCGGGATGGGCGCGGGTGGTGCCGCCGCTGACCAGCCTGAGCGCCGCGGATCGAGCCGCGTTGATCGAGGGCTACGAGGGAGTGCGCGCGGCCAGCCGCGCGGCCTGACGCCGCCGGCGCTTACGGCAGCCTCAACCGGAAGCAGTGCGCTCCTGCAGCGTGCCGCCCCGGCTGAACCGTTGACGCTCTGCGACCGCCCTCCTATAAGCGGCGCTCGCATTCGCGCCGGCAATTCCCGGCAAGTGCCCCGTGCGACACCAACGGAACCGAGATGGCCAACACCAAATCCGCCAAGAAGGCGACGCGCAAGATCAAACGCCGCACGGAGGTCAACAAGGGGCGCCGCTCGCGCATGCGTACCTTCGTCCGGAGTGTCGAGGACGCCGTAAAGAGCGGCGATAAGGCCGCAGCAGCGGCGGCCTTAAGGGCGGCCGAGCCGGCGCTCGTCCGCGCGGCGCAGAAGGGCGTTGTCCACAAGCGAACAGCGAGCCGGAAGGTATCGCGCCTCACCCGTCGGGTGGCGAAACTCGGTCAGTAGCGGCCGGTCGCGAGGCGCCGAATTAGTCCCCTGTTTACGCGTGGCGGAATTGCATCTCACTCTATCTTCCGATGGCCTAAGTGTTTTTCCGTATTGGCGGGCGATTGTGCTGCGCACCTAAAAAGGTCCAATCATTTCCAGGGGTTACCTTGCATTTTCGCGCACAAAAATTGAAGTTTGCGCAAGGCTTTACCCTAATAGACCGGTGTCCGACTTGGCATTTTGACGAAAGCACGATTTTCGTGCACACAACTATGAATTTTCTGTCATCGATTTGCCACAAATCGACGCCAGCGGACAGGTTTCGATAAAACCATCATCCGCTATTCGGTTGGCGTCGACTCCTCAAGCAGCGCGGGAGAAGGCCGGGCAGGCAGTTCCGGACAAGCTGACCGTCCCTTCCAGCAAGGCCCATTGCAGCTTGGGGAGGCCTGTGTAATTGTTAGCGCCGTCGCCGGGCCCATCTTGGGGAGCTAAAGGCTAGGGCTGAATTCACAAGAGTTAAGCAAGGCGACCTGCGCGTACTCACGCGTATAATTTCGGCTTTTGCCGGCTTAAGTCTTGTGAGCGTATCATCCTATCTTCGCGTAATTTGTGCATTGAAGTGTAGCAACGTTAGCTGGGAGGAAAACATCCGGCGAGCGGTGGTTGATTACGCTTCCAAAGCTTGTCGGAGTAAAAAATCTTGAGGTCGGATATGAAAACGATGCGGCAGGTCCACATTAATACTATCTCAGGTTGCCCACCGCTTAGACCCCAAAGTTCCAGTTCCTGTGCCTCAAGGACACCCGCCGCCGGGCTCTCTCATCGGGCGAATGCCTTCCATCGGTCGAGAATGACGATGATGTGGCCGCTCGGAAGCTAACAGAACTGGGAGCCCGGCGCTCGCTCATCGGCGACAGCACGCGGGATTAATCGAGTCCATTCCAGGTTCGACTGGCGAAGGCGTGAACGCGCATGCGTTCTGTCTTCTGCGCAGTGGACATTTTTTGCGCGCCCTGAGCGGAGCGTGAGAGGCTAGGCTATGACGAATATCGATCAGGACCGATGGTCGCGGGTCAAAGGGCGTCTACGCGCCGAAGTCGGCGAAGACATTTTCTCAAGCTGGTTCGCACGGATGGAGTTCGAGGGCGCTGACAGCGAAACCGTACGGCTTTCAGTTCCAACCCGCTTCCTGAAGAGCTGGATTCAATCGCACTATACCGATCGCGTGCTGGCGTGCTGGAAGGACGAAGAGCCTTGCGTGCGTCGCATCGATCTGATCGTCCGGACAGGCATGCTGCGCATGCCGGCTCCCGAGAGCAAAGCGGTGCCGGTGCGCCTTAACGGCGCGACAAGCCCGATCCAAGCCGAGGGAATCAACGGGCGCGCTCCCGCGCCGCGCCTTTCGTCCAACCAGGGATCCTTTGGCGGCTCGCCGCTTGATCCGCGTCTGACCTTCGAGACTTTCGTCGTGGGGCGTTCTAACTCGCTCGCGCATGCCGCAGCAAAGCAGGTCGCGACGGCGGCGCGCGAAAACCAGGTCATGTTCAATCCGCTCTACGTTCATGCGCAGGTCGGCCTCGGCAAGACCCACCTCTTGCAGGCGATCGCCTGGGCCGGCAACGCGGCCGAACGGCGGGTGCTCTATCTCACCGCCGAGAAATTCGTATTCGGCTTCGTGTCGTCGCTGCGCACCCAGACGACGCTCGCCTTCAAGGAACTGCTGCGGTCGACCGATGTCCTGCTCATCGACGATCTGCAATTCCTGCAGGGCAAATCGACCCATGCCGAGTTCTCACACACCCTGAATGCGATGATCGACGCCGGACGGCAGGTGGTCGTCGCCGCCGACCGGCCTCCGCTCGACCTGGAGAATCTCGACGACCGGGTGCGCTCGCGCCTCGCCGGAGGCCTCGTCGTCGAAATGGGCGCGCTCGGCGAGGAACTGCGGCTGGAAATCCTCGCCGCGCGCGTCGCCGCGGCGCGCCTGCATCATCCCGATTTCGACGTTCCGACTTCGGTGCTGACGCATATCGCCAAATCCGTCGCCAACAATGGCCGCGACCTTGAAGGCGCCCTGAACCGGCTGCTCGCCGTCAGCAAACTCACCGGCCACCCGATCACGCTCGAACTCGCCGAGCGTGAGACCCGCGACCTGATTCGTCCGGCCGAGCCGCGCAAGGTCAAGATCGAGGAAATCCAGCGGGTCGTCGCGCGTCGCTACAATGTCAGCCGCGGCGATCTTCTCTCCTCGCGCCGCACCGCCAATGTGGTGCGCCCGCGGCAGATCGCGATGTATCTCGCCAAGACGCTGACCTTGCGTTCGCTGCCGGAGATTGGGCGGCGCTTTGGCGGACGCGATCACACCACGGTATTGCACGCCGTCCGTAAAATTGAAGGCTTGGTCGGCAATGACGGGGCGCTCGCCGAAGAAATCGAGACGATCAGGCGCGAATTGCAGGAGTGAACGGCCGGAAACGCCCGGCGGCGAATCGCGGTCGCAGTCTGCGCCGGTGAGCGGCGCAGAACCGGGAGACTCGGCCCTCGCCGCAGGGGAATCGGGTGAAGGAATCATGCGGCGAGGAGGCTTGCGAGGAAGTCGTCGTCCCAGGCGGCGGTCTTGCGTCGGAGGCGCAGTGAATCCTTGCCGGGGGCTTTGCGGACGAGGTTGTGCGCGATGTGCTTGAGGGTGGTGAAGTTAGCGGGGGCGTGATCGGTTCGGACGCGGCATTCGTCGTCGCGGAAGACCATGTCCATCACCCAATGCAAGCTGTTCTCGATCGCCCAGTGGCTGCGGATGACGGGGCCGAGTTGGCAGGCGAGCCAGGCAAGCGAGGTGATGTAGAAGCGAGTTTCGCGCTCGATCTTGTCGCCGATTTCGCGCGCGCTTTCGACCATGACGACGCCCTCAAGCCCCGGCCAGTCGTGGCGCTCCTTGAGCCAATCCACGTCGTGGACCGCGGTGTAGGTCCTGGTCTCGATGCGGCCGTGGTCGCCGTCGACGGTTTCGTGCCGCGTGACCTTTGTATCCTTGAAGCCCTTGGCCTTCTGCTCGGCGGCGAACACTTCGACATCGTCGCGCAGGGCACCCTGATTGCCTTTGAGCGCCAGCACGTAATCGGCCTTCTTTTCGAGGATTTTTCGGGCAATCTCGCGCTGGCAGCCGATCGCGTCGATGGTGACGACGGCGCCCTCGAGCGCCAGCAGGTCGAGCAGCTTGGGGATGGCGACGATCTCGTTCGACTTGTCCGCCACCCTGACCTGGCCGAGCACCAAGCGTTGATGCGCGGCAAAGGCCGAGACCATGTGGACCGCCGAAGGGGAATGATTTCACTTCAAAAGTCTCCCCGCACACCGACAGGCACAACAGCCGGAGCACTTCCGGGAGCGGATAATCACCTGCCGGTTCCTGGCGCGGGTCCGGCAAATCCTGAAAATATTAGGAAAAAAACGTTTAAGTTCACGGCTCGTCCTGAGGGAATTTAGTTTTGTCAATTTCACCCGATCGCCCTGGCCCTCGCCGTCATCGCCCTTGCCGAATCCGCGCTGGCGCGGCACTTTTACCGGTTCCCGCGCGAGGGGCGACGCTGGGCTTCCGCCGGATGCCCCGCCTTGATCTCCCCCGCGCGCCATTTGTGTCAGTCGAGCGGAGTGCCGCATGAAAGTCACCGTCGAGCGGTCCGAGCTGTTGCGCTCGCTGTCGCATGTCCACCGGGTCGTCGAGCGGCGGAGCACCATTCCGATCTTGGCCAACGTGATGATCCGCGCCGAGAACGGCCAGCTCGCCTTCAAGGCAACCGATCTCGATCTTGAAATCCTGGAAGCGATTCCGGCCGATCTGGCTTCGGGCGGGGTTACGACCGTGCCCGCCCACATGTTCTACGAGATCGTGCGCAAGCTGCCGGAAGGCGCCCAGGTGATCCTCGAAGGCTCAGGCGACCGCGCCGTCTTGGTGATCCGCGCCGGGCGATCGCGCTTCACGCTGCAGACCCTGCCCGAGAGCGACTTTCCTGATCTCGCCGCCGGCGACATGACCCATGAATTCCTGCTGCCGGCCGCCGATCTCAAGCGCCTCATCGACAAGACGCAGTTCGCCATCTCGACCGAGGAGACGCGCTACTACCTCAACGGCATCTACCTGCACATAGCGGGCGAGGGAAAGAAGGCCGTGCTGCGGGCGGTCGCAACCGACGGCCACCGGCTTGCCCAGGTGGAGCTTGCCGCCCCCGCGGGCGCAAGCGGAATGCCGGGCATCATCATTCCGCGCAAGACCGTCGGCGAAGTGCAACGGCTGGTGGAGGATCTCGACGGCGAGATCAAGATCGAACTGTCGGCGACCAAGATCCGATTCACCATCGGCCCGGTCGTGCTCACCTCCAAGCTGATCGACGGCACCTTCCCCGATTACGCGCGGGTGATTCCGCTCGGCAATGACAAGCAGCTCGAAGTGGAGAAGCGCGATTTCGAGCAGGCGGTGGACCGCGTGTCGACGGTGGCAAGCGAGCGCGGGCGGGCGGTGAAACTCTCGCTCTCCGGCGGAAAACTGGTGCTCTCCGTAATCAATCCGGATTCCGGCAGCGCGACCGAGGAGATCGAGGTCGGCTATGACGCCGACCCGCTCGATATCGGCTTCAACTCCCGCTATCTCCTCGACATCGCCGCGCAGATCGAAGGCGACACCGCGGTGCTCAAGCTGGCCGATCCGGGCTCGCCCACCCTCATCCAAGACAAGGAGGCCAAGGGCGCGCTCTATGTGTTGATGCCGATGCGGGTGTGAGCCAATGCCGCTGTGGGGCAATGCGGATGTGACTCATGCCCTCTCCCCCTGTGGGAGAGGGCGGCGAGCGGTCGGAGACAGCGAGCCGGGTGAGGGGTCAACAACCTTGAAACCGCACCATCGATCTATTGGCAAGGTGATGCATGGCAACGCGCGCGCGACGCATGCGCCACCGGCCAACCGAGGCCGAAACCGCGATGTGGCGCCTGCTGCGCGACCGCCGTTTCGAAGGCCTGAAATTCAGGCGTCAATTTCCGTTTCAAAAATATATTCTTGATTTCGTTTGTTTCGAACCGCGAGTGGTCATCGAGGTAGATGGAAGCCAGCATTTCGGTGCTATGTGCGACCAGCGTCGAGCGGAGATTTTGCAGAGAGAGGGGTTCGAAATCATCCGTTACTGAAATGATGATCTGCTTCAGCGGCCCAGGCTTGTGTTGGAAGATCTGTTTCATCGGATTAGCCGGCTGAAAGCGCCTGACCCCTCACCCGGCGCCGCACTTGGCGCGGCGCCACCCTCTCCCACAAGGGGAGAGGGTGGACAATAATGACATTGTGGTGGCTGAAACTGAATTTCGTGCATTGCCGGCTGATGCCGATGCGGGTGTGAGGCGGACGCGTGGCGTTTGGTCCCGCGCGTAGTGTAGGCGCCTCTCCCGGGAAAAGCGCGCGCCTCCACCTGCTTGCAAGCTGCGCGGTCGCCACGCCCTTATTTCAACAAGCCTCACGCCCCGCCCTTGTGTCGCGATGGGCAAACACCTCCTTGGCCGCGAACAGGCCGTTGAGCGCCGCGGGAAAGCCGGCGTAGACCGCCATCTGCATGATGATCTCGACGATCTCGTCGCGCGTGAGGCCGACATTGAGGCCGGCTTCGATGTGCACTTTCAATTGCGGCGCCGCATTGCCCAGCGCGGTCAGCGCCGCAATGGTTGCGATTTCGCGCGCGCGGTAGTCGAGGCCCGGCCGAGAATAGATGTCGCCGAAGGGAAACTCGATGAGATAGCGCGCGAAGTCGGGCGCAATATCCGCCAAGGCGGAGACAACACGTTCGCCGGCTTCTCCGTCGATCTCAGAGAGCACGCGCTTGCCTCGGTCGAGACGGCTTTCGTCGGCGGGCATTTGCTGCGTCATGGTCTTTCATCCTCCGGTGCGGTCCGGCATATCCGGCGATCTTGGCGTCGAGGACAAGAAGGCAGGATTGCAGCTCGGCGATGCGCGCCCGAACCCGCTCGCGATGCTGCCGGAGCAACTCCCCGCGTTGGTCATCGGTGACGCACCCTTGTTCGCGCAACGCCGCATAGCGAAGCATTTCCCGGATCGGCATTCCGGTTGTCTTGAGACGACCGATGAATTCGATCCAGGTCAGGATAGATGCATCGTAGCTGCGCTGGCGTGACGCATCGCGGACGGCGCGGGGCAACAAGCCGATCCGCTCATAATAACGGATGGTGTGCGCGGATAAGCCGGTGCGCTTTGCGAGATCGCCAATCTTCATGCTCAGCCTTGCCTCGACATACGGTCATCGTCCTACAGGTTAGAGTGCACTCTAAGTCAAGCCCGATTCACGGCAACGCCGATGTGCGGAGCCACCGCGCCGCAAGCGCAACGGGACGCCGTTTTCCCGATGGGCGAAGCGGGCTAGACATTGGCGCCTCATGATCGCCCCCCGCATCCGCCGCCTCGTGCTCACGAATTTCCGCAGCTATCGCGCGGCGAGCTTGTCGGTCGGGCGGGATCTCGTCGCGCTCGCCGGACCCAACGGCACGGGCAAAACGAATATCCTGGAGGCGATCTCGTTTCTCGCGCCCGGTCGCGGTCTGCGACGCGCCACCCTCGATGAGGTCGCCTTCAACGAAGGCGACGGCTCCTGGGCGGTGGCGGCAGAGGTCGAGGGCGCGCTCGGGCTTGCCACCCTCGGCACCGGCATCGAGCCTCCGGCGGGTGAAGGCGCGGTGCTCACGCGCCAGTGCCGCGTCGACCGCGAGCCGGTCGGCTCGGCCGCGGCCTTCGCCGACCATCTGCGCATCGTCTGGCTCGTGCCGGCGATGGACGGGCTGTTTCTCGGACCCGCCTCCGAGCGCCGGCGCTTCCTCGACCGGCTGGTGCTCGCCGTCCATCCCGACCACGGGGCGCGGGTCGCTGCGCTCGAACGCGCGCTGCGCTCGCGCAACCGGCTCCTGGAAAGCCCCTCCCCCAACCTGTATTGGCTTGACGCGACTGAGCATGAGACCGCCGAACTCGCCGTCGCGGTCGCCGCCGCCCGGGCGGAGACGGCGCAGCGGCTGGCCGCCATCGTCACGAGCCGTCGCGACGACCCGTTTCCGTCGGCCGAGATCGCGCTCGACGGCTGGATGGAGGCGATGGCGCTCACCTCGCCAGCGATCGAGGTCGAAGACCGTTATCGCGCCGTGCTGCGTGAGAACCGAGGCCGCGACGCCGCCGCCGGGCGCACGCTCGACGGACCGCACCTGACCGACCTCGCCGTCGTCTTCGCGCCCAAGGGGATTCCCGCGCGCGAGGCCTCGACCGGCGAACAGAAGGCGCTCCTCATCACGCTCGTGCTCGCGCATGCGCGCCTCGTCGCCGACATGACCGGGATTGCGCCGGTGATGCTGCTCGACGAGGTGCTCGCCCATCTCGATCCGGAGCGGCGCGCGGCGCTGTTCGCGGCGCTCGCGGCGCTCGGCGCGCAGGTGTGGATGACCGCTGCCGACCCCGCTCTGTTCGCTCCGCTTGGGGCTGCGGCCGACCGGTTCGCGATCGCGCCGGGGCGGATCACACGGCAATCGTGAACCTCAGCGGGGCTGCCTTTTCCGCATCCGCCGCGCAACCCGTCCGCGGCTCGCGACTTGACGCCAGAAACCCTTGAAAAATCTTTCCATCGCAACCATTTAACTAGCACCACTTTGGTCTGTACCGCATCCGCTTTTCATGCCACATCGATAGCCTGAAGCGGTCGGACGATCGCCCCGATTCGCACCCCTTTTCCAATGGCCGAACCGATCAAACAGCTCCCCCCCGAGGCATCCGATTACGGCGCCGAATCGATCAAGGTCCTCAAGGGCCTCGATGCTGTGCGCAAGCGTCCCGGCATGTATATCGGCGACACCGATGACGGCTCCGGCCTGCACCACATGGTCTACGAGGCCGTCGACAATGCGGTCGACGAGGCGCTTGCGGGCTTCGCCAAGGAGGTCGTCGTCACGTTGAATCCGGACGGATCGTGCACGGTGCGCGACGACGGCCGCGGCATCCCGACCGACATTCACAAGGGCGAGGGCGTGTCGGCCGCCGAAGTCATCATGACCCAGCTCCACGCCGGCGGAAAATTCGACCAGAACTCCTACAAGGTATCGGGCGGACTGCACGGCGTCGGCGTCTCCGTCGTCAACGCGCTGTCGAGCTGGCTCAAGCTCACGATCTGGCGCGACGGCAAGGAGCACGCCATGGAGTTCCGCCATGGCGAAGCAGTTGCACCGCTTAAAGTGATCGGCGACGCAGGCGGTCGGCGCGGCACCGAGGTGACCTTCCTCCCGTCGCCAGAAACCTTCTCGATGACCGAGTTCGATTGGGCGACGCTGGAGCATCGTTTGCGCGAGCTCGCCTTTCTGAATTCGGGCGTGCAAATCGTGCTCGCGGACAAGCGGCACGCGGTCGAGAAGCGCGAGGAGATGCTGTACAAGGGCGGCGTCGAGGCCTTTGCGAAGTATCTCGACCGCAACAAGAAGCCGCTGGTCGCCGACCCGATCGTGATCAAGTCCGCCCGCGAGGGCGTCGAGGTCGAGTGCGCGCTGTGGTGGAACGACGGCTACCACGAGGCCGTGCTGTGCTTCACCAACAATATCCCGCAGCGTGACGGCGGCACGCATCTCGCCGGCTTCCGCGGGGCGCTCACGCGCCAGGTCACCAACTATGCCGAGTTGGGCGGTATCGCGAAGAAGGAAAAGGTCGCGCTCACCGGCGACGATTGCCGCGAGGGTTTGACCGCGGTGCTCTCGATCAAATTGCCCGATCCGAAATTCTCCTCCCAGACGAAGGACAAGCTCGTCTCCTCGGAGGTGCGGCCGGCGGTTGAAGGCGCGATCAACGAAGGGCTCGCCGCTTGGTTCGAGGAACACCCCACCGAAGCAAAAATCATCGTCGGCAAGGTGGTGGAAGCAGCCGCCGCGCGCGAAGCGGCGCGCAAGGCGCGCGAGCTGACGCGCCGCAAGGGCGCGCTCGACGTCGCCTCCCTGCCGGGCAAGCTTGCCGACTGTCAGGAACGCGATCCGACCAAGTCGGAACTGTTCATCGTCGAGGGCGACTCCGCCGGCGGCTCGGCCAAGCAGGGGCGCAATCGCGAGTTTCAGGCCGTGCTGCCGCTGCGCGGCAAGATTCTCAATGTCGAGCGCGCGCGCATCGACAAGATGCTCTCAAGCCAGGAGATCGGCACGCTGATCACGGCGCTTGGCACCGGCGTGAGCGAGGAGTTCAACGCCGACCGGCTGCGCTATCACAAGATCATCATCATGACCGATGCGGACGTGGACGGCGCCCATATCCGCACGCTTCTGCTCACCTTCTTCTATCGGCAGATGCGGGAGTTGATCGAGCGCGGCTATATCTATATCGCGCAGCCGCCGCTCTACAAGGTGACGCGCGGCAAGTCCGAACAGTATCTCAAGGACGAGCGCGCGCTCGAAGACTATCTGATCCATGCCGGCCTCGAAGAAGCGGTGTTCCGCACCTATTCGGGTGAGGAGCGCGCCGGCGAAGATTTGCGCCGCTTGGTTGATGAAGCGCGCACCATCCGCGCCGTGCTGACGGGGCTGCACAGCCGCTACAACCGGGCGGGCGTCGAACAGTCGGCGATCGCGGGCGTGCTCAGCCCGTCGATCTTCGGCGATCCCGAAACGGCGGAACGCGCGGCGCAGTACATCGCGCGAAGGCTCGACGCGCTCTCGGAGGAGACTGAGCGCGGCTGGTCCGGGCATTTCACCGAGGGCGAAGGGTTCCGTTTCGAGCGCACGGTGCGCGGCGTGAAGGAGGTCGCGATCATCGATCCGGCGCTGCTCGGCTCGGTCGAGGCGAAAAAACTCGACGATTTCGCAGCCTCCCTTCAGCAGATCTATCCGCGGCCCGGCCTGCTCCGGCGCAAGGGCGAGGAGACCGTCATTCATGGGCCGACCGGCCTGTTCGAATCGGTGATCGCCGCCGGGCGCAAGGGGGTGACGCTCCAGCGCTACAAGGGTCTCGGCGAGATGAACCCCAATCAGCTCTGGGAGACCACCCTCGACGTGAATGCGCGGTCGCTTCTGCAGGTGAAGATCAAGGAGGTGGACGAGGCCGAGGACATCTTCACCAAGCTGATGGGCGATGTGGTCGAGCCGCGCCGCGAATTCATTCAGGAGAATGCGCTCGCCGCCAGCGTCGACGTGTGATCGTCTGCCGTCCGGCGAGGCGCGGGCGTTCGCCTTTGCAGTGCAGCAGAATAGTTTGCTTGCACCGCGACCCGCGAAATGACGAGTGAAGATTAGCGGCCAACGAAAAGTATTTCTGGCAGGTATAGTTAGTTAAGAGCCCTGCGCGTGGGCGCCGTCGCTAGACCTTGCCCTGCACTTCACTCCGCCTACCGGCCCGGCAATGTGACCTATTGGGCACAGTCTCCGGCAATAATCACGGTTATCCCAAAATACGCGGAAATGCGCGCTCAACTCTTTATAGGTCGTCAAACATACTACTTCGGTGTCTGCGACGCCGGCTGAGACACTCACGCTTCTCATTAGTGGCAAACCGCTCCGACTATGCCGGAGCCATCTTTGCCAAGCGCGGGGGGAGGGGTGTGAAAAGTCCTCTGAGGCGGTCTAGAACGTCTCCAAGGGGCCGAATCCGCCGTCAACGAGTCTCTAACTCGTTGGCGGCGGTTATCGTTTTTTCGAACGCGCCGGCAGAACCGAACGGCCGGCGCAAGATCGGTTCCTGATCGTCCCCCTCGCCGATCTCGCCCCGCACTCAGAGCGGTCGCGTTTTTTTGGGAATCGCGCGCGAGCACGAGGGCGGCGCGCCCCTGAACAAACCGGCATCCGTCCGAATCGAAATGATTTGTAGACGACGTCAAGAATGACGCCGATCCCGAGCCGATGCGCTGCATCGCCGAGCCGCGCACTCGGCTGTCAGCCGTGCCAACGGTCAGGCTATCTCGATGTCGCCGTCGATTTCGAAAGCAAGATCGATCCCTTGCACGGTGATGGTCGCCTTGGCCGGAAAGGCGGTACGGCCTGCGAGCCGGCCGCCGGCGGCAGCCTCGCGCATTGCCTGTTCGATTTCACGTTGCGCGGTGACGCCCAGCTTCTTGAGGAATTTGCGCACGCTCAGATTAAGGGCTTCCTCGTCCATCGCCGCTCCTCCGACTGTCCTTGCCGAAACGGATGAGGGAGAAATGGCCGAGCGGCGGCATCGGCCGGCGCTCGATCACTTGCATGCCAGACGCGCGCTCGGCCCAGGCGCGCAAGCGTTCGAACGGAAACTCCGGCCGCCACCCCAGCCGGCGCGCCTTAGGCGCAAACCATTCCTCGAAAGCACGCCGCAAGCCGGTCTCGGCGCCGATGTGATTCACCAGGATGATCTCGCCGCCGGGCCGGGCTACGCGCGCGAACTCATCGAGCGCGGCTTCGGGATCGGGGACGGTCGTGATCACGTATTGCGCGACGACCACGTCGAAGAAACTGTCGGGGAAGCCGAGCCGCTCGGCGTCCATCACCGCGAGCGTCTCGACATTGACAAGTCCGTGCTCGGCGACGCGACTCTGGGCCTTGCGCAGCATCGGCTCGGAGATATCGACGCCGACGAGCCGATTGGCGCGGCTGTAGTCGGGCAGCGAAATGCCGGTGCCGACGCCGACTTCGAGAATGCGCCCGCCAATCCGCTCGGCCGCCGAAATCGCCGCCTTGCGGCCATGTTCGAACACGCTTCCGAACACGAGGTCGTAGACCGGCGCCCACCGCGCATAGGCCCTCGCGATCGAGTCCCGGTCGAGTTCCGCGTCCATCCCTGTGCCCCCCTCGGACCGCGAACGCTCAGCCGGGGGCCGCGGCGGCAGCCTGATGCTGCGGGTGACGGGCATCGATCGGATCGACCGCCGAGGTCACGCTCTTGATGACGCCGCCGCCGAGCACGCGCGCTTGTCCGGCCGGCGCGTCATAAAAGACGCAGGCCTGGCCTGGGGCCACCCCTTCCTCCCCGACCAGCAGTTCGACCTCCACATCGGCGCCCGCGCGCGCCAGCAGAGCGGGCTGCGGACGCCGCGTCGAGCGCACCTTGACGAAGACTTCGAACCGATCGGCGGCAAGCGCCTCGGCAAGCGTGCCGTCGCCGATCCAGTTCACCCCACGCAGCTGCATGCGGGTCGTACGCAATGCCTCGCGCGGTCCGACCACCACGCGGCGCTGCCCTGCATCGAGCCGAACCACGTAAAGCGGCTCTCCGGCGGCAATTCCCAATCCCCGGCGCTGGCCGACGGTGAAGCGGATGATGCCATTGTGCTGGCCGAGCACACGCCCGCGCAGATCCACGATCTCGCCGGGCTCAGCCGCTCCCGGCATGAGCCGCTCGATGACGTCGGTGTAGCGCCCACTGGGAACGAAGCAGATGTCCTGACTGTCAGCCTTCTCGGCGACCGGCAGATCGAAGCGGCGGGCAAGCTCGCGCGTCTCCGCCTTGGTGCGGTCGCCCAGCGGGAACCGCAGGAATTCGAGCTGCTCGCGGGTGGTGGCGAACAGGAAATAGCTTTGGTCGCGGTCGTCCTCGCGGGCGCGGTAAAGCGCGCGCGTTCCGTCGGGGCGGCCGCGCGAGGCGACATAGTGGCCGGTCGCCAAGACCGTCGCACCCAGTTCGCGCGCGGTGACGAGGAGGTCGCGAAACTTGATCGCCTGATTGCAATCGACGCAGGGGACAGGCGTTTCGCCACAGATATAGCTTTCGGCGAAGCGGTCGATCACCTCCTGCTTGAAGCGGCTCTCATAGTCGAGCACGTAATGGGGGATGCCAATTTTCGCGGCTACCATCCGGGCGTCGTGGATGTCCTGCCCGGCGCAGCACGCACCCGGCCGATGGGTTGCCGCGCCGTGGTCATAAAGCTGAAGCGTCACGCCGACCACGTCATAGCCTTCCGCCTTGAGCAAAGCCGCGGTGACCGAGGAGTCGACCCCGCCCGACATGGCGACGACCACGCGGGTGTCCTGCGGCCGGCTTTCGACATCCAGACTGTTGCGCATGGCCGCCGCGGCGCGCGCCGCGCTCCTTACCTCCCGCCCTGCTCCCGCAGGCGGTGCTGCCGTATTTATTGTTCCTACATACTATAGGTGCGCGGATGCAGGCTCGCCAGCGTTCCCGCGTCCCCCTCGGGGTCTCGCCCTGGAGCCAAACACCGCGATCCAGGGCGATGGCTCTGAAATGTTTCCCCTTTTTTCACGAATGCTTAGGCAAATCTTAAGCGGCAGAGCGTATTGTCTGCGCGTGTTCGTTCGTATTGTCGCGTGAGTTCGTCCATGACAGAGCCCCATCGGCCACGGGTAAAGTACGTCATCGGGCCGGACGGAAGCCCCCTTACCATCGCTGATTTGCCGGCTCCGGGAAC
Source organism: uncultured Alphaproteobacteria bacterium (assembly GCA_963840055.1). Taxonomy (GTDB): domain Bacteria; phylum Pseudomonadota; class Alphaproteobacteria; order Rhizobiales; family Xanthobacteraceae; genus Rhodoplanes. The sequence continues at coordinate 24,242 of CAWIXM010000008.1, read as the reverse complement.
CAAGCGCTGGGTCATCCGCCGAAAAGCCGAGGTCGTCGCGGCGGTTCGCGGAGGACTGCTGTCGCTCGAAGAGGCCTGCAACCGCTATACCCTGACGGTTGAGGAATTTCTCGCCTGGCAGTACTCGATTGAGCGCCACGGCTTGGCCGGGTTGCGGACTACTCGCCTACAGCAGTACCGGCAGTGAGGCGATCACCCGCTGGCTCAAGGCAGTTGGGGCGTTTTCCACAGCCCCGATTTTCGTCATTTCCGTGGAACTAAACGGTCCGACCCGCATTGACTTAAGTCGGACAGGTTACCCCCCAGCCCCCCAATCTGTTCGACGCTGCCGCCGGTCTTCGGATCGAGTTGGCGCAAGGCCGCCGTACCGGCGGCCTTTTTCTTTCGACCGACAACTGGCGCGCCCGCGAAGGCTGCGCCACGCACCCGATCGCGAAAGAGCGCAGGGCACCGATAAGGACGATCGCCTTCGCGCCAGGCCGCCTCTCCCTGACCGCCTCTTCTTCCCGAAAATCATATTCGTACGCTCACCGGGCTGAAAGCCGCCTTTTTCGTGGCGTGAACAGCGCGGCGTGAATGATCAGCACCAATATCCTTTACGCGAATCAATCCTACCAGCATGATCCGTTGTGATTCGTTGTGATTCACGCGGGGCGAATCACCCGGCTCCTTCGCCGCCAGCGTGGCGGTGCTCGTACTGGTATCGGCGTGGCCTGAGCGCTGTGCCGAGAAGGACTGGTTTGCGCAACCCCTATCCGGAGCTGGGAGTAGCAAGGAACGCCGTGCAAAGCGAAACTCGCCCGCGTCCCGTTCGTTTCCGCGGACGATCCTATCTAGCATTTTCGCTCGCGCCTGAGCCGCCGATCGCCGATTGGCTGGCCGACCTCGACGCGGCGATCGATCGATCCTCCGGCTTTTTCGCCGGCCGGCCGGCGGTGCTCGATCTCGGGAATACGGCGCTGAGCCAGTCCGCCGTCGCGCTTCTGATCCAGGAACTCGAGACGCGTGACATTCGCATCATGGGGATCGAGGGCGCGGATGCCGCCAACCTCGGCCCCGGACTGCCGCCGGTCCTTGTGAGCGGCCGTCCCGCTTCGGGCGGGGAACTGGCGCGCGTAGCCCAGGAAGCACAAGACAAACCGGCGCAGAAACCTGCCGAGCAGCAGGGGTCGCTCCTGGTGGATACGCCGGTGCGGTCGGGCCAGACCGTCTACAATTCGGCGGGGGACGTCGTCGTAGTCGGTTCGGTCGCATGGGGCGCCGAAGTGGTGGCCAGCGGCTCTATCCACATCTACGGGGTGCTGCGCGGACGCGCCCTGGCCGGCGCAACCGGCAATACCAAGGCCCGCATTTTTTGCCGGAAGCTGGAGGCCGAGCTCCTGGCTATCGCCGGCTATTACCGGACGGTGGATGATCTCGAGAACGGCCTGCGCGACCGGCCGGTGCAGGCGTGGCTCGATGGAAACGCGATGCTGATTGCAGCCCTCGACTAGAGCAGCAGAGAAGGAACGAACATGGCGAAAGTGGTAGTCGTGACATCCGGCAAGGGCGGGGTTGGCAAGACCACGACCACCGCCGGGCTCGGGACGGCGCTAGCGCAGTCCGGACAGAACGTCGTGGTCGTGGACTTCGACGTGGGTCTGCGCAACCTCGACCTCGTGCTCGGCGCCGAGCGCCGGGTGGTATTCGACTTCATCAATGTCGTTCAGGGCGTGGCCAAGCTGCAGCAGGCGCTCATCCGCGACAAGCGGCTCGAGACCCTGCATCTGCTGCCCGCCTCGCAGACGCGCGACAAGGACGCCCTCACCGACGAGGGGGTCGCGCGGGTGATCGGCGAGTTGCGCTCGCGGTTCGACTGGATCCTGTGCGACAGTCCGGCCGGCATCGAACGCGGCGCGACGCTTGCCATGCGCCACGCCGACGTTGCCGTGATCGTCACCAATCCGGAAGTCTCTTCGGTGCGCGATTCCGACCGCATCATTGGCATCCTCGACGCCAAGACCGAAAAGGCGGAGAAGGGAGAAAAAATCGATAAGCACATCCTGATTGCGCGCTTCGATCCGGCCCGCGCCGCGCGCGGGGAGATGCTCAATATCAGCGATGTGTTGGAAATTCTCTCCCTGCCGCTGTTGGGCATCATTCCGGAGAGCGAAGAGGTGCTGCGCTCCTCCAATCTCGGCACGCCGGTCGTCCTCAACAATCCGGGGAGCGCCGCCGCCCGTGCCTATCTCGAAGCGGCTCGGCGGCTCATGGGCGAGGAATTGAACGTCACCGTCCCGAGCGGAAAGCGCGGGCTGTTCAACAAGCTGTTCGGACGGAGAGCTGCATGATCAACTGGTCCGCGTTTTTCAAGCGAAGCAATTCCACCGCGCCGGTTGCGCGCGAGCGCTTGCAGATCCTGCTCGCGCACGAGCGGTCCCCGCTCGGCCGCTCCGACCTGATTGCCGCGCTCAAGGAAGAAATCCTTGCCGCGATCTCGCGCCATGTCGAGCTCGATGCGGACAAGGTGCAGGTCAAGATGGACCGCGGCGCCGCCGTCTCCACGCTCGAAATCGAGGTCGAGATTCCCAACGGCGTGACCGCGCTGGCGGCCAACTCCTGAGCGGTCTCGTTCGGCGGTGCTGCGTACGTGCTGCCCGGGCCGAAGTTTCGCAGGAGGCGGCAGCGCTCATCGCAGGCGCCGCGTCATCTCCCGCGCGTCGGAGCAAGGGTGGATGATGAAGCTTTATGATCATTCGTCCGGCAAATTCTGAGGACGCAGAGCCGATCTGGCGCATTCTCGAACCGGTGATCCGCGCCGGCGAGACTTATCCATTGCCGCGCGACATGGGCCGGAGCGAAGCGCTTGCCTATTGGCTTGCGCCGCATCACGAAGCGTTCGTGGCGATCGAGACCGACGCCATCGTCGGCACGTATTATCTGCGCGCCAACAATGCGGGCGGCGGCGCGCACGTCGCCAATTGCGGCTATGTGGTCGCCGGCGGGCGCGACCGGCCGCGGCGTGGCGCGGGCGATGTGCGCGCACTCGCTTGTCGCGCGCCAAGGACCGCGGCTTCCGCGCCATGCAGTTCAATTTCGTGATCGCAACCAACGAGCGCGCGGTGCGGCTGTGGCAGGCGATGGGCTTTTCCATCGTCGGCCGCCTGCCGAGCGCGTTCCTCCACCCGACGCAGGGCTATGTCGACGCGCTGGTGATGTATCGCGAGCTTTAGAGCATTTTCCGGCGAAGTGGGAACCGGTTCGCCGCAGAAAATGCGGCTACCCAAGGAAAACCAGAGCGAATTCTAAATCAACCGGAACGGAATTCGCTTTAGCAGAGACGGACGCCGGCCCGGTTTCATCTCTCCCCGGTAGGGAGAGATACGGCTCCAAAAATTGGCGACACGCATTAAATGTAGGGCCGGATGACACCGCCCCACGGTGGTCCGCTAAGGAGCCTACGATTTCATGGATCGAACGAGGCAGCTTTTCAGCAAGATGCGCGGGCCAGTCTCCGGGTGGATCGTGACCGGAATCATTATTGCCGCCACCGGCTTTACGCCGCAGGAATGGGCGGCCCGGCTGTTCCGCCTTTTTCCGGCGCTTGAGACCAAATTGTCGTCGGGCATCGACCTGCGGCTCGTTCTCGTTGCCCTTGGGACTGCAATCGTCGTGTGCAGCGTGCTGCTGCAACAGCGTGCCGTGCGGCGGCTCGTTCCAGCCGGCGGCGGGGGCTCGGCAACCACGACGGATCAGCAATCCGCTGCGCTTGTGGATGGAGAAGCGCCGGAAAGCGTTGTTCACGCCGGGCCTGCATCGCGGTTGTTCGACCGTCCGTCGATCGCGGTGCTGCCGTTTAAAAACATGAGCGAAGACTCGGAGCAGGACTATTTCAGCGACGGGATCACCGAAGATATCATCACGGATCTGAGCAAAGTATCCGGTCTCTTCGTTATCGCGCGTACTTCTACCTTCGTCTACAAGGGCAAAGCGTTCAGTGTGTCCAACATTTGCCGAGAGCTCGGCGTCAAGTTCGCTGTCGAGGGCAGCGTTCGCAAGGCCGGCAACCGAGTCCGCATCACCGCGCAGCTGATCGACGGAACCCATGGCGCACATCTCTGGGCAGAGCGCTACGATCGCGACCTCACTGACATTTTCGAGGTCCAGGATGAGGTCACCCGTCGCATCGTCGATGCGCTCAAGGTCAAGCTCACTCCTGGTGAGGAAGCCTACCTCGCCGAAACCCCGACTAACAGCTTTGAGGCTCACGACCTCTTCATGCGTGCGCGGGAATTACTGCGTGGGACGACACTAAATCGCGAGACATTCGATCAGGCCGTCGGGCTTCTGACGCGGGCGATCGAGCTTGATCCGAATTACGCCGAGCCGTACGCGGGCCTTGCCATGGCGCATAACCTCGATTTTCAAAATCAATGGACCGGCGCACCTGATGCGCTCGACGTCGCGGCGCATTTCGCAACGCTGGCGATTGAGAAGGGCCCCTCATGTCCGTACACCCACTTTATAGCCGCCGTCGCGGCAACCTGGAAAAGGAACCTCGAACGAGCAAAGCAAGAGGCAGAGACTGCGCTGGCGCTCAGCCCAAATTACGCCCCTGCCTACGGCACGCGTGGCCTTGTCGAGCTCTATTCCGGCAATCCGCTGGCAGGGATTCCGTTTATTGAGCGGGCGATGCGCCTCGACCCGGCTTTTACCCACCAATACATCCACTTTCTCGGCTCCGCTTACCTCGTTGCAGACAAGCACGAGGAGGCGGCGGCTTCTTTCCGCGAACGCATCCGGCTTGTACCGGATACTGATCTGTCGCGGGCCCTGCTGGCTTCCGCGCTTGGCCACCTCGGCGACATCGACGAGGCCCAACGCATCTGGACCGAGTTGAAGCAGGTGAATCCGCGTTACAGCTTCGCCGAACATCTATCGCGGCTGCCGTTCAGTAATCCCGCTGACGCCGACAGGATCAAAGACGGGCTGGCCAAGGCCGGATTACCGACCTAATCCGACGCTCGTATGATGGCGCTGAGGAAACCGCCCCCCGGCGCCAACGCCAGCGCGTCGTGGCTTCGCGGGCTCGCCAAACTCATCCTCCCCCGTGAAACGGGGGAGGGGAACCATGCGCAGCATGGTGGAGGGGGCAGGCGGCGGTCGCGGTAAATGAATCCCCTCCCCCGCCGACGCAGCCAAGCCTGCGCAGGCTGCGCAAGCTTGCCTGCGATGGGCGGTCCCCCTCCCCCGCTGCGCTTACGCTTGCGGGGGAGGATGGAGGTCGTTACGGCGCGCGCGCCCTCGCGCTGTGCTTCGCGTCAGCTTCGCGCGCGCCCTCGCGAGCATCGTCTTGCGTTTGGTTCCGACGTGACCGCCCGCCTTAGGTTTGCTTAGGGCGCAAGCGTCGTTCGCGTTTGGTTACGGCCCGACCATCGCCTCGGGCTTGGTGCGCGCCCGCTTGATGATCAGCTTGTTGAGCGCGCCGAGATAAGCTTTCGCCGAAGCGACCAGCGTATCGGGATCGGCGCCCTTCGCCGTCACCGTCTTGTCGTTCTCCGACAACCGCACCGAGACCTCGGCCTGCGCGTCGGTGCCTTCGGTAACGGCATGCACCTGGTAGAGTTCGAGCACGGCCTCGTGCGGAACGAGCTTCTTGATCGCGTTGAAGGTCGCGTCCACCGGCCCGTTGCCGGTCGCCTGCGTGGTCTCGTGGCGGCCGTCGATGTCGAGCGTCAGCGTCGCCGATTGCGGGCCCATGGTGCCGGCGATCACGGTGAGCGACAGCACCTTGATGCGATCATGCGCGGTCGCGATCTCCTCGTCGACCAGGGCTTCGAGGTCCTCGTCATAGACATGCTTCTTGCGGTCGGCGAGCGCCTTGAAGCGCACGAAGGCGTCCTCGATCTGATTGTCGCCGAGGCGGTAGCCCAGTTCCTCCAGCTTGTGCACGAAGGCGTGGCGGCCGGAATGCTTGCCCATCACCAGCGCCGTCTGCTTTACGCCCACGCTCTCCGGCGTCATGATCTCGTAGGTCTGGCAATGCTTGAGCATGCCGTCCTGGTGGATGCCGGACTCGTGCGCGAAGGCGTTGCGGCCGACGATCGCCTTGTTGTACTGGACCGGGAACGAGGTCACCGCCGAGACCAGCTTCGAAGCGCGCGTAAGCAGGGTCGCGTCGACGCCGGTCCAGAACGGCAGCACGTCGTTGCGCACCTTCATCGCCATCACGACTTCTTCCAGCGCGGTATTGCCGGCGCGCTCGCCGATGCCGTTGACGGTGCACTCGATCTGCCGCGCGCCGGCGCGCAGGCCGGCGAGCGAGTTGGCGACCGACAGGCCGAGATCGTCGTGGCAGTGCACGGAGAACCGCGCTTTGTCCGAGTTCGGCACGCGCTCGCGCACCATCTGGAACAGGGCGAAATATTCTTCCGGAACGGTGTAGCCGACCGTGTCGGGGATGTTGATCGTCGTCGCCCCGGCGTTGATCGCGGCCTCGACGCAGCGGCAGAGGAAATCGTGCTCGGTGCGGGTGCCGTCCTCGCATGACCACTCGACGTCGTCGGTGTAGCTGCGCGCGCGCGTCACCGACGAGATCACCATCTCGTAGACCTGCGCCGGCTCCATCTGCAGCTTCCACTTCATGTGGACCGGCGACGTCGAGATGAAAGTGTGGATGCGCCCGCGCTGCGCGGGGCGGATCGCTTCCCCGGCGCGGTCGATGTCCTTGTGCCCGGCGCGCGCGAGCCCGCACACGACCGAGCGCTTGGTGCGCTTGGCGACCTCGTTGACGGCGTGGAAATCGCCCTCCGAGGCGATGGGGAATCCCGCCTCGATGACGTCAACGCCCAGATCGTCCAGCACCTCGGCGACCTTAAGCTTCTCCTCATGGGTCATGGTCGCGCCGGGCGATTGCTCGCCGTCGCGCAAAGTGGTGTCAAAGATGACGACGCGGTCCTTGTCGGACTGAACGGGCGTGGTCATGGGGGAAATCCTTCTCTTGATCCTGCGCCCTTGTGCGGGCGCTCCTGGGTTCCATCGCTTCGATCCCCTGAGCGCCCTGGCGCAAAACGCCCGGCCGGCCCTCAGGGGCTGGTAAGCAGAAGGAGTCCAGGAATGAGGGCGGCCGCGGTCAGGGCCGGAACAGCCCGCCGCAGGATCGCGCAACGTCCGCGCGTCAACATGCCAAAACCCTCGTCATCATTGCGCGCGTCGCCGCTAGGATCGCGGGACGACGAGCGCAGCCGCGATCCTTGTACCGGTTCGGCCGCCCGCGGGCAAGAGCGGCGGATACAGGCGGATATAGAGATGAACCTACACCTCTCCCCGTTGGGGCGTGGATGCCAATCCTGGCGTAACTAGTGATTATTATATTTCAACAGCTTGATCTATAGTATTCGCAGACATGCGCACGTAAGCTGCATATAGGTAGCATAATCCGCGCCGCCTTGGGCACCAGAGTACGAATTTGGGGGTCAGGAGTTCGAAATCTCTCGGGCGCACCACCTAAGCCACTATAATGCAAGGTATTTCTGCGCTCCAAGGCATGGTACACTGCTAGATCAAGAATCATCGGAGCGAGACCAATGAGCATCCCAGATTTGATCTTGCGCGTGATCGGAAAGGCAGACGGCGATACCGCCCATATAGACCACGATAAATTTGCTCATGGAGACGATGAATATCAGGGTCTTTTTGAAGCAATTGCATCTTATTTCGCTAATAACCCCATGGTGAAGAAAGTTAATTTGCTGATCACTGGTGACGAGTAAATGCCCCGAGGTGCTAAAGGCGAACGCCGCCCCGCCGATGTGAACGGCAACGCAGTCCACGTCATGCGGGAATCCGACCGGGGAGATTGAGGATAACCCAAGCAAGGCGCGCCGAAGCGGGCCAAGGGGCATAACGCGCGTAACCGCCCTTACACCAGAGCAGCGAGCCGAGATTGCCCGAACGGCAGCTACTGCGCTTTATCGCCAAGGCGAAACAGTCATTGGCAATCTGGCGCAGCTCACTTTGAACGGCCTTTCTCGACATGGCTTCGGGGGCCTTATAAGAAGCAGATCGAGGGGTACTTAGACAGGATGGGAGAATGAGTTACGCTCAGCGCCGACTGGTTATTGGCTCGCTCATAGGCGTCGGCGTTGTTGGACTGACGGCTTCGCCGAGGGGAGTGTGGGCCAGCGGCCGTGCGGGAATTGGAATATCTTTTTGGCGGGGTCGGGCCAGTGGGGTCCGATCGCCATTCAGCCGAAAGGACATTCCAAATGTCACCGTTGCGTATGCGGATGATCGAAGACATGAAGCTGGCGGGTTTATCGCCGGGAACGCAAGCCACCTACATTGACGCGGTGGGCAAACTGGCTGCGTATTATCGGCGCTCACCGGATCAACTGAGCGAGGAAGAGGTGCGCGCCTATATCCTCCACCTGCGTGAGCGCGGAGCGGCGCGCGGCACCTTCAAGGAGGCTGTCGCTGAATCAACGGTGATGCGTTACTCGGAGGCACGCACGCTCTGAAAGAGGCTTGCAGCCGTACCACGGTCGGCGGATCAGACCGCCTTCCGAGCGGTCACCCCGGCGTTCCCCCGGTTTTCAGCGCCGCGGACAAACTCCCGGTGCAGTTTGCGCAAGTTGTGGACGGCGGCGTCGAGCTGCCACTCACCGCGGCAATGCTCCAGACCGCGCATGCTGAAGTGGTCGGCGCCCTGCCGCTCCTTCATCTGTCCGAACACAGGTTCGACCGCAACCCCGCGCTGGCGGTAGAGGGCGCGGCCGCGCTGGGTGCGCAGCTTGCGGTCCATACGCTCACGCGCGGTCATGGACCTCCGCATCCGCCCCCGCGGTGCCGGCGCATTGCGCAGCGCGGCCCGCTGCTTGTGGTCCTTCTGGGTGGCGATGAACAGCTCGCATTCCTCGGTTTGGCTGTCCGCATTGGCCTCCGACCAATAGCCGGCGTCCGCCACCGCGGCGCCAAGCGCTGCATCCTCGCCCATCACCGCCGCGACATTCGCCTGCGCCTGGTTGAGCATGCCAGTGAGCTGGCGGACATCGTTCGCCTCGGTCGTCACCTCGGCGGCCAGGATGATCTGATCGGGCGTCACCACCGCCTGTGCGTTGTAGCCCTGCACCCAACCGCGTCGCGTCTTCATGATGCCGCTGTCCGGATCGGTCGGGTTCGCTCCCTGGTCAGGATCCACGCTCGCGTCGGGTTCCTTCGGCTTGCGTCCGCGCTTGCGCCTCCCGCTCGCCTTCTCCTCCATGTCCCGCGCCGCGATCTTCTCCTGCTGGCGAGCGGCGGCCGCCGCGGCGCGGTTCGCCAGCTTCTCGGTCGCCGCGGCGCTTCAGGTCCGCGGGCAGCGCACAGCCGCCGCTCGCGGCCCCGAACTGGCGGTCCTCCCGCGCGTCGGTCGCCTCCGCTTCCGCCAGCATCCGGCCAATCTGCTCTTCGATGCTGCTGGCGGCGCGGTTGGCATCGAGCGCCGCATTGGCCTTTACCTTCGTTCCGTCCAGCGCCACCAGCCCCAGCCGGATCAACCCCGCCTCGCGGCACAGCTCCAGCACCTGCAGGAACACGCTCTTCATCCGTCCCGCATGCCGCTGGCGAAATCGCGCGATGACGCTGTGGTCCGGCACCGCGTCGCCGACAATGAACCGATAACCGGCGTCGCGCCGGCACAGCCGCTCGATCACCCGGCTCGATCGCACCCCGTGACTGTAGGCGTAAATCAGCAACGCCAGCATCATCGCCGGCGCAAACGGCGGCTGCCCGGCGTGGCCGACCTTGCAGGTCGCCTCAAACTCGCTCAGGTCCATCACACCGACCGCGTCAACGATCAGGTGAACGATGTCGTCCTCGGGGAGCCAGTCCATCATGTCGACCGGCAGCAGAAACCGCTGGCGGCGATCGTCGAGAAAGGCCAGCTTGGCCGCCGCCTGTCGCAGTGATGATTCGCGCCTTCGGGGCGAACTGCCAAGAGCCGACATGATAAGGTTTGCATTCACTTCGCAACGTCCTCCAAGAGGGATGCCGATGTCGCGCGGTCGTAAGGAGCTGATTGCCGGGTCGAATTCCACCCGCCAGGGAATGTGTGCTATGGTTGCATCCTGTAAATGCGTTGGTTTCGGGAACAACCTATGGCATGGAGCGAGGAAGATATTGTTAGAGCGCTGACGAGGGCCGGCGCAAAAGGCTTGACCACGGCTGCGTTGGCGAAAGCGATTTCGGCGCCTGCCGCCAACAAGCAGCTCTCCTCTGCGGTCACCAAACTGAAATCGCGCGGAGCAGTGCGCGGCCCGTTCCGGATGGGGCGGTTCAGCCTCTTTTTCGAAGCGAAGAGCGCTCCCACCCGCGAGCACTTGGAATCCCGCATCGAGGACTTGCTGCGGCGCGCTGGGACACGGGTGACGACCCGGTCCGACCTCGACAAGGGCATGAAGTGCGTTGTGCAGTCGCTGTACAAGGATGCGATCAGCGCTCTCAAGGCCGAAGGCAAGATCGTTGAATTGCGGAACGCTCGGCGCAGCCCGCTCTATGTTCATCGCGAGGCAATCATCGACCAGTTGCGGGTGGAAAGGAGCGGTGACGGTGACCGCCCACCACCGACACAACCTCCCGAAGCGGCATCCATCTCGCTTGATGACGTGCGCCCGCACTATCTGACGCTGAAGGCCGAACAAGGCGGAATCAGCGCCGTCAAGATTTATGACATCTTGAAGAAACTCAGCGTCTCGAAGGAAGAGCTTCATGCGCTGCTGTTGCGCGAGGCCCAGCGCGGACGCGTGAGCCTGCACGCAGCGTCCACCGTTAATTTTCCCCGTGAGGTGATGGAAGCTGGCATCAGGATTGAAGGGGAGCAGCAGCCCTATGTGACGTTTATTCTGCGTGAGGGGTCATGAGCGGCGTATTTGCGTCATTGCCGGTCAATCCGTTTGAGGCCGACGTCATCCGAGAGCCGCGTGAGGTCACTTTTTCGGTACAGGGACTCAACGATAGTCCTTTGAATCACTTGATTACCCAATTCGGACGCCTGACCATGGGCGAGCTGCCGAGGAACCCTATTCCTTCGCCGAAAGCTCAATTGGTCGTCTCTCCCGAGGCGGGCTATGGAAAGTCTCATCTGCTTGGAAGGCTTTTTCAAGCCGTCGGACCGCGTGCAACCCAGATTTATCTTCTTCCGTTCCAGGCCCCTGAACGGGCTTGGCAGTCGATTCTGTTGGCAACCGTTCAAGAACTAGATTGTCCGAGTCAGCACGACCTGCATGAAGAAACACAACTTGATTTATTCGCAATGGGAGTTCTGGCTCATATTGCAGCAGACTTTATGGTCATGGGAGGAGTGAAAGACCACCACAAACTCAAGCGGGAAATTGAGTATCTACGAAATCATCCCTTGAGCTTCCTCGGTCGTGACCGGCCGAACAGCGGACTGGTTAACTGGCTCAAGGCGCGCATCACGTCGCACTCGGATTCAATCAAGCTCGCAAATCTTCTGAAAACACGCCATATCAACCTTCGTGGGCGCGAGAAAGCCTGGCTTCAAATCCTTGCTGGTTACGCATTTTCTGAAAAGGACAGCGTCGAACGTTATGCAGCGCTGACTTGGATTCGGGGCGATCCGCTGGAAAGCGAAGAAGCAGCCGCGCTCGGCTTGAGTGCTGGTGATAACGACGGCGCGGTCGATACGACGGCATCACAGATCAATGAAATGAGCCTGCGTCGCCTTCACGGCCTGTGTGCGCTTTCGTCCTACTATCGGCCCTTCCTGTTCTGCTTCGATCAGACGGAGGTATATGGAAGCGACAAGGGGTTGGCGGAGGCTCTTGGCAATTGCATTTCGCGTCTGCATGCGGATTTGCCGAACCATCTGACGATCGTCACGACAAATGCGACCAACTGGACGGCCGAAATTCTTCCCAACATGAAACGAGCCGATCAGGATCGCTTCTCGGACGAAATTCGTCTCGATGGCATCGAAAGGGAGCAATCGCGAATACTCCTCACCAAAAGGCTGCAGGACTTTCGATTGGATGATGAGGTCGTCGAGCAGTTCATCGAACCAGCATGGCTGCTGTCCCTATTCAAGGCGCAGCCGTCCATCGGCGTCCGCCACCTCTTGACGCGCGCCGCCGCCCGCTTCCGCGAGTTGGGACGGCCGCAAGCTTCTCCGAAGCGGCCGGAGCCACCGCCGAAGCGGCCGACGATGGACGGTGCATTCGCAGCCGAAGTGAACAAGGTTCGCGCCAAGCCCGCACTTCACCAGTACAATCAGGACTGCCTTATGTGGTTCACTCAAGTCCTGAGCAACGGCTTCGATGGCGTGACGGTGAAGAAGCCGAAGAACCGATATTTCTCAACTCAGTGGGAATGGAAGGATCGAGCGGTCTATTTCGCCTTTGAAGGAGGCGACAACAATGGCCGATGGCGGGCCATGGCTAAGGAAGCGGTCGAACTGGCTGCGAGTGGCAGAAGGTGTGCAATCGTGTTCCGCACGCCCGACCTCAAGCCCATCCCCGGGCCGCGATGGGCTGCCGCGCGGCAAACCATCGACCAGGCGTGTCAGAAAGGCTTACGCATCGAGCGATTGAGCCTTGACGAGGTCTGCGAACTGCATGCCGCGCGTGAGTTCTACTCCAATGCGCTGCAGGGCAACGTCGACTTCGCCCCGGCGGACGTGCTTGCATGGCTCAAGGAGCGCTTCCGCCCGTGGTTCGAGAAATACTCGTCGGTGAGCGACCAGCCGACCGCCAAGTCACAGCCCGAACCAACTCAACCGCCGAAACCGCCCCGGGGCAAATCACCAACCTTCGATCCTCCCAAACCGGAGAGGCCCCCAGCGCCTGCGCGGCTTTCGGAAATCCAGCTCAGGCGGGTTGTGGACCACATGAAGAAGCGGCTTCTGGACGATATCAACGAGGTGCTCAAGGCTCTAGGCTCCCCATCGCTGAGAGAAGCCCTGCTCGTCGAAGTCGAGAAACATCCTAACTTGAAGGCCCATCCGGGTCCGCAAACGATCTATCTGCAATGGCGCATCGCATAACGGTGACGCAACTCAAGTGTGCGGTGCTCGATCCGGCATGGCGCAAGAGGTGGCTTGCGGGCGAAAACCCGAGCACCTTGATCTTTTTGCCGGCAGGCAATGGAGCGCAGAGCACGGGTTCGGTTTTCGGCACGAGATTCCACAGCGAAACCGAGCGACTGGCGAAGTGGCTGACCAGTCCCGAGCAACTGGCAGCGGCAGCGGCAATCGAGTCGGCGGACGATCTACTCAAAGTTCTTTGGCGTTCCTCGCTGCAAGACTTTACCGACAAGCTTCTGTCGGAGGGCCGAGGTCCGGAGGCCATCGCGTTCACCGAGCGGATGCGCAGCTACTGCAAGAGGCTGCTCGATCTCAAGAAGCGAACCGCGAACTTTGAGAATTGGCAGGACGTATTCGTCTTCACGGAAGAGGACATCAAAGGAATTCGCTTGTCGGTCGGTGGCAACGGCGTCGAAATCGCCGGTAGAGTGGATGCGATCAGGTTTCACCCCCGAAACGAGCTGGAGGTCGTCGATTACAAGCTCAGTCAGGGCGCGCAGCAAAAATCCGACCTGGTTCAATTGTCGATCTACGCGCACCTGTTGCCGTTGTGGCGGCCTGGGTGCCAGTTCCGCGGGACCTTGGAGTACTACCTGCCTGAGTTCATGGAAGTGAGCATTCCCCGCGACGAGCTAGCGGGCATTTATGATGGCCTTGTCGTGCCGGTTTTGCATGAAATGTTTGCAGCGGAGCCGGAAGGCATTGCGGGGGAATCGGAGCTAGCGACAGCGGCTTCGAGACCCCCCGAAAACCATTCAAAGATAGAGCAAGACATTGTCACGGCGTTCGGCTCCTTCGGCCTCAGCGTGGAAGCCATCGGGACGATCGAGGGTCCACAGGTCACTCGGGTCCGGCTAAAGCCGGCATCGGGGGTCAAAGTTGCATCGCTGGCGAACCGCGCCGAAGACCTGCAGGTGGCTCTTGCCTTGGATCAGCCACCATTGATTAGCCCAGGCAAGGGGTTCGTCGCCGTCGATGTGCCCCGCGCGGACCGGCAGATCATGCAATTGCTTGGCTATTTGAAGGGCGCGGGCGCCAAGGAAAAGAGCCCGACGGCGTTCCCGGTCGGGGTAGGAATCGACGGACAAACAATCTTATCCGACTTCTTCGATTCGAACACCTGTCATGTGCTCGTGGCAGGCACGTCCGGCAGCGGCAAGAGCGAATGGGTTAAATCGCTCGTGGCGAGCCTCGCCTTCCGCAACGCGCCCGAGCGCGTCCGTCTTGCACTGGTCGATCCAAAAATTTTAACATTTAGCAGTGTCGAATCGAGTCCGTATCTTTGGTGTCCGCTGGCGACCGACATCGGCGCAGCGCTTGCGATACTCGAATCGGCAGTATCGGAAATGGAAGGTCGATATCGGACACTTGCGAAGGAAGGATTCGTCAGCATTTCGGATCGCATAAAGGCAGGTCGAAATCGACCTCCCGTTCATCGTTCTTGTGTTTGATGAATTCGCAGATTTGATCCTGACTGGACGCGACGAGCGAAAGAACTTTGAAGATATGGTCGCGCGGTTGGCAGGAAAAGGCCGAGCTGCCGGCGTCCACCTTGTCCTCGCAACTCAGCGCCCCGATCGGACCGTAGTGACCGGTCTCATCAAGTCGAACCTGCCAATGAAGGTGTGCCTGCGCGTGGCGAACGCAACAAACTCCCAGATAGTGCTGGGAGAAGCGGGCGCGGAAAGCCTGCTGGGAAAGGGAGACTTGCTCTGCGATCTGGGGCGGGGCATTGCGCGAGCGCAAAGCTATTACGTCCCCCAATCGGACTTTGTCGGAGCCTTAAGAGCCTGAGGAGGCCGCTTGGGGTCACGGGTTGCCGCGAAGATGGCTTGCCGGCCACGGACGGTCTGCCCTTAACTGCAGACGCCCCATTGCAGCTCGGCGAATTGGCGAAGAGTGCCATGACCAGCCATTCAAGCGAGCCAAAGTTTTTCTGCGTCTGAAATCACCTTCATGCCAGCAATTGCTGCCACGGCTCTGCGACGCACCTTTATTCGTGCCTCTGCTAGCGTAGATCAACCGTCATAGGCACTCCCAACCGGCTGCTCTCGTATAAAGCGTGCAGCAACCGCATCGCCTTATTCACAGCTGTGAGGTCCGACTGCTGGCGAAGACGCGCGGCAGCAATAAATCGATCTAATACGCTAAAATAACCGTCGCTCGATGATACCGGATAATCCTTGCTCGACAGGGAAGCGGTTGCACCATGCGCCACAACGCTAAAACGGACAGGCACGTTCATCTGCATCCCCCAGCCGACCTTCAGGACAATTTGCACCGCTTCATCGACCAAGATGTTCGCGCAGGCGATGTCTTCGATCTGCGCGCAGCTAGATGAGTGACGCGTCGTTCTGCAGTAGGCGATGCACCGCCGAGCCTGTGGGACCAGCGAAACTCCTATTCGTAACAGGTGCGAGCCAAGATCAGCCAGGATTCCTCCACCGCCTGCGGTTTGGGGATTATTGGCCCAGGCCTTGTCTGGTCGCGGTTTTGTGCGAAGCCACTCAAGCTCGATCAGTTCGATCGCGCCGATCTTTCCCTGCTGCACTGTTTCGACAAGCCAGACATTGTCTTCGCGCGCCGCGTTGTTAAATGTGACATCGAGCACGCAACCGCTCTGCGCCGATATCGCCTGCAGTGACGCCAGTTCCTCATACGTTCCGCAGGGCGGCTTTTCGAGGAGGACGTTCTTGCCACACTGGAAAGCATAGGACGCGATCTCGAAATGCATATACGGCGGCGTACAAACAAAAACTGATTCGATCTCTTCGTCATCGAGCAGCGACCGATAGTCAACGGCAACTGACGGAATTTTCAGTAGCTGCGCAATTTCAGCTGCGCGCCGACCATCGCCACTACAGATCGCCCGCACCTGGATGTCAGAACGGGATTCAAGAACCGGGAGATAAAATCGTCTGACGACCTCACCGGCTCCGATCAGCCCGACCCTGTGCTGTTGCTCAGAAAACGTGCTCATGGGGGCAGGATAGCCGGTCTATCTCCGCACTGTGAACAGGATCGTCGAGTTCGGCAATCTTCAATGCTTGCCACAGAGACATCAACCGGCCGATGACACCGGACGAGGCGAATGGGTGAAGTTGACGTTCGGCTGTCCGCTTAGAAATGACTGCTGTGGGTCAAACTCACCCGTCAAGCTCGCGTGCCCGCCACGGGCGGTCTGCCCTCAACTGCAGACGCCCCGTTGCAGCGCAGCGAATTGGCGAAGAGTGCCACTTCCGGACTCTTGCGGCGCGATAAGAACTCGCGACTTCTCGATCAGGTGGGCGACACGTAGCGAGATCGACGCGGGAACTTCGATGCCAAACATCTTGGCGGTCTATTGCGGTGTCACGCCTCTCGCGCCGTACCCTACGCCGAGGCGGGTCGTTCTCCCCCGCCGCGCTCCAATGCTTCCCGCAGGGACTTTTCCAGCGCCGCCAACTGGAACGGCTTGCGCAAGATCGCGAACCGCGACTCGGCTGTTTGCACGACGTCGCTATAGGCGGTGGTCAGAAGGACGGGAATTTGGGGATGGTGATTGCCGATTTCCTGTGCCAGCGCGATCCCGTTCATGGCGCCTGGCATGACGATATCGCTGAGGACGAGATCGACCTTCTTACCTTGTCGCAACATGTATAGCGCGTCGGTGGCGTTTTCCGCGCGCAGCGTCTGGTAGCCGAGTTGCTCGACGAGAGACGCAGTGACGTCGCCGACCTCGATGGTGTCCTCGACGATCAGAATCGTCCCCTGCCCTGGAACCATCGGCTGCGTGGGAGGCGTCTCCACGGCTTCGACCAGCGCAGCGTGCTTGCGCGGCAGGTAGATGGTGACGGTGGTGCCGCTGCCCACTGCGCTAGTCGCGACCACCGTGCCTCCCGATTGATGCGAGAACCCATAGACCTGAGCCAGGCCGAGACCGGTGCCCTTGTCTAGCGCCTTGGTCGTGAAGAATGGCTCGAAAATCCTGGGCAGGACGTCAGGTGCGATCCCAACGCCGGTATCGATCATGGCCAGGGCGACGAAGTCTCCCTCGAGCTGATCGACGCCGTCGTTTTTCTTGAGCGTGACGTTTCGCGCCGACAGCGTGATCGAGCCTCCGCCCGGCATGGCGTCGCGCGCGTTGACCGCAAGGTTGACCAACGCCAATTCGAGCTCGGCGATGTCGACCTCGACCAGCCAGACGTCCTCCGGAATGTCGCATTTGAGCTGAACATTGCCGCGCAGGGAGCCGACCAGCATTTCGTGCACTGCCTCCACGCGCGCCCTGAGGTCTGTGACGACGGGGTTGATCGGCTGGCGGCGCGAGAACGCCAGCAGCTGGCGCGTCAGGCTTTCGCCGCGATTGGCGGCCGAATGGATCGCGTCGGTGGCCTGGAGGTGCTTGGCATCGGAGAGCCTGCGGCGCAGCAGCTGCGCCTGGCCGCTGACGATCATCAGGAGGTTGTTGAAGTCGTGGGCGATGCTGCCCGTCAGTTGGCCCAGGGCTTCCATTTTTTGCGATTGGGCGAGTTGCTCCTGCGCGCGTTCGAGGGAAGCCTGCGCCTCCCGTCGTTCGGTGATGTCGCGCGTGATCTTCACATAGCCAACGAGATTGCCCACCTCGTTACGGACCGCCTCGATGACAGCGCTCGCCCAGAACAAGCTCTTGTCGCGGCGCACGCGCCAGCCCTCGACGACGCACTTGCCCTCATAAGCGGCGAGCTGGAGGGCGAGCGCGGGCTCACCGCGCTGTTGCTCCTCCTCGGAATAGAATCGACTGAAATGCTGACCGACGACCTCGGTCGCCGTGTATTGATAAATTCGCTGCGCTCCCAGGTTCCAGTTGGTGATATAGCCGTCGCGGTCGAGCATAAAGATCGCGTAGTCGGTGACGCCCTGGATGACCGTGCGAAAGCGCCATTCGCTTTCCACAAGCGCCTCTTGTGCTTTGCGGCGCTCAGCAATGTCCTGCTTGAGCGCGGCCTCAACCCGCTTTCTTTGCTCGATCTCGGTGTGCAGCACTTCGGTGGTCTGCTCGAGCGCCGCACTGCGCTCGTGTAGCACCTCCTGCAGATCATCATACGCCCGACGCAGATCTTCCTCAGCGCGGCGACGGACGGTGACGTCCTCTACGACGGTCATGAGATGGCGCGCGGTACCGTCGCAGTCGAGAATGGCGACGACGTTGCTGCGGATCCACAAGCGCGACCCGTCAGGCAACAGGTTTCTTGTCTCGACGGCAAATCCTTCCCCAGTTTCGATGGTACGGGTGAGCAGAGTGCGCATGTGGGACTTGTCGGCAGGATCGGTCAGATCTTGAATCCGCATCTGCAGTAGCTGCGGGGTTGGATACCGGACGATCTCGCAGAATCGATTGTTGACGAGATTGAAGTGCCCGGTGGTGTCCATCTGCGCGATGCCAACGCCGGCCTGGTTGAACATGGCGCGAAGAATGTGCTCCTGCAGGCGCAATGTGGCTTCGCACCAAGCCCTCTGGGCGCTTGTTCGAGTTCGCAGACGGACAAGGGCGCAGGAAAGCGCCGGGTAGGGGGCGGCCAAGGGTGAGAAGCTCAGTACGGCCCGACAAATGCCGCAACACCGCCAAAAAGACCGCTGAAACGATAGTTCAAACCGATCTTGGCTGTGCTAATCCCATCGGGTCCCGAGTGGTTCCAGCAATAGTTTTTAGCCGGGATGACAGGGCCGCCTAAAACAAAGCCGCAGGGCGAACTGTTGTCCGTTCCGATGAACATGTACTCGCCCTTCAGGGTCCAGTTGTTCGCGAAGGCCCACTCGATGCCTGCGCCGATTGGGGCTTTTCCACGAAAGCAAAAGGCCGCCCAGCCTTGCTGAAATGGGTGCGCGCGTCGGTGACCTCGTGCGGGGAATGAATTCCTCACCAGCGACGCGGCACCGCAGGCCACCTTTCTGAAAGCCGAGGCGCGCGCTCCCCCGGCTGGAATCGCTCGGCTCGGCGCTTGGTAGGCCGCCTGCGCGCAGACCTTGAAGTCCGGCCAGACGTCTTCGATGGGCTACGTCTCGAGGTCAATCAAGCAACCTGGCAAGCTCAGAAGAAGAAGGACCTCACGACCCCGAACAGCGCGCCCAGGTACAGGGCACTCTGCGCGACGAGCGAGATCATCATGCCTCGCCCACGCGATGCGGGGTCGTGGATGTACGCCAGCGCGTACAGAGCCCGCCCGCCGACCCATACCATCCCGCCGATCGCCGCGGCGAGGTCGGAGAGAAAGATCGCGCAGAGCCAGAGCGAGGGGAGGAAAAACGCCATCTGCTCCAGAGTGTTCATCTGGACGCGGTAGGCTCGCTCGAAGTGCTCGTTTCCCGTGGTGGCGGGCGCTCTCACCCCGTACTTTCGGCGCGCCTCCCCGACGTTCAAGCTAACGATCACATACAGCAGCAGCGCGAGCAGCGTCACGGCCGCCGTATACAACTGGTTCATTTTCGCACCCACCCATTAAACACAATACCCTCAGTGCAACGGTGTTGGGTCTTATTGAGGGCGATGGATCGGGTGCCCGTCGGATTGGTACGAACGACGGTTAACAAGCAATGAAGGGGAGTGAACTGGGCGTCTCGGCGAGAGAGCGTCGACCATTCAACCGTCGCCTAATGAAACGTCACCCTGCCGCAGCAGAGCTTGTATTTCTTGCCTGATCCGCAGGGGCACGGCTCATTGCGTCCGACCTTTGGCTCCGATCGGCGGTAGGTCAGGCTGCACCCACACACTCGAGCGCCTCGCTCAGGCTGTCAAACTCTTCCTCAGATAACGGCTGCGGGGTCACGGTTTGCCCTCATGAGATGTATCTTCGACGCCCACCAGAGCCTGCCACAAGGATGCGTGCGTCGAGAAGACCGAGGCTGGCGAATCAGGAGGCTCCATCGCTCTGAGCTTTGCTGTTTCAAATGAAAATCACGATCTGGTTGAAACCGTCGGGTCAGCCTCGTCGTTATCTCAAACGATGCATCATGATTGACGGTGGTTGCTACAGGAGGCGGCGATGAAGAAATGGCTCGTAACGGCGTCGATCATCGTGATCGCTGGTTCAGCCATATGTCTCCCAGTAAGGGCTGAGTTAAAAATTGAGAGGGGTCCGTCAGCTCAATCGGTGGAGGCTTGGTGGATCGATATCGGAGGTCGGAGAGCTTTCGGCACCGTTCCCGAGGTCAAGCTAGGTGAAATGAAGGACGGGCTGTTATTAATCAGTCCATAAGTAGTTGCTCATTTTTATTGACTCGCCGTTTCAAATCCGAAGTGCAACAGGGCAGCATAGACGGCATGGCGGAGTGAGTGGCGGGGGAAAGGGTCGGGGTCAAGGGCTTTAGTCGCCGGAGACGATGCGAGCGCAGCGAGCACCCTTGAGGCCGACGTTTTCTCCCGCCAGACTTTGCCATGTTGTGTATGCCGGTTTTTCTGGCGGTCAGATGGAAGACTATCCTTGCGTGGGACAGCACATCTCACGGAGGAAAAATGCCCGAAGGCTATCTCCATCTGACCTGCGAACAACGCTGCCAGATTTACGCGCTCTTGCAAAGCGGCCACTCGCAAGCCCACATCGCGCGGCAAATTGGCGTCGATCCGTCGACGATCAGCCGCGAGCTTGTTCGCAACACCGGCGCGCGCGGCTATCGCTTCAAGCAAGCGCACGAGAAGGCCTCGCAGAGACGCCAAGAGGCCTCGGACAAGCCGCGCAAAATAACGCCAGATTTGGTGGAGCTGATCGAAGAAAAACTGACGCAACAGCAGTGGAGTCCCGATCAGATCAGCGGGCGTCTGGCGAAGGATGGCGTCGCCTTTATCAGTCACGAGCGCATCTATCAGCATGTCTGGAAAGACAAGAAAGACGGGGGCACGCTGTATCTTCACTTGCGTCACAGCGGCAAAAAATACAACAGGCGCAAGGGCAAGAATTCGGGGCGCGGGCTGATTCCGAACCGCGTCGATATCGATCAGCGGCCTCCTATTGTCGCCGCAAAAATCCGCATCGGAGACTGGGAGGCCGACACGATTATCGGCGCCAATCACAAAGGCGTTGTCATGTCGCACGTCGAGCGAACCTCCAAATACACCAAGCTCGCCAAACTGCCGGACAAGAACGCGGACTCTGTCGTGCAGGCCTGCGCACGCGTGCTTTTGCCGCTCGCTGACCAAATCGAAACAATCACTTACGACAATGGAAAAGAGTTCGCCTCTCACGCCCAAATCGCAACCTCGCTGGGGGCACTATCCTATTTTGCCAAGCCCTATCACTCGTGGGAACGCGGCCTCAACGAACACACTAACGGCCTCTTCAGGCAGTACTTCCCAAAAGGTTCCGACTTCTCTATTTTGTCCGATGCCGATGTCCAAAGGGTCGAGGACAAACTCAACTCTCGCCCCAGAAAGATACTCGGCTACCAAACCCCTCGCGAGATTTTCTTCAGCGCCAGAAATCTGCCCGTTGCACTTCACTGTTGAATGGGCGACTGGAAATCCATGCGCCAACTGCAAAACGACCCATAAAAACAGTTATTTCTACCAAACCCATCGCTCAAATGTCAACGCCGGAGAGAAATTGCATCGGCGGGCCGGAGCAAAATTGCATCACGACGGGATTGGCGCTTCGTTGATTGGGCTATGCGGCACGGAAGGCGGGTGTGCTCGGTCGCGCGAGCGGTCAAGCCCTGCAACCGCGTAGCGGCGCGCTTCTGGCGCGGGGCTTGACGGCGAGAGCGCGCACCGAGCGATCATCCGGGAGCCGCGATGCGCGCTTGTTTATGGTCGCGAACGCATGATGTCTGGTGATGGCGGGTCAGTTATCCGGCGGCCCATCGGATGATGAATCGGGTCTGGAGCGTTTCGCGCGTCGCTTGCTTTGGGCGAGCCTGTAGCTTTCGCCGTTCATTTCGAGAATATGGACATGGTGGGTCAAACGATCGAGCAGGGCACCGGTCAATCGCTCGGACCCGAATACGCTGGTCCATTCGTCGAACGGCAGATTGCTGGTCACGAGGGTGGCGCCCCGTTCGTAACGCTGGCTGAAGACCTCGAACAGCAACTCGGCGCCGGTCTGCGACAGCGGCACGTATCCGAGTTCGTCGATGATCAGCAGCTTGTAGGCGGCGTACTGGCGCTGCAGGCGTAAGAGGCGCTTGTCGTCGCGCGCCTCGATCAGCTCGTGCGCGAGAGCGGCGGCGGTGGTAAAGCCGACCGACAGGCCCTTCTGGCAGGCTGCAAGACCGAGTCCCAGACCGACGTGAGTCTTCCCCGTGCCGCTGTTGCCGACCGCGATGATGTTCTCGCGCCGCGCGACATATTCCGATCGCGCCAGCTCCATCACCAGCGCTTTGTTCAACGACGGAAAGGCCGCAAAGTCGAAACTGTCGAGGCTCTTCACGGTCGGGAACTTGGCCGCCTTGATGCGGCGCTCGATCGTACGCCGCTCGCGATCAATCAACTCCAGCTCGGCGAGCCGCAGCAGATAACGCGGATAGTCGACGCCCTCGGCGGCGCATTGGCGCGCCACCTTGTCGTACTCGCGCAGGAAGGTCGGAAGCTTGAGCGTCTTGAGGTGGTGCGCCAGGAGAACCTGCGGGGTATCGGTCATGACGCCACTCCCGTGAGCAGACCCAGATAGGCCTTGGCCGAGGTGGTCGCGACGACAGCTTTGGGCAGATAGGGGTAGATCGTCATGTCGAGGCGCGGCGGCCGGCGCTCGATCCGGCACAGCAGCAGATGCTTCACGGCGTCGAAGCTGAGGGCACCGCGCGCCATGGCATCGCGCACGGCAAGTGTCACCTCCTCGATCCTGAACGCCTCCATCAGGCGCAAGACCTGAACGAACTCTCGCTTGCCTTGCTTGTCCAGGCGAGCCTCGAGCAGGCGGCGCAGCGCAGCAAACTCCTCGGGCAGTCGCCAGTCCGCCAGGGGCGCGGCCTGGTCGAGCGCGTTGATCTTCTGCTCAATCAGGGCGAGATAGTGCAACGGATCGAACACAAAGTCCTCGCGCTCATAGGACCGCGGATGACGCGCGATCACCTCCGCGCCGCATGAGATCACCACCTCATGGACGTAACCGCGCACCAGCACGTCGCGGTGACCGTAGGTCGTCGGCGCCGAGTAGTCGTTGCGTCGATACCGCACGAGCGACAGCGAGGAGACCTTCGTCGCAACCTTCTCGCAGGCGTCGTAAGGCGCCGGCAGCGGTATCCGGAAGGCGGCAAGATCGCGCTCCAGTCGGTCGCCGATCGTCTCGTCATGGCCGCGCAGGCGGTCACCCAGGCGCTTGCGGCAACACTCCAGCAGATGGGCGTTCAACGCCGCAAAGCTCGCGAACGCTGGGATCGGCACCAGAAAGTTCCGCCGCGCATAGCCGACCAGCCCTTCGACCTTGCCCTTGTCGTTGCCTTTGCCAGGTCGGCCGAACCGGTCCTCGAACAGGTAGTGCGATTGCAGCTCGGTGAATGTCCGCGTCCGCTGGCGCTTGCCGTCGCCAAGAATGCGGGCCACTGCAAGCTTGGTGTTATCGTATAAAATCGACCGTGGCACGCCGCCAAAAAACGCGAACGCCTGAACGTGGCCGTCGCAGAAGGCCTCGGTCGTCTCCGCCGGATAGGCCACCACAAAACAACCGTCCGAGTGCGGCAGATCGAATGCAAAGAAGTGAATCTTCCGCTCGATGCCCCCGATGATGCCGATGGCCTCGCCAAAGTCCACCTGGGCATGGCCAGGCGGATGCACCAGCGGCACGAACATCTCCTGCGATCGTTGCCGCCAACCGGCCACGTAGTCCTTCACGATCGTGATGCCGCCCGTGAAGCCGTGCTCGTCGCGAAGCCGTTCGAAAATCCGCTTCGCCGTATGCTGCTGCTTCTTCGGCCGGCATTTGTCGTCCGCCAGGATATTGTCGATGGTCGCAATGTACGCGCCCAGCTTCGGCTTCGCCGGCGGCCGCGACCGCCGATAACCAGGCGGAACAGAAAACGCCATCATCTTGGCGACCGTCCGCGGATCAATCCCAAACCGCCGCGCCGCCGCCCGCTCGCTCAGTCCCTCAACCTGAACCGCATATCGAACCTTCGCATAGAGCTCCACTTGCTTCATCCCTCGCCCTTCGCCGTCGCAGGCACAGGGCTTCCAACTGCCGGATTTTTACTCCGGCGCAACCGACCAACTCGGCTGCTTCACTGAGGGATTTTTGCTCCG
>CAWIXM010000007.1:0-59455 GCA_963840055.1 uncultured Alphaproteobacteria bacterium | reverse complement strand
GGCGTGCAATAGGGACCCCGTTTTCGGGGTGATCGGCTTCCAATCGGGACCCCGGGACGGTGGGTCCACACTGGCTTCCATGATTCGTGGAAGCCGAGGTTGGGATGCTGATTGTGGAAACGATTGCGAAGGTTCGACGCGGCTATTTTTCGGACGGCAAGTCGATCAAGGCGATCTGCCGGGAGCTGCGACTGTCGCGGAAGGTTGTCCGGAAAGTCATCCGGTCGGGCGAGACTTCGTTCACGTACGAGCGCACAGTTCAACCGCGGCCGAAGCTCGGGCAATGGACGGCGGTTCTTGAGGAACTGTTGGAGACGAACGCGGCCAAGCCGGCCCGCGAGCAGCTGACGCTGATCCGCATTTTCGAGGAGCTGTGCGGACGCGGTTACGGGGGCGGCTACGACGCCGTTCGGCGCTACGCCAGGCGGTGGGCCAAGGAGCGCGGGCAATCGACGGCTGCGGCCTACGTGCCGCTGTTCTTCGCGCCGGGGGAGGCCTTCCAGTTTGACTGGAGCCACGAGGTCGTCGTGCTGAACGGCGTGACGATCACGGTGAAGGTCGCCCATGTCCGGCTCTGCCACAGCCGCATGCCGTTCGTGCGCGCCTATCCGCGCGAGACGCAGGAGATGGTGTTCGACGCCCACGACCGCGCCTTCGCCTTCTTCCGAGGCGCGTGTCAGCGCGGCATCTACGATAACATGAAGACGGCGGTGGAAACGGTCTTCGTCGGCAAGGACCGGCTCTACAATCGCCGCTTCCTGCAGATGTGCAGCCATTATCTCGTCGATCCGGTCGCCTGCACGCCGGCGTCCGGCTGGGAGAAGGGGCAGGTCGAGAACCAGGTCGGCCTGGTGCGCGAGAGGTTCTTCACGCCCCGGCTGCGGTTCAAGAGCTACGACGAGCTGAACGCCTGGCTTCTGGATCAATGCATCGCCCACGCCAAAGCGCATCGTCATCCGGACCTGAGCGAGCAGACGATCTGGGAGGCGTTCGAGGCGGAGCGGCCGAAGCTCGTTCCCTATACCGGTCGCTTCGATGGGTTCCACGCCGTGCCCGCCTCGGTCTCCAAGACCTGCCTGGTCCGCTTCGACAACAACAAATACTCGGTCACAGCGAGCGCCGTCGGCCGACCGGTTGAGATTCACGCCTACGCCGACCGCGTCGTGATCCGCCAGGACGGCAGGATCGTCGGCGAGCATCCGCGCGCCTTCGGCCGCGGCGCGACGGTCTACGATCCCTGGCATTACGTCCCGGTGCTCGCCCGTAAGCCGGGCGCTCTCCGCAATGGCGCTCCCTTCAAGGCCTGGGTGCTGCCGGCCGCCATGGAGCGGGTGCGGCGCAAGCTGGCCGGGACCGACGACGGCGATCGGCAGATGGTCGACATCCTGGTCGCGGTGCTCGCCGACGGGCTGCCGGCGGTCGAGGCGGCCTGCGCCGAAGCGCTCGCCCACGGCGTCCACTCCGCCGACGTCATCCTCAACATTCTCGCCCGCCAGCGCGATCCCGGGCCGCCCATCACCATCGTCACGCCGGCCGGGCTCACCCTGCGCCATACCCCGGTTCCCAATTGCGCCCGTTACGACACCCTCAGGAGGACCCTCTGATGGAACGCACCCAAATCTTCGACCTCATGGGCGAGCTGCGGCTCTACGGCATGAAGGCTGCCTTCGATGACATCATGGCGACCGCCGTCAAACGCCAGCACGAACCCCAACGGGTCGTCGGCGACCTGCTCACCGCCGAGATCAGCGAGAAGCAGGCGCGCTCGATCAAATACCAGCTCACCATCGCCAGGCTCCCGCTCGCCAAAGATCTCGCCGACTTCAAGTTCGCCGGCACGCCGATCAACGAGACCCTGGTGAAAGACCTCGCCGGCGGCGGCTTCATCGCCCAGCAGCGCAACGTCGTGCTGGTCGGCGGAACGGGAACCGGCAAGACCCATCTCGCCATCGCCATTGCGCGAAGCTGCATTCGCGCCGGCGCGCGCGGTCGGTTCTACAATGTCGTCGATCTCGTCAATCGGCTTGAAACCGAAACCCGCAACGGCCGGCAGGGCAGGCTCGCCGATCACCTCACCCGCATGGACTTCATCGTCCTCGATGAACTCGGCTATCTGCCCTTCGCCCAGTCCGGCGGCCAGCTCCTCTTCCATCTCGTCAGTCGGCTCTACGAACGCACCTCGATCATCGTCACCACCAATCTCGCCTTCGGCGAATGGCCGAGCGTCTTCGGCGACGCCAAGATGACCACCGCACTGCTCGATCGCCTCACTCACCACTGCGACATCGTCGAGACCGGCAACGACAGCTGGCGCTTCAAAAGCCGCGCCTGACCACCGCAAGCCGCTCGCTCGCTACGGCGCTCCATGAAGGCGCGCTCGCTCGCGGCTTGCTCCCCTTCTCCTGTCCAAAGGGGGTCCCTTTTGGACGCCGATCAGGGGTCCCGATTCAATGCCGATTGACATCCATACTGCCGCGGTGCTGCGTGCATTGGGTGTTCGCAACCGCACGGAAGCGGCCATTATTGCTCTGAAGATTATCAAAATGGGGGATGGTCGAGTAGCTCAGCCATTCGGCTTTCGACCGGGTCACTGGAGGCGGTCGCCCGCCTCCAGTTCCCACAGAACGTAGCGTGCGGATTTCCCGCACTACGCTCTTCGGCAGGTGTTTCACAGCACTGCAAGAGCCTGCAACTCCGGGTAAGGGAGACGCAGCTTTGGGTTCAGTAACGGCGTCCTTGCTTTGATCTGGTGGTACTTCTCCCAGGTAAAGCGTCGCCCGGCCCAGCTGCGGCTCCGCAACATCCGGCACCAGTAACGCTCCACGGCACGGTACACCTTTACGAGACACCGAAGATTCCCGGCGACACCGTAATAGGCATAGTGGCCGCGTAGGAAGGCGTTGATTTCGCCGGCCTGGTCACCGATCTTGTGATGTCGTATTCGCCGCGTGAGCTCCTGCAGGGACAAAAGGCTGCGCCGCAGCCGAGATTTCTCGGTGCGCATCCCAACCTTGAAGTTGCCTTTCAGGTTTCGCGTGCAATACAGCGTCAGCCCCAGGAAGTAGATGGTTTCCGGGCGCTTTCTGCCGTGTTTGCCCGCGTGTCGCTGCGCGAACCGACCAAACTCGACCAATTTTGGTCTTGGTCGGCTCAAGAGTGAGGCCGAACTTTCCTAACCGAAAGCGCAAGGCGTCCTGCAGGGCTTGACCGCTCGCGCGACCGAGCACACCCGCCTTCCGTGCCGCATAGCCCAATCAACGAAGCGCCAATCCCGTCGTGATGCAATTTTGCTCCGGCCCGCCGATGCAATTTCTCTCCGGCGTTGACAGAATTTACTTGAACGCCTCTTTGTCGAGGAGCGCCGCCGTCTCAAGATCATCCCGAATGCATTCGCCGAGAGGGCCGTCTTGAAACTGATATTCGGTGCGCTCATCCGAGCCTCCGAACGATGGCGCTCGATCAAGGTCACCGAGTTCGAACGTCGGCAGCTTGCTGCCGTGAGAAAAGAACTCGATCAGGAGTACGAGGCCCAGGTCGGTCTCACAACACAACTCTCAAAGGATGCGACCCCGATGAAAATATCCAGCAATCCTCGGACTTGACCGTTTTGCGCTATGCGCGCAATAGTAGATGACAGTCATAATTCAACTATTAATCTCGAATGTTCAACCGGATAGTCTAGTCCTTCAGTTTGAGTTGGTTTGCGCTAGTTTTCTATCCAAAATACACAGCCTCGCACTGTGTGGGATACTTATGCTCGCTCACTTCGGCCACGCTCGAAATAGCTCTCGGTGGGGCTCTACAGACCCTCCACCTAAGACCGAAAACATCGGAGTCACTTGCGTCGTGGCACGTGGGCGCGCGCTCTTTTGGCAAGGCGAGTGCCAAGGACAGACGATTAAGATCCTACGGGGTGTCGTTCGGGTTGTTCGGCTCATTGAGGACGGAAACCGTCAAGTTCTCGCATTTTACTGGCCCGGCGATATCGTGCCTGTTCACGCATTGAGCCGGCTCTTTACAGCGGATACAGTAACGCCATGTCAAATCGTCAGATCTAATTTTATAAACGGAGAATGCCTGCGGGACAGCTTACGCGATGTTGATCAGATAGTAGAAAATATGCTGTCCCTTCTCCAGATGATGGGGAAGGAGAAGAGTATCTCGCGTATCGCGTCGCTCCTCCTCAGCATTCGTAGCCATTTGCCTAGCGATACGAAGCACCAGAAGCGCTTCCAGCTCTCGTTGCCCAGGGCCGACATAGCGGACCATGTCGGCACATCTGTTGAAACAGTCTGTAGAACTTTAGCTGAGTTCAAAGCGAGGAAGCTGATCGAGCTTCCGACGCGAAAAACAATTCGATTCCTAGATATTGCAGGGCTATCGCGAATTGCCCATGCCTGAGAAACTTCTATTTGTATATTTTGGTATGTCAGGTGATAAGTCCATACCCAAGGCCCTATAACCAATGGTAACAAGATGCTAAACACCAATCAGCCCCTTTTCGCTGTGGATCAGGAAACCTCGCCACCAGGTTCTTCGCCTTCAGAGATGCTCGATATCGTTTTTGGCTTCTTGCGCCGCCATTATGCTATGATCCTATCCGTGGCACTCGTGGTGCTGGCTTCTGCTGCGGTTTACGTATTCACAACCCCCCGCAGCTTCACTGCGCAAGCAAGTCTCCTCATTGATACACGTAAAATACAGGTTTTCGATCGGCCACCTCTACTCGGCGAGATGAATTTGGATTTCATGGCGATGGAGAGTCAGATCCAACTCCTCAAGTCCGACAACCTTGCCCTCGCCGTTATAAAGAAACTTCATCTGACCGAGGATCCGGAATTCGTGGGATCAAAAAATGGCGCGCCTAACGTGCTGTCTATTTCTTCTTTTGTTGACGTATTAAGGGACACTTTAAAATTTCCTTTTGTTGGCATATTAAGACCTGCGAGGCTGTCGTCCGAGTTTAAGCTGACCCAGGCTGTCCTAGAAGCATTTCAGAAACGCCTGACTGTTACCCGCATGGGTAGCAGCTCTGTGATCGAAATTAAGTTTCAATCAACTGATCCTGAACGCGCGGCGCAGATCGCAAATGAGATCGGGGAGACATATATTGCTGATCAACTTGTTGCCAGGCGCCAAACCGCTGAGGTTGCAGGCACTTGGTTGCAAAATCGACTTCCAGAGCTGCGTGCCAAAAGCTTGGCAGCGGAACAGGCTATCGTCGACTTTAAAGCAAAAAACAACATCATTGGCGCAGACGGGCATCTGATTAGCGAGCAACAGCTCGCCGAGCTCAATCGTCAGCTCGTTGTGGCGCGCGCGCGCACGTCCGAGGCTCGTGCACGTCTCGACCGGATCGAGGCAGTGATTCACGCCTATGTGCCGGGCTCCAATAACCCTGCCACTGTCACCGATACATTGAACAATCCAATCATAACGCAATTGCGCTCGAAGTATCTCGAATATGTAAATAAAGAAGCCGATTTTTCAGCGCGTTACGGACGGAATCACCTCGCGGCTGTAAAGCTGCGGCAGCAGATCGACGATATCCGAAAATCTATTTTAGACGAATTACGTCGGATTGCGGAGACTTACAAGAGTGAATACGAAATCGCAAGACAACAACAGGCCGCACTGGAGAGTTCTTTTAACGAGGCAGTCGCTCAGTCCAAGACCTCCAACCAAGCGCAGGTGACTCTGCGCGAACTTGGGAGTTCCGCACAGCGATACCGGGCACTTGAGGATACATTTCTTCAACGTTATATGGAGGCAATGCAGCAGCAATCGTTTCCAATTGCAGAAGCACGATTTATTTCGAGAGCATCTCCACCCCTGAAGCCAAACGGTAAGAGGTCGCTGATACTTGCGCTTGCGGCGGCGGGAGCTCTCGCTTTTGGAGTTGGTATTGGAGTGCTTCGAGAGACTATGGATCGCGCATTTCGTACCAGTCGACAAATTCGAAATTTGCTGCATACCGATTGTATCGCCATGCTTCCAAAGCTGGACCGTCGGCGGCCAATGAAGTTGTTAGGGCCGATCAAGACGTCCGGCTCCCAATTGATAATTCCGAATTCAAAGACGAACGCGATATGGACTGTGCTCGACTCGCCACTTTCTCGGTTTTCCGAGTTGCTCCGCTCACTAAAAGTGTCTCTGAACGAGCGGTCTAAACCCAACAAGATTGTTGCGGTTACGTCGTCACTCCCAGGTGAAGGGAAGTCAACAGTGGCGGCAAGCCTTGCACTGATGCTTGCACAAGAAGGCGCGCGCGTCATGCTGGTTGATTGTGACCTCAGAACCGCTTCGCTCTCCCGTCTGCTTACTGGACGCACCACGTGCGGAATTTTAGACGTAATCGCCGGCAAAACGCCTCTTAAGGATACGATTTGGAAAGAACCTTGCACAAACTTGGTGTTTCTACCGGCGGGTATCAAGTCTCAGCTCGCATGTTCAAACAATGTTCTATCTTCTGAAGCAGCACAGAATTTCTTTGATCACCTGCGGCAGGCCTACGACTACATCATCGTTGATCTCCCTCCGCTGGCGCCGGTCGTTGACGTTAGGTCGACTGCGCGGTTCGTGGATTTCTATACCTTAGTCATTGAATGGGGCCGGACAAAGATAGACCTAGTAGAACATGCTATTTCCGGAGCACCCGTGGTATACGAACATCTGCTTGGTGTCGTGCTGAACAAGGTCGACATCAACCGCCTCGCCAGCTACGAAGGTAGCCGTCGAAAATATTACCTCAATAAACAATATGCCTCCTACGGTTTTATAGACTAGCAGCGCGCGTGGCCTTACGTATCTATGGGTCGCCTTTGACAATCCCCACCCACCCTGACGGCCTGCCCAAATGATCGTCGAGTGCACCTTAGCTCGGATTGAGCCACTCGCCAGCGATTTCGGGCGCTACGACGCCACGGTCCCCTGAACAATGTCATCACCGATTGACGACGAGTGGATCAAGAACCCCCTTGACCGGGTCGTGCGGGGACGTATTCGTCACGTATTGAGGAGCCTCATATTTTTGACTGAGAACTTTAGCTAGTTTCAGACCATCTATTGCGGCAAGCAGTGGGCAACACGAAAAAAGTGTTAGCTGCTGTTTAGCGGCGAGGCCAGGAGCGACACAATGTGTGGTATTGTAGCGGCTACATCCTATCGTGATGTATCGCTTGATCTTTTCGATATGCTGCGGATGCTTGATTACCGTGGATACGATTCGGCCGGAATATCGATCGTCAATACCAAAGGGCAATTCGAATTCCACAAAAAGCAGGGCAATCTCGACCGGTTGGCTGTTGAGCTTGAAACCAAGCCGCTTATCGGCTGCGCCGGCGTTGGTCATACTCGCTGGGCAACGCACGGCGCTCCAAGCGATTCAAACGCCCATCCCCACTTCTCGAAAACCCGCCGCGTGGCCGTCGTGCACAACGGAATTATTGAAAATTACCGCGAGCTATATGTTGAACTGAGCAAAGCAACCATCCGATCGATCTCAGAAACCGACTCCGAGGTGATCGCCCATCTTATCGAATATTTCCTTGAAGGCCGTCCGGAAGCGACCGCGCGTGAAATTGTGGCGTATTTGGCTGACCAAATCAAAGGCACATATGCCCTCGCCATTCAAATCCAGGATCGCCCCGACCAAATCATTGGCATGCGTTATCAGTGTCCGCTCAATTTCGTACAAATTGACGGTTTTTGCGCCATATCGTCGGACATCTCCAGTTTGATCAAATATACCAATCGGGTCGGCGTCCTGATTGATGGCGAAGCGGTCGTTATGCGCCCAGGGAGCGTCGAGGTTTTTGGATTCGACGGCAGCAAACGGGAGCCGCGGTACGTCGCCGTCGACTGGTCTGTCCAACAAGCCAGTAAACTCGGTCATCCGCATTATCTCCGGAAGGAAATAGAAGAAGAGCCCCAGGCGATCCACGGACTGATCAAATCGGTGCGATCCGTCGAAACCGATATTCGGCGGTTCATCCGATCGAGGAAGGTCAACAAGGTGGTGTTCCTCGCGTGCGGATCTGCGTCATTCAGCGGGGCGTTCGCATCGATACTCGCCCGCCGTTGGCGGCTGCCACTGGATGTGATGTCGGATATCGGATCGGAATTTCGCTACCTGCCGACGCATATGGATCGCCAGTCGCTGTTGGTCGCGGTCAGTCAATCGGGTGAGACAGCAGATACGCTGGGCGCCCTCGATCACGCGGAGGCGGCCGGGGCCGGCATCATGTCATTTGTCAACGTGGTCGGGAGCAGTCTGGAGCGCCGCTGCGATTGCTCGGTACGACTGGCAGCAGGCCCGGAAATCGCCGTTCCCAGCACAAAGGCGGTCATGAATCAGTTCTTGGCGGCGACGTTGGTTATATGCCTTTTGCGAGAAAACTCTAAGCAAAGCGTCGACCTCTGGCAGATGCAGAGCGAAAGAATCGCAGACTGCATTGGGCGGATCATTTCAATGGAATCCGAATGGCGTCAGACGGCGAGCCAGCTCGCTCGCCATCAGCATTGTTTCGCCCTTGGTCGGGGTCTCGATTATCCGATCGCCCTCGAAACGGGACTGAAGTTCAAGGAAACCGCGTACATACACGGGGAAGCTATGTACGCCGGCGAATTCAAACACGGCAGCATCTCGTTGATCGAGCCGGAAATGCCGGTCGTCTGTTTTCTCGGCGACCGCGTAACGCGGCAGAAGACGATTTCAAACATAGAGGAGATCAAGGCGCGGGGCGCTCAGCCATTCTTGATCGCACCCGGCGATGGGGAGTTGCTCGCCTATCTGGGCGTCGAGCACAGATTGCCCGAATTAGACGAGCCCTGGGCGTCAATCATGCAACTCGCGGCTGCCCATCTGATGTGCTATCACGCCGGAGTTCTCCGCAATGTCACGGTCGATCGGCCGAGAAATCTCGCGAAATCCGTGACCGTGGAATAGCATTTCTCGGGAAATCGCGGGCTGCTGCGACTTACCTCCCAGCGCCCTTCACGCGATTTGCACTCGATCTTGGTGCGCGTCACAAGCAAGCCGCCGCAACGCATTGATCGAGGGCCTGTTTCAGTCGGCATTGGATCGGGCTAAGCGGAGCGCGTTGAATTTCGACTACCTTCGTCGGACCGAGTTCGTAGAGCGGCCGTGCTAGAAGTCGACCGATAGCAACATCAGGCATCAGCTTCACAGGGATCGGCAGCACCGTAAGCCCCGCATGTTACCG
The DNA here is from genome assembly GCA_963840055.1 of uncultured Alphaproteobacteria bacterium. Classification (GTDB taxonomy): domain Bacteria; phylum Pseudomonadota; class Alphaproteobacteria; order Rhizobiales; family Xanthobacteraceae; genus Rhodoplanes. Next base: position 50,231 of record CAWIXM010000007.1, on the reverse strand, counting down.
GCGGCGTGAATCCGCGCATAGATGGCGGAGGAAGCAGCGTCGCGGGGGTCAGCCGTCGACCTCGGTGGTCGAGCATGGCTGGGTGGCAAGCCCTGTAAATCGGGATAGGGGGGCATCTCGCGACGCCGCCCACCGGGTCACTGGAGGCGGTCGCCCGCCTCCAGTTCCCACAGAACGTAGCGTGCGGATTTCCCGCACTACGCTCTTCGGCAGGTGATTCACAGCACTGCAAGAGCCTGCAACTCCGGGTAAGGGAGACGCAGCTTTGGGTTCAGTAACGGCGTCCTTGCTTTGATCTGGTGGTACTTCTCCCAGGTAAAGCGTCGCCCGGCCCAGCTGCGGCTCCGCAACATCCGGCACCAGTAACGCTCCACGGCACGGTACACCTTTACGAGACACCGAAGATTCCCGGCGACACCGTAATAGGCATAGTGGCCGCGTAGGAAGGCGTTGATTTCGCCGACCTGGTCACCGATCTTGTGATGTCGTATTCGCCGCGTGAGCTCCTGCAGGGACAAAAGGCTGCGCCGCAGCCGAGATTTCTCGGTGCGCATCCCAACCTTGAAGTTGCCTTTCAGGTTTCGCGTGCAATACAGCGTCAGCCCCAGGAAGTAGATGGTTTCCGGGCGCTTTCTGCCGTGTTTGCCCGCGTGTCGCTGCGCGAACCGACCAAACTCGACCAATTTTGGTCTTGGTCGGCTCAAGAGTGAGGCCGAACTTTCCTAACCGAAAGCGCAAGGCGTCCTGAACGCGGATGGCGTCCGATCGATATTGGAAACAGATCACAAAGTCATCGATATAGCGCACCAGCCGGGCTTCGCCCCGCAACCGGCTCTTCACCACGCGTTCGAACCAAAGGTCGAGCACAAAATGAAGATAGAGGTTGCTCAAGAGTACGCTGATCGATCCCCCTTGCGGAGTTCCTTCCTCGCTCGGATGGACCTGTCCATCTTCCAAAACGCCCGCTTTCAGCCAGCGCCGGATCAAACTGATCAGGCGTGGATCACCGAACTCGAAGCGCGACGAAGCGGAGGACCCAATCATGATTGAGACTCCCGAAGAAGTTCTTCAGATCCGCCTCCAGTACCCATCCGATTTTGCCGCCGGCGATAGCCTCGTTGAGGGTCGCCAGGGCATGATGAGCGCTGAGCTTTGGCCGACCGCCAAATGAGCAAGGCAGAAAGTCCTGCTCATAGATGGCAGTCAACACTTCGGCCGTGCTACGCTGGAGGGCCCGGTCGAGCACGGTTGGGATACCTAAATTGGAATAGTATGAACTAAATCTGACATTTTGGGTTTGATTGGCGGAGGATGGGCCGGCGGCGAGCGGGGCGCTCACCAGAACGGGCGCCCCGCACAGCCCGCCGGCGTTGACGCAGGATCAGACGCCATGACCAAGGACCAGAAAGTCATTCGAGGGAAGATCGGGTTGCTGGAGCTGGCCAAGCAGCTCGGCAATGTGAGCCAAGCCTGCAAGATGCTGGGCTACTCGCGCGACAGCTTCTACCGCTTCAAGGAGCTGTACGAGAAGGGCGGCGAGCTGGCGCTGCAGGAGATCAGCCGGCGCAAGCCGCTGCTGAAGAACCGGGTGGCGCCCGAGATTGAGGCGGCGGTGGTTGAGCTTGCGATCGAGCAGCCGACCTGGGGCCAGGTTCGGGTCTCGAACGAACTGAAGAAGCAAGGCCTGTCGATCTCGCCCTTCGGCGTCCGCGGGGTGTGGCTGCGGCACGATCTCGCCAACGCCAAGAAGCGGCTGAAGGCGCTGGAGGCCAAGATGGCGCAGGACGGCCTGGTGCTCACGGAGGCGCAGGTCGCCGCTCTGGAGAAGGCCAAGAGCGAGAAGGAAAGCCACGGCGAGTTCGAAAGCGAATGCCCCGGCTATTGCGGCGCGCAGGACACCTTCTATGTCGGCAACATGAAGGGGGTCGGCCGCATCTATCAGCAGACCTTCATCGACACCTACAGCAAGGTCGCCTTCGCCAAGCTGTACGATCGCAAGACCCCGATCACCGCAGCGGAGATTTTGAACGACCGCGTGTTGCCGTTCTTCGAGGAGCACGGCATTGCTTTAACCCGCGTGCTGACCGATCGCGGCACAGAGTATTGCGGCAACCCCGAGCATCACGAGTATGAGCTCTATCTGGCGATCGAAGACGTGGACCACACGCGCACCAAGACGAAGAGCCCGCAGACAAATGGAATTTGCGAGCGTTTCCACAAGACCGTGCTCAACGAGTTATCGTGTGGCGTTCCGAAAAACGCTGTACCGGTCGATCGCCGAGTTGCAGGCCGACCTCGATCGCTGGATGAAAGAATATAATGAACTGCGCTCGCATCAAGGACGTTGGTGTTTCGGCAAGACCCCGATGCAGACCTTCCTTGACGCCTTGCCGTTAGCGAGGGAGAAAATGCTGCCGGCCGCATGACGCCGGACAACCAGCTTCGTCGGACACCCGCCACGACGGAGACCCACTGTCAGGTCAAGTGCATACTTATACACCTAAATTTCTCGTTCCTCCCCCCGCCTTCGGTATCGCGACCCGCTTCACCGCCTGCGGCCGATAGGTGCGATCGCGCAACTGCTCATGCAGTCTTGCGAGCAGTTCATCCTCTCGTTCCGTGAACGCGGCAATCGTCAGGCCATCAATACCGGCACTGCCCTTGTTTTCCCTGACATGCTTCCAGGCTTTGGTCAGATTGCTCCGATCATAGACCTTGTCGATCAACGAATGGACTTTCCTGTGCCTTTGGTGTCCTCGTCCTCCAGTACCAATCGACGCCTCCGGGGTATCCTCGATGCCGGCGCTGGGTCTTTCGCTTTGCGAACTTATCCGCACTTCCGTCATGTACTCGCCCGTTCCTCGTCATTCGGCTCTGTCCCACAGTACGGGGCCTTCCCCCTCCGCACGGCCTTTTGGGTCCATCCGGCGTCGCCATTCAACGATGACGATCCGAGACCTTTTGCTCTGATCTCGTTCAAGAGTACCGCGCCCCGATCCGACTCCTGGCACCGCCTCGGCCAGAATTTCGCTCGCGCTTATATCCGCGCCTACCGCCGGATGGCTTCAGGCTGGGCTTTGCTTTCTCCGTTCCTCGCCCTTTCGTCTGCGAGTGTCGCACTATTCCAGCCATACCTCTCCGCCGGACGATACCAGGCCTCCCTAAGTCATCGACGCATCTTCCCCACCGTGTCGCCCGCACACACCTTGGTGCGACGGAGTGGAACCCAAATGCCTTCGCCCCCATAGTGCGGGCTCGACCTCGCTCCGTCTTTGGCCGACCGGTTCATCTGTCGGGATAGCTCCCGTTGATTACGACCCGGTGGTTCTCCTCAAGCCTTTCAGACTCCACCTCGCGGTGGACGCCCTGCCCTCCAAAGAATCGTCGATGGTGGCTCCAGGTCGGCCTATCTGTTTCCCGGCTTTCGCCGTGGTGCCTCATTAGCCTCTCCATACCTTCCATCTTCTCTGGCCGGTGAGGCATTACCCCCACCTTCGGATATCGGCCCGGGGCCTCGGGCCGAGTGGGACTTCAACCCACCTGACGCATGTCAACGCCGGAGAGAAATTGCATCGGCGGGCCGGAGCAAAATTGCATCACGACGGGATTGGCGCTTCGTTGATTGGGCTATGCGGCACGGAAGGCGGGTGTGCTCGGTCGCGCGAGCGGTCAAGCCCTGCAACCGCGTAGCGGCGCGCTTCTGGCGCGGGGCTTGACGGCGAGAGCGCGCACCGAGCGATCATCCGGGAGCCGCGATGCGCGCTTGTTTATGGTCGCGAACGCATGATGTCTGGTGATGGCGGGTCAGTTATCCGGCGGCCCATCGGATGATGAATTGGGTCTGGAGCGTTTCGCGCGTCGCTTGCTTTGGGCGAGCCTGTAGCTTTCGCCGTTCATTTCGAGAATATGGACATGGTGGGTCAAACGATCGAGCAGGGCACCGGTCAATCGCTCGGACCCGAATACGCTGGTCCATTCGTCGAACGGCAGATTGCTGGTCACGAGGGTGGCGCCCCGTTCGTAACGCTGGCTGAAGACCTCGAACAGCAACTCGGCGCCGGTCTGCGACAGCGGCACGTATCCGAGTTCGTCGATGATCAGCAGCTTGTAGGCGGCGTACTGGCGCTGCAGGCGTAAGAGGCGCTTGTCGTCGCGCGCCTCGATCAGCTCGTGCGCGAGAGCGGCGGCGGTGGTAAAGCCGACCGACAGGCCCTTCTGGCAGGCTGCAAGACCGAGTCCCAGACCGACGTGAGTCTTCCCCGTGCCGCTGTTGCCGACCGCGATGATGTTCTCGCGCCGCGCGACATATTCCGATCGCGCCAGCTCCATCACCAGCGCTTTGTTCAACGACGGAAAGGCCGCAAAGTCGAAACTGTCGAGGCTCTTCACGGTCGGGAACTTGGCCGCCTTGATGCGGCGCTCGATCGTACGCCGCTCGCGATCAATCAACTCCAGCTCGGCGAGCCGCAGCAGATAACGCGGATAGTCGACGCCCTCGGCGGCGCATTGGCGCGCCACCTTGTCGTACTCGCGCAGGAAGGTCGGAAGCTTGAGCGTCTTGAGGTGGTGCGCCAGGAGAACCTGCGGGGTATCGGTCATGACGCCACTCCCGTGAGCAGACCCAGATAGGCCTTGGCCGAGGTGGTCGCGACGACAGCTTTGGGCAGATAGGGGTAGATCGTCATGTCGAGGCGCGGCGGCCGGCGCTCGATCCGGCACAGCAGCAGATGCTTCACGGCGTCGAAGCTGAGGGCACCGCGCGCCATGGCATCGCGCACGGCAAGTGTCACCTCCTCGATCCTGAACGCCTCCATCAGGCGCAAGACCTGAACGAACTCTCGCTTGCCTTGCTTGTCCAGGCGAGCCTCGAGCAGGCGGCGCAGCGCAGCAAACTCCTCGGGCAGTCGCCAGTCCGCCAGGGGCGCGGCCTGGTCGAGCGCGTTGATCTTCTGCTCAATCAGGGCGAGATAGTGCAACGGATCGAACACAAAGTCCTCGCGCTCATAGGACCGCGGATGACGCGCGATCACCTCCGCGCCGCATGAGATCACCACCTCATGGACGTAACCGCGCACCAGCACGTCGCGGTGACCGTAGGTCGTCGGCGCCGAGTAGTCGTTGCGTCGATACCGCACGAGCGACAGCGAGGAGACCTTCGTCGCAACCTTCTCGCAGGCGTCGTAAGGCGCCGGCAGCGGTATCCGGAAGGCGGCAAGATCGCGCTCCAGTCGGTCGCCGATCGTCTCGTCATGGCCGCGCAGGCGGTCACCCAGGCGCTTGCGGCAACACTCCAGCAGATGGGCGTTCAACGCCGCAAAGCTCGCGAACGCTGGGATCGGCACCAGAAAGTTCCGCCGCGCATAGCCGACCAGCCCTTCGACCTTGCCCTTGTCGTTGCCTTTGCCAGGTCGGCCGAACCGGTCCTCGAACAGGTAGTGCGATTGCAGCTCGGTGAATGTCCGCGTCCGCTGGCGCTTGCCGTCGCCAAGAATGCGGGCCACTGCAAGCTTGGTGTTATCGTATAAAATCGACCGTGGCACGCCGCCAAAAAACGCGAACGCCTGAACGTGGCCGTCGCAGAAGGCCTCGGTCGTCTCCGCCGGATAGGCCACCACAAAACAACCGTCCGAGTGCGGCAGATCGAATGCAAAGAAGTGAATCTTGCATTCGATGCCCCCGATGATGCCGATGGCCTCGCCAAAGTCCACCTGGGCATGGCCAGGCGGATGCACCAGCGGCACGAACATCTCCTGCGATCGTTGCCGCCAACCGGCCACGTAGTCCTTCACGATCGTGATGCCGCCCGTGAAGCCGTGCTCGTCGCGAAGCCGTTCGAAAATCCGCTTCGCCGTATGCTGCTGCTTCTTCGGCCGGCATTTGTCGTCCGCCAGGATATTGTCGATGGTCGCAATGTACGCGCCCAGCTTCGGCTTCGCCGGCGGCCGCGACCGCCGATAACCAGGCGGAACAGAAAACGCCATCATCTTGGCGACCGTCCGCGGATCAATCCCAAACCGCCGCGCCGCCGCCCGCTCGCTCAGTCCCTCAACCTGAACCGCATATCGAACCTTCGCATAGAGCTCCACTTGCTTCATCCCTCGCCCTTCGCCGTCGCAGGCACAGGGCTTCCAACTGCCGGATTTTTACTCCGGCGCAACCGACCAACTCGGCTGCTTCACTGAGGGATTTTTGCTCCGGCGCTTACAGACCAGCCAACCGGACGCCCGCGAGGGGCAGGCCGGGCTGCTCGGGGTGGCGGAGGGGTCCGTACTGTACCGATGAAGCCGGGTAATGCCGGTGGAGGGAAGCCGAAAGGAGAGGGGCGCGCTGACCCCGCTTTGTCGCTGGCAGCTGCTCGGTCTCAGACGCAAGCAATCGCAGCCGCGCCGCGCTCGCGGGCGAGACAGTAAAAACGTCCGGGTCATACCGCCGTCGGAGAGAATTCTACTCAGCTTCCATTCGTCAAGCGCAATTTTTGGGATGCGTCAAACTGAGCACCCATGGGATAAAGGTTCGCTCGGAGTTCAAGCTTATTAACGATCTCAATGAGAGTCGCAGCCTTGAAGGCAGCTGCGGTACGGTTACGCACGCCGAGTATACGCATAAGTGCGGCAGCGTGGATCTTGGTCGTCGCTTCCGTGATATGCAATGCGCGTCCGATTTCCTTGTTTGATAGGCCGTGAGCAATAAGCGAAAGCACCTCGCGCTGACGCGCCGTCAGCTTGAATATTTTTTCGTCGACCGGTACCATGGCCTGCGCGTCATTGCCCGGATAGAGGTCCCTCGTATCCGCAAGCGACATGGGTACGTAAATCCGTCCCGACAAGACGTCTCTGATTGCACCGAGGATTTCGTTGTCGGGCTGGTGCTTCGATATAAAGCCATAAAATCCCGCCGCGAGGCTCGCGAGAATGTTTGTCCGCGTCTCTTGCGCGGAGATGATCACCCATCGCGTGGCAACAGACGCGTCGTAAGCCTGCCGCAAAGGCTCGATGGACTGGAAACGGGATTCGTCCATGTCGATCAGGATGAGGTCGATGAATTCCTCCGTCCTGATTTGAGCAGAAGCATTTAGGGGACTGGTTGCCTCGAGAACCTTTGCGTGAGGTATATTGGATTCGATCAGGATCCGTAGACCCGTTCTATACACGCTGCGTTCGTCTACTATTAAGATACGAGCCATTTATCGCCCGTTGCATGTCGATGTCGACCTTGGGTCGGCATAAAAATATGCGGATCCGGTTCGGACGAGCCAGCGTCCGTCGCCCGCATTTCACCCCAAACCCATTTTTCGGTTTTGACGATTGTCAGATCGCGTGCGGTCGGCGCGTATACTTATTCATTCCCCGCCTGCTGCGGGCATACTGGATCGGATTTCGCGGTTTGCATGGACGGTAAAGACATTTGTGCGGCCGTTGGGATACAACCGTTTGGGCCTACCCTGCCAGCTGATGGGAACCGGGATGGCGTTTCCCTGGTCGGTTATCAGCTCGTCGATCTCGCAACAGGACACCTCGCCGAAGACCTCAAGCTTGGCGCCGATCTAGCCTTTGCGGGGAAAGCGCCGCTGTTCTGCCCGGAAGCACAGGTTATCAGTTGGTCGCCGCCCGGAAAAGAAGGCAAGCGCATACAGCGCACGCGATGGGAGCATGGGCACATCGCGATGATCGTCGATGAATTTCCGCGTCTGCTTCAGCGCGCACTTATCGGAAGAAATCTGCCGCTGCTCGCTATCGCGCTCGATCTGAGCGTTCCTCCCCTTTCGCTGCTTGCGCTTCTCGTCATCTTCTTGCAAGGCATGACTGTGTTTTGGCTTGCGGCTACCTCGTCGGTCGCTCCGTTTATCGTCTCCACGGTTTCGGTCTTGCTGTTTGGAGCAGCGGTCGGCGTCGCATGGTGGCGATTCGGGCGCGACATGCTGTCCTTGCGCGATCTTGTCGCCGCGCCGGTCTATTGCGTCTCACGGATCCCGAGCCTTCTGCGTTTCGTCACCCATCGACAGGTCGCCTGGATCAGATCCCCTCGCAATCAGGAATGCAACCCGTTCGCTCACCTCTCGTGCAAGCTTTCGTGCTTGTAGCGCACGAGCGGCGATAGCAGATAGCTGATGATTCTGCGCGACCCCGTTTTGATCTCAACGGTCGCGGCCATTCCGGGCGAGAGGTTGACGCGTTTGTTCTCGATGTTCAGCTGGGTCCGGTCGAGCGATACGCGGGCGGAGTATATCAATTCTTGTCCTTTTGGCTCGCTGCTGCTTGTTTCGGCGCCTTGCGACTCATCGACCGACTTATCGGGCCTATCGCGGACGATGGCGTCTTGCGAGACGCTGAGAATTTTCCCGTGCAGCAATCCGTAGCGCGTGAAATTGAATGCGTCGACCTTGATCGCAGCATCCTGGTTGACGGCAACGAACCCGATATCCCGGTTGGAGATCATCGCTTCGATTTCAAGTTTGTTGTCGACTGGAACGACGATCATAAGCGTCTGCGCCGGCGTGACCACGCCACCGATGGTATGGATGGAAAGCTGTTGCACCACACCGTCGACCGGTGCCGTCAATGTCTGCAAACTCGTGCGTTGTGCCGCCTTGATAATATCCTGCCTCAGCCCTGCCGCCTTTTGCTCGGCTTTGGCCAAGTCATTCAAGAGAGAGCGCTCGTACTCGGCGACGGTCTTGCTCCGCGTCTCCACCAAAGCGTCGATCGCGGCGTCGGCTTCGCTCTGCCGGCTCCGTTGGACCAAAATTTCTTTGCGTTGACCGACCAAGTCTTGCAGCTCGCTTAAATACTGGAGTTCACTACTGTCCGGTTAATAGTCGAACAAATTCAGCTGGTTGCTGAGTTCGCCGTCTTCGAAAGTGGTTGTGCTTTCGGAAAATGCCTGGGACATCGGCATTTTCTCGAAGAGGGTGACCGAGAAAACCTGGAGCAAAGTGTAGAGAGAGGCCTCCAAGCCGAGGCGCTTCTTGACGATGGCAACCAGGACGTAGACGGAAACCGCGATCCATATTTGCGTCCTCACCGCGTTGTCCGACGTGCCGTAAAACTGCTTGATCCGAAGATGCTGCTTTATCCATTTGAAGAACAGTTCGACCTGCCAGCGGCTCTTGTATAGGTCGCAGATCAATGCCGCCGGCAGGGTAAAATGGTTGGTAAGAAACACCAGCCTTTTTCCCGATGCGGCATCCTTGAATCGGACGCGGCGCAGATGAACGGGATAGTCCTTGCTGGTAGAATAGCCATCCAATGCGATAGTCTGGTCGGCAATGATACCGGTCGCCCGATCTGTCGGCGCCGAGTAGACGCGGTGCGCATCCAGGTTCGACTTGGCACGGGTGACGAAGAAGGCGCCAGCCTGCTGCAAGACGTAAAGGCGCGCGAAGTCGATGTAGCCGCGATCCATGACGTAGATGGCGCCTGCTTCGGGGATCAGCAAATCGAGAGCGTGAACGTCGTGCAGCTTGCCGTTCGAGATGTGAACGAAGCTCGGGATGTTGCCGCGCAGATCGAGCAACGTGTGCATCTTCACCGCCGCCTTGGTGGAGCGAAAGTGCGCCCATGGAAATAGCGACAGGCACAGATCGATGGTCGTGGAATCCAGAGCATAGACCGTGTTGGCCAGCTCCATGCCCAGGCTTTCGCTGGCATAGAGCTTCCTCGCATGGGCAATCAGACGGTGAGCGAACTCCGCGTAAATGCGCCAGTCGCGCGTCTCGTTCGCGTCGGCCAGAGTTGATCGTCGGACCGGCTCGCGAAAACCAATGTGATAGAGTTTCGACGCGCGCGCCGATAGGCAGACCTCGATATCGCGCAGGCTCTCTCGATAGGTCAGTTGCGCAAACGCCATCGCGCGGTATTGCTCGGCACAACACAGCGTTCGCACCCGGGCGTCGCCACCGTAGCGGGTAACAATCCGCGCAAAAGTGCTCCAAGGCAGAAAATCCATCAGCTGGGCGAAAAGCGTCTTGCCGATGTTCACGGGCGACTCCTCGGAAAAACTCCGAATAGCGCCCGACCAAGTTCAAATCGACACCACCCATTTTCGGTGGCAAGCTCCTGCCAGATCAGCTCTTTCCAGAACGCTCCTCACCGTCAACCGGACACCAGTGACTGGAGTTTTGAACCAAGCTCTCTGTTGAAGAGCTGTTCACGTATTCCGACCCGCTCTTGTAGCGGTGCGCTGGTGGCCTCAAGTTTCTCGATCGCGGCCTTGATGGTGGTGCGCTCGGCGTCCTTTTGCGCCACTTGGTGGTCGATGGCGGCGAGCTTCGCTTTCTGTTCGGCGACTTCGCTGGCTAGGAAGCGGCGATGCATCTCGATCAAATCAATCGGCGCACCAGCGGGCGGATTGAACGCGCCGAGAGGGTCGTCTTTGGAGCCCAGGGCCGCGCGCAGGCGTGCGGCTTCGAGTTGAGCCGCCATGAGGTCGGGGTGTTGTTTCGTTCGACTCTGCGGCGACGTGGATAACCGCAAATTCAAGGAAGACACGACAGACTACCCATCTCCGCGATGTCCCGGATCAGGTAACCGTTATCCGCAAGCGCCACGCGTTCGAGGGCCAGACGCTGGCGGTGATCAGCAGCATCAAGCGACGCGGCGTGTTGCTCGTGCTGGTCATCCTGCCGAACGGCAGCCGATCGCTCATTCCGGCCGCATGGACCGACTGGCGCGATGTCGACGTCACCGCATCGCTGAGCGATGACGATATCGACGACACATCCTCTCTCGGCAAGCTCGGTGATTTGCTCCAGCTTGGCAAGGTCATCGACGCTCTCCTGAGCCGGCACGTCGAGTTGGCGCCACACGTGGAGAGCAGCCATGCAGCTGAACTTGGCGTTCCTAAACCTTCCAGAGCCGCCGTCGAGCCCTGCTCCGACCAGCCCGCCGGCCACCTGGGAGCAACTCGACGAGGCGGCCCGGATCGCCGCGCTCGGCGTGCTGGCGCGCATCATCGTCCGCATGCTGGTGGACGCTCCGGCGAAGGAGACGGGCAATGAATGAGCGCGCCAAGATCACGGCAGTGCATCTCTCGCGTCAGGCGATCGTCTATCTTCGTCAATCGAGCGCCGCGCAAGTCGAGCACAATCGTGAATCGACGGAGCGCCAGTATGCGCTTGCCGGCAAGGCACGCGAGCTCGGCTGGCCCGAGGATCGCATTCTCGTCATCGATGAGGATCTCGGCCTTTCCGGCGCGGGCTCCGTCGCGCGTTCCGGATTTTCGCGCCTCACCGCCGAGGTTGCACTCGCCCACGTTGGTCTTGTGCTCGGTCTTGAGGTGTCGCGGCTTGCGCGCAATAACGCCGATTGGCACCGCCTCATCGATCTTGCCGGCCTCACCGACACACTGATCGGAGATGCCGACGGCATCTATCATCCGGCGTTGTTCAACGACCGTTTGCTACTCGGGTTGAACGGGACGGTGACATGATGCAGTACCTCGTCATTTCATTGAAAAGGCAGGTTTTGTTGTCGCGCGTCGCGTGATATTGCGCGGCCGTTCGCGATCGCCTGCCGGACTGCCGGCCGATCGAGAGCCTCTTCGGGGATCACATAGGGCGCGCCCACGCAGACCTGCCTCGCCGGCAGCACTCCATCCCGGATCAAGCGCACCACGGTCATCTTGCTGACACCGAGGCAGCGCGCGGCTTCGTGCAGGATAAGCTCGTGCCGCGCCGCGCGTTCGCCCTCCCGATAGCCCGCAATCCGATGCGTGCCGCGGAAGTTGCGGACCCGCAACTCAGTCCAGGTAAGGCCTTTGGCCGAGCGGATGCCGAGCCGGTTGAGAAGGGGAGCGATGCTGTGGTCCGGCAGGATGCGCGCCAGCTCGCGCACCAGCTGCAGGGTCGCCACGTCGGTCTTCCAGCGATTCTGGCCAGACCGGTTCTTCACCACCTCAAGCCGCGTGTGATCTCCGCCCTGCCAATGCAGCACCAGGTGCAGCCGACCGGGCGCGACCGTGACGATGATCTCCTTGAGAACGGCCCGCAAAATCCGCTTGCGGGTCTCGGGAGAGGCAGCAGGATGGTTCCACAGGCGCGGCAAGTCTGTCGCCAAAGCGAGCATCTCGCGCCGCTCGGCTTCGGTCAGCGCTGGCGCCTGCGTTTCTCGGGCGACGCGCATCTCTTCTTCGAGCCGCGCCATTTCGCCAAGCTTCTTATTCCAGCGTCGCTCAAGATCGCTGGCCACCAGGCGATTGTCCGGATCGACCGCGTCATACTGCCGGTGTGCCCGCGCCTTCTCGTAACGGGCTTGCTCGAGGGCGAGCTCCATCTGTCGCAGCCGCGCCGCATCAGCCCCCTCGTGATCGGCGATCGACTGGACCGCCGCCTCAATGGCCAGCGGCGAGATCGCACCCAGGACTTCCGCCGACACCGCAGCATCGACCCGCGCATTGCTGAAGACGATGCACCTCTTGCCGGTTGGGGAGGCGATCTCGGCATCACAGTGATAGCGCGCGTCGCGCCGGGCATGATGCCGAACCTTGAGCTTGCGGCCGCAGTGCCCGCAGCGGAGCAGCCCGACGAGAAGCGCGTCGCCACTGCGTACCGAGCCTGGCACCATCGCCCCCATCCTGTTCGCATTGCCGGCGATTACCTTCTGGTTGCGATCATACTCCTCCCAGGAGATGTAGCCATCATGGTGGTCGCGGATCAGCACCGTCCACTCTTTGCGCCGGCGCGCAACCCCGTGAGTGATGACCTTGCGACCGCCTTCGAACCGGGCGCGGGAGGCGGTGCGCCCGAAGACATAGGCTCCCCCGTAGACCGGATTGGTTAGCAGCCGATGAATCGCATGGTAGCGCGGCGGGCGCCACTGCACGGTCCGTCCCTCCGGGCCATAGACGGCAACCGGCAGCTCAATCCCCTCCTGCCGCAGCCACAAGGCGAGCTGGCGCACGCTGCCAATCTCGCCGAACTTGCGGAACACCAAGGACAGCACCTCGCGGATTCTCAGGTCCGGGTCCAGCTCCAGACGATCGTCAGCACCGCGCACGTAGCCGATCGCGAGCGTCGTATGCAACTCGCCGCGCGCGGCCTTGAGGCGCAGAGCTTCCTGGGAGCGCTGCCGGAACATCGAGAGCTCCAGCTCGCTGAAAGTTCCTTTCATGCCCAGCAGCAAGCGATCGTTGATCAGACGCGGATCATAGACCGCGTCCTCGTCAATGATCAGGGTGTTCAGCAGCGCACAGAACTCCAGCAGCGTGTGCCAGTCGCGCCCGTTGCGAGCCAGGCGCGACGCCTCGATGGCAAAGACCGCGACGGTCGCGCTCGTGCGCCGACTGGCCGTGCACTATCCCGACACCGTGATCGCCGGCATCCTCAACAGACAGGGGCGTAGAACTGCAAAAGGCCACCGCTTCGAGGGCAACCGCGTCGCCCACCTGCGTACCTACTGGAAATCCCATGCTTCGTCCCGAAGGCCGGCGCCGCCGAAGGCGAACTCATGACCATCAAGCGCGCCGCGATCGCCCTCGGCGTCGCGCCGTCGACAATCCATCGCCTGCTCAACGACGGCATCATCGCGGGCGAGCAGATCACACCCGGCGCGCCCTGGCGCATCCGCCTCACCGACGAGCTGAAGGCGCGCTTCAACGCCGAGGCCGCCGAAGGCTTCCTGCCAATGCGCAAGGCCATCCGCGCCCTCGGGGTGTCGCGTCAGACCGTGTTGCAGCGTGTCAAGCGTGGCGAGCTCGAAGCCGTCCATGTCACGCGCGGCCGGCAAAAAGGAAGACTCCGCATCAAAGTGATAGCCCGGCAAAGTGAGCTGTTCGTCTGAACTTCATGAACCAGGGGGCAGTATGAGACAGGATCCAAGAAGGACTTGATATCGAGGTCGATGACCCAATCGAACTTCCAACAGCGCTCGCGCGCCGCCCCCACCGCGTCAATCGCCGAACGGCCGGAACGATAGCCATAGGAGTCGGGGTGGAATATGGGCTCCACTTCCGGCTCCAGAACCATCTTCACGACCGTCTGTGCGACGCGGTCGGCAATGGTGGGGATGCCCAAAGGGCGTACCCCTCCATTGGCTTTCGGGATTTCCACGAGGAGGACGAGGTGGAAGGTACGATCCCGACGACATGCGATTCCATATCTTATAAAGGTTACCCTTTAGATCTTTCTCGAACGCCGTCAGCGATACGCCGTCCACGCCGCCCACCCCTTGGTTTTCCCTCACCTGTTTCCAGGCCTCCCAGACGAGGCGTTTGGAAATGTCGTATGGCTTTGCCTCGGACATCAGCTCATCCCGTTACCGGTTGGCTGAAAATCCTTGGCGGGAAGGTCGGGTCCCTTCGCTCCACCCGCATTACTGGGCTTCATCACTACTACGAACCCGTCCGCCCCTGTGGCCCACATCGGTACTGTCCCCCTTACGGTTTCGCCGCTTCGGGGTTCTCCCTTAGCATCGGGACACAGGTTCCCACGTTCCGCACAAGAGCCTGTTCTCGGGATCGCGCCGCCTAAATACCGGTTGCCGCCCAGCCAATCGGCAGGCTTCCGCTGGGCTTCGTCCCAGGAATGGAGTCCGCTCCTGGTTTCGGCAACGTCTAGAAATTCTTTTCGATACGTCATCAGCGGTTCACTTGCGTTCGCCTTCCCGCAACACACCTGACGGGTTCTTCCCGCCTTTTCCCGCAACGCTCACCACCCCGACCATTGTGTCGGAGCAGCTTGCGGTGGTTTGGACCCTGATCCTGCAATCCGAGTCCGAGGGACCTACCCTCATCTCTTGTGCAGCAAAGCTGCTCGAAGGTACTTCTACATTTTCGAATTTCCTTCTCGCGCCGTCGTGGCGCACGGCCCCAGAGAATCTTGGTCGCGGTCAAGCCTGCCCCCACTGCCATCAACGGGGACGACTAAAGAGGCCACGAGCTGTGCCCGCGCAACCAGGGAATTGAGGTCGTCGTAGTTTCGGATAGAGCTGCGCGCAGAAACTGACGGACGAACAAACAAACAGGCAGAGTTGTGCGACATCAGCGGCGCAGTGGTTCTGACGGGTGGACGCTAATCGGACCGAGTCGACTGTCGAGGCTTACGAGCGATGGCCGCATTCAACGCTGCTATCCCGGGCTCGGGCCTCACCCGGTCGCGCTCACGGGCGCCGACGCCGGCGCAATAGTGATGAGCGTGGACCCAAAAGGCCCGGTCGCCGCGGCCAGCGTCGATCAGGGCGACGTCATCGTCGCCTTGAGCGGCGAGCCAATTCGGCATGTCGAGTCGCTGCTGCATTGGGGCCAGATCGCGTGCGGCATCTGGTCAACAGAGGGTACGGAGGTGGCCAGAGCTGCCGCCTATTTCTGGCACCCACCGGCTCATAACCGCTTGGTTGCAGGTTCGAGTCCTGCCGGGCCCACCACGCACTCCGAGCCTGTCGGAAATTTCCTAGCTCTTCGTGGAAAGCGCCCAATTGGCGGGTTCTGGCGGAGGCCCAGGATCCCGGAGACGGCCTAATTGAAGCTCGGTGGCTGTTTCGGCGGTTTGTCTCTGGGGCGCAAAATCCCGTTTCCCGGAAACGGAGAATGTCGAGAACAGAGACGCGGTTCGAAGGCAGTAATTACTGCGACGGGAAACCGAGCATCTGGTGCTGGTGCGACCATTCAGCCGGCATATCGGCGAGGCGAGCAACCCCCATACCGTGAGGCAGACGGCCGTCGATGGCGGCTTTGACGAGATCGGGGGCCAGGAAGGCGAGCGACATCGTCATATTAACTTTGCGGACGCTGCAGCCCTCCCGCTCCGCGATGCTTTGTGCAGTTGCGGTCGCACCAGAGGTAAGTTCCTCGAGCCAACGGCGTCCCCGCGCAATCGATGCGACTAACCTGGTGCGCGTTTCCGAGCGGATCGGACGAGCGTGTTGTGGCGGTATCCCCTCCGGCACGAGAATTTCACGGCGCCGTTTTCGCGTCGCCTTCTGCCAAGGGACCCGCAGAGCGCATTCGCGATGGGCTGTGTCTGCTCCGGCAATCTCGACGATCAACTGTTCTCGTTGGACCTCAACGCGCGTTCCCTTTACGCGGTAGCTGTTGCAATCCTCGTGGCAAGCACAGCGGTTGCGCAACAGCCGGGTCGCATCCGTGGTCAGATCGAAAAGGCGGATGGTCGGTGAAGACACGCGACGGCGAGGTCTTGAAAGTAAACGTTGACGCAAACGCGCGCGTGTCCGCACTGGTAAAAGCCTCGCTTGCCGACATTAAGGACGAATCCTTCATCGGCGTTGCCGGGATGCCGCAACCGGACGGCACCATCAAGGCATTCTCCGTGCACATCTTCCTGCCCTCCCAGCGCGGCGTGGTGCCAGATCGGCACGGGCCTTGGGACGCGCGGCCGGGAAGTACCATGACCAACGCCTATGTCGAGAGCATGGTTGCCGGCAGAGACGGCGAAACAGTGATGGTGAAATACAAGGACGGCGAAAAGAAAATAGTTGTGGCGCCGGATACAGTGATTACAGCGGTCGCCCCCGGCGACAAGAGCGAACTAAAGGCCGGCGCACACATAATCATTTTTGCGTCGGAAAAGCAGGCGGATGGCTCGCTCCTCGCAAAGGTAATTTATGTTGGCCGCGATGTGATGCCGGCAATGTAGGTGCCTTGACTGCGTCTGAGGGGTTTCCTTGCGGCACCGCTGCGGCCCATGGGAGCCATGACCAGGCATCGGTGCACAACAGCACGTGAGGTCCTCCGACCGCCTATTTTCGGCCACGTACAGGGACCTAAACTTTCTTCGGAGATGTCGCTGGCGGTTTAACTCGAAGGAGGAAACCAAACCATGACTGACAATGCTCTATTTCGGCGAACCATCCTCGCGTTGGCGGGGCTGACCTACCTCGCCTGGGTCGGATCGGCGTCAGCCGCGATGGTCTCGTTCAAGGTGTCGCTGACTGGCGCGGACGAATTGCCCCCACTGACCACCGCGGGCAAAGGAACCGCCGACCTGACCTGGGATCCAAGCACCCGCGTCGTTACCTGGGACATTACCAGTAGCGGTCTCACTGGTCCGGCCACCATGGCGCATTTCCACAATGGCCCGGCAGGACAGAATGGACCGGTTGTGATCTGGCTCACCAAGAAAGGCACATCGACGTCCGGCGCGATCAAGGGCAAGGCGACGTTAACCGAGGCGCAGGCAAAGCAGTTCGAAGCTGGCGACTGGTATATCAACGTACACACCAAGGCCCATGCTAGCGGCGAGATCCGCGGGCAGGTAAAGCCGCCGAAAAGCTGACACGAACGCGGCGTGTCTACAGGAAGTTGGCCAAGGCTGCGGCCACAAACGTGCCGCAGCCGAGCGATGATCAACAGGGTCTCAGCACCTGGGCTTTCCGCGCGCCCCTACTTCAATCGCTATACCGAGGACGCGCCTCGATCTGTGTGACGCGCTGTCGTCCTTCAGCGCAAGGGACAAGGCGTCGCTGAACGATCATGGGGCTTTCAGGTTTAGAGTATATTCCATTTCACTGTATGGACGTCCTGTCCCACACATGTAGAGCGCCATCCGGCGTGGAAGGCTTCAAGAAGATAGCAGCTGCATAGCGAGGGTTAGGCGTTGCCGCCGCGCGATCGCGGCGGCATAATTTAATGATGCCACCTCGGCGCTCTGCAGACACAACGCTCAACCTGTTTTCGGTCGCGCCAGCAAAGGCGGTCGCTTCACCCGGGAAGCCAAACCGGGGCAATGCTGCTACGCATTCCATCTCCTGCCGAAGGGACCTGGCCGGAGCGTAAAAGTACCTGAACCATGCCGAGCTTGGTACGTTGCTTGCGGCGGTCACGGCCGAAAAGGAGCGCCGCCGCCTGCGCCCGAGCCGATGGAAAGCGCCACAAACCCGCCAGCCTGAGGACAACTTGCGACTGACCTCGGGCCAGCAGAATGCGGTGCGCGCAGCCTTCAAAGCTGGCGTCAAGCCGTCAACGATCGCGCGGCAGTTCCGGATTTCACAGTCCGAGGTTAGGAAGGCGCTTGCAAACGATGCACGGCAATCAAAATCTGGAAAATGACTCGATCAGTTCATGAGCCGCACGCCACCGACGGCGAGATCAGCCGAGAACGCTCGGCCTATCGCGACTACGCCGATACGCCGTAGGCGCTTGGTGTTGAGGGGAACATCGGTCCGATACGGCACGAATTCCTCAAATCGGAAGTAGGCGGTTCGCCACTGCGGATCGGCGCGGAAGCTTTGCCGGTAGGACTGCCATGGACGAGTCAGGTCACTGGTGCGCAGGTGAACGCTGTACTCTTCGCCGTTCCCGAAGACGTCGAGCTCAAGCCCGGACCACGCGCTGACGTCGACCGCTCGACCGTCGGGCGCCAGGTCGAGCGCGATCTGAACAAAGCCGCCGTTGTTTTCGAGGCTGACATCGCCGCGCATGCGGACCGCCGGCCGGCCTTCGACCGTCTCGCGAACCATGGTGCCATTGGATACGCCGCCCATCACGCGGTCGGTGAAAAGCTGCCACCTGGTTCCGATGGCGGAGAGGGGCATATCGCGGCTGAGATCGTCGATGGTGGCTGACGTCAGACCCATGGTCTCGCCTCTTGCCGCGCTGCCGACAAGGGTGAAGCCCGCGAAGATCAACAACGTGCGGCGGTCATATAGCATGCGCACGACATAAGCCCCGCCGGCGGCCGATGCTAGACCGGCGGGGTCGTTTCGCGCGCTCTATCCGAGCTCTTTGCCTCTAAGGGATTTATAAAGATTCCGGAGCGAGAAGATGCGGGCGTCAACGGGATTTTGTTCGGACAGGCAGTCGATGATCTCGGCGATCGTTGAGGGCCGCAGTTCAGTGAATCGCAGCGTCACGCTCTCCCGCTCGATCCACTCAGGGCCTTCGAAGCTGGGGCTTATGTCTGGGTCGTGACCAGTCGCATCGCGAAAGCGCCCCGTCCTTCCGGTTGTCGCGCGTTCCAGGTACTCCGGAATCCGGACCCATGGGATGCTGATCAACGGCTCACTGAACGCGTCCGGCTGATCCGGAAGCCAGCCCTCGCGCTTCGCGCCGAAGAACCCTTGCTCATTGATCCCGATCAAGGTTCCAACGCGAATGCCTTCGGCAACCTGGAAATGCTTGATGGCGGTTATGAGGTCGTAGGTGATCAGACCGTGCGAAGCCAGTTCCGCCTGTCCCTCGGGGCTGTCGATCAGGTGGACGATCATGTCGCCGCCCGATGATTGGGGGAGTTTCATGATGTCCTCCCGTCAGCAGGCGATGCGGTAGATGCGGCCGCGCCTATCGTCCTTCTCGGACGTGACATCGAGGCCGAGCTTCTTCTTGAGTGCGCCGGCGATCGCGCCACGCACGGTGTGCGGTTGCCAGGAGAGCGCCTCCGCTATCTCATCGACGGTGGCCCCCTTGGCCCGGCGCAGCATGGCGATCAGTTGCGCCTGCTTGCTGCCGTCGCGGGTACGGGGCGCAGCGGTGCGCGACGCGCGTGACTTGGCTTTACGCTGAGCCTTCGGCTCTTCGCCCGCGTCCTCGGTATCGTTCGGAGCGCTATCCGTTTCGTCCTCCGCAGGCGTTTCCTGCGCATCGATGCCGAGCGCGGCGAAAGCGGCCTTGGTGGCGATGAGCGTCATGCGGCCGCGTTCTTCGTCATGCCGCCAGACGGTGTCGTCGCGCTTGGCGCGGACCTCCTTGATCAGGCCCTTGTTGAGCAGGCTCTTGAGCACGTTGCCCGCGGCATTGCCTTTGAGCCTGGCGGTGATGGGGAAGACGTAGCGATCGGGTCGCTGGCAGGCGGCGGTCAGAACGACGAGCTGGGAATCGGATAGTTGCGGCATGGTTTAGCTCCGTGAGCAGGAGAGCCGCGCCCATCGCGGCCCTGCTACTGCCCCGAGCCCCGCCGACCGGGACCGGACGGGGCTGTTGCGGAGCGCACGCGATGTGATCGCATACACGCTCTGTTTGCCCGGAAAGCCAAGTCGATAAGCAGATCATGTCGTTGCTTTCTCGCGGGCCGAATGATCATGAAATGATCGGCGCAATCGGACGGAGGGGCGAAAGGATGGCGCGAAGTGCGGGAGCAACGACGCTGGCGCAACCGCTGCCCGGGAGCGAGGGAGCGGGCACGATCACGATCGCCGCGCAATGCGCCCCTCTCAGGTCGCGTCTGACGCCGTTCCTTGAACGATGTCGCACTTGAACACGCTGGGCGCCAGGGTCACGACCCTGGACACCCGGACGGTCAAGCCGCAGCCCAAGCAAGCCGATCCACATTACCTCAGCCCGGAACACCGTGTATGGCGTCAGACCGTATGCGATCGCGCCGGATGGCGCTGCGAGTGGATCGATGAGAGCGGTCAGCGTTGCGCAAAGGCTGCGCCTCAGCACCGCATGTTCGCGGATCACAAGAAAGAACGACAGGACGCACCCGACGCCGAACTCGACCCGACGAACGGATGGTGTCTGTGCGGCGCTCACCACTCTCTGAAGACAGCACAAGAACGCGAGAAGCGATTGCTCAAGGGATAGGGGGGGAGTGAAATCTCTGCGCGCGCTCGGGGGTCCGAACCGCTCGGGGTCTCACGGACGGATTTTTTTCTCGGCCCCGAAAAAAAATCGGCATCAGGGAAATGGGTTTTTCCCGTCCGAGATGAGAGATCGAATCTGCCGGCGGAGGCGGTCGAGCGCCAGGCGATCTCGTATTGGCGAACCGCATGAAACCAAAGGACAAAGGCGGCCGACCGGCGCACGCGCCCGACGACCGCAGCCGCCACGACCAGTTTCTTGCCTCGCGTTATAATATACACCTGTGTGGAGCAGGTTTCGCTGCAGCATCGCGTAATGCTGCGTCATCACCGGGATGACGACAGCGGGATATCGCCGCGGTCTTCCGGGAGATGAACCATGGGCTCGGAGCTCGTCCAGCCATGCGCTCATGCCCCCCTCCACACCCGCTGCGCCAGCGGATTTGAAGCCGATGCGATAGACAAGCTCGGCAGCGCGCTCGACATCCCAGATGGCGAGGTCGCACCACTTGCCCGGCTCCAGCGTACCGACCGCTGCGAGGCGCCCGAGCGCGCGTGCGGCTTCGCGGGTGACGCCGGCAAGCGCTTCATCGACGGTAAGGCGAAACAGCGTCGCCGCCATGTTCATCACGAGCAGCAGCGAGGTCAGCGGCGAAGTGCCGGGATTGCAGTCGGCCACGCGCTCGCTTGCTCGTCTCATCGTCATCCCCGAGGGGCTACGATGAGCCAGAAATTCTCTCTTGCGCAATCAGGCCATTTTGTCCGACAAGCGCTGACTGGCAACAGTGAGTGAAGCCTGCGCAGGCCTTAGAAAGCAGACTAAAAATCGGCGAAAAACCTACGCCAATCGCCTTTTTGCGCGGTACGATGATCGCGTCCACTCGTTCCGACGCATCGCGCCCA
The DNA here is from genome assembly GCA_963840055.1 of uncultured Alphaproteobacteria bacterium. Taxonomy (GTDB): domain Bacteria; phylum Pseudomonadota; class Alphaproteobacteria; order Rhizobiales; family Xanthobacteraceae; genus Rhodoplanes. The sequence continues at coordinate 28,863 of CAWIXM010000007.1, read as the reverse complement.
CCTGTTACGATCGATCATCGAGCAACTCGATCATGAAGCGAGCGAGATCGCGGTGAACTTCGACGGCCGACCAATCGTCTATGGATTCTCCCCGCTCACGCCCGCGTACCACGGTCCACGCACACGGCCTCATCGCTGCGGGCGAGAGCCAGCAGCGCGTCCCGTAGCAGATCGCCGTTCTCGGACCGCGGCAGTTTCTTGACGAACTTGATCGTTCGCGGTGTTTTGTTGCCGCCCAGGACACGGCGCACCTCCCGTCGGAGGCTAGCATCCACCTCGACCAGATCGGATCCCTCGTAGGGCACAACCAGGGCCACCAGCCGAACCAGGTTGATCGCATCATGGACACCGACGGCAGCGCAGTCGGTGACCAGACCGGTTGCGTACATCGCCGCCTCGACCTCCAGTGGGCTCACCCACATGCCCGAGACCTTCATCATGTCGTCGAGACGGCCCTGGAAGGTGAAAACACCGCGCTCATCGACGACGTAAATGTCACCCGTGTCCAGCCATTGACCGTAGAGGGCTCGGCGCGTAACAGCTGGCTGTTTCCAGTAGCCGGCCATCAAGGAGTTGCCGGTCACCCACAACCGACCGGGTTGGCCGACCGCGACCTCCGTACCGAGATCATCGACGATCCGAGCCCGATACCCCTCGACCAGGCGGCCGGTGGACCCGGGGTAGACCTCCCCAGCCCGGTTGGAGATGAAGATGTGGCACGACTCAGTGGAGCCGATTCCCTCCACGATGTCGACACCGATCTCGGCTCTCCATAGGTCCAACAGTCGCTCTCCCAGTGGCTCGCCGGCCGAGACGAGGAGTCGGACGTTGTCGAACTCGTCGCCTTTGCGGAACCGGGGGTTGTCCAACAGGTGAGCATAGCTGGTGGGCACCCCGAACATCACGTTTGGCTGGTAGGTGCGCAGGGTGTGCAACACCATCCTCGTCTGGTGTGGTTCTCGCGCGAGGACCGTTGTCGACCCGGCGGCGATAGGTAGGTACAGCCCGCCGCCGAGGCCGTAAGCAAGGTGCAAGCGGGCGACGGAGAATGTCGTGTCGTCCTCGGTCAGGCCGAGGACATCGCGCCCGTAGCTATTGACCACTGCGCGCATGGCGCGGTGGTAGTGCATGGCTGCTTTGGGCGTGCCAGTCTCCGAAAGGCTGTAAAGCCAAAACGCGATATCATCTCGGCTGGTCTCCGCCGCGCTCAACTCGGGGCTGGAGCATGCTACGAGGTCCTGGTAGCTGGGATTTCCCTCGTGGCCCGAGCCGTCCACCACCAGATGCCGGAGGTGGGATGCCTGGGACGCGGCGGCCCAGACTTGGCTGACCGCCGACCCCGACACGACGGCCACCTTCGCTCTGGTTTCCTTGAGCAGGTAGGCATAGGAGTTTACGTCCAGATCGGTGCTGACGGGCACTGGGACCGCACCGATCTTGATAGCGCCGAAAAAGCACGAGGCGAACTCGCGACTATCGGCCATGACCATCAAGACTCGATTTTCGATCTCCACGCCCAGATCAGCCAGCGCGTTCCCTGCTCTGTTAGTTTGCTCGCACAGCTCCGCGTATGTCCAGTCACCGTCGGGCGTACGGATGGCAACTTTGTCTGCTCGGCCGTGTTCAAGGTTGCGTTCCAGGATGTCGACCGTGGCGTTGTAGCTCTTCAGCTCATGGCCGTGTCGTGTTTGCCCGTGGACCATCGGTCGCTGGGGCTGCTTGACCGGGTGACGATGGAAGAACTCGGCAAGGATCTCCGCTGCTGCTTGCGGTTGCTGAATGTGCAGCAGGTGGGAGGCACCGCGTAGGGTCTCGGTCTCTGTCTGCGGTGCCCAGGCCCGCACCTGGGCTTCGGCGTTCCTGTACAGCTGCGAGCTGTCCGACCCCAACACGAACAAGATCGGGCAAGCGATCTTGCCGCCATGCTCATCCTCGAATCTCCATTCCTCGTGTGCTGGAGCCTCGACGGTGAAGTAGGTGTCGACGTCGCGCAGCGCCTCGTCCAGCCCACCGGGTACGTTGCGGGAGATGTCGGCCCGTTCCTTGGGGGAGCCTAAAAAAAGGTCTGCGGCCGCCTCCCAGCCCCCGGCTCGGTACAGGTCGGAGGTTACGGCGACCAGGTCGCGGACCTCTTGGCCGCCCTCGACGGTCAGGAGAGCCGCCTCCATGAGGGTCAGCGACCAAACGGACTCGGGGAAGTCATGGGCCATCTGGAGAGCGATGGCCCCGCCGTAGGAATGGCCCACCACGTGTGCGGGTCCCACGCCCAACCGATCCAGTAAAGCCCGCGCGTCATCAGCCTGCTGGGCGATCGTGAACCGTCCTTTAGGCGGCGTCGAGTTGCCGAAGCCCCGTCGGTGGTAGCGGATCAGCTGGTAGTGGTCGGTGAGCGCAGGCTGGGCCAGCAGGGGGACGAAACTTCCACAGATGTGGCTGCCGTGGATGAGCAGAACCGGTTCGCCGTCACCGCGTAGCTCGTATTCCAGGTAGACGCCGTTGACGTGAACCTTTTGCATGCGATGAACTGTCCGCGAGGCTGTCATTTGGTCGCCTCTGTCTCGTCCAGCATGTTGCCGAGAGGGAGAATTCAATATCTCACGATGACCAACGATGTTAAAGGACGCGCGTGAGGTTAAGCAACGCGCGTGAGCGACTTGTCGCGGGCCACCAATCGGTAGAACCCGCTGCCGCGGTCGGTGAACGATGCGCCCGCCAACAGCAGCGGCATGACGAAGGTAACGCCGTCCCGGTTACCTGATCCATCTCTCGCACTGCCCTTTTAGGGCGAACAAGGCCGCACGATTCGCCCCCGGGGCGAAGCGTCGTGAACTCGGCATGAAAGGGCCGCGTCGTTGTCGCGGGGGCCGAAGGGAGAGGGAAGCGGCGCATGCCTACGTTCGAGTTCGAAGTCACCAGTGAGCTGCTGCAGCGTCGAGTTCCCATCCCGGCGCGCGATGGCGCCGTACTTCGCGCGACGGTCTATCGGCCTGACGACAATGAGCGACATCCGGTACTGCTGGTCAGGACGCCGTACGGGGAGGCGATGACGCGGACGGTGCCGGTGCAGCCGGCGCTCGACGCCGGGTTCGCTGTGGTGATCCAGGATTGTCGAGGGACCGGTGAGTCCGACGGCGACTTCGTGCCGTTCGCTTCCGAGGCCGACGATGGGGTCGATACGATCGCCTGGTGCGCTGCGCAGCCATGGTCGGATGGGGCAGTCGGCATGTACGGATCTTCGTACCAGGGCATGGTGCAGCTGGCGGCAGCCGGGCGGGCGCCCGAGGCCCTAAAGGGCCTAGTGCCGTCCCTGACGCCTGACGACTACCACTCTGGGGTTTTTACGTCCGGCGGTGCCATTGAACTCGGCATGTTGCTGTTCTGGTACACACTGAAGTCGGAACAGACGCTTGAGCACCGCGCCCGGGGCGGCGAGGAAGTCTCCCGGCGACTGAGGCTGTTGCTCGGTCTCACCGCCGATCCCCACGCCGGCTACAACGCACTGCCGATCCGCGACTCGGTGGTCGGCAGCATCATACCGGCCTGGCGGCGGTGGGCCGACCACGAGGCCCGTGACGAGTTCTGGGTCGCGCTGAGCTATGCCGACGAGCGCGCAGCGATGACCACGCCGGCGCTGCACGTGGGCGGCTGGTTCGACCTGTTCATCGCCGGCACGGTGGATAACTACGTCACACTGACCGACCAGGCGGCGACGGCCCACGCGCGCCGCAACCAGCGGCTGATCGTCGGTCCGTGGACCCACACCGACCAGACCGGTACAGCCGGCGAGCTATTCTTCGGTCGTGGTGCCGACGCGACGGCGATCGGGCTGGAGCGGCAGCAGCTGGAGTTCCTACGCCGAGTTGTCGCGGGCGATGACGCCCCGGACGGACCACGGGTGCGGATCTTCGTCATGGGGCACAACGTCTGGCGCGACGAGGAGGCGTGGCCGCTCGCTCGCACCAGATACACGCCGTGGTATCTGCACGCCGGCGGGAGGCTGTCCCCCGAAGAGCCGGCATCCACCGCGCGACCGTCGACATACACCTACGATCCGCGCGACCCCGTGCCGACCGTCGGTGGACAGACGCTGATGAGCGGCGGATCGGACGGTGGCCAGGCGTGGCAGCCCGGACCGCGTGATCAGCGGGTGCTCAACGGCAGAACCGACGTGCTGACCTTCACGAGCGAGGTGCTAGCTGAGGATGTGGAGGTCACCGGTCACGTGACTGTCACGCTGTCGGCGTCCACCTCGATGACCGACACCGATTTCACCGCCAAGCTTATCGACGTCTGGCCCGACGGTCGGGCGATGGGCGTCGTTGATGGGATTGTACGGGCGCAGTTTCGTCACAGCGTGGAGACACCTGAGCCCGTGACACCTGGGAAGATCGAGAGCTACGTGATCCGATTGGCGCCAACCAGTCAGGTGTTCAAAGCTGGGCATCGCATCCGTCTCGACGTGTCGAGCTCGAACTTTCCTCGGTACGACCGGAACTCCAACAGCGGCAAGGCCGCCGGCTCGGTCACGACCGTCGATTTTGTCGAGGCGGTTCAGACCGTGCATCATTCGGCGGACCATCCCAGCTTCGTCGTGCTGCCGATCATTCCGGAGAGCTGATCCCCGCCCGCTCGGTGAGGGCAGCGCTCTCCGCCTAATCTAATGCCGCCTTCAGCGCAGGCGAGCCCTTGCTTTTCGCACCCTCAATTGCTTGTAGGGATGTTCGTTGACTCGCTGCAGGAATGCGATGGCGTCCAGGTTCTCGTTTCCACGAAATTCGTTGGGGAACCACTTACCATCGGCGCGCGGCTGTAATCGAGATAAAGCGTGGAGGCGACGGCGTCGAAATGATTGTCAGTTTGCCCGATCTTAAGACGTTCTTGGTGAATACACCATTCTTCGGTGGCCTCTCAGACGGAAGTCTCGGTCTCCTCATCTCAATGCTGGTCGAGCGCTGCTTCGATGTCGGTGCCACCGTAGTTGCGGAAGGAGACCGGGGCACTCGATGTATATTGTTCACTCCGGCGAACTCGTGGTGAGCAAGCACGGGGAGTCGGGGCGCGCGATTCGCATGACGCGTCTCGGCCCTGGCGATTTTTTTGGCGAAATGACGCTCATCGAAATGCAGAATCGATCAGCCACGGTCGTCGCAGAGAGCCCAACCGTGCTGTACGAGCTCACGGCTGGAAACCTCCACAAGCTCTACAAGGCCGACGTCTACGCGTATGCGATGGTGATGCAAAACATCAACCGCGAGCTCTGTCGGCGGCTCCGCCGTGCCGACAATAGCATTGTCGACCTGGCCATACAGAGAAGCGAGCGCGGACACAACACGTAGGCATGCTGGGGCGGGTTATAGCCGTGCGGAGGTGGTTGCCAATGATCGGGGACGTAAGCGCGAAGCTGATTGCAAGCGAGTGGACATCCCCGACGTCGAAGCGGTCGGGTGACGCTGACTGCCCGCGAGTGGGCATGTGATGTCCGCCACCCAGCGCTGGTTCGAGCCGTCGACCGTCCTGTCGCGGGCGAGGTTCGAGAAGATCGGGCTGTCGTGGTCGAGAACAACGACGGCAGAGCGACCTCACCGCGCTCGATTTCGAAGAGCGGCTCGCTCTGATGGTCGACCGCGAGACGATCGAGCGCGCCTCGTTACCCGGCTCAAATTCGCACGGCGACGCCAATCGGCCGTCGTCGAGGACATCAACATGAAAGCTTCGCGCTCCCTCGAGGGGCTATTTCAAAAGCTCGTCGCCGGCGATGGCATGGACCCTTGAAGAAAGGCGAAGGCGCGGTCGTGCGCGTCGAACACTCTCCTGAGTCTCGCGCGGGTACCCGCGCACGAACAGCATGCGGCAATGGCCGAGCCGGACATGGGCGACCTTCACAGTGGTCGTCACGCCATCAGCACGACGACCTCATGGCTCCCGTCGAACTGGCCTCCCCCAGCGCGAAGGAAAGCGACGACCGCTAATCGCCTCCCTTATGAGATCCTGTCGAGTGTGCCTCTGGTCAAGCTCAGTCCGGGGCTCGCTCGCACCACGTCAAAACCGGCCTTCGTGCCGACCGCAACACACTTTACGCCGTTTCATCCATCTGGGTGGGTGTATGCGCGCGGCAACTCCAGTAGGACCAATTGGGAGTATAAATCTTCGTTAGTTTGGTTTCTGCGGAGCACGGGGGCTCACCGATGGAAATGAGCCTATATTGCCCCGCCAACTTCACGTGGTTATGGGCGTCCGTCCGGCAATGCGGCTTAGCGCCGCCCCGAGAGCAAACCACCCGCGGCACAGCGAACCGTAGGCAAAACGGCCGAGGTCGACTCCCGGCCTCCCGCCGTCATACCTGAAGCCGCGGCACAGTCGCGGCTCGGCTTCTATCCAAAATCGTTGGCGGGGCTCATAGGCCTTAAATGCACTCACGCCCGCCCAATTCCGCAGTTGTGGGCTGTCTGGCTGATCTTGGTCGTGAAACCTGCCTTAAAACCTATTCGGGTACGGGTATCAATGATTTGACGAGCAGACTTTCCTTTACGACGCGTTCGTGTTCTTCAAGAGGACTCTTAATTCGGTACATGTGATCGCCATCTCGATCTGGCAACGCGGCAACAACCTTGTAGTCGCCGGGAGCCGCATAGCGAAGAAACTTATCCGGAATGCACGTCACCACATCACCGATGTTGAATTGACGCATCGCTCACTCCCCCAAGTTCGACGGTTTGGCACCTCTCCATTATTATTTGCTCTCTCAGCCTCAGCGGACACTGCGACTATAGCAAGGAAAAAGACTGATTATTGTTGGCGCACGGTGACTGCCATATCACTCACCGGAAGCGACCTCACCTCGCGATAACGACGGGTACGGATGTCAGCTTCAACACCTCTTCTGACACTTTATCCTCACAACGGCTCCTCGCCTGCGGCGGCTCGTCCAAAACGCGTTCAGCTGGGCAGTCGTCGAGTATGATCATGTCGCATCGCTCTTCATGCGCGCACCGAGCAATCGTCTGCGCGGGATCGCCCGCTTCGGCACGGGACTTATGGACGACGCCGAGGCCATTAAGCCGGCGTGTCGCGCTCTTTATGATTCGCTTGCTAGTGATTTCGAGCGGAGGCCATTTCGCGAAGTCCGGCGACGCACCCGGATTGCCGTCTGAACCTGTTTGGACATTCAGGACGACGGCCTCGACCGGTCCGACGCTAGCGGCGTAACCGATCACGTAGTCCAGCACGCGGCGACTTCGTTCGGTGGCGTCGACGACCGCGAGCAAGCGCCGGGGCATACACGCAGGTCTTGCCAGTCCTGTTCCGGCGTTGGCCGGGTTGTGGAGCCGACGTCCGGCTCGGTCGGCGCTCGAAGTGCCAGAGACCTTATGCTTGACCGCGCGGCCGGTCTCTTCCGGGCAGTCGGCGCGGCGCAGTTCTGTCAACCGTTCATCGCGATTTGGGCCTTGAACCGGTATCATCGGGTATAACCTCCTTTCGACAAAAGACGGAGCCCCGCGCAAGAAAATCACGGCTGAGCGTCACCACAATCGAGACCGTACGGAGTGGCCATAGCGTGTCTCCCATAAATCTCCCCACCCATAACCGGCCTTCCAGGTCTCAAGCCCGTAGTACGGCGACGTGCCGGTCGAACTGCGCGAGCGGATTGCTCGGAAGCTTGCTTCGCGATAGAGCCGGGACCGCGGTCAGGCGCGGTTTCGTGTTTTCAAATTCCTTAAGGCTGGGAGCAGCATTGATGATGCGTATCGTAAAGCAAATGGCAATTCGGTACGGACGCCCCCGGCTCTGCACCGCCGGAACTCTTCTTAAGGACAATTACGGAGTCGGTCTGGCACTTTCAGCAAAACCATAGGCCCGCCGCGAAGGCGTTGGCGTTGGCAATTACTATTTTATTTGTATCGCCGCATGAGTGGCGAAAAAATGACCTTGTCCGTACGATTCGAGCAAGGAATCGCTACCCGGAGCCGATGCTTAGTCCGGCGAAAACGAGGATGAGACGCGATGAACACGCTGACAAAGCAGTCGATTGCCCGTGTATTGGGGCCGATCAGCGACAGCGAGGCTGCGGAACTCGTTGCTGCCGGCGCCACTGAGGAGGAGCTGATTGAGGCGCACGCCTGGGTGACCAATGGCGAGGCGCTGGTCAGCCAAATGAGACCGCCGCCGACCGGGCGGATCGCAAAGCTCATAGGGATGTTGGATCGGCTTGAGGGGCCGCACACAACAGAAGATTGACGCTCTTGATTTTGGTGGTGCCAGCGCACATCGCCCTTGAAATTTTCGACGAGGCGGCGGCTGATCAGGGGCTAATGAGAGTCAGCACGGCCACTTCCTTTGGATCCGTGCTGGCGAGGCTCAAAATTAGCTCCAACCGATACAGGTTATCCCGTCGCGTTTCCCGTTCCTCCTCCAACAATCCCTCTTCACGAAGATTAGCAATCCGGTCGCGTTCCTTGCTTGCTGTCCGCCGGATTCCGCGGCTAATGCGGATAAGCAGGCCAAGACGAACTAACCAACTCGCCGCTACAGCGTAGAGCATTTAACACAGTCGTGCACTGGCAGAGATAGTTCGGGCCGCCGCTCGCCGCGACGCGAACGGAAACCTCGCCCTATCGCTCGGGTCGTGTGCGGCTTTGGATCAAGGTGAAGAACCCGGACAAGCCCGGCAATGACACGAACGGTGTGAACTCTTGATATGATTTATAGTGTGGTGCCCGGCAGGCTCAGGCTGCGACTGCTTTCTCACATCGCTTTGCAGCCGCTACGCCGAACTCCCATGCCCGACTGGCAAAACTATCCGGCTCGTTTGGGTTTCGGTAGTCGCCACCTTGGTAGGCCGCGAAGCCGCGCCGAAATTCGTCGTGCGTATCGTAAGGGTGGAACTGTCGTTCAATGAAGTCGAGAACCATCCCGTCGGTCTTCTTACTCATTGCAATCCCCCATCCCTTGTTGCGGCAACAGCCTATGGCGTCGTTTTGGGCGAAACCGCGGCCACGTCCTTTCCTTTGGCTTTTCTAGGTAATGCCTGTTGCACTATGGCAACGGAAAAACATCTAACCGGAGCAGCTTCACATCTCCCTTCAAACAAGTCAGTTATTCAGTGTTATGCAGTCGAAGTGCTGGCGCTTGAGGTACTTGCAAGCGGCAATCGCTTCGCGCTTCTCAAGGCCGGCGAACCGCGCGCGATAGAAGGTCCTGTCGTCCTTGACCACGGTCTCGGTGAAGGGATCGACGTCGCCGAGCAGGTGCTTGGCCTTGCCCTGAGCGGACCTCAGGCGATCCTTGGCATCGCGCTCGGCCGCGAAGGCGCCGACCTGGATCATCCAGCCGGTACGCTTGCGCGGTGCCGCCTCGCTGTCCTGCGCTTCCGGCGCCAGGGTCGGAGCGACGGCCTTGACCGCAATGGAAGGGATCGAATCCGGACCGGCGGAAGCAATTTGGATTCCGCTCGGGGCCGGCCTAGGCGCAGCGGCAGGCGTCGCGACCGGGGCGCGCTTGGCCGCCGGCTGCATCGTCTGCTCGCTCTCGGCTTGGCTTATTTCCGGCATGTTCGACAGCGGAGGTATCACCGAAGCGGTCTTCACGCCGCCGAGCTTGACCTTGATGGTCTTTACGGCGATCCGCCTGATCGGGGCGCCGCGGTACCGCCGCTTGGCGGTCGCAACTGAAGCGGGGGTTGCCGGATTGCGGCGACGGGCGCTCGTCCCGATGGTCGTCGAGCCGATCGGCTTGGCGGGCACCGGCGTTGCGAGGTGGATATTGGCGGTCGCTACCGTGATCGGCTCGCTTCCGGTTGCCGGCACCTCGGCGACCAGCGGGGTTGTGCGCTCGGTCGAAGCCATCTTGACGTACTTCGTGAGCAGGCTGCGCATGTGCCGGTTGCGGCGGCCACCCGACTTGCCGCCGAATACCACGGCGACGAGATGGCGATCGTCGCGCTTCATCGAAGCGACAAGGTTGAAACCGGACGCGCGGATGAAGCCGGTCTTGATGCCGTCGACGCCGCGCACCGAACCGAGCAGCCTATTGTGGTTTCGAATCCTCTTGCCGCGGAAGGTGAAGGAGCGGCGCGAGAAGTAGCGGTAGTATTTTGGGAAGCGATCCTGGATGGCGCGACCGAGCCGGGCCTGGTCGCGCGCGGTGGTGATCTGATCGCTGTCGGGAAGGCCTGAGGCGTTCTTGTATACCGTGTGCTTCATGCCGAGTGCGCGGGCCTTGCGCGTCATCAACTTGGCAAAGTCTTCCTCGTCGCCGGCGATCGCTTCGGCAATCACCACCGCGACGTCGTTCGCCGAGCGGGTGACAAGGCCGAGGATTGCATCCTCCACCTCGATGGTCTGCCCCGGCTTGAGTCCGAGCTTGGTCGGCGGCTGCCTGGAAGCACGCTTGGACACTTCGAGCCTACTGCTGAGTTCGAGCTTGCCCGCTTCGAGACGCTCGAACAGCAGATAGAGCGTCATGATCTTGGTCAGCGAGGCCGGATGCCGCTTGGCATCGGCTCTATCCGAATAGAGCACCTTTCCGGAATTGGCATCGACGACGATCCCTGCATAGGGCGGGTTGTAGCTGCTGCTTCGTTTGTGGCGGCGGCGCTTCGCATCAGCCGAATCGATCGCGATTGCAAGCACGGCGATGCCAGTGAGCAAGCCAACCAAGACCTTTTGAAATCCGCGCGCATTCCCGAATGTCCGGAGCATTGTGTCTCCTCATCAATCGGTCGCTTTGGCTTTAAGGTCGGTTCCTCGTGAGTCCCCCTCAGCCGTCCTTCCGCCGTAGATTACGGTGGCTCACATTTTTGTTATCTACAAATCAGGCATGGCAGCGACAATTCAAATTGTAAGCGCCGGAGCAAAAATCCCTCAGTGAAGCAGCCGAGTTGGTCGGTTGCGCCGGAGTAAAAATCCGGCAGTTGGAAGCCCTGTGCCTGCGACGGCGAAGGGCGAGGGATGAAGCAAGTGGAGCTCTATGCGAAGGTTCGATATGCGGTTCAGGTTGAGGGACTGAGCGAGCGGGCGGCGGCGCGGCGGTTTGGGATTGATCCGCGGACGGTCGCCAAGATGATGGCGTTTTCTGTTCCGCCTGGTTATCGGCGGTCGCGGCCGCCGGCGAAGCCGAAGCTGGGCGCGTACATTGCGACCATCGACAATATCCTGGCGGACGACAAATGCCGGCCGAAGAAGCAGCAGCATACGGCGAAGCGGATTTTCGAACGGCTTCGCGACGAGCACGGCTTCACGGGCGGCATCACGATCGTGAAGGACTACGTGGCCGGTTGGCGGCAACGATCGCAGGAGATGTTCGTGCCGCTGGTGCATCCGCCTGGCCATGCCCAGGTGGACTTTGGCGAGGCCATCGGCATCATCGGGGGCATCGAATGCAAGATTCACTTCTTTGCATTCGATCTGCCGCACTCGGACGGTTGTTTTGTGGTGGCCTATCCGGCGGAGACGACCGAGGCCTTCTGCGACGGCCACGTTCAGGCGTTCGCGTTTTTTGGCGGCGTGCCGCGGTCGATTTTATACGATAACACCAAGCTTGCAGTGGCCCGCATTCTTGGCGACGGCAAGCGCCAGCGGACGCGGACATTCACCGAGCTGCAATCGCACTACCTGTTCGAGGACCGGTTCGGCCGACCTGGCAAAGGCAACGACAAGGGCAAGGTCGAAGGGCTGGTCGGCTATGCGCGGCGGAACTTTCTGGTGCCGATCCCAGCGTTCGCGAGCTTTGCGGCGTTGAACGCCCATCTGCTGGAGTGTTGCCGCAAGCGCCTGGGTGACCGCCTGCGCGGCCATGACGAGACGATCGGCGACCGACTGGAGCGCGATCTTGCCGCCTTCCGGATACCGCTGCCGGCGCCTTACGACGCCTGCGAGAAGGTTGCGACGAAGGTCTCCTCGCTGTCGCTCGTGCGGTATCGACGCAACGACTACTCGGCGCCGACGACCTACGGTCACCGCGACGTGCTGGTGCGCGGTTACGTCCATGAGGTGGTGATCTCATGCGGCGCGGAGGTGATCGCGCGTCATCCGCGGTCCTATGAGCGCGAGGACTTTGTGTTCGATCCGTTGCACTATCTCGCCCTGATTGAGCAGAAGATCAACGCGCTCGACCAGGCCGCGCCCCTGGCGGACTGGCGACTGCCCGAGGAGTTTGCTGCGCTGCGCCGCCTGCTCGAGGCTCGCCTGGACAAGCAAGGCAAGCGAGAGTTCGTTCAGGTCTTGCGCCTGATGGAGGCGTTCAGGATCGAGGAGGTGACACTTGCCGTGCGCGATGCCATGGCGCGCGGTGCCCTCAGCTTCGACGCCGTGAAGCATCTGCTGCTGTGCCGGATCGAGCGCCGGCCGCCGCGCCTCGACATGACGATCTACCCCTATCTGCCCAAAGCTGTCGTCGCGACCACCTCGGCCAAGGCCTATCTGGGTCTGCTCACGGGAGTGGCGTCATGACCGATACCCCGCAGGTTCTCCTGGCGCACCACCTCAAGACGCTCAAGCTGCCGACCTTCCTGCGCGAGTACGACAAGGTGGCGCGCCAATGCGCCGCCGAGGGCGTCGACTATCCGCGTTATCTGCTGCGGCTCGCCGAGCTGGAGTTGATTGATCGCGAGCGGCGTACGATCGAGCGCCGCATCAAGGCGGCCAAGTTCCCGACCGTGAAGAGCCTCGACAGTTTCGACTTTGCGGCCTTTCCGTCGTTGAACAAAGCGCTGGTGATGGAGCTGGCGCGATCGGAATATGTCGCGCGGCGCGAGAACATCATCGCGGTCGGCAACAGCGGCACGGGGAAGACTCACGTCGGTCTGGGACTCGGTCTTGCAGCCTGCCAGAAGGGCCTGTCGGTCGGCTTTACCACCGCCGCCGCTCTCGCGCACGAGCTGATCGAGGCGCGCGACGACAAGCGCCTCTTACGCCTGCAGCGCCAGTACGCCGCCTACAAGCTGCTGATCATCGACGAACTCGGATACGTGCCGCTGTCGCAGACCGGCGCCGAGTTGCTGTTCGAGGTCTTCAGCCAGCGTTACGAACGGGGCGCCACCCTCGTGACCAGCAATCTGCCGTTCGACGAATGGACCAGCGTATTCGGGTCCGAGCGATTGACCGGTGCCCTGCTCGATCGTTTGACCCACCATGTCCATATTCTCGAAATGAACGGCGAAAGCTACAGGCTCGCCCAAAGCAAGCGACGCGCGAAACGCTCCAGACCCGATTCATCATCCGATGGGCCGCCGGATAACTGACCCGCCATCACCAGACATCATGCGTTCGCGACCATAAACAAGCGCGCATCGCGGCTCCCGGATGATCGCTCGGTGCGCGCTCTCGCCGTCAAGCCCCGCGCCAGAAGCGCGCCGCTACGCGGTTGCAGGGCTTGACCGCTCGCGCGACCGAGCACACCCGCCTTCCGTGCCGCATAGCCCAATCAACGAAGCGCCAATCCCGTCGTGATGCAATTTTGCTCCGGCCCGCCGATGCAATTTCTCTCCGGCGTTGACAATAGTCTTTTGATGGAAATTAATCATTCGAGCCGTTAAAAGATCGTTGAATTTTATAAAGAATTTGAGAATTCCTGCCGCACTGCCGAGCTTGGCACTGATTTGTGTGCACCGCAATCGAGTCTCAAATTCGACGCGTTATCAGCCGTGATCACGACTGTGGTCACGGATTTGTGATAGCGCGGAGATCTGTGATGGAGATTGAGGGATTGATGGTCAGCGGCCCCGGATCGGTTGATCGGCATTTCGGACATACCGCGCCCAAAAGCAAGGAACATACCTGGATCGTCGTTAGGATAAATCGGATCGCTATTATTCTGCCGGCGGCAGTCTCGCCGTGCAGGCACTCGCGTCGCCGTGACGACGCTCACCACGACGCCCGCTACGGCGTGCGGCGGTATTGCCGTTAGCGCGAGGTACTGTTCGGTCCGCCCGGCAGGACGCTGACTGGCTCTGGTGCGGGAACTTGAAAAAAATAGGGGCCCGAGGGCCCCGGGAGTAAGATTAAGATAGCTATGACCGCTCGATGGCCTGCGGACTCTGATTGTCAGTCCTGGTCAGCGCCTTCGAGCACAATGACCTCGTCGGTCGGCTTCGGCGGATGGGGTGCCAATTGAGTACGGCGTCGGTCGGTCCATTCGGCGAGCTTAATAACCACCGCCTTTCGGGGGCCGCTATCCGTTGATTCGATCGGTTCGACGATCTTGAGGCCGGTAGCGCCGAGGAAGAACGTATGGTCGCCAAAAACCGAATGAAGTTGTGAAGACACCGGATGATTGTCAGGAACAACCTGACCTTCGATTTGATCCAATGTGCTTCTGATTAATGCGTGATTCAGCTTCATCGCCATGACCCTTCTTCATTTGGGGTTGTAGTTGCGACGGTCCAGAACTCGCCTGTGCGATATCTGCGTCGCTGGCCTTCCACCACGTGGTGGTGCGATCAGGCGGCCGGCTGAAGTTCGGCTTATGCCAATTACACTATGCCCATAGGAATTAAGGTCAACTGCGGCGAGATCACGCGCAACAGAGCCCGAACGTACTTCGCCATGAAGCGAATCATCTGTGCGGTATCGGCAGTGATGAGCGTGCATCACGCACGCCCCCAGCAGGAATGCGTTCTTAATCCTGAATCAGTTACGTAACCTTACCTAGGGGGAGGTCGCCCCCGACTCCCCCTAGGGGGATTCGCCTCCACGGAACTCGTCAAAGCTTTTTCCGTTGGTCACTTGACAGAGCTTGATAAACGACGCCCTGTTCATAGCCGCTAGAGCATTCGTGAGGGACGGTTATGGCCGAGTGTCTTTAGGATAAATTACTCGTTGTGGCCTGAGCGCGCCCCTGATCGCACCACCTCGCGGTGGATGGCCAGCGACGCAGATATCGCGTAGGCGATCTCTGGACCCTCGCCGACAACCCCCAAATACAAAAAGGTCATGGCGATGAAGCTGAATCACGCATCAATCGAAAGCGCATTAGATCAAATCGAAGGTCAGGCTGTTCCTGACGACCATCCAGTGTCTTCACAACTCCGTTCGGCCTTTGGGTCTCAAGATGTCCGTCGTCAGAGATATTGAGACAATGAGCGGCGCAAATTAAGGGAGGCTCTGGCTCGTCTCATTGATGATGTTACGCGGCTTGCTGTTGATGCTGCAAGCGACGCAAGGCGATGGTCTGGCGTTTGATCCTTTCTCTCTGCAGCAGGATTGTTTGGCTGCGTCCGAAGTAGACGTCGGCCGGGGTTAGATTACCGATGCTCTCGTGATAGCGGTGATGGTTGTAGTCGGCCACGAAGGCTTTGATCTGCTCTTCCAGATCGCCCGGCAGGTAGTAGTTCTCCAGCAGGATGCGGTTCTTCAGCGTCTGGTGCCAACGCTCGATTTTGCCCTGCGTCATCGGGTGGTATGGAGCCCCGCGGACGTGGGCCATCTCGTGGCGCTTCATCCATTTCGCCAAGTCATCCGAGATGTAGGACGAGCCGTTGTCTGACAGCAGCCTTGGCCGATGCTGGACCCTGGCTTTGTCGAGCCCTGAAGCATCGAGCGCCAATTGGAGCGTGGCGGTGACGTCCTCGGCTTTCATGGTGGCGCACAGCTTCCAGGCGATGATGTAGCGGGAGAAGTCGTCGAGGACGGTCGACAGGTAGAACCAGCCCCAGCCGATGACCTTGAGATAAGTGAAGTCGGTCTGCCAGAGCTGGTTGGGCGCCGTCGTCTTGTCCTGGAACTCGTCCGCGGCCTTCATCACGATGAAGGCTGGGCTGGCGATCAGATCATGGGCCTTGAGCAGCCGATAGACCGATGCCTCCGAGACAAAATAGCCTTCGGTGTCGGTAAACCGCACCGCCAATTCCCTCGGTGACAACGCGGACTCATCCAGCGCCAGATTGACGATGCGCTCGCGGACATCATCCGGAATGCGGTTCCAGACGCGATCCGGCTTGGGATGTCGGTCGTCCAGAGCTTCCGGCCCGCCGGTCTGGTACAGATCATACCAGCGGTAGAAGGTGGCGCGCGGAATGCCGATCTTTTCCAGCGTACGCCGCACCGGCAGGGCAGACTGCTCGACCAACCGGATGATCTCAAGCTTCTCGGCGGCGGGATATCTCATGCCGCGTCCTCCCCATCCGCCGTCACGCTTTTTTTGAGCAGACGGTTTTCCAGCGTCAGCTCGGCGACGACCTCCTTCAGTGCGCCGGCCTCACGCCGTAGCTCCTTCACTTCGTCCGACGTCGCGGCCCGGGCGGTGTCGCCCGCCAGGCGCTTCTTCCCCGCTTCGAGAAAGTCCTTCGACCAGCGATAATAAAGGTTCTGGACGATCCCCTCGCGCCGGCAGAGCTCGGCGATGCTGTCCTCGCCGCGCAGTCCTTCCAGCACGATGCGGATCTTGTCTTCCGCCGAAAAGTGTCGACGCGTCGCGCGCCGGATGGCTTTGATCGCGTCTTCCGCCGGCTGCTTCTCCGGCCCGGATTTCTGTCTCATCTTCGCTCCCTGATAGGCTACGATGAGCCAGAAATCCTCCCTTCCTCAACCCGCCTGATTTGTCTCATGAGTGCTGACGGCGGACAGATGCTAACGCCGATCCGCTGACCATGTTTATGGCGTTGGAAAGCGTCCTGCGCAGTATTGTGACGGACATGGGATCGCCGAAGGACATCGGCGCGTTCGCTCGTTTTCTCAGGGACCATCCGGATATTTTCCCAATGTTCTCCACGGTGCCGGATCAGGTACCTTCGACCGAGCACTTTCGTTGTTGTAAGGCGACCCTGCGACGTTTCATCTGCGAGAAGCGCGAGGTAGGACAAACCAATTCCGCAATCTTTGGAGCTTTCATGAACATGTACATGTACGTAGGTTCTCAGGCAATTGGAGCCCTGAGCCTTGCCAGTCGTATCGAGGATTGGGATCCGCAGTACCAGGCCAAGCTACGGCAAGTGGGGCTGCGCTCGTCCTATGAATTGGACGACGAGGAGGGACATGTCTTTGTTGCCCTATCTGCCGATCACTACCCCATTGGCGTAAATGGGCGGCGCAATGCTGTGGGTGATTTGTTAGTCTCTGGGATCGTCGCTTTCCCCGAGGGTGATTTCGCCACCGCCGTCGACAACATCAAACAGAACGGGGTCGAGCTGATCCTGGGACCCGAAGCGAAAGAGCTGCTCCGTAAGATGGAGCAGGTGAAAGGGGTCGCGTCGGGCGAGGCGAGTGACGGCCATCTCGGTTTTATCGGTTGGGATGGCTCGCAGCGATGATTAATCTGGTCGCCGCAGTCCTCTGGACCAGGTGATTGTAAACAGGCCCTAGCCCGCAACGGGCGTGATTGGCATACATTGTTGGAGTTCTGCGGCCGAGAACAACGCCGCGCAGGGCCCGTTCGGCGAGATTATTGTCGAGGCTGAGGCGACCGTCGTCGAAGCAGCGCATGAGCGCCAGCCAACGAGACAGCATATAGCGGAAGGCTGCGGCAAGGTCCGACCGGGCCGACAGCTTCGGCGTGACCTTCTCCGCCCAAGATTTGAGAGCCTCTGCGATAATTGGCGGCGCTGCTCGAGGGTCTGGATTGGATGCGCGTCCACGCGCGGCGGGTGGTTGCGCCGGAAGCTGTGCAATATCCTGCGGTAAAGTGAATCAGGCGTGTCGGGGAAAGAAGGGAAAACTTTCGCCGGAACCCCGGATACGAATGCGCTCAGCTGACGGCACTCTGGATTTTCTTCAGTGCTTCGGCGTAGCCCCCGAAAATATCCTCATAATTGTCCTGCCCTTCGTCAACGTCAGGATAGCGCGCATCGAGATCAGTAAACTCCCGAGCTTCTTCTTCGGTCGCCCATTCAACAGTGAAGTGCAACGGGCAGATTTCTGGCGCTGAAGAAAATCTCGCGAGGGGTTTGGTAGCCGAGTATCTTTCTGGGGCGAGAGTTGAGTTTGTCCTCGACCCTTTGGACATCGGCATCGGACAAAATAGAGAAGTCGGAACCTTTTGGGAAGTACTGCCTGAAGAGGCCGTTAGTGTGTTCGTTGAGGCCGCGTTCCCACGAGTGATAGGGCTTGGCAAAATAGGATAGTGCCCCCAGCGAGGTTGCGATTTGGGCGTGAGAGGCGAACTCTTTTCCATTGTCGTAAGTGATTGTTTCGATTTGGTCAGCGAGCGGCAAAAGCACGCGTGCGCAGGCCTGCACGACAAAGTCCGCGTTCTTGTCCGGCAGTTTGGCGAGCTTGGTGTATTTGGAGGTTCGCTCGACGTGCGACATGACAACGCCTTTGTGATTGGCGCCGATAATCGTGTCGGCCTCCCAGTCTCCGATGCGGATTTTTGCGGCGACAATAGGAGGCCGCTGATCGATATCGACGCGGTTCGGAATCAGCCCGCGCCCCGAATTCTTGCCCTTGCGCCTGTTGTATTTTTTGCCGCTGTGACGCAAGTGAAGATACAGCGTGCCCCCGTCTTTCTTGTCTTTCCAGACATGCTGATAGATGCGCTCGTGACTGATAAAGGCGACGCCATCCTTCGCCAGACGCCCGCTGATCTGATCGGGACTCCACTGCTGTTGCGTCAGTTTTTCTTCGATCAGCTCCACCAAATCTGGCGTTATTTTGCGCGGCTTGTCCGAGGCCTCTTGGCGTCTCTGCGAGGCCTTCTCGTGCGCTTGCTTGAAGCGATAGCCGCGCGCGCCGGTGTTGCGAACAAGCTCGCGGCTGATCGTCGACGGATCGACGCCAATTTGCCGCGCGATGTGGGCTTGCGAGTGGCCGCTTTGCAAGAGCGCGTAAATCTGGCAGCGTTGTTCGCAGGTCAGATGGAGATAGCCTTCGGGCATTTTTCCTCCGTGAGATGTGCTGTCCCACGCAAGGATAGTCTTCCATCTGACCGCCAGAAAAACCGGCATACACAACATGGCAAAGTCTGGCGGGAGAAAACGTCGGCCTCAAGGGTGCTCGCTGCGCTCGCATCGTCTCCGGCGACTAAAGCCCTTGACCCCGACCCTTTCCCCCGCCACTCACTCCGCCATGCCGTCTATGCTGCCCTGTTGCACTTCGGATTTGAAACGGCGGGTTAATTTATTGGACCACTTTTTCCAAAAAAGTTCTCCCCATCGATCTCGATCCTTAAAAAGGGCATCGAGCTTTGAGAATTCTACTTCCTCTGAATGGGTCAATACGCCTGGTTCGAGTTTGCGAGCATTTAGCTCCTCATAGCGACGGCGGTCGCGATTCCGATCTTCTCCAGGCTCGCTGGAAGATGGTTCAAGACGTTCCAACCGGGAGCGAAGGCGACGCGTGCTCACGGCTTCGATCCTTTCTCCAAGGCAGTCAGCCGCGCCTCGATGTCTGTTAGTTCGAGCATGTGTATGTGGGTTGATACTAACCCCATGATCTCGGCTGCGTCGCGGGGTGAAAGTGCACCGGCCGCACAAGAAGCCAGGACCGCAGACGACGCGCTGAGCGCTTCGGCGGCACTCTCGATTTTCGGCAGATCGAATGCGACGGGCCTTTCGCGCCGCGGCGGCAAAATGCGATCAAGGCAGAGTCGAAGGGCTGCTGTATCGCCCTCCAAAGCCTTATCGATCAGCTTGCGGGAAATAGCCTCTGCTTCACCGTCGAGCAGCGTTTCCGCCGTGACCGTAGCCCGGTTTCGGGCGCCTCTCGGCCGCCCTTTCGGATTGCCGCTCGCCCCTCGCCGGAATGGCCGTCCCCGCTGTTTCGGCGCTGTATTTTCAGCGGCGTCGGAAGCGATTTCCTCCATACTAACCCCCATTCAGAGCGGCCTAACTCATGGCATTTATAGAACAAAAAAGGAACGGGGCAAGTGCAACTGTCGTAGAATTCGATAAATCTCTCGTCGATGTGCGCGGCAAGCGCCTGCGTATTGAGTCCCCGACCGCCGTCTGCACGGCAGCCCGTGACCCCTTCCAGACAGTTCGAACGGCGATCAATCCGCTCATCCCGCGCCACCAATTTTCTGAACTGACCGCCAAGTTGATTTCAATTACGGCTTGGCAGCATAGAACAAGTGAGTCTGGCTACGGATGCCAAGCTGCTCGCACGTGATGAAACCAGCCTCGCGAACAAGTGCCGCTGTCCTGGCGGGGCCCATGCAGGTCCCAAGCCCCGGGCCGTCGTTGGCAAGCGACTGCGGCATGCAGTGGAACAGGCTGAACCCGTGGTAGACGGCCCCCAGCGGAAGATGTATTATTCGGACCAAAGAACTTAAAATGTCCTATAACCAATCAGAAGAAGCCCCGCGACGACCACGTTCATTGCAACGATGAGCCAAAACATCACGAGATTCATGCCGCGCAATCGTTCTATTTCATCACCGGCGGCTCGAAGCTTAGTTGATATATCTTCGGATGAACTTGCCTCTGCGCCGAGATAGACGGCTACTGAGTGCCGGCGCAGGTCATCAACAATATCATTCTTACCGCCGCGCGCGGCCTTATTCTTGTATACGTAAACCACCACAAAAAGAGTCAGCGCGGTGAGTGAGAAAATGAGTCCCCAAAAGCTAAACAGCGAAAGGTGTTCACGCATCTGAGTCATTTTCTGACTCCCACTCGCGTCTGGGCAAGAAAGCCATGAAGCGTTCGCGCCCCACGCCGGTAACGCCGGTCACTTTCCGTGGAAGCAAGTCACCAACGATACCATAACACGCACGATACCTCCCCGCGCCTCAACATACTGTGCGGCTCTCGGCAAAAACGCCACGACCGCACGACCGAACACCAAGCTACCACTCGACAACCAAATCCCCCTCGCGGCTCAGCCCAGCGCCGCACCAACCCAACCGCTTCCGGTCATTGAGGGCGAAGCGGACTTGGCGCTGAGGACGCCGCATGCCCGAGTCTGACCTGAACGGACGTGCCCTGAGGTGCACGATCACAGTTTCGGGAAGCAGGATGTTGGTATTGTTGACGTATTTTCTTAGTCAGGTGATGAATATTTACGCCCATTCAACAGTGAAGTGCAACGGGCAGATTTCTGGCGCTGAAGAAAATCTCGCGAGGGGTTTGGTAGCCGAGTATCTTTCTGGGGCGAGAGTTGAGTTTGTCCTCGACCCTTTGGACATCGGCATCGGACAAAATAGAGAAGTCGGAACCTTTTGGGAAGTACTGCCTGAAGAGGCCGTTAGTGTGTTCGTTGAGGCCGCGTTCCCACGAGTGATAGGGCTTGGCAAAATAGGATAGTGCCCCCAGCGAGGTTGCGATTTGGGCGTGAGAGGCGAACTCTTTTCCATTGTCGTAAGTGATTGTTTCGATTTGGTCAGCGAGCGGCAAAAGCACGCGTGCGCAGGCCTGCACGACAGAGTCCGCGTTCTTGTCCGGCAGTTTGGCGAGCTTGGTGTATTTGGAGGTTCGCTCGACGTGCGACATGACAACGCCTTTGTGATTGGCGCCGATAATCGTGTCGGCCTCCCAGTCTCCGATGCGGATTTTTGCGGCGACAATAGGAGGCCGCTGATCGATATCGACGCGGTTCGGAATCAGCCCGCGCCCCGAATTCTTGCCCTTGCGCCTGTTGTATTTTTTGCCGCTGTGACGCAAGTGAAGATACAGCGTGCCCCCGTCTTTCTTGTCTTTCCAGACATGCTGATAGATGCGCTCGTGACTGATAAAGGCGACGCCATCCTTCGCCAGACGCCCGCTGATCTGATCGGGACTCCACTGCTGTTGCGTCAGTTTTTCTTCGATCAGCTCCACCAAATCTGGCGTTATTTTGCGCGGCTTGTCCGAGGCCTCTTGGCGTCTCTGCGAGGCCTTCTCGTGCGCTTGCTTGAAGCGATAGCCGCGCGCGCCGGTGTTGCGAACAAGCTCGCGGCTGATCGTCGACGGATCGACGCCAATTTGCCGCGCGATGTGGGCTTGCGAGTGGCCGCTTTGCAAGAGCGCGTAAATCTGGCAGCGTTGTTCGCAGGTCAGATGGAGATAGCCTTCGGGCATTTTTCCTCCGTGAGATGTGCTGTCCCACGCAAGGATAGTCTTCCATCTGACCGCCAGAAAAACCGGCATACACAACATGGCAAAGTCTGGCGGGAGAAAACGTCGGCCTCAAGGGTGCTCGCTGCGCTCGCATCGTCTCCGGCGACTAAAGCCCTTGACCCCGACCCTTTCCCCCGCCACTCACTCCGCCATGCCGTCTATGCTGCCCTGTTGCACTTCGGATTTGAAACGGCGTTATTAATCAGGTGGGAATTTTTCTTAAGGTGTGAATTCGTTCACAGGATTATTGTTAGAATCTATGACAATATTGTGATTGATACGTACTGAATTAGAACCCATTTGGAGCCCTTCGTAGCAACTCGTAATCCGATTGAAACGGGATGTGACCGGACCGGCTAAAGGACTCCGCTTCCTTACTGAGCAAAATGGGAGCGAGCCAAGCAATGATAATTATCAGAAATTTGCGCTTGGTCGTCTGCTGCGCTGCAGTGCTGCTGGCCGTGATTCCGAAGGCATTGGCGGCGGAAGACAAGTTTTTCGTGGCAATCACGCACTACGGCGCTTGGGAGTCGGCCGCGCCCGTGCTCGGCCAGCAGGCTGGTATCTTCAAGAAGTATGGCCTGGCGCTGGAATTTCTACCCACTCAGGGCACCAGCGAGACCATACAGCTTGTCATATCCGGTAGGGCCGATGTGGGCACCGGTGTCAATGTCATGCAAGTAATGCAAGCCTATGTCTTCGGTGCTCCGGTACGGGTCATCGGCGCGCAAATGGCCGGTAGCACCAATTATTGGTATGTGCCGAAGTCCTCACCCATTAGGTCCTTTAAGGACACAGGCGACAAGAATGTCGCTTATGAGAACAACGGGTCATCCAGCCAATATGACGTCATCGACTTCATCCGGGAGTATGGCCTGAAAGCAAAATTGGTTTTGACGGGCGGAGCAAACGCGACGTTCGCCCACGTGAATACCGGGATCGTCGATATTGGCTGGGGAGCCCCCCCATTTGGCATCGCCGTTTCAAATCCGAAGTGCAACAGGGCAGCATAGACGGCATGGCGGAGTGAGTGGCGGGGGAAAGGGTCGGGGTCAAGGGCTTTAGTCGCCGGAGACGATGCGAGCGCAGCGAGCACCCTTGAGGCCGACGTTTTCTCCCGCCAGACTTTGCCATGTTGTGTATGCCGGTTTTTCTGGCGGTCAGATGGAAGACTATCCTTGCGTGGGACAGCACATCTCACGGAGGAAAAATGCCCGAAGGCTATCTCCATCTGACCTGCGAACAACGCTGCCAGATTTACGCGCTCTTGCAAAGCGGCCACTCGCAAGCCCACATCGCGCGGCAAATTGGCGTCGATCCGTCGACGATCAGCCGCGAGCTTGTTCGCAACACCGGCGCGCGCGGCTATCGCTTCAAGCAAGCGCACGAGAAGGCCTCGCAGAGACGCCAAGAGGCCTCGGACAAGCCGCGCAAAATAACGCCAGATTTGGTGGAGCTGATCGAAGAAAAACTGACGCAACAGCAGTGGAGTCCCGATCAGATCAGCGGGCGTCTGGCGAAGGATGGCGTCGCCTTTATCAGTCACGAGCGCATCTATCAGCATGTCTGGAAAGACAAGAAAGACGGGGGCACGCTGTATCTTCACTTGCGTCACAGCGGCAAAAAATACAACAGGCGCAAGGGCAAGAATTCGGGGCGCGGGCTGATTCCGAACCGCGTCGATATCGATCAGCGGCCTCCTATTGTCGCCGCAAAAATCCGCATCGGAGACTGGGAGGCCGACACGATTATCGGCGCCAATCACAAAGGCGTTGTCATGTCGCACGTCGAGCGAACCTCCAAATACACCAAGCTCGCCAAACTGCCGGACAAGAACGCGGACTCTGTCGTGCAGGCCTGCGCACGCGTGCTTTTGCCGCTCGCTGACCAAATCGAAACAATCACTTACGACAATGGAAAAGAGTTCGCCTCTCACGCCCAAATCGCAACCTCGCTGGGGGCACTATCCTATTTTGCCAAGCCCTATCACTCGTGGGAACGCGGCCTCAACGAACACACTAACGGCCTCTTCAGGCAGTACTTCCCAAAAGGTTCCGACTTCTCTATTTTGTCCGATGCCGATGTCCAAAGGGTCGAGGACAAACTCAACTCTCGCCCCAGAAAGATACTCGGCTACCAAACCCCTCGCGAGATTTTCTTCAGCGCCAGAAATCTGCCCGTTGCACTTCACTGTTGAATGGGCGCATTGATAAAATCGCGCTGGGCGATATTCGGATTGTCGCGCGCGCGAATGACGTGCCGAGCATTCGAACCAAGACCACCATCGTGATGATCACGAACGGGGAAATATTGCGGAAGCGCAAAGATGTATTGGCACGCTTTCTGCTGGCCTATCGAGAGGCCGTCGAGTGGATGTATTCAGACCCTGCGGCCCTCCAGCGGTTCGCCGAACTAGCCGACGTGTCGGAAGGAGTTGCGCGGCTGCTGCGCGATGAGTTTTTTCCGAGGGAGATGTTGTTGCCAGGCAGGATCATCGGACTGAACGCGACCGTCAAAGATGCGATAGTTCTGCGCTACCTTCAGAAGGGGCTTTCCAGAGGACAGATCAGGGATTTGGTTCCCGTCGGTTCGGCCACGCTAGTTGAACGGGTTCTGTGCGTGTTTATTAGCGCGGAATGTTCGATGGAATTGGTTCCCCCGTAGCGCGTATTCAGGGGTATCGGAATCCTGAGGAGGCGAGCTTGACCGTTCAGACGCTATTGGCCGTTAAGGGCACGGCTGTCTACACGATAGAGCCGACAGCTTCCATCGCCTACGCCGCAAAGGTCCTGTCGGAACACAGCATTGGCGCGCTGGTCGTAACAGACCTGAAAGGCGCGATTGTCGGCATTATTTCCGAGCGTGACATCGTACGCGCGCTTAGCACACGCGGCCGCGCAGCTCTCGACATGCCCGTCGCCGAAGTCATGACGCACAAGGTCATGACCTGCAATCTGCACGATAGGGTGGACGATATCATGCAGCGCATGACCGAAGGCAAGCTCCGCCATCTGCCTGTGGTTGAGGATGGACGACTTATCGGCGTCGTGTCGATCCGCGACGTGGTCAAGCTGCAACTTGAGGAGATGGAGCAAGATTTGATCGCGTTACACGAATACGCCGGGTCAAAATCGCGGGCATGCCAATATACATTGCAAAACAATGCCCATTTGGAACAGGCCCGCTTTCCCCGGGTGTTTTAGTAGCATCTTCTGATTCGAAAAGGCTTTGGCGAGGGCGACTTTGGTGTGGGTAGGGATGAAGATGGACTGGTAAGCCAGTCCTACGGCTTGGGTCCGATGAGCTTGCCCTTGTTCCACGGCTCCCGTGAACGCGCAGCCGGTGTGGATGCAGGATCATTGTCGTTCATGGTCTGTCTCCTTAGTTGAGAGAAAGACCAGAGGGCTGGAGCCGCGGCGCATCCCCGTCCAATATGAGGTCGGCTTTCCAATCAGATTTGCCGAAACGTGGTTAGCGCCAACGTGCGTAGCCGTCGTGAATGACCCGTTGCAGACGCCGCTGCTGGTCGGTCGCTACCGGCAAGTTTGAGCCACGAGGCGGTGCTTGGGGAACTCCCCTCGGCCACCCGTTGGCGATCAGGAAACAGCGATGCTCGCCAGCACCCTCTCGATCGCTGGCAGCGCCAACCTGTAACCCAGCCGCTCGCCTTGCTTCCGCAAATCATGCAGCGCATCGACGATGCCCGCGTTCGGCTCGCCGCGACCGACAGCAGCGAAGACTCGGGCGCGGGTAATGAAGAACTCGGACCATGGAAGCGGTTCGGGCCGGGTGAAGTCCTCAAGCAGCGCGGCATAGCGCTCGGCCGCGTCGTGGTCAGCAAGTTCCAGCGCCACCTCGATCGCGTCTGGATAGAACAATAACTGATTGTGGCCGACGCACCCTCTTTCGATCAGTTTTTCTCCTTCGTCGAGTGCGGCGCGCCGCTCATCGTTCCGCTCGAGTGCGAGCGCCATTGCCCCGTATAGGCTGGCACCATGGAAGGTGATGCCCGTGCGCCCAGCAAGTTCGAGGCCCCGCTTGAGGAGATCGACCGCCTCTTCGCGCCGGCTCTCGGCAAGCGCGATCTTCCCAAGGTGGAGCAAAGTCCGCTGCTCGAAGCGCCAGGCACCGATGCGCCGAATAAGAGCCTGCGCGCGCTCGATCTCATTGCGGCAGTTGTCGAACTCGCCGGAAGTCAGCAGCGCTGAGATCGCGGCCAGGCGAGCGTTGATCTCCGCGCGAAGATGTCCGACCCGCGCCGCCGCTGCAGCCGCCACAAGCCCCTGAACGCGGGCCTCGGACTGCGGGCTGAAGTACAGCATCGCATGCGCTATTTGCGCACCATTGGCGACCTCGATACGGCCGAAGCCATGTTGGCGCGCCACTTCAACGCATTCGCTGAGGCACCGGTTTGCACTTATCATTCTCGCACGCAAGTACTCGGCGTCGCCGAGCCCACCAAGCGCCGCTGCCTCCAGCTCGGCGGAGTTGGCTTGGCGCGCCAGCTCCAGGCTGAGCTTGTGCTCGCTGATGCAGCCCTCGATGTTCCCGAGCGGGAAGTGGAGGTTTCCCCGAAGGTACCGCAGGCGTGCCTCTTCGATCTTGAGACTCAGCGCGACGGCTGCGGCTTCGGCTCGCTCGAGATCGGCGAAGGCGCCGTCGAGGTCGTCGGTGATGCGCTTGACAGCGGCGCGCCCGATCCATGCGCGGCAGCGCTCGGCGTCGTGAGTCGCGGCACTGAGCGCAGCTTCGAAGGCCTTCAAGGCTTCCGGAGTTTCGCCGAGGTCGAGAAGGATGTCGCCCCGCAGGCAGCTCAAGGCGGCGCGGTCGGCGGGCTCGCGGGCGAGCTCGAACCCGCGCGCGGCGAGCTGCTTAGCCGCCTCGTAGTGATATTCGGCCATCTGGGCACGCGCGGCGGCGAGGTAGGCCTGTGGCGCCTCCGGGTCCTCGGCGCGGTCAAGGTGCATGGCACGGAGCGCCGGATCACGCGAAGCGAACCAATGGGCAGCCCTCTGGTGCAGCTCGCGCCGCCGGCTTTTCAAGAGACTGCTGTAGATCGCATCGTGGATGAGGGCGTGTGCGAACAGAAAGCCGTCGTTTTGCGGCCGTATCATGAGCTGCGCGCCGACGGGATCGGGGACGTAGTCAGGCCGGCTGAGCAGAAAGGCCAGCGCGTCCCGGTCGAAGCGCTGGCCGAGTACGGACGCCGCCTGCAGCGTTGCCTTTTCGCCCGCCGCCAGCCGATCGAGGCGCGCCTGGACGAGGCTCTGCACCGAGCCCGGCACGCTCGCGTCCGCGCCCTCCTCCGCGTGGCGGAGCAGCTGTTCGAGAAACAACGGATTGCCTGCTGCCCGCGCCACGCACCGGGCGGCGACGGTGGCGTTGGCGGCAAAGAATGGCGCAGCCAGCCTCTGTGCATCCTCGGCACGCAGGGGGCCGAGATCGATGACGACAAGCGGGCTTTCGCCCGCTTGGGCCCGCCAGGCAGGCCCGATAGGGTCCTCTTCGACCCGCGAGGTCATTAGGAGGATCGCCGGGCAGTCCGCGACCATCGCGGCCAAGCTGGCGAGATTGGCCAATGTGAACGCGTCGGCCCAATGCACGTCCTCGACCGCGAACACCCGCGGCTGCAGGCGGCTCGCCCGCTCGGCGATCTCAACAATTGCCTCACGCTTGCCCCGGGTTCGGGTCGCATTGTCCATGGCATCGTAAAGCGCGCGCAGCTCCACCGGCTGGGGCAGGCCGATGAGGTCGTTGAGAAAGACGGTCGCTTCGGCTGGGATAAGGCCGGCGGCGAGGGCTGCGTCAGCGGCCCTCTGCGCCGCCTCTTCCGAGCTGTCCGGTTCAAGACCCAGAATGCCGCGAACGAGCGAGCGGCTCGCATCCCGGCCGGTGCCGGCGCCGAAATCAAGCACCAGACCGAGGTGACAGGCGAAGCCCTGCCGACGCGCTACTGTCAGGAATTCCTCAAGCAGCCGGGTCTTGCCGATGCCCGCCTCGCCGCGGATGTAAACGGCGCGCCCGCGCCCGCTTTCGCGGCAGGCCTTGAGCACGGCGAGGAGCTGTTCCATTTCGAGATCCCGCCCGACCAGCGGTGGGGAGTGCAGTCGGCCGCGAAGCCCCGTGAGCCGCCAGGCCCGCACCGGCATCGCGAAGCCGGCGACGTCGAGCAGGCCGGCATCGCTGCCATCGAGCCGCTCCGCGAGCGACTGCCAAACGCGGTCCGAGACCAGGATCTCGCCTGGGCCCGCGGCATCCGTGAGCCGCGCGGCGAGGTTCACCGACCCCCCTGTGACCGTGTACTCGCGATGGCTGGCGCTGCCACCGCCCCTCGCCACGACCTGACCGCCGGCGAGGCCGATATGCACCCGAAGCTCATGGCCGGCCTCTGCAGAAACGTCCGGCATCGCTTGGCGGATGGCGAGGGCGGCGCGAATACCCCGTTCCGCGTCATTACCGTGCGCGACCGGCGCGCCGAATACCGCCATCACGCAGTCGCCGATATGCTTGTCGACGCTGCCACCGTGCTCGACGATGAGGTGATCCACGCAGGAGAAAAAGCGTTCGAGCAAGGCGTGCATTTCCTCGGCGTCGAGCGTTTGGCTCAGCCTCGTGTAGCCGACGAGGTCGGCGAACAGCACTGTCACCTGGCGCCGCTCGGCTTCGGCGTCGATCGGCCTTCGTATATCAATCTTAGGCGCGGGGGCGCGCAAAGCGGCGATCGCGTCAAGCAGCTTACGGCGATGCCCAACCGCCGTGATACCCAGGTCCTTCAGGTCTTCCGCCGTGAGTTTCGGCAGCACATCTGCGTCGATCGCGTTTTCGCGAAAGGCACGTTCGTATTCCTCAAGGCCAAGGTTCTTTAGCCAAGCTGCAATATCCACTGCGGACCTCGCTGT
>CAWIXM010000006.1:0-86401 GCA_963840055.1 uncultured Alphaproteobacteria bacterium | reverse complement strand
GCCCATTCAACAGTGAAGTGCAACGGGCAGATTTCTGGCGCTGAAGAAAATCTCGCGAGGGGTTTGGTAGCCGAGTATCTTTCTGGGGCGAGAGTTGAGTTTGTCCTCGACCCTTTGGACATCGGCATCGGACAAAATAGAGAAGTCGGAACCTTTTGGGAAGTACTGCCTGAAGAGGCCGTTAGTGTGTTCGTTGAGGCCGCGTTCCCACGAGTGATAGGGCTTGGCAAAATAGGATAGTGCCCCCAGCGAGGTTGCGATTTGGGCGTGAGAGGCGAACTCTTTTCCATTGTCGTAAGTGATTGTTTCGATTTGGTCAGCGAGCGGCAAAAGCACGCGTGCGCAGGCCTGCACGACAAAGTCCGCGTTCTTGTCCGGCAGTTTGGCGAGCTTGGTGTATTTGGAGGTTCGCTCGACGTGCGACATGACAACGCCTTTGTGATTGGCGCCGATAATCGTGTCGGCCTCCCAGTCTCCGATGCGGATTTTTGCGGCGACAATAGGAGGCCGCTGATCGATATCGACGCGGTTCGGAATCAGCCCGCGCCCCGAATTCTTGCCCTTGCGCCTGTTGTATTTTTTGCCGCTGTGACGCAAGTGAAGATACAGCGTGCCCCCGTCTTTCTTGTCTTTCCAGACATGCTGATAGATGCGCTCGTGACTGATAAAGGCGACGCCATCCTTCGCCAGACGCCCGCTGATCTGATCGGGACTCCACTGCTGTTGCGTCAGTTTTTCTTCGATCAGCTCCACCAAATCTGGCGTTATTTTGCGCGGCTTGTCCGAGGCCTCTTGGCGTCTCTGCGAGGCCTTCTCGTGCGCTTGCTTGAAGCGATAGCCGCGCGCGCCGGTGTTGCGAACAAGCTCGCGGCTGATCGTCGACGGATCGACGCCAATTTGCCGCGCGATGTGGGCTTGCGAGTGGCCGCTTTGCAAGAGCGCGTAAATCTGGCAGCGTTGTTCGCAGGTCAGATGGAGATAGCCTTCGGGCATTTTTCCTCCGTGAGATGTGCTGTCCCACGCAAGGATAGTCTTCCATCTGACCGCCAGAAAAACCGGCATACACAACATGGCAAAGTCTGGCGGGAGAAAACGTCGGCCTCAAGGGTGCTCGCTGCGCTCGCATCGTCTCCGGCGACTAAAGCCCTTGACCCCGACCCTTTCCCCCGCCACTCACTCCGCCATGCCGTCTATGCTGCCCTGTTGCACTTCGGATTTGAAACGGCGAAACCAAAGATGGGCCGTTCGGCCGGAATTTATTTCGGCCGTATCCTAACCGGTGAGAAGCCCGCCGGCGTGCCGGTGCAGCCGGCGTAAGTGCCGCAATTTCCCCGCTGCTAATTGATGAAGCTCAATAAAGGGCGTGAATGGTGAGGCGGGGCGGGAAACCCGAGTCGTCTAGCCACAAGACCCATTGCAAGGTGGTATGTGGATAATTCTCAGGGGCGTTTTAATGCCCACACAACCGGTTTCGATTTGCCGGATCGGCGCATGATCTCGGTCGTGCCGCAGCCATCGGCGGTGGCGAGGATGATATTGGTCTGTCAGACATGCTTCTGCGGCGCACTGCGATCCGCGACGATCGCTTCAACCCGGCGGCGATCGTCTCGTGTGACTTTGACAACAATCCCTGCTCTCCGTCACCCATGTCTCCGGAATGGACACATTTGGCTTGGTAGCGGAGGAGGTATCATTACTATGAGCGTTTTATTTAAATGAATCAATTAGTTGATGTGTTCAAATTAAAGCATATACCAACAAATATACCAACAGATTTCGCCCCGAACGCGCTTAGCACTTGCCATCCCGTAGCGTAGCGCCGTCCGGGCCCCGCTGGGGCCGAGCGTCGGGTCGAACAGCCCCGGCTTCCAGGCGCCGGTTTGCTGATCGCAGAAAGCGATATTGAACCGCGTTCCTTAAAGCCCGTGGCGCGCCCGGTGCGCCGCGAGGTTCTTTTGATGCGCGCTCCGCAGCCCCTTCAGCGGCGGCACATGGTCAACTCCGAGCGCCTTTCGAGCCAGTTCGCTCAGGTTGGGGTTGACGAGCACGGCCCCATCCTCGCCAAAACTGACGAGGCCCTTGTCGAAGGCGGCGTCCCATCGCTGGGAGCAGAAGGCCGTTCGCGCACGAGGGCAGGCATTCATTCACTCTCGAACGCGTGGTTAATGAATTTGAGCGTTCGGCTGTTCTCTGTGATGGTACGAACCGTCTGTTCGCTAGCCCCGTTCGGCAGCCGCACGTTGATATCCAGCGTAACCGAGACCTCCGCACCGGGCTGGCCGGCGAGGTGGGCGATCACCTCTTCCGCGATCCGGCCGGCATCGCGCCCGACGCGCGTCGGATCGAGGGACACGGTGCCGTGGAAACGCCGCGCAAGGGGCGGGAGAGCAGCTTCGGGGCCTGCGCCCGTCGTGCCCGGCGAAGGTCCCGGGGTGGCGCTTTCGGTCTGCGTTGTTCCGGGCTGGGGCGTCTCGGCGTCGAGCTGGCGGCGCGCCACCTCGGGCTTGACGATCAGGCCGGCATCCTCGGGCCTCAGCATGACTCCCCGTCCGCCTCGCAAGCCGCGATACCGTCCTGCCGCATCGTCGAAGTTTTCCGCGTAGGCGAAGGTGTCCGACTGCCATGTCAGCAAAGCCACTCCGTCGCGCATCGCCTGCACCAGCACCTCGGGACCAGCGAGGCGGGGAAGATAGAGGTAGCGGGCAAAGTCCTCGACCATCTGCCGCACGGCGACGTGATCCCCGCGCCAAAGCGGTACATCGTCGAGATGCTTGCGCAGGATGGTCGAGCCGAGGCTCGTGATGAACAACTCGTCGCTCTTGAGCTTCTTGCCGGCGCGCACCGCCAGTGGCTCGGAGCCCGAAAGCCGGATCGCGTGCCATTCGACCGCCACCTGCGGCGTTTTCTGCTCCGGCACTAGTACCCACTGATAGGTCTCGGGCAGGCGCGCGGTGACGGCGGAATCCGCAGCCTGCTTCTGCGTCTCGGCCTGCCGTACCTGGAATGGGCTCAGGTCGAGAGTCTCCTTCTCCGCGAGAATGGATGTCCAGGCCAGATACCGCCGCATCGCTTCGTCCAGGTCCTGCAGCCGCACTTTGTCGGCGGCGAGGAACACCAGCGTATTGCAGGACATAGAGGCCGTCGTAACGCGCATCCTCGATGACGCGATTGTCGTCGATCTCGAAATGCTTCTCGTCGGGCGTCTTCAGGTAACGACGGTAGGCGCTGTTGCCGACGAGGGTTTTGTCGCCGCCACGCAAAGCGCTACGCAGATGGCGCAGCACCGCCTCGCGCACCTCGGTGTCGCGCTTGGCCTCGGCGAGGTTGCGGCAGACAATATAGCGGCGACCGCCGAGGCGAACCTCCTTGGCCTCCAGTTCGGTGTCGCGCCGTCCGCGGCGCGGGATGACGAGCGACACGCTCGGAGCTGGATCGTTCAGCACGACCTCTTGCACCTCCTTGGACGAGCGCTCACGCACACCCAGGATATATTCGAGGCCGCGCTCTTCGAGGCTGGCGATGGTCTGCGCACTGATCAGCTTCGGTGATCCAACGGCCGCTCTGATCCGTTCTTACCGTCGTCACTAGACGCTCTTCCCGGCCGGCGGCCGGGCATGTCAGACGGGGATGTTAGCGAATGGCTCGAATTTTGGTTCTCGACGAGCATGGCGTTTACCGCAGGGGCTTGTGCGCTCTCATAAGCACACAAATGCCGCAGGCTCAGGTGCTTTCGGCTAAGAGCCTGATCGAGGCGTTGCCCCAGATTCAAAATGGCGTCTTCGATCTGGTGCTCTTGGGCCTGGACCCGTCCAACTCCGAAACGGTCGATACGATGAAGGTGGCGCGTGAGGCGTCAGCCGCGACCCGCTTTGCGATTATATCGGCCTCGGACGCGCGTGGGAACATTCTCGCCACTTTGGCCGCCGGCCTACACGGCTTCATCTCAAAGCACCAATCTGACGCCGAAATTCTTACCGCCATCAACGATATTTTGTCCGGGCGAGTTTATGTGCCTTGCTCGCTTGCGGATGCAGGCAATAGCGAGGCTTCCGTTGGCCAAGGCGACAGGGAAGCCACGCCTTTCCTTTCGACCGAGGCAGACCTCTTAAAGCTGACGAAGCGCCAGCGTGAAGTGCTTCAACTTCTGGCACGCGGCATGTCCAACAAGGAGATCGCCCGTGCGCTGAAAATCGCTGAGGCGACGACGAAAATTCACATGGCTGCGCTGTTGCGCGCGCTCGGCGCGCGCAACCGCACTGAGGCCGCCTACATGGCGGGCAATCTCACAAATTCGACCGGACTGGCCGATGCCGAGGCCCGCCCCACCGTTATCAAAATGGACGCTCTACACTCTTGATCAAACGCGTCCTTAGAACCGGCCCGAATAATGCTATGGCGAGAGAGCGCAGGAGCAAATCGCCGCCTTACGGGGCTGATCACCCCTCCAACGTAGAGCTCGCGATGCTCGCGGCTGGCGCGCTTGATACAGCGAAGGTTGACGTCATCGCCACCCATGTCTGCGGATGCGCAAGTTGCCGCACTTTCGTGCGCGCGATGGAGCATATCGGTGGCGTTATCCTGAACAGCTTGCCACCGACGCCTTTGGCCGACGGATTGTTCGCCGGGGTGATGGTACGGCTCGATAGCGGAAAAAATGGAAAGCAAAGCCACCCCGAGAAATCGTCCATTGGTCGCTAGCCACGGGTAAATGAGCCGCAATCGGGGAGGCTTGCTGCCCGATTTGAATAATATTCCATGACTGACGTGGCATGGCTGTGCTTTCGCGGATCCGCCCGACGCCATCATGGCTTCGTGAGCCTTGCATCCCAATGGCCCCCCGGGTCCCGCCCTCCGGGCCAGGTTGGCGCACGAGATCAAACACGACGGCTACCGCCTCGTCGCGCGCCTGGAAGGCCGCAGGGTGCGCCTGTTCTCCCGCCGCGGCATGAGTGGTCCGACCGCTTTCATCGCATCAGTGAAGCCTTGGCGAGTCTCAGAACGCGATCTGTAAGGATCGACGGCGAGGCCGTGGTGCTCTGCCCCAAGCCGGGCCTTTGGCTGTTCGACCAGCTACACTCCTGCCGCCGTGACCGGGACGTCAACCTATACGTCTTCGACCTGCTCGAATTCAACGGCAGGGTCAGCGATCGCTTCCGCTTGAGGAGCGCAAGGAGAGGCTCGCGGGTCTCCTCGCGCCCACGCCAAGGGATCAAGCTGAGCGAGCACATCGATGCGGTGTTCCGCCACGCCTGCAAGCCGCGAGCGCATCGTCTCCAATCAGCGCGCCTCTTCGAGATATAGCCGTTCAAAAATCACTCTGGCCGCACGCACGCGCGCTCCAATTCCTCATCGGTCATCGGGCGATCTGAGACCACATAGACCCGCGTCGGTCCCTCCGCGCTCGGCTCGGTCAACGCGACCTTGTCACGCAGAAGGCCACGGTTACGGGCGAGCAGTTCCAAATAGCGCACCGGATCGCGAAGCGCGACCTTTAACCTACCGCTCTGGTCATTTTCGAGGACCGCCAACGTCCGGAATTGCTCGGGAGTGGCGTGGTTGAAATCGATAATCGGATAGCCGTGCTCATCAAGCACCAGCTTGCCGTCTTCACACCTAACGAAGTTAGCCAGTGTGCTGTCAGCAAGAGTCTTGATCCGCGAAAAATCCAGGCGTCATAAACTTCGGCAAGCTCACCGGCACGTGCAGCGATCTCGGCTATGCGCTCGCGCATGATCGCGGTCTGTCTCAGCCGCGAGATATTGCCCTTGAGTCCAGGACCATCCTTGTAGCCGGCGGCGAGCCCGGCCTCGCGGCAGGTCATGCCCTGCACGCAGGCATGCGCTACTGCCTCGTGCCGCGCATTGCGCAGCGGCGTGTTCGGAATGCGCCCGCATGGCGTTCTGTTCGTTACGGCGTCCATCGGTTATCAAACAATATCATCACCGCCGAAGTCTTTACCAAGCTTTTTGCGCGAGCGCTTGGGACGGCCGGGCGTTATTCCCCGTTATGAATCGGCCGCGAGTATTTCGATTGGATGAAGCGATGGGCCTACCTTCTCGCGCCCGTCTTCGTCGGTCGAGAAACAGGAAGGCGCCAAGGTCGACTGTCAGAAATAGCGTCCTTCGGTCAACTTGACGGCCGTGAGTTTGCCGCGGGATCGCCCGTGCTGGAGTAGCCCCGCCTTCACGAGCCCAATCGCGTCCCGCGCGGCGCGGCCGTCCAGCGGTCCAGGTTCGTTCGCTGCGCCCCAAGACCGGACTCACTCGATAGGCGACCAGTACGGACGGAATTGCCAGAAGCAGTCGTCTGCCAGCCTTTTTCAATGACCGCGCAGGCGTCCGGGAGGCACGTTCCTCCGAAGTGGCTTGACGCTCTTCAAGCCAGCGATTGCGATGATACGAGACGGGCCTGGTTCCGCCGGAAACGCTTCTGCAATAGTCGGTTTCGAGAAAGGCAAGGTAGCGGCCCCTAAAGGCAAACGTGGTAATTTCACATGCCAACGTTCGTTCTTGGGAGATCACCACCAATGAGTAGCGGGCTCCGATTCAACGAAGAGACCACTCGAAAGCTCGAATCCCTGTATCTGACTTTCGACGTCGTTGCGCAGCGGAGCCGCGTATTGCAGGCCCTGGCGCTAAGGGAGGGTGAACGGGTTCTCGATATCGGCTCAGGGCCGGGGCTGTTGGCCCATGAGATGGCAGCTGCCGTCGGACGTTATGGTCACGTATGCGGCATCGATATCAGCGAAGACATGCTGGCCATGTCGAGAAAGCGCTGCGCTCACCAGTCCTGGACCGAATTCCAGAGGGCGGATGCAACGAAACTGCCTTGTCCCGATAACAGTTTCGATGCCGCTGTATCAACTCAAGTCTACGAGTACGTCCTGGATGTCCCGGCAGCTCTTGCAGAGCTTTACCGGGTCGCGCGTCCTGGCGGTCGCGTGGTCGTTCTGGATACCGATTACGGGTCGCTCGTGATCCACACAAAGAACGAGGAACGAATGGAGCGGGTGTTATCGGCCTGGAACGAACATTTCGTCCACGCTGGGCTGCCCCGCACCTTATCTCGGCAACTTCGCGACGCCGGTTTCACGATCCGACATCGCGACGTGATCCCGATGTACAATCCCGAATACCGCGAAAATAACCTACGGAAAGGGTCTGCTGGTTATCATGGCAAGCTTCGTCGTCGGACGCAAAGGCGTATCCCGGGAGGAGGCAGACGCCTGGCTTACGGAGTTCGCCGACCTGGATAATCAGGGAACGTTCTTCTTCAGTCTCAATCGCTACCTCTTTGTTGCGGACAAACTCGCGACTGCTGACTGAGAGAACTCAAACCATTGTTTGGAGTCGCAATTGTCGGCTCGGGGTCACGGGCTGCCGTGCAGACGGCGTGTGGGGGACGGACGGTCTGCACTCAATAGCCGAAGGTCGACGCCCTGCGTTCGTCGCTCGGCGGCGCGGCCCCAAATTCCGGACCAACACGAGCGGCGGACGCCACGGAAAGATCGTGCCAAAGAACTCGAGCCGCTCGCGCGGGGGCGCGCTGCGCGCGGTATGGATAACGTTCGACGACGTTGCTCACGCACATGTTACCGGCGGCGCGTTTCCGCGTAAAGTTGGCGGAGAAAACCGCACCGTGACGGCTAGCCGGCGACCATGGTGGCCAAGGATGGCCGGGTTGCAACCCCTATCAACGCGGGCCTTCGGCCCCCGCCTCCGGCGGCTTACGGCGTTGACAGCGCTTGCCACCCGGCCGCTGATTGCCACCAAGATGTCGACGGCAAGGTGCGGCCAATCCGTCTGCAAATGTCATGCCGAAAAATTTCGCTCCGCCACTTTGCGCGGATCCTGACCGCCGTTCACAGCACAAGCAGGTGTGCGCTCAGATCGAACGAGCGCCTTGTCGAGAGTGGTAACGCATGCGAATGACGAGGTTCGGGATGGTTCGCGTTGCTGGATCGGTCAGGACGTGCCAAGGACTGGCGCTGTCAGCAGTTCCTTGATCATCGCGAATTGCTGGGCGCGAGCCTTCTTCCGTTTTGGGCTCTCGGGAATAGCTGCTTCCTCTTCCTGAGCGACGTCGTCGTTTTCTCTTTGCTCGCGCTCAATCTCCCTCTGGTCGCGTTCAAACTCTCGCTGTTCGTGTTCGATTCGGGCAAGATGCGCCGCGATCTCCTCGGCAGAGAACATCTGCCGGACCGCCGACACGAAACGCGGCAGCTCTTGCGCGAAGGCGCGATGCTCGGACGCCGCTTCGGTAAAGTTCAGCAGCTTCTCGCCGACGAGATAATCGAATGCCGCCTTGAGTCCGTAACGCTCCTTAATGGCGCCAGCAGCCTCGCACTGCTCCATCCAGAGCTCGTGAAGTTTGCGGGGCTCTGTCATTCGAAGCCTCCATGATTCTTCGCTTCCCGTTGGCCGTTGATTTCTGTATCAGCCACTCCTGCAGCTTCGACCATCGCCATCGCCCTGACACGTTGCGGACGGCAATCGCGACGGCTTTCTTCTGCCCGACCAGCACGACCAGCTTCTTGCCGCGCGTGACGCCGGTGTAGAGCAGGTTTCGCTGCAGCATCGGGTAATGCTGCGTCATCACGGTGATCACGACGGCGGGGTATTCCGAGCCCTGGCTCTTATGAATGGTTGCGGCATAGGCCGGCACCAGCGCATCGAGTTCGCCAAACCCGTAGGTGACGGTCCGGCCATCAAAACTCGTAGTAAGTTCACCATCGTCAGGATTGACTTCATCGACGTAACCGATGTCGCCGTTGTAGACCTCCTTGTCGTAGTCGTTCTCGATCTGCATGACCTTATCGCCGGGCGCGAAGGTCCAACCGAAGCGCTCGACCTTGCGATCACCGGCGGGGTTCAATACGGCCTGCAGTTCGATATTGAGGGAGCGGGCGCCAACACCACCACGGTTCATCGGACACAGCACTTGGATATCGCGGATGGGATCGAAGCCGAACCGCTTTGGAATCCGTGTCTTGACCAGCTCAATAATACGCGAAACGGCGGCCTCGGGATCGTCCGCCTGCACGAAATAGAAGTCACTCTCTTCCCCGCGCGCGCCGAGATTGGGAATCGAGCCCAGATTGATCCGATGGGCGCTGGTGATGATACGGCTTTGCGCGGCTTGGCGGAATACCTCGGTAAGGCGCACCACCGGCACAGCGCCGGATGTGATGACGTCGGCTAGCACTTGGCCGGGCCCGACCGAAGGCAACTGGTCGATGTCGCCAACGATCAGGAGGGCGGCCTCATCGGGCATGGCCCTCATGACCGCCTGCATCAGCATGACA
Organism: uncultured Alphaproteobacteria bacterium; assembly: GCA_963840055.1. Classification (GTDB taxonomy): domain Bacteria; phylum Pseudomonadota; class Alphaproteobacteria; order Rhizobiales; family Xanthobacteraceae; genus Rhodoplanes. Next base: position 77,097 of record CAWIXM010000006.1, on the reverse strand, counting down.
TCGACCATCGACGCCTCGTCGACGACCAGCAGGTCGCAGTCGAGCGGATTGTTCTCATCGCGCTTGAAGCCGCCAGTCCTGGGGTCAACCTCCAAGAGCCGGTGAATCGTCTTGGCCTCGAAGCCGGTCGCCTCAGTCATGCGCTTGGCGGCGCGGCCGGTCGGCGCGCACAGGGCAAGCCTGGTTCCTTTCGCCGAGAGTATGCGAAGGATGCCCCTGACGATGGTGGTCTTGCCGACGCCGGGGCCTCCGGTGATGACCAGCACCTTGGACACCAGCGCGAGCCGGATCTTCGATCTGGCTCTCCGCCAACGAAAACCCCATGCGTTGCTCGACCCACGGCAGCGCCTTATCCGGGTCGATCCACGGCCACGGCAAGATACCGCGCGCTAGCAGCATGAGGCGCTCGGCGATCCTAAGTTCCGCCCGATACAGCCCCGTCAGGAACACACAGGGCGTTTCGCCGACCCGATCCGCGATGACCGTGCCCTCGGCCAACTCCAGATCGAGTGCCGTCCGGACCAATTCCCCCTGAACCTCGAGTAGCTTCTCGGCTAGCGGCACGAGCTCATCAGTCGGCAGCCCGCAATGCCCTTCATCCATGGCCTCGGTCAGCGCATAGGAAATCCCAGCACGCACCCTTACCATGGCGGTCTTGTCGATGCCGAGCTTCATCGCGATGGCGTCGGCGGTCTTGAAGCCGATGCCGCGGATGTCGCGCGCGAGCCGGTACGGGTTCTCGGTCATCACCTGGACAGCGTCAGAGCCATAGGTCTTGAAGATGCGCACGGCCCGCGCGGTGCCGACGCCATGGCTGTGCAGGAATACCATGATTTCCCGGACCGCCTTCTGCTCGGCCCAGGCCGAAAGGATGCTGGCGGCGCGGACAGGGCCAATGCCGTCGACCTCGCGTACGCGGTCCGGCGACGCCTCGATAATGTCGAACACCTTGTCCCCGAATGCCCGCACGAGCTTCTTGGCGTACACCGGGCCCACGCCGCGGATCATGCCCGACGAGAGATACTTCTCGATGCCCTCGGCTGAAGTCGGCGGCGATGTGCGCAGAAATCTTGCCTTGAACTGCTGACCGTGGGTGCGGTCGTTAACCCAGCAGCCCGAAGCGGTGATCCATTCGCCGGCCCCAATCATCGCCGCATGCCCAATCACAGTGACGACGTCCCGATGCCCGCGCATTTTGGCGCGCAGGACGCAGAAGCCATTTTCCGCATTATGATAGGCTACGCGATCGACGAGACCCGCCAGAACTTCCTGATCTGACGCTTCCGGCTGCGGCTTCATCTCGGTCTTCGATTGTTGCGTTGCGCCCGCCAATCCCACGGCATTTCAAAGCCGCCGGACCAGATATTAATCTGCCTCCGATGCGCACCAGCCTCATCGGCCACATAATCCAATAAATATCGTTTGTAAGCGACGGCCCAGCCGCTTGCGACCATCCAGCGGTTCAGATCTTCGCTTCCCTTGAAACAGACGGCGACCACGCGGCCGTAGCGATCGAGATCGCGGGGTTGGCAGGTCACGGCAGCGCGGCCGATCCGATCGGCCAACGCAAAGCTCGCCTGCTGTCCACAGCGCCAGCGTTCGCCCGTCGTTCGCACGCAAAGCTGGCTGCTTTCGGGGGCGTCGATACCAAACAGCCGAATACGTTGGCCATGGATTTCGATGGTGTCCCCGTCGATGACGGACGCGACGCCCACGATGAGATCCTGCGCGGAGGCAAGACCGATGGCCGTAAACACCAACAACAAAGCAAAGACCAGTGCGCGCCGCGCCATTGTCATCGCCCGATCCTTGTCGGCTCGTCGACTTCCTCGGCTTCGCCGGTTTCCTTATGCACCTCCTCGCGGATAACCTTCTCGGTGACCTGGGAAAGATAGGCGATCAGCGCGGCATTCAATTCCTGGAATTCTGGCCACAACATCTGTTCAATGAAACTCTTAGGTGCCTTGACCATGATGGTTTGACGGTGCATCCGCCGATGGCGGAACGGCCGCAGGCCGTAGCGCCGGCATAATGCGATGAACAGCTGCCGCGACCAGATATCAGAAATCGAGAATTTCAACTCGACTGGTTCTTCCTTGCCAGCGGTTCGGCCAAGACGCTCGCGAATACGTTCCGCAGCTGCGCCTGCGGCGGCTTTCTCGCCAGGCGTTGCTGCGCCAGCAAATAGAGCTTCGATCTTGCGCAGCTTGTCGCGAAGGATGTGCTCGGGCGTCATCGGATTACTCGCAGCCGCTCCACGGCCCTAACGAAGCGGCCGATCATATTCACCTCTTCGGCGCACGCTCGAACGTCACATCTCGCGCGCGAACCAGCGTATCCGGCCGATAATGAGGTCGAGGCCCGCTGTTTGGAGACGATCCGCGCACTTGGGCCCCGTCGGCGGCAGAAAAAAGGTTGCACAGCTCTTCTCTCTCCTGGAGCGAAGTTGATGGTCTATGAACGCGGCCGACCGGCCTCTGTCGCCGCCGCGACCTCGTTGAGGCTGCCGGTCTTCACGTCAAAAATATAGCCGTAGATCGGGATGGCGGGATTGACGAGCGGATGCGAGCGGATGCGGCTAACGTCTTCAATGACGCTTTCGGCCTGATCGCGAATCGACAGCCAGCGCACATAGCGTCCTTCTGATGAGCCGCCGCCAGTGCCAGCGTTTCGGAAGCCGGTTGGCGTCAGTTCCGCCGTTTCGAGACTGCCCGTCAAGAGCTCCGCTAGTTCGTCGTCTTTGAAATATTCCATGCCGCAGTCGGTGTGGTGGATGACGAACCATTCCTTCGTCCCGAGCAGCTTATGGGAGATCACAAGCGAACGAATGGCGTCGTCGGTCGCCCGGCCGCCGGCGTTGCGCACGATGTGCGCGTCGCCCTCAGCAAGCCCAGCGAACTTCGCCGGATCGAGGCGAGCGTCCATGCAGGTGAGGATGAGAAACCCGCGCGCCGGCGGCATCGCGAGCCGCGCCTTTTCACCGAACGATGCCGCATAAGCGACATTCGCTTGAATGACTTCGTCCTTCACTCCGCTCATTTGTATAACCCCATCTTGAATTGACATTCCCAGATGACCTCTGGTCTCGGTGGGAAAAATCTGCGCCGTTTGCCCTTCTCTGCCAAGCCTTAGGTCGTTGGGCAGATGCCGCAGCGCGTGCAGACCACAAGCGGACAGGCCCGGCTGTCATCGGCCGCTAGCTGTGCCTGTCGCAAATTAGATCCGTACGTATTGGTGATGCAATCCACCCAGGACGGGACGGGCAAATATGTGACCAACGGTCTGGATGGCGCGCGAAACCGGCGCGTCCTTGTCCAAGGACAGGTGCGTGCGTGTCTCATTGTAGTAATTCAGATACGACCGCAGCAGATGACGGAGATGGCACTCACCAAAGACAATCACGTGGTCAATACACTCCCGCCGGATCGACCCGATCAGCCGCTCCGCATAGCCGTTTTGCCAAGGCGACCGCGCGGATGTGGGGCGATCGCGGATGCCCATGGCACGAACACGTCGGACGAATACCTCGCCATAGCATCGATCGCGGTCACGAATGAGGTAGCGTGGAGCCTCGTCCCATCCGCAGGCCTCGGTGAGTTGCCCGGAGATCCATTCCGCGGTTGGATGCGTGGTGGTCTCCAACCACAGAAGCCGGCGTCGGTCATGCCGCAGGATGAGAAGACCATAGAGAAGCCGGAAAGAAATCGTCGGCACCACGAACAGGTCCATGGCGGCGATGCCGTCGGCATGGTTGCGTAGAAATGTCCGCCAGCCCTGTGACGGTGGTCCTCTCCTCCGCGCCATATATTTGGCGACGCTCGTCTGCCCGATAGCGATGCCGAGTTTGAGGAGTTCGCCATGGATCCGTGGAGCTCCCCACAGCGGATTGGCAAGGCTCATCTCGCGGATCAAGTGGCGGATCTCAAGCGGCACCGTCGGTCTTCCCCGTCGCGGCCTTGACCTCCAACGCCAAAAAGCCCTGAACCCAGCACGGTGCCAGCGAATGACGGTCTCGGGTCTGACGACCGCCAGGGCATCTCGAAGGTCGGGAAACAGTCGATAGAGGCCGACGAAGATCACCCGATCGAAGGTATTGAAGCGGAGCCTCTTCGGCGCAGTGCGCTGCAGGACAATGATCTGCTGACGCAGGGTCAAGTTCTCGGCTTCGAGTGACGCCCGCGATCGGAACAACCCGAGGAACAGCGACCACAGCAGTTTGCAAGCATCCCACATCGGGTGACAGGATCACCCGATTCGGCGTCTCCGGCCAACCGGATGACATTTGCGATAGGGACAGGCATCTATCCGGCGACTATTTCGAAAATTGTAACTGCAGCGTTGTTTGTCCTTGCTTGGTGTCGACCAAACCGCAGCTCACCTCCAAGCCGACAGAAGGTGTCTGCGACGTGGCTATAGTCTTTCACATCGATAGCGGCAACTATGGCGATGTGCGATTGGACGGTCTGAATGTTGCATTGGCCGTGCATACGCCCGGCCCGATGGCGGACGGCAATTGGACCGCGGCCGCCTATATCGACGAGCGCGCGAATGACCAACAAACAGAGGCGCTCGGCGCGATTTTTTCCGGGGCAGCGGGCGGCCCGATGGCCGCATTCGCTCCGTTCATCGCGACGAATCTCGGGGCCAAAAAGGTGCCGATCAAGTATAACGTTGATGGCAAGGAGCGTTCAGCGGAAATTCCGGACATTATGAAGCTCTCCGTGGAGCCGTTGCCCACCATGCGCGAAGACGGCGAGTTGTGGGCCGCTACTGGCCATCCGGTAAATCCCGACAAGCTCGCATTCGCCGTTGGGATGCAGGGCAGCACCTTCACTGACCACGGCATGCGCTGGGATAATTCGGGTCGCAACGGCCACTATGCCTCAATCAACTGGTCCGGCCAGCATTAGCAACCGATGCCATGAGCGAGGCTGCGCTTGAACAAGTGCTCCGGCGCGATCGGGCCATTGTCATCGGCGCTTTGGCCGTTCTGACTGCTCTGGCCTGGGCCTACACGATCTGGCTGGCCAATTCGATGGATATGGGCGGCATGGCGATGCCGAGGCCGGCGGGCATGGGCATGGGCGCGATGCTATCGCCCGGGTTCAAACCATGGACCGCCACCGACTTCGTCGTGATACTCGTAATGTGGGCCGTGATGATGGTCGGCATGATGACACCGTCGGCCGCGCCGATGATTCTGGTCTATGCGCGTGTCAGCCGCCAGCAGGCGCTGCAGGGCAAGCCGCTAGCGGGCGCGGGCTTCTTCGCTGGTGGCTACCTGCTGGCCTGGACCGTCTTTTCCCTTGCTGCCACAATCGGGCAGTGGCTGCTTGAAGGTGCGGCGCTGCTGACGCATATGGGGGCCACTACAAGCGATGTCCTTGGAGCCATCGTCTTGATGACGGCCGGTTTGTTTCAGTGGACACCGGCGAAAAACGCCTGTTTGAAACATTGCCAGTCGCCTCTCAGCTTCATTTTGCAATACGGTTTCCGTCACGACGCATGGGGTTCGCTTAGCCTTGGTTTTCGCCACGGCATTTTCTGCATCGGCTGCTGCTGGGCGCTTATGGCGTTGTTGTTCATCGGCGGCGTGATGAATATTACCTGGATTGCCGGGCTGACGATTTTCGTCCTATTGGAGAAGGTGGTGCCGTTCGGCCGTATCCTTTCGCGGACCGCCGGAGCCGGTCTGCTGGCATGGGGCGCTGGGCTGTTGATCGCGGCCCTGCGATAGACTCTAGGGTCTACCGGGCAGTTTCAGAGTACGCACTTCGCTTGCTGGCCAGAGCCGATATCACCGAATGCGCCAAAGTATCTTGGACAGCGGACAAGCTCAGGCGAAAAGTTTTGCCGTCATGTAGCATTTTGGATCCGGACGGGCTGCTTATATTGGCCGACCGCGTATTTCTGCATAACCGCGAACGCCTGATGGATTTCGCTACCAAACAGAAGCTGCCGAGCGTGAATGCGTATCGGGAATTAGTCCAGGCCGGCGGCCTGATGTCCTACGGACCAAGCTATGAGGACATGCACCGGCGTGCGGCTGGATACGTCGACAAGATACTCAAAGGTGCCAAGCCCGCTGACCTGCCGGTCTAACTGCCGACCAAATTTAACCTCTTGATCAACCGTAAAGCGGCCAAAGCACTCGGCATTGAAGTATCGCCGATGCTGCTCGCTCACGCCGACGAGGTGATCGAATAACGACCGCCTCGCTGCACTTGCTCACGGCGGCTTATGGCACATTGCGCCATTAGTCGTTCGTCCGCTTTCGGCGCGTTGCGACCATGGCGCGGAGAGCGCCGCTGCTCAGCCTGCCCGCCCCAGCGTGACGACGTTGCCGCTGGCGCTCCAGCCCTCGGCCACGGCGAGTACGTGGGCTGCCCAGGCGTCGAGGGCGGCGCGCTTCTCGGCCGCCCAGTCGTGGCGCTGATACACCCCCGCGATGCCGGCGCGGCTGCCGCTGATGTGGTTCAGCACCGCTTCGGTCACTTCGAGCCGGACGGCGAGGCGCATGGACGCCGACCCAAAAACTCGCAGACGGCAGGGTGGCGAGCGGTGTAGCACGCGAAATTTTGAGATCGTTACCAGGATGTTGCCAGATCACGAAACCATACTGCCAAGATCAAGGACGTGATCTGACAAACTATCTGAGTCCGCCGATTGCTCGTGCGCAGAATAAATGAGCGCGTCTTGCCGAGAAAGCCCTCAAATAAAGCGCTTGTGCGGGCCTGGGCCGCTCGGGTCTACCCTATCACGGCGGGCCGGTTCAATTCCTGCACGGCCGCCGGTGAATCGGCCTCCTAGCCGCTACGCAACATGTATGCGACATGGGTTTGTAAATCACTGTCACTACTGTCCGGTTAATAGTCGAACAGATTCAGCTGGTTGCTGAGTTCGCCGTCTTCGAAAGTGGTTGTGCTTTCGGAAAATGCCTGGGACATCGGCATTTTCTCGAAGAGGGTGACCGAGAAAACCTGGAGCAAAGTGTAGAGAGAGGCCTCCAAGCCGAGGCGCTTCTTGACGATGGCAACCAGGACGTAGACGGAAACCGCGATCCATATTTGCGTCCTCACCGCGTTGTCCGACGTGCCGTAAAACTGCTTGATCCGAAGATGCTGCTTTATCCATTTGAAGAACAGTTCGACCTGCCAGCGGCTCTTGTATAGGTCGCAGATCAATGCCGCCGGCAGGGTAAAATGGTTGGTAAGAAACACCAGCCTTTTTCCCGATGCGGCATCCTTGAATCGGACGCGGCGCAGATGAACGGGATAGTCCTTGCTGGTAGAATAGCCATCCAATGCGATAGTCTGGTCGGCAATGATACCGGTCGCCCGATCTGTCGGCGCCGAGTAGACGCGGTGCGCATCCAGGTTCGACTTGGCACGGGTGACGAAGAAGGCGCCAGCCTGCTGCAAGACGTAAAGGCGCGCGAAGTCGATGTAGCCGCGATCCATGACGTAGATGGCGCCTGCTTCGGGGATCAGCAAATCGAGAGCGTGAACGTCGTGCAGCTTGCCGTTCGAGATGTGAACGAAGCTCGGGATGTTGCCGCGCAGATCGAGCAACGTGTGCATCTTCACCGCCGCCTTGGTGGAGCGAAAGTGCGCCCATGGAAATAGCGACAGGCACAGATCGATGGTCGTGGAATCCAGAGCATAGACCGTGTTGGCCAGCTCCATGCCCAGGCTTTCGCTGGCATAGAGCTTCCTCGCATGGGCAATCAGACGGTGAGCGAACTCCGCGTAAATGCGCCAGTCGCGCGTCTCGTTCGCGTCGGCCAGAGTTGATCGTCGGACCGGCTCGCGAAAACCAATGTGATAGAGTTTCGACGCGCGCGCCGATAGGCAGACCTCGATATCGCGCAGGCTCTCTCGATAGGTCAGTTGCGCAAACGCCATCGCGCGGTATTGCTCGGCACAACACAGCGTTCGCACCCGGGCGTCGCCACCGTAGCGGGTAACAATCCGCGCAAAAGTGCTCCAAGGCAGAAAATCCATCAGCTGGGCGAAAAGCGTCTTGCCGATGTTCACGGGCGACTCCTCGGAAAAACTCCGAATAGCGCCCGACCAAGTTCAAATCGACACCACCCATTTTCGGTGGCAAGCTCCTGCCAGATCAGCTCTTTCCAGAACGCTCCTCACCGTCAACCGGACACCAGTGAATCACTGTTATTAAATTGCGCCCATTCAACAGTGAAGTGCAACGGGCAGATTTCTGGCGCTGAAGAAAATCTCGCGAGGGGTTTGGTAGCCGAGTATCTTTCTGGGGCGAGAGTTGAGTTTGTCCTCGACCCTTTGGACATCGGCATCGGACAAAATAGAGAAGTCGGAACCTTTTGGGAAGTACTGCCTGAAGAGGCCGTTAGTGTGTTCGTTGAGGCCGCGTTCCCACGAGTGATAGGGCTTGGCAAAATAGGATAGTGCCCCCAGCGAGGTTGCGATTTGGGCGTGAGAGGCGAACTCTTTTCCATTGTCGTAAGTGATTGTTTCGATTTGGTCAGCGAGCGGCAAAAGCACGCGTGCGCAGGCCTGCACGACAGAGTCCGCGTTCTTGTCCGGCAGTTTGGCGAGCTTGGTGTATTTGGAGGTTCGCTCGACGTGCGACATGACAACGCCTTTGTGATTGGCGCCGATAATCGTGTCGGCCTCCCAGTCTCCGATGCGGATTTTTGCGGCGACAATAGGAGGCCGCTGATCGATATCGACGCGGTTCGGAATCAGCCCGCGCCCCGAATTCTTGCCCTTGCGCCTGTTGTATTTTTTGCCGCTGTGACGCAAGTGAAGATACAGCGTGCCCCCGTCTTTCTTGTCTTTCCAGACATGCTGATAGATGCGCTCGTGACTGATAAAGGCGACGCCATCCTTCGCCAGACGCCCGCTGATCTGATCGGGACTCCACTGCTGTTGCGTCAGTTTTTCTTCGATCAGCTCCACCAAATCTGGCGTTATTTTGCGCGGCTTGTCCGAGGCCTCTTGGCGTCTCTGCGAGGCCTTCTCGTGCGCTTGCTTGAAGCGATAGCCGCGCGCGCCGGTGTTGCGAACAAGCTCGCGGCTGATCGTCGACGGATCGACGCCAATTTGCCGCGCGATGTGGGCTTGCGAGTGGCCGCTTTGCAAGAGCGCGTAAATCTGGCAGCGTTGTTCGCAGGTCAGATGGAGATAGCCTTCGGGCATTTTTCCTCCGTGAGATGTGCTGTCCCACGCAAGGATAGTCTTCCATCTGACCGCCAGAAAAACCGGCATACACAACATGGCAAAGTCTGGCGGGAGAAAACGTCGGCCTCAAGGGTGCTCGCTGCGCTCGCATCGTCTCCGGCGACTAAAGCCCTTGACCCCGACCCTTTCCCCCGCCACTCACTCCGCCATGCCGTCTATGCTGCCCTGTTGCACTTCGGATTTGAAACGGCGTTGGAATACATATGACTGGCGGATAAGAAATCTGCTTGTTTTGCACATTCGGCAGCGGCGTTGCCCATGGCGCCAAGACCGAGACCGGCTAATTTGCCCGCCCCGCGCGTATTCTACTGCTCAGCTCGCGAGACGGCGAACGCTTGAGTGGAGTTCGATGAGGAGAGATCGGCGAACCGACCGGGCGTCACTGCGCGCGGTTTGGTCGGACTGCGAGGCTTTCCCGCCGGGTCACCGCGCGGCCCTTCGCTCGGTGGGAACAGACTAAGCACATCTGTCGCAAGCATGTCGCAAGGAGTAAAATGCATCGCATGTAACTCGTTGAAACCAAACGGGATGGGTTTGCAGCAATTGCGACACAGAATTTGAGGCCGAGTAAGGCTAAGTGTTTGATTTCGTTGGTAGCGGAGGAGGGATTTGAACCCCCGACACACGGATTATGATTCCGCTGCTCTAACCAGCTGAGCTACTCCGCCTAAACCATCTTCGAGCACCCGGCCGGGCTCACCCGACCATCGCTGCGCCAGGGTCGACTGGACCAAACCTCCACCCCTGCCGACGCCGTTCTCACACCACATAGGGCATCCGCGCCCCCTTTCCAAGCATACCGATCGGCAAACAATCCGAGCCTCCGACCCTCGCCCCGTGCGCGGCAGGTGAGGCTGCTCCCGTAGCGCCACGGGCCGCCCGTCCGATCAGTTCAGGCGTTGGGATGAAGGCAAGGCCTCCGCGACCATTGCGGCGATCGGGCTCGCCTGATGGTGAATCATGCGCCATTCGCTGTCGATGCGCCTGAACAAGTTGGTCGCCGCGAGCGCAACGCCGGCGCCGCTCACGATCTCGACGCACACCACGCGGCCCTCGCTTCCTGATACGATCGCCGTCTCGTCGCGATGCTCGAGCCGTTCGCGGTCCGGATTGCGCAGAATGTTGCGGTAGGAGTCCAGCACCACCTGCCGTCCGACCAGGGCGGGCCACCCAGGGTGAATGCAGGAGACGTCATCGTCATCCGCCCAGATTCAACTCATCTCGGCGAAATCGCCTGTCTCAAAAGCGTGGTAATAGGCCGCGTTGGCGGCGAGAATGGCGCGCTCGTCGGTCATGCCTCGTCAGGTGCAGGAATTGCCGAGCAGAATCAATTGGGAAAATTCGGTGAAGCAGGGAGATAACAGGTCGACGGTCCGAGGCGTGCGCGTAATCCATGACCGGGTCGCCGGGCGCGTGCGTTTTTGCCATCCCAGCATTATCGCCCAACCGGAGCACGTTCGCGCCGTCGAAGCGACGCTCGCGGAACGCCGTGGCGTTTTATCGGCGCGCGCCAACGCACTGACTGGGTCGGTGCTCGTCGAATACGGCCCGCCCGCCACCATTTCCGAGCTTGGATCGACGATCGACGCGGTCGTCGCCGCGCAGCACGCGCTGTACGCTGAAAAAGCGCCGAGGCTATCGCATGCGCTTGCCGCCCCAGCCGTCATCGACCACGCAACTTCGCCTTATGCATGGCATGCTTTGACCTTGTCCGACACGCCCGACCGGCTGCAAACCGGGCTCACGAATGGACTCGCGGAAACCGAAATCGCCCCCCGATTAGCAGAGTTTGGCCGCAACGAACTGCGCCGGGCGGAAGCGCGACCGACTGCCGCGATTTTGATCGAGCAGATGACCAGCCTGCCGATCGCGCTCCTGGGCGCTTCGGCCGTCCTCTCGGTGTTAACCGGCGGGATAGCGGACGCCGCCGTCATCGCCGCCGTCGTGCTGCTCAATGCCGGGATCGCCACCGCCACCGAGCGCCAGGCAGAGCACACGATCCTCGGGCTCTCGAATTACGCGCTCAAGCCAGTATCCGTGATCCGCGCCGGGCAGCGCCGGCTGGTGGACCCGGTCGAACTTGTCCCCGGCGATCTTCTGCTGATCGAGCGCGGAATGCTCATTCCCGCCGATGCGCGCCTGACTGCCGGTGAAGATCTCACCATCAACGAGTCGGCCCTAACCGGCGAAGCGCTGCCGGTGCACAAAGAGGCTGAGATCGTGCTGTCGGCGGACACCGCTTTGCCGGACCGGCGCAACATGGTGTTCCGCGGCACTGCCGTCACCGGAGGCTCCGGCATGGCGCTGGTCACCGCGACCGGACCGTCAACCGAAATCGGCCGAGTGCAACAACTCCTCGGCGCCGTTCGCCCGCCGGAGACGCCGATCCAACGTCAGCTTGGCAACGTGGAACGGGAGCTCATCATCGTCAACGGGTTGATCTGCGCCGCCGTGTTTGGCCTCGGTTTGTTGCGCGGGCACGGCTTGTTGCCGATGCTGCGCACGGCGATCTCGCTCGCGGTCGCGGCCATTCCGGAAGGCCTCCCGGCCGTTGCGACGACGACGCTCGCGCTCGGCATCCAGGACATGCGTCGCCGCAACGTGCTGGTGCGCAAGCTCGAGGCGGTCGAGACTTTGGGCGCGATCGAGGTCATCGGCCTCGACAAGACCGGCACGCTCACCGAGAACCGCATGGCGACGGTCGCCTTCGACGCGGGCGGTGTCGAACTCAGGCACGATAGCGGCCGGCTCACACAAGGCGGAAAGCCCGCCGGCGAGCCCACGCGCGGCATCGTCCGCCGCCTGCTCGAAGTCGCAGCGCTCTGCAGCGAAGCGATCGTGCGGTTTGCCCCGAAGGGCTTCTCGGTCGAGGGCACGCCGACCGAGAGCGCGCTGCTCGAAGCGGCGATCGCCTTCAATATCGACGTGGCGAAGCTCCGCGCCTCCGCCCGCGTGCTCGCGACCGTCGGACGCGGCGACGGCCGCAAGCGCATGAGCACCTTGCACGCGACGGCGAACGGAGGCCGGCTGCTCTGCGTCAAGGGCGATCCCGTCGAAGTTCTCGCGCGCTGCTCCGCCTATCGCGGGGCTAGCTGCGTTGCGCCGCTCGACGAGGACACGCGCGCGTCCGTGCTCAAGGCCAATGACCGCATGGCCGGCCAGGCGTTGCGCGTGCTCGGCGTCGCGGTCGGGGAAACGGGCGGCGATCCGCGCGACGAGCGCGACCTCGTCTGGCTCGGCCTCGCCGGCATCGCCAACCCGATTCGGCCGAGCGTGCTTCCCGCGTTGAAGCAGCTGCGCAAGGCCGGCATTCGTCCCGTGATGATCACCGGCGATCAGAGCGCGACGGCGTTCGCCATCGCGCGCGACCTCAACCTCGCCTCTGACGGCGAGCTGAAAGTACTGGAGGCGGGACAGATCGCGGGGCTTGCTCCGGACGTGCTGACGGCGCTGGCGGCGCAGCCGCAGGTGTTCGCGCGCGTGAGCCCGGTCGACAAGCTCAACATCGTCAAGGCGCTGCAGGCCGACGGCCATATCGTCGCAATGACCGGCGACGGCATCAATGACAGCCCGGCATTGCGTGCCGCCAATGTCGGCATCGCCATGGGTGGGGCCGGGACCGATGTTGCGCGCGAGGTCGCCGATATCGTGCTCGCCGGCGACGACCTCGAAGGCATCATCGAAGCCATTCGGCTTGGCCGCGCCACTTATGCCAACATCCGCAAGGTTCTGCGTTACCTCGTCTCGACCAATGCCTCGGAGACCTTCGTCATGCTCGGGGCGGCGATTGTCGGCGGCCCGGAGCCCCTGACGCCGATGCAGCTCTTGTGGCTCAATCTCGCCTCCGATCCGCTGCCAGCGCTCGCGCTCGGCCTGGAGCCGCCGGAACCCGACGTGCTCGACGAGCCTCCGCACGATCCGCGTGCGCCCATTCTCGACCGGGCCGATTTCCGCCGCATCCTGCGGGAAGGCGCCGTCCTCGGCACGAGCGCGCTTGCCGGATATCTCCTGGCGGGCGGCGCAACGGGCGCGGCGCAAGCGCGCACGATCGTGTTCCACGGGCTGACGCTCAGCCAGATCGTGCACGGCCTGTCCTGTCGTTCGGAGACGCACGGGATCGAGGCGACCCTCCTCCGACGGCCGAACCTCACGCTTTACGGCGCCGTCGCGCTGTCGGGAGCGCTGCAGCTTGGCGTCCAGCTTTTCCCACTCACGCGGCGTCTGTTCGGTCTCGCGCCGCTCGGCTTCCGCCAAAGTCTCGGCATCGCCGGCATGGTCGCGGCCAGCACGGTCGCCAACCGCCTGATCGGCTATCTTGTCCGCGACGATCTGGGCCCTCGCCCGCCTGCGATGAGTTGAGAGGCGACAATGCCGCGTGACATGATCTTCACATCCGAATCGGTGACACCGGGCCATCCGGACAAATTGTGCGACCAGATCAGCGATGCGGCGATCGACGCCTTCCTGCGCCGCGACCCCGCCGCACATGCCGTGGTCGAATGCGCGGTTGCGACCGGCGTCGTCTTCCTTGCCGCGCGCTTCGCCGCCGAGGCCGTGATCGATCTGCCGTCGCTCGCCCGCAAGGTGATCGCCGATGTCGGTTATGTCGAGGGCAGCTTCGATGCGCGCAATTGCTCGATCCTGACCAGCCTCGTCGAACTGCCGAAGAGTATGCGCCAGCCTTCTTGCGTGAAGCCCGATGAGGCGGCGATCGAAACATGCTTCGCCCTCGACCAAGCGAATGTGTTCGGCTATGCCTGCCCTGAGACGCTCGAGCTGATGCCGCTACCGGTCAGCCTTGCGCACAGAATCGCGCGGGCGCTCGACCGCGCGCGTCCGAGCCTGGCGTGGCTGTCGCCGGACGCAAAGACGCAAGTCTCGATCGAGTACCGTGACCGCCGCCCTGTCCGCATCCATACCATCGCGGTCACCGCGGCGGTGTCCGCGGGTACGCCGAATCGCCGGGTCGAGGAGGGTTTACGCGCGGTCGTGACCAGGACTTTCGATGGTGCCGACATGCGACCCGACGACCGGACGGAGATCTATATCAATGCCGGCGACCCCTATGAAATCGGCGGGCCGGCGCGGCATGCTGGGCTGACAGGGCGCAAGAACGGCATCGACACGTACGGCGAGATCGCCCGCCAAAGCGGGGCCGCGTTATCGGGCAAAGACCCTTCGCGCGTCGACCGCATCGGCGCCTATGCCGCCCGCTACGCCGCTAAAAACGTCGTTGCAGCAGGGCTTGCCAAACGCTGCGAGGTGCACGTCGCTTATGCGATCGGCCGGGCGCATCCTTTGAGTTTGTCGGTCGCGACCTTCGGCACCGAGGTGATTCCTGACCAAGACATCGCCGACCGCATCGAACGCGCGATGGATTTCCGCCCCGCCGCCATCATACGGCGCTTCGGCCTGCGCACACAGCCGGCGCTCCGGGGCGAACGAGGTTTCTATCGGCCGCTTGCGGTGTATGGGCATTTCGGCCGACCCGATCTCGACCTGCCGTGGGAGGCGACCGACCTTATCGACGCGCTGCGCGGCTGACGAACGATTGCGCGCGCCATCGATCACGCTCGCGGTGGGCGGCAGAGCAAATCGGGATCGACGCGCCGCAAGTCGGTCACGCCGGTAAGCATCATCGTGATCTCGAGCTCGCGCCGAATGAGATCGAGCGCGATGGCGCATCCCTTCTCGCCCATCGCCGCGAGACCATAGAGATGGGCGCGTCCGATCATGCAGCCCCGCGCGCCGAGGGCGAGCGCTTTCATCACGTCCTGGCCCGAGCGAATGCCGCTGTCAAACAGAACTTCAATCCGATCGCCGACCACGCGTGCGATTTCCGGCAAAGCGGCGATCGATGCCGGCGCGCCGTCGAGTTGCCGCCCGCCGTGGTTGGACACGACGATCCCATCAGCGCCAACCGAGACCGCGGTTCTCGCGTCATCGACGTCGAGGATGCCCTTGATAACGAGTTTGCCCGACCACAGGCCGCGAATCCACTCTATGTCGCGCCAGTTGAGCGTCTGGTCGAAATGCTCGGTCGACCACTCGCCCGCGCCCATCATGCTGACGCGGCCTTTGTTCAGATAGGCCTCGATGTTTCCGAACGTCTTGCGTTTGCTCATGAGCACGCCAAAAGCCCAGCCGGGCTTGGTCGCGACGTCCCACAGATTGCGCAGCGTCAGACGCGGCGGCACGGTGAGCCCGTTCTTGATGTCGGCGTGACGCTGCCCGCGCAGGGGCAGATCGACGGTGACGACGAGCACGGAGCATTGCGCCGCTTTCGCGCGGTCGATCATCGACTGGCTGAAGCCGCGGTCGCGCAGGACATAGAGCTGGAACCAGAACGGGCGGCTGATCGCGGCGCGGATGTCCTCGATGGTCGCAATCGACATGGTGGACAGGCAGTACGGAATGCCAGCCGCTTCGGCGGCGCGCGCCGCCAGAATCTCGCCGCCGCCGCGCAACAGGCCGGTCAGCCCGGTCGGCGCGATTGCCAGCGGCATCGCGACCTTGTCGCCGAGGAGTTCGGTTTCGAGCGAGCGCGCGGTGGTGTCGACGAGAACGCGCTGACGAAAGCGAAGCGCGTGCAAGGCGTCAATATTCGCCTTGAGCGTGATCTCGTCATAGGAGCCGCTATCGACATACTCGAATAGCGCGCGCGGCACGCGCCGTCGCGCGAGCTTGCGCAAATCGGCGATATTCGTGATCGGCGTCAAGATCGATGCGCCCCCCAAACCTGCGATCGGCCAAAGCGAAATTCCGTTCCTACGGAATTGAAATTCGCTCCCTTTGTTCGTTCGTGGTGCATTTTCCCGGCGAACCGGTTCCCACTTCGCCGGAAAATGCTCTAGTTCTTTCGTGGTCGCATTTTCTGCGGCGAACCGGTTCCCGCTTCGCCGGAAAATGCTCTAAGCAAGACTGCGCCGAAATTGTCCGGTCTTGCGGTAGCGCCACAAATAGGACGGGACGATCGTCTCAACGGATCGCGCTTCGATGCCGAGCCCTTGCAGCGTTCGCCCCTCGCCCTGCGCGGCGGCGGAGACGACGTTGTCCTGCTTCAGGAGTTCCACCTGGTCGGGCGTCAGCGGCGGCACCGGCAAGAACTGCAGAAACTGGCCCATGAGCTTCGCCACCCAGAACGGGATGGGCAGTAGCAGGCGGCGGCGGTCGATCGTCGCGAGCACGAACTGCATCAGCTCCTTGAACGTGTAGATTTCGGGTCCGCCCAGTTCGTAGATCGTGCCCGGCTTGGTCTCGTTCGCGACCGCCTTGGCGACCGCCTCGCCGACATCGCCGCCGAACACCGGCTGGAAGCGGGTGTGTCCGCCGCCGACCAGCGGCAGGATCGGCGACAGGCGCGCCATCGCGGCGAACTTGTTGAAGAAATCATCGTCCGGCCCGAAGATGACCGACGGCCGAAAAACGACGGCGTCAGGCACCGCCGCGAACACCGCCGCCTCGCCCAATCCCTTGGTGCGGGCATAAGCGGCGGTCGCGTTCTCATCGGCGCCGATCGCGGACACATGGACAAGACGCGCGCCGTGGGCGGCCGCAGCGCGCGCCACCAATTCGGCGCCGCCCGCATGCACGGCGGAAAAGCGCTGGCGGCCGCGCTCGAACAGAATTCCGACGAGATTGACGACGACCGCGCTGTCGTGGACCGCCGCCTCGACCGAGGCGGGATGACGGAGATTGGCTTGCACCGCATGAATCTGCCCGACCCGTCCGAGCGGCTGCAGATGGCCGGCAAGATCAGGACGGCGCACGGCGGCACGGATGCGATAACCATCCCGGGCGAGCGCCTGCACCACGTGGCGGCCGAGAAAGCCGGAGGCGCCGAAAATCGTGATGAGCATGTCGGAATTGGACATCGCGGTCATATCCGCCGCTCCTTAACGCGCAGGGAAGGGCCGAACCGCACAAGAATTGGCGCGGCGCAGGCGGCATACAAGATCGCTCCAGCGCTGTATAGGGGCGAATAGCCGCTCGCCCCAGGCGCTGATGCGGCCGGCCGCCCGCTCGCGACGGCGAGTGTATTCTCCGGCGAAGGTGAAAACCGGTTCGCCGCAGAGATTGCGACGGCTTGCGGACCACGCGGGCGAATCTCGGTCCAAGTGGAACGGAATTCGCTTTGGTGTTGCGGATGCGCCCGGCCGGCGTTGACAAGCAGAAATGGCGGCCCTTATTTCTCTCACTGCGGCCCAGGTGGCGGAATTGGTAGACGCGCTGGTTTCAGGTACCAGTGGTGAAAGCCGTGGAGGTTCGAGTCCTCTCCTGGGCACCAAATGGTCTTCCGTGGTTGTCCTGGGATATCCACACCCGTCTTTTCCCAATTCACTTCTGATTGAAATTGCGGTACATTTTTGGCCACGACGGTCCGCCGTCGTCCCCCGACAACCGGAAAAGTTGTTGGTATCGGTGTTGGTATTCTGCTCACTCGCCGGCGCCCCGACCATCCGATACCAACACGGGCAGAGCCCAGATCATGCCGCTGACTGATACTGCAATCCGGGCGGCGAAGCCGATTTCCAGCGCTGTCAAACTGAGTGATGGGGGCGGCCTGTACCTCTTGATCCAGCCGACCGGGTCTAAGCTCTGGCGTCTCGCATACCGTTTCGGTGGCAAGCAGAAGACCCTCGCGTTAGGCGTTTACTGCGCGGCCAATTCGCGCGAGGTGCTTGTCCCGCTCGCATTGGCGCGCGAGCGGCGCGCCGAGGCGCGCAGAATGATCGCGGCCGGCATTGATCCGAGCGAGGCCAAGAGAGCGGAAAAGCAATCCGCCGCGGCGAATGTGGTCACATTCCGGAACGTCGCCGATGAGTGGCTGGCTAAGATGCGCCGAGAGCAAAAGGCTGACGTGACGATCCGCAAAGCCGAGTGGTTTCTCCGAATGCTCAGCGCCGATCTTGGCAAGCGCCCGGTTTCGGCCATTGAACCGGCCGACCTGCTCGCCGCGCTACGCCGTATCGAGGCCCGCGGACACCATGAAACAGCACGCCGCGCGCGATCGGTAGCGAGCCGTATATTTCGCTACGGCGTCGCGAGCGGATATTGCCCCCGTGATCCGGCTAGCGATCTCCGCGGTGCACTGACCGCACCTGTGGTCACGAACCGCGCAGCAATCACCAATCCGGCCGATGTCGGAGCCCTCTTGCGGGCGATAGACGCATATCAAGGTGCGCCGATCACCCGTCTCGCGCTCCAACTCTTAACTTTGACTTTCGTTCGTCCCGGTGAACTCCGGTTCACCGAATGGTCGGACATCAACGGCGCAATCTGGAGCATTCCCGCCCGAAGAATGAAGATGCGCCGGCCGCACCGCGTCCCACTGTCCCGGCAAGCGCTAGGAGTTATCGACGAGTTGCGCCCCCTGACTGGGGATGGCCGATTTCTGTTTCCGTCTACGGTCTCCCGCGAAAAACCGATTTCCGAGAACACATTACAAGGCGCATTGCTGCGGCTGGGATACCGACGCGGCGAGATCAGCAGTCACGGGCTACGAAGCACGGCGAGCACGCTCTTGAATGAAAGTGGGTTGTGGAGTGCGGACGCGATCGAGCGACAACTAGCGCATGCCGATAAGGATGCGATCCGCGGCGTGTATCACCGTGGCGAGCATTGGCAGGAGCGAGTCAGGATGATGGCGTGGTGGGCTGATCACCTCGAAGAACTCCGCGAACGCGGCGTGGTCGTGCCCCTGGCGCGGCCGGGGTAAACTGGCAAGTTGCGCGGGGATAGGGCGGCCACCCGACAAGCCGGATCGCACCTCCTGTGCCTGTCGCAAATTAGATCCGTACGTATTGGTGATGCAATCCACCCAGGACGGGACGGGCGAATATGTGACCAACGGTCTGGATGGCGCGCGAAACCGGCGCGTCCTTGTCCAAGGACAGGTGCGTGCGTGTCTCATTGTAGTAATTCAGATACGACCGCAGCAGATGACGGAGATGGCACTCACCAAAGACAATCACGTGGTCAATACACTCCCGCCGGATCGACCCGATCAGCCGCTCCGCATAGCCGTTTTGCCAAGGCGACCGCGCGGATGTGGGGCGATCGCGGATGCCCATGGCACGAACACGTCGGACGAATACCTCGCCATAGCATCGATCGCGGTCACGAATGAGGTAGCGTGGAGCCTCGTCCCATCCGCAGGCCTCGGTGAGTTGCCCGGAGATCCATTCCGCGGTTGGATGCGTGGTGGTCTCCAACCACAGAAGCCGGCGTCGGTCATGCCGCAGGATGAGAAGACCATAGAGAAGCCGGAAAGAAATCGTCGGCACCACGAACAGGTCCATGGCGGCGATGCCGTCGGCATGGTTGCGTAGAAATGTCCGCCAGCCCTGTGACGGTGGTCCTCTCCTCCGCGCCATATATTTGGCGACGCTCGTCTGCCCGATAGCGATGCCGAGTTTGAGCAGTTCGCCATGGATCCGTGGAGCTCCCCACAGCGGATTGGCAAGGCTCATCTCGCGGATCAAGTGGCGGATCTCAAGCGGCACCGTCGGTCTTCCCCGTCGCGGCCTTGACCTCCAACGCCAAAAAGCCCTGAACCCAGCACGGTGCCAGCGAATGACGGTCTCGGGTCTGACGACCGCCAGGGCATCTCGAAGGTCGGGAAACAGTCGATAGAGGCCGACGAAGATCACCCGATCGAAGGTATTGAAGCGGAGCCTCTTCGGCGCAGTGCGCTGCAGGACAATGATCTGCTGACGCAGGGTCAAGTTCTCGGCTTCGAGTGACGCCCGCGATCGGAACAACCCGAGGAACAGCGACCACAGCAGTTTGCAAGCATCCCACATCGGGTGACAGGATCACCCGATTCGGCGTCTCCGGCCAACCGGATGACATTTGCGATAGGGACAGGCGGCGATCACACGGCGCTGAAGGTCAAGAAGAACGCGACCGGCAAGCACCGCTGGACGGTCGCCGAAGAGACCGAGACGTTGGTTGCTCTTCCTGCCGGTGAAGGCAATGATAAACGAAGGCGCTCCGGCCGAAGTTGTCCGCGCGGAGGAGGCCCGGATCGCCGAGGCCGAGCGGAGTGCTCGGCGGAGTGCTCGGCGCGTGCCGCCGCGGGGGCGACACCTCGCGAGAGTGGTCAACGCGCGCATCAAGCCGCGGGCCAACAGAATGAATGCGCAATGAAATACCTCGTCGCGCTGGCGATGCTGCTCGCCCCATCAGTCTCCTTTGCCCATTCCTGGTATGATCCGGCGTGCTGCTCTGGCCAGGATTGCAAGCCCGTCCCCGAGACCGACCTCAAGAAACACCCGGACGGCCGTTGGGAGTATCTCCCGTTACATCAGTATTTCAACCCCGACCAGGAGCGCCCCTCAGGGGACGCAAACTATCACGTCTGCATCGGCGTGACGCGCCCGGAGGAGTTCGGCGGAATGGCTGCTCCGATCCACATTCCCCGTTGCATCTACATCCCGCCGATCCGTTCGTCGATGTTACGGCAATCCTGCCTGCTCACGATCTACAACGAGGACCAGGATGCGGCTCGCGGTCCGGGACACCTTTGCTAACGGTCCACTTCGGTTTAGCAACCTCAGCCCAACCGTGCCCGAGTCTTGCGCTCGGCGGCTAGCCTCGCGCGAAGTGCTGATCGGATAAATTCTGACGCGCTTTGATCCGCCGACGCCGCCGCAGAGAACAAAGCGTTGCGCGGGTCGGCCGGCAAAACAAAAGCGACGCGTGCGTCGAGCATGTTTATGGAGTATCCAATTAGCTTGCCTATCTTCATCACGCGATTGATCAAGACCTCCCGCAATTCTCAACGGTTTCGAGCTAGGAGGCTACGGAATTTGAGCGCCGATCACATCAAGACGGTTTCGGATAAGCCCGTCCTGATCGTAGGGGCCGGTCCCTCTGGCTTGATTGTCGGGATCGAGCTGGCCCGACGGGGCGTCCCCTTTCATCTCATCGACCGGATGGCAGACCCCGCGCCGTGGAGCGCGGCCATATTTATCAAGTCCCGAAGCCTTGAAATTCTGGCGGGACTTGGCCTGATCGACAGCTTTATGGAACGAGGGCAGATCGTGGATGGGGTCGATTTGTACCTTGGCGAACGCCACGTCGGCTCTTCCCGCTTCCGTGATTTGGACACGCCCTATCCCTATATTGTTTCCATCCCCGAGGAGCAGACCATTAACCTCCTCACCAAAAAGCTGGAACAGCATTCCGGCTGCATCGAAAGGGGCGTCGAATTTTTGGGCCTGGAAGAGACGGACGACGGCGCGCGGGCGCGCTTGAAGTCCGAAGAGTCTGGAGACTATCTGCTCGAAGCCGAGTGGGTGGTGGCCGCCGACGGTTACCACAGCGCGGTTCGCGATGCCATCGGCGATCAATTCGACGGCAAAGATTACCCCGAACTGTGGGGGGTGGTGGATAGTCAAATCGACAATTGGAGCCACCCGCGAAACCTGACCTGCGTCCAACTTCAGCCGCCCAACGTAATCCCCTTTCCGCTCGGAAAGGACCGCTGGCGGGTTTATTTTCGGCCGGAGACCACCGATCACGCAGCCCTTGAGATGGTCAACCAAAGGCTTTCCCTGGTGTCGCCCGGGGCCAAACTGGCTAACACGGACGAGCCGCAATTCTTCAAATCCCATTCCCGCCTCGCCCGGCGGTACTGCATGGGCCGGGTTCTTCTCGCCGGCGATGCGGCTCACGCCTCCAACCCAATCGAGGGACATGGCATGAACGCCGGCATGCAAGATGCCTTTAACCTGGGCTGGAAATTGGCGCTCGTCGTATCCGGCAACGGGAGCCATCAACTGATCGCGTCCTATGAGGCCGAGCGCCGACCTGTCGACCGGTCCATTGTGAAGTCCGGCGATGAGGCTTATTCCCGGATGGATCCGAAAGGCGAGAACGCGCGTCAGGAGGTAATCGAGTTTATGGCGACGGCCGAAGGCCAAGACTATGCCGCATTGGCTGAGTCGGAAATCGGCTTGGTCTATGAATCAAGCCCCCTGGTCGAGGAGATTGGTCCGCCGCCACCAGCATCACCGCGCCGCACTGTCATTGGGGGACGCGTAGGCGATGTGGCCAACCTCGTAAGGCACGATGGGACTTTGCGTCTGCACGGCCTGATCTTTGGCAAAGGGCCCAGTCTTTTTGTCCTGCCGGGGGACCGGGCACCATTGGCTGTTGCTGAGGCACGGTCTTTTCTACAGGAGGCCGTCAAACACATGAGCCAAGTTCCGGAGACTGCCTTTGTTGTTCTGCGCGGCCAGGCACCGGATGAGCCCATACCCGGGGACCTCCTCTACGACCCGGCGGCCCTGCTCCATGAACGCCTATGCGGCGACGCCCCCAGCCTCTGTGTCATCCGGCCGGATGGTCATCTTGGTTTCCGATGTTCGCCACCGTCTCTAGAAGCCCTCACCAGCCATTTGCATCGAATCTATGGTCCTAGAGTAGGCTGATGAAATTCGTGTGGTGAGAGCGTTATTGGTTATTGGCCCTGTAGCGTTTGTAGTCTGGCCTGGCGAATTCGGATTTACTTCCGATTAGCGGCGCCGCCCGCCCGGTGCTGCGACTTTTGCCGAATTGGGGCCACCTTTTCGAGGCGAGATCCGATTTCGCCTTGAAAAACCCAGATCACTGATCTCGCCGCGCTGCTGCCGTGGAATTGGCGCAGCCCGGCCGATTCACGCGATCAATTCCGTGCGCCGAGTCAATGAGCCGCAGCTTGTCCAGCGATCATCCGGCCGCCGTCGGCCTCCAGGTGTGCTGGGGATTCCGCCAATCGATCCCGTCCAGCATATAAGCGAGTTGCGACGGCGCGATCGATACCACGCCGGCCGCGGCCGATGGCCAAACAAACCGGCCACGCTCCAGCCGCTTGGCGTAAAGCGACATGCCAACGCCGTCATGCCAGAGAATCTTTATCAGCGAACCATTGCGCCCCCGGAAAACGTACAAATCGCCGGCGTGCGGGTCGCGCTTCAACGCCTCCTGAACCTGCAGGGCCAGGCCCCGCATTCCGCGCCTCATGTCGGTATGGCCGGCCGCAACCCATACCCGAACCCCGGTCGGAAACGGGATCATCGCGCCGCCAGCGCCTTGATGACCGCCGACACTAAATCCTGGGGTGCCGTCGCCGCAATGCGAACGTGAATGTCCCGGCCGAGTTCGATCTCAACCGCGGGCGCGCCCGCCGTCAATCGCTCGTTCGGCTCCGGCGCGACCACTACCGCGGCAAACCCCGGGGAAGCGCTCCGTAGATCATTCCGCCAGCGATAAATCTGCCCGGGAACAACATCGCGCCGCCGGGCAACCGCGCAGACCGATGCGCCAGGCGCAAAAGCCTCCGCGACGATCGACCGCTTCTCTTCCGCGCTCCACCGTCGCCGCCGCTCCGGGCCAGACAGAACTTCAATTCGGCTCATCACACCCTCTCTTGCATCAGTGAAAACGACGGTGCTTGCACCGATGCAAAAGAGATCGGATCAACTCTGTGCCCGCAAGGCGGCCGCTATCGGACGGTTACATCTTTATCGACATGGCGGTGACAGTGTCGGGTGGCACAGCGATAGTGAAGCCGGTCTTGGAGATCGCCCAACAATAGCGAGCTTATCGCTCGGTGGAACGCGGCGGTTTCAATTCCGACATTTGAACTGAAGGAGGGGCATTGGCTCATAATGGGCGGCGAGACTCAGCGCTTCTGGCTCCATCAAGTGCCAAAGACCAAGACGCCTGTCGACCGCCGCATCAATCTCACGTTCAGGCGCATGATCCAATCGCAATAGATTCGGGGAGCGCCACCGCTCGTAGAATTTTCAATTTTGCCCGGAACAACTACTACTGACAAAACTGACGAAACCCGAGGGCGACCGGTATTGTCAGTTTTATCAGTTCGCTCTTGGATATTTCCACCAGGCGCTGGCACGGACATCTTCTTTTTTCGGACCAAATGCATTGAGAGTAAGCCGTGCTCTTTAATAAGCACAAGATTTCGCTTGTCGGTGAAGTGGTAGAAACATTTTTGTTGGAAACTGCTTTTAACAGTCTGCAAGAATTCTTTAAGGTCCATCATAGCACCAAGTTCCAGGATTCAATGCATCGGTACACTACACAACTGTCGGTCGGTGCGTCTAGATTACGCCTATCTACGCGAATAGAGCCAGCAGAAAACCCGCGCCTTAAATGCTGACGAGAGTGCAGTGCCTGCGCCGTTCGTTTTCTCCGCGCGTCGCCCCAAGACCAGTCCAGAAGCTCGCAGGCCCGCCCCACGTTGGCATTTTCGTTGGCATTTATGGATTTAGAGAATATATTTTTATGTAAAATCATGCGCTTAATAGCTAAGTTCGAGTCCTCTCCTGGCACCAAACGACCGTCCGCACCAGCCTGCGGTCGTCCGCTCCGGTCCTTCAACAATTCACTTCAGGTTGATTTTGCTTGTTTTTTTGCCCGCGATGGCCTGCGTCCACTGTCTCTATCCGCGCGCCGGAGGTCGCCGTTGGAAGACGGCCGCTTGATTGGTAAATTCAGTGCTGGAGTGCACTTAAAACGTGAGCGCGGTAGGGATAGTCCACGGCACGAAGCCGCTAAGTAGGAAACTGTGCTAGACGCGGCGGCAAAAACCGTAGTCGATTCGAAGGTGTCACTCGGCCGTCAGCATCGAATTGTTGAGATTCCTGATCCGTGGCTATCAAGAGCAAAACTAGAGAGGAATTGCCGGTTACGCCCGCACTAATCACCTGGGCGCGAACGCACGCGGGCTTGTCTATTGACGAAGCAGGCAAGAAGTTTCGCCAAATTCAAGAGTGGGAAGCGGGCGCTTCAGCTCCCACTTACTCGCAACTCGAACAGCTGGCAGATGTGCTGAAAGTTCCCGTAGCCGTTTTCTTTTTTCCAGAGCCACCAGACGTTCCAGACATTGCCAAGACGTTTCGCACTCTTCCAGATGTTGAGTTCGAGCAAATTCCCAGCCGAATGCAGTTACTCGTGCGCAAGGCGAAAGCCCTTCAGTTAAATCTGTTGGAGTTGACAGGCGGGAGAAGCCTTTCGAATCGAACTCGTCACGAGGGACTTGTCTCTCGAAGTGACGGCTGACTTGGCTCAGTCTGCTGAAAAAGTCCGCGACTACCTCGGCATCTCATTGGACATACAACAGGCTTGGCCGGATGACGAAACCGCGCTCAAGGAGTGGAGGCGAGCACTCCTGTCTGTCGGAGTCTATGTTTTTAAAGATGCATTTAGAAATAACGAATTCTCGGGGTTTTGTCTATTCGATGAGGTCGTGCCGATAATCTATGTAAATAATAGTTCTGCGAAGACCCGCCAAATATTTACGTTGATACATGAACTGGCGCATCTGCTTTATCGGACGAGCGGCATTGATACCATCCATGACGAGTACGTTGCCCACTTACAGAATGACGCAAGGGCAGTCGAAGTGTTTTGTAATCAGTTTGCGGCTGAATTCCTTTTCCCCGAGGCTGTGTTTGCTACAGAGCTAAATGGCCAGAAACCGACAGAGGCAACTGCGGAGAAGCTCGCCGCTCGTTTCCATGTTAGCCGCGAATTTGTCTATCGGCGTTTTTTAGATCAGGACCTAATCGATGAGGCCACATATACCGCAGCAGCTGCTCGTTGGGCAAAGCAGATGAAGGGTGGTGCAGGAGGAGATTACTATTGGACAAAATTAAGTTACTTAGGACGCGATTACGTTGGGATGGCCCTTAGCGAGTATAGGCAAAACCGTATCAATGAATATCAATTGGCCGAATACCTTGACACGAAACCTCGTAACCTGCCGGGGCTTGAAGAGTATTTTTCTCGCGGGGCTGTCTGATGTACGTTTTCGACAACTCGCCATTATCCGTGCTTTTCAAGAACTATTATCCGAAGCGGTTCCCTACGCTTTGGAAGAATTTTAACGAGCTTGTAGCGTCCGGGGGCATCGTCTCGACCAGGGAGGTACACAGAGAGATAGAGGATAGTGCGCTGCAAAATCTCCGGGATTGGGCCAATAATCACCAGGAACTTTTCCCCACCCCTAAAGCCTCTGAGGCTGAGTTCGTCGGTAAGATATATGGCGTTAAGCATTTCCAACAAAATATTGAGCAACAAAAGCTACTTAAAGGAGGACGGAATGCCGATCCATTCGTAATTGTGTCAACGCCGGAGAGAAATTGCATCGGCGGGCCGGAGCAAAATTGCATCACGACGGGATTGGCGCTTCGTTGATTGGGCTATGCGGCACGGAAGGCGGGTGTGCTCGGTCGCGCGAGCGGTCAAGCCCTGAAACCGCGTAGCGGCGCGCTTCTGGCGCGGGGCTTGACGGCGAGAGCGCGCACCGAGCGATCATCCGGGAGCCGCGATGCGCGCTTGTTTATGGTCGCGAACGCATGATGTCTGGTGATGGCGGGTCAGTTATCCGGCGGCCCATCGGATGATGAATCGGGTCTGGAGCGTTTCGCGCGTCGCTTGCTTTGGGCGAGCCTGTAGCTTTCGCCGTTCATTTCGAGAATATGGACATGGTGGGTCAAACGATCGAGCAGGGCACCGGTCAATCGCTCGGACCCGAATACGCTGGTCCATTCGTCGAACGGCAGATTGCTGGTCACGAGGGTGGCGCCCCGTTCGTAACGCTGGCTGAAGACCTCGAACAGCAACTCGGCGCCGGTCTGCGACAGCGGCACGTATCCGAGTTCGTCGATGATCAGCAGCTTGTAGGCGGCGTACTGGCGCTGCAGGCGTAAGAGGCGCTTGTCGTCGCGCGCCTCGATCAGCTCGTGCGCGAGAGCGGCGGCGGTGGTAAAGCCGACCGACAGGCCCTTCTGGCAGGCTGCAAGACCGAGTCCCAGACCGACGTGAGTCTTCCCCGTGCCGCTGTTGCCGACCGCGATGATGTTCTCGCGCCGCGCGACATATTCCGATCGCGCCAGCTCCATCACCAGCGCTTTGTTCAACGACGGAAAGGCCGCAAAGTCGAAACTGTCGAGGCTCTTCACGGTCGGGAACTTGGCCGCCTTGATGCGGCGCTCGATCGTACGCCGCTCGCGATCAATCAACTCCAGCTCGGCGAGCCGCAGCAGATAACGCGGATAGTCGACGCCCTCGGCGGCGCATTGGCGCGCCACCTTGTCGTACTCGCGCAGGAAGGTCGGCAGCTTGAGCGTCTTGAGGTGGTGCGCCAGGAGAACCTGCGGGGTATCGGTCATGACGCCACTCCCGTGAGCAGACCCAGATAGGCCTTGGCCGAGGTGGTCGCGACGACAGCTTTGGGCAGATAGGGGTAGATCGTCATGTCGAGGCGCGGCGGCCGGCGCTCGATCCGGCACAGCAGCAGATGCTTCACGGCGTCGAAGCTGAGGGCACCGCGCGCCATGGCATCGCGCACGGCAAGTGTCACCTCCTCGATCCTGAACGCCTCCATCAGGCGCAAGACCTGAACGAACTCTCGCTTGCCTTGCTTGTCCAGGCGAGCCTCGAGCAGGCGGCGCAGCGCAGCAAACTCCTCGGGCAGTCGCCAGTCCGCCAGGGGCGCGGCCTGGTCGAGCGCGTTGATCTTCTGCTCAATCAGGGCGAGATAGTGCAACGGATCGAACACAAAGTCCTCGCGCTCATAGGACCGCGGATGACGCGCGATCACCTCCGCGCCGCATGAGATCACCACCTCATGGACGTAACCGCGCACCAGCACGTCGCGGTGACCGTAGGTCGTCGGCGCCGAGTAGTCGTTGCGTCGATACCGCACGAGCGACAGCGAGGAGACCTTCGTCGCAACCTTCTCGCAGGCGTCGTAAGGCGCCGGCAGCGGTATCCGGAAGGCGGCAAGATCGCGCTCCAGTCGGTCGCCGATCGTCTCGTCATGGCCGCGCAGGCGGTCACCCAGGCGCTTGCGGCAACACTCCAGCAGATGGGCGTTCAACGCCGCAAAGCTCGCGAACGCTGGGATCGGCACCAGAAAGTTCCGCCGCGCATAGCCGACCAGCCCTTCGACCTTGCCCTTGTCGTTGCCTTTGCCAGGTCGGCCGAACCGGTCCTCGAACAGGTAGTGCGATTGCAGCTCGGTGAATGTCCGCGTCCGCTGGCGCTTGCCGTCGCCAAGAATGCGGGCCACTGCAAGCTTGGTGTTATCGTATAAAATCGACCGTGGCACGCCGCCAAAAAACGCGAACGCCTGAACGTGGCCGTCGCAGAAGGCCTCGGTCGTCTCCGCCGGATAGGCCACCACAAAACAACCGTCCGAGTGCGGCAGATCGAATGCAAAGAAGTGAATCTTGCATTCGATGCCCCCGATGATGCCGATGGCCTCGCCAAAGTCCACCTGGGCATGGCCAGGCGGATGCACCAGCGGCACGAACATCTCCTGCGATCGTTGCCGCCAACCGGCCACGTAGTCCTTCACGATCGTGATGCCGCCCGTGAAGCCGTGCTCGTCGCGAAGCCGTTCGAAAATCCGCTTCGCCGTATGCTGCTGCTTCTTCGGCCGGCATTTGTCGTCCGCCAGGATATTGTCGATGGTCGCAATGTACGCGCCCAGCTTCGGCTTCGCCGGCGGCCGCGACCGCCGATAACCAGGCGGAACAGAAAACGCCATCATCTTGGCGACCGTCCGCGGATCAATCCCAAACCGCCGCGCCGCCGCCCGCTCGCTCAGTCCCTCAACCTGAACCGCATATCGAACCTTCGCATAGAGCTCCACTTGCTTCATCCCTCGCCCTTCGCCGTCGCAGGCACAGGGCTTCCAACTGCCGGATTTTTACTCCGGCGCAACCGACCAACTCGGCTGCTTCACTGAGGGATTTTTGCTCCGGCGCTTACATCCGCGTCGCATCTTTGAGCGGCGGGGCGGAGAGCATGGCCGAGGGCTGTGCCGACAAGTCGCAGATCGCGGGCTGAACTTCGCGGCTCAAAGAGAACAGCGACATCGATAGGAGGAAGCGCAATGGCAATGGCGACCTGGACTGCCGATCCGAGCTTCTATCCATCTCCCCGCATGGCGATGAAAGCGGCGCCCGAGACACTGGCTTACGTCGCAACGTTTGATCCCGACCGAAGAAAACCCGATGCGCTCGCGGTGGTCGACGTCGACCCAAGCTCTGCAACCTACTCAACAATCGTCGGCACGACACCGATGCCCAAGACCGGCGACGAACTGCATCACTTTGGCTGGAACGCCTGCTCTTCGTGTCTGTGTCCCAACGCACCGCACCCCCACGTCGAGCGGCGCTATTTGGTGGTGCCGGGCCTCCGCTCGTCGCGCATCCATATCTTGGACACCAAGCCCGACGCGAAGAATCCAAAGATCGTAAGAGTGATCGAGCCGGAAGAGGTGGCCGAGCGAGCCGGCTACACGCGCCCGCACACCGTACACTGCGGACCCGAAGGCATCTATGTGGCGGCCCTCGGCAACCGCGAAGGCAAAGGGCCGGGCGGCATTTTCCTGATGGACCACGAGACCTTCGACGTACGGGGCCAGTGGGAGATGGACCGCGGTCCGCAGCAACTCGCCTACGATGCGTGGTGGCACCTCGGTCACGATACGCTCGTCACCAGCGAGTGGGGCACGCCCGATACGTTTGAGAACGGGCTCATCCCCGAAGTCCTGCTCGGCGCGAAGTACGGCCGCCGTCTGCATTTCTGGGACCTGCATAAGCGCAAACATCTGCAGACGATCGACTTCGGCGACAAATATCAACTCGTATTCGAGCTGCGACCCGCGCACGACCCCCGCAAGGCCTACGGCTTTGTCAATTGCGTGGTGAGCCTGGAAAACCTCTCCTCCTCGATCTGGACTTGGTACAAGGACGGCGACAAGTGGGCGGTCAAGAAGGTGATCGAGATCCCGGCCGAGCCGGCAAGCGAGGACCAGCTGCCGCCCCTGCTCAAGGGCTTCAAAGCGGTGCCGCCGCTCGTCACCGACATCGACCTGTCGATGGACGATCGGGTTCTCTATGTCGCGTGCTGGGGCACCGGCGATCTGCAGCAATACGACGTGTCCGATCCTTTCAATCCCAAGCTCACCGGCAAGGTACGCATCGGGGGCATCGTTTCCCGGGCCACGCATCCGGCCGCCAAGAACGGCGCGCTCAACGGCGGGCCACAGATGGTGGAGATCAGTCGCGACGGGCGGCGCATCTATTTCACCAACTCGCTCTATGGCGCCATCGATTCGCAGTTCTATCCTGACGGCATCGAAGGCTGGATGGTGAAGCTCGACGCTGGCCCGACAGGCGGCATCGCCTTCGATAAAAAGTTCTTCGTCGCCTGGCCCAAGCCGCACCGGCCGCATCAGGTCCGGCTGGAGGGCGGGGACTGCTCGTCGGATTCGTACTGTTATCCGTAATGCGTGATGCATGGCCCTGGCTGACCCTGGCCGGAACTCGGGGCCTACCACGGCCTCAACCCGGCGATGGGTTGGGTGTTTGCGGTGGCGCTGGGCATGCATCGTCAGAGCCGCGCGGTGGTCTACACCTCGCTCCTGCCGATCGCCGCCGGCCACGCGGCGTCGATCGCAGTCGCCGCGGTCTTGATGGTTGTCGCAGGCGCGTTCATGCCGCCCGGCTGGGTGCGCGTCGGCTGCGGCCTGCTTCTGCTTGGATGGGCCGCCTATCTCTGGCGCTTCGGCCACCGCCACCGCGTCCGCTTCGGTATGCAGACCGGGCTCTTGGGCCTCTTGATCTGGTCCTTCCTGATGGCGACCGCCCATGGGGCCGGCCTCATGCTCTGGCCGGCTCTCATGCCGCTGTGCTTTCCGGAAACGCCGTCGGCACAATGGAGCGGGCCGGCCGCCTCCGCCCTCATGAGCGTGGGTGTTCACACCGCGGCCATGCTCGCCGTCACAGCCGCAATTGCCGGCCTCGTCTATGAGTGGGTCGGTCTGGAGCAGTTGCGGCGTTCGTGGCTTAATGTCGATCAGGTTTGGCTGATCGCGCTTGTCGCAACAGGCGTCTTGCTGTTGCTGACATGATCGAACGTATCGACGCGGTCCTTCGCCTCCTCCGGACTGCTGCGACCGCTAGAGCCGCTTGCGCAGTTCGGCTTCGCGGCCCGGCCGCAGGCCGGCGGTCCGCCCCTCCTCGAGAGCGATCGACAGCGGGATGCCTTGCCGCACGCGGTAAAGCGTCCACATCGCGCCGACCCGGTTGGCCGAGGCGCAATGGATTAGGAGCGGCGCGTTATTGGCGTCTCCGACGACACGGGCGAACTCGGCGACTTGCGCGTCCGTGGGACCGCCGCCCGTCACCGGAATGTTGACATAGCGCAGCCCCGCGGCTTCGGCAGCTTGCCTTTCGGCGCCCGCCCCTTCGGCGGGACTGCGCAGATCGACGATGGTGGCAAAGCCGAGCGCCTTGAGCACGGGGATCGCGCCGTTCTTGAGCAGTCCTGCCGTAGCAATGTGCGGCTTGAGCCGCGTGTAATTGACCGCGAGCGAGCCCGCTTTATCCCCGAACGGCGCTTCTCGGACCGCCGCCTGGGCGAGAACGGGCGTCGGCGCGGTGAGCGCGCCGATTGCCGGCGCAACAAGAGACGCGACAGCGAAAAAGACACAAACGACTGGCGGGCCACGATGCATGACGGGTCTCCAGCTGACGATGAAATCGGCCGTTCTCTTATCATACGCGCCGACGGCCCGTCAGCCTCAGGACACGCACACCGTACCGGTGCCTGTGAGCCCGATCGCCCGCGCCGCGCCCCGACTGAGGTCGAGATGCAGACCGCGCGTGAATGGGCCACGATCGTTGATCTCGACGACCACCGATTTGCCGGTGCGCGGGTTGGTGACGGTCAGCTTCGTCCCAAACGGCAACGTCCGGTGCGCGGCGGTCAGGCCGTTAGGGTTGAAAGGCTGGCCGCTCGCGGTGTGCCGGCCCCGCCAGTAATAGGCCGACCGCAGCATTTTGCCGTTGTCGCAGCTAAATGTGCTCGCTGCGTTTGCCCGGCGGGACGTTGGCGTTCGCTCCGCCCGCGCTTTGGTTGCTTGCTCGCGCGTCGATTGCGCTTGTTTCGCGACGACCCCGGCACAGTCGGTTACTGCGAGGCCGAGGAAGGCCGCCGCCACAGCTAGGATCTCCGTTCTCAAGTCCCCCTCCGGATTGCGACACATCTACTAGCGCTGCCGGTTCCGACCCCCGACTTTGACCCGCCCCGTCCGTGTGCTACACAAGTGACCAAAATGAGGCTAAAAATCCTTTCATTTCAGATGATTGATGCAATGCGCGAGAACTTCGCCCGGCGTGGCGCGGAAGCAACAGGAACCCCGTGAATGACGATCCGCCTGCATCGCGGCGACCTTCCCGATCTCGCCCGTTATCAGGGCGCGGTTGCGATCGATACCGAAACCATGGGGTTGCAACCCGCCCGCGATCGGCTGTGCGTGGTCCAGCTCTCGCCCGGCGACGGCAGCGCCGACGTGGTGCAAATCCCGCAGGGGGCTGTCGACGCGCCCAACCTCAAGGCGCTGCTCACCGACGCGAACCGTTTGAAAATCTTTCATTTTGCCCGGTTCGACCTCGCCATCCTGTTCCGGACTTTCGGGGTCATGGCAACGCCGGTCTACTGCACCAAAATCGCTTCCCGGCTGATCCGTACCTATTCTGATAAACATGGTCTTAAAGACATTTTACGCGAGCTCCTCGGCGTCGACGTT
Organism: uncultured Alphaproteobacteria bacterium; assembly: GCA_963840055.1. Lineage (GTDB taxonomy): Bacteria > Pseudomonadota > Alphaproteobacteria > Rhizobiales > Xanthobacteraceae > Rhodoplanes. Next base: position 44,256 of record CAWIXM010000006.1, on the reverse strand, counting down.
TCCAAGCAGCAACAGCTTTCCGACTGGGGCGCCGAGAAGCTCACCGACGCCCAGATCGCCTATGCCGCTTCGGATGTCCTTCATTTGCACGCGCTGAAGGCACGATTAGACGAAATGCTGGCGCGGGAAGGCCGCGAGCGTCTGGCCGAGGCCTGTTTTCGTTTCCTGCCGACGCGAGCCGAGCTGGACCTAGCCGGTTGGGCGGGCGAGGATATTTTTGCCCATTCGTGAAAGCGCCGCCGCGACCCGCCGCGGGACGGCCATATTCACGAGCGATTTTGGGCCCATGGGATCGTAGGATCGGTCCGGGGGCGATCCGCAACGAGAAGCTGGGGATGAATCGTCTCGTCGCCGTGCCTGCCATTGAGCGACAGGATGTCCGTGCTTTCGGTGTAACGAGCCGGACACGCAGCGAACGCATGTTCCGCCGCGCCGCTCTGCACAGCCGGCTGATCCGCTTTCTGCGCATAGGCATACCGGTCGGGATTGTCGTCGCCCTCGGCCTGATCGTCGTGGCGGCCTATTTCAATCCGTTCCAGGCGCCTGCCAATGTCTCGGTCGACCCGGGCAAGCTCGTCGTCGCCGGAAACAAGATCGCGATGGAACATCCGCGGCTGACGGGATACACGACCGACTCGCTTCCCTACGAGCTAACGGCGCGGGTCGCGTCCCAGGATCTCGCCAACCCTGGCATGATCGAGCTCACCGATCTCAGGGCGCAGCTTCAAACCAAAGACCAAGGCCTCCTCGAGATCACCGCGAAGACCGGACTTTACGACGTCAAGGCCGACCTGCTCCGGCTTTCCGACAACATTTGGGTGCGGACGACGACCGGCTATGAGGCGCGGCTGCACGAAGCGGCGATCGACATCAAGAAGGGAACGATCGTCTCGGACCAGAGGGTCGAGACCAAGTTTCCCAATGGCACCCTCGAAGCCAATCGGGTCGATGTGTCCGAAAACGGAGCGGTGGTGCTGTTTAGTCAGGGAGTGGAAACGATTCTGGTGTTGGATCCGCCGAAAACGAGCCAATCCGCGACGAACGCCGAATGAGGATCGCTGTGTCCCTACGCTTCGCATGGATGATCATTTTTGCCCTTTCCGCCGTGGTCGGCGCCTCAGGCGCGGCCGGCGCACAGCCGCAAGCGGGCAACGGTCCGCCCAACGCGTTGCAGGGGTTCTCGCAAAACCACGACCAGCCGATTAAGATCGACGCCGCTGCGCTCGAGGTGCGCGACAAGGACAAGACCGCGACCTTCACCGGCGACGTCCAGCTGGTGCAGGGCGACACGGTGCTAACCTGCAAGAAGATGGTTGTCTTCTACAACGGCGGTGCCAAGACCGCGGCCTCCAAAGACGGCGCCGACTCGAAAAGCATTCGCCGCATCGAAGTCCACGGCGACGTGGTCGTCACCCAGAAGGACCAGAAAGCTACGGCCGACAAAGGCTTATTCGACATGAAGACGAACGTGATCACGTTGGTCGGCAATGTCGTGATCTCGCAAGGCCAGAATGTCGTCAAAGGGGACCGCTTGAGCGTCGATCTGACCACCAGCGTTTCCCGGGTCGAATGCGCCAAATCGAGCCGGTGCCGCGTTCAAGCCTTGCTCCAGCCGAGCGGCGGAAAGGAGGGCGGACCTAACGTCGGCTCCGCCAGCGATCTCCTGAGGCCCAAGCCCTCCACCCCGCCGGGCCTGTGATGTTAGGGCCGCGCCGTGCTGCGATTGGATCATGATGGCAGGCCGCCGTCGCTTTTCGGTTGCGGCGCCCGGCGTTGAGGCAGGGGTGTTCGATATTTTCGCTTGGTTCCGCCGCCCTGTAAAAGCACCGCGCCAAACGGCGTGGCCCGCGGACACGTCCCGCAAGGGCGGCGGCGTCAGCACGGCGCGCGGCAACCCGGACGTCGCAAACCGAGAGCGTGCGCCCCGCCAGCAAGCAAAGCCCCGGAAGGCAGAACGGCCACAACCCGACCAAACCGTCCGGCACGCCGGCTCCCAGGGGTACCTCGCCATTCACAACGTGGAAAAGAGTTTCGGCAGCCGAAAGGTCGTGAAGGGGGTTAGCCTCTATCTGCGCCGCGGCGAAGCGGTCGGCCTGCTCGGTCCGAACGGCGCCGGCAAGACCACCGTATTCTACATGATCACCGGGCTCATTGCCGCCGATCGGGGGCGCATTGAGCTCGACGGCCACGACGTGACCACTCTGCCGATGTACCAACGGGCGCGCCTCGGCATCGGTTACCTTCCGCAGGAACCGTCGATCTTTCGCGGGCTCAATGTCGAGGACAATATCCGCGCGGTGCTCGAAGTGGTCGAGCCGAACAAGAAGCAGCGTGAGGCCGATTTGAACGCCCTTCTTGAGGAGTTTAATATTACCCGCCTGCGAAAGACGCGCTCGATCGCGCTATCGGGCGGTGAGCGACGACGGCTCGAGATCGCCCGCGCGCTTGCCACCCGGCCGAGCTATATGCTGCTCGACGAGCCGTTCGCCGGCATCGATCCGATCGCGGTCGGAGACATCCAGGCGCTGGTGCGCCACCTTACCGAGCGCGGCATCGGCGTTCTCATCACCGATCATAATGTGCGAGAAACTCTTGGCCTCACCGACCGGGCTTACATCATCTATTCGGGAGAGGTCCTCATGGAGGGCCAGACCGAGGACATCATCAATAACCCCGACGTGCGTCGGCTGTATCTTGGCGAAGCCTTCCGCATGTAGTAGCGGATTTGCCCAACAATTGGGCGGCAAGCCGCGCCTATTTTCTAGGCAGCCTTTGTAAACAACTCGCAAAAAGTTGGATGTACAGTCCGTTCAAGACGGGCTATGCAAGAACCGGACCAACTTTTCGGTGAGTGATGGCGCTTTCGCAAAGGCTGCAGCTTCGACAGACCCAGTCGCTGGTGATGACGCCGCAGCTTCTGCAGGCGATCAAACTGCTGCAGCTGTCCCATCTCGACCTCACCGCCTATGTCGAAAATGAGATCGAACGCAATCCGCTCCTGGAGCGCGATGCGGGCGATGAGGCGGCGGGCAGCGAACCCGAGGCGGTTGACGGACAGGCAGTAACGGCGACGGATTCGGCGCAGCCCGATTGGCACTCGGACGAATTCGAGACGAGCCGCGCGGCGCTTGAGAAAAATCTCGATACCGACCTCGAAAACGTCTTTCCGGACGAGCCAAGCGCGGCTGCCCCGCGCGCAGACATCACGCTGCAACCCTATTCCGACTGGTCGACGCAAAACGGCAACGGGCGCTATGACGACGATTACAATCTCGAAGCCTTCATCGCCTCGGAACCGACGCTGGCCGACCATCTCGCCGAGCAGTTGATTCTCGCCACGAGCGATCCGGTTGACCGGCTGATCGGTCCATATCTGCTCGATCTCGTCAACGAAGCTGGCTACCTCGTCGGCGACCTCGTCGAGGTCGCGGACAAGCTCGGCGCGCCGATCGCACGGGTCGAAGCCGTCCTGGCGCTGCTGCAGACCTTCAATCCGCCGGGCGTATGCGCACGCAATCTGGCTGAGTGCTTGGCGAACCAGCTCAAGGAGCGCGACCGGTTCGATCCAGCAATGCAGGCGCTGGTCGCTCACCTTGATTTGCTGGCCAAACGCGATTTCGCGGCGCTGCGCCGGTGCTGCGGCGTCGGCGATGAAGACCTCGTCGACATGATCGCGGAAATCCGCCGGCTCGACCCCAAACCGGGCATCAAAATCGGCTCGACCGTTGTGCAACCCCTCATACCCGACGTTTTCGTGCGGCCGGCGCCGGACGGAAGTTGGATGATCGAACTCAACTCCGACACGCTGCCGAAAGTGCTGGTCAACCAAGCCTATTACGCGCGCGTGGCGAGCACCACGAAAGCCGAGGCGGACAAGACCTATCTCGGCGATTGCCTGCAGAGCGCGGCCTGGCTGGTGCGCGCCCTCGATCAGCGGGCGAAGACTATTCTCAAAGTCGCAACCGAGATCGTGCGCCAGCAGGAAGCGTTCCTCGCCAACGGCGTCGAGCATCTGCGCCCGCTCAACCTCAAAACCGTGGCCGAGGCCATCGGCATGCATGAATCCACGGTCTCGCGCGTCACCGCCAACAAATCGATGGCGACACCGCGCGGGACTTTCGAACTGAAATTCTTTTTCACTTCGGCGATCGCGGCGGCGAATGGCGGCGATGCCCACTCCGCCGAGGCGGTGCGTCACCGCATCAAGCAGTTGATCGATACGGAGACTGCGGACGAGATCCTGTCCGACGATACGATCGTCGAGAAACTGCGCGCGGCCGGCATCGATATCGCCCGGCGCACCGTCGCCAAATATCGCGAGGCGATGCGTATCCCTTCTTCCGTGCAGCGCCGGCGCGACAAGCAGATGCAATCCGTCGCCGCCGGCTAACCTGCAGCGCACGCCTGCCGCCGACGCGCGACGAGCAGCGCGGGGCTACGCACGGCGCGGCATCATTGCCGCCTCGGCGCGACCATGATACCGCACCCCTCTTGGTCCGCCGGAACGCGACGGCGGCGGGAGGAGAAGAAGACAATGCCGAAAAATACGCAGAAGGTCGGTTGGATCGGAATAGGCCGCATGGGCTATCCGATGGCCGAGTGCCTGCTCAAGGCCGGTTTCGACGTGTCGATCTGGAATCGCACGCGGGCGAAGGCGGAGCCGCTCGCAAAGCTTGGCGCCAAGGTCGTCGACAAGGCGGTCGATCTCGCTGACGTTGACGTGCTGTTCTCAATGGTCTCGACCGGCGCGGACCTGGAGCAGGTCTATTTCGGCAAGGACGGCGCGCTCACCGCCGAAGGGCGCGTGCCGGCGGTGTTGGTTGACTGCTCGACCATTTCGGTCGAGGAATCGGCTGCGCTGCGCAAGCGCGCGAAGGACATCGGCGCCGAACTCGTCGTCTGCCCGGTCAGCGGCAACGCCAAGGTGATCAAGGCCGGCAAGCTGTCCGCGGTCGCCTCCGGTCCGGAGCCGGCCTTTCGCAAGATCGAGGACATGGCGAAGGCGTTCGCTCCGCGCGGAGTTTCTTATGTCGGCGACGGCGAGCTCGCGCGGGTCTGCAAGATTGCGCACAATGTCTTGCTGGGCGTGACCATCGAGAACCTGATCGAAATCATGCTGCTGGTGAACAAGATGGGCGTGCCGCGTCACGCCTTCCTCTCGTTCCTCAACAACAGCGTCATCGGTTCGATGTTCACGGCCTATAAGTCGCCCGCCCTGGTCAATCTCGACTGGACCACGACCTTCACGCCGGAACTCCTGCGCAAGGATATCGATCTCGGACTCGAACTCGGCCGCGAGATGGAGGTGCCGATGCCGGTCACCGCCGCAACTCGCGAGGTGCTGCAAACGCATTTCGGTGCCTCCATGCTGCAGAAGGACCCAAAGGCCTATCTCGCCAAAGACTTCGCCGCACTGATGGAGACGATGGCGCTCGGCGCCGGCATGAAGCTCGAAAGCGAAAATCAGAACGTGCCGACCGGGCTGGAGAGCTGAGGACGGAGGTCGTGCAAAGGGCAGCGCGTCGTGCGTCCGCCCCTCTCCTGCTTTGCCGAAATGCAATCGTTGCAACACTGATTCATCGCGCCGAGCCTGATGGCCGCAGCGAGCGGCTGATCCGCGTCACGATCGCATCCCACCGCCGCTCTTCGTCTTTCGGATAGGCAAGATAAATGCAGTGCATTGGCCCCCTGATGCCGACCGGAAAATTGCACCGGCTGTAGAAGATTTGCTCGTCGTTTACGCCGGAGATCGCAAAAAAACGGTCGGTCACGCGATTATAGTCGAGGCTGTCGCGCGGCCCGGCGAAATAAGCGCTCACGAAGCTCGCCGGCGTATGTCGCTCGTCGTTGCCTTCGACATACAGCATCAGCCAGGCGCGATCGTCGGGGGAGCGCAGCGTGCGGCCGGTTCCTCGCGGCGGCGCGCCCGCGTCGACGGAGAAAATGTTTCCGGGGTAGTCCACCGTTGTTCCGAACGAGTCGGACAACACGCTCCATTGCGGGTCTTCGAGGCCCGCCGTCGATGCGGCGGACTGCGTCTGCGCGGCGGCGGGCGTCGCAAGCGCGAGGATCGCGAGCAAGCCCGCAATGTATGCGGTCGGTCTTGCGGCGGTGGTGCTCATCGCGTCGGTGTCCGTTTTGCGAAGACGCATGCCAACGCGAGCGTGCGGGCCGCGTTCCGCTGCCATTAGCGACATGCTCGCGGAGCCTGCCTCACGATTGACGTTGGCGGCAATGGCGGCGGCTAACGCCGCCATTCGCTTGGTACGCCCATCATGACCCGAGGTTTTACTCAAGCGCGCGTTTCAAGCGGAATTGATCGCGATCATGGAGGCGCGCATGCGCCGGCGATGCCGAGGTTCGTTCACGCGACCATTCCACCTCTCTCCCGCGGAGAGAGGTGGATGAGGATCACTGGCTTTCCGCCCGCAGCTTGAATCGCTGGATCTTGCCGGTCGCCGTCTTCGGCAGATCGGCGCGGAATTCGAGCCAGCGCGGATATTTGTACGGCGCAAGCCTTTGCTTGCAGTGCTCCTGGAGCGCTTGCGCAAGCTCGGGCGAGGCGCGGCTTTGATCTTTCAGCACGACAAAAGCCTTGGGCTTGATCAGCCGCTCCTCGTCGGGCCAGGCGACGACCGCCGCTTCCAGCACCTCGGGGTGCGCGAGCAGCGCACCCTCAACCTCGAACGGCGAGACATAGATGCCGCCGACCTTCAGCATGTCGTCGCGCCGGCCGCAGTAGACGAAATAGCCGTCATGATCCTCGACATATTTATCGCCGCTGCGCGTCCACTCACCGAGAAAGGTCGAGCGCGACTGCTCGCGATTGTTCCAGTACATGAGCGCGCTGCTCATTCCCCTGACGTGCAATTCGCCCATGTCCCCCTTTTTGACCGGCATGCCGTCATCGCCGACGAGCTTGATGTCGTAACCCGGCACCGGCTTACCGGTAGTGCCGTATCGCACTTCCCCCGCCCGGTTGGACAGATAGATGTGCAGCATCTCGGTCGAGCCGAGACCATCGAGAATGTCGATACCGTAGCGATCGCTCCAGCGCCGGCCGATGTCGGTCGGCAACGGTTCGCCCGCGGAGACGGCGCAGCGCAGCTTCACCTCGTCGCGCCGCAGCGCGACCGGACTGGCGAGATAGGCCGCATAAAAGGTCGGCACGCCGTAGAACACCGTCACCGGATGCGCGCGCAGCACTGCTGCGACCGAATCCGGCGTCGGCCGCTCCGGCATCAGGACCGTGGTGGCGCCGGCCGACATCGGAAAAGTCAGCGCGTTGCCGAGCCCATAGGCAAAGAACAGCTTCGCGACCGAGAAGCATACGTCGTTCTCGGTCAGCTGCAGGAACGGCTCAGCATAGAGCGAATTGGTGAGCGGCAGATTGGCGTGGGCGTGCACCGCGCCCTTCGGCTTTCCGGTCGAACCCGAGGTGTAGAGCCAGAAGCAGATGTCGTCGCGCGTCGTCGACGCGGTGACCGCCGGGCCGCTCGCCTCCTGCAGCAAATCCTCAAATCGATGATGCCCGTGCGCATCATCGCCGGACACGATCACATGGGCGAGGTCCGGGCAGGCGCCGACGATATCGGCAAATTTCGGATAGAGCGCCTCCGATACCACGAGCATTCGCGCGCGGCTGTCGGCCAGCATGTACCGGTAGTCATCCGCGGTCAGCAGCGTGTTGACCGGCACGGGGATCACGCCCGCTTTGATCGCACCGAGAAAGGCGGTCGGCCAATCGATGCAATCGAGAAGACAGATGAGGATGCGCTCCTCGCGCCGCATATCGAGCTTGCGCAGCACGTGGCCGAACCGTTCGACGCGGTCGGCGAGATCGCCATAGGTCCAAGTGCCGCGCGGATCGATAAAGGCGGGCTTGGCGGCGCGTCCGGCAGCCAGATTGCGCTGCAATATATCGGCAGCGAAGTTGTACTGGCGCGGAATCGCATCGGGCGCGGGCGGCTGAGCGTGGAGCGGCGCTGATTGCGTATCGATGCGGTCTGCAAGCGACATGAGCGTTTCGTCCCATTATTTGGAGATTTGGTCGACCTCAACTTGCCGCGATTACGCAATCGGGATGAAAGGTCGGCACTTCAGTCCTTGCGCCCTCTATTGCGCTACGCTTTTTCGAGGCGCGACATCTTGGGCCGACGCGACGAAAAGATCAATGTTACATCGAATACGATTGCCTCTATAGTTTAGCCACCCCGCCGGCCGCCGGCGCGCAACAATCGCCCCAAGGAGTCTGCCATGGATCAAGTTACGCGCGAGATCCGCGCCGAGGACATCAACCCCCGCTACAACTGGAGCCGCGCGTTGCCCGCGCTCGGCATCACGGGGGTCGATTTCGAGGAGCGTGTCGATTATCGCCGCATGCACAATTATCGCCTGTCGCGCGCGCGCCAAGCGCTGAACAATTCCGAGCTCGGCGCCCTCCTGGTGATGGACACCAACAACATCCGCTATCTGACCTCGACCAAGATCGGCGAGTGGGAGCGTGACAAGATTTGCCGTTGGGCGCTGCTCACCCGCACCGGCGATCCAATCCTGTGGGACTTCGGCTCGGCGGCCGTGCATCACCGGCTGTACTGCCCGTGGCTCAAGCCGGAGAACTGCAAGGCGGGCCTGCTCGGTCTGCGCGGCACGGTGTCGCCGTCGTTCGGCCTGATGGCGAAGCATGCGGGCGAAATCGCCTCGCTGATCAAGGAAGCCGGCTGCGACAACTTGCCGGTCGGCGTCGATATCATCGAACCGCCGATGCTGCACGAGCTGGAGAAGGCCGGGCTGAAGATCGTCGACGGTCAGCAAGTGATGCTCGAGGCGCGCGAAATCAAGAACGTCGATGAAATCGCGCTATTGAACCGCGCCGCCGCGATGGTCGATGGCGCTTATCACCTCATCAATGGGGAACTGCGTCCCGGCGTGCGCGAGAACGACATCGTCGCCAAGGTCAACGAGTTTCTCTATCGCAACGGGTCCGACGACGTCGAAGCGGTGAATGCCATCTCGGGCGAGCGCTGCAATCCGCACCCGCACAATTTCACCGATCGCATGGTGCGGCCGGGCGATCAGGTGTTCTTCGACATTCTCCAGTCGTTTATGGGCTATCGCACTTGCTATTACCGCACCTTCAACGTCGGCCGCGCGACCCCGGTGCAGCACGACGCCTACAAGCTGTGCCGCGAATGGCTTGACCTCGCGATCGATCTGATCAAGCCGGGCGTCACCACCGATCGCGTCTGCAGCGTGTGGCCGAAGGCGCAGGAGTTCGGCTTCCCCGACGAAACGTCGGCCTTCGGCCTACAGTTCGGCCATGGGCTCGGCCTGGCCTTGCACGAGCGGCCGATCATCTCGCGCGTGGTCTCGCTGGAGCACCCGACCGAGATCAAAGAAGGCATGGTGTTTGCGCTCGAAACCTACTGTCCGGCGAAGGACGGCTATTCGGCGGCGCGGATCGAGGAGGAAGTCGTCGTCACCGACACCGGCTGTCGCGTGATCACGCTATTCCCGGGCGAGGAGTTGCCGATCGCTGCTCGCTATTGATCGCAGCCGGCAATCCCGATCGCCGAGACCTTTGCTTCCCTCTCCTCACGGAGAGGGAAGTTTTTTTATTGGCCAAAGCGATAAACAGTCGAGCGCGGGCAAATCATCCACCGCCAGGCCGAAGCAAGCGCGACAATCTTGAGAGCTTCCTCCAGTGCGCCCACCGGATCGCAGAAAAATCGATGCAGACGGCCGAGGAAGCAACGAAGCGGACGGCCGAAGCGATGGAGCAAGCGCACGCGGCGTAACGCCGCGGTCTGCAAGACACCGGCGCCCCGCCATTCGTCAGTCCAACAAGAAATCGGGGCCAGCGCGATGCACTGGCCCCGATATTTTACGTTGCAGCCGTCAGCGTCAGAAGCCGAAGCCGAGGCCCACCCGCACGGTATGAAACGTCGGATGCAGCTCGATCGATGCGCCAGGCGACTGATTTGCGCAGGTCGCGCAATTGGTTAAGACTGCGAACGATTTGGTGAAGCTGCCGAGATCGGCGTACCGGTACTCGAGCCTCGCCGACCACGGGCCAGAGAACTGATATTCCACGCCCCCGCCGACGGTATAGCCGACGCGCGTCTCGCTGAAGCTGACGCTGCTGACCGCATTGCCGACGGGCGTCGTGCAACCCTGGCCTGGGTTGGAGCATGCGTAGATCGTTCCGGCGTACGCGAGCGAGCCGCTGACCTTCCCGAACGCCATGCCGCCCGTTGCGTAGAGCAATGTCCAGGGCGTCACCAGATAACCGAGGCGTCCGCGTAACGAGCCGTCCCAACCTTGATTCAGTGAACCGGAAAAGTTGTCGGTGCGCTGAAAGTAGGAAGGGTCGCCTAAGCTAGGTATGGCGGTGATCGGGACGGTGGTTGTCTGGCTGGCCGAGCTATTGGCTCGCTTGTACGAGATGTCGGTCTCAGCCCCGATGACGAAGACGCCGAGCTGCACGCGGTATCCCAAGAACGGGCCGATGGTGTAGCTTGAGCGATGTCCCGTGAAGCCGAACGGCGTTTCGTAGCAGTTCTGCGCAAAGGGAGTCAGCTCCTCGTCGTAGGCCGGCGCACAGATGTACGAGCCCGGCTCGGCGAAGGCATTGTTGGCGAAGCTGCCGCCGTTGGAGCCGCCGACCTGACCGCCCGTCCAATTGCTCGTTTGCTGCACCGGTTGAGGCCGCGGAGCTGGCGCAACGCGCGCCGGCGCCGCACGGATGGCCCGCCGCTTCCTCGGCGGCGGCGCTTCATCCGCCAACGCTGGCCCCAAGATCGCGACGGCGCCCAAAAGACCGACGCCCAAGGTCAAAAGCCGTGCCATGCTTGCCCCCCAAAAAATTCGACAGAATTCCCCGTGGCTACCCTGTGGCAAGTCAGCCGGTAAAATCAACCGCGGAACCGGCATCCGACGCCTCATACGTGCATTTCTTCCGCGGGCGTAGCGAAGCGGCAACGCTTTTGCTGCCGACCAGGTGGCTTGATAATAATCGTTCGCGGTAAATTGGGCGCCACCGGCGCCGCCCATTACGCGCCGCGGCGTCGCCACCCGCCGCGCATGCAAATGCCCTGAAACCTAGAGCGAATTCCGTTCCAATTGAATCGGAAATAGTGGTCGCATTTTCTGCGGCAAACCGGTTCCCACTTCGCCGGAAAATGCTCTAGGGGCGAGCGGCGAAATCCACGTCTAATCGATCGCGCTTACCGCTGGGCACCCTCGCCGACGATGGAGAACGGGCCCCAAATGGCGGGATCGGCATTGCGCGGATCCGATGTGTCGTCCAGATAGGCCAGCATCGCCCGCCGCAACGCCTCGGCCCGGCCGAGCTCGGGGTTGCGGGCAAGAATGTCGAATGTTTGCGTCGTCAATCGCGTCGCCGCATTGGACTCTACCGCCCAATGCGAAACCAACAGCGCACGAGCGCCCGCATAGAAGAAGGCGCGCGCCAAACCGGAAAGGGCTTCGGCTCCCGGTTTGTCGCCGGCAATCGTGTTGCAGGCGGAGAGTACGACCCAGTCGGCATTCAGCTTCAGCCGCGCGATCTCGCTTGCAGTCAGCAGGCCATCGTCCTCCTCCGTCGGCTGCGCGGGAATGGTGAGCGCGAGCGACGGCTCAGCCAATCCCTTGACGTCGCCGGCGACCAGGCCGTGGGTGGCGAAGTAGATGATGCGGTAATCGGCGAGCGGCGCGTGCTTGACGGCGCTCTCCCGCGCCTTCTCCCGCAACCTGATGTCGCTCATCGGCGCGCCGAGCGTCTTCGCAACCGATTTCAGTTCGTCGGCGGTTTCTTCGAGCCGCGGCAGCGACTCGCCAAGCTTCTGGCGGTCGACATTGGCGCCGCGCCAGAATTCGGAATAGGCGCGGGTGACAAGGCTGCGGCTCGCGCTGCGGCGTCCTTCACCGTCGGGGGGCTGTTCGGGCCCGAAGACCGGATCGCCAAATCCGAGAAGCGGTTTTCCGCCCTGTTCGCCCTGCGTCTGCGTCCGCAGCGCGCGCAGGCTCGCGACCGACGGCAGCACGGTGACCGCATGGCGCCGGATCAGCCACGCCGCTTTACGATAGCGGGCGGCATCTGGCTCGCTCCCCGATGCGGAGGGCGGCTCGGTCACGAGCAAGTGGAACGGCAGCGCGGTCAACGGCCCTGTCGGAACGATGAGCAGATGGCGCTTGTCCTTGATCAGCCCTTCGATCGGACCGATAAGGGCGGCATAAAGCTCGTATGCCGTCGCCGGATCGAACTTTTCGGCCTTTCGCGCAGGATCGCTCGACGCATCGACAAAAAGCCCGCGCCGCAGATCGACGACCTTGCCGGCAAGTGCCTCGACGCCGAGGGGTATTGTCTTCCAGGCGTAGCCTTCCCGCGTGAGCGCGAAGACGTAGCTCTCGTTCTCTCCGGGAAGCAGAAACACGAGCGCCTCGTCGGCGCCAAGAAGCCGCTGAACCTCCTCCGCCTTCATTGGAGTCGGCCGCGTCAGCGCCACATAGTCGCTGAATTGGGTCCGCAGCCGCACGGAATTTTCGTTGAGCCTGCGCTCGGTATTGGCCATCCGCGTACGAATATTGGCGATGGCGACTGCGTTCTCCGGCGTGCTCGGTTTCGATAACGCTACGGTCAAGGCCCGGTCATGCGCCCGCCAAAGGGCCGTGAGGTCTTGGTTTTCGCGCACCAGCGCCGCAAGCGCGTCGTTGCCGGCGGCCGAGCGCACGCCCATTTGCTGGATCGCTGCGGCGGCCGCCGATTGGTTCGCCCACTGAGCCATTTCCAACGCCTCTTGACCCAGCGCCGGCTCCGACCCGAGACCGGCCCGCGCCGCCGCGGCGACGTTCGCCACATGGTTCACGAAATAACGCCCGCGCTGCTCGACAAGGCCGCCCGACCCCGGACTCGCCGATGAATCGGCCTGCGCATGCGCGAGAACCGCGGCGCTTGCCTTGCGCGAATAGGAGAGGGCATTGCCGGGATCGTTGCGTGCGGCGCTAAGGAGGGCGAGGCGGTGAAGCACGCGCGCCACCTCCGGATGGTTCGTTCCACGCGCATTTTCGTTGATCGCAAGCGCGCGCTTTAATGCGGCGTCGGCTTCGTCGTAGCGGCGTTCGCGCTCGAATAGCCGCGCCTGCGATATCAGCACGGTCGCGACAAACCGGTGATCCGGACCAAACGACTTGTCGAAAATCGCAAGCGCCCGCTTGAACTGCTTATCGGCGTCGGCGAAGCGACCCTCGCCCTCATAAGCCACGCCCAGCTTGCGCACCACTTTGGCCGTGTCGGGATTGTCCGGCCCGAGAGTTTTTTCGACGACACCCAGCGCCCGCTTGGCGTATTCCTCGACATCGCCGTAGCGATCCTGAAATTCGTAAAGAGCGGCAAGGTTGTTGACCACGGTCGCCGCCTGCGTGGAGCTTGGGCCGAATAACCCTTCCCGGATGGCGAGCGCGCGTTTGTAGAGCTGCTCAGCCTCTTCGTAGCGTTCCTCGCCGACATAGACGAGCGCGAGATTGTTCAGCGCGGTCGCGACATCCGGGTGGTTCGGGCCGAGCGCTTTCTGCCATATCCCAATCGCCTGCTGATACAGCCGGTCGGCCTCGGCATAGCGGCCCAGCCGTTCGTAAAGATGGGCGAGGTTGTTGATGTTGAAGGCGACATCCGGGTGGTTCGGGCCGCGGACCTTCTCATTGATCGCGCGCGCGCGAGTGAGCGCGGCCTCGGCTTCGGTGAAGCGGCCTTGGTCCTCGTAGATTTTCGTCAGATTGTTGAGCGTGTCGGCAACTTCGACGCTGTTCGGGCCAGCGGTCTGCTCCGCCATCTCCAACGCTTTGTTGTATTGTTCCTCGGCTTCATCGTAGCGCGCCTGAAATCGGTAGACATCGCCGACATTCATCGTGAGCGTCGCCAGCGCCCGGCCCGGCCCGGATTGCCGCGCCGTCGCATCCCGCGCTTGCTTGAACATCGTCTCCGCTTCGTCATAGCGGCCGAGCAGGAGATAGACCTTGGCGAGGTTTGCGTTCGACTGGATCAGTTTGGGGTCGGTCGGCGGGACGTTCTTCTTCAACGTGTCCACGACCCGCTTGAACGCTCGCGCCGCTTCGTTGTACCGGCCGAGCGCCTGGTACGCGCGACCAAGGTCGTTGAGCGCGAGAACATAGGGGAGTGTGTTGACGCCGCCGCGCTTGGCCGCCGCTTCGTTCTTTTGGGCTTCCAAAAGCGCAGCCTGGTATTTGCCGCCCACGTAGAGAGCCTGAAATCGCTTCTGCGCAGCCGCGATGTCAAACGCTTGGGCGACGCCGAAGCCCAGCCCGAAGCAGACGGCAAGCGCGAAGGCGAGCGCCCAGGTCCTGGCGAGCCGCATCGGGTTTCCAGTACTTTTCCGGGACTGCGCGGCGCTGCGGACAGGCGCATTCGGTCGCATACCATCACTCCCTTGCGGCAAGGCCTGAACGACGCAAGGCATCGAGCCCGAACCGCCGCAGACGTTTGCATGTGCAGAGCAGCGGGATGACCCCGCGCCTGACACTCTTTCGCGCCCCGCTTCCCGGCAGATATGGCCCTCGGCACAGCGGCTCGAAACCACTCCTCAGCCCATAGTTGCGACCTATAGGCCCTAGGTTCGAAAATGTGAATGGTCGGATCGCAGCGCCGCGCCAAGGTATTATGCTTGTCTATCCAATGACTTAGGTGGTCGGCCCTGGGTCGCGAACCGGCACGCCGCACGGCGTTTTGATCCGCCTGCTTTGCCCAGGGACCGTTTGGACCTGTCTGGCTTACAGTGGGCCGCCATGCCGATCATGCGACCCAGAAGGCATAGACGTCCCCGGCTGTTCCGCACGGCCGGGGACATCCCTGCCCTTTCCGGCGGCTACATCCTCGTGATCGATCTTACCGAGATCGTTGTGCTGGCGATCGGCCACGAGAAGCCGCAGGCGCTCGCTCCCGGCCGCTACCTTTATTGCGGCTCGGCCAATGGACCGGGCGGGCTGAGGGCCCGTGTCGCAAGGCATATGCGGCGCGGCAAGTCGATCCGCTGGCACGTCGATCATTTGACCGAGCGCGGCGCCGTCATCGGCGCCTGGATTTTTCCAGGCCGAGAGGAATGCGCGTTAGCGGCAAAGCTGTCGCACCTCCCGGCGCCAGTCCCAGGCTTCGGCAGCTCGGATTGCCGGCGCTGCGCGAGCCACCTCTTCGCCTGGCCGGAGGGTGCGCCGCTATGGGGCAACCACCCCACAGCGGCTAGCTGATCCAGCCGCGACGCAGGATCACGCGCTTGCGGCCACCGGCTTGCGCGCCTCCCCGCCGAGCGCTTGGCTCACGATCGCCTGCGCTTCCGATACGATCGCCTGTAGGTGCTTCTCGTCGCGGAAGCTCTCGGCATAGACCTTGTAGATGTTCTCCGTCCCCGAGGGCCGCGCGGCAAACCAGCCGCTGGCGGTCACGACCTTGAGGCCGCCGATCGGCGCGTCGTTGCCCGGAGCGTTGGTGAGCTTCGCGGTGATCGGATCGCCCGCCAGTTCGCGCGCCGCCACCGCGGCGGGCGAGAGCTTCGCCAGGCGCACCTTTTGCTCAGGCGTCGCCGCCGCATCGATGCGCGTATAGAACGGGGCGCCGAATTCGGCGGTCAAATCCCGGTAATGCTCGCCGGGGTCCTTGCCGGTGCGGGCGGTGATCTCGGCGGCGAGCAGGTCCATGATGATGCCGTCCTTGTCGGTCGTCCACACCGTGCCGTCCTTACGCAGAAAGCTCGCGCCGGCGCTTTCCTCGCCGCCGAAGCAGAATGACCCGTCGATCAGCCCGGAGACGAACCACTTGAAGCCAACGGGCACTTCCGAGAGCTTGCGCCCGAGCTTGGCCACGACGCGGTCGATCATGCTGCTGCTCACCAGCGTCTTGCCGACCGCTGCATCGGCCGGCCAATTCGACCGGTGCGTGAGGAGATAGCGGATGGCGACGGCGAGGTAATGGTTTGGGTTCAGCAGCCCGGCCGAGGGCGTGACGATGCCATGCCGGTCCGAATCCGTATCGTTGCCGAACGCGACCTGGTACGCATCTTTTAGCCGGACCAGGCTTGCCATCGCATAGGGGCTCGAACAATCCATCCGGATCTTGCCGTCATGATCAACCGTCATGAACGCAAAACGCGGGTCCACCGCCTTGTTCACGACATCGATGTCGAGCCCGTAGCGGGCATTGATCGGCGCCCAGTACTGGAGCGCGGCGCCGCCGAGCGGATCCGCTGCGAGCTTCAGTCCCGCGGCGCGGATCGCCTCCATGTCGACCACATTTGCGAGGTCGTCGACATAGGGTTGCACGAAGTCCTGTTCCTGCGTCGTCGCCGCCTTGCGCGCGCTCTCGTAAGGCACCCGCGAGACGCCGACATTGCCCTCGCGCAGCAAGGCGTTGGCGCGGTTCTCGATCCATTTGGTGACGTCGGTGTCGGCCGGACCGCCGTGCGGCGGATTGTATTTGAAGCCGCCATCCTCCGGCGGATTGTGCGACGGCGTCACCACAATACCGTCGGCAAGGTGATCCTTGCGGCCGCGATTGTGAACGAGGATCGCATGGGAGATCACCGGCGTCGGCGTGAAGCCGTCGTCGCGTTGGATCATCGTTGTCACCCCGTTGGCGGCAAGCACCTCCAATGCGGTGCGCTGAGCGGGGCTCGACAGCGCATGCGTGTCCTTGCCCAGTAGCAACGGTCCGTCGATGTTCTCGCCGGCGCGGTATTCGCAGATCGCCTGCGTGATCGCGAAGATATGGGCTTCGTTGAAAGAGCCGGTGAGAGACGAGCCGCGGTGGCCGCTCGTTCCGAAGGATACGCGTTGGGTGGGGTCGTCGACATCGGGCTTGCGCTCGTAATAGGCGCGCTCAAGGCGAGCAAGATCGACCAGCAGCTCCGATGGAGCGAGCTTGCCGGCAAGGGGGGAAATTGGCATCGGATGAGTCCTCGGGTCAAAAGGCGTCGAAACTAGCTCGGGGGTCATCTGCGACATTACAGATTTCGCCCGCCCGGAACCAGCTTCGCGGAAAGCAAATAATCGCCGATCATGGGCAATTATCGATGGCATTGGCCGCCCGCCGTCGTGACAGGCGATTTGCGAACGCCTGGAAGCGGATAATGCGCGCGCCCGGCGGGAAACGGGCTGTTTTCCAAATCGGCGCTCACGTGCTATGTCGCGGACGGAACGGAGGGACAGGAATGTCCACCTCGACGCCCGCTTTGTCGCGCGCAGGCCGCCGCAAACGCTTTTGTCTCGTGCTGGTGAAGCCGACGCATTACGACGACGACGGCTATGTGATTTAGTGGTTTCGCTCGGCGATCCCATCGAATTCGCTTGCTTGTCTTTATGGACTTGCCCGCGACTTGGCGGACCGGCGCGTGCTCGGCGACGACCTCGATTTCGACATTCACGCCCTTGATGAAAGCAACACGCGCATTCGCCCTGAGCGATTGGCGCGCCTGGTGAAAGCGGCCGACGCCGGCATGGTCATGCTGGTCGGGGTGCAATCGAACCAGACCCCGCGCGCGCTCGACATCGCCCGGCCGCTGCGCGCCATGGGCGTCCAGGTCGGCATCGGCGGTTTCCATATGTCGGGCGTCATCTCGATGATCGGGGGCGACGACGACGCCCTGCGCGAGGCGCAGGCGCTCGGCATTTCGATCTTCGCCGGCGAGGCGGAAGGACGGCTCGAAGAGGTGCTGCGCGACGCCTACGCGGGCACGCTGAAACCGCTTTACAATTTCATGGACGATCTGCCCGGCATCTCCGGCGCGGCCATCCCGTTTCTCGGACGCGAGCGCGTCACCCGCACCGCCGGCGCGATCACCAGCTTCGACGCCGGTCGCGGGTGCCCCTATCAGTGCTCGTTCTGCACCATCATCAACGTGCAAGGACGCGTGTCACGACGGCGCACGCCTGAGGACGTCGAGAGGATCGTGCGCGAGAACATCGCCCAGGGCCTGTCGCGCTTCTTCATCACCGACGACAATTTCGCCCGCAACAAGGATTGGGAGCCGATTCTCGACCGGCTGATTTACCTGCGCGAAGTCGAGCGCATGGATTTCAGCTTCATCATCCAAGTGGACACGCTCTGTCACCGGACGCCGGGATTTATCGAGAAATGCCGGCGGGCGGGCGTGAAACGCGTGTTCATCGGGCTTGAAAACATCAATCCGGACAACCTCGCCGGAGCGAAGAAGAAGCAGAACAAGATCACCGAATATCGCGCGATGCTGCTCGCCTGGCAGCACGCGAGCATTTTGACTTATGCGGGCTATATCATCGGCTTTCCCGGGGATACGGCCGAGTTGGTCAGCCGCGAGATCGAGATCATCAAGCGCGAATTGCCGATCGACATCTTGGAATTCTTTTATCTGACGCCGCTGCCAGGCTCGGAGGATCACCAGAAGCTCTACCGCGCCGGCGTGTGGATGGATCCCGACCTCAACAAATACGACCTGTTTCACATCACGACCGCACATCCGCGCATGTCGCGGGAAGAATGGACCCATGCCTATCAACAGGCATGGGAGAGCTTCTATTCGACCGAGCATGTCACGACCGTGATGAAACGGGCCGCGGCTTTGCACGGCTTCGGCGCGACCTTGTTCGCCATCACTTGGTTCAAGTGCTCGATCGAGATCGAGAACGTGCATCCGCTCGAAAGCGGATTCCTGCGGATGAAGTTTCGCCGCGATCGCCGCCCAGCGCTACCGCGCGAGCCGGTCTGGTCGTTCTATCCGAAATTCTTTGCTGAGACCGTGGTGAAGAACATCCGTTGGATCTACACCTATCTGCGCCTGCGCCGGATTTACCTGAGGATCAAGCGCGACCCGAAGCGCTATGAATATCGCGACCTCGCGATCACGCCGGTGACCGATGACGAGACCGGCTCGCGCGAATTGTTCCAGAACGCCGCGGCGCAGGCCTATGTCGATCAGGAGCGGCGGCTCAAAGAAATCCGCGAAGGCGCGGCGGCCTGAACCGCGCCGCAGTTTCTTCTTGCGCGCGACGCGATGAGCTCTCGCTTGTCGTCATGCACAGGCGAAGCAGCCGGGCTATTGTTGCACATTGAGCCGCAGGCGAAAACGGGACGTAACCGATGAGTCCCCTTCCCAAGACCGCCAGTTCTTCAATGCGATCTCTCCGGTTCCAGCTTTCTTTCCTTGAAAGAGGAATGAAACCTCGCCGCCGGAGCCAATAGCCTTTTTCGTGTATTTAGGCTCGGTTGCAATCGCTTCGATGAATTCCTTATCGTAGTGATCGATCGCCCAACGGTAGCCGGTAGTTGCATTCTCTGGCAGAGTTATCCGCACAGTGTCGCCCACGCGAATATCCACCGTTCGGTCATTATCCGTCTCGACCAGCGTCAACATAATCTTGGGAACCTTTTCGCTGTCGGCAAAGGAGACTGCGCCGGGGGAATGCATGAGCCATGCACCCACCAGCGCCGTCATTCGCGCAAAAGATAAAACGTACGATCCCACTATAAAGTCCGTCGCGCCAAAATTGGTTCAGAGTGTCACGCCATAGCTCTCGTTGAAGAACGCGGCATTTATGTAAGCCTCGCTGGCATAGGCGAAGCCGTGGTCGCCCCAAGACGTACCCCAGCTGTTGCGAATGATGAAGCGGTGGTCAGCAGTATAGCCGACGGCCGCGACGGCGTGACCGCCACGGACAGTTTTCGGCTGGAAGGAATCCAGCTTGCCATGGGTTGCTTTGGCGTTATCCCAGGTCGCGTCGATGTTGAGGCCGACTAGGATCGGGCCGTGAGTGGCAAGCCAAGAACGCCAGTTCGCCAGGTTTTTCTGGAGATTAAAATAGGATGCGATGCGGCGCGTCGCCATGACGGCGAAAAGGGTGTCCTCGCTTCCCTGGTACATGAAGGTCTTGATATGGAAGGGAACCAGGGTTTCAGGTGCAGCACCGTACCTGCGCAGGATGTCCACGGCAGCCTTGAGGGTGGTGCCCGCTTCCTCGATGAATGTTTCCGGCCGGCTGGTGAAGGTGTCGGTCTCCTTCGATGCCATCCAAGTACAACGCGGCGACAACTTTGCGTTCTGGGCTAGTTTGCCTGCCTTGACGAAATGGTAACGGGCGACGCCGTCGGTAGAACCCCAGCCGACGCATGACCCAGTATTTTCCTGATCGCCGATGTCCCACCAAGTCGCGCGCAGGTCCACACTGGCCGGGAGGGCTGCGCGGGGAGCGGCAACGGCGTTGGATGCTATGGCATGCTCGAAACGCCAGTCATTCTCCGTATTGCGCGAAGGTACCACATTGCAGATGCGATGTGCTTCAGGCCTTGCGTGTCGTTTCGTAGCCATGCGTAGTTCTCCGTTATCTGGGAGACCTCTCCTTGGGAAACATCAGAATGAATTTCGAAGTTAATGTTGGCGCGCTATCTTTCGAAACGCGTGTGAGACGGATCACATGGCCGAACCGAAAAATTAGTGGCTGCGGGCAACCAAGAAATGGAGGCAGCTCGCGGCCAATGACCCTTGCATTCATCCAGTTTGTGTCGTTCAGGATATGGCCGCGCGGTGCTACGGCTGCGCGTTAATGAGCCCGTTTTAGGGAACCGTTTGCCAGTCTCACGCCGCCGCGCGCAGGTGCTCCGCACAAAACCTAAGGTCGGCGACGAAGCGGTTGTATTCCCGCGCTTTGCCGTCTTCGTCCTCGATGCGCAAGATAAACGACGGGTGAATGGTGACGACGACGCGCGCGCCGCCGCGGCCTTCGATGAGCGTTCCGCGCACCCGCGAGATCGTCACGCCGCGGCCAAGCAGGCTCGCCGCCGCGGTCACCCCGAGCGCGACCGTCAGTTCCGGCCGCACGATCGCGCGTTCGAAGTCGTTCCACCAACGGCAGCGATCGATCTCATAGGCGCTCGGCTTCTTGTGCAGACGCCGTTTGCCGCGCGGCTCCCATTTGAAGTGCTTGACCGCATTGGTGACGAACACCTCGCGCCGCTCGATGCCCGCCTCGGCGATCGCGCGGTCGAGCACGCGCCCGGCGGGGCCGACAAACGGACGCCCCTGCAGGTCTTCCTGATCGCCCGGCTGTTCGCCCACCAGCATCAGCCGCGCCGGCGCCGGGCCTTCGCCCGGCACCACCTGTGTCGCGTTTCTAAACAGCGAGCAGCGCGTGCACGAAGCTTCCGCCTCGCGCAACGCAGCAAGTGTGGTGATCGGCGGCAATGTCTCGGTCATGTTCGTTCAATCATGGCGGCGCCGGCCGGGTTCCGGCAATCTTTCCACCTCAGCAATTTCTCACCTGCTGCCGTGCGCTTTGAGCGAAAGCCTTGTTTCGCTATCTCTCCCTCATGACGCACCGCCTTGCCAGCGAAACCGATCTCGACCGGGGGCTCGCCCATCTCGTCAAGGCCGATCCACGGTTCGCCCAGGTGTTGGCCGTCACGGGACGCCCTCCCCTGCGCCGGCGGCCGGCGGGTTTTCCCGGCCTTGTCGCCACGATGATCGGCCAACAGCTCTCGACCGCGAGCGCGACCGCGATCTGGTCGCGGCTCGCCGCTGCCTACGATCCCTTCGCTCCGGAGGCGCTGCGCCGGGCGCGCATCGCGCGGCTCAAGCAAGTCGGACTGTCGGAAGGAAAAATCCGCGCGCTGAAGCTGCTCGCGACCGCGCTTGCGACCGGCGAACTCGACCTCGATGCGCTCGCAACCATGGATGCGGACGAAGCTCATCGCGCCTTGGTGGGCCTGCACGGAGTGGGGCCCTGGACCGCCGATAGTTATCTCCTGTTCTGCCTCGGCCATGCCGACGCCTGGCCGGCCGGCGATCTTGCCTTGCGCGAAGCACTCCGCCTCGCCTTCACGCTCGCCGAGCGGCCGAGCGTCAAAGCCATGGTCCCGCTCGCCGAGCCGTGGCGGCCGTGGCGCGGGGTGGCCGCTTTGCTTCTGTGGTCCTATTATCGCGCCGTCAAACGCCGCGACCCGACCCTCATTCAATCACCCACCCAAGCTTGAAACCCATTCAAGGAGGCAGATTTGGCTGCAGAGCTCGACGGTCCCCGGATAGAGCCGCGCTCGCGCGGACCCGCCCGCCAGCTCGTCGTTTTCCTCCACGGTTACGGCGCGGACGGCAACGATCTGATCGAGATCGGCCGCATATGGCAGGACCTGCTTCCGCAAGCGGCCTTCGTATCGCCGCATGCGCCCCACCCGTGCGGGCAGGCTCCGATGGGTCGTGAATGGTTTCCCCTCACCTTCCGCGAGGCCAACGAGCGCTGGACCGGCGTCAACAAGGCGGCGCCGGTGCTCGACCGCTTTCTCGATAATGAGCTGCAGCGACGCAACCTGCCGCCGAGCGCGTTGGCGCTTGTCGGCTTCAGCCAAGGAACCATGATGGCGCTGCATGTGGGCCTGCGCCGCGCCGTCGCGCCAGCGGCGATCGTCGGTTATTCCGGCATCTTCGTGCTGCCCGATGGGGCCGCGCCCGATTCCCTCAAGAAAGACTTGCGAAGCCAGCCGCCGATCCTGCTCCTGCACGGCTCCGAGGATGACCTGATCCCGGCCCAGGCCCTGTTTCTCGCCATCAACGACCTCGCCGCGCTCTCGATACCGGTCGAGTGGCACTTATCCTACGGCATGGGGCACGGTATCGATCAGGAAGGGCTGCGTCAGGGCGGCGAGTTTCTCGCGCGGCGTTTCGGGATCGGATGAGATTCACCTGGCGACGGGTCTCATCCTGCGCAGCATCCGCAACGTCTGACGGCGCAGGCCGGCTAGACCGGCTTCCGGTCATATTGGCTCGTTCATCGACTCCGTTCGTCCCCGCGCAAGGGGGGACCCAGTGACAGCGGTAGGGAAACCTGGCTTCCCGCTTTCGCGGGAATGAACGGAGTGCGGACCAAAGCGAACGGAAAATGCTCTAATAGTCCCGCAGAAGCCGCTCGATATAGTCGAGCTCGAGTTGCGGGCGCTGCGGATCGGCAAAGCGTCGCCGCAACTCCTCGAGGATGCGGCGCGCCCGCTGAACGTCGATCTCTCCCGGAACCTTGACCGTGGTGTCGTCGCCGTAGTCGCGGCCGCGCAATGGCCGGCCGAGCGGATCCGTATCCTGCTGCGCCCGACCTCGTCCGATGCGCCCCGGTTGGAACGGACCGGGCCCTTGTCCCATCTGCTGCTGCAATTGCTGGGCAAGGCTTTGCGCGCCCCGACGCAGCGCGTCGAGCGCCCGGCCCTGACTGTCGACGGCGCTGTCGGCATCCTTTCCGCCAAGCGATTCGGTGGCATCTCCCATCGACTCGTCGGCGCGGCCGAGCGAATCGCCCTGCTGCCCATCCTGCTGTTGGCCCATGCCGCGCTGGCGCAGCTGCTCCATCAACTGCTTGAGCTGATCGCGGAGCGCCTGTTGATCCTGTTGCAGCTTGCCGAACGCATTCGGATCGCCCGGTTGCTGGCCCTGGCGCCGCTGGCCGCGCCGCTGGCCGCGCCGCTGGTCCTGCCCCTGTTGGAAGGTGCGGTCGCGCAACCGCTGCTGGCGGCGGATCATGTTGCCGAGTTCATCGAGCGCCGACATCATGTCGTCGTCGCTGTCGTCGCCGGGCATCCCTGGCCGCGCCATCTGCAGGTTTTCCAGCATCGATTGCAGCTGTTCGAGCAGTGCGCGCGCGGCGTCCTTCGCGCCCGAGCGGGCGAGCTGTTCGAGCCGGTCAAGCATGCTGCGCAGGTCCTGCGACCGCAATTGGCGCGCATTGGGATCGAGCGGGCGCGCAAGTTGCGGGTTCTTGCGCATTTCCTCGGCGAGCGCCTGCAGGAACTTGTCGAGCGCGGCGCGTAACTCATCCATCAACCGCTTGATCTCTTCCTCGCTCGCGCCGCGTTCGAGCGCCTGGCGCAGCCGTTCCTGCGCCGCGCGCAACTGCGCCTCGGCATCCGAGACGTCGCCGTCCTCGAGCTGGGTCGCCATTGCCCACAGCTCATTGACCACCTCGCGCAAATCGTTATCCGACTTGGCGCGGGCGAGCTTCCAATAGATCGCGCGTAGGCCGATATAGACGCCCGCCTCCGGCGTGAACTGCTCGGGCGCCATCGCCAGCGCGTCGAGGGCGATCGTCACGCGGTCGCGCGCATCGGCGTCGAGCGCAAGCTCGCGGCGTTGTTCGATCAGCGCGCGCGCGAGCGGCTTGACGAAGATGCGTTCCGGCAGGCGCATTTCGAAGGGAGCGCTGCGACCCTCGTTCTTCGCCTCGTCCCGGGCGATCAGCGTCATCGTCACATCGGCGCCGGCCCAGGGACTCTCGGTCAGGTCCTTCATAGTCTGGCCGACGCCGTTCTTGGTCCGGGTCTGCGGAAGGACGAGGGGAAACTCGGGCGGATCGAACAAAGCGCGCGGCGCCGCGGCGGCATCGGCTTGCTTCGGCGCAAAGGTCGCCCGCGCTTCCACCACGCCGTAATCGTCTTCCAGCTTGTAGGTGAGCTGGAGAGCGCCGCGCGCCTGTTGCTCGGGGTCCTTTGCAAGCGCGATCGTCGGCCCATGATCGGGAATGGCATTGAAGGTCCAGACAAAGTCGTGGCCGGCTCCGCGCAGTTCGGCCGTCCCGTAGCCATTGATGGTAAAGCGCCGCTCGTCGGCGCCCGCGGATGCTTTTGCCTGCGGATCGCCGCCGACCTCCGAGAGTCCGCCTGACGTCGCCAGGTCGAACTTGGCGTCGCCACTCGTGCGCACGACCAACACGCTACCAGCGGGGACTGACAGCGTCGCGCTGGTTTGCTGCACCGCCTCGCCTGGACGCACGCCGGGCAGTATGACCGGGGGCCTGCCGGTATAGACCGGGGGCGACACCCAGGCGTCGAGGCGGAAGCTGACCGGCGTCACCACGCCTTGCCAGTCGAACGCCGCGGCGATCCGTCGCATGCGCTGGTCGCCCGCCGCAAAAAACGTCGCAACGCCGAGAATGAGGACAAGCGCCCGCAGCGCCACCGGATCGCGCAGGGCCAACTTCGGCGACGGCCAGCCTGCTCTGAGCGCGCCGGCGATAGAGAGCGCCCGGGCGACATGGGCCTGCCACAGCGCAAGCGCCCACGGATCGCTCTGCGAGGTTGCGATCGTGTCGGCGGCTGCGGTCGCCGGCCGGTGCGCGACCCCGGAATTACGGTCGAGCCGGCGCAATCCATCAGCCACCGTTGGAAACCGCACCCGCGCCAGCGGGATCAGCGAAATGACGAAAGCAATGCCGAAGACAGCGACCCCGATCAGGCGGCCCAACGGCGGCAGCCACAGCCACAGGCCGATCCACGATGCCGCCAGGAACACGCCGAGCGCCATCGCCGGCAATGCCAAGGCCGGCCATAGCCGTTCCCACAGCAAAGCCCAGCGCGCCCGGGAAAGAACGGATTCGATGAAGGCCGCGTGCCGATCGCGCCCGCCGGCGCCAGACCGATTAGCCGATTGACTCACACTGGGTATCCGGGCGCGAATGCTTCAGTCTCCGGCGCGGTTTCTACAGTCTCCGGCGTGGTTTCTGCCTCTGATAACACGCAAACGGCGCAATCTGGCAGCCGGCCGCGGCCGAATTGCGTCACATCACGCAGTTGTCAGACGGCCTCTCCGGTTCGCTCAAGCAAGTAACAGACCAGAACCTGTCCGAGTTTTTGCGCCTATGCGCGCCAGCGGGTGTCTTCACCAGATAGTCATTCGCTCGCTCAAAATTCTTCCAGTGGTCGCATTTTCTGCGGCGAACCGGTTTCCACTTCGCCGGAAAATGCTTCTAGGCGGCCATCACAACCACGGCGGCAGGCGGTCGAGCGCGATCAGCGCGTCGACATCGAGGCGCGGGCGGACCAGCGCCCATTGGTCGCCGTTCACCATGACCTCGGGGACGAGCGGACGCGTGTTGTAGGTGCCCGCCTGCACGGCGCCGTAGGCGCCGGCCGACATGATCGCGAGGAGATCGCCCGGCGCCGGTGCGACGATCTCGCGATCGAGCGCGAGAAAATCGCCCGACTCGCAGACTGGCCCGACGATATCGGCGACCAGGCGCGGCACGCCGGCTGGCGGCTCGCGGACCGGCCGGATGGCGTGATGGGCCTCATACAGCGTCGGGCGGACGAGGTCGTTCATGGCGGCGTCGACGACGACGAACGTCTTCGCTTCGCCCCGCTTCACATAGATCGCGCGCGTCACCAGGATTCCGGCATTGCCGACCAGGAGCCGGCCGGGCTCGAAGATCAGCATGCAGCCGAGCTCGCGAGTCGCGCGCTTGACCACGGCGGCATAGTCGTCCGGATGCGGCGGCTGCTCGTCGTCGTCCCGGTAGGGAATTCCGAGTCCGCCGCCAAGATCGATGTGCTCGATCGCATGGCCGTCCGCACGCAGCATCCGTACGAAATCGGACAGGAGCGCGAAGGCGTCGTCGAAGGGCTGCAGCGCGGTGATCTGGCTGCCGATATGCATATCGACCCCCGTGACCCGCAAGCCGGGGAGCTTGGCCGCGCGGGCATAGGCGTCACGGGCGCGGCTGATCGGGATGCCGAACTTGTTTTCGGCCTTCCCGGTCGCGATCTTGGCGTGAGTGCGCGCGTCGATGTCGGGATTGACCCGCAACGACACATTGGCGGCACGGCCCTTGACCGCCGCGACCGCGGACAGAAGCTCGAGTTCAGGCTCGGATTCGACATTGACGCACAGAATGCCTTCGTCCACCGCCGCGGCGAGTTCGTCCGCCGTCTTGCCGACGCCTGAAAACATGATCTTGTCGACAGGGATGCCGGCCCCCCGCGCGCGCTTCAGTTCGCCCCCGGAGACGACGTCCGCGCCGGCGCCAAGCCGCGCCAAGGTCTTGATTACGGCTTGGTTGGAGTTCGCCTTCATGGCGTAGCAGACGAGCGAGGGAACGTCCGCGAACGCCCCCGCGAAAACACGATAGTGCCGCTCGAGCGTCGCGGTGGAGTAGCAGTAGAACGGCGTGCCGACCGCAGCCGCGAGTCTCGTGAGGTCGACCGCCTCGGCGTGAAGCACGCCGTTGCGGTATGTGAAGTGGTGCATCGGCTGCCTTGGCTGATACGCTTCTCAGCGAGGAGACGGTTGCGCCAATCGGCACAGGAACGGCGAAACCAATTGCGATACGAGCGCCGTGGCCGGCGAGTCAATTGAGAAGCGGATCAAGCAGGAACCTTCGATCGCGCGACGGTGACCCGGGCTGCGGCGTGCCCTGCGGCGGCGGTTGGCCCGCCGCTGGTTGCGCCCCAGGCTCCCCGGGTGCAGGGGCTATGGTCGCTGACGGCGGATCCAGGTCCGATTTTCGCCCGCAGCCGGCGAGGCCCAGCGCGGCGAAAAGCCCGAGCACCAGCAGCATGCGCATTAGCCAGCGATCACCGCGACGCATCAAGTCCACTCCCCCGGGAATCTGGCCCCAACATAAAGCATTTCGCATGAAAGTGCGAACAATCCGCGAATGAAGCGTCGCAGTTGGCGTCGCTTCCACCGCCAGAAATGCCGTCCAATATCACTTCGCTCGCAATTTTCGGAGCCAGCGCTTCGCCTGGGCGCGCACGTTCTTGGGCGCGGTGCCGCCCAAGCTCGTCCGCGTCTTTACCGAATTCCGGACGGAGAGCACCCGCAGCGCCTCCGGCCCGATCCGCGGTTCGATCGCCCGAATCTCCTCGAGAGGAAGCGCATCCAGCGCGACGCCGAGCCTTTCGGCCGCGGCGACGATTCGCCCGGTAACGTGGTGAGCCTCGCGGAACGGCATGTCGAGCTCGCGCACCAGCCAGTCGGCCAGATCGGTTGCCGTCGCGTAACCTTGCGCCGCTGCCGCCTCCATGCACGCCGCGTCCGGCCGCATGTCGGCCACCATGCCGGTCATGGCGGCGATGCATAGGGAGAGCTCAGTCAACCCGTCGATCGCGGCTTCCTTATCTTCCTGCATGTCCTTCTGATAGGCGAGCGGCAGCCCCTTCATCACCATCAGGAGCGCGTCGAGCGCGCCGACAATGCGCCCGGTCTTGGCGCGAACCAGTTCCGCCGCGTCGGGATTGCGCTTTTGCGGCATGATCGAGGAGCCGGTGGTGAACGCATCGGACAGGGTAAGAAAACCGACGAGCGGCGAGGTCCAAATCACGATCTCCTCGGCAAAGCGCGACAGATGTACGGCCGTAATGGCCGCCGCCGCCAGCGTCTCGAGAACGAAATCGCGATCGGCGACGGTGTCGAGCGAATTGGCGGCGGGTCGGGCGAATCCGAGTTTGCGCGCGGTCATCGTCCGGTCGATCGGAAACGACGTGCCGGCGAGCGCCGCAGCCCCGAGCGGGCATTCGTTGAGACGCGTCCGCGCATCGGCGAAGCGGCCGCGGTCACGCGCCGCCATTTCCACATAAGCGAGCAGATGATGGCCGAAAGTCACCGGCTGCGCCGGCTGCAGATGGGTGAAGCCGGGCATGATGGTGGCGGCGTGAGCGAGCGCCTTCTCCGCGAGCACGCGCTGATAGCCGGCGAGCAGGCCGTCGATTTCATCGATCGCATCGCGCACCCATAGCCTAAAGTCGGTCGCGACTTGATCGTTGCGCGACCGGGCGGTGTGCAGGCGACCGGCCGCCGGCCCGATCAGCTTGTGCAGCCGCGCCTCGACATTCATATGAATGTCCTCGAGTTCGCGTTTGAACGCGAACCGGCCGCTCTCCATTTCGGCGAGAACGGCATCGAGGCCGCGCGCGATCGCCCTGCCGTCCTTGATCGAAATAATGCCCTGTTTTGCGAGCATCTCGGCATGCGCCTTGCTGGCGGCGATGTCTTGCCGGAACAGCCGCCGGTCGACATCGACCGAGGCGTTGATCTCCGCCATGATTGTCGCCGGCTCGCTTGTGAAGCGTCCACCCCACATCTTATTGCTCATGGCCTTTCCTCGGATCCGCTCATGACCGTGCCTCCCCAGAAACCGCTCAGGCCGTCGCGCCGCGCCCTCGTTGTCGGGGGCGTCGGCCTGCTCGCTGCTATTGCAATCGTCGGCGCGGTATACGGCCTTCGTGGATTTGCGCGCAATCCGGAGGACGCGGCCTGCCAGTCGGCGGCCGATCTTGCCCGCCGTCTCGCCCCGCTTGCCCGCGGCGAACTCGCCGCTCTGGTCATCGCCGATCCGCCTCGCCGGCTGCCGCCGCTCGACTTCAAGGACGCGGCGGGCAAGCCGAAGAGCTTGGCCGACTGGCGCGGCCGTACCGTTCTCCTCAATCTATGGGCCACCTGGTGCGTGCCGTGCCGGAAAGAAATGCCGGCGCTCGACGCTCTCCAGCGCCAGCTCGGCGGTCCGGGCTTCGAGATCGTCGCGGTGAATATCGACACGCGCGATCCCGAAAAGCCGAAAGCCTGGCTCACCGAAACCGGTATCAAGGACCTCGCCTATTACGCCGACCCCAGCGCCAAAGTCTTTCAGGAACTCAAGGCCATCGGCAAGGCGTTCGGCATGCCGACGACTCTGATTATCGATCCGTCAGGCTGCGAAATCGCCTCCCTCGCCGGTCCGGCCGAATGGGCGAGCGGCGACGCCCTTGCCTTCATGAAGACCGCCCTCGGCAAGTAGGCCGTCGGTGCGACCGGGCGGATTGCGCAGACCCGGCGTCCCCATATCCTACTTCACCACGCCTGAAATGCAGCACGGTTTACGACGCGGCGTTCTGACCCGCTCCTTGAGGAAACAGCGTGCGTTCGGCCCGTGATAGCCGGGCCGCACATAGGTCCAGGCGCGGCAACGGCTCTCCGCTTCGCACGCAGCCTTGCATGTTTGTCCGGATGGGTCGGCCGGCACATCGAGCGAACGATAGTCCCCGCCGGTGCGGTCGATGCCGACTTCGTTGCTGGCGTCGCGCGGTACGGTCACGCCCGCCCCCTTCACCCCCGACACGCAGCAACTGTCGGCCGTGCGCGCGGGCACTTGCGACTTGAGCCAACAGATCGCGCCATGGTTGTTGGCCGGATAGGTGAAACTCCACGCCCGGCAACGCGCGTCGCGCTCGCACCGTGCCGCGCAGACGGCCGGATCGCCCGATCGTGCAGGGAAACTCGTGTAGTCGCCGCCCTTACGGTCGAAGCCGATCTGGGCCGACGCTGGACCGGCGAGCAGGCAAAAAACGACGACGCATGCCGTCGCCGCTACAACCCATCGCATGATCGCTTGCCTGAGCTCGACCCTGTCCCCCATTAGTGCCCCGCGCTACGCAAGAGCAAGATGCGAGTAAGCGTAAGATACGCTCTTGGACGGGTTCGTTTGCGTCATCACATCGTCGTAATTCAATATGCGCATTCGACGAACACCGGGTCCACCGATCCGCCCCAGCGACCATGGAACTTCTCTAACAGCTCTTCCGCCGGTGTCCGGCCGCGGGCGACGATTTCGTCGAGTGGCTCGAGGTAGATCGTCTCGTCCCGCCCGCCGGATAGTCGGGCGCGGCGTGCGAGCCCGGCATGGGCGAGGGCGAGGCATTCCCGCGCCAAATCGAGCGCCGTACGGCCGCCGATCTCCGCCTTGAGGCCGAGGCGCGGCACCTGGTCGCGAAGCCTCTGCCGCTCCTCCGTGTTCCATCCCTTGACGAGGTCCCAGGCGGCATCGAGACAAACGTTGTCATAAAGCAGGCCGACCCAGAAGGCCGACAATGCCGGAAGCCGCCGGGTCGGGCCGACGTCGGCGCCGCGCATTTCGAGATAGCGCTTCAGCCGCGCCTCGGGGAATATCGTCGAGAGGTGGTTGGCCCAATCGGAAATGGTCGCGCGCTCTCCCGGCAGGCTTGCAAGCTTGCCAGCGAGCAGATCGCGGAACGACTGGCCGGCCACGTCGATATAGGTGTCGCCGCGTTTGACGAAGTACATCGGCACGTCGAGCGCATAGTCGACCCAACGCTCGAACCCCATGCCCGGCTCGAACGCCCAGGGGAGCGTGCCGCAACGAGCCGGATCGGTGTCGCGCCAGATTTCCGAGCGGAACGATAAAAAGCCGTTCGGCTTGCCTTCGGTGAAGGGCGAATTGGCGAATATGGCGGTCGCGACCGGCTGCAGCGCAAGCGCGACGCGCAGCTTCCGCACCATGTCGGCTTCCGAGGAGAAATCGATGTTCGTCTGCACCGTGCAGGTGCGATACATCATGTCGAGCCCAAGCCGGCCGACCTTTGGCATGTAGGCGGTCATAATGCGATAGCGGGCCTTCGGCATCACCGCCATTTCGGCGCGCGACCAGGTCGGGGCCATGCCCAATCCGAGGAAGGCGACTCCGAGCGGCCCTGCGACTTCGCGCAACTGCGCGAGATGCGCATTCAACTCGGCAGAGGTCTGATGCACCGTCGCGACCGGCGCGCCCGAAAGCTCGAATTGGCCGCCCGGCTCAAGCGAGATCGCGCCGCCGCCGGTCACGTCGAGCAATCCGATAATGTTGCCGGCCTCCATGATCGGCTCCCAGCCGAGCAGCATTTTCATACCTTCGAGCAGCGCGCGGATCCCGCGCTTGCCCTCGTAGGGCAGCGGCTCGTGCCGGCCGACGGTGAAACCGAACTTCTCGTATTCCGTCCCGATGCGGAAACCCTCGCGCGGTTTTGCGCCGGCGGCGAACCACGCGACGAGGTCGTCGCGCGATTCGAGCGGCGTCATGTCCACAGCGTCGCGAGCCATGAGGGGGTCTTCCGAGTGCGCAAGGCGGGCGCGACCTTACACACCCACAAGGAAAGAGCAACGGAGTGCAGCCCGCACCGCATATCGCGCATGCGGCACGCTTGGCACAGCCCTACCTTCTTGGCGGATTGGTGCGGCGCGTCCGTGACGGCGATTGCGTCCAGGACTATTTTCTTGCCATGCTTGCTTGTTATTCTCTTGCGCTGTCCTCCACGAGCGCGGAGGCTTTACCTCCGCGCGCATTATGCTAAACGCGGCCCAGGAGGATCGACGCGGGCGGGTGAGTGAGAGACGCTTAATGACGTTCCGGCGCGTATTGCTGATGGTGACGTTGCTGACGCCGCTGCTATGCGGCTGCGCGGCCAATCTTGACCTCGGCATGTTGTACGCGGCGCCCGGCAAGTACGATTATCTCCGTTGCGAGGACTTGCCGGCGCGCCTTGCGGCCTCGATCGCCCGCGAAAAGCACCTCACCGACCTGATGAAACGTGCCAATCAGGATACGGCGGGGCCGGTGGTGAGCGCGGTGGCGTATTCGGCCGACCTCGCCCAGGCGCGCGCCGATCAAAAGGTGCTACGCCAAGCCGCCATCGACAAGAAGTGCGGCAGCATCGAGCCGCCCGAACCGAAGCAAGCGAACGATTCCGAGCGCCCGGCGCGCCCCGGAACGGCCGGCGATCAAGGAAAACCCGGTTCACGGACGCCGGCTCAGTAGGAACACCGCCTGCTCGCCGAACAAGTTCCAGAACCACCACGGCGCATCGATCTTGAGCGCCGTCCCCCACGGATCGAGCGCCATCGCCCGTTCCATCTTCGCCCCGACAAACCGGCAGAGTTCGCTGAAGTCCTTGATCGTGCAGAAATGAATGTTGGGCGTGTCATACCAGGTCTCGGGCAGATTGGCCGTCCGCGGCATGCGTCCGCGAAACATGATCTGCAACCTGATCCGCCAATGGCCAAAATTGGGAAAGGAAATAATCGCGTGCCGGCCGATCCGTAGCATGTGCTCGAGCACGATGCGCGGACGGCGGGTCGCCTGCAGCGTCTGCGAGAGGATCACGTAGTCGAAGGCGTCGTTCGGATAGTCGGCAAGGTCGGTATCCGCGTCCCCCTGGACCACCGCCAGCCCCTTGGCGACGCATTCGTTGACGCCTTCGCGCGACAACTCGATGCCGCGCCCATCGACGCCGCGCGCCTCGAGGAGCTGCAAAAGTTCCCCGTCGCCGCAGCCGACGTCGAGCACGCGCGATCCCGGCTCCACCATCTCCGATACGAGCAGCAGGTCGACGCGGGCGCCGCCCGGCACGCGGACGGTTTCGGCCATGGTCAGATCGCGCGGCGGACGCGTGAGCATGGTTATGATCGTCCGCTCGCGCTATGGTTCGCGCTGCGCCAATCGAAAGGTTGCTTCGCCAAGAACGCGTCCTCCTCCACAAGGACAAAGCCATCCCTCACTTAGCCCCTAATCCGCAAAAATTCCACAAGCGGGAAGGATTTGGCAGTCGCCCCGGCGGTACAGGCGGGCCCATCACAAGGCGGCCGGGATGAGCAAGATTTTCATTGGCACCTCAGGGTGGACCTATGACGGCTGGCGCGGCCCGTTCTATCCCAAAGACGTGCCGAAGACGCGCTGGCTCGCCTGGTATGCGACGCAGTTCGCGACCGCCGAGATCAACGGCTCGTTCTATCGCACGCCCTCGCTCGAAGCGGTGCGCGGCTGGAGCGAGCAGACGCCGAGCAGCTTTGTGTTCGCCTGGAAAGCGTCGAAGTTCATCACCCACTGGAAACGCCTGTCGCAAAAATCCGCGAACAGCATCGCGCTGATGGTCACCCGGCTCGAAGCGCTCGGGCCGAAGGCGGGGCCGGTTCTATTCCAACTCCCCCCGCATTTTACCGCCGACCAGGAGCGACTGGCGGGTTTCTTGCCATTGCTGCCGACGGCCTACCGCTATGCCTTCGAGTTTCGCGATGCGAGTTGGTATGATGATACGGTTTTCGATCTGTTGCACGCCCATGGCTGCGCGCTGTGCCTGTCCGACCATCACGATGCGCCGGCACCCTGGGAGATCACCGCCCGTCATGTCTATGTCCGCGGACATGGGCCGACCGGCGAGTACCGCGACAACTATCCCGACAAAACGCTGCACCGGTGGGCGGATGCGATCGCCAAGTGGAAGCGCCAGCGCCGCACCATCTATGTGTATTTCGACAATGACCAGAAAAGCGCCGCACCGCGCGACGCGCAGCGACTGAAAGAGATGGTCGCCTCGTAGGCGAAGGCTCTGCCGCCGACGAGCCGGGCCAATCGTATCGTCGTCACGCGTCTCGCTTCGGCGACAGCGCCTCCCACATGAAGTCGACCGGGATCGGAAACACGATCGTTGAGGTACGGTCGCCAGCGATGTCATGCAGGGCGGCAAAATAGCGCAACTGCATGGCGCCGGAATTGGCGGCGAGTATGGTCGCCGCCTCGACGAGCTTTTCCGCAGCTTGTTGCTCGCCCTCGGCATTGATAATGCGGGCGCGCCGGTTGCGCTCCGCTTCGGCCTGGCGGGCGATGGCGCGCACCATGCTCTCGTCGATATCGACGTGCTTGATCTCGACATTGGCGACCTTGATGCCCCAGGCGTCGGTCTGGCTGTCGATGATGCTCTGGATATCGCGGTTGAGCTTGTCGCGTTCGGCCAGCATCTCGTCTAGCTCATGCTTGCCCAGCACCGAGCGCAGCGTGGTCTGCGCCAGCTGACTGGTCGCGGCCATGAAGTTTTCCACCTGGATCACCGCCTTGTCGGCGTCCACCACGCGGAAATACAGCACCGCGTTGACCTTCACCGAGACGTTGTCATGCGAAATCACGTCCTGACTCGGCACGTCGAGCACGATGGTGCGCAGATCGACCCGGACCGCCTGCTGCACGAACGGGATCAGGATGATCAGCCCCGGTCCTTTGACGCCGGTGAAACGGCCGAGCGTGAACACCACGGCGCGCTCGTATTCCCGCACGATGCGAAGCGATGAAAAGGCCAGCGCCAAGACAAGCGCAGCGATCACGGCATAGGTGATGAGATCGAGATTAATCGGCATGACGCTCTCCTGCGATTGGGATCGGCTCGGCGTCCGGCTCAACGAGAAGATCGAGTCCGTCACGCCCTTTCACGCGCACGCGCTGTCCGGCGGCGAGCGCCGTGGCTGCGTGCGCCTGCCAACGCTCGCCGTGCACGAGCACCTGCCCGTGTCCGCCGGCCCATTCGAGTACCTGCCCATGGCTGCCCAGGAGCGCTGGCTCTCCCGTCACAATCTTGCGCCGGTGGGCGCGCAGCGCCGCCGCAAGGCCGATGAGCACGATGAGCGCGCTTGCAACCGTGGCAGTCAGGATCACCGGAATCGAAACCGTGAACCCGGGCACGTCCTCGAACAAAAACAGCGAGCCAAGCGCGAGTGCGGCCGCGCCGCCGATTCCCAGAATGCCGAATGAAGGGGTAAACGCTTCGGCCACCATGAGAGCGACGCCCAGCCCGATCAGGGCGAGGCCGGCGAAATTGATCGGCATCAGGTTTAAGGCGAACAGGGCCGTGAGCAAAGCGATGGCGCCGATGACCCCCGAGGCGATGGTACCAGGATTGAAGAATTCGAACAGAATTCCATAGAAGCCGATCAGCAGGAGAATATAGGCGACGTTCGGATTGGTGATCACCGCGAGGAGTTGCGCCCGCCAGTCCGGTGCGATGGGATTGATCCGCAAACCGGCGGTTTCGAGCCGGACCGCGCCGCCCTGAAGTTTGACGATGCGCCCGTCGGCTTGGCTCAAGAGGTCGCGGACGTCCGGCGCGATGATCTCGATGACGCCCAGCTTGAGCGCGGCGGCGGCGGTCAGCGTCGCGGCTTGCCGCACGGCGCGCTCGGCCCATTCCTCATTGCGTCCCTGCAGTTCTGCAAGTCCGCGAATATAAGCGACCGCGTCGTTGACCGTCTTCGCGGTCATAGCGTCTGCCGGCGCTTCGCTGTCCTTGGCGCTATCCTTATCCTTACCCCGGTCTGAACCGCCGCCGCCGCCGAGCGGTTGGCGTCCGCCGCCGAGCTGCACTGGGGTCGCCGCGCCGAGATGCGTACCGGGCGTCATGGCGGCAAGTTGGCTGGCATAGAGGATATAGGTGCCGGCGCTCGCCGCCCGCGCGCCGCTCGGATGCACATAGGCGATGACGGGAATGGGCGAGGCGAGCATGTCGCCAATGATGTCGCGCATGGCGCTGTCGAGCCCGCCCGGCGTATTTATCTCTAACACGATGACCGCCGCGTTGCGCCGAACCGCCGCCGCGAAGCCCTGGCGCAGATACAGCGTCGTCGCCGGGCCGATCGCCCCGTCGATGTCGAGGACGACGGCCTCGCGCGCGGTCCCAGTCGCTTGCGCGGATAGCCGCGTGAAGCGCGATGAGAGAGCCAGGGCGATTGACGCGATCAAAAGCACGATGACGACCCGCCATGAGAGGCTCATCTTGGCCCTCTCGCGGCGGCTGCGACCCTCGTCGATCTCCCGATACTCGCTCCGCATTTTGCAGCTCCGGCGGGCTCCGCGAGCCTCCCAACATCGATGCCGCAGGCTTCTGCCACAGCGCCGCCCCGACGCTTGGCCAACCGCGGCCGTCCGGCGTCTTTCATCTCATCTATGAAGCGCGGCCGCACTTCCAACAGCCGCTGGCCATTGGCGATCAGGCTGCCGCGCTCTTCCGAAAAATCTGCGGGGCGCGCGCGACCGGGCTCAGGCCAGCGCTTCGGCTCAGTCTCCGGGTTATTTTGACCCGGATCAAATTCGTTTTCCGAATTGTATTGTTAACTGACGTGATCGCTCTCGTCTGACGACGGGATGGCCTCGCGTTGGGGGCGGCCGCTGTCGCGAACGACCATCCGTCCGGGCCACGGTTCCAGAGGCTGCGCCGACGGGGGCGTGGTGTCGACCGAGTTACAGGGCAGCGCCATGACCGAACCGTCAAACGCATTTCCCGGCCGATACTGGCACATGATCGAGGACGGCCGCATCCAATGCGACCTGTGTCCGCGCTTCTGCCGGCTGCACGACGGCCAGCGCGCATTCTGCTTCGTCCGCGCACGCGAGGGCGACCAGATCGTGTCGACGACCTATGGCCAGTCGAGCGGCTTCTGCGTCGATCCGATCGAGAAAAAGCCGCTTTATCACTTCCTGCCGGGCACGTCCGTCCTCTCGTTCGGCACCGGCGGCTGCAATCTCGGCTGCAAGTACTGTCAAAACTGGACCATCAGCAAGGCGCAGGAGCTCGACGTGCTGGCGACGCGCGCCAGTCCTGAGCACATCGCCTGGACGGCAGAGCGGCTCGGCTGCTCGAGCGTCGCCTTTACCTACAACGATCCCACGATCTTCCACGAATACGCGATCGACACCGCCATCGCTTGCCGCGCCCGCGGCATCAAGAACGTCGCCGTCAGCGCCGGCTATGTCTGCCCGGAGCCGCGCGCCGAGTTTTATCGCCATATCGATGCGGCCAATATCGACCTGAAGGGCTTCAGCGAGGAGTTCTATCGCAAGGTCTGCTACGCCCACCTGCAGCCGGTGCTCGATACGCTCGTCTACCTGAAACGTGAGACGCAGGTTTGGCTGGAAATCACCACTTTGCTCATTCCCGGCTTCAACGACTCCGATGCCGAGCTCGAACAGATGACGCAATGGGTTGTGGAAGCGCTGGGTCCCGACGTACCGTGGCACTTCACGGCTTTCCATCCGGATTGGCGGATGCGAGACGTCCCGCCGACGCCGATCGGAACCTTGCTGCGCGCGCGTGTGATCGCGATGAAGAA
Source organism: uncultured Alphaproteobacteria bacterium (assembly GCA_963840055.1). Taxonomy (GTDB): domain Bacteria; phylum Pseudomonadota; class Alphaproteobacteria; order Rhizobiales; family Xanthobacteraceae; genus Rhodoplanes. The sequence continues at coordinate 6,802 of CAWIXM010000006.1, read as the reverse complement.
TGGCGTTCGTTATGCTTATGTCGGCAATGTGCCGGATCCGGTCGGCCAAGCCACTTATTGCGACGATTGCCGGGCAATTCTGATCGGACGCAACGGCTACGAGATCACCGCCTGTCGGTTGACGACCGACGGCAAGTGCGGCCGATGCGGTGCCGTCTGCGCTGGCATTTTTGATCCGTCGCCCGGAGAATGGGGCTCGATCTCATTGCCCGTGGCGCTGACGGCGATGACCGGCGTGGGCGAGGCAGTTCACTGAGCCCCGCAGGAAGCCAACCCCTGCACGAGCACGGCGATGCTCATCGGCGTTCCGAAAGAGATCAAGCCTGACGAATACCGCGTCGCGCTTATTCCTTCGACAGTCGCCGAATTGGTGCAACACGGTCACGCCGTTGCGATCGAAGCCAAAGCCGGCGAGGGCGCCGGCATCGGCAATGACGAGTACGCCGCAGCGGGGGCGGAGCTTGTCGCAACCGCGGACCAAATATTTCAACGAGCCGAATTGATCGTGAAGGTCAAGGAGCCGCTCGCGTCGGAGCGGCGCAAACTCAAACGCGGCCAGATGATCTTCACCTATCTGCACCTCGCGCCCGATCCCGAGCAGGCCCACGATCTCATGGCCTCCGGCGTCACCGCCATCGCCTATGAAACCGTGACCGATTCGAAAGGAAAGCTGCCTTTACTCGCTCCGATGTCGGAGGTTGCCGGGCGCATGGCGCCGCAAGTGGCCGCGCATTTCCTCGAGCGGCCGCACGGCGGGCGTGGAATTTTGCTCGGCGGCGTCGAAGGCGCCCCGGCGGCCAACGTCGTTGTCCTCGGCGGCGGCGTGGTCGGACGCAGCGCTGCGACCGTGGCCCTCGGCATGGGAGCGGATGTCGCGATCGTCGGCCGAAGCTCGGGCACTTTGCGCGAACTTGAGGAGATCTTCGGCGCACGCGTCCGTATCGTTCCAACGGCGCCGGAGGTGATCGAACCATTGTGTGTCTCGGCCGACGCGGTCGTCGGCGCTGCCCTGACGGCGGGAGCCGCCGCGCCCAAGCTAATTTCTGCGCATGTCGTGGCGGCGATGAAGCCGGGCGTTGTCATCGTCGACGTCGCCATCGATCAGGGCGGCTGCGCGGAAACCTCGCGCCCGACCACGCATTCGCATCCAACCTACGTCGTCGACGGGGTCGTGCACTACTGCGTGACCAACATGCCGGGCGCCGTGCCGCGGACCTCCACATTTGCGCTCAACAAGGCGACGCGCCCATTCATATTGGCGCTGGCGAACAAAGGTTTTCCCCGCGCACTAATCGACGACGTGCACCTGCGCGCCGGGCTGAACGTGCACGACGGCAAAATCACCTGCCGCGCCGTCGCCGATGCCCTTGATCTTCCCTACAGCCCTGCGGCAGACGCGCTCGGACTATGATGCGATCGTCGCATGAGGTGCGGCTTTGATCTGCCGATGCAACGGCAGTCGGGCGCTTCCACCTGGACAAACCCTCCCAGACCTCCAAACTACTGAAGGACAGTTGGAGAGAGGCATGAAATTCGGCGCGGTCCCGTTAGCCGAGGCCAAAGGCGGCATCGTCGTGCACGCGATCCGGCAGGACGGAATCGTGCTAAAGAAAGGCGCGGTCATCGGCGATGCCGAGATCAATGCCCTGCGCGCCGCCGGGCTTAGCGCGATCACGGTTGCGCGGATCGAGGCAGGCGACGTGCCCGAGGATGTTGCCGCGGCCGAGGTTGCGGCGGCCGCCGCCGGGGACGGGATTCACGTCGACCGCGCATTCACCGGGCGCGCCAATCTGTTCGCCGAAGCGGCGGGCGTGCTCGTCGTCGATAAGGCGGGCGTCGACCGCCTCAACGCAGCCGACCCCGACATAACGTTCGCGACGCTTTCTCCCTTTGCGCCGGTGGTGGCCGGCACGATGATCGCGACCGTGAAGATCATCCCCTTTGCGGTGTCCGCCGCCGCGCGCGATCGGGCGCTGGCGGCAGCCCAGGCGGACGCGCCGCTGGTGCGCGTCGCGCCCTATCGTCTGCGCAAGATCGGCGTCATCTCCACCGTGCTGCCGGGGCTGGCGGACAAGGTGATCGACAAGACGATCAAAGTAACCGTTGATCGGCTGACGCCCACCGGCGCCGCCATCGTGTTTGAGAAGCGGGCGCCGCACCATTGTGAGGCGCTTGCGCAGGCCCTGGGCGAGGCAATCCGCGCTGGCGCCGAGTTGGCGATCGTGTTTGGAGCCTCCGCGATCGCCGACCGCCGCGACGTGATCCCCGCGGCGATTGAAGCGATCGGCGGGCGGATCGAGCATTTCGGCATGCCGGTCGATCCGGGGAACCTGCTGCTCGTCGCCGAAATCGGCGGTCGTCCGGTGCTGGGCGCGCCGGGCTGTGCGCGCAGCCCCAAGGAGAACGGCTTCGACTGGGTGCTGGCGCGCCTTCTCTGCGGGCTGCCGATGACGCGCGAACAGATCGTCGGCATGGGCGTCGGCGGCTTGCTGATGGAGATCGTGACCCGCCCGCAGCCGCGGGAAGCGGCGGAAAAGCCTGGTCGGCAGCTCGCCGCGATCGTGCTTGCGGCCGGCCGTTCGAGCCGCATGGCCGGACCGAACAAGCTCCTCGCCGAGATCGGCGGCCGGCCGCTGGTGCGCATCATCGCCGAAGCGGCACTTGCCTCGCGCGCCCGGCCGGTCATCGTCGTCACCGGTCACCAGCGCGAGCGGGTGGAGGCGGCCCTGGCGGGTCTCGATGTCCTGCTCGTGCACAATCCCGCCTATGCGGACGGCTTGTCAACCTCGTTGAAAGCGGGTGTAGCGGCGACGCCAGACGCCGCCGACGGCGTCATCGTGTGCCTTGGCGACATGCCGCAAGTGGACGCTCGCCTGATCGACCGCCTGCTCGCGGCGTTCGACCCCGAACGCGGCGCATTGGTCGTGGTCCCAACCATCGCGGGCAAGCGCGGCAACCCGGTCGTGTGGTCACGACGGTTCTTTCCCGATCTTTCGGCGCTGACCGGCGATGTCGGGGCGCGCGGCCTGATCGCGAGCTATCCGGAAGCGGTCGTCGAGGTCGCGATGGCCGACGACGCTGCGCTCATCGACATCGATACCCCCGACGCGCTCGACGCGGTCCGCGCCGCGATGGAACAAGCATGAACGCGACGCGGCCTGCCATCGCAAGTCCGCATCCTATTAGTTAGGGCGCGTACTCACAATCGCCCAGCCATGGCCGCTTTCCGGCAAACCGGGCATTGCGCTAATACCGCCGAATGCCTGAGTCTGACCCGAAGCCGACATTGCGATTAAGTTTCTCGATTAATGTAACCCGCACCACTATTTTTATTGCAACGCCCATTCAACATGAAGTGCAACGGGCAGCATAGACGGCATGGCGGAGTGAGTGGCGGGGAAAGGGTCGGGGTCAAGGGCTTTAGTCGCCGGAGACGATGCGAGCGCAGCGAGCACCCTTAAGGCCGACGTTTTCTCCCGCCAGACTTTTCCATGTTGTGTATGCCGGTTTTTCTGGCGGTCAGATGGAAGACTATCCTTGCGTGGGACAGCACATCTCACAGAGGAGAAATGCCCGAAGGCTATCTCCATCTGACCTGCGAACAACGCTGCCAGATTTACGCGCTCTTGCAAAGCGGCCACTCGCAAGCCCACATCGCGCGGCAAATTGGCGTCGATCCGTCGACGATCAGCCGCGAGCTTGTTCGCAACACCGGCGCGCGCGGCTATCGCTTCAAGCAAGCGCACGAGAAGGCCTCGCAGAGACGCCAAGAGGCCTCGGACAAGCCGCGCAAAATAACGCCAGATTTGGTGGAGCTGATCGAAGAAAAACTGACGCAACAGCAGTGGAGATCCCGATCAGATCAGCGGGCGTCTGGCGAAGGATGGCGTCGCCTTTATCAGTCACGAGCACATCTATCAGCATGTCTGGAAAGACAAGAAAGACGGGGGCACGCTGTATCTTCACTTGCGTCACAGCGGCAAAAAATACAACAGGCGCAAGGGCAAGAATTCGGGGCGCGGGCTGATTCCGAACCGCGTCGATATCGATCAGCGGCCTCCTATTGTCGCCGCAAAAATCCGCATCGGAGACTGGGAGGCCGACACGATTATCGGCGCCAATCACAAAGGCGTTGTCATGTCGCACGTCGAGCGAACCTCCAAATACACCAAGCTCGCCAAACTGCCGGACAAGAACGCGGACTCTGTGCGTGCAGGCCTGCGCACGCGTGCTTTTGCCGCTCGCTGACCAAATCGAAACAATCACTTACGACAATGGAAAAGAGTTCACCTCTCACGCCCAAATCGCAACCTCGCTGGGGGCACTATCCTATTTTGCCAAGCCCTATCACTCGTGGGAACGCGGCCTCAACGAACACACTAACGGCCTCTTCAGGCAATACTTCCCAAAAGGTTCCGACTTCTCTATTTTGTCCGATGCCGATGTCCAAAGGGTCGAGGACAAACTCAACTCTCGCCCCAGAAAGATACTCGGCTACCAAACCCCTCGCGAGATTTTCTTCAGCGCCAGAAATCTGCCCGTTGCACTTCACTGTTGAATGGGCGCAATAAAAAACCCCGAGCCGAAGCCCGGGGTTTGAAGTCTGGAAGGAGAGACTGCTCAGTAACGCGCATAAACCGGGGCCACAGCCGGCCCGAGGTGGAACAGATAGTTGATGCCGACACGCGCCACATATTCCTTCGTATCAATGCTGGTATGGTAAGTCCTGCCAAGGAATTCGCCGTCGAAACGATAGCCGGGCGAGATGTAGTCGAACGAGCCGAAGTCGAGATAGAGGAACTCGGCCTTGGCGGTCCAATTAGCGGCAAAGGCCCATTCGAAGCCGCCGCCGACGGTCCAGCCGATGCGGTTTTCACGATAACCGCCGAAGAAATCCGGACGGAGGCCATCAGATGGATCAGCGAGGTTGTCGTGGCCGACAAGGGTGTAGGCGTCCAGCGCACCCATTGCCACGCCGCCCGTTGCATAGAGCAGCACGCGATCCCACCAAGCGGCGCCGACGCGCACCCGCGCAGTCGAGAACCAATCGAGCTGCTTGTGGCTTCTTACCGACCGTGGCGGCCAAGCGAAGGTCGGATCGCTGACCCAAGCGATCGCGGGATAAGTGAAGTAATTGTCTTCCTTCAAGCCGCTCCAGTTGGCATCCCATTCGCCGCCGATCACGAGCCAGCCCGCCTGATATTGGCAGCCGAATTGACCGCCGAAAGTTCCAGCGGACTCATCGCTGCTATAAGACTGGGCGAGCAGGGCGTTGTCAGCGGGCGTGGCCTTGTCGGGGTATGGATAAAGCACCCGCCGGCTAATGGAGTAGTCGTCAGCGCCTTTGATCCAGCCGCCGTTGATGCCGAGATAGCATCCGGTCCAGGTAAAAAGTGGCACAGGCACGGGGGCCCTCACCGCCAAGTCGGCGGCAGAGGCCGTCCCGGCAAGCCCGAGCGCGGCAACACTTGCAAGTAGGAATTTCCTCATGGCCCACCCCCCGTAGCGTACCGTATTATCTCAAAAACCGCCTAATCTAGGCTTCACTGGTGTCCGGTTGACGGTGAGGAGCGTTCTGGAAAGAGCTGATCTGGCAGGAGCTTGCCACCGAAAATGGGTGGTGTCGATTTGAACTTGGTCGGGCGCTATTCGGAGTTTTTCCGAGGAGTCGCCCGTGAACATCGGCAAGACGCTTTTCGCCCAGCTGATGGATTTTCTGCCTTGGAGCACTTTTGCGCGGATTGTTACCCGCTACGGTGGCGACGCCCGGGTGCGAACGCTGTGTTGTGCCGAGCAATACCGCGCGATGGCGTTTGCGCAACTGACCTATCGAGAGAGCCTGCGCGATATCGAGGTCTGCCTATCGGCGCGCGCGTCGAAACTCTATCACATTGGTTTTCGCGAGCCGGTCCGACGATCGACTCTGGCCGACGCGAACGAGACGCGCGACTGGCGCATTTACGCGGAGTTCGCTCACCGTCTGATTGCCCATGCGAGGAAGCTCTATGCCAGCGAAAGCCTGGGCATGGAGCTGGCCAACACGGTCTATGCTCTGGATTCCACGACCATCGATCTGTGCCTGTCGCTGTTTCCATGGGCGCACTTTCGCTCCACCAAGGCGGCGGTGAAGATGCATACGCTGCTCGACCTGCGCGGCAACATCCCCACCTTTATTCGCATCTCAAGCGGCAAGCTGCACGACGTTACGCTCTCGATTCGCTGTCCCCGAAGCGGGCGCCATCTACGTCATGGACAGCGGCTATATCGACTTTGCGACCTTTACACTTGCAGCAGGCGGCGCTTCTTCGTCACCCGAGCCAAGTAGAACCTGCGATTACCGCGTGTACTCGGCGCCGACAGATGAGCGACCGGTATCATTGCCGACCAGACCATCGCATTGGATGGTTTCTACCAGCAAGGACTATCCCGTACATCTGAGACGGATCCGTTTCGAGGAAGCAGCAACGGGAAGCTTGTCTTCCTTACCAACCATTTTCCTGCCGGCGGCATCGATCTGCGACCTTTACAAAGCCGCTGGCAGATCGAACTGTTCTTCAAATGGATCAAGCAGCACTTGCGGATCAAGTCTTTTTATGGCACTTCGGACAACGCGGTGAAGACGCAAATATGGATCGCGGTTTCCGTCTACGTCCTGGTTGCCATCGTCAAGAAGCGCCTCGGCTTGGAGGCCTCTCTCTACACTTTGCTCCAGGTTTTCTCGGTCACCCTCTTCGAGAAAATGCCGATGTCCCAGGCATTTTCCGAAAGCACAACCACTTTCGAAGACGGCGAACTCAGCAAC
>CAWIXM010000005.1:0-11203 GCA_963840055.1 uncultured Alphaproteobacteria bacterium | reverse complement strand
GCTGTTGCCTACTGTCGCTACGCTGATGACTTCGTGGTCATCGTCAAAGGGACGAAGGCCCATGCCATGGAGATACGCGAGGAATGCCGAGCGTTCCTGGAAGGTCGCCTGAAGCTGACGTTGAATATGGAGAAAACCCATATCACCCACGTCGATGACGGGTTCGTCCTTCTGGGGCACCGGATCATTCGCAAGCGGGGGGCGAACGGGCATATGTCCGTTGTCACGACGATACCCAAGGAAAAGGCCAAGGCGTTTGTTCGCAAACTGACCGAGACCCTTTCCGGCAATCATGATGTTGGCAAGGTCGACATGGTGGACCGCCTGAATCGCCAACTGGCGGGATGGGCGGCCTTCTACAAGTTCACCGACTTCACAGCACGCACCTTCCGGCGCATCGACCATGTCGTGTTCTGGAAACTGGCGCACTGGCTGGCGCGGAAATATCGGTCACGCATCAAACCTCTGATGCGGAGCTGGTATCGAGCGCCGGAGGCAGGCAAGGCAAAGACCTGGCTTATCCATGGACGAAGTGAACGTGGAAATCCTGTCGGCAAGGCGCTGCGCCGAATGGTAACCAGTCCAAAGGCGCAGTTCCGGTGACGGAACCCGGAGAACAATCCGTACATCCTCCGGAGCGAAATCCGCAGCACCGTCACCTCACGCTATCATGATGTTGCTATGGCCATGGGCCAAGCTTGAATGGAGAGCCGTATGCGCTGAAAGGCGCACGTACGGTTCGGGGAGGAGAAGCGCAGCCGCGCTTCTTACTCCACTCAAGGTCATCGGCTGGGGCTGGTTCTACCTGTCGACCGTCCTCGACGACTTCTCCCGCTACATCATCGCCTGGAAGCTGTGCGCCACCATGAAAGCCGAGGACGTCACCGCCACGCTCCAATTGGCGCTCGATGCTTCAGGGCTCGACAAAGCCAGGGTCCAGCATCGGCCAATTGTCAACGCCGGAGAGAAATTGCATCGGCGGGCCGGAGCAAAATTGCATCACGACGGGATTGGCGCTTCGTTGATTGGGCTATGCGGCACGGAAGGCGGGTGTGCTCGGTCGCGCGAGCGGTCAAGCCCTGCAACCGCGTAGCGGCGCGCTTCTGGCGCGGGGCTTGACGGCGAGAGCGCGCACCGAGCGATCATCCGGGAGCCGCGATGCGCGCTTGTTTATGGTCGCGAACGCATGATGTCTGGTGATGGCGGGTCAGTTATCCGGCGGCCCATCGGATGATGAATCGGGTCTGGAGCGTTTCGCGCGTCGCTTGCTTTGGGCGAGCCTGTAGCTTTCGCCGTTCATTTCGAGAATATGGACATGGTGGGTCAAACGATCGAGCAGGGCACCGGTCAATCGCTCGGACCCGAATACGCTGGTCCATTCGTCGAACGGCAGATTGCTGGTCACGAGGGTGGCGCCCCGTTCGTAACGCTGGCTGAAGACCTCGAACAGCAACTCGGCGCCGGTCTGCGACAGCGGCACGTATCCGAGTTCGTCGATGATCAGCAGCTTGTAGGCGGCGTACTGGCGCTGCAGGCGTAAGAGGCGCTTGTCGTCGCGCGCCTCGATCAGCTCGTGCGCGAGAGCGGCGGCGGTGGTAAAGCCGACCGACAGGCCCTTCTGGCAGGCTGCAAGACCGAGTCCCAGACCGACGTGAGTCTTCCCCGTGCCGCTGTTGCCGACCGCGATGATGTTCTCGCGCCGCGCGACATATTCCGATCGCGCCAGCTCCATCACCAGCGCTTTGTTCAACGACGGAAAGGCCGCAAAGTCGAAACTGTCGAGGCTCTTCACGGTCGGGAACTTGGCCGCCTTGATGCGGCGCTCGATCGTACGCCGCTCGCGATCAATCAACTCCAGCTCGGCGAGCCGCAGCAGATAACGCGGATAGTCGACGCCCTCGGCGGCGCATTGGCGCGCCACCTTGTCGTACTCGCGCAGGAAGGTCGGAAGCTTGAGCGTCTTGAGGTGGTGCGCCAGGAGAACCTGCGGGGTATCGGTCATGACGCCACTCCCGTGAGCAGACCCAGATAGGCCTTGGCCGAGGTGGTCGCGACGACAGCTTTGGGCAGATAGGGGTAGATCGTCATGTCGAGGCGCGGCGGCCGGCGCTCGATCCGGCACAGCAGCAGATGCTTCACGGCGTCGAAGCTGAGGGCACCGCGCGCCATGGCATCGCGCACGGCAAGTGTCACCTCCTCGATCCTGAACGCCTCCATCAGGCGCAAGACCTGAACGAACTCTCGCTTGCCTTGCTTGTCCAGGCGAGCCTCGAGCAGGCGGCGCAGCGCAGCAAACTCCTCGGGCAGTCGCCAGTCCGCCAGGGGCGCGGCCTGGTCGAGCGCGTTGATCTTCTGCTCAATCAGGGCGAGATAGTGCAACGGATCGAACACAAAGTCCTCGCGCTCATAGGACCGCGGATGACGCGCGATCACCTCCGCGCCGCATGAGATCACCACCTCATGGACGTAACCGCGCACCAGCACGTCGCGGTGACCGTAGGTCGTCGGCGCCGAGTAGTCGTTGCGTCGATACCGCACGAGCGACAGCGAGGAGACCTTCGTCGCAACCTTCTCGCAGGCGTCGTAAGGCGCCGGCAGCGGTATCCGGAAGGCGGCAAGATCGCGCTCCAGTCGGTCGCCGATCGTCTCGTCATGGCCGCGCAGGCGGTCACCCAGGCGCTTGCGGCAACACTCCAGCAGATGGGCGTTCAACGCCGCAAAGCTCGCGAACGCTGGGATCGGCACCAGAAAGTTCCGCCGCGCATAGCCGACCAGCCCTTCGACCTTGCCCTTGTCGTTGCCTTTGCCAGGTCGGCCGAACCGGTCCTCGAACAGGTAGTGCGATTGCAGCTCGGTGAATGTCCGCGTCCGCTGGCGCTTGCCGTCGCCAAGAATGCGGGCCACTGCAAGCTTGGTGTTATCGTATAAAATCGACCGTGGCACGCCGCCAAAAAACGCGAACGCCTGAACGTGGCCGTCGCAGAAGGCCTCGGTCGTCTCCGCCGGATAGGCCACCACAAAACAACCGTCCGAGTGCGGCAGATCGAATGCAAAGAAGTGAATCTTGCATTCGATGCCCCCGATGATGCCGATGGCCTCGCCAAAGTCCACCTGGGCATGGCCAGGCGGATGCACCAGCGGCACGAACATCTCCTGCGATCGTTGCCGCCAACCGGCCACGTAGTCCTTCACGATCGTGATGCCGCCCGTGAAGCCGTGCTCGTCGCGAAGCCGTTCGAAAATCCGCTTCGCCGTATGCTGCTGCTTCTTCGGCCGGCATTTGTCGTCCGCCAGGATATTGTCGATGGTCGCAATGTACGCGCCCAGCTTCGGCTTCGCCGGCGGCCGCGACCGCCGATAACCAGGCGGAACAGAAAACGCCATCATCTTGGCGACCGTCCGCGGATCAATCCCAAACCGCCGCGCCGCCGCCCGCTCGCTCAGTCCCTCAACCTGAACCGCATATCGAACCTTCGCATAGAGCTCCACTTGCTTCATCCCTCGCCCTTCGCCGTCGCAGGCACAGGGCTTCCAACTGCCGGATTTTTACTCCGGCGCAACCGACCAACTCGGCTGCTTCACTGAGGGATTTTTGCTCCGGCGCTTACAGCTGCTGTCAGACAACGGCTCGTCATACATCTCGGATGACTTGGCGAAATGGATGAAGCGCCACGAGATGGCCCACGTCCGCGGGGCTCCATACCACCCGATGACGCAGGGCAAAATCGAGCGTTGGCACCAGACGCTGAAGAACCGCATCCTGCTGGAGAACTACTACCTGCCGGGCGATCTGGAAGAGCAGATCAAAGCCTTCGTGGCCGACTACAACCATCACCGCTATCACGAGAGCATCGGTAATCTAACCCCGGCCGACGTCTACTTCGGACGCAGCCAAACAATCCTGCTGCAGAGAGAAAGGATCAAACGCCAGACCATCGCCTTGCGTCGCTTGCAGCATCAACAGCAAGCCGCGTAACATCATCAATGAGACGAGCCAGAGCCTCCCTTAATTTGCGCCGCTCATTGTCTCAATATCTCTGACGACGGACAATTAGCGAATGAGCGGGTTAGCAGTAAAAAAACGTAGGCGCACAAATAGGTGAGGGCAACCTTCACTGCGGGCGGTCGGTGTCGCACTCGAACGCCAGACCGGGGCGGGCGCGTGCACCCCGCCGTGTGAACGTTCCGGGATCAAGCATGTGCCCATCATGTGCCTAGGAGCGGATAGAGATGAATTGTAGTGGATGGCGAAATTTATATAACTATATGCAAATGCTTGTATTTCTGTGCTGTTCACGATCGTTCGCAGAAATCTCCAGCCTGACTTACTAGCGCCTTGCTGAGGAAGTTGTCAGCAATAAAAAAGCGAACTGAAGCAGCCGTTTAGGTTATCAATCGAGGCGACTGAAAATCACGGTGTCGGTGGTTCGATTCCGCCCCTGGGCACCAAACAATTCGTACGGCACGAAAATATAGCCCAATAACCCCGATGCTCGGCCAGTCGGCAGGAGCACATGGACGCGGCCACCGCCTGCTCCAGCGACACCACCGGAACGCCCTCAAGCTATCAGAGCGAATTCCGTTCCAATGGAATCGGAATTTGCTCAGGTTATCTTTTTGTGGTCGCATTTTCTGCGGCGAACCGGCTCCCACTTCGCCGGAAAATGCTCTAGTAGGACCGCGGCAAATCGAGCACGTGCTCGGCGATATAGGAGAGGATCAGATTGGTCGAAATCGGCGCCACCTTGTAGAGCCGAGTTTCCCGGAACTTGCGCTCGATATCGAACTCCTCGGCAAAGCCGAAGCCGCCGTGGGTCTGCAGGCACATATCCGCCGCCGCCCAGGACGCATCCGCCGCCAACAGCTTGGCCATGTTCGCCTCCGCGCCGCAGTCGCGACCGTTATCGTAATAATCGGCTGCCTGGCGCACCATCAGCTCCGCCGCGCACATTTGCGCATAGGCCTGGGCGATGGGAAATTGCACGCCCTGGTTCTGTCCGATCGGCCTGGCGAACAGAACGCGCTGCTTCGAATAAGCCACCGCCTTGCCGATGAACCATTTGGCGTCGCCGATGCATTCGGAGGCGATCAGAATGCGCTCAGCATTCATGCCCGACAGGATGTAGCGGAAACCCTTGCCCTCCACGCCAATCAGGTTTTCCGCCGGCACCTTCAGGTTGTCGAAGAAGACTTCCGTGGTGGCGTGATTCATCATCGTGCGGATCGGGCGGATGGTCAGCCCATTGCCCTTGGCCTTGCGCAGATCGACAATGAACACGGACAAGCCGTCGCTGCGCTGCTTCACCTTGTCGCGCGGCGTGGTGCGGGCCAGCAGGATCATCAGATCGGAATGCTCGACGCGCGAGGTCCATATCTTCTGGCCGTTCACCACGAAGTGGTCACCCTCGCGCACCGCCGTGGTGCGCAAGCTCAGCGTATCGGTGCCTGAAGTCGGCTCGGTCACGGCGAACGCCTGCAGCCGCAACTTGCCGCTGGCAATCTCGGGCAGATAACGCTGCTTCTGTTCGGGGCTGCCATGGCGCAGCAAGGTTCCCATCGTATACATCTGGGCGTGGCATGCCGCCCCATTGCAGCCGGCGGCATGAATTTCCTCCATGATTACGATGGCGGCGCTCATCGGCAGGCCGCTGCCGCCATAATCCTCGGGAATTAACGCGGCCAGGAAGCCGGATTCGGTCAGCGCATCGACGAAGGCCTTGGGATAGGCCCGCTCGCGATCAAGCTCGCGCCAATATTCGCCGGGAAAGCGCGCGCATAGCTCATGCACAGCCGCGCGGATGTCGTCAAAGGCGCCTTGCGCGCCGGAACCCGTGGTCATCATCGAATCCATCATCTCAACACGAAGGGGTTGGCGACGGAATCCGCTGTCGAGATCCAGACGCTCTTGGTCTGCAGATAGCTCCAGACGGCGTCTTGGCCGTTCTCACGGCCGAGCCCCGAGCGCTTGTAGCCGCCAAACGGCGACATATAGCTGACGGCACGGTAGGTATTGACCCAGACCGAGCCGGCCTCCAGCCGTTCGCTGGTGCGGATCGCCCGCTTGATACTGCTCGTCCATACGCCGGCGGCAAGCCCGTAGGGGCTGTCGTTGGCGATGGCGACCGCATCCTCCTCGTCCTCGAAGGGAATGACGGCGAGGACGGGACCGAACACCTCCTCGCGCGCGATGCGCATCTGGTTATTGACGCCGACAAAGATGGTCGGCTCCACGAACCAGCCGCTGCCGCATTCCGGCCGCTTGGCGGGCGCGCCGCCGAGCACCAACCGGGCGCCTTCCCGCTTGGCGATATCGATGTAGCCGAGGATCTTGTCGTATTGCTGCCGCGTGGTCACCGGTCCGACCTGGGTCTCCAGGTTCATCGGATCGCCCATGCGCGCCGTGGCGGCGAACTTGACCAGCTTTTCGGTAAACGATTTTTCGATCGACTTCTGAACCAGAAGACGCGAGCCGGCGATGCAGGTCTGGCCGGTGGCGGCGAAGATGCCGGAAATCACGCCCTTGACCGCATCTTCGATGACGGCATCGTCAAACACGATATTCGGCGATTTGCCGCCGAGTTCGAGCGTGACCGTCTTGAGGCCGCGGGCGGCGCTCTCATAGACCTTCTGGCCGCCCAGCTCGCCGCCGGTAAAGGCGATCTTGGCAACCTTCGGATGCGCGACCAGCGGCTCGCCGACTTCGGGACCGAATCCGGTCACGACATTGACGACGCCTTTAGGAAAACCGGCCTCCTCGACGAGCTTGCAGAATTCCAGCGCCGAGACCGACGTGTGTTCGGACGGCTTGAGCACGACCGTACAGCCAGCCGCGAGCGCAGGCGCGAGCTTCCATGACGCCAGCAACAGCGGCGAATTCCACGGCGTGATGGCAGCGACCACCCCGATCGGCTCATGCCTGGTGAAGTTGAAGGTATCGGCCTTGTCGATCGGAATGACCGAGCCTTCGATCTTATCGGCCAAGCCGCCATAATAGTAATACCACTGCGGCAGATAACGCACCTGCGCGCCCATCTCGGCGAGCAGCTTGCCGTTATCGCGCACCTCGAGCGCGGCCAGCTTCTCCGCATCGCGCGCGATCAAGTCGCCCAGCCGCCGCAACAATGCGCCGCGCTGGGTCGGCTTGAGCTTCGGCCAGTCGCCCGATTTGAACGCCCGATAGGCGGCATCCACCGCGCGTCCGACGTCAGCCTTGCCGCCGCGCGCAACCAACGCCCACGGGCTGCCGGCATAGGGGTCGAATGTCTCGAACCACTCGCCCGATTCGGCGGCAGCCCACTCGCCGTCGATGTACATCTTGTATTGCGGCATATTTGGCATGTGACTGATCCGTGATCGTGTTGTCACGCAGCGGCCTTGTCGCCAAGCAGCGCATGGCGGAAACGCATCTTCAGGTAAGGCCCGTCCCAGGGCGGCAGCACCAGTGGATCAGGTGCGGTCGATACCTTCATCACCGCCAGCACCGGGCCCTTGGCGTGATGCAGCTGCGGCACCGCCTTCTCGAGCTCGGCCGCCTCCCGCACCACCAACGTCTCGCGAAAGCCGGCCATCTTGGCGATGCCGGCAAGGTCGACACCAGCGCTGGTGTGGGTGCGTTGCATGCCGGTTTCGCCATAGCGCTCGTTGTCGATCACCGCGACCGCCAGATTTTCCGGCCGCTTTGCGCCGACGGTCGCCAAGGCGCCGAGACCCATCAGCAGTTCGCCGTCGCCGGTGATCACCAAGACGCGGCGCTTCGGCTGCGCCATGGCGAGGCCGAAGCCGACCATGACCGCGCTTCCCATGGCGCCCCAAAGATAGAAGTTGAGGGCATGGTCGCCGGCGGCCGCACAGTCATAGGTCGTCGAGCCGAGCCCAGTGACCACGAGGATGTCGCCGCGGTCGGCCAGAATACGGGCGACCGTGCTGCGCCGCCGGAGCTTGTCGTCTTGTTCTTGCATGATCTTATTCCTTGAACAGTTTCGTTCCGAGCATGCCTTGCGACAGCAACACCGCTGCCGACAGGCCGCCATTGAAGGCGATGCGCGCCGCGGCCTCTACCGCCAAGGCCGCCATATCGGGATCGCTGACCTCGTAGACGACGACGCCGGCGAGCCGCAGGTTGTCCGCGGTGATCTGGCCCATCGGCACCTGCCACGGGTTCGCCTCGCCCCACTGGCCGCGCATGGTGACGATCATGACTAGCGGAAAGCCGCACACCCGCGCCATCGACAGCGTGTTGATGCAGTTGCCGACTCCGCTGCTCTGCATCAGCAGGACGCCGCGATCACCGCCCAGCCAGGCGCCGGCGAGCACGCCGATGCCCTCCTCTTCGGTGGTGAGCACGGTCGTCTTCATATCGCTGTCTTGATGGCAAAGATCGATGAGGCGCGCATGTCCGGCGTCCGGCACATAGGTAACCTGAGTGACTTCCGCCTCGCGCAGCTTTTGGAAAATCTGGTCCGGCCATTTCGGCGCTGCCTTAGGCGCCATATTAGCCTCTGCCTCCTGCCCCGCCCGCGTTTGATCCAGAGTCTGCGTCGTCATACGTGTCCTCTTACACTGAGAGCCGTTGTCGGATTTCTTCGTACTTCAGGATATTGACCGGAGCGCCATGCTGGATGATCCGGCCCTTTTCCATCACGTAGCAAGAGTTGCTGATGGCCGACGCGCGTCGCACGTTCTGCTCCACCAGCAGCACCGCAATCCCGGCGTCGCGCATGCGTGTCAGCGATTGGAAGATTTCGGTGACCACCATGGGCGCGAGGCCTTCTGAGGGCTCGTCGACCAGCAAGAGCCGGGGCGAGCCCACCAAGGCGCGGCCGATCGCCAGCATCTGCTGCTCGCCGCCCGACAGCGTCTTGCCCGATTGCGTGCGACGCTCGCGCAGGCGCGGAAACAGATTATAAACTCGGTCGAGCTGACGCCGTTGCTCGGCGCGGCTCTGCCAGCGGGCGAACAGACCGAGGCTGAGGTTTTCCTCGACCGTCAAATTGGGAAATATGCGCCGGTCCTCCGGGATGAACCCGATCCCCTTGCGGAAGATGCGATCGGGCGAAAGCCTGCCGATCTCTTCGCCGTTGAAGACAATGCGTCCGCCGTTCGGGCGCAGCCAGCCCATGATGGTGCGCAACAAGGTTGTTTTTCCCGCGCCGTTGCGCCCAAAGACGCTGGCGATCTCCCCGGCATCCACGCTGAAGGAGACGCCATGCAGGATTGGCGCGTAGTCGTAGCGCACGTGCAGCTGATCCACCTCAAGTAGCGGCATCGTCCACTCCCAGATAAGCTTCTCGCACACGTTCGCTCGCGCGCACCTGCTCAGGGCCTCCCTCGAACAGCTTATCGCCCTGATGCATCACGATGACATGATCGGAAAGGCTCATCACCAGATCGACATCGTGCTCGATCAGGAGAACGGTCACGCGTCCGGCGAGCGGCCTGATGAGCGCGTCGAACTCGACCGTTTCCGTTGGCGACATTCCCTGCGTCGGCTCGTCCAGCATCAGCAGCTTGGGATCGAGCGCCATGCATACGGCGATTTCGATACGCCGCTGATCGCCGTGCGATAGGTTGCGCGTCAACTCGTCGGCACGATCCCGCAAGCCAAACTCCTCGAGGATCGCTTCGGCGCGTGCAAGCGGACGCGACGGCCGGTCCAATCGCCCGAGATACGTGTTGCGCCGTTCGCGCGATTGGCAAGCGAGCCGCACATTTTCCAAAGCGCTTAGCCCGAAAAACAGGTTAGTGATCTGGAAGGAGCGCGCGACCCCAATGCGCGCCAGCGCGTAGGGCGGCTGTCCTGTGATATCGCGACCGTCCAGCTCGACCGTGCCGGAATCCGGTTTCAGCCGTCCCGAGATCAGGTTGAACGCCGTACTCTTGCCGGCGCCATTGGGGCCGATAATCGAGGTGATCCGATTGGGCGCAGCGTCGAAGGTGAGATCGCTGACGGCGCGAAGCCCGCCAAATGCTTTGTTTAACGCGCGCACCTTGATCACGGCCGGGCCCTCCGGCGGACGGCCAGACGACGCGCGAGCCCGAGCAGCCCGTCAGGCAGAAACATGACGAAGACGACAAAGATTGCGCCCAACACGAAGAGGTGCCGTTCGGTGTAGCTGCCGATGACCGATTCAAGGAAGGTGATGATGACGCTGCCGACGAGAGGGCCGAGGAGCGTGCCGATGCCGCCGACAAGCGACACCACGACCGCCTTGGTGGAAATCTCGAAGCCGAAAAGATGCGGCGCTACGAAGCCACGCAACAAAGGATAGATCAGCCCGCCGAAGGCAGCGATCTGCGCCGCCATGACATAGCCGATGAGCTTGTACCAAAATGGATTGTAGCCGAGATACGGGACGCGATCCGAGTTGTCGCGAATGGCGCGCAGCACGCTGCCGAAACCGGTATCGAGAACACGACGCGTGCCGAGATAGATCAGCACGAGGGCCGTCAGCACGAAATAGTAGAAGACGAGATTGTTGCTCAGATCGAGCCTGAGGCCGGGCAACACCGGGATCTGCGGGACCGGAATGCCGATGAGACCGTCCGACCCACCGATAGCGCGTGTGTTATGCGCGATCTTGGACAGGATTTCCGCGGTGCCAAAGGTGATCAGCGCGAAATAGACGCCCTTGGCGCGAATGGCGACGGCGCCGATGACAAGTGAAAAGACGCCAACGATCGTCACCACCACGAGCGACACCAGCCAGAACGACTGGGTGACGTGCAGGTACATCAAAGCCGAGATGTAGGCGGCGAGGCCGAAATAGGCGGCTTGCCCGAGCGACAGGAGACCGGCATAGCCAAGGAGAATGTCCACGCTCAGCGCCACCGTGCCGAGCAGAAGCGCCTCAATTGCGAGGCGGATGAAGAACGAGCCGCCGAACAACGGGAAAACGGCGGCCACGGCGAGCATCGCCAGGCCGACCCATCGCAACTGCCGCGGATCGGATTGTCCGGACTGCATAGCCTGCTGGAGACGCAGCCCGATTCCGCTGCGCGCCGGCGCTTTCGGCCGCGGCTTCACGCCGATGTTCGGGATGTTGGTCTGCAACATTAAGCCTCCCCGATGCGATGGAAGAGGCCGCTCGGCCGCAGAACGAGCACGAGAAGCATCACGCAATAAACCAGCGTCTCGGCCCAAACCGGCGGGATCCAGAGACTGGCGAGACCCTGAACCTGGGCAAGGAACAACGCGGCGACGACG
>CAWIXM010000004.1:0-50751 GCA_963840055.1 uncultured Alphaproteobacteria bacterium | reverse complement strand
CTGGTGCACTCCGGCTCATTCTCGTGGTCCGCGGTCATTCCCGACGCCGGACTGTCTGCTCATCACTCTGGCGGCACTGAAGACGACTGGCCGACCAAACTAACTTGTGTCCTTCCAGGAGCTCAACACTGAGTTTTCATTCCCTGAAGTCCAGCGCTTCATCTGGTCAGCGAGTCGACTTCGAGTCGCGGGGCGGTCCTGGTTCCCCGCTGACACATCTACATCCATAATCACTGCTGTCCGGCAATTCTGCCGGGGGCATAGTGTAACGCGCTGATAAGGACTAAGAAAACGGATTTTGGGGGTGTCACCGATTCCGAAGTGATTTTGAGAAACTGGGGTTTTTCGACCCCGGAGTTTTCTCATGCCGATCGGCAAACTGGTTTTCGCCCAGCTTATGGACTTTCTCCCACTCCATACGTTCCGGCGTTGCGTTGCGCGTTACCCTTCGAATTATCCGACCAAAACCTTTTCACATCTCGATCAATATTTGAGCATGGCGTTTGCGCAATTAACGTTTCGCGAAAGCTTGCGCGATATCGAAGTCTGTTTACGTGCGCATGAAGCCAAGCTTTATCATCTCGGCATTCGCGGACACGTCGCTCGCAGCAATCTGGGCGATGCGAACGAGAAACGCGATTGGCGCATTTATCGCGATTTCGCGAACAGCTTGATCGCGCAAGCGCGGCGGCTCTACGCGGACGATGCCTTCGCGGTTGATCTGGACAACACCGTGTACGCTTTAGACACGACAACGATTGACCTATCGCTCAAAGTGTTTCCGTGGGCACATTTTCGCAAGGCCAAAGCTGCCGTGAAGATGCACACGCAGATTGATCTGCGCGGTAACATTCCCTCGTTTATCCACGTTTCCGACGGCAAAATGCATGAGGTGAACGTACTCGACCTCATGACGCCGGAACCCGGCAGCTTCTCGATCATGGATCGCGGTTTCCTTGATTTTGCGCGCCTGTATCGCCTGACGCAGGCGGGTGCTTTCTTCGTCATCCGCCCCAAAAGCAACACGGCTTTCCAGCGCGTGTATTCACGATCCGTCGATAAAACAACAGGCTTGCGCTGCGATCAGACCGTTCGGCTCACAGGCGTCACGTCAGCCAACGACCATCCGCAATATCTCCGCTACGTCGTTTTTTATGACGAAGAGAACGACAAACGCCTCGGGTTCTTCACCAACAATTTCGAGCTTCCGGCTTTGACCATCGCCCAGCTCTACAAATGCCGTTGGCAGGTGGAGTTGTTCTTCAAATGGATCAAGCAGCATCTGCGCATCAAGGCGTTTTTCGGCACGAACGAGAACGCGGTGAAAACGCAAATCTGGATCGCCATCAGTGTGTACGTGCTCGTTGCCATCGTCAAAAAACGTCTCGGCGTCGCAGCGTCGCTCTACACAATCCTACAAATTCTCAGCCTCACGCTTTTCGAGAAAACACCGTTGGATCAACTGCTTAACGATGCCGCTCTACAAAATCTAAATTCAGTCGATTCCAACCAATTGAATTTCTTCAGTTAATTGCCGGACAGCAGTGATTCATAATACTACTTAATTCTACGGCAGTAGAAACACTGCCCCGCGCAAACGCCCTGAACGAGTCGCGATCTCGCCCTTTTTAGCTTCTATGCGACCTTCTAGCGTTTCATTTGCGAAGGGGGACTGCATGTTAATGGGTGTTATGACGTGTGAAAATCGTGGTGTCATGGTCGTCGCCGTGCAAGGCGACTTGGATGCGACGAGGGGTGGGGACTTGTCGCAGTCGATGGATCAACTGCTCAAGGACGGCCGTCGACGCTTCGTGCTCGATCTCAAGGATATCAAGTTCGTCGATAGTTCCGGCTTGTCCACCCTCGTACGGTGCCTGAAACGCACGCGCGGCGAAGGCGGTGAGCTGCATTTGGCGGGGCTGCAGAGCGCCGTGAAGCGAACCTTCGAGCTGACGAGACTGGATCGATCGTTCGACATCCAGCCGGATGTCGCCAAGGCGGTGCAGGCACTTGGTAAGGCTTAAGGCCGGGCCAAGAGGGGATTGCCGGGAACGTGTGGATGAAGATTTTCGTAGTCGATGACGAACCTCATATCACCCACATGCTCCGCGTGTTGTTCCAAAAACGAGGACACCAGGTAGTGGTGGCCGACAACGGCGAGACTGCGCTAGACCTCGTGCACCGTGAGCAGCCGGACGTCATGTTCCTCGATTTGAACCTGCCCGGCAAGAATGGCTTTCAGGTCTGCGAAGAGCTTCGCCAAGAACCTCAATTTCAAAACCTGCCGATTTTCATCTTGACGGCACAGGGCCAGGATCTCGACCGCGAGCGCGGAATGGCTGTCGGCGCAACGGACTACATCACGAAGCCGTTCTCACCCCGTCATCTCGCCGGCTTGGTCCAAGACCTCGCCGAACGATTCCCGTCAGGCCAGGCCTAGTTCCGCTCTGATTTCGTCATGGCACCGGAGATTCCGTCATGGCACCGGAATTCTCCAGCGTCGTCTCTGAGCTCCAACCGATGGTGGACGATCTCGCCGCGGTCATGGGGATCGCCTTGGTTATCACGGCGAAAGACGGGCGCCTCCTGCTGGTGGCGGGTCAAACACCAAGTGATGTGCCCGGGGCAGAGGACCCGATCTTCAACGCACGCACGGGGCGCATCGAGTGGGGGGCGCTGCGTACGACGCCGGACGCTGAGACTCAGGAGACACCCTTGCACGCTGCAGGAGAAGCGATCGGAACGCTTTGGCTCCTGCAATCCCGTTCAACAAGTATCGACCCGAAAGCGGTCGCGAGTCTACTCGAGCGAGAGCTCGGGGCGATCCACGCCCGTCAGGGCGAGATCGACAGTATGGCCTCGGAGCTGCTCGCAGGTTACGAAGAGATCAACCGCTTTTATGAGTTGGCCAAAGTGTTCGACGCGGCCAATAACGAGAACGAGCTTTGCGAAATTCTTCTGCACCAGGTACTCGCGGCGACCGGCGGAGAAGGAGGCGCGGTTATTCTGCTCGATGGTGACACTCCATCTATAGCGAAGCTCGCAGGGGCCGTCGAATTGTCGCTCGGCGCGCGGCAACTCCCTCCCTTTGGCATCGTCGATCGCGCCCTGCGGCGCGGCGTCGCGAGCAATGTAAGCGGATCGACGGACGGTGCAGCTGACCGCCCGAGCCGGGCAACGATCATCGTGCCGGTCCCGATCAAAGGCAATCCCGTGGGTGCGGTGATCATCCAAACACGCGATCGGGCCTTCTTTCATGCGGGCGAAATGAAGATCGCCCAATCTATGTGTAGCCAAGCCGGCGTGTTCTTAAACAATCTTCGTCAAGCGGGGCGATTGATCGAGGCGGCCCGGATCAGTCGAGACATCGAGGTAGCGGAGAGCTTCCAGCGACAGCTTCTCCCCACCGGCGAATTCAAAATTCCGAATCTTCAGGTGGCGGCTGCCTATCTGGCGACCAATCAGATCGGGGTGACTATTACGATCTCCTGCACGTCTCTCCAAAGCAGGTCTGTGTGATCGTGGCCGACGTATCCGGGCACTCCATCGCGTCGGGACTGCTCATGACGGCGGCCAGGAGTGTCACACGCTTGCTCGTCAAACAAGGATTGGCGTCCAACGAAATCCTACGCCGCCTGAACGAGGTGCTGTACCATGATCTCGACCGCAGCGGACATTTCATTTCTATGTTCTGTCTGTTGCTGAACGTGGAGACTTGGGAAGGATCCTACGCGAACGCGGGTCACAATCCGCCCATTTGGCGAACAGGCCGCGGAACGACGCTGAAGACGCTGGACGCGACCGGTCCCTTGCTCGGTATTTTCGACGATACCACGTTCGAGCAAGAACATTTCACCATGGCGCCGGGCGATGCCCTTGTGCTCTACACGGACGGCATTCCCGAGGCACGTGACAAGCAGGGAGAGATGTTCGGCGAGGAGCGCCTCCAGGCGCTCGTGGCGCGGACGGGGAACAGCAACACCCAACGCATCGTGGATAACATCATGATGGAAGTCAGACAGCACCAGCCGCATCGATTGATGGATGACGTGACGCTCGTCGTGCTCAAGGCGGGGGCGCTGACCGGCGGCCCGGAGCTCGAAAGGGCCGCGGCTTTCGTCGGCTATCGCGTGCCGGGCGCGCTTGGGAATGTGCCACAGATCCGGCACTGGCTCGAGGAGCGCCTAACCGACTGGAACATGTCGCAGCGCGTCATCGACGACCTTGCCCTGGCCGTGACAGAGGTATGCACCAACGTGGCACGGCACGGCTACCAGAACAAAGCCTCGGGCGACATCGAGATCGAGCTGACACTCGAAGGCGGCGTGGTTCGGGTGTGCATCTTAGATACCGCCGCCCCCTACCAGCCGCCGCCGCGACCACAAGAGCCTACGGGCGAGCTTGTAGAGTTGAGGAGAGGCGCGGTAGCTTGGGCCATGCGGCAACGCTCCGTTTCCTTTCCCCGCTCATCGAACCGGATGGGCGGTTTTCCCGCGTCCGGCTCTCGGACAAGACATCAGGCCTTCGCCCTCGGGAGGCTACGAGCCAACGATTGCAGCTGAACGAGTCCCAGCGTGTCGTAGAGGTACTCGTACGGGAAGCGTCGTGCCCCCGTGTTGCTGATCTTGTGCTTGTTACACAGCCACCGGCGTAGCCGAAGCGGGCTGTAGCGATCAATCGCGCGATACGCCTGGTACACCGGTCCGAGGCTGTAATAGTTCGCCCAGCCGACCAAGACGCGATTGAGCCCCGTCACCATCTCCTCGGCACTGAGCCACAGGACATTCCGTGCGGTCGCGTGTCGGATTTTGCCGATCACGCGCTTCACGCTCGCCTTCGCCGGTTGCGGGCATAGATAGGCACGCCCCGTCTTCGGCGAGTAGTACCGTCCGAAGTCGTATCCCAGGAACGCAAACCGTTCCTGCGGAAGTCGCCGGATGTGGGTCTTGGCCTCGTTGACCGTGAGCTTAAGCTGCATCATGAGCCGCCGCATTTGCGACATCGCCTCCTCGGCGTTGCCTCGGCAGCAGATCACGAGATCATCAGCATAGACCACGATCTTCGCGCCAAGCCTCGTCTCCAGACCTCGCCTCTTCCATCCCAACACAAATCGCCGCATGTACAAATTGGCGAGCAGTGGGGAGATCGGAGCGCCCTGAGGAACCCCGCGGCCCGTGTCCCTGGCGGTTGTCGTTCGTGTCTTCCCTCCTCTGCCGTCGTCTTCTTCAACCGGCGCCTCCAGCCACATCTTGATCAGATGCAGCAGGTGCCGGTCAGAGACCCGGCGCGCCACCGATTTCAGAAGTTCGGCGTGCGGGATCGACCCGAAGTAGTCCGCGAGGTCCGCGTCAATGATCCGCGTGTGCCCCTCATTGATCAGGCGGTTGACAGTGCCAACCGCCGTGTGAGCGCTCAGGTTCGGTCGGTAGCCGTGCAGCTCCGCCGGCATGTCGACCTCGAAGATGGGTTCCAGCACCACCGTCGCGGCCGTCATCACCACGCGGTCCGCTATCCGAGGAATCCCGAGCGGACGAAGCTTCTTGCCGTCCGCCTTCGGAATCCACACCCGTCGGACTGCCTCGGCTCGATACGTCTTCCTGTGCAGTTTGTCCGCCAGTTCACCAAGCCAGCGGTCTTCCCCATACGCTTCGATGTCCGCAAAGTCCTGCCTGTCCACGCCCGGTGCGCCCTTGTTGGCCTTGCACCGATCGTAGGCGTACCTCAGCACGTCCTTGCGATACAGCTTGTCGTACAGAAGGTAGAACCGATAGCCCGGCGCACCCTTCGCTTTCGCCTGTAACGCCATCTGTAGCTTCCGAACGCTTTCCGGAGGTTCCAGGACCATGGCCCAATCTCCTTGTCCTTTGCCACTTCCTGCGTTGTCTTGAACCAGGGCCCCTTCCCTCCACCGGCATTACCCGGTTTCATCGGTACAGTACGGACCCCTCCGCCACCCCGAGCAGCCCGGCCTGTCCCTCGCGGGCGTCCGGTTGGCTGGTCACGCCCCAGCCACCAATCGGGGTTTCCCGTGTTGCGTCGATCTCCCTGCGCATGCGTGCCGCCGCCAATACCCCGGTGGACCCGCTGGGTGCTCTTCTCGCTCTCTTCCCCAGCGATGACAGCCTTCCCCGCTTCAACGTCCGGGTCGGCTTCCACATCACCCTTTTCGGAGCCTGCTCGACGTTCACTACACGTTGCAGCCCGCATGCTCGCCGAGTCACCAAAGTGACCCTCTACACCAGAGGCTTCAGCCGTTTCGTTACCTCCACGACTGCTCCGATTGCTACCGGCCGGAGCGAAAGTTGCCGGGTGGGTCTGTCTCCCACTGGGAAATCGCGCCTTTGCACGGCGCACGCAGAAGGCGGGTATGGGCTCGCCCTGATTCACAACGTTGTAGACCACGTCCACTATGAGCGCCGCGAGCCGATCGGCAATCGTGTCGTCCTCATCAAGAGCCTACAGGAGCTGCAGGATGCCCTCCAGCGGGATACGTACCCAGGTCGGCCGATTGTTTAGCTCGTAACCCAGTTCGTAGGCCGCCTTTTCCAGCAGGAAGATGTCCAGGAGCGTCTGGAGCTCCTGCTTGGACTTGGGCAGGAACAACGCCTTGTCTGTGACCTCGAGATAGGCTCTCAGGTACGTCGCAACCGACCAAATGTACCAGAATTTGGCGGCCGGCTTTAACTGCTCGAAATCCTCCGGCCGCACCCCCGCGGCCTGCCCCATCAGGCCGGCATAGGCGGCATAATGAAACGATCGGAGCATGCCGGCGACGTCACGAATTGGCGATCCTTTCATGCGCCGCACGCTCAACGGGCGGGCCGGCTCCCCCTCGAAATCGATGATGATGAAATCCTTGCCCGTGTAGAGCACCTGTCCCAGGTGATAGTCGCCATGACAGCGAATGCGATGACAGGTAAACTTGTCGTCCCGCATGAGCTGAATGCGTTTCTTCACCTTAGCCTCCAACTCGAGGACGCGATTGGCCGGCGCGTGCAGGGCCTCAGGGACCGCTTTCAGTCGTCGCCGGAGAAGGGTGAAGTTCCGGTTGATCAACCCGCTGATGCTTTGGAAGAGCCCACGCCGATAAAAATCCGTGAAGGGTTCGGGAGAAAAATTGGGGTCCTTGGAGTCCTGTGCGAGCGCCAGGTGCAGCTCGCCCGTCCGCCGGCCTAACAGATCCACCTCATCCAGGTAGTGGCCGATGAGCTCTTGCGCCAGCGTCGGGAATTGTCCCTTCGCCAGCTCGAGCAAGGACTTGGTTGGCGGAGGCTCCGCGGCTATGTCCTCCCGGCGAGACAGGGCCTGGGAGAAGTATTGGCCGAGGCTGTCCAGGGTATAGCTCCACGCGTCGCCCTCGTTGGGCAGGAAGCTCTGGAGCAGCACGACAGTCGAGGGCTCGCCGCCATCAGCGCGATGCTCCAGCGCGCTGGCGACCGGCGCGATGCACGGGAATTCCTGCTTGGTCAGAAACCGTCCGATCTCCAGATCCGGATTGATTCCCTCCTCAGCGCGTCGGTAGAGCTTGAGAATAAATAGGTCGCCGTAGACCACCGAGGTATTGCTTTGCTCGGCCTTCATGACCGAGGGCTCGAGAAAGTCCTCCGCAGATTTTAGCAGTTGCTTGAACGCCGGTGTCGGCGTGGCCGTCACCTCGCCGAAGGCGCCGGCGTACCTGCCGCCACGCGAGACGACGCCCATCAGAGCCTTGAGTAAGGGTTTGATCGACATCGCATCATACAGGACGCCCTCTTCGGCCTGTGCCTCACCCTGCACGGTGAGGCGAGCGATCGCGCCGGATACGTCCTGCATCTGCGCCGTCTGCTCTGTAGGGACGAAGGCGATGGGCAGCCGGTACACTTCGGGCTCCCCGTCCGTGTACTCGACCTGAATCAGCGCGAGCTGCGCCAGGGGCGAGTCCTTGGGGATGGGAACGACTTCGACGATCTCCACGGATTGGATCGTCCTGGCCTTGCCGCCGAACCACCGGCGCCCTAGCAGATACTGCGGCAACACGCGCTCCAGGGCGGACTTGTTCCTGCCCCTCAGCAGGTTATGCCAAGATTCCGTAACGGCCAGCGCGGGGAGCGTGACCTCCGCTGGTTTGCGGGTTGCGACCTCTGCCACTTCCTGGGGCTCGAGTGCAAACCAATAAAACGTGTGGGGCCCCAGGGTGACTTGATAAAAACGATCGCCGATCGGCGGAAACTTCATCCGACCAAAGAGATCGAGCGGCACGTACCCATTGAACGCCGACAGGTCCAATTCGACCCATTGGGCGAATCGTGACAGATTAGCCACGATCAGAACCCTTTCGTCCCGAAAGCGTCGGATGAAAGCGAGGACCTTTCGGTTGGAGGGATGAAGAAACTCGATGCTTCCGCGGCCAAACACCTTCGAGCGCTTTCGGAGCGAGAGCATACGTTTCATCCACCACAGATGCTATGGGGCTGGCGGCGAGGAGATTGCATCCATCGTCGCTGATGTGAACCGATGGAGCACCCCATGCGTAAGCCGAACGACCTGAGCCGGTCCCTGACCGTCCTAAAAGAGGACATGACGCTGATCGCGGTGATCGAAATGAGCCAATCGAGCTGGCTCATTGCCGGCATCGTGCCTGGCATTGAGCGACACCCCTTGAAGAAGCTCGCGGTCGATGAGAGCGCATTGCTGAAGCTGCTCAATCGCTGGCGGGAGCAAGCGGAGAAAGTGGGACACAGGATCGAACGCATTGCAATCGCCTTCGAGGCCGGTCGTGATGGCTTCTGGTTGGCGCGCTGGCTCAAGGCTCGCGGCATCGAGGCCCATATCATTCATGCCTCCAGTATCGCCGTATCGCGCGAGCACAGGCGTGCCAAGACCGACCGTCTCGACACGGAACTTCTCAAACGCGCGTTTCTCGGCTGGCTGCGGGGCGAGCGTGATCACTGCAAGATGGTGGCGATCCCAACGCTAGCGCAGGAGGATGCCAAGCGGCCCAATCGCGAGCGCGAAAGCCTCGTTAGCGAGCAAAGCCGGATCGTCAATAGGATGAAGGCGGCGCTGGCGCGGCTTGGCATTCGCGGCTTCAATCCCAAGCTGAAGACGGCGGTCGAACGCCTCGAAGGTTTGTGCACCCCGGAAGACGAGCCAATCCCGCCCAACACGCTGGCTGAACTCAAGCGCGATATGGAGCGCCGCCGGCTCGTCCGCAGTCAAATCCGAGACATCGAGAAGAACCGCGTGGAGCGCATCGATCAGGCCCCCAGTGACGGACCTCATGTCATGGTGCGCCTGCTGGCGCGCGTGATCGGAGTTGGGGTAGAGACGGCGGACATGCTGGTGCAGGAGGTGCTCAGGCGAAACTTACGCGACCGTCGGGCGGTGGCGCGCTATGGCGGCCTTACCGGCTCACCTGACGAGAGCGGCAAGAAGCGCCGCGAGAAAGGGTTGGCGCGATCTGGTAATGCGCGCGTCCGGCGCGGCATGATCCAACTGGCATGGCGGTTTCTGATGTTCCAGAAGGACAGCGCCTTGGCGCAGTGGTTTTACGCGCGCACGAAAAATGCACCGCAAAGCCGCAAGACTATGATTGTGGCGCTGGCACGCAAGCTGCTGATCGCTCTGTGGCGGCTGGTGCGGGAGGGCGTGGTACCGGAGGGTGTGGTGCTGCGTCCAGTTTCATGAGCGCTGTTGCATAGAAATTCTCCGACAGTTTCGGCCCGTCCCGCTTCAAGGGCGAACGGGTGCCGATGATGGTTCGAGGTGGCGGTGTCCCGCGGTCCCTCCTGGCTTCAATGCCGTTCGACAGAATGGGTCCGCCGCCTCGGAGCTTCGCCGCCGATGCGCATGCATGCATCATGGTTCGGGTCACTGCGACCCACCGGATACAAGGTTGTGGTGCGATCTCTTCGTGCCCCGACAGCGAGCTCCCCTCGGATGCGTCATCCCAACCACGATCAGCGTGCCGCCGTGCTCGGGGCTGTCAAGGCTCGGCCTGGAAACGATGGAGCGTGAGGTCAGCGCAGAGCGACGGCCGGCCTTGACAGCCCCCTGCGCGCGGCGACTTCCAACACGTGTGGGTCGGGGCGAAGAAGCGGGATTCCGAGTTGAACAAAGAAGCTGGGATTAAGAAAGTAAAGAATGCCGTGAAATAGCGCTTGACTTCAAAGGCCTCATACAAGGAGTGACTGGGGATTCCCTTCCTGGAGTTCGACGTTCACCGCCTCGTAGTGGTACTCGGGGTCGATGATGACCGGCAAATACAGTTTGTGAGGGTTGGCCCTGGAGAAGCCGGCGTTGCGGTCGGGGCTCCATTGCATCGGTGTCCGCACGCCGTTCCGGTCGCCCAGATAAAAATTGTCGCCCATGCCGATCTCTTCGCCGTAGTACAGGACCGGGGTGCCGGGGAGGGAGAACAGCAGGCTGTACATCAGCTCGATCTTCGCACGATCATTACCCAGGAGTGGAGCCAGCCGTCTGCGAATGCCGAGGTTGATGCGGGCTTGGCGCTCTCGCGCAAAGACCCGGTACATGTAGTCGCGCTCCTCGTCCGTCACCATTTCCAGCGTCAACTCGTCGTGGTTGCGCAGAAACAGCCCCCACTGGCAGTTCTCGGGGATGGACGGAGTCTGCTGCAGTATGTCGATGATCGGGAAGCGGTCCTCCATCTTGATAGCCATGAACATGCGAGGCATGAGCGGGAAGTGGAAATTCATGTGGCACTCGTCGCCGTTGCCGAAGTAGGCCGTCGCGTCTTCCGGCCATTGGTTCGCCTCCGCCAGGAACATGCGATTCGCGAATTGCTTGTCGATCCTCTGCCGTAGCTTTTTGAGAAAAGCGTGCGTCTCCGGAAGGTTCTCGCAATTGGTCCCCTCTCGTTCATAGAGGTAGGGCACCGCATCCAGTCGCAGGCCGTCGACCCCGATTTTGAGCCAGAACTCCAGGACCTTGAACACGGCCTGCTGCACCTCCGGGTTGTCGTAATTCAGGTCCGGCTGGTGGGAGAAAAATCGGTGCCAGAAGTAGGCCTTGGCGACGGGATCCCACGACCAGTTTGAGGGCTCTGTGTCCTTGAAGATAATCCGTGTGTCGGCATACTTTTCCGGCGTGTCGCTCCACACATAAAAGTTGCGCCACTTGCTGCCGGCCGGCGCATGGCGGGCACGCTGGAACCATTCATGCTGGTCCGAGGTGTGATTGACGACCAATTCGGTGATGACACGAAGCCCGCGGCTATGAGCTTCGTCCACGAACGTTTTAAAATCGCGTCGCGTGCCGTAGGAAGGATTCAGGTCGGTGTAGTCAGCGATATCGTAGCCGTCATCTTTCAACGGGGAGCGATTGAAGGGAAGCAGCCAAATTGCCGTCACCCCAAGGTCCTGCAGGTAGTCGAGCTTCTGCATCAAGCCGCGAAAATCGCCGATCCCATCCCCATTGCTGTCGCAAAACGCGCGCACGTGCAGCTCATAGATGATCGCGTCTTTGTACCAGAGGGGGTCGTCGTCGATCCGAAACAGTGTCTGCTTCTTATTTCTCAGCATGGTTTCTCCATCGCCTCCTCGATGATCAGCTGGGCTGCCAGGCGCACCATCCGAGTTCGACCCTATCGCTTCGGCCGCCGATGCCAAAATCTGCGGATGTACGTTGTCAGAGGAGGTGAAGTCCTAAAATTGCTTGAAAATGGCAGAAGGATACGATTCGCCTGCTGCGTGAGACCATCGCCTATCCGCCGGAAGACGCGGCGATCAATGGCAATAACCAGCGCGCCTTAACGGCAATGGCAAGGCTTGGTGACCCGAAACTGATTGACGCTACGTTGTCTGGTACGAGCCAGATCGAACCGAAAAACGCCGATCGATTAACGCTTGTAAGGCCCGCAAACAACAGGTGGCGGTAAGCGCCTTTAGGCGTTCGATGCAACGGCGGCGACCGCCAGTTCTACAATCATGTGCCACCTCGGCCACCTGGGTCGCGATATGGCGATCGCGGCGCACCACCTTCGCGCCGATCTTGAGGCGGGAGCATGAAGCTGGCGGACCGCATCGCCCGAGCGGAAAATCAGAGCTTTCAGAATCAGAACTTGCCTGCGAAGCTCGCCGCGAGTTGCGCCCAATCCTCCGCCGCCAAGCGGGCAACAAGCTCAAAATGCATATCACTCTCCGGCCTCACGACATAGATACCGCTCCCTCCCTCGTCGACGTAAACGCCGGTTGCCGCTCGCATCAGGTTGCCGTGCCCTACAATGATCACGTTGGTGCCGGGCGGTACAGGCTCGGATAGGACACGTTGAGCCCGGCGTATAACAACCTCGGGGCCGCCAACATAGGCCGCGGCGCGCAAGTTTATGATGTCGCGTGTCGTCTCCACTTCACCGAGATCGAGTAGGCGCGCGGTTTCTGCTGCGCGGCAGTACTCGCTGGACAAAACCTCCGCGATCTGGATATTTAGCGCACGTATAGCCTCGCCTATGCGCCGGGCGGTCGCGCGCCCAGCGTCTGATAACTGGCGCATGGTTTCTGGATTGCAACTCATCCAGTCGCCAGCTTGTCGGATTCGATCGCTTTGGCTCCAGTCCGTCGCCGCGTGACGGAAATAGATCTTATATCCGCCATCCCTCAATGCCCGCACCAGGGACTCACCCGCGAGCTCGGCGGCCGGCGCAGCGCTGCTTACGAGAAACGCAAAAACGCCAAGACAGAAAGGAAGCCAGGCAGAGAGAGGTAGCCATATCTTTGAACATCGTCGAGCCATGACAGGAAGACCTCAGTGGTGATGCGCCCGAGGCCGCCGCTTGGCCTGCGTATCGTACTTGTACTTAAAAAGGATACGCCTGATGCATCACCGCGCGGCGAGCGCCACGAGACGATCGAGGCTGCGCCCGTTGCCGAGCACCGCGACCAGTTCGCGCTGCGTGAGGCTGTGCAGCGCGTCGTCGAGCGAGTTGATGTCGTCGAGCTTGGCGAGCCCGACCACCAGCGCCACGTCGACCTCGCCGCGCCGCCGCGCGCGCGGCCGCAGCATGGCGCGATGGGCGACGAGCAGCTCTTGGTCGCGCAGCAGCCGCGAAATCGGCGCGGTGACGTCGTCGTTTTCCGCCGCGCGGGCGAGCGCGTTGGCGCGGCGCAGCACCTCAGGCGGATCGCGCTCCTCCGGCGTCGTCAACAGGCCGAGACGTTGCAAGAGCCGCCCGAACGCGGCATTGGCGCTCACGGCGGCAAGCGGGATCGCCAGCACGAGCCCGACGATCACCGGCGTCATCCACAGTAACAGCGGCCACGACACCGAAAAGGCCGCCGCCGCCAGGAGAACGCCGACGATCGTGTGGCCGAGATAGCGGCGTGCAAGCGCGCGCAGCGGTAGCGTGCCGTCGTCACGCCGCTGCACCTGCCAGCCAGAATCCTTGCCGACCAGGATCTCGGCCACGGCCACCGATTGCATCGCCATCATCACCGGCGCGATCAGGCCCGACACCAACGTCTCGATCAGCAGGCTCGCGAAGGCGCGCAGCGCGCCGCCGCAGCCACGCCGCTCGTTCGACCGCACGAGCAGCGCGAGATAGCCGAGCAACTTCGGCACCACGAGTAGGCCCATCGTGCCGGCGAACACCCAGGCCGCGCGCACCGGGTCCTGCGCCGGCCATTGCGGGAACAGGCTGAAGCCACGCGGGAAATATTCAGGCCGAATGAACTGCGCCTGCAGCGAGATGAGGATGCCGACGATCAGAAACACGAGCCACAACGGCGCGGTGATATACGAGCCGATGCCGGTGACGAGATGCAGGCGGCTCATCCAGTGCAGGCCGCGCGCGGCCAGAACACCGAGGTGCTGCAGGTTGCCCTGACACCAGCGCCGGTCACGCGCGGCGTAATCGGTGAGCGACGGCGGCGTTTCCTCGTAGCTCCCGGACAGCATCGGCGCGAGGTGAACGGCGTAGCCGCCACGGCGCATCAGCGCCGCCTCGACGAAATCGTGACTCAGAATGTGCCCACCGATCGGCTTGCGGCCGGGCAGTTGCGGTAGACCGGCGCAGGCGGCGAAGGCCTCGGTGCGGATCACCGCGTTATGGCCCCAGTAATTGCTGTCGCCGCCGTGCCACCACGCGATGCCGTGCGCGATCAGCGGGCCGTAGACGCGGCCGGCGAACTGCTGCAGGCGCTGAAACAGCGTCGTGCCGTTGACGATGACCGGGAAGGTCTGGATCAGGCCGACATGAGGATGCGCCTCCATCGCCGCGGCGAGGCGCACGATGGTGTCGCCCGTCATCAGGCTGTCGGCGTCGAGTACTATCATCTGCGCGTAGCGGCCGCCGAAGCGAGTGACCCACTCCCCGATATTGCCGGCCTTGCGCTCGGTGTTCTCGGCGCGCCGGCGGTAGAACAGCCGCGCATCGCCCACCCGCTTCCGCAAGGCGAAGAATCCTATCTCTTCCGCGATCCAGATGTCCGGGTCGGTGGTATCGCTCAGCACGAAGAAATCGAACGTGTCGCCCTGCCCCGTCGCCTCGACCGATTCATAGATCGCCTGCAGCCGCGACATCAACCGCCGCGCGTCCTCGTTGTAGGTGGGCAGGAGGAGCGCGGTGCGGGACGAGACGTTCGGCAAGGGTGTCAGGGGATCGATGTCGAGCGCGTGCACACCGCTGCCGAGCAGAGCGAAGAAGCCGGCGAAGGCCGAGGCGGTCGAGAACGCCAACCACGCGAACAGCGCGACGAACAAGACGAGCACGACATGCTCCGCCAAGGTCAGTCCGCCGACCGCCAGGACGAGATACATTTCATAGGCCGCCGCGATCGTCATCGCCGCCGCAGCGCCGATGATTACCACACGTCGCGCGCCGTAGCCGGGGCCCTGCCGGCGGACCGCGTCGCGCGCGCCGCCATCCCACTGGCGTAGCGACTGTCGCGGCATCGTGAGGTCCGCCTCGGGCGGCAAGGCGGGAACGCACATCAATTCGGAGACAGGAACCGCCGGCGCGGGCGGCGCCGCTACGCCGTCCATCGATAGGTCCACACTTCCGAGAGCGGCGTGTCGCCGCTCACGAGCTGGGCGCGCAACTCCACGGCCGGCGCATTTTCCGGCGCGAGCTGGAAGCTCAGCCGCCAGCCGCCGATCTCCGGGTTAGGCTGGGTTACTACATTGGTGATCTTGCTATTGTCGGCCCAGACGTTGCCGCGCATCTCGTTGTGCGGCACGCCCTTGAGCATGTCGCCGACGATGTCGATCACGAAAAGACGCGTGCTGTCAGGCCCGGCGCCGACGCGCGTCTTCACTACCTCGGCCGGCAGGCCGGGCGGCGACTTGCCGCTGCCCCAATGGATACGGTACGTGGCGAAATACTCGCCCTTGGCCTTGAGCGGGTCGCGCGGCCGCCAGAACGCGACGATGTTATCGTGGATCTCCTCTTTCGTCGGAATCTCGATCAGCATCACGGCGCCATCGCCCCAGTCGCCGATCGGCTCGACCCAGGCGCTCGGCCGCTTTTCGTAGCGCGCCTCGAGATCTTCGTAGGTGTGGAAGTCGCGCTGGCGCTGCATCAGACCGAAGCCGCGGGGGTTGGTGTCGTTGAAAGTGCTGATCTGCAGGTCGCGCGGGTTGACGAGCGGCCGCCACAATTGCTCGCCGCGGCCGTTGCGCATGCCGAGCCCGTCGGAATCGTGTACCGCCGGGCGGAAGTCATCGACGTCGATGCGGTCGTTGGCATCGAACAGGAACATGCTGGTCAGCGTGCCAATGCCCGGCTGGGCGACGTCGACGCGCGGATAGATCGTCGATTCCACGTCAAACACCGTGCTCTCGCCCGGCCGGATGGTGAAGCGGAACGCCGCGGCCGCGCTCTGGCTGTCGAGCAGCGCGTGGACCACGCAGGAATTGGTGCCGGCCGGCGGCCGCTCGATCCAGAACGCCCGGAAAGCGGGAAACTCCTCCCCCTTCACGTCGGCGGTGTTGATCGAAAGGCCGCGCGCGGAGAGGCCGTAGAGCTCGTTCTTGGCGATGGCGCGGAAATAGCTCGCGCC
Organism: uncultured Alphaproteobacteria bacterium; assembly: GCA_963840055.1. Lineage (GTDB taxonomy): Bacteria > Pseudomonadota > Alphaproteobacteria > Rhizobiales > Xanthobacteraceae > Rhodoplanes. Next base: position 34,756 of record CAWIXM010000004.1, on the reverse strand, counting down.
GAGGAACACCGCGACCTCGTCGTAATAGTCCGGTCGGTTAATCGGCGCGTGCAGGCGAAAGCCGGCGAAGCCGAGGTCCGCATCGGCCGGCGGCGGGGTGACCGCGTCGAACGAGAACAAGCTCGGCGAATATCGTATCGGCCGGGCCGTCCCCTGGCTCACCTCGAACAGATCGACGCGGTCGGTGTAGAAGAAGCCGCGGTGGAAGAACTGCACCTCGAATGGCAGGTTGAGGCCGCGCCACAGCGCCTTGTCCGGCACGAAGCGGATGCTGCGGTACTTGTCGTAGCTCAGGTCCTTGAGGTTGTCCGGCAGCTTGTTGTCGGGCGCCTTGTAAGGCTTGCTCGCGAGATCACGCGCCATCTGCCGCACGGTCGCGGGGTCGAACGGGGTCCCCTCGGCGGCGCGGGCCGACGTGACGAAAGGTGATCCGAGCTTCAGGACGAACGGCGCCGCCAGCGCGCCAACGACGACATCGCGACGCCGCAAATCGACACTCCCTTCAGAAACGGGCGGCCGCGCGGATGCCGCCCCGTACAGTTACAATCCCCTGACAATGAGGAACGCCGCGTCTGGTTCCCGGCCGCGACAATGCGCGTTTGGCCGTTTTGCCCCTTCACCTGCCGCAACGCGCGCCGCGCTCACGGCATTTCCGCCAAGAGATCAAACGGTAGGCGGAAGATGGCGACCACTTCGCCATCCTCCCAGGTGCAGTCTCGATAGCAGGAAAATTGAGCAGTCGGCGTTCTTCTCTCGGGAAGTGCAGCTCTACCCGGTTATTACGCGCCGGGGTCGGTGATGATTAGCGGGTTCGCTCGCACGATGTCATGATAGCCCTTTCTGACGGCGGCTTGTGGAAATGCGGGTAAATGCGCTTACCGGCGCAGTGTTGCGGCAGGACGACGACTGATGCGTGTGCTAGTCGTTGAAGACGAGCCGCGGATTGCCGGCTGGGAGCGTTTACAAACGGTAAGAGAAGAGTTGCGACAGCTCACGCATGCCGGGAAGCGGTTGCCCGTACTGGTAAGCCAAACCGCTTAGTCAGTGCAACGATTTGCGGGCCACCGCTCTCTTCACATGCCGGCGCGATGGACCGGCGGCCGAAGTCCGGATGACGGTGGAAGGAGAATAACAATGGCTCTTTTAATCAATGAGAACTGCACCGCCTGCGATGCGTGCGAGCCAGTGTGCCCGAACCAAGCAATCACCGCGGGCAACCCGATCTATGTGATCGATCCGGACAAGTGCACCGAATGCGTCGGTACCGAGGATGAACCGCAATGCAGGGTCGTCTGTCCGGCGGAACCAGGGTGCATTGTCCAGAATCCCGACTACGTTGAGACCAAGGGAGAATTGCTGGACAAGTACCAGAAATTGCACGCCTGACCGAGTGGGAATTGGCGAGCCGGGACTGCCCCTGCCGCATAGCCTTTAAACGGGCGCGGGCACCCTGCGTGCGCTCGGCCGCGGTTTTGCCGGCAGCGCGGGTAGCCAACGAAGTAGGGCGGCGTTTCGCAAATTTTCTGCGTTGTGCAGATAAGTTCCCGCGACGGCGTGAATTATCTGGCGGAGCCGTCTCCAAGGTTAGCCATCGCACTGTGGGACCAATTGACTCCCCTCGTGCGTTGTATTCGCAGCTTCATAGGTTGTCGGAGATTTGCATGCTCATAAAGCGGCACGACAAAAGCTACATTGTTGAGTTGGAGGACGATTCCACTTGGCGCATTTGGCCCGGTGATCTTACCACTACGCTGAAGTGGATGCCTTCCACTCAACTGTCCGTAGTGCAGATAGAAGACGAGTTTTGCACCCATGCTCTAGTGGATCAGGCGGACGGTGCCCGCGCGCGCGTTATCGCGGCGAAAGATCACTGGTGGCCAGAAACCGTTGCGGAGCGCATCGAAGATGCCTTGAAACCTGACGAAACCGCCAGCCCCTCTGCTTGCCTACCTGAGGATAGCCGCGGCAATCTAACGGCACTAAACACCCGCCGTTTCCCTACGCCCTGGTCCATCCGTGAGCTGGAGCAGGCATTTGTCGTGCAGGATGCCAACGGGCAGGTGGTCGCCTACACCTACTTTCGCAGCGATGAGAACGAGGCCCGGCAGGCCCGTTTACTCACGCACGACGAGGCCCGACGGATTGCGGCGAATATCGCAGAGCTGCCCGAGCTAGTGTCGTCCGCGCGGTCCCCCGTGGAATGACTCGCACCGGTCGCCCAGTTCGGCCGGACGATGAGGGGCTTTATCGAGAGTTCTTCCGTCATGTCACGGAAGATGATCTGCGCCTTCGCTGCTTCGCAGCAGCGACCGCGGCTGACCGAGCAGACGACCGACCACGCCGATAAGAAGAGGGCCGAACGGTTAGGCTGACCTCAGCGCGCAGACCCTGCAGCTCAATGCAGATCTTATCCTCCGCCGAAAAGTGGCGCCGGATCGCGCGGTGAATGCCCTTGATAACCTGATCCGCAGGTTTCTTGGTCGGCACGGTTTCTGTCTCATCTCGTTGATGAGGACACTGCCAAGCGTCGGCAAGCTGAAATTGGCCGGGAAGAATATGAGCCGCCTGGGAACTCAAATAGACAGGCGGCTGGCAGCCGAACCGAGCGTTACGGAAACCCAGGACCAGGCGTTAGGAAACCTACCGTTACGAAACCTATGGCGTTACAAACCCCCGTGGGTTTTGTAACAAAGGAGAGCGACCCTCGCTCGGCGGGCGGTGCTGTATGCACTTGCTCTATTGCTAATGATCGTGGCCGTGATCTTCCTATGTCTTTCCGTCATATTCGGGGACTTAGAGTGGGTACTGACCGGTATCGGCGCACTTCTTTTTTTTCGGTTTATTGTTGCTTGTCAGCGAGACGCGCAGCGGCCTATGACCGCTGCAGAGCGCATGCGCTACTATTGAGCCCGTGCGGGGGGAAGCGTGAGACAGGGCGGGCGCCACTCAGGCCGTTGGTCGCATATTCGCCAAGTCCGCCAAACTGTATGTTCATGCTCCACGCGGACGCAGCGGCCGGAGCATCGACGACCAGACGGAAGTCTTCATCGAAAAAACCCGGGCCGGCGGAACGGCGTGACGTCCGAAGTCATGGCCGAGGCATATCGATTCCTGATAAGACTTCGCGAATTATTCTCCCCATTGGAAGCGGAATCAGCATCAGCGAAGGCGTAACCGTATGTTCCCGGACGCGCGGTGAGATCGGGCGGCGGACCATACGTTCGGGGCCAGTTTCAATTCCCTCGATTGTAAGGGAGCGCGTTGCAGTTCATAGGCTTTAAATGCACCTGCGCCGTAGCACATCATTCCGCAGCGTGGGCCGTCTGGCTGATCTACACCGTGCTTTTAGTAGGAACTATTCGGGCAGAGGGCTCGATGATTTGACGAGCAGACTTTCTTCCACAACGCGTTCGTGTTCTTCAATAGGACTCTTAATTCGGTACATGTGATCGCCGTCTCGATCCGGCATCGTGGCAATAATCTTGTAACGGCCGGGAGCCGCATAGCGAAGAAACATGTCCGGGATGCAGGTCACCGCGTCACCTACGTTGAATTGGCGCATCGCTCACTCCCCGAGTTCGATGGCTTCGCACCTCTCCTTTCATATTCGCTGTCCGAGCTCCAGCACACTACTGCGGCAGTAGCATGGAAAAAAGCTGATCATTTATTGACGCGCCATAACCATCCGATCGCGACTCGCCGGGGTCTAAGTCGTGAACGATCGGGCGCGGACGACCACCGTCACAGCGTCGCGAATCAATACCGTTTTTCGCGGGCTTCCGGCGCCGGACCATGGGCGTCCAGATCGCCTACTCGGTAGGGTCAACCCGAGCTTGAACCGAGACCTGGATAAGCTGCGCGCCACCTCTTCCGACAAGCCAGAAGGGGACGGTGCAACTGGATCGCGTCGCAAGAGGCGGTAGACGGCACGGCCTGGTGCCTGCCAGCGAGCGAACGCGACTCGGGGGATAGCCGAGACTGCCAATACCATACGCGCGGATGTTCATTCGTCAACTTCGGCGGAAGTCGGTGCACCGATTTGATTTCTCATGTGCGCTTGCGCCACACGGCATCGGCCCTCCACGGCCCGCCGCCGGCGAAGACCAGATAAAGGAAGACAAAACAATAAAGGACGGCAAGCTCGCCATTGTTTACGATCGGCGCAAACGCGCGCGGCGCGTGGACCCAGAAATATGCGACTGCCATCTCACCTGACATGATAAAGGCGGCATAGCGCGTGAACAGGCCAACGGTGACGAGAACGCCGCCAATGATCTCGATGCAGCCGGCAATGCCGATCAAGGACAACAATTGGATGTTGGCGAAGGCGGGGCTTGGCACGGGAATGCCAAACCATTTCTGTAAGCCGTGTTGCAAGAACAGAAGCCCAACAACGATCCGCAAGATGCTAAAGAGGCTAACCCGCCTCGCGGCCCACCATTGCGCCGAGCAGCTGGGTGCGGAGCTTGCGCGTCTGCGTGTCGATCAGCGCGGACATCTCATGGGGTTTTTATACGTTGACGGTCATGTCACGACCGCTGTTCCCCACCTACGTGCGAGTCGCGCGGCGGCCGACGCTTGTGCGCGGCCCCGTCCGACACTTCCCCCTGGCCGGGATTCGCGCGGTTTACGGCACAAACACTTCCGTCCACCGATGATCGCCCGTGCTCCCGTGACTGCTGGCGCCCCGTCTCCAGCCCGAAGCCGAGCTTAGACGCTCAAGTCCGCGCCTGAAAATTCCATAGCCTCTCGCGCCGCGGCCTGCGTTCAATCCAACGGAGTTTCTGCATCGGCTTCGCGATACAGAAACTCTTTATTCGTTACGCCTTCTCCTGCAAAAAAAGCAACCGCATCATCCGACATATGATCCGATAGCAACAGGAACAATAAATATCGCGATGCATTCCGCTCCTTCGCTTTTAATCATACTTGCCGCGGGACTTGCCAGCCAATGGGTAGCCTGGCGGGTTCACCTGCCTGCCATCGTCATCCTGATCGCTGCCGGGCTTGTGTTGGGGCCGGTAACCGGCATCATTGAACTCGGCATGCCACGGGAGGGACTCGCTGAGCTGATCGGACTGGGTGTGGCCATCATCCTGTTCGAGGGCGGCATGGACCTGAAGCTCGGTGAGTTCCGCCGCGTTGGCCGCGGCATCCGCCGGTTGACGATCATTGGTCCGCCGGTGGCGTGGCTGCTCGGCAGCCTAGCCGCGCATTATGTGGCGGGTTTGATCTGGCCGGTTGCGTTCGTGCTCGGCGCCATCCTGGTGGTGACCGGCCCGACGGTCATTCTGCCGCTCCTGCGTCAGGCGCGGCTGAACAAGGAGTCGACCTCGCTGCTGAAGTGGGAAGGCATCGTCAATGACCCGATCGGCGTGCTGCTGGCGGTGCTGACCTTCCAATACGTCACGATCGCCGGCAGCGAATTGACGCGAACGCTTATTGGTTTGGCGGCGGCAGCCGCCGCAGCCTTGCTCGGCGGCCTGGGCGGCTGGCTGACGGGCTGGCTCTTTCGCCGCGGCATGGTGTCCGAGCATCTGAAGCCGCCAATCCTGATGGTGCTGGTGCTGATCGTCTACTGGACCAGCAACCTGGTTCAGCACGAATCGGGGTTGCTGGGCGTTACCGTCATGGGACTGGTCGTCGGCAATATGGAGCTGGTCGAACGTGAGGATTTGCAGCGGTTCAAGGAGAATCTGACCGTTATCCTGGTATCGATCCTATTCATCGTCATTCCCTCGCAGCTCGAACTGCGTCACCTTGATCTGCTGGACTGGCGGACCCTGCTGTTCGTCTTGTCCGTCCTGGTACTGGTGCGCCCGCTGACCATCCTGGTCGCCACGCTCGGCGCGCCAATGCGCAGAGAAGACAAGCTTCTGCTCGCCTGGATCGCGCCACGCGGCATCGTCGCGGCGGCCACGGCTGGCATATTTGGGCCGGCGATGGCAGCAAGTGGCTATCAAGATGCCGAAAAGCTCTTACCCATCGTATTTCTGATCATCATGGCCACGGTTTTGGCCCATGGGCTGAGCATCGGCGTCGTCGCCCGGCGCCTGGGTCTTGCGGCACCGAGCGCAAACGGCCTCCTGATCGTCGGGGCCTGGCCATGGACATTAGCGCTGGCGCAGGCGCTGAAAAAACTCGCGATCGATGCTTTGCTGGTGGATGGCGCCTATCATCGACTGAAGGACGCGCGCATGGAGGGGATCGAGGTCTACTACGGTGAGATCTTGTCCGAGCACGCCGAGCACACGCTGGAAACGCAGCACCTGACCTATCTTCTCTGTGCCACGGAGAACGATTTCTACAATGCGCTGGTGTGCAAGGCATCGGGGCACCAGTTCGGTCGCCATCGCACGTTCCAGCTTGCTCTGCACCAGGAGGCCAGCTCGGAAACGAAACGTCTGACGCTGCAGCAACGCGGCTATATCGCATTCGCCTCCGGTGCCGATTTCGAGACTTTGCACAGGCGTCTCGACGATGGCTGGATCGTGCAGTCGACGCGGCTCACCGACAACTACGACATGGGCCAGCTCAAGCAGCGCCTCGGCACGCCGGTAAGCGAATGGCTGTTGCTAGGGGCCGTGACGCCGGACGGCGAGTTCAGGCTGTACTCCGAGGAGCAGCCCTTTGCGCCGGAAGCAGGCTGGACCATGCTGTTTTTCGCCCCGGCACCAAAAAACGGAACGCCGGCGAAGAGCGATACGGGAACGGAGACCGAAGCACGTCCGGGTGAGAGCGGATTCCGTGCCGTCACGCCTTAGACGAGTCCTTGGCGGTAAAGCATGCAGGTGCACGGCTTCGGGGCAATGCAGGGCCGCGTCAGGTCAGCACCCGGGTGCTGCGGCCAAAAAGACTTGAACAATCTTGCAGAAGCATTGCGCGAACCCATGGGCTCATAGCGAAGGATTTGTGGTCCGCAGCGTTGCTATTAATCAATCCATAAGTAAATGCACTTTCAGGCGGCATATTTGAGCGATGGTTTTTGATAGAAGGACCGGATTTTTTCTGGGTCGTTTTGCAGTTGGCGCATGGATGCGCGGACCTTGGTTTTAAAATCGGCCTTGTCGGTAATTGTCATGCCGACGATCTTCGAAACCGTGGATGTTCCGGAAGACAAAGCCTCCCAAGCAAACTCTCGCTATTCTGCCTAAGATCAGAGGCCGGTCAGTTTGGTGCTTTTTTGACCCAGGGCAGTAGGCTACGAACCTTCTTTTGACACATTAGTTTGTGATGTGTCGGCATCGTTTCGGGATTGAGGGGTCCCGGACGGCTCCAGCTTTTCAACCTAGGATCGTCGCTCACAGCGAAAGATTTCTGCCGTCACGACGGATCAAGGGGGGCACATGATCCTAAGACTGCCGATCGCGGCGCTAACCCGCGCACTCATTGCACTTCTCATCTTGACCGCCGCCGCCGGTGCGACGGTACCTTTGTCCGGCAACGCGGTTATGGGTGAGCAAAACGATTCTGCAAAGGCAGGCGGTGACCCTTTGGGGAGAAACACTCCGCAAGGTATGGTTAAAGGCCTCATGGCCGCGTTAGCGAAAGGTGATTATGAACGTGCAGAACGTTTCTTTGAGAAGGGCCTTGTTTACGTTGGAGCGGGGGAGTCTATTCCATTAACGGCAACAGCCAACGAGTTCCACAAGGTTCTTGATCGGGCGGGGACCATCGCCACGCCGGCTGAAATAAGCCCAAGCCCCGGGGGTGACTTGAATGATGGGCTTGCCCCGAATCTAGAGCGGTTTGGTGCAGCAAAGGCAGGAGATACGGAAGTTGTGCTCTTGGCTAAACGCGTCGAGCAGAACGGAGAGGTGCCGATCTGGCTTGTCTCTGCAGAAACGCGTGCGGCAATGGCGACGCTCTCCAGGGTGAATGCTCGTGAACCCACCGAACAATCACTGCTCAATCAAGTTCCGGAGGGACCAAGCATCGCCGGGACACCCATTTCGCACTGGCTAGTGTTGTTACTTGCTGCGGGCATCAGCTTCATTGTTTCAATCGCCTTGGTCAGTTTGCGTCTTCCTTTTTTTCGACTCTTAAAGTGGGAGAGGGAGAAAAAAAGATTCACGAAATTCGTCGATGCCTCGGCCATGCCGCTGCGTTTGTTGATAGCGGCGCTTCTCTTCTTTGCAATCGTCAGCAGCCAGACCCTGGGCCTGCCGCTCCTTGCTCGTTATTATAGCATTTTTCTGGCGCAGATTATTGCTGGAATTGGACTGGGATGGCTCGTGTGGCGAACCGCTGAAACCGCGTCGGCCTATGCACTCGACCGGCTATTGCAGCGGGGGCAAAATGCCGCGTATTCGGTGGTTAGCTTCCTGAAACGCCTGATCCAGGCGGCAATCATTGTTGTATTCGCATTTGTGATCACGCGAAGCTTTGGTATCGATATGACGGCCGCGTTTGCAGCTCTCGGCCTCGGCGGTTTAGCGATTGCCCTGGGGGCCCAGAAGCTCTTCGAAAATCTTATCGGCGGCGTGACCCTAGTCGCGGACGGGCCGGTGCGGATGGGCGATTTCTGCCGTTTCGGTAACGCGCTGGGGACGGTCGAGGATATCGGGATACGCTCGACGCGCATTCGGACGCTGGACCGCACCGTGCTCACGGTGCCGAATGGCGAGTTTTCCGCCATGAAGATCGAGAACTTTACGAGCCGCGACCGTTTCTGGTTTCACCCGACGCTCAATCTTCGCTACGAGACCAGCCCGGAGCAGGCGCGTTATCTCCTGCAGGAGTTGCGGGCGATGCTCTATGAGCATCCGCGCGTCAGCAACGAGCCGGCGCGGGTGCGCTTCATTGCCCTCGGCGCCTATTCGATCGACCTGGAGATTTTCGCTTACGTCTATGCCAACAACTACGACGAGTTTCTCGAAGTTCAGGAGGACCTGCTGCTGCGCTGCATGGAAATCGTCAACAAGAGCGGAACCGGGTTCGCATTCCCGTCGCAGACACTCTATGTCTCACGCGACGACGGGATCGACGCGGAGCGCACGCGCACAGCGGAGGAAGCCGTCCGCACCTGGCGTGACAGCGGACCACTGCATTCTCCGATTCGACAATGATACGATTTGCCTGCTGCGATGAGACCATCGCCTATCCGCCGGAAGGCGCGGCGATCAATGGCAAGAACCAGCGCGCCTTAAACGGCAATGGCAGGAACCTGGTGACCCGAAACTGATTGACGCTACGCTGTCTGGCACGAGCCAGATCGAACCGAAAGACGCCGATCGATTAACGCTTGCAAAGCCCGCAAACAGCTCTGGCGGCGCAGACCAGTGCCGGCGATATTACGGCGACGATCACCATCAGCAGTCCGGCGACGCAGCCAAGTTTCGTGTTCAGCTCGGAACCGGAACTACCGCAGGAAGAGGTTCTCTCGCGCATGCTGTTTTCGAAGGCAACCGGAGGGTTGTCACCCGCTCAAGCCCTGCAAGTGGCGCAGGTTGCATCGCAGTTTTCCGATGGCGGCGGTTATGTGCCGGCCTCACTTGTCGCGTTCGGCCGCAGCAGTTGCTCATCAACAAACGAAAGTGCAGCCGGCGCGCGGTTATTGCGAATCAAGGCAATGACGAGCAAACGGCGCAGGTCGATGTCAGCAGAGCTATCTTTCGCAAGGGGCTCAAGCGCGTCGGCCTGGGCGGCCGTGAGTTGAAAGCTCGTGATCTTGTTTGCTGCATCAAGACGCGAATCTCGGTCATTCGCCGATCGCGATCCCAAGGCAGCAATCAATGCTTCCGTCTCCTTGGCAGATGCTGCCCTCAGTCGGGCTGGACGGAGGGCCGGCCGGACGCGAGTGGAGGCTTGCTTGATTTGATCCAAGTCGCTCGCGGAAACCGACTGATCCAGCTGAGCCGAAGCCACGAGTAAAGCTGCAATCTCAGGGACCCCCAGTGCGGCATTGCGAAGAGCTTCGAATTCGGAACTCGCGGCCCGGGTCTCGACCGTCGAGAGATTCTTGTCACGAAGCCTCGAAAGCAAACCGTCCATACGCTGGGCAAGGGGTTTGCGATCTTCTTGGACGACGCGCTTGAAGGTCTCGGTTTGCAATAGGTTGGGATTTGACAAGGTCCCCAACCATCCCAAGAAGCTCCATCCTTGTGCGCGAACAAGGGGACTTTCGTCGTCGAGGACCGCGATAATCGATCGGCCGAAAGGTGTAGTGCCGGGCTCAGCACAAATCCCTGGGGCAATCCCGCCTATGAGCAAAATGGAGAGCGTGGCTGCAACCAAAGCGCTGAGCCAAGTCTCGGAACCTATAGAGTTCACCTAAGTAGGCCCCCGCCCGGCATTCTCCGATGCCATCCTGCAGGCCTAGGTATCACGGATCGTCAACGTAAACGAGATCGACGACCCGCATCGGTTCGCCAAATCGAAGACGGTTGGCGCGCATTTTGGCCTCACATCCCGGCGCATCCAGACCGGCGATGCCATCGGCATTGAGGGCCACATCTCCAAATGCGGAGTAAAATAATAGAAAACTTGGCCGCGGCGATGAGCCCGCGAGAAGCCCGCAAGTCATCCTCCCATAATGCAGCTGATCATCAGCGCTAGAGACCAAGTCCTGGCGAACGCGCTTGCTGCTTTGGGTGAAGGGCGAGCCCGCACCGCCCTATCGCATACGCCGAACCACGAGGGCGGCAAAGGCCGGACACAGGTGAAGCGCGCGCTCGTCAAGCAGACCGGGATCAAGCAAGGCGTGGTCGACAAAGTGATTGCGACGATCCGGGCAACACCTGCTCTGTGAGCGGAGGGTGCCGAGCAGATTACGGCCTGGGGATCGGGCCCGTATGCTTCGGAACCTGATAGCCCTGCTGCACCGCCGGCCGGTCGAGCACCATTAGGTACCAACGTTTTACATTCGGGAACGCGTTCATGTCGATCTCTTGCCATTCGAAGCGGGAGATCCAGGGCCAGGTCGCGATGTCGGCTATCGAGTAGTCGTCGCAGATGAAGTCGCGACCTTCGAGGCGCTTGTCGAGTACGCCATAAAGGCGCTTCGCCTCTTTACTGTAGCGCTCCTCGGCGTAGGGCGCCTTGCCCTTGTTAAAGCGCAGGAAATGATGCGCCTGACCCAGGAAAGGGCCGATCCCGCCCATCTGCCACATCAGCCACTCGATTACTGGCCATTTCGCCCGTCCTGACGGCATAAAGCGGCCGTGTTTCTCGGCAAGGTACATGAGGATCGCGCCCGACTCCATCAAGTGGATCCCGGTCTCGTGGTCGACGATCGCCGGGATCTTGTTGTTCGGGCCGATCTTCAGGAACTCCGGCGCGAACTGCTCGTCCTTCCCAATGTCTATAGGCTTCACGGTGTAGGGAACGCCCAGCTCCTCCAGCACGATTGATACCTTGCGGCCATTGGGCGTGGTCCAGGTGTAGAGATCGTACACGAGTTTTCCTCTCTCGGCGCAGGCGCAGCCCGCGCGGCACGGGAGCGCTCTTTTGTCGCTCGCAATGCGATGTGGCCCTTAGAGCGCCCCAGCTGGTAGCTGGAAAACCCCCAAGTGGCGGCGATCATCCCATGCTCCGATCTAGCCTAAACCAGCAATAACATTATCGAGAAAGGACTGGCATTCCTCTGCAAACAGAGCGGAACTATGACCGTTCCGGGCGCACAGGCGCGCTTCGGGATCCTGCCCCGCCGGCTGCATGGCCAAGGTGGGGCTTCGGCGGTGGCGGCGCATGACGCCGCGCAACGAACGGAGGATCCCGATGACAAGACTTCACCGATACCCAACTCGCCATTCTGTCAGCGGCTTCGCAGCGCGAAGATCGCGGCGTTGAGCGGCTGGCAAATATTCAGGGCAAAATCACCGGAAAGGTTGTGGATAAACTGATCCGCGCTGGTTTGCTGGAAGAGGTGAGGGCCAGTGGCTCGCTCCCGGTCTGGCGACGTGATGATGAAAGCGGGGCGATCGCCCTTCGCATCACAGGCGCTGGCCTCGCAGCTATCGCTGTTACGGATGAAGCGATGGCCGCGCCGGAGGCGAACGACGGTCGTCTTGCTTCCACTGGCGAAATGATTCGATCCGTCTCTGAAGCAATCCCCTCCCGCAGGCAAATCTCCGTCGCGGCCCAGAAGTCCGCTCGCAAGCGGCATCGCCCCGGTAAGGCGAAGACCGAGACTGACTCGCTTCCCGACCGCCGGGCGGGCTCGAAGCAGGCTCGGGTGCTGGCGATGCTGGGCCGACCAGAAGGAGCGACGATTGCTGCCATCATTCGGGCGACCCATTGGCAACAGCATTCGGTGCGCGGCTTTTTCGCCGGTGTGGTGCGCAAGAAGTTTGGACTCGATCTTCGCTCGGAGAAGGGCGACGGCGACCGGGTCTATCGCATCGTCCAGCCCGGCTCTTCCCGCCGACGTGGTCGCGCGGGCTGAGCGCCATGCCGCGCGTGGTGATTGACTTGACGATGCCGGAGAGCGAGGCACTCGCCATCGAGATCGCGCGACTGCGCGGTCTCGATTTCGGGGGCCTGCGCGCCAGATGGCACACGGTGCTCCGACGGCGGGCGCCGCCTCATCTTCCCCGCCACCTGCTGTTTCGTATTTTGGCCTATCGGCTGCAGGCTGACCGGCTCGGTGACCTCGATGCCGACAGTCGGCGTCTACTCGATCGGATCGGGTCGGAGCCTGTGGACGGGATCGACCGGGTTGTCGCTGACCTCAACCGATCCAGGACTGAGCTGCGGCCCGGCACCCTGCTGACCCGCGAGTGGGATGGTCAGCTTCAGCGGGTCAGGGTGATTGCTGACGGATTCACCTGGAACGGCAAGACCTACCGCAGCCTGTCCAAGGTCGCCTTCGCCATCACCGGCGCACGCTGGAATGGTCCCAGATTCTTCGGCCTGCGTGATCGAGCCCCCGCGGAGGTCCGTTCGTGAGGACCAAATCGGTTCGCTGCGCCATTTACACCCGGGTGTCGACCGACCAGGGGCTTGAGCAAGACTTCAACTCACTCGATGCCCAGTATGACGCCTCGCAGGCTTATATCCGCAGCCAGGCGCATGCCGGATGGGCCCTGCTGAGAGCTCGATATGACGATGGTGGGTTCTCCGGCGGCAATACTGAGCGCCCGGGGCTACGGCGGCTCCTTGAGGACGTGCGGGCCGGCAAGGTCGACGTGATCGTCGTCTACAAGGTCGACCGGCTGACCCGCTCCTTGGCCGACTTTGCCAAGCTGGTCGAGCTGTTCGATGCCCACAATGTGTCGTTTGTGTCGGTCACCCAGCAATTCAATACGACGACCTCGATGGGGCGACTAACCCTGAATGTGCTATTGTCATTTGCTCAGTTCGAGCGGGAGGTCACCTCCGAACGCATCCGCGACAAGATTGCTGCCTCCAAACGCAAGGGGCTGTGGGTCGGCGGCATGGCTCCGTTGGGATATGAGACCAAGGATCGCAGGATCGTTGTGGTGGAAGAGGAGGCGGAGCGGATTCGCACCATCTTCCGCAGCTATTTCGCGCTTGGCAGCCTCAACCGCGTCCTGGCGGACCTCCGCCAGCGGGGGATCGTCACCAAGGTGCGAACCCTCAAGATCGGCCGTACGGTGGGAGGGGATCCCGTTCACCCGTGGCCCGCTCGCCTACCTTCTGCGCAATCGGTTCTATATCGGCGAGGTCGTCTTCAAGGGTGAAGTGTTTCCCGGCGAGCAGCCTGCCATTCTCGATCGTGATCTCTTCGATGCGGTGCAAGCCAAGCTCAGTGAGCAATTGAACAATCACACCGCCGCCCGCGCCAAGTCCGAATCCCCGCTGATCGGCCGCATCTATGACGACCGGGGCAACCGCATGAGCCCGAGCCATGTCAGGAAGCAAGGCATCCGGTACCGATACTACGTCTCGTCACCCCTCCTTCAGGGACAGGCCCGGGATGCCGGTTCTGTATGCCGGGTGCCGGCGGCCGATGTCGAAGCGCTCATCGGCCAAGCTGTCCGCGAAGATGTGAAGGATTCGTCGTCACCGGATGGAGACCTCATCCGTACCCATGTAGCTCGCGTCAATGTGCAAGCCGACCATTTGGCGATCGAGCTCAGGCGGCCAAAGCAAGGACAACCTCCCAGCAGGGAACACGGGACCGTACCGAGCCGGGATGGCGGCGAGTTGGAGGCCGACCGCATTGTCCACCGTGTGCCCTGGAAGAAACCGCCGTCAAGACGGCGGCGCGAAATCATCGTGCCTCAATCCACAGCGCCCCAGGACGCTCGACCGATCCGCGCTGAGACGCGCGCGGCGCTTGTCGCATCGATCGCGCGCGGCCGTCGTTGGCTTGATGAGATCGCTGCCGGGGAACGCGCTCGCGGCACCCTTACTGTCGAGCAGATTGCCGCGCGCGAAGGATGCAGCATTCGCCAAGTCAATATGACGATATCGCTGGCATTCCTTGCGCCCAGGCTGGTGCAGGCGGCCATCGAAGGGCGGTTGCCTCGGGGTATTGGCGTTACTCGTCTCCGCGATGCTCCTGCTGAGTGGTCCCGCCAATATGCGATGCTTGGCCTAGCGGTTTGATGCCAGTTACATCTCGGGCCGGCGCCAGGAACGGGTTTGCAGAGCCCAGAGACCGGGTGCCGAAAATCACCGTCATCTCGACCCCGCCACACGCAGAGACCGCACGCCCCTCGTTCTAGCCGCGGAAAAGCCGGCAAATCGGGGCCCAGTCGCGAGACACCAGGAACCGTCGCTCGTGGCGGAGTGCGTGGTGGCGGACGCAGTCGCCATCGAACCCCGTCTCTAGCCCTAAATTCAACGTGCGCCGTGCAAAGGCGCGATTTCCCAGTGGGAGACAGACCCACCCGGCAACTTTCGCTCCGGCCGGTAGCAATCGGAGCAGTCGTGGAGGTAACGAAACGGCTGAAGCCTCTGGTGTAGAGGGTCACTTTGGTGACTCGGCGAGCATGCGGGCTGCAACGTGTAGTGAACGTCGAGCAGGCTCCGAAAAGGGTGATGTGGAAGCCGACCCGGACGTTGAAGCGGGGAAGGCTGTCATCGCTGGGGAAGAGAGCGAGAAGAGCACCCAGCGGGTCCACCGGGGTATTGGCGGCGGCACGCATGCGCAGGGAGATCGACGCAACACGGGAAACCCCGATTGGTGGCTGGGGCGTGACCAGCCAACCGGACGCCCGCGAGGGACAGGCCGGGCTGCTCGGGGTGGCGGAGGGGTCCGTACTGTACCGATGAAACCGGGTAATGCCGGTGGAGGGAAGGGGCCCTGGTTCAAGACAACGCAGGAAGTGGCAAAGGACAAGGAGATTGGGCCATGGTCCTGGAACCTCCGGAAAGCGTTCGGAAGCTACAGATGGCGTTACAGGCGAAAGCGAAGGGTGCGCCGGGCTATCGGTTCTACCTTCTGTACGACAAGCTGTATCGCAAGGACGTGCTGAGGTACGCCTACGATCGGTGCAAGGCCAACAAGGGCGCACCGGGTGTGGACAGGCAGGACTTTGCGGACATCGAAGCGTATGGGGAAGACCGCTGGCTTGGTGAACTGGCGGACAAACTGCACAGGAAGACGTATCGAGCCGAGGCAGTCCGACGGGTGTGGATTCCGAAGGCGGACGGCAAGAAGCTTCGTCCGCTCGGGATTCCTCGGATAGCGGACCGCGTGGTGATGACGGCCGCGACGGTGGTGCTGGAACCCATCTTCGAGGTCGACATGCCGGCGGAGCTGCACGGCTACCGACCGAACCTGAGCGCTCACACGGCGGTTGGCACTGTCAACCGCCTGATCAATGAGGGGCACACGCGGATCATTGACGCGGACCTCGCGGACTACTTCGGGTCGATCCCGCACGCCGAACTTCTGAAATCGGTGGCGCGCCGGGTCTCTGACCGGCACCTGCTGCATCTGATCAAGATGTGGCTGGAGGCGCCGGTTGAAGAAGACGACGGCAGAGGAGGGAAGACACGAACGACAACCGCCAGGGACACGGGCCGCGGGGTTCCTCAGGGCGCTCCGATCTCCCCACTGCTCGCCAATTTGTACATGCGGCGATTTGTGTTGCAACGCCGGAGAGAAATTGCATCGGCGGGCCGGAGCAAAATTGCATCACGACGGGATTGGCGCTTCGTTGATTGGGCTATGCGGCACGGAAGGCGGGTGTGCTCGGTCGCGCGAGCGGTCAAGCCCTGCAACCGCGTAGCGGCGCGCTTCTGGCGCGGGGCTTGACGGCGAGAGCGCGCACCGAGCGATCATCTGGGAGCCGCGATGCGCGCTTGTTTATGGTCGCGAACGCATGATGTCTGGTGATGGCGGGTCAGTTATCCGGCGGCCCATCGGATGATGAATTGGGTCTGGAGCGTTTCGCGCGTCGCTTGCTTTGGGCGAGCCTGTAGCTTTCGCCGTTCATTTCGAGAATATGGACATGGTGGGTCAAACGATCGAGCAGGGCACCGGTCAATCGCTCGGACCCGAATACGCTGGTCCATTCGTCGAACGGCAGATTGCTGGTCACGAGGGTGGCGCCCCGTTCGTAACGCTGGCTGAAGACCTCGAACAGCAACTCGGCGCCGGTCTGCGACAGCGGCACGTATCCGAGTTCGTCGATGATCAGCAGCTTGTAGGCGGCGTACTGGCGCTGCAGGCGTAAGAGGCGCTTGTCGTCGCGCGCCTCGATCAGCTCGTGCGCGAGAGCGGCGGCGGTGGTAAAGCCGACCGACAGGCCCTTCTGGCAGGCTGCAAGACCGAGTCCCAGACCGACGTGAGTCTTCCCCGTGCCGCTGTTGCCGACCGCGATGATGTTCTCGCGCCGCGCGACATATTCCGATCGCGCCAGCTCCATCACCAGCGCTTTGTTCAACGACGGAAAGGCCGCAAAGTCGAAACTGTCGAGGCTCTTCACGGTCGGGAACTTGGCCGCCTTGATGCGGCGCTCGATCGTACGCCGCTCGCGATCAATCAACTCCAGCTCGGCGAGCCGCAGCAGATAACGCGGATAGTCGACGCCCTCGGCGGCGCATTGGCGCGCCACCTTGTCGTACTCGCGCAGGAAGGTCGGCAGCTTGAGCGTCTTGAGGTGGTGCGCCAGGAGAACCTGCGGGGTATCGGTCATGACGCCACTCCCGTGAGCAGACCCAGATAGGCCTTGGCCGAGGTGGTCGCGACGACAGCTTTGGGCAGATAGGGGTAGATCGTCATGTCGAGGCGCGGCGGCCGGCGCTCGATCCGGCACAGCAGCAGATGCTTCACGGCGTCGAAGCTGAGGGCACCGCGCGCCATGGCATCGCGCACGGCAAGTGTCACCTCCTCGATCCTGAACGCCTCCATCAGGCGCAAGACCTGAACGAACTCTCGCTTGCCTTGCTTGTCCAGGCGAGCCTCGAGCAGGCGGCGCAGCGCAGCAAACTCCTCGGGCAGTCGCCAGTCCGCCAGGGGCGCGGCCTGGTCGAGCGCGTTGATCTTCTGCTCAATCAGGGCGAGATAGTGCAACGGATCGAACACAAAGTCCTCGCGCTCATAGGACCGCGGATGACGCGCGATCACCTCCGCGCCGCATGAGATCACCACCTCATGGACGTAACCGCGCACCAGCACGTCGCGGTGACCGTAGGTCGTCGGCGCCGAGTAGTCGTTGCGTCGATACCGCACGAGCGACAGCGAGGAGACCTTCGTCGCAACCTTCTCGCAGGCGTCGTAAGGCGCCGGCAGCGGTATCCGGAAGGCGGCAAGATCGCGCTCCAGTCGGTCGCCGATCGTCTCGTCATGGCCGCGCAGGCGGTCACCCAGGCGCTTGCGGCAACACTCCAGCAGATGGGCGTTCAACGCCGCAAAGCTCGCGAACGCTGGGATCGGCACCAGAAAGTTCCGCCGCGCATAGCCGACCAGCCCTTCGACCTTGCCCTTGTCGTTGCCTTTGCCAGGTCGGCCGAACCGGTCCTCGAACAGGTAGTGCGATTGCAGCTCGGTGAATGTCCGCGTCCGCTGGCGCTTGCCGTCGCCAAGAATGCGGGCCACTGCAAGCTTGGTGTTATCGTATAAAATCGACCGCGGCACGCCGCCAAAAAACGCGAACGCCTGAACGTGGCCGTCGCAGAAGGCCTCGGTCGTCTCCGCCGGATAGGCCACCACAAAACAAGCGTCCGAGTGCGGCAGATCGAATGCAAAGAAGTGAAGCTTCCGCTCAACGCCGCCAATGACGCCGAGCGCCTCGCCAAAGTCCACCTGGGCATGGCCCGGCGGATGCGCCAGCGGTACGAACATCTCCTGCGATCGTTGCCGCCAACCGGCAACGTAGTCCTTCACAATCGTGATGCCGCCCGTGAAGCCGTGCTCGTCGCGAAGCCGTTCAAAAATCCGCTTCGCCGTGTGCTGTTGCTTCTTCGGCCGGCGTTTGTCGTCCGCCAGGATATTGTCGATGACCGCGATGTACGCGCCAAGCTTCGGCCTCGCCGGCGGCCTTGATCGCCGGTAGCCCGGCGGCACAGAAAACTCCATCATCTTCGCGACAGTTCGCGGATCAATCCCAAACCGCCGCGCCGCCGCCCGCTCGCTCAGCCCCTCAACCTGAACCGCATATCGAACCTTCGCATAGAGCTCCACTTGCTTCATCCCTCGCCCTTCGCCGTCGCAGGCACAGGGCTTCCAACTGCCGGATTTTTACTCCGGCGCAACCGACCAACTCGGCTGCTTCACTGAGGGATTTTTGCTCCGGCGCTTACACTATGCTGATGATCTCGTGATCTGCTGCCGAGGCAACGCCGAGGAGGCGATGTCGCAAATGCGGCGGCTCATGATGCAGCTTAAGCTCACGGTCAACGAGGCCAAGACCCACATCCGGCGACTTCCGCAGGAACGGTTTGCGTTCCTGGGATACGACTTCGGACGGTACTACTCGCCGAAGACGGGGCGTGCCTATCTATGCCCGCAACCGGCGAAGGCGAGCGTGAAGCGCGTGATCGGCAAAATCCGACACGCGACCGCACGGAATGTCCTGTGGCTCAGTGCCGAGGAGATGGTGACGGGGCTCAATCGCGTCTTGGTCGGCTGGGCGAACTATTACAGCCTCGGACCGGTGTACCAGGCGTATCGCGCGATTGATCGCTACAGCCCGCTTCGGCTACGCCGGTGGCTGTGTAACAAGCACAAGATCAGCAACACGGGGGCACGACGCTTCCCGTACGAGTACCTCTACGACACGCTGGGACTCGTTCAGCTGCAATCGTTGGCTCGTAGCCTCCCGAGGGCGAAGGCCTGATGTCTTGTCCGAGAGCCGGACGCGGGAAAACCGCCCATCCGGTTCGATGAGCGGGGAAAGGAAACGGAGCGTTGCCGCATGGCCCAAGCTACCGCGCCTCTCCTCGACTCTACAGGGAAATTAACAGGGAATTTTTCAGAATCCGGCCTCGTGAGGCGATTTTCGCGCCCGCTCGGGCAGCAAATTCAAATACCTTGCGGGGCAATTCCCTGCGCAACGGAACAGGGAATTGTTGGGGGCCATAACAGGGAATTCTCGCAGAGGAACAGGGAATTTTCTTCGACCGAGCAGCGATTCTCGGATTATGCCAATGCCGCGATCGAGTCATATAGGTCGTATAGGCACAACGAGAACCTCGATCGGCGCGAGCCAATCAAGGCGGCGATGGTTGCGACCAGAAAGATCGGCCCGCAGGACGGTTACGTCCGGCCTATTGTTGACCTCATCATTCACGGTCGCTCTCTCCGAAGCTACTCGACCACCGCGATAATTGGCCCATACCCGCCATGGCCCGGCGCGTCGTTGCGGCCGAGTGCCGGCGCATAAAGTCCGGGCGCCTCACCTCCGTCGAGAAACAGGGCGTTGGTGCAGCCGAGGTGGTCACGGAAAAACCGAGCAAATTCGTAGAAGCTCACCCAGCCCTTGGTGATGACGAAATATACCTTGTTGGGGCCTGACACGCCGACCCCGTCCCGCGGCTTCCGATAGGTTGAATTCGGGATGAAGGCCGGGTGAATCGCCCCATTGATAATGAGCATCGGCCCGGACTGGGTGACGAAATTCGCTTCGGGTTTCTTGGCGAGAAATCGCCCTGTCTCTAAGATGCCAGCTTCGCCGTTGCCGATATAGAAAACGCCGTTCGGCTTTTTGTAGAAGTTCGGTATCTGGCTCGGCGTCCCCGTGATCGTAGCGGTATTGGCGGGGGTCAGTTCGCGGCCATTCTCGACATAAAGGCCAACCGGACGAAAAGTGCCATCGTACATGCCGCCGTTCATAGCAAATCGTAGCGATTTGCCTTTGGTTTTGAGGTCCGTAGCAAGGGCGGTAAAGGTCCGATATGGCTTGCCGTCGTTTCCGCGCCAGTAGGTGCGCAGGTGATCCTTAGATGGGTCAAAGCTGCAAACGACGTAGGACGCCCCGTTGAAAAACTCCTCGCGGCAGGGCTCGGCCATTCCTGTGGCAGGAAAACAGAGGAGAGCTAAGGCACATAGGTGAGCACGCCAGGTAATCATGTCATGACCTACGTGTGCCTATCGCAAAACTAATCCGGTTGGCACCCGCCGATCTGCAGGTGTTCGACGTGCCCTTCTATCTGCTTCGTGGCCGCCTGCTCAAGCCGGTAGACGCAGAACACCACCACTTCAAGATCAGCAGGTTGGCGGGACCGAACGGCACCGACAGCCAGATTGTTTGGTCGGCCGCGTCGTCTGGGCGGGGCGTCGACTGTGAGCTTTAAATCTCGCAATGACCGCGACCCGTCTGAACCCGCGCTATTTTTTCAGACCAATGATCCCATCGATTCTCGGTCTACTGCAGAATGTATAAGTGGGGCGTCCGTCGGCCGATGCCGTGCGCCGCTGCCGTCAGGAGCCGCGGCAAGCCAAGGGGGCTCTTGGACGGAGGGGACAAGGCTTGCCGCGGCAGGGAAGCAGTCGGTGCTGCTTCAAAGCAAACAGGGGCGCGCCCCGCCAAAAAGATAGTTTATTCCGCCTTTGGCGGGACTACAGCAAAGGCTCGAAGCTCACGAAGACGCAAATCTTTTCGGCGAAAAAATTCTGCTAACGGCGGACGCGGGCCGCTCCGGTCTCGCGGAAGCGGCGTCCTTCGCGCCCTATGTCGGGCTGACCCTGCCAGGCATCGACCGTTTCCAAGTACGGCAAAGGCTCGTGCGAATCGTACGGCCAGCGCCTTCGCATCTGATCGAAGTTGCTCGTCGGTTTTTGGGCGGGTCTTTATATTGGGGTCTTCGTGGAATTGAGTGGGTAAATTTCGGCGGTGGAAGCGCGAAAAACCTGTGCATTGGCTAGGGTTTTTGCCTTACAAGGCGGTGCTGATTTGGCATGCCGGATGGATGGCAAGAACGGCGAAGCGACGTCGGCGACTGTGGGATGCATATTGCTTCCCGGGGTTTTGGCCAGAACCAACGGTGCGCGGCATTTTCGGTGATCCGAAGGCGCGGGCGATCTTCCTCAAGCGGCGCTCAAAAAAACGACGTGCGGCTGTTGCGGTCGGGTCCAGATGGGCTGGTACGACCGCAAGGTCCGTCGGGTGCGCGATCTATCATGCGGGGACACGCGGATATTTCTGGAATTGGAGGTGCGGCGTGTTGACTGCCGCAACTGCGGCAAGGTGAAACGTGAGCGGCTGGAGTTTCTGGCGGACAATCCGTTCTACACCAAGCGCTTTGCGTATTTTGTCGGGCGGCGCTGTCGGCAAGCATCGATCGCGGACGTGGCGAAGGAGTTGGCGCTCGACTGGCACACGGTCAAGGCGCTGGAGATGCAATACATGGCGGCGCAGCTCGCACATGCGGGCACTCCGGGCCCACGGGTGATCGGGATCGACGAGATCGCGATCCGCAAGGGCCACAGCTACCGGATCGTCGTCAGCGACCTCTTGCGTGGGCGTCCGATCTGGTTTGGCGGCAAGGATCGCTCGGAAGCGAGCCTGGCGCAGTTCTACGCCTGGCTTGGCGCCAAGAAGAGCGCGCGCGTCCGCCTTGCCGTCATGGACATGTGGAAGCCATTTCGGCTGGCGACACGGGCGCATGCGCCAAAATCCGCGATTTTATTCGACAAGTTCCACATCATGCGCCATCTCGGCGAGGCGCTCGATACGGTCCGCAAGAGCGAGTACGCGCGGCTCGCCGGCCGCGACCGGCGCTACATCAAGGGCCAGAAATACACCCTGCTGTCGCGCCGAGAGAACCTCACGCTCGATGGCAAGAAAGCATTGAAGACCTTACTGGCGGCCAACAAGCGGCTCAACACAGCCTATATGCTCAAGGAGAGCTTTGGCCAGCTTTGGAGCTATGAGCGCGAGGGCTGGGCGCGGCGCTTCTTCGAGAATTGGCGTGCAAGCCTGAAGTGGCAGCGTCTCAAGCCCTATGAGATGTTTGCCGCGATGATCGACCGGCATTGGGATGGGATTGCCGCCTACTGCCGGCCCGAGAACAAGGTCTCGCTTGGCTTCGTCGAGGGGCTCAACAACAAGATCCGCGTGATCCAGCGGCGCGCCTACGGTCTGCGCAACGAAGAATACTTCCGGCTCAAGGTTCTCACCTGCATGTTGCCGGAACTGTAGCATCGGCGACCACCTACCAGTCATTGCGAGCGTCCTGCTGCGCAGAAGCGCCCGTCGCCATTCCACTGAACCAGAACGCAACCTGACCGACATCGCTGTGGACATGTGGACAAACGCAAGTGCGTTGCCCACATGCCCACAGCCGCAACAGCAGTAGAAGACAGCGATTCAAAATTGGGCCAAACTCACCCACACGACTTCACGAAGAGGCATATTTTTGACGGTGACCTCTACAACGAGTTTTCCGCCACCGACATCTTGCTCAGACCAAGTGATCTTTGCTCGTACGTGGGCCTCGTCGAGGGGTGCTATTTCGATCTCCACTCCTTTTGCCACAGCCGCTCTCCTCTGTTGTCGGGAGTTATACCACACTTCGACGCGCACGATGTTTGTCGACGCCGCAACCAACTCACCCGCTGTGACCGAAGGCGACTCGCTGCGCAGGCGGCCTGCGGCCGTCCTCGACCCCCGCGGCCGGGCGCGCGCGAAGAAATTCCATCTGCTGAATATAGAGAGACCAGCAAGAACCCCGCGCACGGCGAACCGAGCGCGGGGTCTGGAACCACAAAACCTTGCCAGTACATCCGTGGTCAAGGTGATATGGCGATTGGCGCTGCCGATCAGGCGGCGCGCAGATTATCTGCTGCGGACTTACCTGTGCGTCGATCCGCCACAACCTCGAACGAGACCTTCTGTCCCTCGCTAAGGCTGTGCATCCCAGCGCGTTCGACGGCGCTGATGTGCACGAAAACATCCTTGCTGCCGTCATCCGGCTGGATGAAACCGAAGCCTTTTTGGCCATTGAACCACTTTACGGTTCCTTGCGACATGAGACACTTCTTTCAGATACGTATTCAGGCGGGCCGCGCAGTCGCGCAGCCGGTTTATTGGTCGAGATTTGGAAGAAGGTCGTCAGTCCGACGCAACACGCGCGGCGAGGCCAAGTCGTTCGGCCAACTCGATCTACGCTATATGGGCATCAGCACGGATTCCACAAGGCTACGTAGTACGTAGTCAAAAATACGAAAAGCTGGCTAATTAGGCGCTCAGATCCCATGTTATAGACGGACCATCGGTATTGGCTTGGCTTGCCGAGGGCTGAGTTGTGGCGACAAATCGTCTGCCCTGTGTCGGTAGGATCCGAACGTCCCGTGTGGGATTCCATCTGTTCGCAAGACAGCCTTTCAACCCGCCGCCACGGAGTGAAGCATTTGCAGGTCTTTGTTCGCGACAACAATATCGACCAGGCACTTCGTGTCCTGAAGAAAAAAATGCAGCGCGAGGGCCTATTCAGGGAATTGAAGCGGCGGCGCTTCTACGAGAAGCCGTCGGACAGGGTTACAAGAGAGAAATCGGAAGCGATCCGCCGCCGGCGCAAGCTTGCCCGCAAGCAGGCAGTGCGGGACGGGCTGATCGCAGCACCGCCGAAGAAGCGAAACGAAGGAGGCAAGCACCAGCTCGCCTCGCGGGTCGCGCCTGTCCGCCTGGGCCGGGCTCGATAAGCACGGACACATATGCGCTTCAGATCAGAAACGAAGAACGAGCTGCGAGCATTTGCCTGAGACGTCGCGGGAAGCAAGCTGCCGGCGTCCTGATGGTTTCATGTGAGGCGTTGAGAAAGACTCTAATCAAGGGGGCCCGGCGGCCGCCGGTATTCAAGGGGATCCGCCCGCCGTCACGAATTTGGCGACTTAAGCGTCGACTTGCAGTCGACGCGCCGGCGCCTCAGCAGGCAGTGGTGAAGTTGACGACGACTTTTCCGACTCCGATTGAATCGCGTACGTGCAAGTGCGATGGAGGGCGCGTCTCCCGACCGACTACCGACCGACTCCCGATTCAGCTCCTCGTGCCTCTACGTTCTTGAGCTTGAGTGCGTCTTCAACCATCAGCATCCTTATCTGATGTTTAATGGCAATCGTCGAAGGAAGCTTGAGTTTCCGTCCAAACCGATGCGTCCGCATTCATCTTCCTATCAGGTGCGCGGGACCGTCATATAACATCGTGAGTTTTCCGCCGCTACGATCTCCGTGCGGCAAACCGCTACGATGGCAGAACCGTACGCCGGTCATAGGGAGCGTCGTCGATCAGTCAGGACGAGAGACTGGGGCTATTTTCGCGGTTTTCTTGCTATCCATCGCGACCTTGCCGACGGTCTCGCTCAGGTCCTTCACCTGCTCTCCCAAGGCATGCATCTGCGACTGAAGGAACTCGGTTTGCATCCGAACAAGGTCCTGAATGTCCCTGGTGTAAACGATCTTTTGGGCAAGTTCGAAGGCCGATAGAACA
Source organism: uncultured Alphaproteobacteria bacterium (assembly GCA_963840055.1). GTDB lineage: Bacteria > Pseudomonadota > Alphaproteobacteria > Rhizobiales > Xanthobacteraceae > Rhodoplanes. Next base: position 9,971 of record CAWIXM010000004.1, on the reverse strand, counting down.
TTGCGCTCAGCGAAGGCCATCGCTTTCTTGCTGATATCGAGCGCGCCGACTTGGCGTTTCTCACCTCGCTCCAACATGGAAACGGCTTCCTCAGCCGCTTGCATTAGTTGTTGAAAAGCCACCTTGGCTTGGTCGACGCTCTGCTCTGCAACGGCGCGCATCTCTTTGGGAAATTCGAACTGTGGTATTGCGCTCGCGTTCATTACGCTCTCCATTGTGTTAACAATCTATTCTAACGGCTCGCATAGCTCACACAAATTCTCAGGCAGGATCGCCCAGCCCCCGCGCTCTAGCGCCTTGATGCGCTCGTTCTGACAGCAACTGCGATGCCATGCGTCGGACTTGCTCGGCGTATTCGCCCGTGCTCTCGTCCGGCAAACCCGGCCGGGCCCAACTCACTTTGACGCTTTGCAGCATGTCTTTGAGATCGCTGTACGGATACGCGCGAAAATCAGTTCCAGTCGGAATATGGACTATTTCCACATCGCTTCTGATCTCGAACTGCTCCCGTGTCACGAATGCCAATGCCATCGGTCGCCTCCTTCCCGGCAAAATAGCTAAAGTTTTTTCGGATATTGCACTGGACATCGCTCGCGAGAGCGCAAATTCAGCAGCTTTTAACGACATAATATTTAGTCTACGTGATAGCCAGACCGGCGGCCCAAATAAGTTGCTGAGAACCATGAGCGCCGCCGACGGGATCTCGATCATCGCCCCCACCGGCACATATGGATCAAAAGGTTTCCCTTCGGTGGAAAGTTCGGTTGGGTTGCGCGACGAAGTTAACGGAAAGTAGGGGAGCTGCTTGTCGGCGCCACGAGCGGCCAATTCTTGCGACCCAGAGTGTTTGGCCAACCAAGCCAGGCGTCGACCGCCCGCTGGTGATCGGGTCGTTACTGTTCGGTATCGGCTGGGGTCTCGTCGGCTTGTGTCCAGGGCCAGCTGTGCCTGTCGCAAATTAGATCCGTACGTATTGGTGATGCAATCCACCCAGGACCGGACGGGCGAATATGCGACCAACGGTCTGGATGGCGCGCGAAACTGGCGCGTCCTTGTCCAAGGACAGGTGCGTGCGCGTCTCATTGTAGTAATTCAGATACGACCGCAGCAGATGACGGAGATGGCACTCGCCAAAGACAATCACGTGGTCAATGCATTCCCGCCGGATCGACCCGATCAGCCGCTCCGCATAGCCATTTTGCCAAGGCGACCGCGGGGATGTGGGGCGATCGCGGATGCCCATGGCACGAACACGTCGGACGAATACCTCGCCATAGGATCGATCGCGGTCACGGATGAGGTAGCGTGGAGCCTCGTCCCATCCGCAGGCCTCAGTGAGCTGCCGGGCTATCCATTCCGCGGTTGGATGCGTGGTGGTCTCCAGCCACAGTAGCTGGCGTCGGTCATGCCGCAGGATCAGAAGACCATAGAGAAGCCGGAACGAAATCGTCGGCACCACGAACAGGTCCATGGCGGCGATGCCATCGGCATGGTTGCGTAGAAATGTCCGCCAGCCCTGTGACGGTGGTCCTCTCCTCCGCGCCATATACTTGGCGACGCTCGTCTGCCCGATAGCGATGCCGAGGTTGAGCAGTTCGCCATGGATCCGTGGAGCTCCCCACAGCGGATTGGCAAGGCTCATCTCGCGGATCAATTGGCGGATCTCAAGCGGCACCGTCGGTCTTCCCCGTCGCGGCCTTGACCTCCAACGCCAATAGGCTCTGAACCCGGCACGGTGCCAGCGAATGACGGTCTCGGGTCTAACGACCGCCAGGGCATCTCGGAGGTTCGGAAACAGTCGATAGAGGCCGACGAAGATCACCCGGTCGAACGTATTGAAGCACAGCCTCTTCGGCGCGGTGCGCTGCAGGACAATGATCTGCTGACGCAGGGCACAAGTTCTCGGCTTCGAGTGACGCCCGCGATCGGAACAACCCGAGGAACAGCGACCACAGCAGTTTGCAAGCATCCCACATCGACCGACAGGATCACCCGATTCGGCGTCACTGGCCAACCGGATGACATTTGCGACAGGGACAGTTGGTTGCATGGCGGCAACTGAAATTTGGGTCCAATCGATGTCAGGCGGAAAAGCAATGTCGCGCGCCGAACCAAAATCAGGCAATCGTAAATTCTCCCGCAACGGGTGGCTGAGCAGCTGAAAATCGTTCCACCCCACGTGCTTGGAGTTGGAGCCAAGCAATCGCCGATGTTCGCCACGCGGGCTTGATGAATGCAGCCTGGAAATGCGCGCTTCAAACAGATAGGGAGAGAGATCGACCTATCTTGTGCATGATTACGGGGGTGCAATATGCGCGTTATGGCTCCTAGTCCTTGTCTCCGATCAAACGCTTTGAGCGCGTTTCATTTTTTCGAGCGCCGGTAGATAGTGGTCCCCTCCCTGAGCAATCCGTGTGGAATGTTAGAGCAGGGCGCGCCTCCGAACAAATCCATGGCTGCAATTGTTTCCCGCAGCGCTGGAGACAGAATGGCTGGGTTGAGGAAGGGAGGATTTCTGGCTCATCGTAGCCTTTCGAGGAGCGAAGATGAGACAGAAATCCCCTAACGCCCCGGGGCTCACTCCCCCTAACGCCGTAACGCCGATTAGTCGTAGATAATCGGCGCCAAGATGCCCGGTGGTTAAATCAGTTATTGGTTGGGCACGCCAATGGCGACCGGGCGTACTGGCGAGCCGGCATGACCGCGCGAACGTAACGGCAGGATCATCGTGCACGAGGTCCACACTTTGTCTTTGGCCAATTCTGCGAGGTCGGCGTTCTGAATTTGGTTGATGCCGGCTTGCGTCAGGTTGTGATGGTGGATGATGAACGGCAGACCCTGTTCCATGCCCTGCGGTGGCTTGGCTTTCTGCTGTAGCTGGCCCGCCGCCACCGGGTCGGTAAACGGATTGTCCAGCGCCACTAATACCACGGCGTGGTCCTGCAGATATTTGGCGCCGTCGAAGGCGAGCCCGGGTCCCATAGTGTAATAGGTATTCTCGGTGTCGGGATCCCTCCAGTTATCACCCCAGCCCGTATAGATGTAGACAACGTCGCCTGGCAGGATGCCGCGCCAATCCAACTTCTGTGCCTTCAGCATCGCCTCGATGTCCTTGGCGCCAATCAATGTGCCCGGCTTTAATGTCTCACCCTTACCCATGTACGCTTTGGCATCGAGCAGAACGGCCGTGGTTACGACTGGCGGCACTTTTTCAATGCCAAGCTTAAGTAGCAGAGAATCAGGTGTCGGCTTCACATCCTTCTGAGTAAAGCCGCCGTAGTATTTTGCCTCATCGGAAGGCGGCTTGCCTTTTCCGTCCCAGGGCTTTTCGTAATAGGCGAAATGACCGAGAGCATCCATCTGCGTGCCTTGCGCACCGGGCTCGCCGCCCTTCACCTGTTCGCCATTGAATACATGGCGCGTTCCGGGGATCGACACCGACGGCGTATACTCGTAGGCGAGCGGACGGCCGAACGGCGACAGTGGCATGGTATTCGATCGAATGTGCGAGATCTCGTAGGCCTTGGCATTGGGTTGCATAAGATGGACCGCGCAGCGCGACCAGGTGCCGGGACCGAGCGTGTTGGCCATACCGCGCTCGTCGCCTGCCGGCCACGGCGGCGACGGTACACGCGCCTTTGAGGCGTTGACGGCCGCTTCCTGTCCCGGAGAAGCGGCCATCAGGGAGGTACCAGTTGTCAATAGGGTGATCGACGCTAGTGCTAAGCACAGCCATTGCTTCGCTGTCGCCTTCGTCATGACTTCCTCCCCTTGGTTGTGTATTTCTCCTGTAACTGACACTCGATGAACCATTCGCATAAGCGTGCGATCGCCGACAATGGGACCCGGACACACCTGTCATCGAACAGAATACGCCGTTCGGCCGAGCTATCCAACGGCACGGAAGCATTCTCACTATGCCGGTTCTTGACGCGCGCATCGTGTTTGGTGTCATTCTCGGAACCGGCGTCGGCGGCGGCCTAGTGATCGATCGCCAAGTCTGGACGGGCTTGAATAGGATTGCGGGGGTGTGGGGGCATAATCCTCTGCCTTGGGCAAGCGAGAATGAGTGCGCCAGCTCCCATGCCTGTTATTGCGGCAAGCGGGGCTGCGTCGAGACCTGGCTGTCTGGCTTGGGGCTTGTACGAGAATTCGTTTCTCGGGGCGGTCCAAAAAGCACCGCGGGAGACATTGCCAACGCTGCAGAGAGCGGTGATGAGCGGGCGCATCAATTGCTAGCAGCCTATAAGGGCCGCCTCGCGCGCGCTCTTGCTGGTGTGGTGAATATCGTCGACCCCGATATCGTGGTGCTCGGCGGCGGGCTGTCCAATATCGCCAGCTTGTACGACGACTTAGTCGAGCGCATCGGTGCCTATACCTTCTCGGACGGTATAAGTACGAAGGTCGTCCGTGCCCTGCATGGGGATTTTAGCGGAGTCCGGGGTGCCGCTTGGCTTTGGCCCCACCAAGCCTCAGAGGCCCGTCATCCCGAAAAATGATCTTCATCGGCTAGCTTTCGCAGGTCCCCCCGGGGTGTTCCAAGGAACGGCAGTTCAACGCCGCGATCTTCGCGCTGCGAAGCCGCAGATAGAATGATGCGTTGGGTATTGGTGAGTCTCGTCATTGGGATCCTCCATTCGTTGGCGCAGCGCCATCGCTGCCACCGCCGAAGCCCCACCTTGGCCATGAAGCCGGCGGGGCAGGATCCCGAGACGGGCGCCCGGAACGGTCATAGTACCGCTCTGTTTGCAGAGGAATGCCCCGCCGCCCGCGCCAAGTCCGAGTCCCCGCTGATCGGCCGCATCTATGACGACCGGGGCAACCGCATGAGCCCGAGCCATGCCCGGAAGCAAGGTATCCGGTATCGTTACTACGTCTCGTCGCCCCTCCTGCAGGGACACCCTGGGCACGCTGGGTCTGTGCGCCGAGTACCAGCCTCCGAGGTCGAAGCGCTCGTATGCCAAGCTGTCCGCGAACGTTTCAAGGGGTTGGCGCCAGCTGAGGACAAAGACCTCATACGCACCCATGTGCTCCGCGTCGACGTGCAAGCCGACCATTTGGTGATCGAGCTCAAGGCAGCAAAGCGGGAACCGCCTTCAAGCAGGGAGCACGGGAAGCCACCGAGGCGCGAGGGCAGGTTGGAGGCTGACCACATTGTCTTCCGTGTGCCCTGGAAGAAACCGCCGTCAAAACGGGGGCGCGAAATCATCGTGCCCCAATCGGCAGCGCCACAGGACGCTCGCCCGATCCGCGCTGAGACGCGCGCGACGCTTGTGGCATCGATCGCGCGCGGCCGGCGTTGGCTTGATGATATCGTTGCCGGCACCGACACGGTCGAGCAGATTGCTGCACGCGAACAATGCAGCCTTCGCCAAGTCAATATGACGATATCGCTGGCATTCCTTGCACCCAGGCTGGTGCAGGGGGCCATCGAAGGGCGATTGCCTCGGGGTATTGGCGTTACTCGTCTCCGCGACGCGCCTGCGGAGTGGTCCCGCCAATATGCGATGCTTGGACTGTCCGTTTGATCCCAAGCGTTGCAACTCCAGCCCGCGCCAGGAACGGGTTTGCAGAGCCCAGAGACCGGGCGCCGAAAAGATGCTAGCTCACAGCGCTCCCAACTAACCAAGCGAGCAAGGGGCCGCCTACGGGCGGCCTTTGCTTCACGCTGGCTCGGTCGCCAATTCCCGCTCGCCTGCATCTCTCGCCAGTTCGGCCGGGGCGTCGGCGCCGACGATCCCGCTCATCGTGATAGGGGGCGGGACTAACCACTGCGGTTCACGGGCAATCGTTCGATTGCCGCCCGAGTCAGGTAGAGCAGCCGCTGCCCATTCATCTCCGTCACGGCGCTGGTGATTTCTCTCTGCGACCCGAGCAATGCGAGGCAGCGCGCAAGGCGATCCGATCCGAGCCCAGTCACGCACGCCAGCTCATCATGGCTGAGCCCGCCCTTGCCTTCGGCGAAACGCTTGCTGAAACGCCTTAGCGCCACGACGATGGTAAAACCGTCGTCTGCCCTGTCCTTCGCCATGAGCATCAAACTCTGTTCGAGCGACGACGGCGAACCCTAGGCACGCAGCGGCAGTAAGCAGCCGGAAAGAGGTTCGCACCTATCTCATCGTATGATGGGCAGGTTAGGCGTCGCAGAGTTGAGGCTTCTCAATTCTGTGTTTGCGATGAATTGACGTGGTCTCAGCTCGCACGTCACCGCCAGCGAGCGGACGCCCAGCTCGCGCATGGTTGCCGAGCCGGCAGTCTAACTGGCCCCCGCGGCTAACGAGAACAGCAAGCCCCGAGGGACCTTAGGGAGCGTCCTAACGGCGCTATCGCGCCCGATAGACCGCCACCAGAACGACCATCATCGAGACCAGCCCTATTAAGGCCAGGACCAGTCCTATTAGTTCCGACCTCATAAGCCGCCTCGCCTAGCGCGCATGCTGCCCTCGCGAAAGGTCCTCAGACTGGCAAGAAGCCCCTTGCGCTCGCTTTCTAGTTGTTAAACGATAGCTAGTAATGCGACAGGGGGACCATCAATGCGTGTTGCGCTGTTCATTTCCGCGGCCGCACTCGCCGCGCTTGCCATGGGCTGCGCTACTAGCTCCGATCAGGTAGCGCCTGCGTACGTTTCACCATATCAATTCGAGTCTCTGACTTGCCCGCAGATCGCGGAGGAGAGTCAGCGGATCGCCCGCCGGGCCAATGAACTGGCAGGCGTACAGGATAGCAAGCGGACCAAGGATACCGTTGCAACAACGGTTGCAGTGATCGTCTTCTGGCCTGCGGCCTTCCTCGTTGGCGGCGACGACCGCAACACTGCGGAGCTCGCTCGGCTCCGCCGGGAGTTAGAGGCTCTTGAACAAGTCTCGGAGGCTGTCGCTGAATCAACGGTGATGCGTTACTCGGAGGCACGCACGCTCTGAAAGAGGCTTGCAGCCGTACCACGGTCGGCGGATCAGACCGCCTTCCGAGCGGTCACCCCGGCGTTCCCCCGGTTTTCAGCGCAGCGGACAAACTCCCGGTGCAGTTTGCGCAAGTTGTGGACGGCGGCGTCGAGCTGCCACTCACCGCGGCAATGCTCCAGACCGCGCATGCTGAAGTGGTCGGCGCCCTGCCGCTCCTTCATCTGTCCGAACACAGGTTCGACCGCAACTCCGCGCTGGCGGTAGAGGGCGCGGCCGCGCTGGGTGCGCAGCTTGCGGTCCATACGCTCACGCGCGGTCATGGACCTCCGCATCCGCCCCCGCGGTGCCGGCGCATTGCGCAGCGCGGCCCGCTGCTTGTGGTCCTTCTGGGTGGCGATGAACAGCTCGCATTCCTCGGTTTGGCTGTCCGCATTGGCCTCCGACCAATAGCCGGCGTCCGCCACCGCGGCGCCAAGCGCTGCATCCTCGCCCATCACCGCCGCGACATTCGCCTGCGCCTGGTTGAGCATGCCAGTGAGCTGGCGGACATCGTTCGCCTCGGTCGTCACCTCGGCGGCCAGGATGATCTGATCGGGCGTCACCACCGCCTGTGCGTTGTAGCCCTGCACCCAACCGCGTCGCGTCTTCATGATGCCGCTGTCCGGATCGGTCGGGTTCGCTCCCTGGTCAGGATCCACGCTCGCGTCGGGTTCCTTCGGCTTGCGTCCGCGCTTGCGCCTCCCGCTCGCCTTCTCCTCCATGTCCCGCGCCGCGATCTTCTCCTGCTGGCGAGCGGCGGCCGCCGCGGCGCGGTTCGCCAGCTTCTCCCCCCCCCGGTCGCCGCGGCGCTTCAGGTCCGCGGGCAGCGCACAGCCGCCGCTCGCGGCCCCGAACTGGCGGTCCTCCCGCGCGTCGGTCGCCTCCGCTTCCGCCAGCATCCGGCCAATCTGCTCTTCGATGCTGCTGGCGGCGCGGTTGGCATCGAGCGCCGCATTGGCCTTTACCTTCGTTCCGTCCAGCGCCACCAGCCCCAGCCGGATCAACCCCGCCTCGCGGCACAGCTCCAGCACCTGCAGGAACACGCTCTTCATCCGTCCCGCATGCCGCTGGCGAAATCGCGCGATGACGCTGTGGTCCGGCACCGCGTCGCCGACAATGAACCGATAACCGGCGTCGCGCCGGCACAGCCGCTCGATCACCCGGCTCGATCGCACCCCGTGACTGTAGGCGTAAATCAGCAACGCCAGCATCATCGCCGGCGCAAACGGCGGCTGCCCGGCGTGGCCGACCTTGCAGGTCGCCTCAAACTCGCTCAGGTCCATCACACCGACCGCGTCAACGATCAGGTGAACGATGTCGTCCTCGGGGAGCCAGTCCATCATGTCGACCGGCAGCAGAAACCGCTGGCGGCGATCCGGGGCGCGGAAGAAGTGGGCCATCAATGCTTTCCCTCGGCGGCAGACCAAAGCCGAATCACGCCGCCATCAGGCAAAATCGAATCACGCCGCCACCAGCGCGCCAACCGAAAAGTGTCAACGCCGGAGAGAAATTGCATCGGCGGGCCGGAGCAAAATTGCATCACGACGGGATTGGCGCTTCGTTGATTGGGCTATGCGGCACGGAAGGCGGGTGTGCTCGGTCGCGCGAGCGGTCAAGCCCTGCAACCGCGTAGCGGCGCGCTTCTGGCGCGGGGCTTGACGGCGAGAGCGCGCACCGAGCGATCATCCGGGAGCCGCGATGCGCGCTTGTTTATGGTCGCGAACGCATGATGTCTGGTGATGGCGGGTCAGTTATCCGGCGGCCCATCGGATGAGATAAATTGGATCTGGAGCGTTTCGCGCGTCGCTTGCTTTGGGCGAAGCCTGTAGCTTTCGCCGTTCATTTCGAGAATATGGACATGGTGGGTCAGCCGATCGAGCAGCGCACCGGTAATCCGCTCGGACCCGAACACGCTGGTCCATTCGTCGAACGGCAAATTGTGAGTCACGAGGGTGGAGCCCGCTCGTAACGCTGGCTGAAGACCTCGAACAGGTAACTCGGCGCCGGTCGTCGACAGGGTACATATCCGAGTTCGTCGATGATCAGCAGCTTGTGGGCCGCCGTATTGCCGCTGCAGGCGAAGCAGCCGCTTGTCCTCGCGCCTCGATCAGCTCGTGGACGCAGAGCGGCGGCGGCGGTGCAAGCCGACCGACAAGCCCTTCTGCAGGCGGCCAGCCCCAGTCCCAGGACGACGTGCAGTCCTTCCCGGTGCCGCTGTTGCCGACCGCGATGACGTTCTCGCGCCGCGCGATGTACTCCGCATCGCGCCAGCTCCATCACCAGCGCTCTTGTTCAACGAAGGGATCGCCGTGAAGTCGAAACTGTCGAGGCTTTTCACGGTCGGGACCTTGCCGCCTTGATGCGACGCTCGTTGTACGCCGCTCGCGATCAATCAACTCCAGCTCGCTAGCCGCAGCAGATAACGCGGATAGTCGACGCCCTTCTCTTGCATTGGCGCGCCACCTTGTCGTACTCGCGCAGGAAGGTCGGCAGCTTGAGCGTCTTGAGGTGGTGCGCCAGGAGAACCTGCGGGGTATCGGTCATGACGCCACTCCCGTGAACAGACCCAGATAGGCCTTGGCCGAGGTGGTCGCGACGACAGCTTTGGGCAGATAGGGGTAGATCGTCATGCTCGAAGGCGCGGCGGCCGGCGCTCATCTGGCACAGCAGCAGATGCTTCACGGCGTCAGCTAGGGCACCGTGCGCCATGGCATCGCGCACGGCAAGTGTCACCTCCTCGATCCTGAACGCCTCCATCAGGCGCAAGACCTGACGAACTCTCGCTTGCCTTGCTTGTCCAGGCGAGCCTCGAGCAGGCGGCGCAGCGCAGCAAACTCCTCAGGCAGTCGCCTTGGTCGAGCGCGTTGATCTTCTGCTCAATCAGGGCGAGATAGTGCAACGGATCGAACACAAAGTCCTCGCGCTCATAGGACCGCGGATGACGCGCGATCACCTCCGCGCCGCATGAGATCACCACCTCATGGACGTAACCGCGCACCAGCACGTCGCGGTGACCGTAGGTCGTCGGCG
>CAWIXM010000003.1:0-130148 GCA_963840055.1 uncultured Alphaproteobacteria bacterium | reverse complement strand
GCGCCGGAGCAAAATTCCCTCAGTGAAGCAGCCGAGTTGGTCGGTTGCGCCGGAGTAAAAATCCGGCAGTTGGAAGCCCTGTGCCTGCGACGGCGAAGGGCGAGGGATGAAGCAAGTGGAGCTCTATGCGAAGGTTCGATATGCGGTTCAGGTTGAGGGACTGAGCGAGCGGGCGGCGGCGCGGCGGTTTGGGATTGATCCGCGGACGGTCGCCAAGATGATGGCGTTTTCTGTTCCGCCTGGTTATCGGCGGTCGCGGCCGCCGGCGAAGCCGAAGCTGGCGGCGTACATTGCGACCATCGACAATATCCTGGCGGACGACAAATGCCGGCCGAAGAAGCAGCAGCATACGGCGAAGCGGATTTTCGAACGGCTTCGCGACGAGCACGGCTTCACGGGCGGCATCACGATCGTGAAGGACTACGTGGCCGGTTGGCGGCAACGATCGCAGGAGATGTTCGTGCCGCTGGTGCATCCGCCTGGCCATGCCCAGGTGGACTTTGGCGAGGCCATCGGCATCATCGGGGGCATCGAATGCAAGATTCACTTCTTTGCATTCGATCTGCCGCACTCGGACGGTTGTTTTGTGGTGGCCTATCCGGCGGAGACGACCGAGGCCTTCTGCGACGGCCACGTTCAGGCGTTCGCGTTTTTTGGCGGCGTGCCACGGTCGATTTTATACGATAACACCAAGCTTGCAGTGGCCCGCATTCTTGGCGACGGCAAGCGCCAGCGGACGCGGACATTCACCGAGCTGCAATCGCACTACCTGTTCGAGGACCGGTTCGGCCGACCTGGCAAAGGCAACGACAAGGGCAAGGTCGAAGGGCTGGTCGGCTATGCGCGGCGGAACTTTCTGGTGCCGATCCCAGCGTTCGCGAGCTTTGCGGCGTTGAACGCCCATCTGCTGGAGTGTTGCCGCAAGCGCCTGGGTGACCGCCTGCGCGGCCATGACGAGACGATCGGCGACCGACTGGAGCGCGATCTTGCCGCCTTCCGGATACCGCTGCCGGCGCCTTACGACGCCTGCGAGAAGGTTGCGACGAAGGTCTCCTCGCTGTCGCTCGTGCGGTATCGACGCAACGACTACTCGGCGCCGACGACCTACGGTCACCGCGACGTGCTGGTGCGCGGTTACGTCCATGAGGTGGTGATCTCATGCGGCGCGGAGGTGATCGCGCGTCATCCGCGGTCCTATGAGCGCGAGGACTTTGTGTTCGATCCGTTGCACTATCTCGCCCTGATTGAGCAGAAGATCAACGCGCTCGACCAGGCCGCGCCCCTGGCGGACTGGCGACTGCCCGAGGAGTTTGCTGCGCTGCGCCGCCTGCTCGAGGCTCGCCTGGACAAGCAAGGCAAGCGAGAGTTCGTTCAGGTCTTGCGCCTGATGGAGGCGTTCAGGATCGAGGAGGTGACACTTGCCGTGCGCGATGCCATGGCGCGCGGTGCCCTCAGCTTCGACGCCGTGAAGCATCTGCTGCTGTGCCGGATCGAGCGCCGGCCGCCGCGCCTCGACATGACGATCTACCCCTATCTGCCCAAAGCTGTCGTCGCGACCACCTCGGCCAAGGCCTATCTGGGTCTGCTCACGGGAGTGGCGTCATGACCGATACCCCGCAGGTTCTCCTGGCGCACCACCTCAAGACGCTCAAGCTGCCGACCTTCCTGCGCGAGTACGACAAGGTGGCGCGCCAATGCGCCGCCGAGGGCGTCGACTATCCGCGTTATCTGCTGCGGCTCGCCGAGCTGGAGTTGATTGATCGCGAGCGGCGTACGATCGAGCGCCGCATCAAGGCGGCCAAGTTCCCGACCGTGAAGAGCCTCGACAGTTTCGACTTTGCGGCCTTTCCGTCGTTGAACAAAGCGCTGGTGATGGAGCTGGCGCGATCGGAATATGTCGCGCGGCGCGAGAACATCATCGCGGTCGGCAACAGCGGCACGGGGAAGACTCACGTCGGTCTGGGACTCGGTCTTGCAGCCTGCCAGAAGGGCCTGTCGGTCGGCTTTACCACCGCCGCCGCTCTCGCGCACGAGCTGATCGAGGCGCGCGACGACAAGCGCCTCTTACGCCTGCAGCGCCAGTACGCCGCCTACAAGCTGCTGATCATCGACGAACTCGGATACGTGCCGCTGTCGCAGACCGGCGCCGAGTTGCTGTTCGAGGTCTTCAGCCAGCGTTACGAACGGGGCGCCACCCTCGTGACCAGCAATCTGCCGTTCGACGAATGGACCAGCGTATTCGGGTCCGAGCGATTGACCGGTGCCCTGCTCGATCGTTTGACCCACCATGTCCATATTCTCGAAATGAACGGCGAAAGCTACAGGCTCGCCCAAAGCAAGCGACGCGCGAAACGCTCCAGACCCGATTCATCATCCGATGGGCCGCCGGATAACTGACCCGCCATCACCAGACATCATGCGTTCGCGACCATAAACAAGCGCGCATCGCGGCTCCCGGATGATCGCTCGGTGCGCGCTCTCGCCGTCAAGCCCCGCGCCAGAAGCGCGCCGCTACGCGGTTTCAGGGCTTGACCGCTCGCGCGACCGAGCACACCCGCCTTCCGTGCCGCATAGCCCAATCAACGAAGCGCCAATCCCGTCGTGATGCAATTTTGCTCCGGCCCGCCGATGCAATTTCTCTCCGGCGTTGACAATAAGCCGAAGCGATCGCGCTGGCAGTCGAAAAGAGCCCTACAGAGGTGTAGCCATGCCGCTCGTAACAAATATACTCGGTGAGAACGGTAAGCCAGAGGGACGCAAGCTCATCGCGTACTTGCCGTTCGAGGGCGGGCAACTCTCGTTAGAAATTCCCGCATCAGGGCTTCAACCTTATTCAGATGACTATCCGCGTCAGAAGTGGGAATTGATGCGGCGGGCAATTGATGCACTGCTCGCCGAGATACCTTCTCAGTGAGCGTTAGCGTGATTTCGTCGCCAGCCTCGCGAAGGCAATATTCATCTCTTCACGGCCTTGCGCTTCACGGGACTCTTATCCCGAATCGTCTTAGGCTTACCCTCCTTAATCCGGTGCTGTGGAGGGCTTTTCGCCACCACATCTACGGCGCGCTCGAAGCGCTGCCAGGCGTCGGGCTCAAATTCCATTTCTTTCTTCTTTGGATCGGACTTCGCCATGACACCCGCTGAAGAGCATTACGTATTTCACTACACACTCGGATCAGCGATAACGCAATGGGCCCATGTTGAAAATGCCCTGTTTTCGATATTGTGCTCTTGCTATCCAAGCGAAAGCTACCGCGCACTCTGGCGCACCTACGCTTCGATCGAAAATTTTCGATCGAAATTGGCTGCGGTAGATAACACGTTCAAAGCCAAGTTCACGGACCGATGTTTATTAGCCGACTGGAATGCAATTGTGGACCGCCTTCAGACCCTAGCAAAGGCGCGCAACATGCTTGCTCATTATCCTGCGCGCGTCGATTTTTTCGGCGTGCCAGGACAGCGCAATCTGTTAGTTCCACGCCTAGACAGGCCAGAAAAGAAATCCAAACGCCCGCAAAAGCGACCGCAGGGCGCTCTTGGGCTCAGAGATATCGAGAGATTCCGCGCTGAATTCGTTTGCTGTTCAAACGCACTGGTAAACTTCCATGCCCGCGCCCACGGTTACGCAGAGCCGCTTCCAAAATCCTCTGAACGATCAGGCCGTCTGCCGACAATTCAACGGCTAACGCGCCAGATGCGCGAAGCGTTCGCACTCCAGCCAAAACCATCCGAGGCGTGATCTCGATTTCGGGCACGCCAGCAGGACTATGTTCCTTGCACATGCCGATAGACTACCATTAGCAGGCGCTTTGTCAAGTACATATATGGGGAATTAATCCTGGGAATTTAATCTTGACAGCGCGGCGCTGCTAGGTTAGGTTCGCTGCACGCTCCCGAACTGCGCGAGACGACGGGGTGGCACGCAGGTCGGAGCAATTTCTTACCGGCGCAGGCGCGCCCAGCGCCGGCAATCAGCAAGAAATAGCAGCACGAGCAGAGAGGCATGAGCGATCGGAACAGGATCGCGCGCTTGACGTTGCCTCAGTGGACGGCGGCGTCTCACCCCCGTTCCTGTGCCGCTGTCTGGCTACGCCCTCGGCCGTGCGTTGATACGGCCGGGGGCTCGGCCCTCTGCCTGTCGAGATGAGCAGCCGATACGACGCCAAAAGGTGATAATTTGGTATCGGCGACTGTGGCTAGAATGATTTTGTGGCCGCAACATTCGTCCACCTCATCGATCTAACGTCCGCGCTGACGGCGCGGCTGCTTCTCATGCTGGAGCGGCGGCGCGACGGGGCTGCCCGATGGCGTTTGCAAAAAAGACGTTCACGCCGGAACAGATCGAGGCGGCGCGCCTGCTTTACGAGAACCCGCAAACCCCACTTCCAGAAGTCGCCGCCTCGCTGAAGATCACCCGGCGCACGCTCGAGGCGCGGATCGCGGAATGGGGCTGGCCGCCGCGCGCTGCGTCGCCGCGAAACGGAGGCCGGGCGCGCAGCAAATCGTCGGGGCGCGTTGCGCGGCAAACGCACACGGCCCGCAAGCAACCCAAGTCGAAGGCGCGCCCGCAACCCGACGCGGCCAAGCGGCCCCGAAGTTCCCGCGAAACGTTGGCGGTGCGCGTCCAGCGCGTCGTCGAGCGCGAGCTCGACGCGATCGATTCCATTTTGAGCGTGCTCGGCGCCGCCGATTCGGCCGAAGCGGAGCGCTCGGCGCGCACGCTCGCAAGCCTCGCCCGCGCCTTGAAGGAGGTGATGCGGCTCGCCGCGCCGGAGCAGGCACCCGACCCCGATGAAGACGATCCCATGCCGCGAGACCTCGATGAGTTCCGTCGCGAGCTTGCGCGACGCATTGAAGCGCTTGCCGCCGAAGCTGAGGGTCAAGCTCCTGGCGACGGCGGATAGCCGCTTCCTCGAATGCTTCGACAAGGATGTCGAACTCTTCGCCCATGCCGCGCAACTGCCGCCGTCGTGCGCGAACGGCAGCGGGCCGTGGACGACATGGCTGTTTCTCGGCGGGCGCGGCGCGGGCAAAACCTGGGCGGGCGCGCGATGGGTGAGGGGGCTTGCGCTGGGGCTGCCGCCCTTCGCGGCGCAGCCGGTCGGGCGCATCGCGCTGGTCGGCGAAACCGAGCACGATGTGCGCGAGGTGATGGTCGAAGGCGTGTCCGGCGTGCTCGCCGCGCATGCGCGCCGCGAGCGCCCGGTCTGGATACCGAGCCGGCGGCGCATCGAATGGAGCAATGGCGCGATCGCCCAGGCGTTCTCGGCGGATGATCCGGAAAGTTTGCGCGGCCCGCAATTCGGCGCCGCGTGGGCGGACGAGCTGGCGAAGTGGCGGCGCGCGGACGCCGCCTTCGACATGCTGCAGTTCGCGCTGCGCCTCGGCGCGCAGCCGCGCCAGCTCATCACCACGACGCCGCGGCCGAGCGCGCTGATCAAGCGCCTGCTCACCGATCCGCACACCGCGGTCACCCGCGCGCCGACGCGGGCCAACGCCTACAATCTTGCGCCGGCCTTTCTCGAAACGATCGCCGCCCGCTATGCCGGCACCCGGCTCGGCCGCCAGGAACTCGACGGCGAGATCGTCGAGGACCGGCCGGACGCGCTGTGGTCGCGGGCGCTGATCGAGGCGGCGCGGGTGGCCGAAGCCCCGCCGCTGGAGCGCATCGTCGTCGCCGTCGATCCGCCGGCATCGAGCGGACGGCGGGCGGCCGCCTGCGGCATCGTCGCCGCTGGCCGCGCGGCGGACTTGATCTACGTGCTCGCCGACGAAACGGTCGCCGGGCTTTCGCCCGCGGGCTGGGCGGCGAAAGCGATCTCGCTGTGGCGCAAGCTTTCCGCCGATGCGCTCGTCGTCGAAGTGAACCAGGGTGGGGAGATGGCGCGGCAGGTGCTGGCCGAGGCCGACCCGAGTGTGCCGGTGACCGCGGTGCATGCGAGGCGCGGCAAATGGCTGCGCGCCGAGCCGGTCGCCGCGCTCTACGAGCAGGGCAGGGTGAAGCACGCCGGCGTCTTTCCGGCGCTGGAAGACGAGATGTGCGACTTCGGCATCGACGGGCTGTCGTCCGGCCGCTCGCCCGACCGGCTCGACGCGCTGGTGTGGGCCGTCTCCGCCCTCAGCTTCGGAGCCAAACGCGGGCCAAGGGTGCGCGGGCTGTGAGGTTCACGACGACGGATGCATTAGATGCCTTATACCTTGGATGATTTGGTCGCATATGAGCGCCGCCGTTGGATGCAGCCCTACGAGCGCCTTTTCATCCGCCCGTCGCTTCGAGAGCGACAAGGATAAGGAGCGGTTTGAAGCGAAGCTTGGGAAGATTGTAAAGACGCCCGCGGGCGTTTCAAACAAGCGACAACCGTAAATTCGCCACCACGCTCCGATATTTACTTCTTTTGGGACCTGAATTTTGCTGCCCCAAGCTGGACGTGGCACCCGCGAAACGGCACCAAATATGGGGGTTTCGATGTCTACTCACTCAATCCCTGGCATAGCTGGCTACATCACACCTGCCACGACCGAGCATCCTGCGGAATCGAATACTCACAGACCTCATGAATTAGACCCATCGCCTTCGCCTTCTCTGACGACACACTCGTCCCCTCTCGCATCATGCTCAGAATCCTCTTTTTCGTTTGACCCGACTGAGCCGCCACATATTCGGCCATCAGATTTTCATACGTTCCGAGCCACTTAGTCGCATCGTTGATGGTTGTCTTCGTCAATTGAAGATTGGACGCGAACGACCATTGAAGTTGATGGAAGAAGAAGGCTGACGACGGGCTCGCGGTTCGGCGCTCGCCGACCATGAATGGCATAATGGCCGCGGAGTCTATCGCTCCCGCATTATGAGTTGTAATTCTGACGGGAAGTCCCTTCATTTCATTGAAGACGGCAAATGCCGCGATGATGTCCCCACCGCCGCTCGACATTGAGTAGTGGAAGTGATTCCAGAGAAAATTCGGCTGTCCCTGCAGCTTCTCCCCCATCATTGCTCGGGAAGCTTGAACGAGAGCGTTCGCGGTATCTGGATTGAAGGGTTTTCCAAAAAAGATGTAAGCGGTCGCCATCTGCCGCCCCTCCTTGGTCCCGCATGTAATTCGCATGCAATAGGATAGGTAGTGCTTCATACGCGTGTAAGCGATATCTACGCGAGGAGGTACCGCTGGCGGGGCGTGCGCATCGATTACTAGATCGAGCGCATTAATACTGCGAAGCCGGAGCGGCGACTTCCAGGTAATTAGGTAGCGTGCTGCGGTACGGCCCTTCGTTTGGAGCTTTCACGTGAAGAATCTGATTGCACGGTTGCTCCGCCCGGCGGAGCAAAAGGCTTCGCGCACGGCGCGGCTGATTCAGCTTTCGTCGCCGGGCCGCGCGCGGTGGACGCCGCGCGACTATTCGGCGCTCGCGCGCGAGGGCTTCGTCGCCAATGCGATCGTGCATCGTGCGATCAAGCTGGTGGCGGAGAATGTCGGCGCGCTCACCTTCCTTGTCTATGAAGGCGCGCAGGCGCTCGACAAGCATCCGCTCGCGGCCTTGCTCGCGCGCCCCAATCCGCGCCAGGACGGGCCGAGCTTTCTTGAAGCGGTCACCGCCTATCTCCTGATCAGCGGCAACAGCTATATCGAAGCGGTGAACCTCGACGGCGCGGTGCGCGAGATTTACGCGCTGCGGCCGGACCGCATGCGCGTCGTGCCGGGGCCGGACGGCTGGGCGCAGGCATACGAATATACGGTTGCTTCTCGCACCGTGCGCTTCGAGCAATCGGGGCTCATTCCGCCGATCCTGCATCTCACGCTGTTCAACCCGCTCGACGACCATTACGGGCTGGGCGCGCTCGAAGCCGCGGCCGTCGCCATCGACACGCACAACGCTGCAGCTTCCTGGAACAAGGCGCTGCTCGACAATGCGGCGCGGCCCTCCGGCGCGCTCGTCTATGCGGGGCCGGACGGCGCGGTGCTCTCCGACAGCCAATACGAGCGGCTCAAGCGCGAGCTCGAAACCACCTATCAGGGTTCGGCCAATGCCGGCCGCCCGCTGCTGCTCGAAGGCGGGCTCGACTGGAAGGCGATGTCGCTGTCGCCCAAGGACATGGATTTCATGGAGGCGAAGCACACGGCGGCGCGCGAGATCGCGCTCGCCTTCGGCGTGCCGCCCATGCTGCTCGGCATTCCCGGCGACAACACCTATGCCAATTACCAGGAGGCGAACCGCGCCTTCTGGCGCCATACGGTGCTGCCGCTGGCGAACCGCATCGCCGGAGCGTTCGCGCAATGGCTCGGGCCCGGTTTCGGCGATGGCCTTGCGCTCATCGTCGACACCGACCGCGTCGATGCGCTCAGCGCCGATCGCGACTCCTTGTGGGAGCGCGTCAGCAAGGCGTCATTCCTCACGATGAACGAGAAGCGCGAAATGCTCGGCTTTTCCCCGCTCGAAGGCGGCGATCGGCTGGAGTGACCGGCCGCCGCGACGGCATCGCTTAAGACAATTCGCGCTCACGGCGCGCGCCGATCGGCGCCGCATGCCGCATCGCGCGCGTGCATTCTCCACCAATAACGCTGCTGCAAAGGAGCCGCCGATGGACACGCTCCATACCATGCTGCGGTCGCTCAAAGGTGAGCGCAAGTCGCAGTCCTCTCGCCTGACCGCTTTCCGTGAGTTTCTCGATCAGCTCGACCGCATCGGCCGCCGCGCGCCCGCGCGGCGCAACGCGACGACCAAGCGCAAGGCGAGCGTGAAACCCAGCCGAAAGCGCTGAGCTACCCCGAAATCCGAACCGACCACAGCATGGACCTTTGCCGCTCCGGCGAAGGCCGGGCGAGTCATGCTTGCACCAAACCAGACCATCCGCAGGGCGACGATCGATAGCGACGGCGCGGTCGAAGGCTATGCGTCGCTGTTCCATGAGGTCGATTCGACGCGCGACATGGTGATGCCCGGCGCGTTCGCACAGACCTTGCGGACGCGCGGGCTGCGCCGCATCCCCATGCTGTTCCAGCACGATCCCGCCGAGCCGATCGGCGTGTGGCTCGACCTTTTCGAGGACGCGCGCGGCTTGCGCGCGCGCGGCCGGCTGATCGCCGACGTGGCGCGGGCGCGCGAAGTGCTGGCGCTGGTGCGGGCCGGGGCCATCGACGGCCTCTCCATCGGCTTTCGCACCGTGCGCGGCCGCATCGACCCGCGCACGCGCGTGCGCCGGCTCGAACAGATCGACCTGTGGGAAATCTCCATCGTGACTTTCCCGCTGCTCGCAGGGGCGCGCGTGCGCGCGGTGGAAAAAGGGCAGGGCAGATCGCTGGCGCGGCGCGCGGCGACGACACCGGGTCGCGCCGAGCGGGCCTGGCGCACGATTGCGAGCGCGGACGCAGCGCGCCGCATCCCCAATGCGCGGCAGGTGAGCGTTTAGCCACGCCCGATTCCGACTGCGGAGCGCTACGGGCCCGAGCACGGCAAACTTTGCAATCTCAACAGGAGAAAAACATGGACATGGACACGGAAAGCGATCTCGAGACCAAGGCCACCTTTTCGCCGGATCGGCCGATGACCTATGGCGAGTTCATGAGCGCCTTCGACGAGTTCAAGGCGTCCAATGAGGATCGCCTGGCGCAGATCGAACGGCGCGGCGCCGCCGACCCGTTGACCGAAGACAAGCAGGCGCGCATCGACGCCGCGATTCAGCGGCAGCTCGATCGCCAGCAGCAGCAGATCAACGAGCTGACGCTGAAGCAGGCGCGGCCCGCTTTCGCGCGCGACGGCGGAAGTGCAAGTTCTTTCGCCGCGCGCGAACACAAGGCGGCGTTCGAGGCCTATGTCCGGCGCGGCGACAGCGCCGCGTTGCGCGAGCTCGAAGTCAAGGCGCTGTCGGTCGGCTCGGGGCCGGACGGCGGCTATCTCGTGCCGCCCGAGGTGGAGCAAGCGATCGGCCGCCGGCTCGCGGCGATCTCGCCCATTCGTTCGCTCGCGAGCGTGCGGGTGGTGAGCGCGAACGTGTACAAGAAGCCGTTCATGACCTCCGGCCCCGCCGTGGGCTGGGTGGGCGAAACCGACGCGCGGCCGCAGACCAATTCACCGGTGCTCGACGAGCTGAATTTTCCGGTGATGGAGCTGTACGCCATGCCGGCGGCGACCCCGACGCTGCTCGACGACGCGGCCGTCAATATCGACGAGTGGATCGCCTCCGAGGTCGAGCTTGCCTTCGCGACGCAGGAAGGCACGGCCTTCGTCACCGGCGACGGCGTCAACAAGCCGAAGGGCTTCCTCTCCTATACCACGGTCGCCAACGACTCGTGGCAGTGGAGCAAGATCGGCTATTTCGCGACCGGCGCGGCCGGCGCGTTCCCCGCGTCCAATCCTTCCGACGTGCTGGTCGACCTCATCTATTCGCTGAAAGCCGGCTACCGGCAGAACGGCGTGTTCGTGATGAACCGCAAGACGCAGAGCGCGATCCGCAAGTTCAAGGACACGACCGGCCAGTATCTATGGCAGCCGCCGGCGCAGGCCGGCGGGCGCGCGACGCTGATCACCTTCCCGGTGATCGAGTCGGAGGACATGCCCGACATCGGGACGGACGAATTTGCGATCGCTTTCGGCGATTTCATCCGCGGCTATCTCGTGGTCGACCGCGCCGGCGTCAGCGTGCTGCGCGATCCCTACAGCGCCAAGCCCTATGTGCTGTTCTACACCACCAAGCGCGTGGGCGGCGGCGTGCAGGATTTTGACGCGATCAAGCTGCTCAAGTTCGCCGCAAGCTGACGGCGCGCCGCGAAGCGGCGTCCATCGATCCGAGGGCGCTGCGCGCTTCATGGGTCGCGCGTAGCTCTGCCACGACGCGCGGATGCGATTATGCCCTCTCCCCTCGCGGGAGAGGGCGGCGAGGAATGAGCAGAGCGAATTCCGTGCCGGGTGAGGGGGCATACCGAGGACGCATCCTCTCGCGGCTCTCCCCCTCACCCGCCGCCTCGCTTGCGCTCGGCGTCACCCTCTCCCGCGAGGGGAGAGGGAAAGCGCGGATAAGCGCCAACGCTGGAATGGGCGGCGGCTCCGCCCTTTCAATTCATTCGGGCAACGCAATGGCCTATTCGTTCGACGAGTTGGCGGAGCGCGAGCGCCGCCGCTGGATGAAGCCGAACGCGCATCTTCATATCCGGGCCGACGCGCATCGTTTCATGCGGCCGGACGCGGCGCGCTTCTTTCACCCGGACGGGAAGCGGTTCGACCCGGATGGTCCGGAGGGCGAGCCGGAACCTGTTTCCTCATCGGCGCGGGCCTATGCGCGGCCGCCGGCCGCTATTCGCGCGCCGGCTCATGCGGGCAGACCACGATTCGCCCGCGCGTCCGCCCTGGCGCCCGGTGTCGGCCCGTCGGACCGCGAGATCCTGAAACTGAAATCGGACCTCGCGGCGCTGCGGGTGCATCTCGCCGTCATTCGTTATGAAAACGCGATCAGGAAAACACGCGGACTGCCGCCGCTCACTTCGTCCGATCTCGGCTGGCAGATCATCCTGAAGAACTTCGCGCGTTTTCAGGCCGCCTGCCGCAAGGCGGGCTTCGATCCCAACCAGCCGCGCGTTCCCGTCGGCGATCCCGACGGCGGGCAGTGGACCGATAGCGGAGGCGGCTCCGGCGGCGGTCGCAACGATCCGCGCGTCCTGTCGGACGCGACGCCCGACAACGAATGGAAGCCGGGTGCACAATATGCACAGAATGAGACAGGGCGACGCAGTTCTGTAATTTTGGAAGATGAACCACGTTTCCAGCACATCAAGGAACATATCGAACGAAACGACGCTGACCTGCTGAACCAACTGAGGAAAAATTACTATCGCGGTCTTACACTATATGGCTTTCAACCTGCTGAAGGGTCCTTCACGGATGTGCGGTCAGCCAACGATTTAATCACTCGCCGTTTCAAATCCGAAGTGCAACAGGGCAGCATAGACGGCATGGCGGAGTGAGTGGCGGGGGAAAGGGTCGGGGTCAAGGGCTTTAGTCGCCGGAGACGATGCGAGCGCAGCGAGCACCCTTGAGGCCGACGTTTTCTCCCGCCAGACTTTGCCATGTTGTGTATGCCGGTTTTTCTGGCGGTCAGATGGAAGACTATCCTTGCGTGGGACAGCACATCTCACGGAGGAAAAATGCCCGAAGGCTATCTCCATCTGACCTGCGAACAACGCTGCCAGATTTACGCGCTCTTGCAAAGCGGCCACTCGCAAGCCCACATCGCGCGGCAAATTGGCGTCGATCCGTCGACGATCAGCCGCGAGCTTGTTCGCAACACCGGCGCGCGCGGCTATCGCTTCAAGCAAGCGCACGAGAAGGCCTCGCAGAGACGCCAAGAGGCCTCGGACAAGCCGCGCAAAATAACGCCAGATTTGGTGGAGCTGATCGAAGAAAAACTGACGCAACAGCAGTGGAGTCCCGATCAGATCAGCGGGCGTCTGGCGAAGGATGGCGTCGCCTTTATCAGTCACGAGCGCATCTATCAGCATGTCTGGAAAGACAAGAAAGACGGGGGCACGCTGTATCTTCACTTGCGTCACAGCGGCAAAAAATACAACAGGCGCAAGGGCAAGAATTCGGGGCGCGGGCTGATTCCGAACCGCGTCGATATCGATCAGCGGCCTCCTATTGTCGCCGCAAAAATCCGCATCGGAGACTGGGAGGCCGACACGATTATCGGCGCCAATCACAAAGGCGTTGTCATGTCGCACGTCGAGCGAACCTCCAAATACACCAAGCTCGCCAAACTGCCGGACAAGAACGCGGACTCTGTCGTGCAGGCCTGCGCACGCGTGCTTTTGCCGCTCGCTGACCAAATCGAAACAATCACTTACGACAATGGAAAAGAGTTCGCCTCTCACGCCCAAATCGCAACCTCGCTGGGGGCACTATCCTATTTTGCCAAGCCCTATCACTCGTGGGAACGCGGCCTCAACGAACACACTAACGGCCTCTTCAGGCAGTACTTCCCAAAAGGTTCCGACTTCTCTATTTTGTCCGATGCCGATGTCCAAAGGGTCGAGGACAAACTCAACTCTCGCCCCAGAAAGATACTCGGCTACCAAACCCCTCGCGAGATTTTCTTCAGCGCCAGAAATCTGCCCGTTGCACTTCACTGTTGAATGGGCGAATCAAACCCTTCAGGCCAATTCGGCCCTGGTGGATCGTGTCGCGGCTGGCGAAGTGCTGGAGGAGACATTGGAGCATCGGTTCGGGTATCGCACGGGAAAGGAAGCTTTCAGGCCAGATGTCGACACCGATCCTTATATCCGCTCGACCTATGGCGTTCGGGTCGTTATCCGACATGACCCCCAACGCAGAAACGCCTATCGTCTCATAACTGCCTTCCCGATCAACAAAAGAAAGTACTGATAGGGATGGACACTCCTAGGGCATTCCACAAGTTCTCCGGGTTTTTTTATCCGCGAGGCTACGAAGACTATGCATCAGTCGATGAGTGGATCGCGCACAACATCGAAGTGTTGCCTATTCAGGAGAAGGTTGATCTCAAGCGGTTCCTCGATGAACTGTTGAGCGGCCGATATTCTGACGAGGAACTGGCGGATGTTTGGGGCAGCACCAGCCCGGTTTATGACTTCCGGCCAGGCGGACATCGTCACTTTTTCAAAAAGGTCCGTGACATGATGGAATAGCGGCGGGCGACGCTGTTCAGTTTACATCGGTTCTGCCTTCTTCCGCTTTATTGCGAGGAATTGAATGAACAGTTCGTTTCAATACAAGGGCTAGTTGGCGAATAATCGAGGCCTCACAACGAATTAGGCTGAGCAGCGCGACGCTCGCTTTATACCTTACGCCCAACGGCATGCAGTCGAAATGGACCGCCGGGTCAAGCCCGGCGGTGACGATCGATACTGCCGAACGAGCGGCAGATGACGAACGGCGCGGCACTCGCAAAGGAACAGCGCGCCGAAGGATAACCCATGAGCTCAATCCTCCTCACGCCGCCGGCGGTCGAGCCGCTGTCGCTCGCCGAGGCGAAAGCCTGGCTGCGCGTCGAGCATGACGACGATGACGCGCTGATCGCGGCGCTTGTCGCCTCCGCGCGCACCCATATCGAAAAGGAGACGCGCCGGGCGCTGATTGCGCAGACGTGGCGCATCGTGCGCGACGCCTGGCCGGCGAGCGGACGGATCGAGGCATATCCCGCGCCGCTGCGACAGGTGTTGGCCGCGCGCGTCTACGACTCGGCGGGCGCAGCGCAGGCAATCGATGCGGAGGCCTTTACCATCGATGGCGCGGCGGCGCCGGGCGTCATCGCCTTTGCGCCATACGCGCTGCCGCCTCCGGGACGCGCCGTCGCCGGCATCGAGATCGATGTCGAGGCGGGGTACGGCGCGACCGCTTCCGATGTTCCCGAGCCGCTGAAACAGGCGATCCGCCAGCTCGTCGCCCATTGGTATGAGAACCGCGGCGCGGGGGCGCCGGGCGAAAGCGCACTGCGCATGCCGGCGACCGTCGCCGCCCTGATCGCGCCTTATCGGGTGCTCGCGCTATGATCGATCCGGGCCGCCTCAATCGCCGCCTCGTGCTGGAGGCGCCGGTGGAAACGCCGGATGACGCAGGCGGGGTCACGCGCGCCTATTCCGACGTCGCCACGATCTGGGCGGAGGTGACTCCGGTGGCCGCGCGCGGCGATGTCGAAGCCGAAAGCGCAGGCGCGACGGTGACGCATCGCATTCGCGTGCGCGCCGGTCCGACGATCACGACCCAGCATCGCCTGCGTCTCGACGCACGGGTGTTTCGCATCGTCAGCGTGCGCGAGCACGACCGCTCCGGCCGTTTCCTCGACATCCACGCCGAAGAGCGGGTGGACTGAAATCTGGTGCGCCAAGAAGCGCTGCGCGCGCGAGCGCCGGCGCGACCCGATCCCCCTCCCTTACCCTCCCCCGCAAGCGGGGGAGGGAGCGGCGCGCAGCGACGCGGAGGGGGCATATGGATTGCCGGGTCGGGCCCGGCAAGGCGTTTCCTCCAATTGTGCGAGTGCACACCATGCCGACCGCCGCCGCTGTCGCGCTGCGCAGCGCGATCCATGCCGCTTTGGTCGCCGACGGCGCGCTGCTGGCGCTGCTCGGCGGCGCGCATGTCTATGACGAGCCGCCGCGCAACGCCGCGTTTCCCTACGTAACGATCGGCGAAGCGCGGGTGATCGACTGGTCCACGGGCAGCGATCGCGGCGAGGAACACCAGCTCACGCTGCATGCCTGGTCGCGCCAGGGCGGACACCGCGAGGCGCATCTGATCGCGGGCGCGCTGTTGCAGGCGCTCGACGATGCGCCGCTCGCGCTTGCCGGCCACCGCCTGGTCAATCTGCGCTTTGCGGTCGCCGATGTGCGGCGCGAGGCGGACGGGCGCACTTACCACGCGCTGGTGCGCTTCCGCGCCGTCACCGAGCCTGAGTGATCAGACAGCCTCATGGTGAGGAGCGCCGCGAAGCGGTGCGTCTCGAACCATGAGGAGCGCCGCGAAGCGGCGCCCGAGCCATTCACCTAAAAGCCTCGTCCTTCGAGACGCGCGCGCTACGCGCTCCTCAGGACGAGGTAAAGTTTGGAGGACTTTAAATGGCCGCGCAAAAAGGCAAGGATTTGCTCGTCAAGATCTATGACGGGGCGAGCTATGTGACGATTGCGGGGCTGCGCTCGCGCAGGCTCGCTTTCAATGCGGAGACGGTGGACATCACGCACGCGGAGTCGGCGGAGCGCTGGCGCGAGCTGCTCGACGGCGCGGGCGTCAAGCGCGCGTCGGTCGCCGGGCGCGGCCTGTTCAAGGACGCCGCTTCCGACGCGCTGCTGCGCCAAACCTTTTTCGACGGCGCGGTGAAAAACTATCAGCTCGTCATTCCCGACTTCGGCACGGTGACGGGACCGTTCCAGATCACCAGCTTCGAATTTGCCGGCGAGCACAATGGCGAGGTGACCTACGAGCTTGCGCTCGAATCCGCCGGCGCGCTCGCCTTCGCCGCGATCTGACGCTGCCGGAAACGAACTTCTGCCAGTTAAGGCGGGATGATTCTTCTTGGATCATCCCACTCCCGGTGGTCATGCCCCGCGAAAGCGGGGCATCCAGTAATTTCGGAGAGGGTATTGTTTACTGGATCGCCCGCTTTCGCGGGCGATGACGCCAAGAGATTAATCGATTCGGCATCAATTCATCCTGCTTTAGGGTATGCCTCCACCGGCGTGACGATGTTGAACCAGAAATCAAACGTATCCAGCATCGACAGAAGATCGCCGAGTGCGCCGGCATCGCCGGTCACCGAAATGCTTCCACCATCGACCTCCTTCTCGAAGCTGGTTTTCCCGAGAAGAATGTCGTTGAGCTTCTCCCGCGTGAGGGAAAACGTTGCGTCCGCGTCGGCGGCCTGGCGGCCTGCAAGATGGCTGAGCGCGGCATTCGCAAGCTCCAAAACGTACTGCTCGTTCGTGTCGGTGAAGTTCCAATTGAGCTTCATCGATTTGCCCTCGGCCTTCGGACCGTTGAGCCGCATCGCCAGGTAATCAAACAGCATGTCAAGGTCCATCGCTCGCAGCGTGTCCGGGCTTGACGTGTTGGGTGCTCCCAGCTTCGCGACGCCTTCTCGAAGCTCCTGGGCGCCGCTCAGGTAGAAGTTCCGCCACGGACCGCTCTCGGCCTGATATCCCATCTGCTCCAGGGCGTCCGCCTGCAGCTCGCGCGCCGCCTTGTTGGAGGGGTCGGCAAAGATCACGTGGTCCACGACCTGTGCGACCCAGCGATAGTCTCCGGCGTCATAAGACTTCCGCGCTTTTTCAAGGACGGCGTCGGCGCCGCCCATGAACGCGACGTATTTCGCGGCGGCATCGCACTCGGGGTATTGATGCAGCGTCGCGGGATTGCCGTTGAACCAGCCGAGATACATCACATAGGTCGATTTCAAGTCGTGATTGACGCTGCCGTAAAAGCCGCGCGCCGACCAGACCTGCTGCAACGACTTCGGCAGATCCAGCATCTCGGCGATCTCAATCATGCGGAATCCGTGATTGGCGAGCCGCAGCGGCTGGTCGTTGATGTAGCGATAGAGGTCGCGATGGTGCTTGAGGTGCGCAACGATGCGCTGATTGCCGATCGTTGACCAGTGGTGCGGAGCGAAAAGGACTTCGACCTTGTCGCCCCAATTGTAGATCGCCTCGTTGAGATATTTCGACCAGGCCAGCGGGTTACGCAATTTCGCGCCGCGCAGCGAGTAGGTGTTGTGCAAATTATGGACCGCGTCTTCGGCCGTGCACAGCGCTCTCATCGACGGGATATAAAAGAACATCTCCGACGGCGCTTCGGAGTCCGGCGCCATCCAGAATTCAAAGTCCAGTCCGGCAATCTTGCGCTTTTCTCCGTTCTGTCTGATCACGTCCGTCGGCGGGATGAGGGTGACGGTGCCGAGCGAGGTTGTCGGCCCGAGACCGGCGCCGACCTGGCCGGTGGGACTATGCGGGAGAAGATTGCCATACATGTAGGTCGCGCGCCGGCTCATCGCGTTGCCGGCCAAGACATTTTCCGCAACCGCAGCCTCGAGGAAGCCTTCCGGCGCGAAGATTTTCACCTTCCCGTTTTTCACGTCGTCTTCGGAGACGACGCCGCGCACGCCGCCGAAATGGTCCACATGGCTGTGGCTGTAGATGACGGCGACCACAGGTCGTTTCGGCCGATGCGCGTAGTAGAGATCGAGCGTATATCTCGCGGTCTCCTCGGAGATGAGCGGATCGATGACGACGACGCCGTCGGGCCCTTCGATGAAGGTGATGTTCGACAGGTCGGCCGCGCGCACCTGATAGATGCCCTCGACGACTTTGAACAAACCGCCGAGCATCAGCAATTGCGATTGGCGCCAGAGGCCGGGATTGACGGTATCGGGCGCGTCTTTGCCTTCGCCGATAAACGCCGTGAACTTGGACAGATCGTAGATCGGTTCGCCCTTGGCGTTGGTGACCACGCCGTTGTTCGGCAGCGGCGCGATGAACCCGCTCTTGGCGTCTTCGAAGTCCTGCGTGTCGCCGAAGGGAAGCTCCTGCAAGAGCTTGGAATTCGCCGCCTTGGTTGTTCCGCTGGCGGGCTTAGGGCTTGCGCTGCTTCTGTCGGTCATGGCCGCCTCCACTGGCGTTCGAGTTCACCCAAGGGCTTTCCAGGTCGCCAAGGCCTGCCGTCATCGGCTGCCGGCACGACTAAAGCTCAAACGAACCGGCCAGAAACTCGACGGCGGCGCCGCCGATGCGCACGCGTTTCAATTGCCCGTGCGCGACCTCCATTTCGAGCGTGATCTGGCTCGGCCGCCCCATGTCCACGCCCTGGTCGATGATGGATTGATGCACGCCGTCTCTCAGCTTGGCGCAGGCGTGAAGATGCCCGGCAAGAGCCGCAGCAGCGCC
Organism: uncultured Alphaproteobacteria bacterium; assembly: GCA_963840055.1. GTDB lineage: Bacteria > Pseudomonadota > Alphaproteobacteria > Rhizobiales > Xanthobacteraceae > Rhodoplanes. The sequence continues at coordinate 111,753 of CAWIXM010000003.1, read as the reverse complement.
TCCTGTCGCTGGGTCCTCGGGAATGCCCATCGTGGGCGCAAACATGCGTGCGTAGAAGTGGCTGCGTCCAGTTACGGCGTAAGGATAGATGCTCGTCGGCCGACCGAATTCCGTCGTTGACGGCCACTTCGACAGATCGACCTTCGCGCGCGAGACGGCGTCCTTCGATTTCAGTGCTGCGAATACGACGGCATAGCCGGCGTCCCAGGTCTGGACCGGCCGCTCGGCTACGTCGATATCCGACGGCGACAGCGACAGCGCCGCCGCCACCTGCTCGACCGTGGGCGAGGGGCTGTGCATGACCGGGAGCTTTGGAACGGCGCACATCGCCGACGCGACGCCGCTCGGATCGTCGGTAACCTCGATTGCCACCAGGCCCAACGGCACTTCGAGAACCATTCGTTTAAGTTGAGCGCCTGTTTGCATCTTGTGCCGCTGGGCCAAGACCACCGCCGTCCCGATCATGGGATGGCCGGCGAATGGCAGCTCGCGCACCGGGGTGAAAATGCGCACGGAAGCCGGCTGATCAGGGGCTTTCGGGGGAAAGACGAACGTCGTTTCGGAGATGTTGAACTCCCGCGCGATCGTCTGCATCTGCGCGTCCGTCAGTCCAACGCAATCCAGAACCACGGCAAGCGGATTACCGGCGCCCTTCGTGGTGGTGAACACGTCAGCAGTCACGAACACGCGACGCATCGGCAAGCTCACAATGAAGAGAAACCGCGACCGACCGCGGCGACTACGCGGAGCGCGACCTGTTCAAAACCTCTTCATTCTTGTTCAGGAGCCTTTCGATTTCGCCGCTCCCCTTGAGGGCCTCGATCGCGTGGTTCAAGAGATCGACGAAAGCGTGATTGCCCTTCTTGACGGCGACGCCGAAGGGCTTCTTGTCGAACCTGTCGCCGATATCAATGATCTCATACAGGTCTGGACGATCACAGGCTCGTTCCATCATGGTCAGGTTGATCATATCGTTGGAGGCCGCATCGGCCTCGCCCTTGGCCACGGCCTCCAGATTTCCGAAACTCAATGGCGTGATGACCAGTGTTGCCCCGGGTAAGGAGGGCAGGGAGGCGCGAATTCTGCGAAGTGAGATCGAGCCTTCGGTGACGGCGATGCGCTTGCCCTTGAGGTCATCGAAATCCTTTATCGTGCTTCCCTTAGGCACGAGAATCCCTTCGCGCGTGATGTAATAGGGAATCGAGAAATCCACTTGTTCCGCACGGTCGGGAGTAATCGTCAGCTGGGACAACACCATATCCACCAGATCGTTTTGCAGGGCCGGGATGCGCTTCTCGTCGGTGACCTGATAAAGGTCGAGGCGGTCGGGCGCGCCGAGCAGCTTTTCGGTAATGGCTCTGGCGAGGTCCGCCTCGAAACCTTCGATCATGCCTGTTCGCGGGTTCTTGTAGCCCATGCCTGGGATGTCAAAAGACACGCCGGCGATAACTTTTCCCCGTTTTTGAAATGCAAGCATGGTGCCTCCCGAGCTCCCGATTGCTAAAGCGTGATGATTGCGGCTTGGATCATCCACTTTCATCCCCAGTGGTCATGCTCCGCGGAGGCGGGGCATCCAGTAATCACGGAAAGCGATTGTGTTTACTGGATCGCCCGCTTTCGCGGACGATGACGGCAGGAGGATCGATTCCACGTCAATTCATTCTGCTCTAGAGATAATGGGTTCTATTGCGCTGCCCGGCGAGGAGGTCAAGGTCAACGCCGAGGAAAAGAGAGCGCCGCAGCGCCGCGATCTCAGGCCTTGCCGCCATGGCGGTCGATGTACGTTGCGAACGCTTCCAGTAATGCAGCCTAGTTCCCGCCGGCGATGTTCGTTGAGGCGTTGGTGACGGGCTGGATTAGACCCTGCATCTTGATGGTGGCGATCTTTCCCTTCGCGGCGTTGAGCGCCTCTTTCAGATCCACCATGTGGATCGACTGGTCTTCGAACGTCCGGAAATACCAGCGCAGATTCTTGAGGTCGGCGACGCTCGTCCATTCGGTGATCTCGTCGGACTCGCTGTTGACCACGGACCCTTTGACCGAGCCTTTCGGGATGTCGAACTGGTTCAGGATGTGGAACGCCGAGAGCACGGCGTCGTCGGCGGTGGCGTTGGGCGTCGCCGACTGCGCGAAGATCGCGGCGCGGACGAAGCGCGACGGCGGCGTGAAGTCGCCCGGCAAGCCATGCAGGCCCGCGCCGGTCCCGAACGCCTGCAGGGTGAGCGGGCCGAGCTTGGCGGAAGTCACGTCCGTCGGCGAAAGGTTGATGTAGTTCGTCAGGTTCGTCATTTGCCAGTCATAGGTCGGCGCATTCGTAATCACGCCGAGGGGCGCCTCGGATACTTTCAGCGTGTGGCCCACGGGCTCGACCACGATCGACTTGCCAGTTTTGTCTTGAATGAAGAAATGTACGCTAGGCACTATGCCTTTTCCGCTGCCGAAGCCGGGGGCCGGTGTCGGCACCAGCACGATGTCCTTCACCGCCTGCTTTACCTCGTCGACTGTGGTGAAATTGCCGAGCGCCCAGACACCGAACTCAATCGGCGCGAGGGCGCGCTTGGCGTTTTCCGGCGTCACTTCGGCGTATTCAGCGTAGTTCGGGAAATAGAACAGGCCGATGGAAAGCCCTTGATCGTTGATGCCATCGACAATGACCTGCAGGTCGAACGCATTGGCGCCGACAATGGCATAGCGTGTGGTGTAGCTGAGGCCTTTGCCGCCGTCAGGCAGCGTGCCGTTCATCTTCTGGCCCGCGGGAATGACGAGCACGTTCGAGCGCAACGGGTAACCGAACTCGAGCGTACGGCCGCGAATCGCGGCGCCGTCCGTGGCTTTGAGGCTGATGCCGGTGCAAGCGTAAGCCGGCGCGGTGCTGAATACGAGCGCCGCGCTGAGCGCGGCAACGCCGATCTTGCGGATCATGTTGGTCGTCTCCCTGGATTCGCCGGCATCCCAGATTTGGGGCAGGGCGCATGTCGAAGGCAGCCTTTCGTCGCCGTCTAATAGCTCGAAAAGGCTATCCTGAGGGATTAAAATTCTATCACTGAAACCGGCTCGATAATCACTGTCACGAACAAGTTTTGTCGATCAAGAATAGCCTTGATCCTGGCGATCGAAGATCGAACTCACGCGTGGTCTCACGACACGGAGTTTGAATCAGATTAGTGGCGACGAGAGGCTTGATGGCCGCGCTTGCTGTGCAGCGCAATAAACATAGTGGCAGATGCGATGGGGGAAATAAAGACGAGCGACGGTGTCACGTTGCGTTACGAGGAAGCAGGATCGGGGCGACCGCTCGTGTTGGTTCCAGGGTGGTCGCAGACTGCTGCACAATTCAAGCATCAACTGGCCGGTCTCAGCGACCGCTATCGGGTGATCGCGCTCGATCTGCGCGGCCACGGCAATTCCGACAAGCCCGCGCACGGCTATCGGATTTCTCGCTTCGCCAAGGATCTGCACGATGCCCTCGTGGCGCTTGATCTCACCGGGGTCAACCTCCTCAGCCACTCGATGGGTTGCAGCGTGGTCTGGTGCTACTGGGACCTGTTCGGCTCCGGGCGGCTTTCCAAGCTGATCTTTGTCGATCAATCGCCGTTCTTGACGGCCAATCCGAGCTGGTCGCAAGCGGAGCGGGAGGCGGCGGAGTTCGCGCTCGATCCCCCCTCTCTCCGCGACGATCCGATAACGCTTTACCGCGTCCAGAACCTCATCGACGCGGTCACCGGGCTCGCCGGGCCCAATGGCGAGGACCTGACCCGGCAGTTCATCGGCAGCTATGTTTACAAGCCGAACCTCGGAGCAGGAAAAAGCCTGGATCATCGACAACGTGCTCAAGCTGCCGCGCCGCTATGCGGCGCGCCTGGTCTACAATCACGCGACCCAGGATTGGTTCGACGTTGTCAAGCGGATCGATTTGCCGACCTTGCTGATCGGCGCCCGCGCCAGCCAGATCCCATGGAAGTCCATGGTATGGCTGCATGACCATATCCCAAACTCGCGGCTTGAAATTTTCGAAGCGGACGAAGGCGGCAAGCATTTCCTCTTCATGGAGAACCCCGAGAAGTTCAACCGGCTGGTGGCCGACTTCATCGGCTGAAGAGTCAGGCGATCGTCTTTTATCGCTCACATTGGTGCTGCCCTGCGTAGCCATCACCCGCGTGAAGTAACCATCACCCGCTTTGAATGGATCGCTTGGTTTGCGTCTACTGCCCACCTTACTTTGTAACGATGCAATTTGAACTAATACGCATTAGCCCACTTTGGTGTGCGCCCGGCTGCCGCAGGAACGTTTCTCCTGTCTCAGTGTTGATCACAACCAATGCTGTCTGAGATCTGAACAGCAGGCACGGGAGATTACTGCGACTTTGCCCTGCGATCGGGGTCGGGAGGGGGGTGATCTCGCTTAGCACCCGCCTTGCCGAAGTCGCTGCTGACTACTGGAGGCCTGAGATTAGGGGAGGTCACCATATGAAGAAGAAAACTGCCCTGGTGTGGATTTTCGCCGTCGCCCTTGCGCTTTTTTCGATCTCATACGCCAAAGCGCAAACTGTCCTTCCTGAGCCAGACCCGCCGTTCAAAGGCAAGATTGGGCTGACGCCTGCAGATTCCGTGAAGGACTTCCCCAAGGCGGTAACCGCGCCAGAGGGTGCGCCCAACATTCTCATCATCCTCACCGACGACGTCGGTTTCGGCGCGAGCAGCACGTTTGGCGGTCCGATCCCGACCCCGACCATGGACCGGATCGCCAATGCTGGCATCCGCTTCAACAGCTTCCATACCACCGCGCTTTGTTCGCCGACGCGCGCGGCCTTGCTCACCGGCCGCAACCATCACAGCGCTGCGACAGGCGTAATCATGGAGGCCGGCGTCGGTTTCCCCGGCTACAATACGCTCGTGCCGCAGTCGAAGCGCGGCCTCGGCGATATCCTCAAGCTCAACGGCTACAACACCGCGTGGTTCGGCAAGAACCACAATGTCCCCGACTGGCAGACGAGCCAAGCTGGTCCGTTCAACCTTTGGCCGGTGGGCCTCGGCTTTGAATACTTCTATGGCTTCGTCGGCGGTGACACCAATCAGTGGGCGCCGGCGATCGTCGAGAATACGCGGCCGATCGAGCCGCCTCACGACGACCCTAACTACAATTTTGATCGCGACATGGCGGACAAGGCGATCGCGTGGCTGCGCATGCAGCATGCGATGGCGCCCAATAAGCCGTTCTTCGCGTATTATGCACCCGGCACCGCGCATGCGCCGCACCACGCGCCCAAGGAGTGGATCGAGAAATTCAAGGGCAAGTTCGACCACGGTTGGGACAAGCAGCGGGAGCTGACCATCGCCAAGCAGAAGCAGATGGGAATCATCCCGCCCGACACGAAGCTCACGACGCGGTCAGAAGGCATCGAGGCCTGGGACTCGCTGAACCCTGACGAGAAGAAGGTGTTCGCCCGCATGATGGAGGTCTATGCGGCGGCGTTGGCGCATTGCGACTATCAGATGGGCCGCATCATCGATGCCATCGCGGAGATGGGCGAGCTCGACAACACGCTCATCATCTACATCCAGGGCGACAACGGTGCTTCTGCCGAAGGCAGTCGTCAGGGCCTGCTCAACGAGATGACCTTCTTCAACAACTTGAAGGAGCCGTTCTCAGAAGTCTTGCGCCGCATGGACGAGCTCGGCGGCCCGATGACCTTCAACCACTATCCGATCGGCTGGGCGCATGCCATGGACACGCCGTTCCAGTGGACCAAGCAGGTCGCCTCCCATTTCGGCGGCACGCGCAACGGCATCGCCATCTCCTGGCCGAAGCGCATCCAGGCCCGCGGCGAGGTCCGTTCGCAGTTCGCGCATGTCATCGACATCATGCCGACGGTCCTTGAGGCTGTCGGGATTCCTGCGCCGTTCTCGGTCTACGGCATTCAGCAGGACCCGGTCGAAGGCATGAGCATGATGTATGCCTTCGACGACGCGAAGGCACCGTCACGGCACACGACGCAATACTTCGAAATGTTCGCCAATCGCGCACTGTACCACGACGGTTGGATCGCTTCGACCACGCCGGTCGCGCCGCCGTGGGCGAGCGTCGTGAAATACGTCGATCCGATCGATGGCTTCAAGTGGGAACTCTACAACACCGCGGAGGATTTCTCGCAAGCGAACGACCTTGCCGAGAAGAATCCTGAAAAACTCCGCGAGCTGCAGCGCCTGTTCTACATCGAGGCGGTCAAATACAACGTGCTGCCGCTCGACAACACCAAGGTGGAGCGGCTCGACGTCAACAATCGGCCGAGCAATATCCGCGGGCTCACCCAGTTCACTTACTACGACGGCATGACCCGCATTCCGGAGGGCAACGCGCCGAACCTCAAGAACAAGTCGTTCGGCATCAGTGCTGTCGTGGATATTCCCCAAAATGGCGCCGAGGGCGTGCTCATGACCCAAGGCGGCCGCTTTGCCGGCCTCGGGTTCTACCTGCTCCAAGGCCGGCCGGTGTTTCACTACAACCTTGCCGGCGTCGAACGCTACACGGTAGCGGGCAAGGACAAAGTCCCGGCCGGGCGTCACGTCGTCACGGTTGACTTCAACTACGACGGTGGCGGAGTCGGCAAAGGCGGCGAAGCGACACTTACCGTGGACGGCAAGAGAGTTGCGAGCGAACACCTGCCGCAGACCATTCCCTTCCGCATGTCGCTCGATGAAACGCTGGACATCGGCGAGGACACCGGCACCCCGATCAGTGAGGATTACAAGGTGCCGTTCAAGTTCACCGGTAAGCTTGAGAAAGTCACCATCAACATTTCCGAACACAAGCTGACCGCGGAGGAGCTTGAGCAGTACCGCCAAGGCCGGGTGCGAAGCGCGATTGCACAATGAGGTTGAGTAGCCACTAACCGAGGAAATCAATCGAAGTCTCAGCCGACACGGGCGGAGCCAGCCGCACTGGGTGAACAGCATGTTGCATCAATCGCTGACGATCTTCGCTGCTACCGCGATCCTTGCAATGTCCGGCTTGGCAGCACAAGCGCAGGCCCCAGCGCCACAACCTGGGACCTCCGCCAATCTTCCGGCGCCGCAGCCTCCATTCGGCGGTCGCATCGGGATGACCGTGCGGGAATCCACGCCGGATTTCCCAAAACAGATCGCGGCGCCGGCCGGAGCGCCAAACGTGCTGATCATCCTTCTCGACGATGTCGGCTTCGGCCATGCAGGAACTTTTGGCGGCGCTGTCGCAACGCCGACGCTCGATCGGCTGGCGCAGGAAGGGCTGCGCTATAATCAGTTCCACACCACCGCACTGTGCTCGCCAACGCGGGCGGCGCTGTTGACGGGCCGCAATCACCACAGCGTCGGCACCGGCGTGATCATCGAAATGGGGACCGGCTTTCCCGGCTATACTGGAATCGTCCCCGACACGACGGTGGGACTGCCGGAGATCCTGCGGCAGAACGGCTATGCGACGGCTGCATTCGGCAAATGGCATAACACGCCCGATAACGAAATCTCGCCCTCCGGCCCCTTTGACCGCTGGCCGACAGGCAGGACCTGGGGCTTCGAGTATTTCTATGGCTTCATGAATGGCGAGACGCACCAATATTATCCCGTGCTTTATCGCGGCACGACGCCAGTGCCACAGCCGAGATCGCCAGAGCAAGGTTATCACCTCACCGAGGATTTGGTCGACGACGCGATCGGCTGGTTGAACCAGGTTAACGCGACCAATCCGAAAAAGCGGTGGTTGATCTATTTCTCGACCGGCGCGATCCACGCGCCGCATCATGCGCCGGCGGCCTACCGCGAGAAATATAAGGGCAGGTTCGATCAGGGCTGGGATAAGTACCGCGAGGAGACGTTTGAGCGGCAGAAGCGGCTCGGCGTGATCCCGAAAGATGCGAAGCTGACCCCGCGCCCGCCCGAAATCCCGGCCTGGGACGCGCAGCCGGAAAATGCCAAGCGCGTCTATCGCAGGCTGATGGAGAACTATTCCGGTTTCCTCGATCATACGGACGAACAGATAGGGCGTCTTATCGCCGCCATCGAGAAATCGGGCGAGCTCGACAATACGCTGATCCTCTACATCGTCGGCGACAATGGCGCGTCTGCCGAGGGCGGTCTTGAGGGCACCGTCAACGAAGTCGCGAGCCTCAACGGCATTCAGCTCGGCCTCAAGGGCTTGGAAGAAAAGTTTGACGAGATCGGTGGCCCCTCGACCGAGCCGCATATTCCAGTCGGCTGGGCGTGGGCGGCGGATACCCCGTTCAAATGGACCAAGCAGGTCGCGTCACATTTCGGCGGCACCCGCAATCCTCTGGTCGTGCATTGGCCGAAAGGCATCAGGCCGAAGGGCGAGCTGCGTAGCCAGTTTCACCATATCATCGATATCGCTCCGACCGTGCTGGAAGCGGCCGGTATCACCGAGCCCAAGTCGGTCAACGGCGTCGCGCAGAAGCCGATCGAAGGCGTCAGCATGCGCTATTCGTTCGATGACGGGCAGGCGGCTTCGCGGCGCACGAGCCAGTATTTCGAGATGCTCGGAAACCGCGCCATCTACAAGGATGGCTGGATGGCCGCGGCGCGTCATGGGCGCCTGCCGTGGGAGACGGCGGCTGCCACCGGCGACTTCGACCACGACAAGTGGGAACTCTATGATCTGCGCTCGGACTTTTCGCAGGCCAATGATGTCGCAGCGCAAAATCCCGAAAAACTCAAGGAGCTTCAAGCCGCCTTCATCGAGGAGGCGAAAAAGCACAATGTTTTGCCGCTCGACGACCGCATGGCCGAGCGATTCGATGCCTCGCTGCGACCCAATCCGCTCGCGGGTCTGAAAAAGTTCACCTACGGACCGGGCGTTGCCAATATCAGCGAATCGGCGACCTTGAACACGCACAATGTGCCGTTCAGCATTGTCGCCGACGTCGAGGGCGGGCCGAACACAGACGGCGTGCTCGCGGCGATCGGCGGCATCACTGCGGGCTGGTCGCTCTACGTGCTCGATGGCAAGCCGGCCTTCGCCTACAACTTCTTCGAGGTGGAGAGGTCCAAGGTGCAATCATCGGAGCCGCTGCCGTCGGGCAAGTCAACCGTGCGCGTCGATGTTGTGCCAGTTGAGCCTGGTGTCGGGAAAGCGGCGACGGTGACGCTGTTCATCAACGACAAGCAAGTGGGCCAAGGCAGGATCGAGCGAACAGTGCCGCAGCGTTACAGCGTCGAGCCCTTCGATATCGGAATGGACAACGTGTCGCCCGTCTCCGACGACTACAAGTCGCCCTTCGCATTTGAGGGGCGCATCGAACAGGTCACGATCGAATTGAAGTAGGGCGCCGAGGGCGGCTCAGCGAAAGCGACACAGCCCACGACTGCGAGTCGGCCGGCGTAACTCCATAAACAACACCAAATCGGCCGCGGAAACCGACAGCGCCGGAAGGACAAGCCATGCCCAATCGGCATCGGGGAGAGATCGAAGCGGAGATCGGCGGCGCACGGCGGCCGCTCGTGCTCACGCTCGGCGCGCTCGCCGAATTGGAGGCGGCGTTCGGCGCCGACGATCTTGTTGCGCTTGCCGAGCGCTTCGGCGGCGGCCGGCTGAAGGCGCGCGATCTCGTGCGCATCATTGGCGCGGGGCTGCGCGGCGCGGGCGCGAGCGTGAACGACGACGAGGTCGCGGCCATGACGACACCGGACGGCGCTGCCGGCTTTGTGCGCATCGCCGCTGATCTGCTCACCGCAACGTTTGGCGAAGCCGCAGGGGAGGGCGCGCGCGTCTCCGGCGTTGGAGGCGCAGCCGCAAACCCTCCGTCGCCGCAGGCGGCCGCGCGGGCGTGACGCCCGCGGTCTTTGCCGGAGCGACGCCGTTTCCTTGGGACGAGGCGATCGGCTTCGGCCTCGGCGTCCTGCGGCTTTCTCCGGACGCGTTCTGGCGCATGACGCCGCGCGAACTGGCGCATGCCCTGCGCGCGCGAAAGGGCGCGCCGGCGCTGCCGATCACGCGCGCGTCCCTGATCGATCTGATGACGAGGTTTCCCGATGCCTGATGCGATCGAGCCCTCCGCGGACGAAGAACTCATCCGTGCTGCGGAAAGCGCGGATCGGCTGTCCGGCGTCGTCGACCAGCTTGCTCCGCGGATACGCGAATTGCAGAGCGGCGCGAATGGATTTGCGCGCGCGATGACCAGCGCGTTCGCAAGTTCGGTCTCCGGCGGCCGGCAGTTCGATGATGTGCTGAAAACGCTGGCGCTGCGGCTGAGCGATACGGCGCTCAGGGCGGCGCTCGCGCCGATCACGCGCGGGCTTGCCTCGGGCATCAGCCAGTTATTCTCCGGCCTGTTCGGCGGCGCGGGCGGTGCCGCGGTCGCAGCTGCAGGCGGCGCGATCAAGCCGTTCGCAGCGGGCGGCGTGATCGGGACGCCAACTTACTTCCCGCTGTCTTCGGGCGGACTCGGACTTGCCGGGGAGGCGGGGCCGGAGGCGATCATGCCGTTATCGCGCGGGGCCGACGGACGGCTCGGCATCGCCACGAGCGATCGCAGCGGCGCAAGCCAGGTCATCGTCAACATCTCGACGCCCGACGCCGCCAGCTTCCGCGGCGCCGAAGTCTATCTCACCGGTCAGATCGCTCGCGCGGTCGCCCGCGGTCAGCGCGGATTGTGAGCCTGCCATTTCGCGCGGCGCCCTGGCGCGCGAACCGGAATGACGGATTTGTTGCGGGGTCTCCATGCCGTCCGCCTTTCACGAAGTGCTGTTTCCGCTCGACATCGCGCTGAAAAGCGCGGGCGGGCCGGAACGGCGCACCGAAATCGTCACGCTTGGCTCGGGGCGCGAGGAGCGCAATGCGCGCTGGGCGCATTCGCGCCGGCGCTACGACGCGGGCTATGGCGTGCGCACCTTCGAGGCGCTCTCGACCGTGGTCGCGTTCTTTGAGGAGCGGCGCGGGCGGCTCTACGGCTTTCGCTGGCGCGATCGGCTCGACCATTCCTCCGCAGCGGCGGGAGCGCCAGCACCGCTCGACCAAACGCTCGGCATGGGCGACGGCGTGCAAGCGACGTTCGCGCTCGCCAAGACCTATGGCGGCGTGCACGCGCCCTATCAGCGGCCGATTGCAAAACCGGTTGCCGGCAGCGTGCGGGTCGCCGTCGCCGGCGTCGAACAGACCGAAGGCGTCGACTTCGTCTGCGATCCGAGCACGGGCGTGATCACCTTTCTCGCCGGACATGTGCCTGGCGTGGACGCAGCGGTGACGGCGGGATTTCTCTTCGACGTACCGGTGCGGTTCGACACCGATTATCTCGAAGTCGATCTCACCGCGTTCGCTGCAGGGGCGATTCCGAAAATTCCGCTGATCGAGATCAAGCCGTGACGTTGATCGAGATCGACACACTCCCGCGGCGCGGCGCAGCGCAGCGCGGCGCGGTGCAGCGCTGAGACACGATGAGAAAATCCAATGCGCGCCATTCCCTCCGCCCTGCAGGTCAAGCTCGATTCCGGCGCCACCACGCTGTGCCGATGCTGGCTCATCACCCGGCGCGACGGGATCGTGCAGGGCTTCACCGATCACGACGAGACCGTGCTGCTGGCGGGCACGCCTTGCCTCGCCGACACCGGCCTCAACGCATCGGAGGCGACCGAGCGGCTCGGCATGCAGATCGACGGCGCGGAACTCTCAGGCGCGCTCGTGCACGACTCGCTCACCGAGGCCGACCTCGCCGCCGGACGCTACGACGCCGCGACCATCGAGACTTGGCTCGTCGATTGGAGCGATCCGACCCTGCGGGTGCTGCTTGCCAAGGGCGTTCTGGGCGAGGTGCGCCGCGAGGGCTCGGCCTTCACCGCCGAGGTGCGCTCGCTCGCCGATCGTCTCAATCAGGAAAGCGGACGGCTCTGTACCGCCGCCTGCACCGCCGATCTCGGCGATGCGCGCTGCAAAATCAATCTTGCGGAGCCGGTCTTCCGGGGCGTCGGCGCGGTTACGGCGCTGTCGGGCACATCCGCATTCATGGCGAGCGGACTTGGAAACTACCCCGATGGCTGGTTCACCGGGGGTCGGCTGACATTTTCGAGCGGGGCCAATAGCGGCGTCGCCATCGAGGTCAAGCGGCACACCGTCGACTCACTCGGCGTCGGCATCGCCTTATGGCAGGCGGCCCCGGAGCCGATCGCGCCGGGCGATGCGTTCGTCGTGACCGCCGGCTGCGACAAGCTGCTCGCGACCTGCCGCGATCGCTTCAACAACGTCGCCAATTTCCGCGGCTTTCCTCATATCCCCGGCAATGACTTCGTCATGAGCTATCCCTCTCCGGGCAAGCCCGGCAATGACGGCGCGAGCTTCGGAGGCGAGGTCGGCCATGGATGACGAACGCCGGAGTCTTGCGTCCGCGCCGGTCGATCGCGCGCGTATCGTCGCCGAAGCGCGGCAATGGATCGGCACGCCCTATCGGCATCAGGCCTCGCTCAAAGGGGTCGGCTGCGACTGCCTCGGCCTGATCCGCGGCGTGTGGCGCGTGCTCTATGGCCCGGAGCCGGAATCGACGCCCGCTTATACGCCGGACTGGGCGGAGTCGACGGGGACCGAGGCGCTTGCCGAGGCGGCGCGCCGTCACATGATCGAAGTTGATCCCGCGGAGTTTGCGCCGGGCGACCTGTTGCTGTTTCGCTGGCGCGCCGGGTTTCCGGCGAAGCATGCCGCCATCGTAACGGCGCATGACCTGATGGTGCACGCGCATGACGGCGCAGCGGTCGCCGAAGTCGCTATCGCGCCGTGGTGGCGTCGCCGCCTCGCTTATGCGTTTCGTTTTCCCGGCGTGATCGATGTGCCGAAAGCGGGGACGACCGAATGAAGACGCATGACGCTCAGGCGTGTAGGCTCTATGCTGGCGAGAGGTTTTTCGCTGCGCCTGGAGACCGGCCATGCTCAACGGCGTCATTCTGCTGTGGTTTATCCTGACGGCGTTGTCCGTCGCCTTTGTCGCGATCGATATCCGCACGACGCCGGAATCCATCGTCATGAAATGGGGCTTCGTGCTGGTGACGCTGTTCACCGGTCCATTCGGGGCTTTCCTCTATGTCCTCGGATGCCGCGAACCGTTGCCCGGGATGCACGAGGCCTATGTCGCCGCGCCGTGGCGGCAGGCGCTCGGCTCCACCATGCATTGCGTCGCCGGCGACGGGGTCGGCATCCTGGTCGGCGCGGTGATCGCCGCGCTGCTGGCGCTGTCCCCGTTTGCGGACTTTCTGTTGGAATATGTGCTCGGCTTTCTGTTCGGCTGGGGCATTTTCCAGGCGTTGTTCATGCGCGACATGGTCGGCGGCTCCTATACGCGCGCGCTGACGACGACGTTCATTCCGGAACTCACCTCGATGAACTGCCTGATGGCCGGCATGGCGATCGTCTCGATGATCGGCAAGGCCAACGTGGCGGGCGGCGCGCATCCGTCGTCGCCGTCGTTCTGGTTCATCATGAGCATGGCGCTCCTGATCGGCCTGTGCGCGGCCTATCCGATGAACTATTGGCTCGTGTCGAAGAAGTTGAAGCACGGCATGACCACCGTGCGCCCGAAGACGGCGACGCCGGCCATGGCCGGGATGGCGGGCGGAGCCGCGGCGGCGGGCATGCGGCGATGCCGACATGGCGGCGATGCCGAATATGGAATCGAAGCCCATGGACATGACGCCGAAGGTCACGAGCGGCACGATCGCGCTCGTCGTCGCGCTGTCCTTCGTGGTGCTGATCATCGGCGTTTCGATCGGCCTGTCGTTCGCCTAAGCAGAGTTGCGCGCCTACGCGAACGGATGTGCTCGTCCCACATTCCGCAACTCGCCGGGTGGCTGTCCCGCTTCGATCAAATTGGCCATTCCGTGCGAAACAGGGCCGTCCTTTGGACGGCCCCTTCATATGCCGTGAAAATCCGCTTGTGCGCTACCCTATGCCGCCATCGGGATGCCGAGCCTTTCGGAAGCCATTCTCGTGCCTTCCACGCGGGATCGGATTTTCTGGAAAGCTATGTCGCGCGCGACATCTGGCGAACCGTGCTTGGGTTTAACGTCGATGCTGAAGGGGGAGAAGCCACAGTCGTCCGTCGAGCCGAGTCGCTCCTTTGGAATATATTTTGAGGCAAGGAGCAGATCATCGCAAACTTCTTGCGGCGTCTCGATCCGCGGGTCCTGTGGATTGGTTACGCCGATGAAGCACACCTGCGCAACGCCATTCGCATCCTCTCTGCGGTATTGGCCGACGAGTCTATAGACGCGTTCTTTGTCCTTCTCGCTAGAAAGCTGCATCAGAAAATAGCCGGCATTCATGTTGAACATGCTGGGGAGCAGTTCTGCATAGTCAACATCGGCACTGTGGGTCGAATCGCAATCGCCTCCGGGACAAGTGTGGACCCCGATATTCTTGCGTTCCTCCGCCGTAAAGCGATCGATCACTTGATTATTGAGCTCGATGAACTGTCCAAGCATGCCGCGACCGGTCCATGGATTTTTCGGATCGTTGCGGCATGCAAGACGCCCTTCGGTGAAGTCGATCGAAACACGCTTTGCTCCGGCCTTGAACGCCATGCGGATGTCCTTTTCGCATTCGTCACAGAGGTCTTTTAGGAACTCGTCGCGTGAGTAGCCCTCGACCTTGCCGTCGAGTGGGTAGAGGAGCGATAGCATCGACGGGGCGATAACCGCTTGTTTCAGTGGCTTTGTTGCCATCTTTACGGCTTTTTCAGTGAACTCGGCGGCGTAAGTTTTGTATCGAAAGGGGCCGCGGACAAGACGCGGCAGTTGCCGATGATGGCCATCGGAAAAAATAGCGAAGTATTGCCCGTCAGCTGCCAAGTTCTCCGCAAGACCAGTGCCCCCGAGCGTGTCAGTGAGGGGATACGTGGCGAAGCTCGATATGCGCTGCTCGCCGTCAGAGACGATCGGAGAGCCCGTTGCTTCCATCCGCCTGATCGAGTCAAGGCAAGCTGCGTCCTGTTCTTGCGCCAATTCCTCCTTTGTGATCTTGCCAGCGTCATAATCGGCATAAGCGGCCTGAAGCTTGGCTGGTCGTGGAAGCGACCCGACTGGTTCAGTCTGAATAGGCATGCGTTCCTCCTCATTGTTTCTCCCCTGCAGCATGACCCGGTACCGTGGTGTGCTGCTGATGTGTTATGGCAAGCGCCCACCGGAGGTTCCGTGGGGAACGATTTTTCTGCCGCGGTATCGTGTCGCGGTTGGTCCATCAAAGGCTTCATAAGCCAGCTACAATGCTGATGAGAGGCAGGGCGGGTCGACGGAAGCCAGGGGCCCGCTGCGAGGCTCATATCGCCTCTTACCAAATTTGAGGTACGCACCGCCACTCGCACGTATTCGTCGACCGACCACGACCATGTGCGCGCAACAGCCGCGATCCGATTGATGCCACACGCAACGACGGGCTGCGTCAGCTTCGGTAGGCTTTCGGTTTTCCAGCTGCGCGCATGTGAGACGGTGACGTAGATCGCATTGGTCGTGCCGCCGCTGATCGGCCTGCGCCCGCGCCCATCTCGGACGCGGCGCGACTTGGCCGCGCGCTTGCTACTCCAACAGAGTTTCACGACATGGCTGCGCTTGTTCTGTCCGTCGCCGGCGGCGCCGTTGGCGGCGCATTGTTCGGCCCGGTCGGCGCCATCGCCGGCCGCCTGGCCGGCGCGCTCGCCGGCAATCTGCTCGACCACGCGCTGCTCGATCGCAGCAGCGGCGGCGGCACGCGCCGCATCGAAGGCCCGCGCCTCGCCGATCTCGACGTGATGGCCTCGACCGACGGCGCGCCAATCCCGCGCGCCTATGGACGCGCGCGGCTCGCGGGCCAGGTGATCTGGGCGACCAAACTCGAAGAGGTCGTCACCACGACGACCCAGACCACCGGCGGTGGCGGCGGGGGTGGGGGCGGCAAAGGCTTCGGCGGCGGTGGCGGCGGTGGCGGCGGGGGTGGCGGCGTCACGCAAACGGTCACGACCAAGTACAGCTATTTCGCCAATATCGCCGTCGGCCTGTGCGAGGGCCCGATCGGACGGATCAGGCGCGTCTGGGCCGATGGCAAGCCGCTCGATCTCTCCGGTCTGAACGTGCGCTTCTATCGCGGCTCGGAAGATCAGGCGGCCGATCCGCTGATCGTCGCCAAGGAGGGCACGGGCAACGCGCCCGCCCATCGCGGCCTCGCTTATGCCGTGTTCGAACGGCTGCCGCTCGAACCCTTTGCCAACCGCATCCCGCAGCTCTCCTTCGAGGTCGTGCGGCCGGTCGGCGCGCTCGAACGCATGGTGCGCGCGGTGACGCTCATCCCCGGCACGACCGAATTCGGCTACGAGCCGGCGACGGTGGCGCAAACGCTCGGACCAGGGCAATCGGCCTCGGAGAACCGGCATGTCACCATCGCGGTCTCCGATGTCGAAGCCGCCCTCGACGACCTGCAGGCGATGTGCCCGAGCCTCGAGCGCGTCGCCATCGTCGTCGCCTGGTTCGGCAGCGACCTTCGCGCCGGGCAATGCCGCATCGAACCGGGCGTCGACTCGAACATCAAACAGACTTTTGGCGCGACCTGGTCGGTCGCAGGCCTTAGTCGTTCGCAGGCTCATCTCGTCTCGCTGGTGGCCGGGCGACCCGCCTTCGGCGGGACGCCGTCCGACGACAGCGCCGTTCATCTCATCGCCGAGCTGAAGGCGAGGGAACTCAAAATCACGTTCTATCCATTCCTGATGATGGACATCCCGGCCGGGAATGCGCTTCCCGATCCGTGGACCGGCGCGGCCTCGCAGCCGCCTTATCCCTGGCGCGGCCGCATCACCTGCGATCCGGCGCCGGGCAGGCCGGGATCGCCCGATGGAACAAGCGCGGCGCAGGTGCAGCTCGACGCATTTTTCGGCGCAGGCGATCCCGAGGCGTGGGGCTATCGCCGCATGGTGCTGCACTATGCGGGGCTCGCCGCGTCGGCGGGCGGCGTCGAAGCTTTCCTGATCGGCTCGGAGCTGCGGGGGCTGACGCGGGTACGCTCGGCATCCGGCGTCTATCCCGCGGTCGCCGCGCTTGTGCAGCTCGCAAGCGAGGTGAAATCGATTCTCGGCCCAGGTACGCGCGTCACCTACGGCGCCGACTGGACGGAATACGGCGCGCATGTGGTCGATCCCGCCGCCAACGAAATGCGCTTCCCGCTCGATGCGCTGTGGGCGTCGCCCGCGATCGATGCGATCGGGATCGACTATTACGCCCCGCTGTCCGATTGGCGCGATACGTCCGATCATCTCGACCGAGAGCTTGCAAACACCATTTACGACCGCGCGTATCTCGCGGGAAATGTGCGCGGCGGGGAGGCGTTCGACTGGTATTACGCCGACGATGCGGCGCGGACCGCGCAGACGCGCACGCCGATTACCGACGGGCTCGGCAAGCCCTGGGTGTTTCGCGTCAAGGATCTGTGGAACTTTTGGTCTAATCCGCATTTCGAGCGCGTCGGCGGCGCCGAGCTTCCGGCGCCCACCGCTTGGGTTCCGCAGAGCAAGCCGATCTGGCTCACCGAAGTCGGCTGTCCTGCGGTCGACAAGGGGGCGAACCAGCCGAGCGTATTCCCGGACCCGAAATCGGCGGAGGGCGGCGTCCCGTATTTTTCCAATGGCCAGCGCGACGACATGATCCAGCGTCGCTTCCTCGAAGTAATGCTGGGCGCGTTCGATCCGGCCTTCGGCGCGAGCGTCGAGAACAATCCGATCTCGATCGTGTACGGCGGGCGCATGGTCGATCCGTCCGCGATCCATCTGTGGACATGGGACGCGCGACCCTTCCCGGTTTTCCCCGCGGCGCTCGATGTGTGGAGCGACGGGCCAAACTGGGAGACGGGGCATTGGCTGACCGGCCGGTTCGGATCGTGCCCGCTCGATGGGCTCGTGGCGCAGATCCTGGCCGACGCATCCATCGCCGATGGCGATGCGAGCGCGCTCCGCGACTGGACGGATGGCTATGTCATCGATCGGCCGATGTCGCCGCGCGCCGCGCTCGAGCCGCTCGCCGCGGCGTTCGCTTTCGAAGCGGCGTCCGACGGCGCCATTTTGAGCTTTCGCCCGCGCGGCGAGCCGCCGGTCGCCGAACTTGTCGAGGACGATCTCGTCATGCCCGACAAAGGCGCGCCGGCGCGGTTCGTGCGCGCGCAGGAAACCGAACTGCCGAACGATATCTCGCTCGGGTTCACCGATGTGAGCCTCGACTATCGCCGCGCGGCGGTGGCCTCGCGCCGCCTGGTCGGCGGTTCGGCCAAGACCGCGCATGCCGATCTTGCCGCGGTGATGGATCGCGCCGCAGCCGAGCGCCGCGCCAATATCTGGCTGCAGGATTTGTGGGCCGGCCGCGAGCAGGCGAGTTTCGCCTTGCCGCCGAGCCGATTGGGGCTCACGCCCGGCGACGTGGTGGGGCTGACCATCGGCGGACGGCGTCGCTTGCTCGAAATCCGCGAACTGGTCGATAGCGGCGCGCGCGAGATCAGCGCCCGCTCCATCGATCCGGAAGTCTTCGCGGTTCCGCTCACGCCGCCGCGGCGACGGACGCCCGCACTGCCGCCGGCCGTGGGTCCGGCGGAGGTCGTCCTGCTCGATCTTCCGACGCTTCCTGCGGACGCAACGCCTGTGCTGCTGCGCGCCGCGATCGTCGCCGACCCGTGGCCCGGCCCGGTCGCGGTGTGGCGGTCGTTCGACGGCGTGTCGTTCGAGCGCATCGCGGTCGCGATCGCTCCGGCCATCGTCGGCGAGACGCTCGATGCGGCGCCGGCGGGTCCGACCGGGCGCTTCGATGCGCATACCAAGTTTCGCGTTCGCCTTTATCGCGGGACGCTTGCTTCGGCCGGCGATGCAGCGGTGCTCGCCGGGGCGAATGCGGCATGCCTCGTGCAGCCGGATGGGAGCGTCGAGGTCATCCAGTTCGCCAACGCCGAGCTGGTCGGCGAACGCACCTATGAAATCAGCCGCCTGTTGCGCGGCCAGGCCGGCAGCGAATGGGCGATGGGCGCTGCGCTCGCGGCGGGCGCGCGCTTTGTCGTCCTTGATGAGACCGTCGTCGAGCTCGCGCGCGGCATCGATCTGCTCGACCGCACCATGCAGTTGCGCGTGGCGGCGGCCGATCGCAGCCATGGCGATCCCACCGCCGTCGCCCGCACGGCGACGCCGCAAGCCACCGCATTGCGTCCGCTCGCGCCGGTGCATCTGCGGGCGCGCCGTAGCGCGGCCGGAGTTGCCGTGTCCTGGGTGCGGCGGACCCGGCGTGAGGGCGATTCCTGGGCCACGGCCGAAGTACCGCTGGGCGAGGACAGCGAGGCCTACGCCGTCGAAATACTGGCGGGCGCGGACGTGGTGCGGAGCTTCGCGGCTATGCAACCTTCGGCGCTCTATGCGGCCGCCGACGAAATTGCCGACTTCGGTACGCCGCAGGCGAGCCTTGCGGTGCGCGTCGCCCAGCTATCGGCAACCGTCGGCCGCGGCTTTGCGGCGGAATCCACCCTCATCGTTCAGTAGGCAACAATGACCGACACGGTTCATCTCGGCCTGCCCACCATCGAAGGGGCGCAGGCGCAGAAGCACGTCACCCATAACGAGGCGCTCGTCGTCCTCGATGCGTTGGTGATGCTGGCGGTGATCGATCGCGATCTGTCGGCGCCGCCGGGCTCTCCCGGCGAAGGCGATCGCTACCTCGTCAAGTCTCCCGGGTCCGGCGCTTTCGCGGGCAAGGACGATCAGGTCGCCCATTACGTCGACGGCGGCTGGTCGTTCTACCCGCCGCAGCTTGGCTGGATTTGCTATGTCGGCGATGAGGCGAACCTGGTCGCCTGGAATGGCGCTTCCTGGCAGGCGGTGAGCGGCGACACGATCGCCGAGCTGCAGAATCTCGCGCGTCTCGGTCTCGGCACGACGGCCGACGCGACCAATCCGTTCGCTGCCAAGCTCAACAATGCGCTGTGGGTGGCGAAGAGCGTCGCCGAAGGCGGCGACGGCGATCTGCGCTACAAGCTCTCGAAGGAAAGCGCGGCGAAGACGCTGTCGCTGTTGTTCCAGACCGCCTTCTCCGGGCGCGCGGAAATCGGGCTGACCGGCGACGACGACTTTCATTTCAAAACATCGCCCGACGGGTCGGCCTGGATCGACGCGCTGCTGCTCGACAAGACCACCGGGTCGACCAAGGTCAATGCCGGGTTCTTCCTTACCGGCGATCTTTCGCCGCCGCAGATCACTGCCGACCAGAACGACTACAACCCGACGGGGCTTGCGACCGCCTGCGTACTGCGGCTTTCGAGCGACGCGACCCGAAACTTGACCGGCCTCTCGGGCGGCGGGGACGGAAGAGTTATTATTGTCGGCAATGTCGGGTCCTATGCCATCGTCTTGCGAGCGGAGAATGCATCAAGCTCGGCTGCCAATCGCTTCGGCTTCGATGATGATCTGATTATCCGGCCCAAGGAGTCGGCGGCGCTCCAATATGACGCGACCTTGCAGCGCTGGGTTTCGCTTACTCCTGCGCGGCGATGGACTCTCTCGGTCATCACGGAAAGCAACGCCGCTTGGCCTGTGCCCGCGGGCACGAGGGAAATGATTCTGGAATTGTGGGGTGGCGGCGGTTCCGGCGGAGCGCAGATCGGCGGGACGACGCGCGGGACGGGAGGAGGGGCGGGAGGCTATGCCCTTAAACACTACAAGGGAATGATGGACGCGACGCTGAACATCGCCATCGGCGCGGGCGGCGCGCCGGCGACCGGTTCCGGCAATCCAGGAAACGCCGGTGGGACCACGTCCGTCAGCGGAACCAATCTTGGCACGATAGTCGCGTATGGCGGCGGCGGCGGCGCCGCCGGCATCAACTCCGGCGGCTCCGGTGGAGTGGGCTCGGGCGGCGACGTCAATATCAAGAGCGAAGACGGCGGCACCAATTCGTGGATCGGAGCGAACGCAATCGGGTTCGGCGGTTCCGCCGCGCGCGGCGGCGGAGGCGGATTGGCGAATGTGGGGGCGCCGGGCGGCATTCCCGGCGGCGGCGGGGCAGGCGGAAATCACTCCCCGCCTGACAGCGCGTCGGGGGCCGGCGCGCGCGGCGAAGTGCACATCTGGACGAGGTGATGGCGATGGTGATTCGCATGAATTTTGTATCCCCCTCCCCACCCTCCCCCGCAAGCGGGGGAGGGAGTCGAGCACCGCAGGCAAGCTTGCGCAGCCTGCGCAGGCTTGGCTGCGTGCGAGACGGGAGGGGGCCATGAACGAAAAACGCTGCGCCTTGATCGAGAGCGGCGTCGTCGTCAACGTGATTCTCGCCGATCCGAACAGCTATGCGGCTCCGGACGGACAGACGTTGCGCGATGTCGATGGGCTGCAAGTCACTATCGGCGACGGTTTTGACGGCGCGCAGTTCATCGACAACCGCGTGCGCGCGCCGGAGCCGCCGCGGATGGTCGCAAAATCGCTGATCGTGCAGCGCCTGATCGACGCCGAAAAGATCGCTGCGGCCAACACGGCGCTGGAAGCCGATCCGGCGAAAAAGGCGCGCTGGTATGCGGCCGATCATCCGGCGATCCGCGCCGATGATCCCGACGCCACCGCATTCTTGCAGGCGATCGGCGCCGACCCTGTGGCGATCCTCGCGCCGTAAGGTCGTTACGCCGTCTCTTGCGGCACGGCCCACGAACAAGCGGAACAAGCTCAGCCTCGCCCGCTTCAGAGCGTTTGAAGACGAACCGATGAAGGCACGCGCCGAGCAACCGGGCGCAGCAGCACAGTGCGCCCGATCAACCGAAAACCTGCCCAGGGCCGCCGCAAGGCGGCCTTTGAATTTCTGGAGGTCTTCATGACCGCTGCCAATTACGCGCGCTGTCTCGCCAACACGCTGGTTGAGGAAGGCGGCTGGAGCAACGATCCGCGCGACCCCGGCGGCCCGACCATGCGCGGGATCATCCAACGCGAATACACCAAGTACCGCGCGCGCAAGGGGCTGCCCAACCGGAGCGTCCGCTCCATCAGCGAAGCCGAATTGCAAGACATCTACGCCGGCAATTATTGGAGGCCGATGCTCGGCGATCTGTGGCCGAAGGGGCCGGATCAGATCGTGTTCGACATCGCGGTGAATTCCGGCATCGGCCGCGCGCCGCAAATCATGCGCGCGGCGATGGGCAATCCGACCGGCGGCGTCAAAACGCTTGCGTATCTCGCGCACACAGTCCAGCCGACCAAGTCGGCATCGTCAAGCGCGCCTGCGCCCGGCGCGCCAGCTTCTACCGCTCGCTGCGCACGTTCCGGACGTTCGGCCGCGGCTGGCTGCGGCGCAACGCCCACATGGAGGCGATCGGCGTGCGCATGGTGCTGGAGGCGCAGAACGTCTCCGACATGGCGGGCGCGCTCAAGGGCGAAGTCACCGGCGCGCAGGTCAAGGCGAAGCGCAGCGCGCAGGGCGCAACGGCGACCGGCACGTCGGCCGGCGCCGGCGGCGGCGCGCTCAGCCAGGCCGATCCGGGCTCGTGGGATTGGACCGTGTGGCTCACGCTCGGGCTTGTCGCGGTCGGCGCGGTCGCGCTGACGCTGGCGTGCGTCTATCTGTGGCGCAAGCACGGCGAGCGCGCCAAGGCTTACGCCGCGGCGATCAAGGGCGATCTCGGAAAGGCCGACATCGAGACGGTGCTGGCAAAGATCAGGGCCGCAAAATGAATTGGTGCGTCGCATTTCTGCTTGTCATCGGCGCGCTTGCGCTGATCGGCTCTGGCTTCGCCTGGATGTGGAGGCATGACGGCAAATGACCCACACATGTCCGATCCTGACTGGCCGCCACGAGTATCGGCGGTTGGCTTGCCTGATGGCCACCGAAAGCGCGGTTCAACAGGGCAGCTTTTCGAAGTGAGAAATAATCAGTGGGTCAGGATAAGTGCTCACGAGCCATGTGTTCGGCTCATACCGCTTCCGAACGAGGAACTGGAATGGCATGAGCGCGCCCGGCGCGCTTTCCGCGCGACACCAAAAGGAGCTGCGATGAAATACGTCATCGAATGCGAGGGCAGCGTGTACGGGCCGTTCGCCAACGACCGGCTTGCGTCCGAATGGGCGCTCAATCATTGCGCCGGCCGGCATTGGCGCTGCCGTCCGCTGCGCGAGCCGGCGGGAGGGCATTCATGAACTGGCAGGACCTCGCCGGGCCGCTGATCAAGCTGGGCGCGCCCACCATCGGGACGGCGCTGGGCGGCCCGCTCGGCGGCATGGTCGGCGGCGCCGTCGGCGACATTCTCGGCTCGGTGCTCGGCGTGCCGCCGACGCCCGAGGCGATCGACAAGGCGATCAAGGACACGCCGGCGCCCGAGCTGCAAGACAAGCTCGCCGCGGCGGACGCCGACGCGCAGGCAAAATATCCGGCGCTGGCGGAGATCGCCAAGGCCGAGGCCGAGGCCCAGGCCCAGGCCAAGACCGCGGCCGAGACCAATCTGACCATGCGGGCGGAGATCGCCGCCGGCGATCCGCTGCAACGCTGGTGGCGTCCGCTGTACGGGCTCGAACTCACGCTGGAATGCGCGGCGCTCGCCGTCGTCATCATCCGCGACCTATGGGGCGGCGACGTCGGCGTGCTCAACGCCGCGGCCCAGGCGACGGCGCTGTTGCTCGGCTATTGGGGGCTGCGCTTCGCCGTCCTCGGGGTCTATGTGCAGGGCCGCTCGCGCGAGAAGGTCGCCACGATCGCGGGCCAGATCACTCCTTCGGTTATCGACCAGCTCGTCAAGGCGGTGCGGCGATGAATATCAACGATGGAAGACAAGCGTCCGTTACCTGGGGCGCGCTGCTGGCGGGAGGCTTGGGCCTTCTGACGTTCAGCGCCGCGCTTCTATCGGTCTTCATCTGGATCTACGTCGAGCTATCGAAGCAGAGCAAGGAGCTGTCCGATTTCCGGGTCCAAGTGGCGCAGAGCTACGTCACCGTGCAAGCATTGCACACGGTCGAAGCTCGCTCGAAAGAGGACAAGGAAGCGCTGCAACACGCCCTCGACAAATTGGGCGACCGCTTTGACCGCAGCCTGGAAAAGATGGAACGCGCCGTCGTCGATCGTCTGCTTAATTCGTCAAGCGACCCGCCGCGGTCCTCGCAGCCGTAAATGCCGTGACCTGGCCGGAGACGAGCGGCTGGCGAACCTCAACGCTGTTGCCCGAAGTGACTATTTCAATTCACCCGCCGATCCTATCTAAGGGGCACGCCTGTTTCCGGCCCATGTGGGTGCTTTCGGGTCTTACCGATCCGCTCGCCGCGCGCAAGTTTGCGGAGTGGCGCTGCCGCAGTCTTGACGCGGAGGCGCGCTAGCTGGGTTCATTGTGAGAGGCGAGCCGATTCGGTTTGCGTTGGTAAGGTCATGAGAACGAAAGTGGCGCTTGTCGATGCCACTCGCGCAATTGCCGCCGCCCCGGTATGCGGTGGTCGTCGCGTCCCCGCTTCACCTGCATCCTGGGCCGGAGGAGACGAGCCGTCGGGCGGTTTTTCCGCCGGAGCCCTCGTAGCCGTTGCCGCCGCCCTGCTGATTGCGGCCCTGTCGCTTGTTGGCCTTTCCCTGATGAAGCTGCCGCGCGCCGACGCCGCGGAGATCGCCGGCAAATCGCGTGGCGACGATGCGCGGCCGGTCCATACCCGCAGCGATGCGACCGCCGGGGGGCGTTGCCTTTCGCGCCAGGAGCAGCGCGCGCGCATCGCCGCTCGGACCGTGGTTCCCCTGGCGAAAGCGGCGCGGGCGGTCAAAGGCCGCCGTGATGTGCTCTTGAATGCCCGTCTGTGCGAGCGGAATGGCAGGCTCGTCTACCTGCTGACAGTGTTGGCGAGGGGTGGCAAAGTACTGCGCGCGGCCGTTGACGCCGGCTCCGGCGCGCTGATCCGCGGGCCGCGCTAGGAAACTTCGCCATGCGGCTTCTCGTCGTCGAGGATGATCCTGACTTAAACCGCCAGCTCGCGACCGCGTTGACCGACGCCGGTTACGTGGTCGACCGCGCCTTCGACGGTGAGGAGGGGCACTATCTCGGTGAAACCGAGCCTTATGACGCGGTGATCCTCGACATCGGACTGCCCAAGCTCGACGGAATTTCCGTGCTCGAAGCGTGGCGGCGAAGCGGCCGGGCGATGCCGGTGCTGCTGCTCACCGCCCGCGATCGCTGGAGCGACAAGGTGCAGGGTTTCGACGCCGGCGCCGACGATTACGTCGCCAAGCCTTTCCATCTCGAGGAAGTGCTGGCGCGCATCCGCGCGCTGCTGCGCCGCTCGGTCGGGCACGCCAAGAGCGAATTTTTGTGCGGCCCGGTGCGCCTCGATTCGCGCACGGGTCGCGTCACCGTCGACGGTGTTCCGGTTAGGCTCACCTCGCACGAATATCGTCTCCTATCCTACCTCATGCATCACACCGGACGCGTGGTGTCCCGCACCGAGCTCGTCGAGCATCTCTACGATCAGGATTTCGACCGCGACTCGAACACCATCGAGGTGTTCGTCGGCCGCATCCGCAAGAAGCTCGGCGTCGAGGTCATCCAAACCGTGCGCGGACTTGGCTATCTGCTCTCTCCGCCCAGCGACGCGCGCTGAGCTTTATGCGCACCAACTCGCTCGCCTTCCGGCTCTTCCTCTCCGCCACGACCTGGACCGTGGTCATCCTCCTCGCCACCGGCATCAGCCTTTCCTCGCTTTATCACCACGCCGTCGAGCGTTCGTTCGACCGCCGGCTCGGCGTTTATCTGCGCACGCTGGTCGCCGCCATCGCTGCGCCCGAGGATGGGAACGATCGCGGCTCTCTGTCGCTCGGCGAGCCGCTGTTCGATCTTCCGCTCTCCGGCTGGTACTGGCAGGTCAATCGCCTCAACGCGCCCAAGCCCGAGACCCGCGTTTCGCGCTCGCTTTGGGACGGCACGCTGCCGCATCTCGTCGATCGCGGCGTGCCAGCGACCACTGACGGCACCCGCCGCGCCTATGTGGACGGGCCGGAGGACCAGCGGCTGCGCCTCGTCGAGCGCACCGTCGACCTCGGCCAGGAGGGCCACTATCTGGTCTCGGTCGCGGGCGATCCGCAGGAAATCGAAGAGGAGTTGCACGCCTTCAATCAGACGCTGACGATCACCTTTGTCATGCTGGCGGCGGTGCTCCTGCTCATCACCATGTTCCAGGTGCGGTTCGGGCTTGCCCCGCTCAAGCGCATTTCCGAAGGCCTGGCCGCGATCCGCGCCGGCCGCGCCGAGCAGCTCGAAGGCCAATTCCCGGTCGAGATCGAACCGCTCGCACGCGAAACCAATGAACTGATCGAGGCCAACCGGCTGGTGGTCGAGCGCGCGCGCACCCATGTCGGCAATCTGGCGCATGCGCTCAAAACCCCGCTGTCGGTGATCGTCAACGAGGCCGCCGCGCATCCCGACGTAGCGTTCGCCGGCAAGATGCGCAAGCAGGCCGACATTATGCGCGACCAGATCACGCGCCATTTGGAGCGGGCGCGCCTGGCCGCCCGCCTCACCGTCGTCGGGGTGGTGACCGAAGTGGCGCCGGTGGTCACCGCGCTCGCCCGCATGATGGAGAAGCTGCACCACGACCGCGGCATCGTGATCGAAGTCGACGCGCCCGACCCGGTCCGCTTTCTCGGCGAGCGCCAGGACCTCGAGGAAATGGTCGGCAATCTGGTCGACAACGCCTGCAAGTGGGCGGCGTCGCGGGTGTCGATCACGGTGGAGGCGGAAACCCAGGCCGACAAGAAACGCACACCCGCGATTCGCATCATTATCGACGATGACGGTCCGGGCCTGTCGGCGGCCGAGCGCGAGCGGGCCGCCCACCGCGGCCAACGGCTCGACGAGACCAAGCCGGGATCAGGGCTGGGCCTTTCCATCGTGCTTGAGCTTGCCGCCCTTTACGGCGGCAGCCTCAACCTCTCGACCGCGCCGATCGGCGGCCTGCGCGCCGAGCTCGTCCTGCCCGGGTCGGAGCAGTCCCGCCGGACCCCGGCTCAACCGTAAGTCTCCCTCGGACGGCCAAGTTTCGCCCCATTCCTCGCGTTTTTTGTGATGGCGGGAAGGCAGGATCAGCGGCGATGCGCTGAATGCTGAATGACGCCGCCGCGGGGGAAGACGCTCATGCTCTCGAAGATCACCCTCATGACCGTCGGGCTGACGGCTTTCGCCCTCGCGGGTTGTGCCGGCGATCCGGTGACTGGGACAGGACCGCGCGAGAACACCGGAACGCTGGTCGGGGCGCTGACCGGCGCGGCCGTCGGTTCGACGATTGGCGGCGACACCGGCGCGCGCGTCGCGGCGAGCGTCGCAGGGGCGGCGATCGGCGGGCTGATCGGCAACCGTATCGGGGCGGCGCTCGACGACGAGGACCGCCGGCGCGCCTACGAGGCGCAGATGGCGGCGCTGGAAACCGGCCCGTCCGGCAGGCCGGTCACCTGGCGCAATCCGGATTCGGGACGCTACGGCACCGTCGTGCCCGGCCCCGCCTATGCCCAGGGCGGCGCGCAATGCCGCCACTTCACGCATACCATCTATATCGACGGCACCCCACAGGCGGCGCGCGGCACCGCCTGCCGCAACCCGGACGGGACCTGGACCCCGGTCGGCTGAAGGGCGACAGCGCCGCCGAATCAATTGGATTCGGATACCGACACGTCTTGTAGGGAGCCGTCTTTGTGGTCCGCCCTCCCGCGCGCGACGTGCTCGGGAGCTGCAGCATTGCGCTTGCGCCAGCTGCCGATCGCGATGCCGGCGGCGAGCACGGCGAGCCAGACCATTCTGCCCTGATAGCGGTCGTTCGGATTGGACAGCACGCCGCAGATGGTCGCGTTGCCGAGAAGAGCGAGCAAGACCGTCGCGCAAAGCGCGCGCGTGAATGGACCGAAGCGCTCTGGTTGCCCGAACGCTACGACAAAAACGACTAGCGCCAAGCTGATGGCCGCTACCGGCACATGCGCAATATTGAGGATGCTCACGTCCGGCCGATCGCGCTGCTGACGCGCGGCAAGGAAGCGGGCATTGGCTTCGGGGGACAAGATGCGCTCGAATGTCCCGATGACGTGGAAATTATCGTCGGGATCGACCGAGAGGGTCGTGCGAAACGACAGGAATTGGTCGATCGCCGCTATGACGGCGGTGCTGAGATGCTGTCCCGGATAGAGGCGGAGCGTCGCGAGGATCAAGCGCTTTGACTCCGGCGTGTAGGCCTCCCAGCCGCCGAGCTTGTGGATCGGACTCGATTGGGTCCACAGCCATTCATCGGCGGTATCGGGCAACGCCGTCTCATAGCGGCAGAGCCTGACCTGCTTGTCCGGACAGTGCTCGTCGAGATAGCGCTCGATCAGACCGTCCTGGACCAGCCGGCCGAACATGAAGGTTGTTCCGCCGGGGGTGAAAGCAAATTCGTCTGCGATGAGGTAATTCGCCGTCGGACAAAGCAGGGCGCCGGCCACAACAGCGGTTGCCGCGGCGCCGAGCCGCGGGCGCGGCATGCGGATGTGCGGCCCGGCAAAATGGATCAGCACGAAACAGACGATTAGACCAAGGCAGAGCGCAAGCGTCGCCATGTGGCTCGCGATCGCGAACACGATCATTGCGCCGAGGGTCAGCATCTCGACCCGGCCGAGCGCGTCGCGCCGGAAGGCGAGCAGATAAAGCGCGATCACCGCCCATCCCGCCCATATTCCTGGCATCAGCAAGGAGACGTACCAGGGCAAAGCAGTAAGTGCGGCAAGCGCCGCAACAAGGATGAAAGCGAGTCCCGGCCGCGCCCCGAGGCCGTGCGTGCGCAACAAAATCCGAATGACAAAAACGGTCCCGGCCGCCTGGATCAGCACATTCGGCCAGAAATCGAGCGAAAGCCCGGCGGCGAGGAACGTCCCGTACACCGCGGAGCGGCCGAGGCCGAGCGTGCCTTCGAGCGGCCGCAACAGATATCCGCCGGTGTCGGGGAAGATCAGCGGGAAACCATTCCACAAGGCCGGCCAGAGCAGCAGTGCGACCATCGCCGGCACGAGGAGCCAATCGAGCCGCTCCCTGAATTTCGCGCGGGTTTCGTCGATCAACTCATGGCCCCCCGAACTCTACAGGCGGACGCCAGCCATAGATCCAGTCATAGCGGCTGAGCAAAAGTTCGCCGCCGAGCACGGTCCTCATGGCAACATCGCGGATGACCGCCGCGGGTCCGCCCAAATGATAGATGCGATCATTGTTGCGCGCGGCCGCTTGCACCCGTGCGGTTCGCGGCCGGCGCTGGCTCTCGTAATAGCGCAGGGCGGCCGCGGCGCCACCCGGCGCGTGCGCGAGCGCATGCGCAAGCACGGCCGCATCTTCGATCGCCATCGCCGCGCCTTGCGCAAGAAACGGCAGCATCGGATGCGCCGCATCGCCGAGGAGGGTGGCTGCGCCGCGACCCCAGCGGTCCATCGGCGGGCGATCATAGAGCGCCCATTTCAACCATTGGCTGGGCGTGGCGAGAAGCTTGCGTGCCGGCCAGGCCCAATTCCGTTCGGAAAAATGCGTCAACAACTCGGCGCGGTCGCCGCGCGTGCTCCAGCCCATTCCTCTCCAAGCATCGGTCGTGATCGCGACGATATTGATCGCTCCGCCCGCGCGTACCGGATAATGCACGAGATGCGTTTTCGGCCCGACCCAGAGGTTCACCACCGGCTCGCGAAACTCGGGGGAAACCGCATCGGCGGGCACGAGCGCGCGCCATGCGGTGCGGTCCGCCGGCTGCGGCGGCGATTTCTCTCCGAGGCAGGCGCGGGCGGCCGACCATAGGCCGTCGGCGCCGACGAAGGCGGCGCCGGTCGCGTCCTCGGTTCCGGATTTGCGCAGATACCCGACCGTCACCCCTTTCGGATGGGCTCCGAACACTTGAACCCGCGCGTTGAGTTCCACCGTGATGTCGGGATGGTCGTTCACCGCGGCGAGCAAAGCCCCCTGCAGGTCGCCGCGGTGGATCACCCAATAGGGCGCGCCATAATAGCGCTGCGAGCGGCCGACCGGGAGCCGCGCCAAGTCACGCCCATTGGCCGCTTGGCGGACACGAATGGCGTCAGGGGCGACCACCCGCGGCCGCAGGCGTTCCTCGAGGCCGAGCGCGAGCAAAATGCGCGTCGCATTCGCGGAAAGCTGGAGCCCGGCCCCGGTCTCTTCAAGCCGCGCCGCCTGTTCGAGCACGCGCACGCGCAAGCCGGCCCGCGCCAGCGCGAGCGCCGCCGTCAGCCCGCCGATCCCGGCGCCCGCAATGATGATCATCGGCGTGGAAGCCACGGCGTCCGCACGTCATTCGCGACCATCACGCCGCGTTCGCGTCTCGCAGAGCGCATTCCGGAGGCCGCGCTTCGAAGGCGTCGAGATCGGGATCGTAGCGATAGAGGGTGGAACAATAGGGGCAGACGATTTCATCATCGTTCCCCATATCAAGGAAAACATGCGGGTGGTCGAAGGGCGGCAGCGCGCCGATGCACATGAACCGCTGAGCGCCGATCTCGATGACAGGCACGCCCAGATCATTATGGAAATGGGGAACCACGTGTTCTGCCATGGCTATATTCTCGCGAACGTTGACGTCGTGATCAGCCGGATTCAGGCGCGGACCATAGCGGGCAAACGATGCGATTCCTAGTGCGGTTCCCCTGGACTTGGCCAGGCCGGCGCGACGCTGCGCTGGGGTTTTCTGAGCCTCCGCGGGGTGGGGCGAATGAACCGGTCGAGCCAAAGGCTGGCGACGCGGCCTTGCCGCGAGCGCAAGCGCCGATTCCGATCGCGCTCACCCTGCTGATCGCACTGGTTCTGGCAGGAACCATCGCGCTGGTCGGCCCGCGCGCCGTCGATGCGGCATATCTGCTGCTGCATCAGGATGATCCGGTCGAACTCGCCGACCACATGGTCAGGACATCGCTCGATCCCGCGGTCGCACACCGTGAAATCGAAGCTGCGCTCGCGGCGAACGATCCCGAACTGGCGGCGAGCTTCGTCGCGCTTGCCCGCGGGCAGGGGATCGCCGTCGATCCCGAGCTAAGGAAGCGAGTTGAGGCGGCGAACTCGACCATAGCGCGCACGGCGCAAGCCGCCGGCAGCTTCGCGCATGGATTCGTTACCGGTGAGCCGGAGGATGCCGTTGGGTTCGCCGGCACCGCGGTCGGCGATCTGTTCGTGTTCGGCGATATCCGCGACGCGGTGCGCGAAGGGGGCCGGCTCGTTTCCGGCGAGCAGGCCGACGAACTGCTGCTCGGGCTCGCCTGCGTCGGCTTGGCGGTGACGGCCGGGACCTATGCCTCGCTCGGGGTCGGCGGGCCGGCGCGTCTCGGCGTGTCGGTGCTCAAAGGCGCGCGCAAGGCGGGAATGATCGGCGGCCGGCTCGCTGTCTGGATGGGCCGATCGCTGCGCGAAGTGGTGGACGTGTCGGCGCTGCGGAGGGCGGTCTCGCCGGTCTCCCTGGTTCAGCCGGCCACCGCCGTGCGCACCGCCCGCGAGGCGGTCAAGCTCGACCGCGCGGGCGGCCTCGTTCGTCTGATGGAAGATACCGGCCGCGTCCAGGCGAAAGCGGGAACCCGCGCCGCCATGGACGGGCTCAAGATCGCCGAATCCCCGAAGGACATGGCGCGCGTCGCCCGGCTCGCCGAGGCGCAGGGGAGCAAGACGCGGGCGATCTTAAAACTCGGCGGGCGGGCTGCGATCGCGCTCACCGTCGGCGCGTTCAACCTGGCGAGCTGGACCTTCAGCGCGCTCGTCGCGATCCTCGGCTTCTGCGCGACGGTCAAGGGCTTGACCGAGCGCACCACCCTGCGCTGGCTCGCATGGCGCAAGGCGCGATGGGCGCGGCGCGCGCTGGCGACGTAGCAGTCGAGCGTTTCATCGCTCACTTTCAATCGCAATATCTATCTCTAATGCGTTGTCATTTATTAGAAAAATATATAGCAATGCGCCGGCACGATCATTGGGCCTCCCGCCATGCCAAGCCTCCGCCACGACGACGTTGAGATCGCCTTTCTCGATGAAGGGGAGGGTGAGCCGATCGTGCTAGTGCACGGATTTGCCTCCAATAAAGAGGCCAACTGGGTGGCGACGCGCTGGATCGCGACGCTCACGCGCGTCCGGCGGCGGGTGATTGCGCCCGACATGCGCGGCCACGGCGCTTCGACCAAATTGTACGACCCCGCCGCCTACCACACCGCGATCATGGCCGACGATGTGCGGGCGTTGCTCGATCATCTCGGGCTCGGCTGGGCCGATATCCTTGGCTACTCGATGGGGGCACGCGTTGCCGCCTTCCTGGCGCTGGCCGATCCCGAGCGGGTGCGCTCGGCGATTCTGGGCGGGCTCGGCATTCGCCTGGTCGAAAGCGCCGGTCTTCCCGACAATGTCGCCGAAGCGCTGGAGGCGCCGTCGGCGGCCGACGTGCGCGACCCCAAGGCCCGCGCCTATCGCGAATTCGCCGAGGAAACCGGCTCCGACCTGGCGGCGCTCGCCGCTTGCATCCGCGGATCGCGGCAAAGCCTGACGCGCGCCGAGGCAGGGCGGATCGGCGTCCCCGTCCTGGTCGCGGTCGGGACCAAGGACGAAATCGCAGGCTCCCCCCACGCATTGGCGGCGCTGATCCCCGACGCGCAAGCCGTCGACATTCCCCGGCGCGACCACATGCGCGCGGTCGGCGACAGGGTGTTCAAGCAGGCGGTGCTGCGCTTCTTGGGCGAGCGGCCGTGACGCTCGTCGCGTATCAAGGCGCGTAATGCAAGCACCGCGCGGCATCGTTCCGATGCGGGGCACACAGCCGCCCCGCCGCCCCGCCTGTGGAGGGGCGGCTTATATTAGTGCAGGGGTGCGCCGTGCGCCGGACGCGGTATACTGCTGCCGGTGAACCCGCCGGGAGGGAAAAACGTGGACGCGCTCGAAATCAGGAAGCTCGAAGCCTATATGCGCCGCCTGTTCGGCAACGCCCGGCTGCGGGTCGTGCCCAGGCCCAAGAAGGAAGATTCCGCCGAGGTCTATATCGGCGAGGAATTCATCGGCGTCATGTTCGTCGACGACGAGGACGAAGAACGATCCTATAATTTCCAGATGGCGATCCTCGGCGCCGACCTGGACTAGCAGCATTTTCCGGCGAAGTGGGAACCGGTTCGCCGCAGAAAATGCGACCACTCAAGGAAAACGAGAGCGAATTCCGATTCCACCGGAACGGAATTCGCTCTCAGGCACAGGCGTCATCCCGCGCGCTTCGGGTGAAGCTCGGCGATCAGTCGGTCGAGCCCGCTCGCGAAGCCGCGCCAATCGGCGAGCCACTCGCGCGGGAAGCGCACGGTGAAGCTTGCCTGTCCGACGAAACGCTCGAGCAAGCACGAAGCCGGGGTCAGGGGATTCTTGGACCGACTGCAGCGGGCGACGAAATGCTCGGGCGCGCTCTCGTCATAGACGAGGTCTTCGCCCTCGTAGGGCGTGCCGTCGCGGAAGGCGGTCACGGTCAGCCCTTCCGGTGCGTTCGACGGCTCGTCCGCCGCGTAACGCAGATAGATTGTGCGTAACCGCTCCGCCGGTTCCGCCGCCCCGTCGCGCGCCGCGATGCTGACGAAGAGCCGCTGCGGCTGTGCGACGGCGGTCTTGTCGTCGCTCGGCGCGGGGGGCGCAAGCGCAGGCCATGAAAAGACGAGGTCGATCCGCTCCTGCGGACCGGGGCGGCGCTGCACTTTTCTGCGGATCGCCGCGGGCGGCACCTGGAATGTCTCGCCGGCGATGACGATCGGCAGATGCGGGGCGTCGGCCGCCGGCGCCGCCTCGGGCCAGCGCGGCCATAGCGCGTACACGACGAAGGCGACGCCCGTCGCCGCGACGGCAACCGCGGACAGCACCGCAACAAGCAGACGCCGGGCGGATCGCGCCGGCGCACGCGCTCCCTTCGCGTCTCCTCGCCTTGCTCCCTCCGCAGCCATGCCCGCCTCCGCCTGCGCGAATCAGCGGCGGAGTATGCCACGCCCGCCCGGAACGTCGCCCCCGTTCGGCGGGCGCACAAAATCCCTCCGTCGATCGCCTCCACACGCATTCCATTTCCCGATGCCCGTGGCCAAGCCGGGCCTGCCGTGGCAAGTTCGCCGATGTTTTGCTCACTGGGAGAGTGTTCATGCCGATCTACGAATTCGCTGGGGTGCGGCCGGAATTTCCGTCCGATGGTCAGTCCTGGGTCGCCGAAACCGCGGTGCTGATCGGCCGCGTGCGGCTCTTGTCCGAGGCGAGCGTGTGGTGGAACGCGGTGCTGCGGGGCGACAATGAGTGGATCGAGGTCGGGGTCCGCTCCCAGGTCCAGGACAATGCGACGCTGCACACCGATCCCGGTTATCCGCTTACCATCGGCAGCGACTGCGTGATCGGCCACAACGTGATTATGCATGGCTGCACGGTCGCCTCGCACTGTCTGATCGGCATGGGCGCGATCGTGATGAACGGCGTCCGCATAGCGCACGGCTCGATCGTGGGCTCGGGCGCGGTCATTCCCGAGGGGAAGGAGTTTCCCGAATATTCGCTGATCGTCGGCGCGCCCGGCCGCGTCGTGCGCACGCTCGACGAGAAGGCGGTGAAATCAATCGCCGCCGGGGCCGACAATTACGTCCGCCGCTGGAAGGCCTACGCCAAGGGGCTGAAGCCGGTCGCCTGAGCCGCGCGGCTGCGAAGTTGGAGTCGAGACTCGCCTGCCGGACGGCGTTGCTACAAACCGTCATGATTACCGCCTATGACGGTTCGCCCTCGCCAGCCGCATCGGCGGCGCAATGCAGAAAGGCCCGTCAATGGCAGCGCTTACGCTTTATCACCTCGCTCCTTCGCGCTCTTCTATCGTGCACTGGATGTTGGAGGAGGTCGGCGAACCGTTCGAACTGCACGTGCTCA
The DNA here is from genome assembly GCA_963840055.1 of uncultured Alphaproteobacteria bacterium. Lineage (GTDB taxonomy): Bacteria > Pseudomonadota > Alphaproteobacteria > Rhizobiales > Xanthobacteraceae > Rhodoplanes. The sequence goes on along the minus strand of CAWIXM010000003.1, from coordinate 76,913 downwards.
AAAGGGGCGAGAACCGCGAGCCGGAGTATCTCGCGATCAACCCGATGGGGAAGGTGCCCGCGCTGCGCCATGGCGACGCGATCATCACTGAAGTCGCGGCCATCTGCTGCTATCTCGCCGACGCATTCCCCCAGGCGCGGCTCAATATTCCGATCGGCGATCCGCGGCGCGGTCCGTATCTCAAGTGGCTGTTCTTCAATCCGGGCGCGCTCGAACCGGCGATCATGGACCGCGCGTTCAAGCGCGCCGAGGAAGCGCCGCGCCAGGCGCTCCCCTATGGCGACTTCGATACCACCATGGACGTCGTGGCGCGCGCCGTGAGCGGCAGCCCGTTCCTGTTGGGCGACCAGTTCACCGCCGCCGATGTCGTGATTGGCTCAGGCCTACGCTGGGCCACCATATTCAATCTCATCCCGCCGCGCGCGGAATTCACCGACTATATCGCCCGCTTCGCCGACCGCCCCGCGCTCAAACGCGCGACGGCGAAGGACGAGGAAATCGCCAAGGCGCAACAAGGCTGAGGCCGATCCTCATTCCTGACGCCGATCAGCGCAGCGTCTTGGAGCGACGCAGCGCGTAGCCGTAGAAGTGATCGATCTCGTAAGTGCTGTCGCACACCGACCCGCAGCGGCTGGCCGCTTCGGTCACGCGAATGGCGAGCGAAGCGCCATCGGGCTCCACCTGTCCGCGATAGAGCGCGATGTGACGGTCGGGCAGCAGCAGCGCGTCGCCGACGCGCATGCGGTCGAGCGAACCAACGCGCTCGGTGACCTGGGCCAGCTCGGATGTTTCGATATGCCGGCCGAGCTTCCACACATTGGCGACGAACCCGGAGCAGTCGACGCCGGCCGTCACTCGGCGAGTTCCGTCGGGCCAAAAAGTCCCGCCGATATTGCCGGCGATGTAGCCTTGTTCGATTTTCTGGTCGAAGCGCTCGAGGGAATCCGATCCGCCCCAGTCATAGGGCACGCCGGTCATGTCGGCCGGCCGCGATCGCCTCGCAACCTCGGGGGGCGGCACAAAGCGGTCCGGGCGGCGACAGGCAATCGGCGTTCCGGCGACGACGACCGTCTCACACGGATTGCGCAGATTGTCGTCGGTCAATGTCCATTGGTGATCGCGATAAGCATTCATTGTTTGGCGCATGCTTGGCCGGGTAACGGCCGCGGCGCCGTTCGGGCGGCCTTGCGGGGCCGGACGCCCCTCTTCGCCGACGTCGAGCGTCGTCGCGTCGGTCGGCTCGATGAGAGGAAACATGGGGGAGAGCGGCGGCGGCAACGGCCAATGATGGGCCCGTCCTTTCGTCTTTTGCAATTTGACCAATTGCGGCGATGGCGTCTGGAAGGGCAGGCGGTAGATCTTGAACGGGCCCGGCTTGTCGGACGAGATCAGGCTCGCCAGGAGCGCGATCGTTCCGTCGGGCATGATCGTCGCGTAATCGAATCCGATACGCGACATCGCGGCGCGCGGCAGGCGTGCGATTCCGGAGAGCGTGCCGTCCTTTTCGAACCGGCCGACATAGACATTGACTTTGATTCTCTGCTCGTCCGGCTGGTCCGGCGGCGGCTCGCTCAGATAGAACTCCTTCCACAGCACGTAGCGCCGTCCGTCGCCGATGCGGTCCAGCTCGCGGGCGCTGGCGAGGTAGTAGGGGCCGATGGCGCGGATCGCCAATGCGCGTTCGCCGCGGAAGGCCTTGAGCGTCAGGCCTGACCGGGTGCGGACCACCGGTGGAATGCGGTACGCCGGATTTTTGCCATCATGCGCGGCGGCGGCGAATTCGCGCGGCCAATGGGACTCGTCGCGGCCGACGTCGATGCGCCGCTTCCCATCCTCGGAGATGATCGCGACGCTCGCCGGCTGTCGCACAAGCCGCCACGGGCGAAAGCCGGTCGGCATCAATGCGGTCTTCACCGCGGCATCGTCGGTGTCTCGATAGGCGGAGATGACGCCCTCCAGCGGATCGACCACCGCCACCACATTGTCATGCAAGTGAAAAATATGACTGGGACCGGCGCCGTCGCGATCCTTACGGATTTCGATCTCGGTAAAGCCGGATGCTTGAGCCTGGCTCAAGGCAAAAAACGCAAATAGCAATAAGGTCCAGAGCCTCAGCGCGCTCATTCTCACGAGACTTCCCGCTCGATCGCTTTGCTTCAGATTCTGCACGGCAGCAGGGTCGATTTATGGCGCACGACTCCAAGTCGATCGGTAATGTTACTTACCTGCCGCGCTCGCGCCACACGATCGCAAAGCCGGATGATGCCGCGAGACGGAATTGCATGACATGATCGTGCGCGCCGATGCTTGTATGATGTTGCAGCAGCCATGCCGCTCGGCGTGGGATCGCGTGACGCGTGCAGAAAATGGCCAAAGCCCCATCTTCTCGAACATTCGTGCTGGTCCACGGCATGTGGCACGGCGGCTGGTGCTGGAGTCGGGTGGCCGAGGTGCTGCGCGCCCGCGGGCACAAGGTGATGACGCCGACCCAGACCGGCCTGGGCGAGCGCAAGCATCTGCTGTCAGCGTCGATTACGCTCGACACCTTCGTCGCCGACGTCGTGAACCATCTCGAGTGGGAAGACCTGAGCGAGGTCGTGCTGGTCGGCCATAGCTTCGGCGGCGCGCCGATCAGCGGCGCGGCGGACCGGGCGCCGCAGCGCATCGCCAAGCTGATCTATCTCGATGCCGCCATCATGGAGGACGGCGAAACCTGGTTCGGCCTGCTGCCTCCCGATCTGGTCGCCGACCGTACGAAAGCCGCACAGGATTCCTCCGGCGGACTGAGTTTGCCGCCGGCTCCGCCGGAGAGCTTCGGCGTAAGCGACCCCGGCGACGCCGCCTGGCTCGCGCGCCGCTTGACGCCGCATCCCTTCGCTACCTTGATCACGCCGCTCAGGCTCAAGCACCGCTGCGGCAATGGCCTGCCGGCGCATTACATCACCTGCACGTCGCCTGCCTATCGCCCGACCACGATTAGTCGTGAGCGCGCGCAGGACCGCGGGTGGCCCGTTTCGCTGCTCGCCACCGGGCACGACGCCATGGTCAGCGATGCGCAAGCCACGGCGGCGATGCTCGAGGCCCTTGGCCGCGAGCCGTGAGCCGATGCGGGACATCGCGATGCGCGTTCATCGCGAAACGCCCTAAGCGTCCGACTGGAATCGTGCGCGAACGGCCGCGTGCGAACTGTCAACTAAAGTTGACAAGGTCCGCCTTGTCAGTTTATGCTGACAATATGGAACCGAAGCTGAACGAGCTCTTGGAGAGTATCGAGTCAGTCGACCCCGCCACCGGCCTGCGCGCTGCCGCCGCGCTGCATCGCCTGGCCGAGAAGGTTGAAGAGAAGCATGTGAAGCTGGCGCGGCGGCAGGGGTGGTCCTGGGAGCTGATCGGAGACGCTCTCGGAGTTAGTCGACAGTCAGCCCACAAAAAGCACGCAAAAAAATGAGGCAGATGATGTTCTTACGACTCAGTGAGGACGCCAGAGAGTCGGTTCTTACGAGGGCTGCTGAAGAAATGCATTGTACCGGCGCCAGCAGTATTGGCACCGACCATATGCTTCTTGGAGTCCTTCACGACCCGGCATCCGGGGCCGCAGACGCGCTTGGTATTGATTTGGAGATGGCGCGAGCTGCGCGAGCGGCTCTCGATCGCGCTGCGCTCGCCGCGGTGGGCATTGAAGCTAACGATCTCGAATTTGCGGCGGAGACGTCCTCCTTTCATAGGCTTCCACCACTTACCTCTGGGGCGCGCGCCGTTTTTCGACGAGCGATAGAACTGGCACGCCCCACTAAAACAGGTCAAATCCGGGCACGTCACTTTCTCGAAGCGCTTCTGCTGTGCGAGTGGCCGGATCCTGCGGCTCAATTGCTTCGAGCACTAAATATCGACCTCGCGGCTGCGCGGGCTCGATTGGAAATCGCCGAAATGCAATAGGCCGGTCTGCATTTGCGTCAGTCGCAGCGGATCGACCTGCTCGCTACGAATACGCAGCGATGAGCCTGACGCGGCGAAACCTGTCCTAGGCTCGGGAAGGTGCGGTCGCCCTGGTGAGAATGTCCTTCACCACATCCGATTTGGCATCGGCGTAGTTCTGCACGTATTTCCAGCGGCGAGCAGCCAGCTCCTGCTTCACGCGCTCATAAAGTCTCCGATCCGTATCGCTTGACCGCAACCGATCGCGAAACGCCAGCATGCGGTCGATCTCCTCGCATGCTCGCGAGAACACATGCAAATTCCCGTCGATGACGGGAGACTTCAGCAGGCGATGCTCGAGCCAATCCGGTTCGCGGATCTTGAGCACATATCCCGCAGCGGCCAGTGGCGGCACGTATGATATTTCATCCGCCAAATCCTCAACCGCCAGCACCATATCGATGATCGGCTTTGCCGAAAGTCCCGGGATGGACGTGGAGCCGACATGCTCCAACAGCAGGACTCTAGCGCCTAAAAGATCGCGTATCTGCTTCTCCAGCCGCGCAAACATTGCAGGCCATCCGGGATTATAGGGTGCGAGCAGGATCGTGCCGTGCAGCGGCGTAACCTCGCCGATCGTCACCGCGCGAAGCTGTTCCTCGGTCAGTGGCGCATTCCACGATCGCCGCTCTTTACCGGTCATGATTTAGCCGCTTCAAACCACGCGACAGCGCCGTCTTTAGCTCGCTCTCGTCGCGGCGCCGCTCCATTATTGGCGGCCGACGCGTTTGCTCAAGCTGAATGGCGCTCGCCGGAGCCTCGCCGGAGCGAGGTTCGGGCGCTTTGCGAAGGCCGACGGGTCATGATCTGGCAGCCGGGCTCGCTGCCGGCCGCCATCTGAGGACGAGCGTTCCTGGCTCGGTTCAGCCGCTGCCTACTCCTGGATCGTCGACGACGCGATCGCCTAGGAGGGAAGGACCTCGAAGTAGGTCAGTAACGACGCCGCTTCTGGCGAACGGAGCGTCAGCGTGCCTGAGGCGTCGATCGATGCGGTGATCGAGTTGCGCACAACCGCCGCCGCCATGAAGGTGCGTAATGCAACCTGCGCTTCCGGCGGCATAGCGAGAAACGCTCTGATCAGTTCTAACAGGCCTGGTTCCTGGCTCCAGTAATAACATTCAAGTATTCGCCGGCTGTCACCTGTCTGAGCGATCAGGTTTTGCACAAGCGCTGCAATATCACATCGGATCTCTTGTTCGGCTTCTGCTTCCAAGATCATTTCTTGGCCTGTCCTTGACATCGCCCCGCGGTACTCCCGACAACGCGATCAAATTATATACTTACTACGTCTGTCGAAACGCGTCAGCAGCAAAATCCTCACTCAATCCGCGCGCGATCACGAGCAGGTGAACCGCACCCGGGTGTCGAATTGATAAATTCGCCTGACTCCGGGACTGAGGCGCTACTCAGGATCGGTCGAATCATAGGGTCGTATGTCACGTAGAATCAATAAATCGAAAGTCTCCCCGTACAGTACTTTAGTCACTACACGAACTATAGTTACGCCCGGATGAAGTTACCGGTGAGTAAAGCCTACCCCGGGGCGGGTAGTCTGGCGCAACTGCAGAGAAACCAGGTTGCAGGAGGGTTTGAACCAAAGCATGTGCACCGGCACTTATTCAAACAGCGCGCCCATCTGTCGCAGGTCCCGCACAGATGGGGCCGATTACGATCGTTGCCAGAAAGGAGAATGACACCATGGGAGAGAGGCGTCGCGATGCCGTTGACATGTTGGTTGGTTGCAACATCCGCACTCTCCGCCAGGATCGCGGGATGTCGCAGACGGAGCTCGCCAGAAAGATTGGTGTCACTTTCCAGCAGGTGCAAAAGTACGAAAATGGGACCAACCGCGTCGGAAGTGGTCGGCTATTCAAAATCGCGTCGATCCTCAACGTTCCGATCACGGCCTTCTTCGAAGGAGCAACACAGGTTGCAAGCGATAATGACTGTTCGTCATCGCCGGTGGCCTTGCTAGCGGAGCCCTACGCCCTGCGCCTGCTGCAAGCGTTCTGTGCGCTCGACAACATCGAATTGCGACGGTCGATTACGGAGTTCGCCGAACAAATTGCCCGCGGAAATGTGCAGAGGCATGCCGGCAGCGAAGACATCGAGCCGGAACGCACGGCACTTTTGTGAGTGCGGGCAGGATCCGTCTAGCATCGGGCAGCCGAAAAACTACGCTTGCGGTCAATCGCCCATCGAGTGGCGCGGGGGCTCTGCAACCGGCTGTTCCCAGTGTCACAGGAAATTGCAACCACAACCACCAGTCATTTCTTTTCGGCCTGTTTGCATGAGCGAGCAAATTGCTGGTCTCGGCGGTTTGTCTAACATGCATACTTGAGCCGATGAATGACGTATTCTCGCTTCGTCGAGAAGGGTTGTAGGGGTGATGAAGATCCTTGTGATTGACGATCACGTTTTGATCCGCGAAGCGTTGCGCGGCGTACTGAAGGAACTGAAGCGCGACGCCTTCCTGTTTGATGCCTCATCGAGCAGGCAGGCTATGCAGATCGTCGCGGATCACCCGGATCTCGGCCTGATATTGCTTGACTTGAGCCTGCCGGATCGTGACGGCTTCGAGGTGCTTGCGGAACTGCGTGAGCAATATCCGGCGATCCCCGTCGTCGTCCTGTCGGCGCTGCAAGACCGCGCCATTGTTCTCAAGGCGCTGGATTGGGGTGCGAGCGGATACATCCCGAAGTCGGCCAAACGCGAAGTCATGATCAGCGCGCTGAAACTGGTGTTCGCTGGCGGCATCTATATCCCGCCGGAGGTTCTTGCCCGCGAAGGACTATCATCTCCTTCGCCAACGCCTTCCGACGACGGGCGGGCAAAAGTATCGCCTGCCGATCTCGGCTTGACCGATCGCCAGGTCGATGTGCTGGCGCTGATGATGCAAGGCAAGAACAACAAGCTCATCTGCCGCACGCTCAATCTGGCTGAGCCTACGGTGAAGAATCACGTGACGGCCATCCTCAAGGCGCTCAAGGTCTCCAACCGCACCGAAGCGGTCATTGCGGCCAATCATCTGGGCTGGGAATTTCCCGCCAGCACCAAGCCAAAAGACGCTCTGACACCTTGAGCATGCCTCGGCGTCCTCAATGGGTGCGCTCAGTCCCCTTTATCAAGTCGCGGTCGGCCTGCTTTTTTAGGAGTTGAGTAACCAGAGCGCGCAGCGCCATCGGCTTGACCGGTTTATGCAGCATGTGGAAACCGTTGACCCGGGCTTCGTGCAGCAGCGTCGGATTGATGTCGCCGCTGACCAGGAACGCAGGAACGTCGACGCCCAGCTTCGCACGCAAGCGCGTAATGACTTCGATCCCGGTTTTTCCACCGAGCAGCCGATAATCCGAAATGATCAGGTCGGGCGCAGCGCCATGTCCGATGTGGCCGGCAAGCGCCGCATTGTCATTCTCGGCGGTGACCACCCGATAGCCCCAGCTTCGCAATAGTCCGCCCATTCCCTCCAGCACCAGCGGATCGTCATCGATCACCGCCACCACCTTGCCGCTCGGCGCGCGAAGCGCGCGGACCGGAGCAGGTTCAGGTTCCTTGACTTCGGCGGGCGCCGCGACGCGTGGCACGGAAACGGAAAAGCAGGAGCCCTTGCCGACGATGGAGTCCACATGGATTGGATGGTCGAGCAGCCGGCACAAGCGGTCGACAATGGCTAGACCGAGACCCAGCCCTGCGCGCCGCTCGCCGCTGGGGTCACCCAGCCGATAGAACTCGCCAAAAATATTCTTCTGCTGGTCCTGCGGCACGCCGATTCCGGTATCCCAAACCTCGAGGCGCAAACGGTCGCCGCGAAAACGACAGCCGATGAGGACGCGTCCCTTGCTCGTGTAGCGCAACGCGTTCGACGCCAAGTTGAGCACGATTCGTTCGAGCAAGATGAAGTCGCTGCGCACCCAGGTTGTGTTGGGGATCACGCGAAAAGACAGGCCCTTTTCCCGCGCGGCGCCGGCAAGCGTCGTTTCCACCCGTTTAAGCAGTTGCTCGATCGGGAAACTGGTGATGTTCGGCGTAAGAACCCCCGCGTCCAGCTTGGAAATATCAAGCAAGGCGTTGAACAGCTCGTTCATCGCCGAAAGCGCCGCGTCGATGCGACCGATCAGCTGCTTGCGTTCCGCCGCGGCCATCCGCCCTTGCAGCTGAGCGACAAACAAGCCGAGCGCGTGCAGGGGTTGGCGCAGATCATGACTTGCCGCTGCGAGGAATCGGGATTTCGCCTGGTTGGCGACTTCAAGTTCGCGTGTCCGCTCCTCGACCTTGCGCTCCAGGTTTGCGTAGAAATCCTGCAGCCGGGCGGCCATTTCATTGAACTGCTCGCCCAGCACTTCGAGCTCATCGCCGGTGCTGATCGATATGCGTTGAGTCAGATCGCCGCTGGCGATGCGCTCAGCGCTCTTACGCAGCGACCGAATTGGCACAACTATTCTGTGAGCAAGGAACACCCCGGCAAGGGCGGCAAGCGCAAGCAGCGCGAGGAGCAAGATTCCCGAACGCTTGATGGACGCAAAAACCGGCGCATAGGCCTCGCCGATCGGCAATTCGACGAAAAGGAGCCAATTGACCGGCGCCACCACGGCATAGGCGCTCAGCACCCGTTGGCCTTTAATGTCGTAGGCGTAGGGATATTGGATTGCGTCTCCGGAAACTGACTCGCGCGCCGCCTGCACATGCGCGAGATGCGACAAATCGGTGTTGCGCAGCACTGCGCTGATGTCCGGATCGGCGATGAGCCGGCCTTTGGCGTCGATAACATAAGCACGTCCGTGTTTGCCGACGCGAATGCGCGACACCACGTCCCAAATAAATTTGAGGTTCACCCGCGCGCAGATCACTCCCGTGCCGCGACCTTCGCCGGCCACAGCGATGGTCATATAGGGTTCCGATTCGCGAACGAAATCGACCGGCCCGAAGTAGACCTTGTTTTTCATCGCTCCGATGAATGCGGGATCGTTGGAATGATCGGTTTGGCTGCCGACGACGTCAGGCCTCTGGCGCGAAAGCTGGAACTGCTCCCGACCCTGGGTGTCGAGTTGCGTGATTTCGGTTATGGCGGGCAGCCGACGCATCAGGCGGACTGCATCAAACCGCCATTCGTCGACTGTTCGCAGGCTCCAAGGCAGTTGGGTCGCCCACGCCAGCTGGCCCTCGATGTCCTTGAGGAACTGCGTGATCTTTTCGGCGGCGGCCTCGGCTTGCCCACGCTGGATACGGATGAGCAGAGCTCGTTGCTCTTGATACGAAAACCAAATATCCGAGAGGCCGTTGACGGCCAACGCCAGCGACGTGACCGCAACGAACATTGCGGCGTATTTGCGAAAGAGCCGCCCGCGCCTCCCGAGGCGCTCAGGATAGTTTGCGGCGGCACCGGGTCTGTTCGCGACTGGTTTCATGGGCCGTTGGACGATATAATGCTATTTGCAACCATGTCGAGCAAAGCGTTTGCGCGACCGGCCGGAGATGAGGTTAGTTCCAAAGCCGTTCTCGCGCCGGGGGCAATATTCGACCAAAGCCACGGACGTCCGACATTGCGCGCGAAGGATTAGTCGCGCCGGGTTAGGACAAAGCGCGAGGAACCGTCGGCGTTCGTGATTGCTCTTCGCTCTTCTGCAACGCGATGTCGAGGCCGACGCGGCAAAATGCAATAGGTACTCGCCCGGCGATCGCGGCTAGGCTTGTAATGTGTCACGTCCGGTCACGCATTGCTGCGCCGGCCGCCAATGATTTGGGTTCGAGGAGCCGCGAACCAATATGGAGCCCACGCTGCTTGGTCGCCGCGCTTTCCTGACGCTTCTCGGCTGCGCGCTCGCCGGTCGGCCGGCGCCGTCGTTTGCACAGCAGAAGACCGTCCGCACCGTCGGGGTGCTCATGGGGTTCTCGGAAGACGCCGCGGCTAAAGAACGCGCCAAGGCCTTTGAACAGGGTCTCAAGAAAAAAGGCTGGACCATTGGCGAAGATCTCCGCATCGAGTACCGGTTTTCAGGCGGCAATATCGATCGCATGCGGGCATTCGCCGAGGAGATCGCCGCACTTAGGCCTGATTGTATTGTCGGGCAAAGTACCCCGGTCGTCAAAGCGCTGATGCACGCCACCCGGACAATTCCGATCGTTTTCGTCGCCGTGACCGATCCAATCGGCAGCGGATTCGTCGTCAAGCATGGCATCGCCAGGCGGTAATGCAACGGGCTTCACCATCATTCAGGGAACGATATCCGCGAAACACCTTTCGATACTAAGCGAGTTGATCCCCGGGCTCACCCGTGCTGCCATCGTCTATAATCCGGCGTCAGCGCCAGGCGCAGGAACGGTTTTTCTGCCCGCTTTCATTGAAGCGGCAAACCAATACAAGATCGAACCGATCACGATTCAAGTCCACAGCGCGGCGGAAATTGAAACTAGTTTCGCGCGGTTGGCCGACCAGCCCAACCTGGGTATCATCGTCATGCCAGACAATTTCACGTCTCTCAATCGCAAGTTATTGACGACGCTCGCAGCGCGATATCGTATTCCCACCATTTATCCGTATCGATATTTCGTGGAGGCGGGAGGCCTGCTTTCCTACGGGGTCGATGCCATCGATCTCTTCAGGCAGGCTGCTGACTATGTCAGCCGCATTCTTCGGGGTGCGAATCCGGCCAACCTCCCCGTTCAAGCGCCGACAGAATTCGAACTCGTGATTAACCTCAAGGCGGCCAAAGATCTCGGCCTCACGGTGCCGAGGGTCTTGCTAGCAGGCGCTAACGACGTCGTCTATTAGTGACTTGGGATTTCTGGCCGCTGGGGGACTGGCCGCTGGGGACTGGCTCTCACGCGCGTCGCACGGTCGCTGCCTCAGACCGGTCGCGCGCGGATGCCCATCTTCAGCGCCGGCCAGGACGCCTTGAATGAATTCGATTGATGGGTCGCGGCAACGCCGAGCAGAATCGCAGCAAGCCCGATGGCGGTCGTCCAAGTAAACGGCTCGCCCATCAGTGCGCAACCAACCAGCACGCCGACCGCGGGCTTGAGATATCCAACGCTTGCTGTACTCACGCTGCCGATCGTGCGGATCAGGCGGAAATAAATCACGAAGCCGACAGCGGTCGCAAACACGGCGTTGATCAGCAATGCAATGATCGACGCGACGGACGGCGCGCTATGCCATGGCGTCTCGAGAGCCGCGCAGAGCGGGACGAGCACGACCGCCGCGCATGTCAACGTTCCCGCAGCGGCCAACTCCGCCGGGATCGCGGCGAGCCGGCGGCCCAGAATGACGCTGATCGCGGAGGAGATCGTCGCGAGGAGGATGGCTGATTGACCGACCATCGCCTGGCCGAGCCCGGCAAGGGCGCTTGCTCCGGCGATAAGAACGACCCCGCCGAGCCCGATCGTGACTCCGAATAAGCGCTCGCGCGTGATCGGTTCATTTCGGATCCAAATCACGCTGATGAGACAGACGAATAGCGGCGCGGTCGAGTTCAGGATCGCGGCAAGCGCGCTGTCAACTGATTGCTGGCCATAAGCAATGAGCGTGTAGGGAAGCACGCAAGTAATGATGCCCTGAATGAACAGTCGGCCGATCAATCCTTTGGGGTTCGGAATCTTGTATCCCGACAGCCCGATGAACATCCACAGCATCGCCGCAGCGATCAAGACGCGCGCAGTTACCAGCGTTATCGGCGGAATGCTGGTGAGGGAGATTTTGTTCAGCGCGAACGGAACGCCCCACAGGATTCCGAGCAGAATAAGCAGGGCGAACTCAAATAGATTTCCCGCTTTGCCGCTCGTGGCCACCCGTGGCGCTCCGTTCGCCGGCGTTACAGCACGGACGCGTCGACCAGGGCGCGAAACCTCTCAGCGCTCACCGGCTTGTGCAGCAACCGGTAGGCGCCGTCGTCCGATTGCGGCAGGCTCCCGTCGCCGCTGATGAGAAGCGCCGGAATCTCAAACACGTCTCGCAGCTTCTGAATCGCGTCAAGCCCGGTTGCGCCTTCCGACAGCAGGTAGTCGCAGATGATCAGGTCAGGTCGCTGCCCGGTCTCGCAGAGGCGGCCCATCGCCTCGCGGTAGGATTCGCCGGTGACGACCCGGAAACCCCAGGAACGCAGCAAGCCCTCCGTCGCCTCAAGGACTAAGGCGTCGTCGTCAATCACCACGACAAGCTTGCCGGTCGATGCTGCGCGCGTCGCTTTCATGACAAAAACCATTAATTTTCGTGTATAATAATCGGTCCGCTTGGACGTTTATGAAATCAGTCAAACGTCCTCAGACGAGGGTACTTTCGATCCAATACAGGGGCGACGTCAGCCAGCACCTTTGAGTTTCGAGTGTATACCTATGATTTCTTGTATCGCGAAACTCCCAAGACGAAGCTCGTCGGCGTCCCCCGAGGCCAATCAACCGAACCAGGAGACGCGCAATGACGAAATCTACGCAACAGCCGATCCGCGCCGGCGACAAGGTGATCCGCGACGCCGCCACCGAAAACCAGGGCAAGGTGAAGCTCGGTGAGGCAGCTCCTATCTTCCGGCCCATCCGGGCGGGCGACCAGGTGACCCGTGACGCTGCGACACAGAATCAAGGCAAGGTGAAGCTCGGCGAAGCGGCCCCGATCTTCCGTCCGATCCGCGCCGGCGATAAGGTGATGCGCGACGGAGCGACCGAAAACCAGGGCAAGGTGAAGCTCGGCGAAGCGGCCCCGATCTTCCGGCCCGATCCGCGCGGGCGACCAGGTGACGCGTGACGCTGCGACCGCAAAATCAAGGCAAGGTGAAGCTCGGCGAAGCGGCCCCGATCTTCCGTCCGATCCGCGCCGGCGACAAGGTGATGCGCGACGGAGCGACCGAAAACCAGGGCAAGGTGAAGCTCGGCGAAGCGCGCCCCCGATCTTCCGTCCGATCCGCGCCGGCGATAAGGTGATGCGCGACGGAGCGACCGAAAACCAGGGCAAGGTGAAGCTCGGCGAAGCGGCCCCGTCTTCCGTCCGATCCGCGCCGGCGATAAGGTGATGCGCGACGGAGCGACCGAAAACCAGGGCAAGGTGAAGCTCGGCGAAGCGGCCCCGATCTTCCGTCCGATCCGCGCCGGCGATAAGGTGATGCGCGACGGAGCGACCGAAAACCAGGGCAAGGTGAAGCTCGGCGAAGCGGCCCCGATCTTCCGTCCCTCGAAGTAATTCGGTTACATTGGCGGATGGAAAGCGCCGCGCTTTCCGTCCACTGATACGCATACGATGGAAGGCGCCGCGCTTTCCGTCCATTAGAACGCGTGCGCGTGCGACACCCTCGGTGAAGAAACAGAATGGCAGAACCAAGCAACGTCCCGCTGGTCGAATTCTTTCAATTCATGCCGAGCTCGCACCCGCCATGCCGAGCCGACCGCTCCGTGGGTGGCATCATTCCCGCCCGCGCGCTTCGTTATTGCGAGGCGATCACCACGGCTTCGGCGTTCGGCTACTACGTCTTCCTTCCCCTCGACTTCAAAGTGGTCTGGGACGGCCACGACATGCTGTGGACCTATGACGGCGTCGACGAATGGCTGCCGCTCACCCGCGATGGCGTGCAATATCCGCAGCTCGCCCAGCGGTTTGACGAGATCGCGCCGCCTGAGTTGCGCGGGTTCGTGCCGCCGTTTCTCACCCCGTCGATTCAGCCGGGCCAACTGCAGGTCTGGACCGGGTCGATCGCCAAGACCGCGCCGGGGTGGAGCCTGCTGATCCGCAACGTCGCCAATCTGCCGAACAGCCTTGCCTATCAGATGTTCGAAGGCATCATCGAAACCGATACCTGGTTCGGCCCGTTGTTCAACAATATCCGCATCGTCAAGACGGATACGCCGATCGAGTTCAGAACGGACACGCCGTTCCTGCAGGTCCAACCCGTCCGCAAGGAATACTACGCCGACAAGTTTTTGCGGAACTTCGACGTCAAGGGGCTGGCGGAGTTGTCAGCCGACGACTGGAAAGCGTATTACCGCACCGTGGTCGCGCCCAACGTCAATCCCGAGCGAACGTTTGGGAACTATGCCGTTTCGGTGCGAAAACAGTCCCGTCATCTTTTTACCGGCGAGACGACCGAATAGCGACGAGGCGCGCCGTGGCGTGGCGGTTGTAGCGAACCGTTAGCGGCGCACCCCCGCGTATTTTTTTATTTCAGTATCCTTCGAGGCAAGGGCCAGTACTTCGGTATCTGGCTGCGCGCATCTTCGTCGACGGTCGCGTAGGGGGTACGAGCGGCCGGCCGAATATGACGCTTCTGGCCATTCCCGCGCTGAAGCTTCCAACCCCCGTTTGCGCCTTGTGGATCGATGATATTCTGGAAGACATGGGGTCGGGCTTGCTGCGCTGAAATCGGAACATGGCAACGTCGCAAACCAGTGAACGTGGAATCTGGTTCACTCAAGGCGGCAACGGCGACCCGCTCCTTGTCTTGTTGCACGGGCTTGGCGCCAACAGTTCGGTTTGGAAACGCATGATCGCCGGTGTCGACCGCCATTGGCGCGGCCGCTGGATCGCACCGGATCTGAGGGGGCATGGGGGTTCCATTCAGCGTCCTCCATACGGCTGTGCGATGCATGCCGCCGACATCGCCGATATCATCGCTAAGGCGGCGCCGTCGACCGTTACGCTCTTCGGCCATTCGTTCGGCGGCGTGGTCGCTGCGCTCGTCGCCACCGGATGGTTTGGATTCGAAGTGCAGGACGTCGCAGCGATCGGCGTCAAAATCGAATGGACTGCCGACGAGGTTGACAAGGCGCGCGCGCTGGCGCAGCGGCCGGCGCGCGGGTTCGCAACGCGCGAAGCGGCGATCGCCGCTTACCTCAAGTTCTCGGGCCTGAGCGGGCTTGTCGATCCGTCATCTGACGCGGCGCTCGCCGGCGTGACCGATGCAGATGGCGACTACCGCGTCGCTTTCGATATGCGCGCGTTCGCAGCGGTCGGGCCATCAGTCGAACGTCTCCTTCGTCTCGCAGATCCGCCCATACGGCTCGCGGCCGGAGCCCGCGATCCCATGGTGACGCTTGAACAAATGCGGCGAATCGATTCCGCTGCGATGGTGTTCCCAGGCGTTGGCCATAATGCTCATTGGGAGGCTCCCGAGGAGGTCTGGACTTTTCTCGCCAAGGTCGGATGAAACGCTAACGGTCGTTTTCCAATCGCTGGTAGCTCACCGGCTAGAGCATTTTCCGGCGAAGTGGGAACCGGTTCGCCGCAGAAAATGCGACCACTAAAAGACAAACTAGAGCGAATTCCGATTCCATTGGAACGGAATTCGCTCTAGCGGTTGGCCAGATTCAATGCTCGCAAATCTCAATGCGACGTGCCGCAGCAATGCGAGCGCTGGAGGCGGAAAGGCCGCTGACGCCCATGGTCCCAATTACACTGCGCCCTCTCTGCGACTTGCGTGTCGAGCTTGGCGCCGCAATCGAGCTGGGAATAGGCCCGCGTGGACGGCGCCGCATAATTCCGATCACCGGAGGCGCCGTCGACGGAGACCGCCTGCGTGGACGGGTTTTGGCGTTCGGCGCCGATTGGCAGACTATCCTCGCCGATAGCACCGCCGAGCTCGATGCCCGCTATGCGATCGAGACACATGACGGCGCGCTGATCGATGTGCGCAATTTCGGGTATCGCCATGGGCCGCAAGATGTGATCGAGCGGCTGGCGCGCGGCGAGGAGGTCGATCCGGCGCTTTATTACATGCGGACCCACCCGCAATTCGAGACCGGCGATCCGGCGCTATCAATGGCTCAACCGCATTATCTGTGTCGGCACCGGCAGCCGCCACCGCGATCACGTCCGCATTTCGATTGCCGAGGTGCTGTGATCGCGTCTGGCTTCGTGTCGCGCTACTGGCCCAGTTGAGCCATGTCGCGCGTTATCGCCGGCTCGGATTGAAGTGCTTCGTCAACTTTCGTCCGAATTGGCCGTACTGCTTCTGCAGTGCATCGGATGTGGCTGCGAACGCGGTAATGCGCTGCAGGAAGCGGGTCTCGAACATGAAGGCGAGCGTCCCCTCAAGCTTGTGAGGTTTCAGCTCGCTATTGCTCGCTTTTTCGAACGCGTCGACGTCCGGGCCGTGCGGCAACATCGTATTATGCAGCGACGCTCCGCCTGGCACGAAGCCGCCTCCGGTCTTGGCGTCATACTCGCCGTAGACGAGGCCCATGAACTCGCTCATGATGTTCATGTGATACCAGGGCGGTCGAAAGGTATTCTCCGCCACGAGCCAGCGATCGGGGAAGATGACGAAATCGACATTGGCGGTGCCGGACGTTTCCGATGGCGACGTCAGCACCGTAAAGATCGACGGATCGGCATGGTCAAATAGCACCGGTCCGACCGGCGAATAGCGACGCAAATCGTATTTGTAGGGCGCGTAGTTCCCGTGCCAAGCGATCACGTCGAGCGGCGAATGGTCGATGTCGGCCGCCCACAAATTGCTCCCCCATTTCACATAGAGACGCGAGGGTGCGTCCCGGTCCTCATAGGCCGCGACCGGGGTGAGGAAATCCCTCGGATTAGCGAGGCAGTTGGCGCCGATCGGACCGCGTTCAGGCAATGTGAAAGCCGCGCCGTAATTCTCGCAGATGTAACCGCGCGCCGGTCCGTCGCGTAGCTCGACGCGCATCTTCACCCCGCGCGGAATGATGGCGATCTCACCCGGCTCGATGTCGATGATCCCAAATTCCGTCCACAGTCGGAGCTCGCCTTGCTGCGGCACGAGCAACATTTCGCCGTCTGCGTTGTAGAAATACTCATCCGCCATGGATCGGCTGACAAGATAGATGTGAGCGCCCATGCCGGCCTGTGTGCCGGCATCACCGGACGTCGTGATCGTGCGGATGCCCTCGATGAACGAAAGCGGCTCGGCCGGGATCGGGAGCGGGTCCCAACGCACCGGGGCAACCGGAAGGTCGACCTCCGGCGCCGGCGCGGTCCGCCATAGTCCCGCACTGATTTTTTTGAACTGGCCCCAATGGGCGACGGTGGGACGAATGCGATAAAGCCAGGAACGCACGTTGCTCATGCGCGGCGCAGTGAAAGGTGACCCGCTCAGCTGTTCGGCGTACAGACCGTAGGGGCACCGCTGTGGGGAATTGCGCCCAAGCGGCAGCGCCCCAGGGAGCGCTTCCGTTTCGAAGCCGTTGCCAAAGCCGGACATGTACCCTGGCTGGATCGCGCTTTCGTCGTTGGATTGCTTTTGCTCGAATGGCGCACGATTTTCCCGGCTCATGTTCGTGATCCCCATCAGCGGGTTGCGTTCACAGCGCAGCGCAGGAAATTGAATTTAGGAAATCCCCGGCTTATGTGCTCTGCGGCAGAGTAGCAAAACACGCGGTGAAACGGAGGGTGAAACGGGATTGCACCGCGTCCTTCATAGCTGTCGGTCTCATTGGCGACCCCGGCAGGAATCGAACCTGCACCAATCGAGACTTACTCACTGGGTTGAGCGTCTTCCTGACTTATGGCGGAGGCGAGAACCCAAACCGGCGCACTCTGCGCTTGTTGAGCGCGTTGTCAGCAGCAATTTGATACAGCGCCTTCTTGCTTCGCTCAGCAAACTCCTGCATGCGCTCACTCGCACCGCTCGTATTATCGATATCGCTGACGACTCCCGTCGCGCGGCGAAGTTCTTCACCCGTCAATCTTCGAAATAACTCTTCGTATTCATCGACGGACAGCTCCGCCAATACCTTCTCATCGCTCTGGTACCAACTGTTGTTCTTCGATATACGCATTAGGATTTCGACCGGGTCCGGTGCGACTTCAACCTTTTTTTTCGCAGCAGCAAAAGCCTCTTTCACATCGGGGTCGCTGAGGTTGTCGGCAATAGCTCGGTCATCGAGCGCGAAAGTAGCCATCGCTGTGGCCCTGTGCTCGGCATAGAATTTCAGGGCTTCCTTCGCGCGGTCATCCTCCCCAAGCTCCTTGAAGAGAGACACTACAGCGCTGAGGGTGCCAGGTGAAACGAACTGAATATTCTTAACGAACCCTTTGGCAATGCTCTCGATGACCTCTTGCTGATTGTCCTTAAAAGAATCGTGGAGCGGGCGGAATGCTTCTTCAAGCGACCCTTGGGCTTGCTGCGCAATATGCAGGTCGTGAAGCTTCTTGGCTTCGTGGACCAATCGGTCTTCGTCGAAGAAGCCAACCTTGATCCCATCGAGTAGGATCAGGTCCAAATCATCTGCTTTTGTGAAACCATAGACTTCCAAGGTGCGGTTCCACTGCTTTTCGCTATCAGTCATCTTCGACTGGTCGGCCGAACCCCAGAGGTACTTGCTATGTTTCTTGACGGCGAAATCCAAAAGCGTCGATCCGTCTCCCTCAATACGTGAATAGTACGCCCATCCAAACAGGGAGAGCGTCTGTACAGCTTGCCGAAATACTTTGTCGTCCAGGTCTTTCAGGAGCGGGTAGACGTGCCTCACCAGCCGTTCGATCTTCTTGATGACGCGGATATTGGAGATACCCAAAGAGATGCAGAATTCCGACAGATGCGACCGACCAGGGAATTCTTCATCGAGGGCAATGGCTACGCATTCTTCCTCGTTCGGCGCGAATAACAGCGACGAGTTCGATAACCTTCTCCTGATACTTGAGCAGCTCCTTCTTCTCATCGTGCAAGGCGTCATCGTTCGTGATAAGAACGACCTTGCACTTCTTCTGATCACGCAGCAGGGATACTAGGCCCAGTACGTCCTGCGTTCTCAGGTCCTTGCCTTTACGCTCAAGATCATCAAGCACGACAATCTGTTTGGTGACTGAAAGGAACGAAAGCACCTGCAAGGCTTCGGTTCCACTCTTCCAAAACATGTTTACGAGCTTGGATGCCGCGAAGCGCGAGCCACGCTTCAATACCGCCGTCGCATTCTCCTGCAGGTTGTCAATGGTCGCCTCGGTGCCGATATCTTTAGCCGCCACCCGGTTCTCAAAAATGGCGTACTTCAACTCCTCGATAGACCTAAGGCCGAACAGCGTGACATAAGAGTAATGCTTGAGCGCAATTCCCTTCGGCCGGTCTTTGGCCTCTATCACGAACTTATTCCAGGCAAACGTTTTGCCGACGCCCCACTTGCCGCGGATGCACAACACTTCCGGCTCGTCAGACGCGAGGAAGCGGTCGATTTCTTTCTTCAGCAGTGACGTTGCCGTCCGTTCTGCGGGCTCTCTGGCGTCCATATGTGCCTACTGGCCGATACTGTGGCCACTTGCCTAGCATTCATCAAGCTAGCATCAATCAGTAAGACTGTAGCTTTCGTGCAGCGTAGAGTTCTGATGGTCTAGAATTTTTCAGCCTGAATCAATTCGTGGGGTATCTCCGGGCTCTTTAGTGCCTTTGTAGGCGTACGGCCCCTTACAGAATCAGTAAGGCCCGGTCCGCCGCTACGGCCCGTGAACATTCCGGGACTTTTTCCGGGAGTTTGGGTCCCGTACGATCCCCGAACGTCCCCTTTGATCCCGTTGCGTTCCAGTGGCGCAGCGCTGCCTTTGCCGGCGATTTTCCCGCAAAACCATATTATTATCAACGTGGTTGACATTATTGCTATTGGCGACCCCGGCAGGAATCGAACCTGCGACCGTCAGCTTAGAAGGCTGCTGCTCTATCCGCTGAGCTACGGGGCCGAGAGGCATTTTCCGAGTGCCGGCGTTCCGGCAGCATATCCGCCGAACGGAGTCGGACACCTGATAAATAGCCGATGGCGTGCCGATAAAAAAGGGCGCGGTGCACGCGGCTCGTTCAGAACGGCGCGTCGTCGGACACCCTGATAAATAGCCGATGGCGTGCCGACAAAAAAGGGCGCGTTGACGCGGCCTGTTCAGAACGGGCGCGTCGTCGTCCACGTCCAGTCCCGCGCGCACCCCGCCTCGCGCGCCTGTAGGTCCCGCGCGCACCCGCCTCGCGCACCCCCTCATGGAAGGCGCCCCCAGGCGCGCCCGTGGCGCGGTTGCCGCCCGGCGGCAACTCCGCTAGACCAACCCCATCTCCACAAAAACCGTCAGTCCCCTATATGCCCGAGCTTATTCTCGCCGTTCACAACGGACCCCATGACGCGGTCGCAGCCGTCTTGGTCGATTACGACCTGAAGGCGGCCGTTCAGCTCGAACGCCTCACCCGCGTCAAGAGCGACGGCGGCTATCCGCATCCGTCGATCGAGGAGACGCTCGGCATGGTCGGCGCCACGCGGCGCGACGTCGACGTGCTCGCGGTGAGCCGTTCCGACTATCCAGTGAAGTATTTCCACCATTTCCGCGGCTGGCGCTGGGTCCGCGAGCAGTGGCGCACCTATGTCGAGGGCAAGAAGGAACGCTGGATCCCGCGGGAGACGCTGCGCGCGAACACGCCGAATGTCGAAGACTTCTTCGACGTGCCGGCGCTCCAGCGCGATCTCGGGCTGCGCGACGACGCGACGGTCTATTTCTACAACCATCATCTCGCCCACGCGCTGCCGCCGCTGTTCTACACCGAGTGGGATGACGCGCTGCTCGTGACCTCCGACGGCGGCGGCGACAACGTCAATCACAGCCATCGCCACTTCGCCAACGGCAAGCTCACGACCATCTATGGCGGCGACGAGTGTCTGCTCGTTCCCTATCCGATCGACAGCATCGGCCAGGCCTATGCCGCGGCGACGAAAGCGCTCGGCTTTCGCATGAACCGGCACGAGGGCAAGTTGACCGGGCTGTCGGCGATGGGCGAGCCGGTCTTCGCCGACCGGATAGGCAAGCATTTCCACGTCAATCAGGCCGGGCGGGTGCAGACCGACTTCCCGCGCAATCGCGAGATGTTCGAATTCATAGAAGACATCGCGAAGGGAAGCCGGCGCGAGGACGTCGCCGCCTCGATCCAGAAGGTGCTGGAAGACGTGATGCTGAACTCGGTGCGCACGCTGCTCAAGAATCATCCGGCGCGCCATCTCGGACTTGCCGGCGGCGTCTTTGCCAATGTGCGGCTCAACCGCACGCTCGCCGAAAAGCTCGACCTCGACGAAATCTTTATCTTCCCGCCGATGGGCGACGAAGGATTGCCGGTCGGCGGCGCGCTCGCCTATCTCATGAAGCGCGACGGCCTCGATCGCTGGCTCTCGCAGCGGCATCGTCTCGACAATGTCTATCTCGGCCGCGACTACACGACAGAAGCTGACGGCACGCTCGGCAAGATCGCGGGGCTCCGTCGCCTCTCCGGCGATCCGGTCGCGGCGGCGGCGAAGCGGCTCGCCGCGGGCGAGCTCGGCGCGGTCTATACCGGCCGCATGGAATACGGGCCGCGCGCGCTCGGCGCGCGCTCGATCCTCGCCAATCCGTCGCGGCGGGAGACGCACGACCTGCTCAACCAGCGGCTCGACCGCACCGAGTTCATGCCGTTTGCTCCCGTCGTCCCGGCGGAGAAGGCGGCCGAGGTGTTCGACGTCAATTCCGTCAACGGCTATGCCTGCCGCTTCATGACGATCACTTGCGACGTGCATTCCGCCTGGCGCGAGCGCATCGCCGCCGTGGTGCATGTCGACGGCTCGGCGCGGCCGCAGACGATCGAACGCGCCACCAATCCGCTCTATTACGACTTGATCGCCGCTTTCGAGCGCGAGACCGGCATTCCAGTGCTCGTCAATACGAGCTTCAACGTGCATGAAGAGCCCATCGTCAACACGCCGCGCGAATGCGCGCAGGCGCTGCTCGACAAGCGCATCGACTTCGTCGTGACCCAACAGGCGATCTACGAAGCGGCTTGATTGGGATTGACCTCCGTCGGGAGGTGATCAGCCAGAAATATGAGACGCCCTCGCTGCTCGGTCATCCTGCCCACTTACAACCGCGTCAAGAGTTTGCCGAACGCGGTGGCGAGCGTGCTCGCCCAGGACGAGCCGGATTTCGAACTCATCATCGTCGATGACGGCTCGACCGATCAGACCCAAGCGTGGGTGAACACGCTTGACGATCCGCGCATTCGCCTGGCGCGGTCCGAACGCAACCAGGGCCCGAGCGCCGCGCGCAACACCGGGATCGCGATGGCGAGCGCCCCGGTGATCGCCTTCCTCGACTCCGACGACATCTATTGCGCCCGCCGGCTGTCGCTGCCCTTGGCCGTGCTCGAACGCGAGCCCGACGTGATTTGCACGCTGTCCTCCTCGCGCAAGGAGGACAAGCACGGGCAGGGGAGGGCGGCGCCGCTGCCCGACGTGAAGCTCGCCGCGCCCGCCTTCGAATGGGCGATGCTCGCCGACCTCGTCGGCGTGGAAAGCACGAGCATCACGGTGCGGACTGAGCACGCAAAAAAAGCCGGCGGCTTCGATCCGGCGCTGCGCCGGACGGAAGATCGGGAATTTCTCATCCGGCTGGCGCGGCTCGGCGCCTTGCGGGTTCTGCCCGACGTGCTTTTCGAAAAGAGCTGGTCGCCGGATGGCCTGTCCAACGAATGGGCGGGCGCGGGCCGCGACCTGATCCCCTATTTCCGCGCGCGCCCGGAATATCTGGAAGCTTACCGAAAGCTCGGGCATTACCTCGCGACCAAAATTCTGGTCATGCATATCCGCCATCGGGATTTTGCGAATTTCATCGCCGAAATCCGTCGCTTCCGCGCGGCGGGCCTGCTCGACGCCGGCCTCATGCGGCTCTGGCGCGACCATCTTGAGGTGAAGCGGTACCGTCGCGCGCACGCGACGGCGGAGGCGCTGGCGGCGCTTGCCGGCCCGCCCGTCAGATTGGGCCTAACGCTTTGTCTGGTCGAAGGAAATCAATCCTTTCGCGGGGCTGATATTGATCGCTCGAAATGCGCGGGATCGCGCCGGGACTCCATCCTTATGCCGTGATGGTCGTTCATAAGGATGGTGGGGAAGGATTCCGGCGGGGGACAAGATGAGACCAATCTTTGCTGCGGCCCTGATTGCGGTCGCGTTCGCACCTTCGGAGGTGCTGGCGGGGGAACGCGTGGGAGATGCCGCCTTGGGGGCGCTGTCCGGAGCGGTCGTGCTGGGACCGGTCGGGGCCGCGGCGGGCGCGGTGATCGGCTACACGGCCGGACCCGGGATTGCGCGCTCGTGGGGGATCGGAGGCCATCGGAAACGTTACGGCCGCCGTCCGGTGCGGCGCCCGGCGAAATCCAACCGAACCGCGACGACGCAGAAGAATTCGAACCGCAAGGGACCCTGGTACAATGTGATCCGCCGATAGCTGTTGGCGGGGATCGCAGGGCCGCCCCTCCAGCGGTCGGACTGCGCCGCCTGGCTGCGATGCCGGCTATTCGCCAATAATCTTTGGCGAAAGTCTCACATAGGATTCTGCGGCAGGTAGCCCGCACTGGGTTGCAGTTGGCGCCAATGGGTCGGTCGAATGTCAAGCAAGCGCTTGGTGCGTGCTTCGATCCAACCAGCTTCGGTGAGGCGACAAGCGCTGGCGAAAACGTGCGGCTCCCCCTCGATAACGCACACTTCAATGTCGTTATCGCATGGCACTGTCGAGATGGGCTGCCACTTCATGCGAACAAACCATGTCCCGCTTAAGAAGCTCGGCATTGATGTACATCAAGATCAGGACCAACTCCGAATTAATTAAAACGACATTCAGCCAAGGTTCATTTTGATCTAAGACAACGCTGGGCCCGAGCGATGCCTCATAAAAAAATATCGATAAAGGGAGGCAACCAATGACTACGAGCGTGACCCAGCTTGAGATTCCACACGAATTACGGGTCGCGGCTGCGCGAAGCCTTGAACAAGCCAAGCTCACGTTCGACGCTTACATGCGAGTGACGGAAGAGGCCGCTTCCATGTTTGAAAAACGGATCGAAGGGGGTCAAGTCGGCACTCAGGAGGTTGGCAAAAAGGCGATAGACTTCGCCTCACAATACGCAGCAGCAGCCTTTGAGTTCGCTCAGAAAATTGCCCAGGCGAAAGATGCGTCCGAATTTGTACGGTTGCTGAATGAGTTTCTTCAGTCGCAGATGAAGGTCCTGAGCGAGCAGGTAAAGGACCTGGGCGAGACCCTCAGCAGGGTCGCAACGGCAGCATGACGGTTTCGGAAACGAACGAACTGGTATCCTGATCGATCCATTTACGAATTGAGCCAGCGACGGGCAACGGTAATCCAATAATGCGGTTTGGGTTGCCAGTTCTTGTGTTGGCGGGGGCGGCCGTATTTATTGGTTTTCCTTGAGCTTCATCTGGATCGCTTTGACTCTCCTTCCAATCTCCTGGACTTGGGACGAGAGCATGGCGAACAAGGCGCTCATGCGTTGGAGTTCAGCCTTCACCCATTCGGCTTTCTCGTCAGGATTTATATCGCCCCAGCGTTTCGCCCTAAACGATGTTTTCCAATACTTCGTGCTCGACATCATCGCCCTCCCGCATGACCGCTGGTCGACTCGCCATCGAGAGGCCGCGAGTTCATGAGAATTGACCCTCCTATCCACCGCGCGGCGCGGCTCGGCCGCATGGAATAGCAATACTCATTGAGCCGTCATCCTTGCCGCCGGCGTTAGGACGATAGGCTACCTTTTGTCGAGGTTTTTTGCGCCCTCCATCAGGGTATTCATGGCAGTATTGCTCAGGTCCCGGGCCTGCTCGGTCATCGCCTGCATTTGCGCCTTGATGAATTCCATCTGCAGATTAGCGAGTTCGTTGACATCTTTCGCCTGCACCAGCCGTTGTGCAAACTCGAAAGCGCTCGCGACGTTGCGCTCGGCATAGCCGAGGATTTTGTTGGTCAGCTCCGGGCCGCCCGCGACATTACCGGGAACGGCGCGTTGAATGAACTGGAGGTAGCCGTGAATTGCGTGTTTCACCTGCTCCAAGCTCTGTTCGGTCATTTTGCGCATGTCGGTGGGGATTTCCAGCTGTGGTGTCTTGCTCATAGTTCCCTCCGCTCTACTGAGCCGCGATTCCCAGATAAATCCCGAACTGGTGATGTTCTTGCTCTTGCGGCCATCTCAAGAAATAGCGATACGCGGACAGCTACCGGCACGTCGAGCAAGGCCCCGGTCGCCGGTCCGACGACTCCGGGCCCTTAAGTCGACCTGCTTGTAGAATGCTGCGCGATGCGCTTCGCGGGCGATACTCCAATCGCCCCATTCCCCGGCGACTCTGCGCAGCGGTCGAATTGCGCCGCGCCAAGAGCGGTTCCCATCGGGGGCTAAGTTGCAAAATCTATCGCCGAGCCGGCGATCCACATTGACCGGAATCAAAAAACTTGCCCAGTGCGCCCATGACGAGAGCGGCCGAAGTCCGTTGCTCCGGGAGCGCGTCGGCCTTGGACCGGCCGTCCGGCGCGAATTGCTGTTCGATCGCGCCCTGCGCCGGCAGTAGTTCTCGCGACGTTACGGCCCGGTGGCGACCGGCAGGTCGGCGCGCGCGCCCCACTCGCTCCAGGAGCCGTCATAGAGGCCGGCTGGCGTGATCCCGATCGCATCGAGCGCGAGCCACATCACGGCAGCGGTAACGCCAGAACCGCATAACGTGATGATCGGCTGCTCGAGATCGACGCCGCCGGCCGCGAAGGCCTCGCGCAGCTGGTCGGGCGGCAGCAGCCGGCCATCCTGCACCAGCGTCGAATACGGCACGTTGAGCGAGCCGGGAATATGGCCTGAGCGGACGCCGGGACGCGGCTCCCGCGCTTGCCCGCGGAAGCGAATGGCCGGCCGCGCATCGACCACTTGCGCGCTTCCATCGGCGAGGACGCTTTGCACACGGGCGAGATCAGCGACGACGTCATGAGGTTTGCGCGCGACGAAGCGGGTCGGGGCGCGCGCCGCCACGTCCTGTTCGAGCGGCAACCCTTCCGCGATCCAGCGCGGCAGGCCGCCCTCGAGCACGAACACGGTTTCGACGCCGAACAGGCGAAAGGTCCACCACACGCGGGGGGAGGCGAACATGCCGAAACCGTCATAGCAGACGATGGTGTCGCGTTCGCTGATGCCCATCAGGCCCATGGCCTCGGCAAAAGCTTCGTGCGTCGGCAGCATATGCGGCAACGGCGATGAGGTGTCGGCGATCTTGTCGATGTCGAAGCGTAGCGCGCCGGGAATATGGCCGCAGAGGTATTCCTCGTCGGCGTCGCGGTCCATCGGCCCGAGATAGTAGGAGCCGTCGAGCACGACGAGGTCCGGCGATCCGAGACTCGCGGCAAGCCAGCCGGGCGTGACGATCCATGGACTGTGCGTGGAAGGCGAGGGGGAGGTCATCAAAGTGTCTCCGCTGCGCTTACGCGAGTATTCACTTGGGACCGGACCACCTCTCCCCGCTTGCGGGGAGAGGGAGAGCGGAGACTACACCGGCTCGAACGGCACGTTGATCGCTGCTCGCTGCTCGAGCCAGCGCGGCACCGGCAAACCCTTCTCGCGCAGGAAGGCCGGATTGAACAGGCGCGACTGATAGCGCGTGGCGTAATCGCACAGCACGGTCACGATGGTGTGGCCGGGGCCAAGCGTGCGCGCGAGGCGGACGGCGCCGGCGACGTTGATCCCCGAGGAGCCGCCGAGGCACAGCCCTTCATGCTCGATCAGGTCGAACACGATGGCGACCGCTTCCTCGTCGGGGATCAGGAACGCGAAGTCGATCGGCGCGCCTTCGAGGTTCTTGGTGATGCGGCCCTGGCCGATTCCCTCGGTGATCGACGTGCCTTCGGCCTTCAGCACGCCGGTCGTGTAGTAGCTGTAGAGCGCCGCGCCGTGCGGATCGGCAAGGCCGATCTTGATCGCGGGGTTGCGCGCTTTCAGCGCCAGCCCGACGCCTGCGAGCGTGCCGCCGGTGCCGACCGCGCAGACGAAGCCATCGATCCGCCCCTCCGTCTGCTCCCAGATTTCCGGGCCGGTGGTGGCGACATGGCCGTCGCGATTGGCGACATTGTCGAACTGGTTCGCCCAGATCGCGCCGCTGGGCTCGGTCTGCGCGAGCTGGGCGGCGAGCCGCCCGGAGACCTTCACGTAATTGTTGGGATTGGCGTAGGGCACTGCCGGCACTTCGATCAGCGTCGCCCCGCAGGCGCGCAGCGTGTCCTTCTTCTCCTGGCTCTGCGTTTCGGGAATGACGATCACGGTGCGGAAGCCGAGCGCGTTGCCGATGAGCGCAAGCCCGATCCCGGTATTGCCCGCCGTACCTTCGACGATCACGCCGCCCGGCTTGAGTTCGCCCTTGCGGATGGCGTCCTCGATGATGAACAGCGCGGCGCGGTCCTTCACCGACTGGCCCGGATTCATGAACTCGGCCTTGCCGAGGATCGTGCATTCGGTCGCCTCCGAGGCGCGCCGAAGCTTGATCAGCGGCGTACGCCCGATGGCGCCGACAATGCTGTCGCAGACTCGCATGGGGACCTGTCGCTCGAAATGGGACGTTGAGCCGACCCTATCGGGGACGGCAAGGCCCGACAAGCGCGGGCCGATCAGCCTGCGATATACTCAACTCGCTCGTCCGATGACGATGGGCCGCTCACGCCAGACATCAGCCTGCGGGGCGACGCCGTCCCAAGGCAAGTCCCTTGCAGGCAATGGGAGTCCGATGACGGACGCACAAGGACAAGGCGAACTCCCGAGAACGTTCCCGACCGTGGTTCACATGCTGGCGGACGCGGCGGCGCGATCGCCGGACAGGATCGCCCTCGTGTGCGGCGAAAAGAGCCTGACCTATGTCCAGTATCTGCGCTGCGTTGCTGGTTTCGCTCGCGAACTCACGCGACACGGCCGCGGCGCGCGGGTTGCGCTCGTGTGCGGCAATTCGCTTGATCTGCCGATTGCAATGTTCGCGGCCCATGCGGCGGGCGCACAGGCCGTACCGATCAATCCTGCCTACACTGGGCGCGAGTTGTCATACATCCTCTCCGACGCCGATCCGAGCGCGATCATCTATGACGCGGGCGCGGCGGCGAGCGTCGAGCCGGTGCTCGCCTCCCTGAAGATCGGCCACGACGTGAGGATAGGCAGCATCGGCGGACGCACGCTCGACATCTGGAAGGACGATGCGACCCAGTCGCTGCCGTCGCTGCCGCAGCCAGCCGAACTTGCAACGTTGCAATATACCGGCGGAACCACCGGTCGCCCGAAAGGGGTCAACATCACGCACGGACAGATGGCGATCAACATCAGCCAGCGTGAGGCCGCGTTGCCGACGCATGCGGACGACGAAGCCATCCTGTGCATGATGCCGCTGTTTCACGTGTTCGCGGTGGCGATGTGCCTGCATTTGTCTGCCTATTGCCGCGGCCGACTGATCATCATGCCGCGTTACCATCCGGACGCGGCCCTCGATCTGATCGAACGGGAGAAGATCACGCGGCTTCCCGCCGGGCCGACCGTTTTCATCGGCCTTCTCAACCATGAGAAATTCCGCGCGACCGGCTTCTCTTCATTGCGCACGTGCTACTCGGGTTCAGCTCCTCTTCCCGAAGAGACCCTGCGGCGCTGGCAGGAGGAAACCGGCACGCCGATCCTCGAAGGATACGGTCAGACCGAGGCGGGACCGGTCCTCACCTATGTTCGCGAGGGCGCCGAGGTGAACGCCGGTTCGTCAGGGCCCGCGCTGCCGCTCACCGACATCGAGATCGTCGACGTGGAGACGGGAACGAAAGTGCTGGCCGTCGGAGAGTTGGGGGAAATCCGAGCACGCGGCCCGCAAATCATGTCCGGATACCGGAACAAGCCGCAGGAGACGGCCGAAGCGCTGCGCGACGGTTGGCTCTACACGGGTGATATCGGCGAACTCGACGCCGACGGATATCTCTACATTCGCGACCGCAAGAAGGATATGGCGATCGTCGGTGGCTTTAATGTCTATCCGCGGGAGGTCGACGAAGTTCTCTTCGCTCATCCGGCAGTGATGGAGGCGGCGGCGACCGGCGTGCCCGATCCCTACTACGGAGAGACGATCCGTGCCTGCGTTGTGATCAAGGACGGGGCGGACCTCCAGGCGGACGATCTGCTCGCCCATTGCCAAACCAATCTCGCAAAATACAAGGTGCCGACGGAAATCCGGATCGTGCAGGCTCTGCCCCGTACGACCATTGGCAAGATAGATCGGGTCGCGCTGCGCGACTGGCTATCGCCTAAACGCGGCGAAGCTTGATCAGCGGCATGCGCCTGCCTCCCCCGCGCCGCGGGGGGAGGATTAGGACGTGTGCTTATGAATCCGCACTCACTACTGTCCGGTTAATAGTCGAACAGATTCAGCTGGTTGCTGAGTTCGCCGTCTTCGAAAGTGGTTGTGCTTTCGGAAAATGCCTGGGACATCGGCATTTTCTCGAAGAGGGTGACCGAGAAAACCTGGAGCAAAGTGTAGAGAGAGGCCTCCAAGCCGAGGCGCTTCTTGACGATGGCAACCAGGACGTAGACGGAAACCGCGATCCATATTTGCGTCCTCACCGCGTTGTCCGACGTGCCGTAAAACTGCTTGATCCGAAGATGCTGCTTTATCCATTTGAAGAACAGTTCGACCTGCCAGCGGCTCTTGTATAGGTCGCAGATCAATGCCGCCGGCAGGGTAAAATGGTTGGTAAGAAACACCAGCCTTTTTCCCGATGCGGCATCCTTGAATCGGACGCGGCGCAGATGAACGGGATAGTCCTTGCTGGTAGAATAGCCATCCAATGCGATAGTCTGGTCGGCAATGATACCGGTCGCCCGATCTGTCGGCGCCGAGTAGACGCGGTGCGCATCCAGGTTCGACTTGGCACGGGTGACGAAGAAGGCGCCAGCCTGCTGCAAGACGTAAAGGCGCGCGAAGTCGATGTAGCCGCGATCCATGACGTAGATGGCGCCTGCTTCGGGGATCAGCAAATCGAGAGCGTGAACGTCGTGCAGCTTGCCGTTCGAGATGTGAACGAAGCTCGGGATGTTGCCGCGCAGATCGAGCAACGTGTGCATCTTCACCGCCGCCTTGGTGGAGCGAAAGTGCGCCCATGGAAATAGCGACAGGCACAGATCGATGGTCGTGGAATCCAGAGCATAGACCGTGTTGGCCAGCTCCATGCCCAGGCTTTCGCTGGCATAGAGCTTCCTCGCATGGGCAATCAGACGGTGAGCGAACTCCGCGTAAATGCGCCAGTCGCGCGTCTCGTTCGCGTCGGCCAGAGTTGATCGTCGGACCGGCTCGCGAAAACCAATGTGATAGAGTTTCGACGCGCGCGCCGATAGGCAGACCTCGATATCGCGCAGGCTCTCTCGATAGGTCAGTTGCGCAAACGCCATCGCGCGGTATTGCTCGGCACAACACAGCGTTCGCACCCGGGCGTCGCCACCGTAGCGGGTAACAATCCGCGCAAAAGTGCTCCAAGGCAGAAAATCCATCAGCTGGGCGAAAAGCGTCTTGCCGATGTTCACGGGCGACTCCTCGGAAAAACTCCGAATAGCGCCCGACCAAGTTCAAATCGACACCACCCATTTTCGGTGGCAAGCTCCTGCCAGATCAGCTCTTTCCAGAACGCTCCTCACCGTCAACCGGACACCAGTGATCCGCACTATGAGTGCAAATCGGCTCGCTTATTTGAATGGATAGTAACGAAGCGAGACGAAAACGCCCTGGTTGTTGGTGCTCAGCCCCTGGTTTGGCGTAGTCGGCGGGGGCCCGAGGGTAGGCACGCCGGGCACGCCGGGGAATCCAGTCAGGGTCACATATTTGTACTGCATGCCATATCTCAGCCTTCCCATGTCGCCGTTGTAAAGATTGTACCAAAATCCGGCTGTGATTTCCTGGACACGCTCGACGTTGCTCGCAGCGGCGCACGTGGTCCCTGCGATCGGGTCGTTAAAGCCAGCAGGGCCAGAAGCTTGGTTTTCTATAAGGCAGCCCGTGTTGAGAAAGTTAGGATTGCCATAGCCGCCATTGACACCGTCAATTCTCCAATAGCTCGCCTGAACTTGCTCCCGACCGTAGTACACATAAAGGTCGAGCGGCTCCACCGGATGGACGACAGCGCCAACCAGGAACTGGAAGGTCGTCAGCGGCGTGAGCGTACCATCGGGTCCGATCGTGACGTCGGGTAACTGCGACGACGCGTAACGGCCGAGGCCCGCGCCGTACAACACGCTGCCCTGAAGGTCGATGAATTTCGGCCAAACCGGCATGATTGCGGAGCCGCCGACGCCCCATCCGGTTGTCGTCCGGTTCGAACCGGATCCGAGGACGGCGGTGGTGAACACGCGGTCGGTAAAGAAGCGTTCCAGACCGACCACCTCATAATGACCCCAACCAGGATCTACTGCGAATTTCTGCACCAGGTCCGGGTAATTGTTGATCGAGCAGCTGGTCGTACTATTCAGGAGCCCGCCGGACTGGCAGGCGTTGAGGGTGTTGACGGTCAGGCCGGGCGGAGCGACGGCGCCGCCGGTGGCGGTCGCAGGGTTCACGTTCTGACTTGGCGCGGTGCCCGCCTGAGGTCCGGTGAAAATCCCGATACTGTTGGATTGGAAATTGATTTGCGGACTCTCAACCGAGAAGCCGAGCCAAGCTATCTTCTCCCAGTCGGCAACGAAACGGAATTGAGGTTGCCGCGTCCAGTTGAAGCCGACGGCGTACTGTGCGTCGATCGTAAGGGGAAGGTTTACACCCGGTTGTATCCCTTTCCTGCTTTGGGTGAGTAGACTAAAGCCTTGGCCCGCCATCAAATGGAAGTGGGAGTAATCGTTGTCGTACATGAGCCAAAGTTGCCGAATCCGCATATTATAGCTGTTGCTCTCGCGCGCATTGGCGGTCACGCCAGCGCCAAGAAAGTCCATTTCGAAGTACGCCGTCAGATGCTGGAACGGGTCGATATTGCCTTTCGCCTTCAAAGCAAGGCGGCTCTGTTGGGCGCTGAAACCCGTTTCATGTTCATGATAGAGCGGCGAATTCGGAAACGGCAGCGAGCTGAACGGGGTATCGGTGGCGGCGCTAGCGTTCTCGTTGCGCTGACGCCAAACGCCGGCCGCTTCAATGAAGGTTCCCGCCAGCGAGACTTCGACCTTCGGTAGCCAAGAAGGCCACGAAGAACGAGCATTGGTGTGCACGGCTGCCGTCCGCGGCGGGGTCGCAGACGGGATGTTCCGTGCCGCCCGTCGCGGGGCGGGAGCCGGTTTTTTCGCTTGCGCCACCCTTTCTTCCAACGCCCGCAGTTGCCGCTGCAAGCTTTTGATCTCGTTCCGCAGCTCCTGCAGAGTCTGAGCATCCTGGGCAAACACGGGAGTAGCGACCGAGGCTCCTAACACCGTGCTGGCCAGTAAAATGCCGACACTTCGCTTTATGATCATGGCCCCGCCCTCAAAAAAGAAAGATTAGCCGTCTCGGTCTATCCCTCGACGACAAACCCCCGATGACAAACGCTTCCATTACCACGCATTCGACCGCGTTCGTGACATAGTTGTCACAACAATAGGTAACTCAACTTACTGGCGATAACTTTAGCCAAGTATCGTAACTTAGCCACGCGCGGCTCGGATGCGTTCCAGGCAATTCGCAACCGGGGACCGCACCATCCCGGGCATATCGAAGCGCGGCAATGGTTGCTTTTGCTGCGGGTTCACGGCCGGTTGCGCGCGAGAGCGGACCTAATAGGGTAGGGTTTTTAGAGGGAATAAGTGCCACTAACCTTAATCCCTGTTCCCATACCGCCTCAGCGCCCACTCGACTTAATCCGCTCGAAAGCGGCGAGCGCGCGTGTGCGTGCGGCTTTGTGGTCGACGATCGGCATTGGATAATTCTCGCCGAGGTTCACGCGGGCGGCGGCGAGAATGGCGGGGGGAGCGGCGAACGGCGCGTGGATTACATCGGCCGGAAGCCGCGCAAGCTCGGGCACCCAGCGCCGCACATAGTTGCCCGCGGGATCGAATTTCTCTCCCTGCAGCACCGGATTGAAGATGCGGAAGTAGGGCGCGGCGTCCGCCCCGGAGCCCGCGACCCACTGCCAGTTGGCGGGATTGTTGGCTGCGTCCGCGTCAACGAGCGTATCCCAAAACCAGCGCTCGCCCGCGCGCCAATCGATCAGCAGATGCTTGACCAGAAACGAGGCCACGACCATGCGCACGCGATTGTGCATCCAGCCGGTCGCCCACAGTTCGCGCATGCCGGCGTCGACGATCGGATAGCCGGTCTCCCCGCGCCGCCATGCCGTCATCGCTGCTCGGTCGGTGCGCCAGGGGAAAGCGTCGAAGCGCGGCTGAAAGTTGTGCTCGGCGAGACCGGGATTGTGCGCGAGCAAGTGATGGCAGAACTCGCGCCATATCAGCTCGGAGATGAACTTGTCGGCGCCAGCCGCGACCGAGCGCTTTGCGGGCGCGACTTCGCGCGCGTGCTTGACCGCATGCCAGACCTGGAACGGGCTGATCTCGCCGAAACGCAGATGCGGCGAGAGCCGCGATGTGTTGGGCAGATCGGGCCGGTCGCGCAGATCGGCATAGTTGGCGAGCGCGCCGTCGGCGAATGCCGCGAGCTTCTCGCCCGCTGCTGCTTCGCCGCGCGTCCAGTGTTTGTCGAACTTGGCCGCCCAGTCCGGGGTCATCGGCTCGAGCGCCCAGTCGTCCAACCGGTCGGTCGCGATGTTGCCCGCGCTTTCGATACGGCCAAGCGCGGGGAGGGGCGTGCGCGGTTCGTCGAGCGCAAGCACATGGCGCAGGAACGGCGTAAACACGGTAAAGGGCGCGCCCGCGCGCGTCCGCGCCTGTTGCGGCTCGAACAAAAGCGAAGCCTGGAACGTCTGCACGTCGAGGCCGCGGGCGGTGAGTTCGGCCGCGATACCCTGATCGACTGCTGCCGCCGCCGGTTCATAGCGCCGGTTCCAGAAAATGGCCGCCGCGCCGCTTTCACGCGCAAGCTCGACGATCGCGCGTTTGGCCGCGTCGCGCCGCAAAGTCAAAGCGACGCCGCGCTCCTGCAAAGATTGATCGAGCGCGCGCAGCGCGCCCGCGAGCCACCAGCGGCTTGCGTCGCCAAGCGGGCGCAAGCCGGCGCTCTCCTCGTCCAGCACGAAGGTGGCGATGACCGGCCGTCCGGTCCTGGCGGCGGCCGCGAGCGCGGGATTGTCTGCGACGCGCAAGTCGTCGCGGAACCAGACGATCGCCGGAGCGGTGGTCTCTGCGGGCTGGGAATGGACCATGCGTCGGGACCGAGTTGCTCGCTGGGCTGAATGAATCCTGCTTGGAGCGCAAATCATGTAATACGTTGACCGCTCGATCGTTTGGGTCATTCCGGGGCGCCGTGTAGCGGCGAACCCGGAATCCATGCTCGGAGGCCGAGGATTATGGATTCCGGACAACCGAGCGTCGCTCGGTTTCCGGAATGACGATGGCAAGTTATCAACCGACAGCGCACGCATGACCGAAGACGGGGACGAAACAGGCTCGGGCGAGGATCGGCTGATCGCGCGCCATTTTCGCCCGCTCGCGACCGATCCCGGCGCATTCGGGTTGAGCGACGATGCCGCGATCCTCGTTCCGCCGGCCGGCTGCGACCTCGTACTGAAGGCCGACGCGATCATCGGCGGCGTCCATTTTCTTGCCGACGATCCGCCCGGGATGGTCGCGCAGAAAGCGCTGCGGGTGAACCTCTCCGATCTCGCCGCCAAAGGGGCGCGGCCCCTCGGCTTTCTGCTCTCGCTGGCGTTGCCGAAGGAGATTGGCGATGACTGGCTCGCCGGCTTCGCGCGCGGTCTCAAGAACGACGCCGAGCGCTATGGCTGCCCGCTGTTCGGCGGCGACACCGACCGCACGCCCGGGCCAATCACAGTGTCGAT
Organism: uncultured Alphaproteobacteria bacterium; assembly: GCA_963840055.1. Lineage (GTDB taxonomy): Bacteria > Pseudomonadota > Alphaproteobacteria > Rhizobiales > Xanthobacteraceae > Rhodoplanes. Next base: position 42,265 of record CAWIXM010000003.1, on the reverse strand, counting down.
CGCGGCGTTCGGCGCAGTGCCGCACGGCGCCATGATCAAGCGCAGCGGCGCGCGGCCGGGCGACCGCGTGGTGGTGACCGGCACGATTGGCGATGCGGTGCTCGGCCTCAAATTGCGCCGCGATCCGGACGCAGCAGGGCGGCTCGGCCTCGACGCAACCATGCGCGATCAGCTTGTTTCGCGGTATCGGCTGCCGCAGCCGCGCAATGCGGTCGCCGATGTCATGCGCCGCTACGCCTCGGGCGGCATGGACGTGTCGGACGGACTTGCCGGCGACCTCGCCAAGCTGTGCCGCGCTTCCGGGGTCGATGCGATCATCGACGCCGCGCGCGTGCCGCTGTCGGAGGGGGCGCGCCGCGCGGTTGCAGCCGAGCCGGCCCTGCTCGCGGAATTGCTCACTGGCGGCGACGATTACGAAATCATCGCGACCGCGGCGGCAGAGAATCTCGCCGCGTTGATTAAGGAGGCGGCCGCGGCCGGCGTTGCCGTGACTGAGATCGGACGCATCGACGCGGGCAAGGGCAGGGCGGCGTTCATCGGGGCGGACGGCAAGCCGCTGGTCTTCGCGCGCCCATCGTACAGTCATTTCGATTAGTGTGCGCTACACGGAGACAATTTCCTATCGCTGGCGGGCGTGGGGAGGCTATACGTCTCCCGCCGCCTGGAGGAATGCATGACCGCCATCGCCGAGAACGCGATCGCACATTTGACCGACGACCGGCTCGCGCGCCGCAACGCGTTCGTGCTCGCGGGCGCGCAGGCGCTCGCTGGCGCCAACACCGCGGTGATTTTCGGCAGCGCCGGCATCATCGGGGCGGTGCTCGCCCCCGACAGATCGTTGGCGACGCTGCCGATCACGACCTATGTGGTCGGCTTGTGGATCGGAACGCTTCCCGTGGGGGCGATCGCCAAGCGCTATGGCCGCCTTGCCGCCTTCGAGGCGGGCGCGTTGTGCGGCATGCTGGCCGGCCTCATCTGCGCGAGCGCGGTGATCTTCGGCTCATTCACGGTGCTCTGTCTCGGCACCACGTTCGGTGGGTTTTACGCAGCGGCGCACTTGTCCTACCGCTTTGCCGCCGCCGACACGGCGAGCGAGGCGTTCCGGCCGAAGGCGATTTCCTGGGTGCTCACGGGCGGCGTGCTCGCCGGGATTGTCGGCCCGCAGCTCATCATCCTGACCAAGAACATCCTGCCGCAATACCTTTTCGCCGCGAGCTATCTCGCTCAAGCCGTCGTCGCGATTGTCGCCGGCGCCGTGCTCACGCTGGTGCGCTTTCCCGCGCCACCGCGGGCAGCCAGCGCAAGCGGCGGCCGCCCGCTTGCAAAAATCTTCCGCCAGCCCCGACTTATCGCTGCCGTGATCTGCGGCGTTGCAAGCTACGGCATGATGAACTTGGTGATGACCTCGGCGCCGGTCGCGATGATCGATTGCGCTCACTCGGTGGACGACGCGGCCCTCGGGCTGCAGTGGCACGTGATGGCGATGTATGCGCCGAGCTTCGTCAGTGGAACGCTGATCGCGCGGTTCGGCACGGGGCCCATGATCGGCCTCGGGCTGACGCTGACCGCCGCCTCGGCGGTTGCCGGACTCACGGGGACAAGCGTGGCGCATTTCTGGCTCGCGCTAATCCTGCTCGGCCTCGGGTGGAATTTCGGCTTCATCGGCGCGACCGCCATGGTGACGCAGTGTCACCGGCCGGAGGAACGCAACAAGGTGCAGGCGGTGAACGATTTTCTCATCTTCGGCTCGATGGCGATCGGCTCGTTTTTCTCTGGCCAGATATTGGCGAAGTTCGGCTGGCCGATGGTCAACGAGGTGGTGCTCGCCTTCGTGTTCGCCGCGGCCCTGTTGTCGCTGCTGCTCGGGGCCCGGCGCGCGCGGCCGGCGTGACCGCGGCGAGGCGGTGCGTGGGGAGAATAAGGACTCTATTCACAATCGCGCGCGACGCCCAGCGGTCTCGGACTTGCATGCACGTTATTGGCTCGCATTGTTGCTGTGTGGTGCGGATGCCGCGCAACAGAACTTGGCTTTTTTGGCCGGTCCCAATTGCGCTTCTGTCATAGTTGTGTCGTAAGTTAACGAGCCGGAGCCGCGCCACTTAGGCGCGGCCACGGACCGTTGGGGGGCGGTCGCCGATTGCGCGCAGTTCGGCACATGTCCGGGGCGCGGGGGACGGGCGTGCGCAAAGCACGCGCCGGCGCGTGCGCACAGCTGCGCCGCCGCCTTCTTGGCATTCTCGTTCTCGCTTTTCTGATTGGTGCATTCGGCAAATCTGCAACAGCGGGAGAAATTTCGTCGAACGGCATTGCCCATCCGTCGATTGCAACCAGCCTCCCATACAATGGCGATCCGACCGGACTGCGGGCATTGTTGGCCGCTTACGGCGTCACCTTTAACTTTTTCTATATCAACGACGTGCTCGGCAATGTGAACGGCGGTCTGCGCCGAGGCTTCATCGATCAGGGCTTGCTCGAATACAACATGACGGTTGATTTCGAGAAACTGATCGGCTGGCAAGGCCTAAGCTTTCATACCAACGCATTCCTAATTCATAACACTGGTCGAATCCTGCGCGACTATGTTGGCGGGATCAACACGATTGCCGCAATCGAGGCGATGCCAACGGGGCGTTTATCGGAACTCTGGCTGGAGCAGAGCTTTTGGAATGGCGGCGCCAGCCTTCGCGCCGGCCAACTTGCAGCAGACGTGGAGTTCTTTTCCGCCGAAGCTGCTGTGATGTTCCTGCAGACTGACTGGCCGACGATTATTGCCGCGGCTCTGCCGAGCGGCGGGCCGGCTTATCCGCTGGCGACGCCGGGCGCGCGGGTGAAGGTCGATCCCAACGAGCACATATCGGTGCTCGCTGCCGTGTTTAATGGCGATCCCGCCGGACCTGGGGAAGGCGATCCACAATTACGCGACAAATACGGTGTCAATTTTCGCCTCAAGGACCCGCCCTTTGTGATCGCTGAGGCACAGTTCCGGAACAATCAGGGGAAGACGGATACGGGACTAGCCACCACATTGAAATTCGGCGCCTGGACGCATTTCGGGAAATTTGACGACAACCGGCTCGCCGACGACGGCACTCTGTTGGCGGATCCTGACGGCTCGGGACGGCCATTGAAGCGAAGGACAGATAACGGCGTCTATGGCGTGTTTGAGCAGCAGCTCTATCGACCCCAAGGCGGAGACGCGAGTAGCGGCATCACGCTGTTCGGACTTGCATCCGGCAGTCCGCAGGACCGCAACCTGATCAATTTCTGGTTCCAAACGGGGCTAGTTTTCGCCGGCATGATTCCAAACAGGCCGCAAGACAAATTCGGTGCAAATTTGGAGTACTCCCGGTATTCCAACAGTGTTCGAGCCTTCGAACATGATGAGATCGCATTTACCGGTGTGCCGGAAGTCATCCAGGACTACGAAGCCAATCTCGAGCTGAATTATTTATTTCAGATCGTTCCAGGCTGGACGCTGCAACCGGTTCTTACTTACGTGTGGCACCCGGACGGCGGCGCATCGGCTGTAGACGCGCTGGTGATCGGCGCCAGGTCAATTTGGCATTATTAACTGCGCGAGCGGGCACGCTGCTTTGTCGCATGCGATCAGAGAGGGTACCTCCCTGATTTGCTCGTAGATCGCCGTTCTCACGGATTTTCTATCTCTGGTTGTGCAGGGCGCGACGGACCCCCCCTCGTCGCGCCAACGAAGCGTCTAGAAGTATTGGGACTTTCACCGCCTTGCGTCGCGGCCCGGCGCCGGTATTCTGCTTCGGAGCCGGCGCGATTCCTCGCTCAGGAATCGGAGGGCAGGAATGAAACGGATCGCATGGGGTCTTTGCATCGCCCTTGTCGCCGTCGGCATGGCCTACGCTTCTTGCAAAAGCGAAGCAACCGACAAGAAGCCGGCCGGCGCGGCGCTGACCAGCTTCATGACGAAGTGCGAGCGCGACGCCACGGCGTCGTGCGAGAACTCGTCGGCGGAATTGAAGCTCGCGGGTGCGGCCAAGACCAGCCATATGAAAAAATGCGTCGACGATGCGGTCGGCAGGTAGGGAAGACCTTGCGTCATCGGTCGGGACGCTAACCCCACCGGAGACGCGGGCTTGCAGGCAAGATCGGACGAGAAAGGAGGCGCCCATTCAACAGTGAAGTGCAACGGGCAGATTTCTGGCGCTGAAGAAAATCTCGCGAGGGGTTTGGTAGCCGAGTATCTTTCTGGGGCGAGAGTTGATATAGAGGAGCGACTGTGGGATGATCCCCGACTGTCCACATCGGGCGTCTCGCTTCCGACCAGCTCGGAAAGCTGTTATGTGAATTCCACTATTCCGTTAGGGTGAAGGGGTATGATCGTCGTCGTTGGATTGGCCTTTGAGGCCCGCATTGCCGCGGGACCGGGGGTGCGGGTCATTTGCAGCGGCGACGGCCGCAATCTCGTGTCCTCGCTTGCGAAAGCAATCAGGGAAGCGCGGCTGCGCAAGAAAGATTGCGGCGGATTGATTAGCTTCGGCGTCGCCGGAGGGCTGAATCCCGACTTGCTTCCTGGAACATGCGTGGTCGGCTCCGCGGTACTGAATGGCGATAGCCGGACGCCCACGGACGCGGATTGGTCGCAAAGACTGGTGCGAACGATTCCCGGCGCCGTGCATGGGGCCATCATGGGAGTTTCCGCTCCGGTTGTGCGGCCCGAGGACAAGCGCGCCCTCTACGAACGGACCGGGGCCGTCGCGGTGGATATGGAGTCCCATATCGTGGCCAGCTTGGCGCGCAGGCACGGTATTCCGATGGCGGCGATTTGGGTGATTACCGATCCGGCCGAACGAGCGCTGCCGGCCTGCGCCGTGTCGGCGATGCGGCCGAACGGGACGACGGACATCCTCGCGATGATTTGTTCGGTGATATCGCGTCCGCGCGAGCTACCCGCTCTTGTGCAAACTGCGCTCGACGCGCGTGCGGCGCGCAGCACGTTGATGCGGGGTCGGAAATTGCTCGGGCCCGGGCTAGGGCTGCCGACCGTTACGGCGGCGGAGCTGGCGTCGCCTTACCTTCCCTCGGCGATTGCCGGACCGGCGACAAGTGGGAGTGGATAATCCCACTCTCGCCGAGCAGGTCATGCTCCGGATTGAGATCGGCCGTAGCCGAATGCGCGTGAGCGCAACGGACGGTTCCTCCGCACCTTTAGTTTGCTTCGACCACGGCGAGGGTGAGGTTTTAGTATGAATGCGGAACGCGTGTTGGTGACGGGCGCCGCCGGCTTTGTCGGTTCGGCGATCGCCACCGTTCTGCGCAACGCGGGCTTTCGCGTGCGGACATTGGTGCGGGCGACCAGCGCGCGGACCAACCTTCATCCCGACGATGAACTCGCCATTGGCGACCTGCGCGACCGCAACGCCGTGGCGGCGGCTCTGAGCGACGTCCGCTATCTATTCCACGCGGCGGCGGCCTACCGGCTGTGGGCGCCCGATCCGTCCGACATCTATCGCAACAATGTCGAGACGACCCGAACCGTCATGGAGGAAGCGCAACGATGCGGCGTCGAACGGATCGTCTATACGAGCAGCGTTGCGACCATCGACCTGCAACGAAAGAACCCCGCGGACGAAACCGATCGGCTTGCCGAAAGCGATGCGGTCGGCGCGTACAAGCGAAGCAAGGTCGCGGCCGAACGGTTGGTCGAGGATATGGCGCAGCGTGACCTGCCGGCCGTCATCGTCAACCCTTCCGCGCCGATCGGGCCGCGCGACGTCAAGCCTACGCCGACGGGACGCATCATCGTCGAGGCCGCCTCCGGACGCATGCCCGGTTACGTGGACACGGGCCTGAACCTCGTGCATGTCGATGACGTGGCGGCCGGACATCTTTTGGCGCTGCGCCACGGCGAAATCGGCGAGCGCTACATTCTCGGCGGGGAGAATGTGCTCCTGCGCACCATGCTGGCGGACATCGCCGAAATGCTCGGGCGGCCGCCGCCGCGGCTGAAAATTCCGGTGGCGGTGGCATATCCGGTCGCTTTCGTAGCCGAGTTTGTGGCGCGGTTTACTAAGCGCGAGCCGTTCGTGACGCTCGACAGCGTACGGCTTGCAAGCCACCGCATGTTTTTCGACGATACGAAAGCGCGGCGCGCACTCGGCTATGTCTCGCGGCCCTATCGTGAAGCGATAGCCGATGCAATCGCCTGGTTTCGCGCGGGAGGCTATCTGCGGTGAATGCGGAGCGGTGGCGGGCGTTATAGCCGGCCGCGTGCCGCCGGCAAGAAATCCGCATAGCCGCCGAGAGCGATGTCGCCGCTGCGTATGGCGGCCGCGGTCTCTGCCGCTGTCAGCGCGGCAAGCTCATCGGCGTAGCGATATTCCGGCGCACTGAAGGGAAATCCGCCGCGCATGGCCGGGTGTAGATAGATTTCGCTGCAGCCCGCCGGCAGGCGATTGATGAGGCCGGCCAAGCGCGCCGTCGTCATCTGCCCGGACCACGCCAATCCGAACACCGCATCCGGCGACCACAAGCCCGCCCGGGAAAGCTTTCGGGCGAGCCGACGCGCCCACGGCGCCATGATCCATGCGAGCGATGGCTTTCGTCCCGGCTCAACCGCGGCAAGAGTCCGGCTGGGCTCGATCGGCACGCGCACGCCCTTCATGCCGTAGGCTTGGCCAACGGAGAGCATTTCGTACGCGATCACCGGGTGAAGATGGTAATGCTTGTGGGCGTTGACATGGTCGAGCGGCAAGCCGGTCGCGCGAAAGGCTTTGAACTGCGCCTTTATCTCGGCGCGAACCTGCCGCCTGACGGCAGGCCGCACGGCGATCTCCCATCCGAACCGCGCGAGGTCGGTGCGCAGACGCCCCTCGCCGTCGACCAGATCGGGCGCTTCCTCCCGCGAGAGCAGGGCGGGACCGTCGACGAGGGCGAGATGCAAGCCGACCCGCAGGCGCGGCATGCGTCGGGCGCGGGCGATTGCGTCGGTAGCGGCGGGACCCGCGACCATCAGACTTGCCGCGGAAAGGACGCCGCTCTTGTGGGCCGCCTCGACCGCTTCGTTGACCTCCGGCGCGAGTCCGAAATCGTCAGCGGTGACGATGAGGCGTTTCAGCGCGTTTCTCCCTAACGAAGGCATGTCCTCGCGCGAAACCGAAAGCGCATAGCGGAACTAGCGTTGCGGCGTCGATGACGGCGGCGGAGCAAGCGCGGGCGGCGAAGTCGAGTCCTGGGTCACAGGCTTCGTGAAAAAGAAGTCATCCGCCAGCGAGGACGACACCCATGGAAGCTGCTCGTTCTTGGAGGCGCGCGCCACGTCTTTCTGTGCACTGTTGAAGATCGCTTCGGCGCTCAAGCCGGGGGTACGCATCTCCTTCAGCAATTCGGTGATGAACAGGCTGTTCGCGCCATTGGAATCGTTCACGACCTTGTCGGGCGCGGCCGAAAAGATAGCGAGCGTGCCAGCGGGTGGGACGAGAGGCGCAAGCCCGGTCGACAGACCGCGGAAGCGCCGTTCGAACGGATTCCGTCGCGCCGCATCGATGATGACGAGCTTCACCGCCGCCCCGGCGGAATCCATGCCGGTGAGGGTCGATTCAATAGTGACTCCGTCTCGCTTCACGTCGGCCTCGGCCCAAATCCGAGCGTCGATGGGGAGCAGATAGGACTGCTTGCCGCTCTGAATGCCGTAGCCGCTGAAAAAGACGAGTGCCGTCGACCCTTTCTGGATCTTCTCTTTAAATCTGTTCAGCAGCGCCGCCAGCTTTTGCCTATTCACATCTTCGCCGGCGATCACCTCAAAGCCTGCTCGCCGCAGTTCCTCCGCCATCGCCTGGGCGTCCTTGATGGGCTGCGGGAGCAGTTGGCTATCGTCCGGATAAGCGGCGTTGCCAATCACCAGGGCGACCCGGCTGCCCTGCGTTTGCTGGGCTGCGGCTGGAGGAGAGGCTGTGCTCTTCGGCGATTCCACTGCTGCCGGTGCGCTCGCATCGGGGGCGCGCGGAGCAGGGGAGGCGCTCGGCGCTGGCTGGGCTGCGGCTGGAGGAGAAGCCGTGCTCTTCGACGCATCCGCCGCTGCCGGTGCGCTCGCATCGGCGGTGGGCGGAGCAGGGGACGGGCTCGACGCTGGCTGGGCTGCGGCTGGAGGAGAAGCTGTGCTCTTCGGCGATTCCACTGCTGCCGGTGCGCTCGCATCGGGGGCGGGCGGAGCAGGGGAGGGGCTCGACGTCGGCTGGGCTTGCGATTGGCGCGGGGCCTGCTTGTCCAGCGCCGCCAGCCGGTCGCGGGCCATATCATAGGCTTCCTGCTCGAATTTATCCTCCAGCGGAATCGCGAGGGCTGCCTTGAAGTCCGCGCGCGCGTGCTCGATGTCGCCCTTCTTCTCGTAGGCGAGCCCACGATTAGCGCGCGCCCGTCCGAATTCCGGGTCGATCCGAATCCCCTTGTCGTAATCCTGGATCGCACGGTCGTACTGGCCCTTGCGGAAATAGGCATCGCCGCGCCCGCTATACCCTCCGGAGGCGCCCTTTGGGTCGAGCCGGATCGCTGCTTCGCAATCCGGGATGGCGCGATCAGGTTCGCCCTTCCTGTTATAAGCGCCGCAGCGGTTGATGTAGGCGGTTGGATCTTTCGGATCGAGCCGGATCGCCTCCCCATAATCTGCGATCGCCCGGTCATAGTCGCCTTGGAGATGACGGAGCCAGCCGCGGTTGTTGTAGGCGAGCGAATATTTCGGATCGGCCCGGATCGCCTCGTTATAGTCAGCGAGCGCGCGGTCGTACTGGCGCTTGCGCTCGTAGCTCCAGCCGCGATTGACGAAGGCAAGCGCGAAATTGGGATCGAGCCGGATCGCCTCGTCGTAATCGGCGATCGCGCGGTCATGGTCGTCTTTCTGGCTGTAGCTCCAGCCGCGATTGTTGTAGGCGGTTGCCCGATCGCTTTGTGTCTCTCGCTTGCCGCGACTGAGAACATTGGTGCAGCCGGCGATGCTGGCGTCGGCGTCGGACCCCTTGCAGGCGTCCCAATCGCGATCCCGTTTGGCGTTCGCCGCGAAACTCAGGCTGACTGCAATGACGCAGGCGGACAATATCGCAAGGAGCAACGCTCCCGACTTACGCATCTAAGGCCTCTTCGATATTATTCAGACGGGTCAACACTGATATAGCGATTCGCCGGATCGCCGGAAAGCTCGCGGGACAGAGGCAGACGCCCGTCGAGTCAGGCGTCGGGCTCGGTATCGCCGCCTCACCCAATCGACGATCGAAGGTCAATCGCCCGATCTGAACCGCGCAAATCGCCCGGAATTCAGGGCATATCCGGCGTGTGCCGCGTCAGGGCACGGCCGCACGCCTTTGGCGCAGGTATTGGAAGAACTCCACCCCCTCGCGCAATCGCCGCCGCATTACGTCGGGGCTGCGCATCATCTCACCCATGATCGCCGCGATCTTGCCGGCGCGGAAATAGAAGCGGCGGTAAAATTCATCGACCGATCGATTGATTTCGGTGTGGCTGAGATGCGGATAGCGCAAGGGCACCATTTGCGTGCCGGAATCTGACAACAGCGCCGTTTCGTCAAACGCGAACCAGTCGTTCTCCACTGCCTGTTTGTACAGGAACGTGCCGGGATAGGGCGCAGCGAGGGAAACCTGGATCGTGTGTGGGTTCATCTCGGCGGCGAAACCGATGGTCTCCTCGATCGTCTCCTTGGTCTCGCCCGGCAAGCCGAGAATGAACGTGCCGTGGATTTTTATGCCAAGATCGTGGCAGTCCTTGGTGAACCGCCGCGCGACGTCGATCAGCATGCCCTTCTTGATGTTGTGCAGAATCTTCTGATTGCCGGACTCGTAACCGACGACCAAAAGCCGCAAGCCGTTATCGCGCATGATTTGCAGCGTGCTGCGCGGGACATTGGCCTTGGCGTTGCAGCTCCACTCGACGCCGAGCTTGCCCATTTCTCGCGCCAACGCCTCGACGCGCGGAAGGTCGTCGGTCAGCGTGTCGTCGTCGAAGAAGAACTCCTTGACCTGCGGGAACGCCTTCCTCGCCCACTGCACCTCCTCGATCACATGGCCGACGCTGCGTGTGCGGTATTTGTGCCCGCCGATCGTCTGCGGCCACAGGCAGAAGGTGCAGCGCGATTTGCAGCCGCGGCCGGTGTAGAACGACAGATAGGGGTGCTTCAGATAGCCGCTAAAATAATTCTCGATCACGAGGTCACGCTTGTAGACCGGCGAGACGAAGGGCAGCGCATCCATGTCTTCGAGGATGGCGCGATCCTCGTTGTGCACGATCGCCCCTTCGCTGTTGCGCCAGGAAAGCCCGGCGACGCGGTTGAACGCGCGGCCTTCGGCGACTTCCTTGATGGTGTAGTCGAACTCGTTGCGGGCGACGAAGTCGATGGCATCCGAAGCCTTGAGACTTTTCTCCGGTTCGACCGCGACTTTCGACCCGATCATGCCGATTTTCACCGCCGGGTTTGCGGCTTTGAGCGCGGCGGCTGTTTTCACGTCGGCGGAAAAGGACGGCGCCGAGGTATGCATCACCACGAGATCGCGATTACGGAGCTCGGGGAGAATATCGGCGAGTTTGAGCCGGTGCGGCGGGGCGTCGATCAGCTTCGATCCTTCGACCATCGCCGCGGGCTGCGCCAGCCAGGTCGGATACCAGAACGAGCGGATCTCGCGGCGGGCCTGATAACGTGCGCCTGCGCCTCCGTCGAACCCCTCGTGCGAGGGTCCCTGGAGAAATAGCGTGCGCATCATGGTTCCGTCCTCCGTTCGCACATCTGGCCGTCAGGTCCGATCCGGTAGCGGCGCCCACGCCAGACGACGTCGCGCCCGAAATAGCTCGTCAGATAGATCGCGGCGGAGAATAGGTCACGCATGGGAATCAGCCAATACGGGTGGCGCGGAATCCCAAAGACCTGTTCGAGCCGCCACAACAGCGCCATACGCCCCCCGATAGCGCAAAATGCCAGCACTAGCGCCGGCGCTCCGCCGCCGGCGACCAGCGCCAGCAGCGACCAGGCGAACGGATGCATGACCATCGACCCGGCGTATCCAGCGGGATCGATGCTTCGTAGCGTGCGCGCCCACCGCAGTTCCTGCGCCCACAGGTCGCGCCAATGGCCGTATTCGCACCGATGGGCGACGGCGAAATGCGGGATGACGATTCGCTCGCCGCGGCGACGCAATGCCTCTCCGATTGCATAGTCGTCGGCGAGGCGATCGGCGAATGCGGCGAATCCTCCGATTGCTTCCAGGGCCGTTCGCCGCAACGCGATGGTTGACCCGAAGCAGGGCCGCGCCCGACCGATCGCCAAGCCGACGATCACGCTCGGCAGGAAATGCGCGTCGATCCCGAGCGCGGCAAGCTGCGACCAGTGTCCTTCCCCTGGGACGCCGTAGTAGAGGCACGTCACCCCGCCGACGCCGTCCGCCGTCAGCGCCGCCACGACACGGGACAGGTAATCGCGTTCGACGCGGACGTCGCTGTCGGACATGATGACGATCGGCTTGTCGATGCGCGCGGCCATGTTCGTCAGGTTCGAGACCTTGCGATTTGAACCGTGCAGACGCGGGTCAACCACGAGGTCGATCGCGGCGCGCGGGAAGGTGCGCTGCAATTCCTCGACCACGGCGGTCGCGCCGTCCTCGCGCGCCAGCACGCCGCAGACCATCGTGACGGGGCCCGGATAGTTCTGCCGGCAGAACGACGCGAGATTGTCGAAGAGCCATGGTTCGGCCCCGTAAAGCGGCTTCATCAGCATGACGCCAGGGGCGGGCGAGGGCCGGCTTGGTTCATGGTCCCGCGCGAATCGCCCGACGAGAACGATGGCGGCGACGAGATAGCCGCAGCCGAGAACGGCCATCAGAATCCCGAGGCTTGCGATGATCGTCAGAATTGCCCCCGCCATGCTGACTTCATCACAATCCGGCAGAAGGTTTATCGATCGCCTCGGGCTGCGGCTTGCCGGCGCGGTCGATGATTCGCAAGCGCCGGCCCTCGGCGACTTGCCAAACGAGAAGGCCCGGCAATCCGAGCGCCACATCGGCGGCGCGCTTGACCAGCGACAAAGCCAAAGCCTGGTCGGGCGGGATGCCGAACAGCGCGCACAGCACGATCAGTCCTCCCTCCTGCGCTCCCAGCGCGCCCGGCACGGCGAAGGCGGCGCCGCGCACGGCGTCGATCAGACTTTCGATCACCAGCGCCTCCGCCCATCCGACGGGGTGGCCCATGAAGGCGAACCCTGCATAAACTTCAGCCGTGCCGATGATCCACCCTATAAAATGGACGCCGGTGCTGACGAGGAGATTCGAGCGGTTCGAATAGATCGCGGTCAACCAATCGTAGACCGCATCGACCTTCGTCTGGAGGAAGCCGGCCTGATTGCGCGCGAGCCGATCGAGCGCCGACAAAATGAGGCGGCGTCCGCCATGCCGCTGCACCCAATAGAATCCGCCGAGCCCAATCGCTGCGATGACAAACCCCGGCGCGGCCGTCCAGACGAGACCGTCGTGGCCGCCGAGCGCAATCAAAATCGCAAGCCCGCATAGTGCAAAAACGAACTGGGTTAAGGCTTGCACCAGGACATCGACGATGACGCTCGCCAAGGCGAGCGACCCCGACGTCCCCGAAAACGTCAGCATGCGCGCGCCGACCAGATCGCCGCCGACCTGAGAGAACGGCAGGAGGTTGTTCGCGCCCTCGCGAACGAAGCGCAGCACTATGCAGCGCCACATGCCCGGCCGCAGCTTGCGCGGAAACAGGAGTTGCCAGCCGATTCCGGCAACCGAGACCGTCATGGAGCGAACGAGGATGACGACGAGGATGCCAATGCCGACACTGGCCACGGCGTCGCCGACCAATCGCCATCCCGACCATGCGGTAAGGCCGATGACGACGGCGATGCCGACGACCATGGCGATCAAGCCGGTCTTCTTGATCGTTTCCATATGCGCCATGGTTCAGTGCCGAGGAGGAATGTCGAGAGACAGCGCACTATAACCCGGCACGGGCCGACTGCACCGCAAGCGGCGATCGACCCGGCGGAGCGGCGCGCCGACCGGCGTCATGTCACCAGTTTAGGAAGAAATTGAACGAATAGCTCGTCCCGAGACCTACCCAGAATTGGTCCGGCGAGCCGCGCTGCTCGACAAGCGGCGAATTGGCGGCGCTGCTGGTCAGACGCTGGTATTCCATGAAAGCGTAAGTCGCCCAGGCCTCGTTCCAGCGGTATCGCGCCTGCACGCCCGCTCCGACGGACTGCACGCCGCCCTTGGCGTCATAGACCGGCAGTCCGGACAAGTACGACTGCCACGGCGTGATCGAGTAATAAGGATCATTCGCCGCAGCGGTGACCAGCGTCATTCTCGGTCCGCCGGAGAAGGTCAGCTGCCCCGTCACCGGGATGACCGCATCGACGGTCAGATCGGAGACGATGCCGTGATGCCCGCCAAATCCTTGCCGGACCTCCGCCCGTGCGCGCAGCCAGCGCGCCCACCAATACTCCGCAAAGCCGCCGACCTCACCCGCCCAGGAAACGTCGCCGAGGCCGTTCAGCGCCGGGTCGTCCGATTGATACCGCGCCCGCCGGATCTGTCCGACTGCGCCGACCCGGAAATAATTGAGATCGTAGAGGGAGATAGAGACGCTGTCGCGCGGCGCGGTAAACTGCTCCGGGGTTCCGGCGCGCCGAATATTGAACACCGGGTAGGGCAGAACCTCATAGCTGCCGGACCCGGGGAAAACCGGCTCGAGGCGCCCTTCAACCCCGAGCATCACGGTCCAGGCGGAGGTTGCCGGCGGCGATGCGCGTCCGGCCGGCTCCGCCGCCGCACTCGCAACCGATACCGACAGGCTCGCGGCCAAGATCGCTAGAACATCGCGAAGACGTACCATTCGATTCCACACCGTACGGCCGTTTGGGGCAACCTGCGCCGAGGGACGCATTGGTTGATCGGGCTTTTCCGGGCTTTCCTTGGTAACCATGCGTCCTACCCACTGTCCAGGCTCGATGGGCGTGCGACAGTCAGGTTTCTCCGAAGTGAGGATTTCCGGAAACAGCCGCGTCACGAAATTGCGTTAAAAACCGACATCGAGTGCGCATGTGTCCAAGCGCGTGCGTCCCGCTCCCTACCTCTATGGTGGGGCGGATTAGGCAATCGTAACGAAGTTTGGTTAACGCGCGCTGGATCGCGGCTCAACGGCGGTCCCGCCACCGCATCCGTTGCGGCACGGGAATCGTGCATGCCGAGCGAAACGCAACTCAATAGGGCCGCGCCTCGGGATTGGCGATTTCGCCCGCAGCAAGCCGCTGCTCGAACTGTGCAAAGGCGCGGCCGATTGCGCCGGCGAGATAATCGGGGGGCTGGGCGCCCGCGACCGCAAGCACCCCGCCGAAGATGAAGCATGGTACGCCCTCGACCCCGGCATTGCTCGCGGCCACGGCCTCCGCGGTCACTTCAAGCTCGTCGACGTCGCTTCCGAGGCGCTCGCGTATTTCGCTCGCGTCCATATCGCAGTCGACTGCGGCTTGCACCAGCGTCTCCCGCTGCGTGAGGTCCGCGCCTTCCGAGAAGTAGAGCTCCATCAATCGTTGCTTCATTCGGGCGGCGCCGCCATCGGGGCTCGCGCCAGCGTTTCCCGCCCAGCGGATCAGACGATGGCAATCGAGCGTGTTCGGCTGCCGCGCGATCCTGTCGAGAGCGTAGACGAGGCCTTCGGCTTCGGCCGCCGCCACAATGCGCTGGGCGATGCGTTCGTATCCCGCGACCGAGCCGAACTTGGTCGTGAGATATTCGGTTCGGCTGATCCCTTCGCGCGGCACCCACGGATTGAGGAAGTAAGGCCGCCAGCGCACGCTAAGCGGAATGTCGGGGGCGAGCGCCATCGCCTTCTCGAGGCGGCGCTTGCCGATAAAGCACCACGGGCAGACGACGTCGGAGACGACGTCGACGGGCATGGAGATGCGAGTATTGGATTGTGACATCGAGCCGCTCCTGCATGGCAGAAGCTAGAGCATTTTCCGGCGAAGTGGGAACCGGTTCGCCGCGGAAAATGCGTTACTAAAGGAATAATTTGAGCGAACTCCAATTTCGCCGGAACGGAATTCGCTCAAAACCGCTCTTCACACGAGGGCAACCGGCTCGGGCTCGGATACGCGGGCGACCAGCGATTCGACCGTATCGGTTGCCTTGAGCGTCGCCAGCGTGACACTCGCGTCGACCTGGCCGCCCGGATTGCCGACCGGCGCCAGCATCGTATGGCGTAGCACGCTCGCGATGCGACGAGCGAAGACATGCGCATGGCGCAGAGCGGTCGCCGAGAAGGCGACGAAGATAGAGCCGTCGCTTGTCTGGCAACCGAAATCGATGTTGCGCACGAGACGGCTGATCAGCCGCGCCGCATCGAGGCTGACGCGTCGATCAAGCGCCGGCGGAAACGAAAAGCGCGCGAGCGACAGGCCGGCGGCGCGGCCTTGCGCCTCCTCGATCGCGCGCGCGAGATCGGCGAGAAAGCCAGCCGTCGTGAACAGGCTGGTGCGCGAGTCGATCAGCCCATCGGCCTTGATCGAAACGAGCTGGCGCTGCAAGCGCGCTGTAAAGGCGTGTTGGCGGACCAGCGGGAGAAGACCTGCCACCACCTCGTGGGGAGTCCCGGCGAGACGTTCGAGATTGGCCAGCGGCGAAAAATCGATCGCAGGCGGCGGCTCCGGAAGTAGCGCCACCGGGAGATCGCGGAATCGGGCATCCTCGACCAGAGCGGTGAGGAAGGCGGCAAGCATCGCCGGGCCGAAACCTTCGCCGATCACGACGCCGTCGACGTCCCGCGCGTTGAGATAGCTCGCGGCGGTCTCGACGCTGAGCGCCCCGATAACGCCGACCCGTTCTCCCACGGCCATGGTCAGGCCGGGATAGAAGCGCCCGCGGCCGGCGACGAGCACGGTGGCTTCCTCGAGCGGGTCGCCCTCCGGCAGGTCTGGCGGGGCTGGGCCCGCCGCGCCGGTGAGAAGTCTCGCCTGGTCGGTCACGCTGGCATGCAATGCGCGCACGCGTAACGCCGCACGGAGGCGTGCCACGACGCTTTCGCTGGATGCGTCCGCCGCGATTGGCAGCGCTTCCGGCATCCTCTCGAGAACGCCGATCCCCATCCGGGCGAGCACCGGCGTGTAAAGGGGAGATATTGCGATCGCCTGCGCGATCTCGTCCATTATGCGCTGATCGGCTGCAAGCGCCGCCTGCGTGACGACGACAGCGCTTGGGACGACTCGCTCGACGATGCCGAGTGCTCTCGCCCATAGGGCGTCGATGATGGGGGATAGGCCGGCTGAGTCGAGCGCCCGCGCCAGCGCGCCATCGCGCTCATTGGCGATGACGACAATTGGACCGTGCAGGGACATGGGGCGCCTCAGCCAGCACTACTTACGCGTCGGATTTGAAGAGTTTAGGTGCGGCCGCTTAACGGAACGTCAACGTTACCATTGGCCGGCGCAATCGAAGCGGTCCGCACACGCATCGCCTGCAACATTCGCCGCAGCCGAACGTCACGTTACTGCCGCATTTTGACGCTGTTACAGCGCTATTAGGGGACGGAGCTTGGCGCGCGACGAAGCGCTGCAGCACGGCAACGAAGAGGTTCTCTATGACTTGTCCGAGCCCAATCGCATCGGCCCCGCCGGTGCGCCGCCTGCGTTTGTCAGCGGTCGCCGCAGCGCTCTTAATTATCGGCGCGCCCGTCGCTCTGGCACAGCAGCCCGCGCAAAAACCAGCGGCAAAGAAACCGGCGAAGCCTGCCCAGCAACCAGCCCAGGCCGCTCCAGCCAAGCCTGCCCAGGGCCAGGCGCAGCAACAGGCGCCGCAGCTCATCTACTCGCCGTGGACGAAATTCTGCGGCAAGGGAAAAGAGGCCAATGCCAAGGAAGTCTGCTTCACGGGCAAGGATGCTCGCACCGAGGCGGGCGTTCCGGTCATAGCCGCCGCCTTGATCGAGCCTGAAGGCGGGCCGAAAAAGCTCTTCCGGATCACGCTTCCCGCGCCGCTGCAGCTCCAATACGGCACGCGCGTGATCATCGATCAGGAACAGCCCATGACCGGGCCGTTCTTCACCTGTTTCTCCAACGGTTGCATGGCTGACTACGAAGCGACCGACGAAATGGTACAGAAGCTCAAGAAGGGGCAGACGCTTACAATTCAGGCGATCAATCTTGCGGGGTCGGCGATCAGCTTCCCCCTCCCGCTGACCGATTTCGCCAAGGCGCATGAGGGGCCGCCGACCGACCCGAAAGTGTTCGCGGAGCAGCAGAAAAAGCTCCAGGAGGAACTGCAGAAGCGGGCCGAAGAGGCGCGCAAAAAGCTGGAAGCGCAGGGCGGCCAGAAGTCCACTCCGGCGACGCGCTAGAACGAATTCCGTTCCAATGGAATCGGAATTCGCTAGTTATCTTTTAGTGGTCGTATTTTCTGCGGCGAACCGGTTCCCACTTCACCGGAAAATGCTCTAAATCCTTCTCGCGGAAACAAAATAAAAAAGCGCGCCCGTGGCAGGCGCGCATTTTATTTCTGGCCCAGCCCCTAGCCCTCAGCGATCGCCCGCCTGCACCGTCAGTTCAAGATAGAGAAGCGCGGCCGGTAGTCGCCATCCTCGTCACGCTCGAATATCTCGGCGACCTGCGGGTGACGTATCGGCTCGCCCGAATCGTCCGGGAGCAGGTTCTGCTCGGAGACGTAGGCGATATATTCGGTCTCCGAGTTTTCGGCGAACAGGTGATAGAAGGGCTGATCCTTGCTCGGGCGCGCCTCGACAGGGATCGCCTGGTACCACTCCTCGGTGTTGCTGAACACCGGGTCGACGTCGAAGATGACGCCGCGGAACGGATAGATCCGGTGGCGCACGACCTGGCCGATTTTGTACTTGCCGAGGCGCGTCTTGTTCATGAGGCTAACCTACCTCATGACAGCTACTCAGAATAGCCGGAAAGACAAGCCGACGCCGGGTCTACAACCCGTACCGCGACGCCATGTCTGGGTCCTTGGCAGCGACGAGGCGGGCGAGGTCGACGAGGACTTTGGCCTGCTTCCAGGTCGCATCGTCCTGCATCTTGCCGTCGATCATCACCGCGCCGGAGCCGTCCGGCATGCCGGTGAGAATCTTGTGCGCAAAGGCAACCTCCGCCGGGTCGGGCGAGAAGACGCGCTTGGCGATGTCGATCTGGCTCGGGTGCAAGGTCCAGGCGCCGACGCAACCGAGCAGGAAAGCGTTGCGGAACTGCGCCTCGCAGGCCGCCGCGTCGGAGAAGTCGCCAAACGGGCCGTAAAAGGCCTTGATTCCCGCTGCGGCGCAGGCGTCGACCATGCTCGCAAGCGTGTAGTGCCACAAGTCCTGCTGGAACGCCATGCGTGGCGCGCCGTCGCCGGTCGCATCGGCCAGCACCTTGTATTCCGGGTGGCCGCCGCCGACGCGGGTCGTCTTCATGGCGCGCGATGCGGCCAGATCGGCCGGGCCTAGGCTCATGCCGTGCATGCGCGGGGAGGCGGTGGCGATCGCCTTGACATTGTTGACGCCTTCGGCGGTCTCCAGGATCGCATGGATGAGGATCGGCTTGCGCAGGCCGAACCGCGCCTCGAGCTGAGCCAAGAGCTGATCGAGATAATGGATGTCCCAGGGGCCCTCTACTTTGGGCAGCATCATCACGTCGAGCTTGTAGCCGACATCCTCGACGATCTCGAGAACGTCATCGAGGACCCAGGGGGAGTTCAACGCATTGATGCGGACCCAGAGGCCGGTGTTTTCGAAATTGTTGTTGTGGGCCATTTCGATGAAGCCGTGCCGCGCAGCCTCCTTCGCGTCGATCGGGATCGCGTCCTCGAGATTGCCGAGAACCACGTCAACCTGGCCCAGGAGCTCAGGAACCTTCGCTCGCACTTTCTCGATATGCGGAGGAACGAAATGGATCATCCGTTCGAGGTGGAGCGGAAGCTCGCGGAAGGGGGTCGGCGCACCGATGGCGAGCGGCTTATAGAAGTTGCGCGGGAGCTTCATGGACATTGTTGTTTCCGTGGATGAACGCAAACCGGGATGTGAACGGGGCGAGTGGTCGAGCGACGCTCTTTCCTTTTGTTAAAAGATCTTGCGGCGGAGCGTTGCCGCAGGGTTGCCGGAAAAGGCCGTGCAGGATAAATCTTCCCGTTACTCTACCGTAGAGGAAGCTTCGCCGTCCGCCAAGCCGTTCCAAGCGCGCCGCGGTCAATACCTGCATCGGCTGGCGCGCCGCGCTCATGCCGCCGTTGACGCACATCTCCCAAGTCCGTGCCGTTCAGGCGAGCGCCTCGCCGCGCATCAGGCGCGGACGCGCCGCGACCGGATCGACCCCCTCGCGCATCAGCGCGCGTCGAAGCGGGCCGATGCGCTCGAGCAGATAGAGGCCGACGCCGCGTATTCCCTGGACCGGCAAGAAGTCCGTCAGCAAGCTGCGATTGAGGAGATCGACCGCGGCGGTGCGGGCGGCGACGTCGATCCTCCGCAGGCGGTCATAGCTCCTGAGGACCTCGCCGCTTCCCGCGTCCGCGCCATCCCGTCGCGCCTTCACCGCCAACTCCGCGATCGTCGCAGCGTCGCGCAGTCCGAGATTGAGCCCCTGCGCGCCGATCGGCGGGATGACATGCGCTGCCTCGCCAATGAGGGCGACCCGGTTGGCCGCCATTCGCCGGGTGTTTTTGACCGCGAGCGGGAACGCGCCGTGGCCGGGTTCAGCCTCGATGCGGCCGAGAATCGAGTGGGAACGCCGCTCCAGCTCCGCATTGCGCTCAGCGGGGTCGAGCTGGAGCAGCCGCGTGGCTTCCTCCGGAGCCGTGACGCACACGAGGCTCGACCGCAGCCCGCGCAGGGGAACGAGGGTAAAGGGGCCTTTAGTTGAATGGAATTCAGTAGATATATCATAGTGTGGTCGCGAATGTTTCAGATTAAAGGTGAGCGCCGTTTGAGGATAGCGCCAAGTCTGTGTATCGATGCCGGCGGCGTCGCGGCAGATCGAGCGGCGTCCATCCGCCCCCACCGCCAGGCGCGCGGTTACCGCACTGCCGTCCGCAAGCCTAATGGTGACGCCGTCTTCACCGATCTCGACCGCAGCGGCGTCGGCCGTCAGGCGCTGAAGCGACGGAAGCGCCTGGGCGCGCGCTTCGAGGGCCGCCACCAAGGACCGGTTCTCGATATTCCAACCGAACGCCTCCAGTCCGATCTCTGCGGCGTCGAAGCGCACCTCCGGCGCGCGCCACAACCTCCCGGTGTCGTCGACGATGCGCAGCGTCTTGAGGGGCGCCGCGTCGGCGCGGCAGGCCTCCCAGGCGCCGATCGCTTCAAGCGCCGCGACGGAAGAGGAAAATAGCGCGGTCGTCCGATTATCGCGGACGCCGCTTTGCGCAGCGACGAGTGCGGTCGGTACGCCCGCGCCGGCAAGCGCCACCGCCGCGGTCAGGCCTGCCGGCCCGCCTCCGACGACCACCACTTCGACGGACGCGCTGCCGCCATCGCTCAACGTCATGATATGCACCTCATGCCCCGGACGAACGACCCCGCGACCCGCCGTCGCGTTGGTTTTCGTTTCGACGACCGGCCACCATATACTCGCGCGGTCCCCCTTCTTCATAGCCTCATGCACACATGCTCGATCTTCTTACCGATCCGAACGCCTGGGCTGCACTCGTCACCTTGAGCGCCTTGGAGATCGTGCTCGGCATCGATAACGTCGTGTTCATTTCCATTCTGGTGTCGCGGGTCGACCCGGCCTATGTGACGCGGGCGCGCCAGATCGGGCTCGGGCTGGCGCTCGTCTTCCGCATCCTTCTTCTGTTCACGTTGACTTGGCTGATCGGCTTTACCGAGCCTCTCTTCACGGTCTTGGGGCGCGGCTTCTCCTGGCACGACCTAATCTTGATCGTCGGAGGGCTGTTTCTTATCGCCAAGGCGACCCATGAAATGCATGCAGAAATCGAAAGCGTCGATGATGAAGGCGAAGGTGCCACGCCCGGCGCCGTCGTGCACGCAAGCTTCGCTCTGGTCATTCTCCAGATCGTCGCCATCGATCTCATCTTCTCGATCGATTCGATCATCACCGCGATCGGCATGGCGCAGGACATCCGCATCATGATCGGCGCGGTGCTGATCGCGGTCGCGGTGATGTACGTTGCATCCGGACCGGTGGCGACCTTCGTCGCCGCGCATCCGACCACGAAAATGCTCGCGCTCGCCTTCCTGGTGCTGATCGGGGTCGCGCTCGTCGCCGATGGATTCGAAGTCCATATTCCTCGCGGCTACATCTACTTCGCGATGGCCTTTGCCGGGGCGGTGGAGGCGTTTAACATCATCGCGCTGCGCAAGCGGCGCAAACGCCGGCGCATGCTTGGCGCAAGGACCAAGGAAAGCTCACCGGCCAGCGGGGGCGGAGAATTGTGACGCGATCGCCAAGCGCGTGGCTATATCTGAACATGCCCCGACGGCGTCGCGCGTTTAGCATCGAGAGCGACGAAGTGAGTTGGGTCAGGCCTAGCGGGCCTTGAGTTCCCGCGACTGGAAATCGAGGAGAAGCGTCATGGTAGCTGCGGTGCGCGTACACAAGGTCGGTGGGCCGGAAGTGCTGACCTTTGAGGAGGTCGATGCGCCGGAGCCGGGTCCGGGCCAGATCCGCATCAGGCAGCGCGCCTGCGGGCTCAATTTCATCGACACCTATTTCCGCACCGGTTTGTATCCTTCGCCCGCCGGGTTGCCCTTCATTCCCGGCAACGAGGGAGCAGGGGAGGTGGTCGCCGTCGGCCCCGGCGTGACCGACCTGAAGGTTGGCGATCGCGTGACCTATGTTCTCGGCCTTGGCGGCTATGCGGCCGAGCGCGTGCTCCCGGCGGAGCGAGCGCTGAACCTTCCCGAAGGCATCAGCTTCGAGCAGGCGGCCGGGATGATGCTCAAAGGGATGACCGCCTGCTATCTGCTGCGACGCCTGTTCAAGGTGGAGAAGGGCATGAACGTGCTGATCCACGCCGCCGCCGGCGGGGTCGGCGTCATCGCCTGCCAGTGGGCGAACCTGCTGGGCGCAAACGTGATCGGCACCGTCGGGTCGCGGGAGAAGGCGGAGCTCGCGAAGGCGAATGGCTGCCACCACGTGATCCTGTATCGCGACGAGGATTTCGCCGTTCGCGTCAAGGAAATCACCGGCGGAAAGTTGTGCGAGGTGGTCTATGACGGCGTCGGCCGGGCAACCTTCCCGGCGTCGCTCGACTGCCTGCGGCCGCGCGGCATGTTCGTCAGCTACGGCAACGCCTCGGGCGCGATCGAGTCGTTCAACATCAACCTATTGCAGGCCAAGGGCTCGCTGTTCGTGACGCGGCCGACGCTGGTCCACTATGCAGCGACGCGCGAAGACTATCTCGGGCTCGCGAACGAGCTGTTCGACGTGGTCGCGTCCGGCAAAGTGAAAATCCCGGTCAAGCAAACCTACGCACTCAAAGACGCGGCGAAGGCGCACCGCGATCTCGAATCGCGCGCCACCACCGGCTCCTCGATCCTGGTGCCGTAGGGTGCGTCTCGTCAGCTTTTTACAAAAGACTGCGGCCTAGAGCGAATTCCGTTCCATTGGAATCGGAATTCGCTCAAGTTATCTTTTTGTGGTCGCATTTTCTGCGGCGAACCGGTTCCCACTTCGCCGGAAAATGCTCTAAAGCTTCGTGGCGAGGTGCTGAAACACCGCGTGGTCGAGATTGCCGTTCGCGAGCCAGGGCAGGCCCTGAACGTCGAGGGTCGGGCAGAACGTGCGGATCGACTCCACCGTATCGCTGAAGGAGACCGGGCTTCCCGCGGTCTCGTTGACGACCAGCGCGGCGATGGGAAGGCCGCGCCGCTCGAGCACGTCGACCGCCGAAAACGTGTGGCTGAGCGTGCCGAGATAGCTGCCGGCGACCAGAATGATCGGCTGGTTCAGCGCGACCAGCCAATCGAGGACGGTGCGGCGGTCTTCGAGCGGGGCCATGACCCCGCCCACGCCTTCGATGACCAGGGCCCCGGGGCAGGACTGTATGCGCCAGCGGCACAACTCGACCACGGCGTTGAAATCGATCTTCTTGCCTTCGCGGCGCGCGGCTTGATGCGGGGAGACCGGTTCGGTGAAGCGGAACGGCGAGATACGGGCGATCCCCTCGGGCGTGACCGGTTCGCCCAACGCGGTGAGCAGCAGTCCGGGATCGCTGCCGGCGGCCTCGTGCGGATCGTAGCCGCTGACCACCGGCTTGAGCGCCTCGACCGCGCGGCCCTGCGCGCGCAGCGCCTTGATCAGACCGCGCGCAACGACGGTCTTGCCGACTTCCGTTCCCGTCGCTGTCACGAACACCGTCGTCATGCCGCAACCGCCAATACGCGGGTCCTGACCAAGTCGGCGACCCGCTCGATGTCGGCGTCGGAATGGGCCGGGGTGAAGGAGAAACGCAGGCGCGCGGTGCCTTTCGGCACCGTGGGCGGCCGGATCGGCACCGCGAGAAAGCCCTCCACTTCCAGCATGCGGGAGGCGGCGAGCGCCGCGTCCGCCTCGCCGACGACGACGGGCACGATTGGACTCGTCGCATCGGGCAAACCGGCGCGTCGGGTAAAGGCCTTCGCCTTGGCGAGCGGCAGGGCGGCGTAGCCGGGGTCGCGCTCGATCAGGTCGAGGGCGGCGATCGCCGCCGCGACGACGGCCGGCGGAAGCGCGGTCGAATAGATCAGCGTGCGGGCGCGGCTCTTCATCAGTTCGATCACCGGCGTCGCGGCGCAGAGATAGCCGCCATAGGCCCCGATCGCCTTCGACAGGGTGCCCATCTGCAACGGGACCTCGACCGGCGCATCATGGGCGAAGGTCGAGCCGCGGCCACCACCGAGCACGCCGATACCATGGGCGTCGTCGCTCATCAGCCAGGCGTCGTAGACGCGGGCAAGCCGGGAGAGCGCCGGCAGCGGCGCAAGGTCGCCATCCATGGAAAACACGCCGTCGGTGAGAATGAGCGCCCGCCGATGGACGGCGCGATGTTCGGTAAGAAGGGCGCGGACATGGTCGACATCGCTATGACGGAACACGAGGAGCCGCGCGCCGCTCAGCTGCGCGCCGGCCCACAGACAGGCGTGCGCCAATTCGTCGATCAAAACGAGGTCGTCTTCGCCCGCCAGCGCCGGAATCACGCCGAGATTGGCGAGATAGCCGGAGCCGAACACGCAGGCGCTTTCGGTTCCCTTGAGGCGGGCGAGCCTGGTTTCGAGTTCGGCATAGAGCGGGTGGTTGCCGGTGACGAGCCGCGAGGCTCCGGCGCCGAGCCCGTAACGGTCAAGCGCCTCGCGCGCCGCGGAAACGATCGCGGGGTGCTGGGTCAGATTGAGATAATCGTTGCAGGAAAAAGAGATAAGGTGCCGGCCGTTGCGTTCGACGATGACGCCGGCAGCCCGCGCCGTGCAGGACAAATCGCGCCTGAGGCTTGCCTGGGCAAGTTCCTCAAGCTTCGTCGTTGCATAGGAAACGAGCGAATCCATCCCCTCGGGCCTCTAGCTGGCCGCGCCATTTTTATGGTGGAGGTGTAGCGTGACCGGCCCCGTTCTCCAAGGCAAAATGCCCAGCAGTTTCGGCAGGGCTGGAATGCGCCGAGCGCAGATTTAGCAGGACGTTACGAATGGCGACTAGCGGTGCGAGGCCGCCCTGGTTCCAGCAGGGTCTGCCCCATATTTGGCTCCCCTACGCTCAGATGAAGACGACGCCGTCACCGCTTCCCGTGGTGCGCGCCCAGGGAAGCCGCATCACCCTTGCCGATGGGCGCGAGCTGATCGACGGGGTGGCCTCCTGGTGGACGGCCTGCCACGGCTACAACCATCCGCATATCAGCGCGGCGGTCGCACGCCAGCTCGAGACGATGCCCCATGTCATGCTCGGCGGGCTGGTGCATGAGCAGGCGCTGAACCTCGCCCGCCGCCTGACCGAGAAGCTGCCGGCAGGTCTCGACCGCGTCTTTTTCTCCGACTCGGGGTCGGTTTCGGTCGAGGTCGCGATGAAGATGGCCGTGCAGTACTGGCTCAACAAAGGCGTGCACGGGCGCACCCGCTTCGTCGCCTTCCGCGGCGGCTATCATGGCGACACCACCGGCGCGATGGCGGTGGGCGATCCCGACGAGGGCATGCACCGCCTGTTTCACGGGTTGCTGCCCGAGCACATCATCCTCGATCTGCCGCGCGACGAGGAAAGCGAAGCCGCCCTCGATCGCATACTCGCCGCGCGCGGGGATGAGATCGCCGGCATCATCATCGAGCCGCTGGTGCAGGGCGCAGGCGGGATGCTGTTCCACGATGCTTCCGTGCTGACGCGCCTGCGCGCGGCCGCGGACCGTTACGGGCTTCTGCTGATCTTCGATGAGATTTTCACCGGCTTCGGCCGTACCGGCACGATGTTCGCCTGCGAAGCGGCCGGCGCTACGCCGGACATCATCACTTTGTCGAAGGCGCTCACCGGCGGCACGCTGCCGCTCGCAGCGACAGTCGCAAGCAGGCAGGTGTTCGACGCGTTCTGGTCGGACGATCCCATGCACGCGCTCATGCACGGGCCGACCTATATGGGCAACGCGCTCGCTTGTGCGGCGGCCAACGCCTCGCTCGACCTATTCGAGCGCGAGCCGCGCCTCGATCAGGTGCGCGGGATCGAAGCAGGCTTGCGACGCGGCCTCGAACCCTGCCGCGGCCTGCCGCGGGTCAAAGACGTGCGCGTCAGGGGCGCGATCGGGGTGGTCGAACTCGACCGCATCGACGATCTCGCCGCGCTGCGCAGCCGGTTCGTCGCCGAAGGCGTGTTCATCCGGCCGTTCGGCAGAATTGTCTATCTCACGCCCGCCTTCACCATCGGGGAAGACGAGCTGGCGAAATTGACCGCGGCGATCGTGAAGGTCGTAGGGGAGCTGCGGTGAGCATTTGCCTATTTTCGGGCTCGACGCGGACGAGACCAACTGACAGGTTGGCGGGACGGCGGTTCCTTATCTGTTCATCGTCCGCCGAGGAAGGTCATGCGATTCCGCGTCGTCCACAAGACGGACTATGCCTACGACGCCCCGGTCGCGCTCGGGCCGCATGTCGTGCGGCTGCGTCCGCGCTCCGACGGGACGCTACATATCCTCGCGTACGACCTCAGAGTCGAGCCTGCACCCGCCAAGCGCAGCGACCAGCTCGATCTCCACGGCAACAGCGTGACGCACCTGTGGTTTTCCGGAACGACCACGCAATTCTCGCTCGAAAGCGCCTTCGAGGTCGAAACCACGCGGGCGAACCCGTTCGATTTCTTGCTCGATCCGAAATTCATCCGCCTGCCGGTGGCCGGTCCAGCGGAGCTTGCCGCTTGCCGGGCGAAGCGCGAGGCGCTGCCAGCCACAATAATCGACTTGTCCGACCAGTTGGCGCGGCAAAGCGGCGGCGACACGCTCGACTTTTTGTCGGCGCTCAGCAGCCACCTGTATCGGACGGTCGTCCACGAGCTTCGGGACGACGGCGATTCCTATCCGCCCGAGACGACGCTGCTGGTGGGCGCCGGGGCCTGCCGCGATATAGCGCTGCTGTTTCTCGCCGCCTGCCGCGCCCAGGGGCTCGCCGGGCGTTTCGTCAGCGGCTATCAGGCACACAGCAAGCGCCCCGACCGGCATCTGCATGCCTGGCCGGAAGTCTATCTGCCGGGCGGCGGCTGGCGGGGCTACGATCCCACATGGGGGCTCGCGATCGCCGATACGCATGTCGCGATCGCCGCCGCGCCGACGCCGGCCGGAACGATGCCGGTCGAGGGGAGCTATGTGGGCACAGCCCGCTCGAACATGAGCTATCACGTCGCGATCGAGGTGGTGTGAGTGAGGCTGCGCCATTTTTGCGCGACGCGGCGCGATAACCATGCGCGATTACTCGCATCGGTGACCTGTTCCGGTCGCTCCTCACGGAAGATGACGCCGCGATTGATCAAGGGAACCGAACCCGCAGTAATATGCGTGGCGTAGTGGAGTCGCCGCCGGAGGGGACGATCGATGACTAATCACATGCCGAAAGTGGCCGTCGCCTGCCAGGGCGGCGGAACGCATGCCGCATTCGAGGTCGGGGTCCTCACGGAAATCCTCAAGGACATCCATGAGCACCAGCGGTTCGAACTGGTGGGCTTGAGCGGAACCTCGGCAGGCGCACTGTGTACGCTGATGGTGTGGTACGGCCTCGCCCCGAAGAATAGCCGCCCGGGCTCGGTGCGCGCGGCGATCGACAAGCTCAACCGCTTCTGGGACGCCTTCGCAGCGACGACGCCGGCCGAACTCATGCTCAACCTGTTTTCATTCTCGGCGCTCACGGCGCAGGAGAAGGAGGCGCCGGTGCTCGGCTTCAACGCGCCGGTGTTCAGCCTCAATCCGCGCGGCGTGATCAGCCAGGCGGTAAGCGCCGGGCTGCCGCTCCTCGGCGTGCGCAAGCAATACTTCGATTACTCGGACATGCTGGCCGAGGCCTGTCCGCAGTTCGACGGCATCGAATGGCAGAAGGTGCAGACGCGGCTGTTGCTCGGGGCCTCGGAAATCATCGACGGCGCCGAAACCGTGTTCGATTCCGATTGCAATGGCGAAGGCGGTGGCGAAGCGCAAGGCGGTAAGCACACCGAGGCCTCGGTCATGCATCGCTGGCGCCAGCGATTGCCCCTGAGTTTGCAAGGGGTGGCCGCATCGGGAACGCTGCCCAACGTGCGCGAGGCCGAGAAGATCGGCGAAGGTTACTATTGGGACGGGCTCTATTCGCAGAACCCGCCGATTCGCGAGTTCCTCGCCGGCGTCCGCAAGGAGCACGCGCCCGACGAACTATGGATCGTGCGCATCAATCCGCAGCAATCGCAGCAGCAGCCGCGCTCCAATGCGGAAATCCGCGATCGCGAAAACGAGCTGATGGGCAACCTGTCGCTCAACAAGGAGCTGGATTTTGTCCTCACCGTGAACGGGATGATCGAGCGCTACGGCGGCAAGCTCGCCGAGGACTACAAGCCGGTGACGGTGCGCACCATCAAGATGACGCAGGAGACGGCGACGGACCTCAAGACGTCATCGAAATTCGACCGCAGCCGCGGTTTTATCGACCGGCTGCGCGCGGAAGGACGGGAGGTCGCGCGCGATTGGCTCGATCGCTGGCCCGATGTCGGCCGCTACCCCGACGACGCCGCGTATTGGTGAGGGGTGGGCTTATTGTGAGGGAGGATGGTCATTCCTCATCCTGAGGAGCGGCCGAAGGCCGCGTCTCGAAGGATGCGGCTGTGCATTGCCGCTGCCCATGGTTCGAGACGCGCGGCTTCGCCGCGCTCCTCACCATGAGGCATGGGCGAATGCGGCGCGGCCCTATGGGCCGCCGGGTCTTCGCCCGGCGGCGACGAGTTCGTAGCCCGGATGAGCGCAGCGAAATCCTGGGCAAGCGGAAGTGGCCATTGGCTGCAGAACCCCGGATATCGCTGCGCTCATCCGGGCTGCGCTTGCTTCATTCCGCTGGTCTGGGGTCATTCTTGCTCGCTTCAAGCTCGGCGTCGTTCACTTCAATCCAGTTTTCGAGCTGTTCCATTAGGGCGGGCCACACGGTGTTGTATTCGTGATGGAACGTCTCCATGCACAGCTCCATCGAGCCGGGTGCCGGTCGCCGTATAGCTTCATCCAGCGGTTTGAGAACTTCGTTTCGTACTCGTCATGATCGATCTTCGAGTAGCCCAGGCACAGGCCTTCGTAGCTCGGGTGTGCGCTCTCCGACAGGTCGGCGTATAGCGCCATCAGGCCGGGATACCGCTTGTCGCACTTCTCCAGCACGGTGACGATGTTGAGCGAGCGCGGGCCACGCTCATTGTTTCGCGAGCCGAGCAGCAGCGTTGTCGTCTTATCGCTAAAGGCATGAAAGTTCAGTTTGCCCTCTAGCACCTGCTGCATGAGCCGGTTGAGGTAGATTAGTGTGGCGAGCGACTCGAACCCACTTCGCAACAGGATGCGCGCGCCCAAGCCGTGGCCCTGTTGATACAGCGCGTAGGATTGGGTCATCAGGTCATGCAGCCGCCAGAACACGGCTTCGCGCAGCATCCAGACCCGAAAGGGCGCCTTCCACTTGTACGCAACAGGGTTGCGGGACAGCAGGCCGCCGACCGGAATGCTCGGGACTAGCGATTCCTTCCAGCTGGCAAGGTTCTGTTCAACGGCGTTCATGGCACCTTATTACCATGGGCTGATAGCGCAGCTCGTAAGGCGGGCAAAGGCGCGGAACGCGCCGTGCCCACGCGGATCAAGTTGTGCTATCGATAGAGCGGCCGGTGGAACACCACCCTATGCCGGTGGGCACGCTACGCTTTGTCCACCCTACGCTTCCTATCAGCATGGGCGCGCGGAGAACTACTCCCTCAGCTCGCCTCCGCCAGCAATGAGAGCTGCCGCGGCGGGCGTTCGGCGTCGAGCTGGTCAGGCAGGGGGGTCGGGTAGTCGCCGGTGAAACAGTGGTCGGTGAATTGCGGGCGCACATTGTCGCGCGCCTTCTCGCCCATCGCCCGGTAGATGCCGTCGACCGACAGGAACGCCAGCGAGTCCGCCCCGATGATGTCGCGCATCTCCTCGACCGTGTGATTGGCGGCGAGCAGCTTCTCGCGCTCGGGCGTGTCGATGCCGTAGTAATCGGGGTGGGTGATCGGCGGCGAGGCGATGCGGAAATGCACCTCGCGCGCGCCCGCCTCGCGCATCATCTGCACGATCTTCACCGAAGTGGTGCCGCGCACCAGGCTGTCGTCGATCAGCACGATGCGCTTGCCGGCCACCACCGAACGGTTGGCGTTGTGCTTGAGCTTGACGCCGGATTCGCGGATCGCCTGGGTCGGCTGAATGAAGGTACGGCCGACATAGTGGTTGCGGATGATGCCGAGTTCGTAGGGGATGCCGGACACCTGCGAATAGCCGATCGAGGCGGGAACGCCGGAGTCGGGCACCGGCACCACCACGTCGGCGTCCGCCGGCGCCTCGCGCGCGAGCTCGTGGCCCATATTCTTGCGGATCTGGTAGACGCTGCGTCCGCCGACGATCGAGTCCGGCCGGGCGAAATAGATGTATTCGAAGATGCACGGCCGCGGCGGCTTCGGTGGGAACGGCTTGTGGATATGCGAGCCGGTCTCGTCGAACACCAGCACCTCGCCGTTGTCGATGTCGCGGACATAGCGCGCGCCGATGATGTCGAGGGCGCAGGTCTCCGAGGTGATGATCGGGCAGCCGTCGAGTTCGCCGAGCACGAGCGGGCGGATGCCCAGCGGGTCGCGCGCCGCGATCAGCTTCTTGTTGGTCAGCGCCACCAGCGAGTAGGAGCCTTCGAGCGCCCGCAGCGCCTCGATGAACTTGTCGACGAACAGGCCGCGCCGCGAGCAGGCGACGAGATGCAGGATCGCCTCGGTGTCGGTGGTCGACTGCATGATCGCGCCTTCGCGCACGAGGTGGCGGCGCAGCGCGATGCCATTGGTGAGATTGCCGTTATGGGCGACGGCAAAGCCGCCGGAATTCAGCTCGGCGAACAGCGGCTGCACGTTGCGCAGAAGGGTGCCGCCGGTAGTGGAATAGCGCACATGGCCGATCGCAAGCTGGCCGGGCAATCGCTCGATGACGTGGCGCTTGGAGAAGGTTTCCTCGACGAGGCCGAGCCGGCGTTCGGAATGATAGAACTTGCCGTCGAAGGTGACGATGCCGGCCGCCTCCTCGCCGCGGTGCTGTAGGGCGTGCAGGCCGAGCGCGGTGATCGCGGCGGCGTCGTGGTGCCCGTAAATGCCGAACAGGCCGCATTCCTCGCGCAACCGGTCTCCGTCGAGGTTAGCGAGGTCGTGGCCGTCGTCGGGGTCGAGGTTGCAGCCGAGGGTCCCTGAATTGTGCTGCGTCGTCATCGGGTCCCTCGATTGCAAGACATGGGCCGCCTCAGGCCGCCGAGGCGTGGCGTTTGACGTGCGCCACCCCTAGCCGCCGATCGATTACGTAAATTGCGTTTGCCTGCTCGCTTGCCAAGATCGCCTCTCGGTAGCCGCCGGCGCGGTCGGACCGCTGGCCGGGAGCCTCCGGCCCCTCTTCTTCCGGCTTCTTCTTCTTCAGCCTCTTCAAGATGGTGTTCTCGGGGTCTTCCGGCAACAGCGACATCAGCCATTCGCCGGTGCCCTGCAGCACCACCCGCGAGCGCGCATTGCGCACGGCTTCGGGCTGCGATTTCGCCGGCACCAGCCAGTTGAAGAAGACAAAGGCGACCACCACGATCAGAAGTCCGCGGGCAAGGCCGAACAGGAAGCCCATGGTACGGTCAAGCGCCCCGATTCGGCTATCGAGCACTTTATCGGACAGCCGCACCGTCAGCGCGGAGATGATGATCAACGTCAACAGAAAAACGCCGCCGATGGTCACGCCCGCGGCGACGTAGTCGTTGTTGAAATACTGCTTGGCGTAGGGGAGGACGCGGGAATAGGCGAACAGGGTCGCAACCGCGGCGGCGCCCCAGGCGGCGATCGACAGAACCTCGCGCATGAACCCCCGCACCATAGCGAGGAGCCCGGAGATCAGCATCACGGCGATCAGGATGAGATCGAGATACATTCCAGGGCCGGTGATTCGAGCATGGCGGGCCGAGGCGGGCGGTCACCACGCGGGCATGTCGCGCGCCCGTGTATAGCGGGCCGAAACCGCCGCGTCACCCCGCAATATCAGCCGTCGTGCATACCGAGCTTTCCACGTCGGCGCGGGTGTGCGTCGGGTGCGATAATCCCGACAAGGTCGGCAAGCGAAGCGATGCCGGCTAATTTGAGGGCCGGATCGTGTCCGGCCTCGCTTCGCGCCGCCTCGGGCACGAAGGCTTGCGCGAAACCGAGCTTCGCCGCCTCCTTGAGGCGGGCCGCCGCCTGCGCCACGGGCCGAACAGCGCCCGAGAGTGACGCTTCGCCGAAATATACCGCATCCGCCGGCAGCGGGGTCTGCGCGAGCGAGGAGACGAGAGCGGCTGCCGCGGCGAGGTCGGCGGCAGGCTCCTGGATGCGCAGGCCCCCCGCCACATTGAGGTAGACGTCGTGGGCTGAAAGCCGCACGCCGCAATGGGCCTCCAGCACCGCAAGGAGCATGGACAGGCGGTTCAGGTCCCAGCCCACCACGGCGCGGCGCGGCATGCCGAGCGCGGTCGGGGCGACCAGCGCCTGGATTTCGACCAGGAGGGGGCGGGTGCCTTCAATGCCAGCAAAAACGGCGGTGCCGGGCGCGCCGAGATCGCGTTCCGACAGAAACAGCGCGGAGGGGTTTGCCACCTCGGCGAGGCCCGCGCCCGTCATCTCGAACACGCCGATCTCGTCGGTCGGTCCGAACCTGTTCTTCACCGCACGCAGGATGCGGAAGTGGTGGCCGCCTTCGCCTTCGAATGACAGCACGGCGTCGACCATGTGCTCGACCACGCGGGGCCCGGCGATCTGGCCGTCCTTGGTCACATGGCCGATGAGGATCAGGGCGGTGCCAGAGCGCTTGGCGAAGCGGATCAACGCCTGGGCGGACGCACGCACCTGGGTCACCGTGCCGGGCGTCGATTCGACCGCGTCGGTCCACATGGTCTGGATGGAATCGATGACGGCGAGGTGATAAGGTTCTTTTTGTGAGATGGTTGCGATAATATCCTCAACTGATGTATCAGCCGCGATCGCAACCGGCAAAGCCGACAGACCGAGCCGATCGGCACGTAACCGCACCTGAGCAAGCGACTCTTCCCCGGTGACGTAGACCGCGCGATGCCCGCTTTTCGCCAGCGCGGCCGCGATCTGCAACAGCAGCGTCGACTTGCCGATCCCCGGATCGCCGCCCACCAGGGCGACCGAGCCGCGCACGAGGCCGCCCCCGGTCACGCGGTCGAATTCCTTGACCCCGCAGACGAGGCGGGGCGCTTCCTGTGAGGCGCCGGCGAGCGGTTCGAGCGCGAACGGCCGGCCTTTGCGGGGCGCACGGCCAAGGCCAGCACGCGGCGCATTCTGCCCGGACGATTCCTCTGCAATCGTGTTCCATTCGCCGCAGGCGTCGCATTTGCCCTGCCAGCGGCGCGTGACCGCGCCGCAGTTCTGGCAGACGAAATGAGCGGCACTGCGGGCCATGTCGACCACGATGCAGGGCAGGGAACGCGATCAGGCTATCCGATTCGCGCCGAATGGCACCTCTTCCCCGAGCGAGGAGAAATGGGCGCGAGAGCGCGAATTCACCCTTGTTTGGCCAGCGGCTTCCACACGCGGTGGTGGCGCCGGCCGAGACTCGTCAGCACTTCATAGCCGATGAGGTCGCCAAACCGCGCGAGTTCATCGACCTCGATCCCGTCGCCGAGCAGCGTCGCGAAGTCGCCGCGCCGAACGGATTTTTCCGGAACCCCGCTCACGTCGAGGGCGAGCAGGTCCATCGAAATGCGGCCGATCACCGGACAGCGCTTTCCGGCAATGATCGCGACCGGCTGTTCGCCCGAAAGCGCCGCGCCGGCCCGCAGGTGGCCATCGCCATAGCCGACGGAGACGATGGCTACGCGCGTCTCATGCGTCGCGGTCCAGGTGGCGCTGTAACCGACGCTGCCCCCGCGCGGGACCTGTCGCACCTGAACGATTCGGCCTTTGAGGTTGACAACCTGCCGCATCGGATTGGCCTCCGCAGGCGTCGGGTTGATCCCGTACAGGGCAGCGCCCGGACGGACGATCTCGCAATGGGTGGCGGGGCCGAGAAAAATCCCGGACGAATTGGCGAGCGAGGCCGGAACCCCGCGAAACATCATCCGCAGCTCGCGAAAAATCTGGACCTGCCGCGCGTTGAGGGGATGATCCGGCGCATCCGCGCAGGCGAGATGGCTCATGAGGAGCGAAATCCCATGCTTGGGCATCTTCATGCGCGAGGAGAGCGCAGGCGCCTCGTCGACCGGAACGCCAAGGCGGTTCATGCCGGTGTCGAAATGGAGCGCGGCGCCCCCGGTCCAATTGTTCACGCTGCAGAAGGCGTCCCATTCGAGCAGTTCGGGCATGCTTCCGATCACCGGCCGGGCGCGCACCGCAGCGAATTGCGGCGCGCCGTCCGGCGGGATGCCGTTGAGCACATAAATGGTCGCATCCGGCGCGATTTCCCGGACGATGCGCGCCTCGTGGAGGTGGGCGACGAAAAACGTCTCGCATCCCGTCGCGGCGAGCGCGGCTGCCACCTCGCGCAAGCCGCAGCCATAGGCGTCGGCCTTCACCACTGCCGCGCACTCGGCCGGCTCCACGTGATCGGCAAGCGCGCGCCAATTGGCGGCGATTGCCTCGAGGTCGATGGTGAGCACGCCGCCGGTTTCCGTCAGCGGCGGTCCGCCGGTTATCTCCGGGCGCTGCCGCGGACGAGCTTTCAGTTTCTTGCGGCTTGAGCTTACGTTCTTGCACCGTCATTCGCCTCTCGCTTCGCGTAGTCGTTCAACGTGGTCTTCTCAGATCTTGGCGGGAGAGGGGCCACTATAGCCGCGCGGGCCCGGCCCGGTAACACCCGGCGAGCGCCGCCAGCGCATCAATAAACCTCTGTCCCACAGCAACTTCTCACTTTATCTTCGCCCGCAGAGCGCTTATAACGGCCGCTAGCAACCGGCGGCTGAGCCGGGGGTTAGGGCGGGGCCCGAAATCATGACACTGACGACGAAGCGCATTGCGAAGCTCACGGAGGGGCGCCACCGCGACCCCGAGACGCGCGGACTGTACTTGCAGGTGGGCCCGACGGGCAAGAAATCGTGGTTGCTTCGATATGAGCTGAACCACCGCGAGAGGTTCATGGGGCTAGGCTCGCTCGACGACTTTACCCTAAAGGAAGCGCGCGAGCGAGCGCGGAAGGCGCGCCAGCTAATCGCCGACGGCGTCGACCCGATCGACACCCGGCGCGCCGCCAAGGCAACCAAGGCGCTGGAGGCCGCGCGCGCGATGACGTTCGCGGATGCGGCGAAGAAGTACTACGAGGCCCACGAGGCGAGCTGGTCGAACGCGAGGCACCGCCAACAGTTCCGCCACACCATGCGCGACTACGTGCTGCCGAGGATCGGCAAGCTCGCCGTCGCCGATGTTGATGTGGGCCGCGTCTTGGCGTGCGTCGAGCCGCACTGGCAGGCGAAGCCCGCGACGATGAGCAGGGTGCTGCGCCGCATCGCGGCGGTGCTCGACTGGGCGACGGTCCGCGGCTACCGGACCGGAGACAATCCGGCGCGATGGCGGGGGCACATCTCCGAGGCGCTGCCGGCGCCGCAGAAGGTCGCAAGGGTCGAGCACCATCCGGCGATGCCCTACGCCGAGCTTCCGCAGTTCATGTCTGAGCTGCGGGCCGTGGGCGGCGTCGCAGCCCGAGCGTTGGAATTTTTGGTCCTGTGCGCGGCGAGAACGGGCGAGGTCGCCAACGCAGTCTGGTCCGAGTTCGACCTCGACGCCAAGCTCTGGGTCATCCCGGCGGCGCGAATGAAGGCTACCCGCGAGCACCGCGTGCCACTGTCCGATCACGCCGCCTCGCTGTTGCGGTCCTTGCCCCGCGAGGGAGAGTTCGTCTTCGTTTCGCCGGTCCATCCCGGCCGGCCGATCGCCGCGAATACGGCAATGTGGAAGGTTCTTCGCCGCCTGCGACCCGACGTCGTGCCGCACGGCTTCCGCGCCACCTTCTCGACGTGGGCGCATGAGACGACGGCGTTCTCCAACCACGCGATCGAGCTAAGCCTAGCGCACGTGGTCGGGTCGGAGACCGAGCGCGCGTATCGCCGGGCGTCCATGTTCGACAAGCGCCGGCAGCTCATGGACGCGTGGTCGCGGTACTGCGCCAACCCTGCGGCTTCGCCGGGCGAGGTCGTGTCGATCGGGGCGCGACGATGATTCCGCAGTGGGACAGTTGGACGCTTGGCGGTCTCGATAGGCAGCGCGCAGTGGAGTTGTTCGAAGAAGAAATCACGATGGCGGTGCTCGAAGACCGAGAAACCATCACGATTCCCGTCTTCGGGGCCAAGGTGGTCCTGGCCTGCGCCAAGGACGGGCAGCGCCGCGGTCAGGGGCGCCGCCGGCCGCCGGAAAGTGAAAACGATCGGGTCGCCAGGCGCGCGATCATCGCGATGGCGCGGCAGCGCTGGGCCGAGCTCGGGTGGAGGCGAGGCACGAAGCTGCAAGCCGCGCGAGATGTCATCGCCGAGGAGCGTGGAGGAAAGAGACTAGGCAAGCGCGGCAATGTCTCGCCGGAATGGCTGGTCCAGCTGATGGGACCGAAGCCAAAGCCTTAGTCGCGACTTCTTCGGCGAGTTCGTTTGACGGTCCACGCGTATGTTTGGCTCCAGGACGGCGCGCAACGGCGCCGGAGAGGAGCTAACGCGACATGGAATACCTGGACGAAATCATCCGGCTGGCCGACCTGCCGCGGTTCTGCGGTCTCAAGCGGACGCAGATAGAGCACTACATCGAAAAGGGCATCTTCCCCCGTCCGATCAAGCTGGGCGAGCGCGCCAAGGGGTGGCTCGCGTCGGAAGTCCGCGCGTGGCAGCAGTCGCGGATCGCGGCGTCTCGAGGTCCGCGATGACGACCGCCGCCGAAATCATCGATGGCCTGGGCGGAAATCCCGCGACGGGCATGTGCAAATGCCCGGCCCACGACGACAAGCGGCCTTCGTTGCGCGTCTCGGAAGCCGATGGCCGGGTGCTCGTAAAGTGCTTTGCCGGATGCTCGCAGGAAGCGGTGATCGACGCGCTAAGGCAGCTCAGTCTCTGGGCAAGCCGGTCTTCCGTTCGCCCCGATCGCCAAGAGCGTGAGCGGAGGCGGAGGGAACAGAAGGAACAGAAGAAACGCGAAAAGGAGAGCCTCGAGGAGCGGCAGATCAGGGCTTGGCGCATAGTGCGGGCGGCGTTGCTGTCCGAGCGCAAGCCGACATCCTACTTGGCCGGCCGCGGCATCGAGACGGCACCACCGGCGGCGATGCTGATGTCCGCGGCCGACTCGAAGCGGCTGACCGGTTGGCGCTCTCCCGCCATGGTTCTCCCCATAATCACGAATGGCCATCTCTTGACGGGCGCGCACGTGACGTGGCTCTCGGCCGACGCCAAGACCAAGCTAGCCCTCCGCGACGGCAGTAAGCCCAAGCGCATGTACGGGGTGGCAGCCGGCGGCTACACCCAACTTTCCGATATCGACCCAAATCGCCCGCTCGTCGTTGGTGAGGGGCCCGAATCGGTAATGAGCGCGATGCAAGTGACGGGACTGCCCGGCATCGCCACACTAACGACAAGCAGCACGCCATTTGCGATTCCGGAGTGCAGCGAAATCATCGTCGCTGCGGACAACGACGAGCCGGGGCAGCATTGGGCGCGGCGAGCAGCAGAGCAGTGGGCTGCAGCGGGCCACGTGGTGCGGATAGCGACGCCACGCGGCGATGGCGAGGACTGGAACGACGTTCTGGTAGACGGCAGCATGAGCGTCGCCGGCATGCGCGAGGCGTTGCTGAAAGCACCGATCGTCAAGCCGCCCGATCACGTCGGTTCTGTGGGCGTGGCCGAGTTTATGGGGCTGCAATTTCCGCCGCGGAAGTATCTGTTGAGACCGTGGTTGACCACCACGGGGCTTTGCATGATCGACGCGAAGCCCGGACACGGAAAGACGTGGCTCGCGCTGGGCATCGGCCACGCCGTCGCCCGCGGCGACGATTTCCTCGGTTGGAAGTGTGAGCACGCCGGCCGCGTGCTGTATGTCGATGGCGAATTACCGGGCGAGCTTCTGCAGCGGCGGCTCGGCATGCTGGTAGGCGCGGCCACGGTGCCTCGCTTCAATGTGCTCTCTCGCGCCCAGTTCGAGCTTGCCGGCAAGAACATGGTCGACCTCGGCACGGCCGAGGGGCGCGCGGTGCTCGACGTGGTTATCGAACGCGGTGCGTTCGATTTGATCATATTGGACTCGGTGCTGACGCTGGTGAGAACCGGCGTCAACAATGATGTCGAGTCATGGCGCGAGGTGCAAGATTGGTCACTCAAGCATCGCGGCCGCGGCCGCGCGGTGATCTTCTTGCACCATCAGGGCAAGGGCGGCAGCCAGCTCGGCACGGTCGGGCGCGAGATCGTTTTGGACACGCGCCTGACCATGCGAGACGACCCCGACTTGGCGACGGATGACGCATCGGCTTTTCGCATAGAATTTTCCAAGGGACGGGACCTGTTCGGTGCCGACCGCGCGCCGATCACGGCCTTCCTGTCGACGTCTGCCGGCGTCGTGGAGTGGCGCGCCGAACCCGTCTGCGACGAGAAGGCCGAGCGACGCGAACGCGTGCGGGAAATGGTGAGCGAGGGAAAGTCGACCGGCGAGATCGCGAAAGAGGTTGGGATCAGCAAGGGCCGCGTCAGCCAGATCAGAAAGCAGGTCGAGAAGACTTGGGTGGAGCGCGCGGCCGACCGAGCAGAGCAACGCGCAGAAGGGCCGCACGCCGCGTCGCGAAGCTCTGATAAGGGTCCGCGTGAAGATTTGGGCGTTTAGCGTTTAATTGCCCTAGGTACACTAAACGCTAAACGCCCCCTTAGGGGAAAGCGTTTAGGGGTCTCTTTCCCCTAAGGGACTAAACGCTAAACGGAGGTCGGAATGGGCTTCTACTACGACTGGTGCGATGAGAAGTGGAAACCAATCGACCATGATCGCGCCCTCACGGCGGCGCAACGCCGGCAGCTCAGCGCGCGTGGACGGTTGATTGAGATACTCATCGAGGAAATTTCAGGCGGTGACAGCATCACGGCGCTCTACGCCGGGCTGCTGGCGCGAACGCTCGTCGCAACTGACGAGGTTCTGATGCGAAAATACGGAGAGCGGATATCGTGCGAACCCGGCCGACGCTGACGACGAGAGGGAAGTACAACCGGTTTGCAAAACCAAGAGGAGGGCAAGGCAATGACACATGCGACGACGAGAAGCAGCGAGATTACGACCTGGCACCCGCATCGCCTGGAGCGATAGGCGTAACTTGGCGTTCGCGCGCGATTGGGGAAGAGGCACCGTGCTGACGACGACACCGCGCGGCGGCATTCTGGTTCTTGTCGATGAAGACGACGATTTACCGGCGCGCAGGAGATGGCTGCCGTACCACTGGGCCGTTAAATCTGCGGGCCGACCCTTGCAAAGGGCGAGTCTGGCGGCCTAATATACCCGGCCATGAGGGCAATCATTGCTCTTGTTACTATTTTGCTGGCTGGGTCCGCCTTGGCCGAGCCTATCGCGACCGCTCAAAAGAGGCTGGACGATTGGCGGGCTTATCGCGCCGGGCTGCCGTGGCTTGATCAGCTATTCAACAAATCAGACTATGATTTCATAGAGCAGGCCAACATTCGGATGCTTGAAGAGGCGAAAGCCGCGGCAGAGCGTGAAAGGCGCGAACGTGCGGCGGCTGCCAAGGCGAAGGCCGCGCGGAAGCCGCAGGAGGATGCGCTCAAGGAAAACGAAGCCAAACAAATGCGATGCATGTGGAATCCTGAGCAACTTATCGGGCTTTCGCGCGATGATCTGAGAGCCCGCTGCGGATATTGGCTCGACGTTAACACGAACTATACGCAAAGCGGGACGTTTGAACAGATCGTCTTCGGCGATCCGTCCGTTTTCAGCGGGCGCCTTTATGTGTATGTCCGCAACGGTGTCGTGACTTCGGTCCAGAAGCGATAGGGCCGCGTGAAGACGGGACACATCCCTCCCCGCGAGAACGTAGGCGCGCACCACGCTATAGTCGAAACATAAGCCCACGCCGACACCGTCGACCCAGCGGCGCTAAACCGCCGGTCTGAGGGCTTGCCTCTGGCCAGGAAACCCACCACACGCCGCGGACCAAGAATCGAAAATATTTTTGACGACCCGAGCGGGGAGACGCAGAGGGCGGTTAGTCTAGCCGCCCCCGACCTAACAATATCAAGTGTATAGGCCGCAGACGCCCGCTAACCCCCGGCTCGGCCCCTAGTTTTCGGGGGCGTTCGGCGCTAAATTAGGGGCATGAAGGCGACCGCGACGAACGGAAACCCGCACGCACCTCGCCGCCGATTCGAGGTCGGGCCGGCCGCAGTTCGCAGCGCCGTCGCCAACGGAAGCCGACTGCTCGACGGGCTCGATGGCCGCAGCACCCCGGCACGCCGCTACCGCGACATCGCGGCAGCCATCGCCGCGGACCTCGGCGGCTACGACCGCCCTCACCGAGGCGCAGCTCCAATTGGTCCGCAGCGCCGCTGGCCTGACGGTGCTGCGCGAGGCGCTCGACGCCAAGGCGCTCAACGGCGAGCGCATCGACGTGGCCGAGTACTGTCGGATATCGAACAGCCTGCGCCGCCTGCTCAGCACCATCGGGCTGCAGCGCATTCCGAAGGACATAACGCCGTCGGCCAGCGAATACGTGGCGCAGCGGGCCGCGCAGGCGAGGATGGAGGCGGCCGAGTGAGGTCCTCGACCTCTTCGACATCCTGCACCCTGAGCCGTCCTGGCGGCCCTGGCGGGCATTTGTGAGCGCCGTCTACGGCCTAGCCGATGGACTCCGACGCCCTGGAGACCTTCAGGCGCCACGCGGGCCGCAGCGAGCCGCGTCCGGGCGGATATCCCGAGGCGGTGGCGGTGGTCGGGCGTGCAAGCGGGAAATCGGCCACGGCGGCCACGCTGGCCGTCCACGGCGCCCTGATGGGAGAGCGCGGCACGGTCGCACTGGCGGTCGCCCAGGATCAGCGGTCGTCGATCCGCACCCTGCTTCGGTACATGCGCGCACCGTTTCGGGACATTGCATCGTTTGCAGCACGAGGTCTCCCGCGAGAACGCCGACACAATCGAGTTGTTGTGCGGCACGTCCCTGAGTGCGTATCCTTGTCGTCCAGCCAGCATCAGCGGGCTTCGCGCATCGATCGTCGTCGTCGACGAGTTGGCGTTCTTCACAATCGACTGATGGCAGACCCGTCGACACTCGAGATGTTGCGCGCTGCACGCGGTCGAGTAGCCACCACATCTGGAAAGTTAATCATCTTGAGCAGTCCGTACGGTTCAAGCGGCGCTCTGTACGATCTCCATCGTCGTCACTTCGCACGCGACGATTCAGATTCCTCGTCTGGCAGGCGTCCGCGCCCGCATGAATCCGTGCCTGTCGCGGTGACTACATTCACCGGATGGAGATCGAAGATCCGGAAGCGTACCGCTCGGAGGTGCTCGGCGAGTTTCGCGCCGGCGTCAGCAATCTCATCGATCCAGAAAATCTCCGGCCGGTGTTCGATCTGGGTGTGCGCGAGCGCGCCCCCTCGGACGGCACGAACTACTGCGGCTACGTCGACGCCGCGTCCGGCAGCGGCAAGGACAGCTTCGCGATTGCCATTTCCCATCGTGACGGTGAGCGCGTCGTCCTGGACTGCATCAGACGCTGGCAGCCGCCCTTCAATCCTTCTGGTACAATCAGCGAAGCATCTGATCTGTTCCGACGATATCGCATCCATCAAGTTCGCGGCGACAAGTATGCTCCCGGCTTCGTCAGCGAAATCTTCAGGCAGAACCACATCACCTACCTCGCGTCCGATCTCACCACGTCAGAAACCTTCTGGAATTGGTTCCGTTGGTCAATTCCGGCGCCTGCCTCCTCCTCGACGATCACCAGCTCGTCAGGGAGCTGCGCGGGCTGGAGCGGAGACGAGGTTTAACTGGCCGAGACAGGGTCGATCACCGTCCCAACCAGCACGACGATCTCGCCTGCGCCGCGGCGGGAGCCGTCGTCGCCGCGTCCCGCCGATCCAACCAGCATCAGCTCGTCGGCGCGGGCTGCCGCGTGTTCGACGCGAGCGGGTGCATCGG
Organism: uncultured Alphaproteobacteria bacterium; assembly: GCA_963840055.1. Lineage (GTDB taxonomy): Bacteria > Pseudomonadota > Alphaproteobacteria > Rhizobiales > Xanthobacteraceae > Rhodoplanes. The sequence goes on along the minus strand of CAWIXM010000003.1, from coordinate 462 downwards.
CGGCGCGTCGCTGTTCGGCGGCGCGGTCCCGTCGCAGAACCGACGCAGCGTCCCACTGAGCGAGAGCGGGAGGATGGTGGAATGATCACGAGGAGGCGAGCGACGATGATTAATAGCAACGGCGCGACTGACTACCACGACGTCATCGCGGACTTGCGCACCCGACTGGCGCAGGCACGCAACCGCATCGAGCAGCTCATCGAGGCGCGCAGGCCCTTCGCGTACGACGCGGTGACTGGCAATGCATCCGCCCAGGCGGAGATCGACGCCATCGACGTAGAGGCTGCCCAGGCGAGAAGCGAGGCCGAGACGCTCGCGCTCGCAGTCGAGGAGGCGTGCAAGCGCCAGCGCGATCACGACGCCAACCTGGCGGCGGCGGAGCGCAGGCGTCGTGAGGATGAAAGCCGTGCGTTGTGCGCGAAGATCCTGGAGGCGGACAAGTCAATAGACACCGCGTGCGCC
>CAWIXM010000002.1:0-82439 GCA_963840055.1 uncultured Alphaproteobacteria bacterium | reverse complement strand
GCGGCGGGAGCTAGTGCGGCGTGTCGGGATTGGGCGGCTGACCAATCTTTACGGTCCGACGGAAGCGACGATTGACGCCGTCGGCGGGTCTGTGGACGGCGAGGAGGCTGGCCTGTCGGCTGTCCCGATCGGGCGGCCGCTGGCGAACTACCGGGTTTATGTGCTGGACGGTGGGCTGGGGCTGTGTCCGAGCGGGGTTGTTGGCGAGCTTTACATCGCGGGGGCTGGGTTAGCGCGCGGGTATGTGGGGCGGGCGGATTTGACCGGGGAGCGGTTTGTCGCCGACCCGTATGGGGGGCCCGGGAGCCGGATGTACCGGACCGGGGATTTGGCGCGGTGGCGGTCGGACGGGGTTCTGGAGTTTGTCGGCCGGGCGGATGCGCAGGTGAAGCTGCGGGGCTTCCGCATTGAGCCGGGGGAGATTGAGGCGGCGCTGCTGGGTCATGCCGGCGTTGGGCAGGCGGTGGTTCTGGTCCGCGAGGATCAACCGGGCAAGGGGCGGCTGGTCGGCTATGTGGTGGCGGCTGCGGATGCAGGCGTCGATGCGGCGGCGCTGCGGGCGTCATCTGCAGCGGCGGTTGCCGGATTACATGGTTCCGTCTTCGTTTGTGTTTGTGGCTCGTTTTCCGCTGACGGCGAACGGCAAGCTCGACCGCGGGGCGCTGCCGGCGCCGGAGGCGGAGGCTGGGCGGGTTTATCGCGGGCCGCGGACGCCTGCGGAAGAGATATTGTGCTCGTTGTTTGCCGAGGTATTGGGGGTGCCGCGGGTCGGGATTGACGACAATTTCTTTGCGCTGGGCGGCGACAGCATCATGTCGATCCAGCTGGTGAGCCGGGCGCGGCGGGCGGGTCTGGTGCTGACGCCGCGGGCGGTGTTTGCGCATCAGAGCGTCGCGGCGTTGGCGGCGGTTGCTGCGCCGATTGGGGCGCAGGTCCTGCGCCATCCGGACATAGCGACGGGGGAGGCGCCGGCGTTGCCGGTTGTTTGCTGGCTAGCGGAGCTAGGCGGCTCGATCGAGCGGTTTCATCAGGCGCTGGTGGTGCGGGTTCCTGGGGGTTTGCGGGCCGATTGCCTGATCGAGGCGCTGCAGGCGGTTCTGGATCATCACGATGCGCTGCGGCTGCGGCTGGGGACGGCTGCGGGCGGTGGATGGCGGCTCGAGGTTATGCCTGAGGGTTCGGTGCGGGCCGGGGACTGCCTGCGGCGGATCGAGCTTGGCGCTGCGGATGCTGGGGAGCTGGGGGCGCTTGTAGCGGCGGAGGCGCGGGCTGCGGCGGGGCGGCTGTCGCCGTGGTCGGGCGCGATGGTGCAGGCGGTGTGGTTTGACGGCGGGGCAGAGCGTGCCGGGCGGCTGCTGCTGAGCATCCATCATCTGTGTGTTGACGGGGTGTCGTGGCGGATTCTGGTTCCGGATTTGGCGGCGGCGTATGCGGCGGTTGCGCGCGGCGAGCGTGCTGCGCTTTCGCAGCGGGGGACGTCGTTGCGGCGGTGGGGGCAGCGGCTGGCGCGGCATGCGCATGATGCTGGGGTTGTTGGCGAGCTGCCGCTGTGGCGTGGGATGCTGGGCGGTCCGTCGCTGGCGTTGGTTGCTGGGTCGCTGGACCGGGAGCGGGACCTTGCCGGGACGGCGGGGCATGTGACGCTGGCGCTGCCGGCCGATTTGACCGCGGCGCTGCTGACGCGGGTTGCGCCGGCGTTTCATTGCGGCGTGCAAGAGGTGCTGCTGACGGGCTTGGCGGTCGCGATTGCGGCGTGGCGCGGGCGGCAGGGTGGGTCTTCGGACACGGCGGTGCTGGTGGATGTAGAGGGCCACGGGCGTGAGGAGGTTTTTGCCGATGTTGATCTGTCGCGGACGGTGGGTTGGTTCACCAGCCTTTACCCGGTCCGTCTGGATGTTGGCGCGATCGCTGTGGAGGGGGCGCTGTCTAGCGGCGGAGCCGGGCTTGGGCGTGCGCTGAAGGGGGTTAAGGAGCAGCTGCGCGGTCTGCCCGACCACGGGCTTGGCTATGGGCTGCTGCGTTATCTGAACGATGAGACGGCCGGGGAGCTGGCCGGGTTTGCCGCGCCGCAGCTTGGGTTCAACTATCTTGGCCGGTTTGCGGTCTCTGGGGAGACGGATTGGGGTGTTGCGGCGGAGACGGCGCTGCTGGGGGCGGGCTTTGATCCGTTGATGCCGCTGGCGCACGCCGTTGAGGTGAATGCGATCACGCTGGACGGGGAGGGTGGTCCCGAGCTGTCGGCGCACTGGTCGTGGGCGCCGCGGCTGGTGAGCGAGGCGGCGGTGCGGGGTCTGGCGGCGGGCTGGTTCCGGGCGCTGGCGGGGCTGGTTGGGTGTGTGGCGGCAGGCGCTGGGGGCCGGAGCCCGAGCGACGTTGCGCTGGCTGCTCTGACGCAGGACGAGATCGAGCGTTTGGAGCGGACCTATCCGCGGCTTGAGGACATCCTGCCGCTGTCGCCGCTGCAGGAAGGGCTGTTGTTTCATGCGCTGTATGACGCGCGGGCGCCGGATGTTTACACGGTTCAGCTGGAACTTGCGCTGTCTGGACCGCTGGAGGTTGGCCGTCTGGAGGCGGCGGCGCAGGCGCTGGTGGGGCGGCATGCGAGCCTGCGGGCGTGCTTTGCCGATGCGGGGCTGAGGCGTCCGGTTCAGGTGATCATGCCGCCGTTGGCGGCGCCGTGGCGGCTGCTTGATCTATCCGGGTTGGATGCGTCCGAGCGGGCGGCGCGGCTTGCGGACATTTTGGCGGAGGATCGCGGGGCGCGGTTTGATCTTGCCGTTGCGCCGCTTCTGCGCTGGACGCTGGTGCGTCTTGGTGCGTCGGAGCATCGGCTGGCGCTGACCAACCACCATCTTCTGATCGACGGCTGGTCGAGCCCTGTTCTGGTGCAGGAATTGCTGGCGCTTTATGCGGCGGGCGCTGCGGAGGCCTTGCCGCGGGTGACGCCGTACCGGGACTATCTGGGGTTCATTGCGGCGCAGGATCGGACTGCCGGGCTTGCGGCGTGGCGGGAGGCGCTGGCCGGACTGGAGGCGGGGACGCGGCTGGCGCCGTCTGCCTCCGGGCTTGAGCCGGCTGCGCCGGAGCAGCTGGCGCTGACGCTGAGCGAACCGTTGACGGCGGCGCTGAGCGAGCTCGGCCGGCGGCAGGGGGTGACGCTGAACACGCTGATCCAGGCGGTGTGGGCGATCCTGCTGGGGCGTTTGACCGGGCGCGACGACGTGGTGTTTGGGGTCACGGTGGCGGGGCGGCCGCCGGAGATTGCCGGCATTGAGCGCATGGTGGGGCTGTTCATCAACACGCTGCCGCTGCGGGTGAGGCTAGCTCCTGCGACGCCGCTCACCGAGCTGCTGCATGCGGTGCAGGAGAGCCAGTCGCGGCTGATGGCGCATGCCTATGTCGGGTTGGCGGAGATTCAGCAGTTGGCCGGGGTGGGCGAGCTGTTCGACACGCTGACGGTGTTTGAGAACTACCCGGTCGAGCAGCCTGGCGGACTTTCGGCGGGCGGGCTGCGGGCGGCGCCGGTGGGGGGGCACGATGCGACGCATTATCCTTTGAGCCTTGCGGTGGTTCCCGGGGCTGGGCTTGGTCTGCGGCTGTATTACCGGCCTGACCTGTTTGACCGCTTGACGGTGGACGCGTTGACGGGGCGGCTGGTGCGCTTGCTGGAGGGTGCGGTTGGCGATCCTGGGCGGGCGATCTCTGCGCTGGAGATACTGAGCGCGGAGGAGCGGCGGGTTCTTCTGCACGATTGGAACGACACCGCGCGGGCGCTGCCGCCCACCACTCTGCCGGGTCTGTTTGCGGCGCAGGCGGCGCGGACGCCCGAGGCGATTGCCGTCGTCGGGGAGGACGAGCAAAACCTGAGCTATGGGGAGCTTGAGGCTCGCGCCAACCGGCTCGCCCATCATCTGCGCGGACTTGGGGTTGGGCCCGAGGTTGTGGTGGGGCTGTGCGTGGAGCGCTCCGCCGCGATGGTGGTGGGGCTGTTGGGGATTCTCAAGGCGGGCGGGGCCTATCTGCCGCTCGACCCGAGCTATCCGGCAGTGCGGCTCGCCTTCATGCTGGCGGATGCGGGGGCCCCGGTGCTGATCGCCACGGCTTCTCTCGCCGATGCCCTGCCTACACACTCAGCCCAGATCGTGCGGCTCGACGCCGACGCGGACGCCATCGCCCGCCGTCCCGCCACCGCCCCGCCGCTCGCCCTCGATCCGCATCATCCCGCCTATGTCATCTACACCTCGGGCTCGACCGGCCAGCCCAAAGGCGTCGTCGTTAGCCATGGCGGCATTTCCAGTCTGGTGGCGGCGCAAGTCGAGCGCTTCGGCATTACCCCCGATTCCCGCGTCCTCCAGTTTGCGTCGCTGAGCTTTGACGCGGCGGTCTCGGAGATTGCGACCGTTCTGGCGTCGGGCGCGACCTTGGTTCTGGCGCCGGCGGAGCGCGGCGAGGAGGAGCTGGGGCGATTGATTAGCGAACGCCAAGTCACGCATGCGACGCTGCCGCCGACGCTGTTGGCGGCGTTGTCTGAGGACCTGCCGCTGCGGACCTTGGTGGTGGCGGGCGAGGCCTGCCCTGGGGATGTGGTTGAGCGCTGGTCGCGAGGCCGGCGGATGATCAACGCCTATGGTCCGACGGAGACGACGGTGTGCGCGACGATGAGCGCGGCGCTGAGCGGTTCGTCGGTTCCGCCGATCGGTCGTCCGATTACGAACACGCGGGCTTATGTGCTGGACGGCGGGCTGGGGCTGTGTCCGAGCGGGGTTGTTGGCGAGCTTTACATCGCGGGGGCTGGGTTAGCGCGCGGGTATGTGGGGCGGGCGGATTTGACCGGGGAGCGGTTTGTCGCCGACCCGTATGGGGGGCCCGGGAGCCGGATGTACCGGACCGGGGATTTGGCGCGGTGGCGTGTCGGACGGGGTTCTGGAGTTTGTCGGCCGGGCGGATGCGCAGGTGAAGCTGCGGGGCTTCCGCATTGAGCCGGGGGAGATCGAGGCGGCGCTGCTGGGTCATGCCGGCGTTGGGCAGGCGGTGGTTCTGGTCCGCGAGGACCATCCGGGCAAGGCGCGGCTGGTCGGCTATGTGGTGGCGGCTGCGGATGCAGGCGTCGATGCGGCGGCTTTGCGGGCGCATCTGCAGCGGCGGTTGCCGGATTACATGGTTCCGTCTTCGTTTGTGTTTGTGGCTCGTTTTCCGCTGACGGCGAACGGCAAGCTCGACCGCGGGGCGCTGCCGGCGCCGGAGGCGGAGGCTGGGCGGGTTTATCGCGGGCCGCGGACGCCGGCGGAAGAGATTCTGTGCTCGTTGTTTGCCGAGGTATTGGGGGTGCCGCGGGTCGGGATTGACGACAATTTCTTTGCGCTGGGGGGACATTCGCTGCTGGCGACGCGTCTGATCAGCCGCATCCGTACGACGCTGGATGTTGAGCTTGCGATCCGGGTGCTGTTTGAGGCGCCGACGGTTGAGGGGCTGGCGCGGCGGCTGGACGAGGCGGGGGCGGCGCGTCCTGCGCTGCGTCCCCTGGCAAGGCCATTGGAGATACCGCTGTCGTTTGCGCAACGTCGGCTGTGGTTTCTCGATCGGCTGGAGGGCCCGAGCGGGACCTATACGATCCCTGTGGCGGTTCGGCTGAAGGGGGAGCTGGACCTTTCGGCGCTGGAAGCGGCGCTGGGGGATGTGGTTGCTCGTCACGAGAGCCTGCGGACGGTGTTTCCCGACCGGCTTGGGGTTCCGCGGCAGGAGATTTTGACTGGGGATGCGGGTCGTCCGCGGCTGGTTGTTGCTTCGCTCAGGGAGGCGGCGCTGTCGGCGGCGCTGTCGTCTGTGGCGGGGCGCGGGTTTGATCTGTCGGCGGAGCCGCCGCTGCGGGCGCATGTGTTTGCGCTGGGTTTGCATGAGCATGTTCTGCTGCTGGTTTTGCATCACATTGCCGGGGACGGGTGGTCGATGCGTCCGCTGTGGCGCGACCTTGGGGCGGCCTATGGGGCGCGGCTGAGGGGGAGTGCGCCGCGGTTGCCGGGGCTGCCGGTGCAATATGCCGACTACACGCTGTGGCAGCACGGGTTGCTTGGTGCGGAGAGCGAGGCGGGGAGCGCGATCGCGGGCCAGCTTGCGTTCTGGCGGGGGGCGCTGGCGGGTCTTCCAGCGGAGCTTGATCTGCCGCGCGATCGAGCGCGTCCTGCGGTGTCGAGCTATCGCGGGGACTTGGTTGGACTACATCTATCGGCGGCGCTGCATGGGCGGCTGTTGGCGCTGGCGCGGGATGCGGGTGCGAGCCTGTTCATGGTGTTGCAGGCGGGGCTTGCGGCGCTGCTGACGCGGCTTGGGGCGGGGGAGGACATCCCGGTTGGGAGCCCGATTGCGGGACGGACGGACAGCGCGCTGGACGATCTGGTTGGATTTTTTGTCAACACGCTGGTGCTGCGCACGGACACGTCTGGGGACCCGAGTTTCCGCGCGCTGATCGGGCGGGTTCGCTCTGCCAATTTGGCGGCCTATGCGCACCAGGATCTTCCGTTTGAGCGGCTGGTCGAGGCGCTCAATCCGGCGCGGTCGCTGGCGCGTCATCCGCTGTTTCAGGTGATGCTGGCGTTTCAGAACACTGCGGAGGCGCGGCCTGAGCTTTGCGGTCTTGAGGTGTTGGCGGAGCCTGTGGCGACGCAGAGCGCGCAGTTTGATCTGTCGGTGAGTTTGGGTGAGCGGCGCGGGTCGGACGGTTCACCGGCGGGACTTGAGGGGGTGATCGAGTACGCGACGGACCTGTTTGACCGCTCGACGGTGGAGGGGTTGGCAGGTCGGCTGGTGCGCTTGCTGGAGGGTGCGGTTGGCGATCCTGGGCGGGCGATCTCTGCGCTGGAGATCCTGAGCGCGGCGGAGCGGCGGGTTCTTCTGCACGATTGGAACGACACGGCGCGGGCGCTGCCGCCCACCACTCTGCCGGGTCTGTTTGCGGCGCAGGCGGCGCGGACGCCCGAGGCGATTGCCGTCGTCGGGGACGAGCAAAACCTGAGCTATGGGGAGCTCGAGGTCCGCGCCAACCGGCTTGCCCATCATCTGTGCGGGCTTGGGGTTGGGCCCGAGGTTGTGGTGGGGCTGTGCGTGGAGCGCTCCGCCGCGATGGTGGTGGGGCTGTTGGGGATTCTCAAGGCGGGCGGGGCCTATCTGCCGCTCGACCCGAGCTATCCGGCAGAGCGGCTCGGTTTCATGCTGGCGGATGCGGGGGCCCCGGTGCTGGTCGCCACGGCTTCTCTCGCCGATGCCCTGCCTACACACTCAGCCCAGATCGTGCGGCTTGACGCCGACGCGGACGCCATCGCCCGCCGTCCCGCCACCGCCCCGCCGCTCGCCCTCGATCCGCATCATCCCGCCTATGTCATCTACACCTCGGGCTCGACCGGCCAACCCAAAGGCGTCGTCGTTAGCCATGGCGGCATTTCCAGTCTGGTGGCGGCGCAAGTCGAGCGCTTCGGCATTACCCCCGATTCCCGCGTCCTCCAGTTTGCGTCGCCGAGCTTTGACGCCGCGGTCTCGGAGATTGCGACCGTTCTGGCGTCGGGCGCGACCTTGGTTCTGGCGCCGGCGGAGCGCGGCGAGGAGGAGCTGGGGCGATTGATTAGCGAACGCCAAGTTACCCATGCGACGCTGCCGCCGACGCTGTTGGCGGCGTTGTCTGAGGACCTGCCGCTGCGGACCTTGGTGGTGGCGGGCGAGGCCTGCCCTGGGGATGTGGTTGAGCGCTGGTCGCGAGGCCGGCGGATGATCAACGCCTATGGTCCGACGGAGACGACGGTGTGCGCGACGATGAGCGCGGCGCTGAGCGGTTCGTCGGTTCCGCCGATCGGTCGTCCGATTACGAACACGCGGGTTTATGTGCTGGACGGTGGGCTGGGGCTGTGTCCGAGCGGGGTTGTTGGCGAGCTTTACATCGCGGGGGCTGGGTTAGCGCGCGGGTATGTGGGGCGGGCGGATTTGACCGGGGAGCGGTTTGTCGCCGACCCGTATGGGGGGCCCGGGAGCCGGATGTACCGGACCGGGGATTTGGCGCGGTGGCGGTCGGACGGGGTTCTGGAGTTTGTCGGCCGGGCGGATGCGCAGGTGAAGCTGCGGGGCTTCCGCATTGAGCCGGGGGAGATCGAGGCGGCGCTGCTGGGTCATGCCGGCGTTGGGCAGGCGGTGGTTCTGGTCCGCGAGGATCAACCGGGCAAGGGGCGGCTGGTTGGCTATGTGGTGGCGGCTGCGGGTGCGGAGGCGGGCGTCGATGCGGCGGCTTTGCGGGCGCATCTGCAGCGGCGGTTGCCGGATTACATGGTTCCGTCTTCGTTTGTGTTTGTGGCTCGTTTTCCGCTGACGGCGAACGGCAAGCTCGACCGCGGGGCGCTGCCGGCGCCGGAGGCGGAGGCTGGGCGGGTTTATCGCGGGCCGCGGACGCCGGCGGAAGAGATTTTGTGCTCGTTGTTTGCCGAGGTATTGGGGGTGCCGCGGGTCGGGATTGACGACAATTTCTTTGCGCTGGGGGGACATTCGCTGCTGGCGACGCGTCTGATCAGCCGCATCCGTACGACGCTGGATGTTGAGCTTGCGATCCGGGTGCTGTTTGAGGCGCCGACGGTTGAGGGGCTGGCGCGGCGGCTGGACGAAGGAACTCCAACTCGATCCGATTTTGACGTATTGCTGCCGCTCAGATCCCGCGGCTCTCTGCGGCCGCTATTCTGCATGCATCCAGCGGCCGGGCTCAGTTTGCCTTATTCGAGGCTCGTCAGTCATATCCCGTCGGGTCACCCGATCTTCGGACTCCAGTCGCACAGCTTTGGTCAGCAAGGCCCCTTGCTCGATACGGTCGAAGAAATAGCCGCCGAATATCTGAGCATTATTCGGCAAGTTCAGCCGGCCGGACCCTATAATCTGCTCGGTTGGTCGTTTGGCGGCCTCGTCGCTCACGCGATGGCAACCGAGCTCCAGTCGCAGGGCGAAGAGGTTGCTTTGCTTGCGCTCCTCGACAGCTATCCGTTTAACCACGAGACCGTGCTGAGCGAGCGCGGCGAGGCGGTTGAAAAAGAGGTCATCTTCGCCGGCGCAGTCGACAACCCGTTGCGGGAAACATTGGAAACCCTCCATCGCGATGGCTTCCTGCGCGCCGCGCTTAAAGAGCGCGACCATAGGGCGATCATGGATGCCTTCGAGCACAATGCGCGCATCATGAGAGCCTTCGTGCCTCGCCGCTTTAACGGCGACGTACTGCTTTTCGTGGCCTCCGCAGGCGAGATCAGGCCGCCGCTCGATTCGTGGAAGCCCTACGTGAATGGACTGATCCAGGTTTATCCAATCGACTGCACCCACGATCAGATGATGGATCCGCTCCCCGCAAAGGAAATCGGCAGGGTGCTTGCGGCGAAGCTCGGCGAACAGCCCGACCCGCGCGCGCTGGATGAGGAGAAGACACGTGACTAATCCGTTCGAAGATGAAAACGGCACCTACCACGTATTAGTCAACGACGAGGGTCAACATTCCTTGTGGCCTGCCTTTATCAAGGTGCCGGACGGATGGACGATCGTTCATAATTCCGACAGCCGCGTCGCATGCCTCGAATTCATAAAGCAGAATTGGACCGACATGCGGCCAAAAAGCTTGATTGAACGGATGAAAAATTCCGGCCAGGGTTGACCAAAAGGTTTGATCGTCGGCGCAACCGTTCGGCTGAGGCTTATGGCGAAGAGTTGCCCGCGGAAGCTGGGAAATCGCTCAAAGTCGCCCCTTTCTCGAAATGTTCGACAAAGACCGCGCCGATCTTTCGCGTACATGCCGACGCCGTAACCGACGACACCGCGAGCCCGATAAGGTTGCTGCCCGGCACAAGGTAAAACAATGTCGACGCGGTCAGGGTCGAGGCCGCCGTGGGGGTGAGACCGCCGATCAAGCCGAGTACGATAGCGCGAGCGCGATCGTGCTCGAAAGGGACGCCGTAAATATCGGTCAGCGCCTTCACCATGCGGATGATGATGGCGGTGACTGCCCCAAAATTGACGATCGGAAGCGGAATGACGCCGCCCAATGCCGAGTAATTGGCGTGCCGCTCCACGACCGCTTCAGCTAGCCGCCGCCGTGACCCGCTGACCGCGATACGCGTCAGTGCACGCGATGAAGCCCTTTCTTCTGGTCCCGGACCAAGCTCAGCGCTTTCATTGGCGACCGTATCGGAGTGACCGTTCATTGCCGGTTTCTCAGCCAATTCATGCGCCTTCAGCGAGCTTGGCTCCGGCAGCTCCAATACGCCGGACACCGCGCCACTGTCATCCGGCAGTCTGATCGCTTTGGGGAGCTTCTTCTTGTTCATGCCACGGCAGCATGCTTGACGGCGAGGATATTGTCGACCTCGTTGGCGATCGCCGCGATATCTTGCGCCGCGGGTCCTGCACTATCGATGAGGCTCGGAGTTGCGCCCCAGAGCGCGGATTCTGCGTAGATCACGCGATTGATCATCTCGTTTTGCAAAACCGGAAAACCAGCCTCGATGAGCTCGGAACGAATGTGCTTGGCGATCACCGAGTCGCGAGTTGTTTGGGTCAAGACGCAGCAGAACGCGGGCCGTCGGCCGCTGACGCCATTGATGAGGATGTTGAGCGTGTCCAGCATGCGGTCGACATCGAACGGCGAAGGCTTGAGGGGGACGAGGACAAAGTCGGTGATGGCAATGCATGCCAATGTCGCCTGAGAGCGGAACCCAGGCGTATCGATGATGACCGGGCCGAAGTCGCGGGAGAGGTTCTCGGCGGTTATTCCCATCTGCTCGGACGCGTCTTCGACCACGGGCACCCCGCCGAGCGCTTTGTCGCGGGTCGCCAGTCGCGCGATTGAACGCTGCGGATCGGCGTCGATGATTACCGGATTGCGGCCTCCGAGACGCCAATGGGCGCCGAGACAGCTCGCGAGCGTGCTTTTGCCGCTGCCGCCTTTCATCGTCGCCACTGTGATGATCGAACTCGTCATGTCGCGGTCTCCTGCCCGATGCCTGCCCGCGGCGAATCAATCACATGTACGGCTAATCATATCGACTTACTGGCGACCTGCCTATTATTTGCGGCTGAAAGTCTCCTGCCCGATTTGATCGAACGTGAACGAGTGTCGCATTGCGGTCCCGCGGCGGCTGCCTATCCTGTGGACAACCGATCAGGCGCCCGTGCGGGGCAGTGATACCGGAGGAGTGAAATGAATAAGCGTTTTCTAATCGCCTCGGCGCTGGCGTCCGTTGTAGCTGCGCCCATGACTGTTTCGGCACAGGTGCCGCAGCCAGCGCCGATGCCGGAATTCAAGGCCGAGAAATGTTATGGCATTGCCCGAGCCGGCGAGAATGACTGCGCTTCGACCGGAAACAATGACTGCGCGCACACATCGAGGAAGAATTTGGACCTCAGAGCATGGATTTATGTTCCCGAAGGCTACTGCAATCGTATCCAAGGCGGCAGCAAGGTACCCAGGCTCTGATCGCCGTCGGAATCATCAGGATGCGCCATGGCGACCGCTTTTAATGGCCACGCTGGGATGGGAGCAGGCGTAGGTCTTAGGCTTCCCCATATCCAAGAGGTCGTGGCGACGCTGCCGCCTGCGCGCTGGCTGGAAATCCATCCGGAAAACTTCATCGCCAATCCGCACGGCGCCGAGCTTCTGTTTGAGGCGCGGCGGCATTATCCGATTTCAGTGCACACCGTCGGGGTGTCGATTGGCAGCGCTGGCGGCGTCGATCGCGCCCATTTACGGCGGGTCCGCGCACTCGTCGATCGGTTGGATCCGTTTTTGGTCTCCGGTCACCTGGCGTGGTCGACGCATCAGGGCGAATACCTCAACGACCTCCTGCCTTTGCCCTATGACGAGAACACCTTGCGTCTGTTGGCGACGCATGTCGACGAGGTCCAGGACGGTTTAGGACGGCCGTATATTGTCGAAAACCCATCAAGCTATTTCGGCTTCGGCAGCTCCACGATGAGCGAAGTCGAATTCCTCAGCGAACTGGTCGCGCGCACGGGCTGTCGCCTCTTGTGCGACGTCAGCAACGTCTATATCAGCGCCCACAATATGGATTTCGACGCCTATCGCTATATCGATGGGCTGCCGGCTGACGCCATCGCCGAGATCCACTTGGGCGGATTCACGGCTGAGCCCGACGAGGCAAATCCCGGCGCCGACGTGCTCGTCGATACGCACTCCGCCAGGGTGGCGGAATCCGTATGGACGCTCTATGAGCACGCCGTCCGTCGGTTCGGCGCGACGCCGACGCTGATCGAGTGGGATCATGAACTCCCGTCGTTCGCCACTCTGCTCGCAGAAGCAAAGCGCGCTGATCGGGTGATGACGCGCGCTCTCGCCGCGGAACCGCTCTGTGCCGCCGTTGTCTGAGGTGCAACGGCTACTGCGCGAGGCGATTATCGAGGGCGAGTCGTCAGCGATCGTGCCATTGCTGGTGGGTGGCGCCAACCCTGCCGGGCGGCTTGCAATCCATCGTCGCCATTACGAGGACAGCCTCGTTGGCGCCATTGTTGAAAAGTTTCCGGGGACGACTTGGCTGATCGGATCACCCGCCATACACGAGGCGGCCAGCGCTTTTGTCCGTCGTCACCCGCCTACAGCGCCGTGCATCGCTGAATATGGCGAAGACTTTCCCCGCTTTCTTGCCGAGCGGGAAGAGCTGAGCGGCTTGGCGTATCTTCGTTGGTTCGCCGAGCTCGAATGGCTGCTTGTGCACGCGGCCATTGCGATCGACCGGCCACCACTGAGCATGCAGAGTCTTGCCGATCACCGCGATCATCTTGTCGACGTCCAACTGGTCGGCCAACCCGGCCTCCGCTATCTCGCGAGCCCGTTGCCGGTCGACGAGCTCATGAAGCTCTATCTGATGGATGCAGCGCCCGAGCAATACGCGCTCTCAGCGGCCGACGTTTGGCTTGAAATCTGCGGCTCGCGCGGCGCCATTCGTTTTAATCGCCTTGAACACAGCGAGTTCCTGTTCCGGCAAGCCGTGGCGACCGGGAACTCGCTCGGCATCGCCGCGGAGCGCGCGCTCGAAGCAGACGAAAGTTTTGACATCGGCGCGGCCCTGCAGCGATTCGTGATGGATGGCCTGATGACCGAAATCCGATCGCCGCAGGACCCTTGCCGCGTTACGGCGTAACGCCGAGAAGGTCGGCTTGAAAACTCCGAGCACTGGCGCGCCCTTCGAGCGGCGACTATTTCCACCACGCGATGTCGGTCAGCCTGCCGGTGAGGCCGCCGATTTTTCCGCCCAACGTCGCCTTTCCGGTCTTCAGGTCGACCGAGTAGAGATGGCCGTCCATCACGAGCCACGCATCGTTACGCTCCCGATCGGCGGCGATTTTGAACGCGGCCCGGCGGCTGAGTTTTACGCCAAGCGCGCCCAGCGCGATTTGTTCCGGGCGAGGAGCCTTGGCCCGGGAAATGCTACGAAATGAGGGAGCCGTCTGCGACGCCGCGCGTCCGCTCACTCCGCCGCGGTCGCAGTTTTGTCTGCGGACGCCGGAGCGTCCGGAGCGGGGACCTCGCAGCCGGTCGTGCAACAGCGTCCCGGCTGCTTCGATACCCGCCGTCCGTCGGCGGCGATGCCGCGGTCGAGCAGGGTCGCGACCAGCTCGGCTTTTTCCATCACCGGGTAATTGCGCCAAATTTCGCGTTTCATCGCTTCCGGCGAGCCGCCGCCATGCAGGGAGATCACCGAATACCATCCCGCCTGATGCGAGACCGTGAGGTCTTCGATCAGGCGCGACACCGCGAGACGCTGATCGGCCGGGATGTCCGCCCGTCCGCCAAGCACGGCTGCGAGCGAAGCCTTGGTTTCCGGGTTGTGATCCTCGTCGGGGCCGGGCAGGGCGACGATCAGCCCGCCCGAGACGTAATGAGCAAGCTTGTGCATGTCATAGATTTTGGTGGCGAGCAGGAGCTTGCCGATATTGGAGAACACCGCGTCCGGCATCACGCCGCCGGCCGGGTCCTCGGCGCAGTAGACGGACGAGGCGACGCCGCAGGCATAAAAACTCTCGGTGATGGTGATGAGATCGACCATGGCGTCACGGATGTGGCCGTGCCGCTCCGGATCGAGCCCGTTCGCCGCGATCATGAGCGCGCCAGCGCCGATCAAGAGATCGCCGAAGCCGGCGCGCGCGCCGATGCAGGAATGGCGGTGGTGCGTCGCGTACGCGGTCGTAAGAAATCCGCCCTCTTCGTGCTCGCCGGCGAGAAACACGCGATCATGCGGCACGAACACGTCGTCGAAAATGACGACGCCGGTTGATTGGCCGTAGCGGCCGGAGAACGTCGCCGCGGCTTCGCCCGGTCGGCCGGCGGGCCGCGCCACGATGGTGACGCCCTTGGCATCGACCGGCACGGCGCAGCACACGGCGCAGTCCGCGTCTTCCTTGGTGTGCGTGCGGCAGGGCATGACCAGGAATTCGTGCATGTAGGGCGCACCGGTCACGATCGCCTTCGTGCCGCCGATGACGATGCCATCCGGCCGCCTCTCCTTGATGTGCACGTAGACGTCGGGGTTCGCCTGCGAGCCCGGCCGCTTGGAGCGGTCGCCCTTGGCGTCGGTCATGGCGATGCCGAGCGCGAGGTCTTCATCCTGCACGCGCTGCAGATAGGCGAGGAAACGCTGCGCATAATCGGTCCTGTGTGCGGCGTCGGTGCGCTTGGTCGCCTGCTGGAGCGCGTTGAGCGCATCATGGGTGAGATAGCGCTGCGCGCAGCCCGAGGTCTTGCAGACGAGCCGCACTGCTTCCAGTTTCGCGAGAAGATCGGACGAGGTCTCGCCGATATGCGTCATGCGATTCACGGTCTTGCCTGAGGCGCTCTGCCGGGCGGTCATCAACAGACGATGCTCGGGAGCGTGGGCGAAATCGTAGGTGATGCCGACGGCGTTGACGCCAGGAGCGAGCAGCGGGTCGTCGGCGACGTTCGCAACCGCCGCTCCGTTAACGAACACGCGCGGCTTATAGGCGCGCAGCGACTCGCGATAATCGGCGGCGGTCATCAGCATGGCCATTGTCCTAGTATTGTAAAAATAATCTAACAGTGTTAGAAAACGTGTCAAGCGGGTGGAGACGAGCGAATGGCGGCGCAGCGAAAGGCCGGACGAGCGCAGGCGGTCAATCACCTCAAGCGCAGCCTCATTCTCGACGCTGCGCGCAAAGTGTTCGACACGGTCGGGCTGGAAGGCGCGTCGCTGCGGGCGATCGCCGCCGAAGCCGGCTACACGCCCGCCGCCCTCTATTTCCACTTCGACTCCAAGGAGGCGATCTACGCCGAGGCGTTGCAAGCGTCGCTTGCGAACCTCGGGGGCGCCGTTGCGGAAGCGGCGGCTCGCCCCCGCGATCCGCGCGAGCGCTTCCGCGCGGCGGCGATGGCTTTTTTCGATTTCTATGCCGAAAACCCGCAGGACCTCGACCTCGGTTTCTATCTTTTCCGCGGCGGCATGAAGCCCAAGGGCCTCGGTCGCAAACGCGACCAAGAACTCAACGCGAGTCTCGCTGCGGCGCTTCGCCCGATCGCCACTGCGGCGGAAGCGCTCGGCGCTGCGCCCCGCGAAGCGAACTTGTTGATGGTGGAAGCGTTCGCGCATGCGGCAGGTCTGCTGCTGCTCGCGCATACCGGGCGCATCCGCATGTTCGGCGAGCAGGCCTCCGCGCTCATGACGCGCTTTGTCGATGGTCAGATCGCGCGCTTAGGCAAGGCCTGAGCGGGCGAATGAGGGCGCGATTTCGCCTTCGGCTGAAGCGCTTCGCAGGCGCTAATCTTTGTTGCGCAGCAAGAGGCAAGAACAAAACCGCTTGATCTGCCGTAAAACGCGTACAAGAATTGCGGCAAGGATTTGTATCCGCCGTCCGCGGTGAGCCTCTGTGCATCGAATAACAGGAGGTGCCTGGCGATGAGGACGATGTGGCGGACCGTGCAGCAAACCAAGAAAGACTTGGCAGAAAGGGTTCTGGGGAAGGCCTTAGGTCTTCTCAGCAATGATCCCGACAGAAATGCCAAATACCTCGTTCAAGTAATCGATCGCTTCACCGGCGACGAACAGGACGCCACGACAAGAGAGTGGTTTCACCGCTGGCTGAGCGAGGGAAATCCCGGACGCGAGTTTCTCAGCCGGATATTGAAAAATACCCATCCCCGGGTCCGGCGGCGCTACATTGCGCGCATGCTTGTCAGCTTGCTGTTCAGCAACAAGGAGGTGCTGGAAGGCCGTGAGAATTCGGGCGACTTCAAAGCGCCCTCCGTTATGCTCATATCACCATCGATGCGTTGCAATTATCGCTGCGAAGGTTGTTACGCAGAGAGCTATGAACGCAAAGATGACATGAAGCCGGAGGTGTTCGACCGGCTCCTTACAGAAGCCGAAAGTATGGGCATTGATTTTTTTGTTATCTTGGGCGGCGAGCCATTCATCTACGCTGAGCTGCTGAACATTATCGCAAAGCATAACAGAGCGTTTTTCCAAGTGTATACGAGCGGCTTTTTTATCAATAGCGCTATGGCGGATAGACTGGTTGAGCTGGGCAATGTGGCGCCGCAGATAAGTGTCAACGGCCCTGGGGAATACACCGACGCGTCACGCGGCAAGGGCGCGTTCAAGACCGTCATGCGGGCAATGGACAATCTGCGCGAGGCCGGCTGCGTGTTCGGATTCTCGTCGCTGGTGACCCGTCAGAACGTCGATGTGGTCTGTTCGGAAGAATGGATCGACATGCTCATTGACAAAGGGGTTCTGTATGGCTGGCTTTTTCCTTACATGCCAGTCGGCAAGAACCCAAACATTGAGTTAATGCCAACTCCGGAGCAGCGCAACACGCTGCGACGTGTCATGCGGCACTACCGGGAGACAAAGCCAATAGTGCCAATTGATTTCTGGAGCGACGGCGTGTTGACCGGCGGCTGCATTGCCGGGGGCAGGCAGTATTTCCACGTCAATCATCGCGGCGACGTGGAGCCGTGCATCTTCTGTCATTTCTCCACGCACAACATCCATCAGTGCAGCTTGAAGGAAGCGCTTCGTTCGCCGTTCTTCTCGGCCATCCGGGAGAGGCAGCCTTTCAGCTACAACACGCTTCGCCCGTGCCCGATCATCGATCATCCCCAGGTGATGTGGAACATCATTGAGGAACATGGGGCGAAGGCCACCCATCCCGGCGCCGAGGACACGTTTACGACCTTTATGCCGGAGATAAACGAATATGCCGCGAAAGTTGCGGACGTGATGGACGATGTCTGGGAGAAAGAAGATTACCACGAATGGGGTCCCAAATGGACTGCGCTCTGCCGGGTGCCGCCGGAAAAGCTTGAAAAGCGGCGCGAGGAGTATCAAAGGGCGCGGTTTTGCGCCTGCGGCCTAGGCAAGAACAAGGCGGATTGAGACCGAACGACAACGCTCGGACCACGGCGCGGCATTTTCGCGTCGCGATCCGATGACTGGCGCCGAAGACCCGCCCGCGGTTCCCCGCTGGGCGGCACGCTGCGTGGTCGCGCTACTCTCCCGCGCCCGCGGCCTCGCGGGGCTGCTCGCCCGCTTCCGCCTTCTGTTTGGCCTCGATGTCCTCGCCGGTCTGCTGGTCGACCACCTTCATCGATAGCCGCACCTTGCCGCGCTCGTCGAAGCCCAGCAGCTTGACCTTGACCTTGTCGCCTTCCTTGACGACGTCGGTCACCTTCTGCACGCGCCGCGGCGCGAGCTGGCTGATATGCACGAGCCCGTCGCGCGACCCGAAGAAATTCACGAAGGCGCCGAAGTCCATCACCTTGACGACGGTGCCTTCATAGATATGGCCCACCTCGGGCTCGGAGGCGATGGACTTGATCCAATTGATCGCGGCGCGGATCGAGTCCGCCTTAGCGGAGGCGACTTTGACCGTGCCGTCGTCGGAAATGTCGATTTTGGCGCCGGTCTTTTCCACGATTTCGCGGATGACCTTGCCGCCCGAGCCGATCACCTCGCGGATCTTGTCGACAGGAATCGAGAACACCTCGATGCGCGGCGCGTGCTCGCCGAGCTGGGCGCGGTGCTGGCCCAACGCTTTCGCCATCTCGCCGAGAATATGCATGCGGCCATCCCTGGCCTGGTTGAGCGCGACCCGCATGATCTGCTCGGTGATCCCGGCGATCTTGATGTCCATCTGTAGCGAGCTCACGCCCTTCTCCGTGCCCGCCACCTTGAAGTCCATGTCGCCGAGATGATCCTCGTCGCCGAGAATGTCGGAGAGCACGGCGAAGCGCTCGCCTTCGAGGATCAGACCCATGGCGATGCCGGCGGTCGGCGCGCGCAGCGGCACGCCGGCGTCCATCAATGCGAGCGAAGTGCCGCACACGGTCGCCATCGAGGACGAGCCGTTCGATTCGGTGACCTCAGACACCGCGCGGATCGTATAGGGGAACTCATGATGCAGCGGTAGCATCGGGTGGATCGCCCGCCAGGCGAGTTTGCCGTGGCCGACCTCGCGCCGTCCCGGCGAGCCGAGCCGTCCGGTCTCGCCAACGGAGAACGGCGGGAAATTGTAATGCAGCATGAAGGTTTCTTTGTAGGTGCCCTCGAGCGCATCGACGAACTGCTCGTCCTCGCCGGTGCCCAGCGTTGCGACCACCAGCGCCTGTGTCTCCCCGCGGGTGAACAATGCCGAGCCGTGCGTGCGCGGCAGCACGCCGACCTCGGCGACGATCGGGCGCACGGTCGTCAAGTCGCGCGCGTCGATTCGCCGACCGGTGTCGAGAATGTTCCAACGGACGATCTTGGCTTCCAGGTTCTTGAACACGTGGAAGACGTGATGCTCTTGGTAGACCGGCTCAATACCTGGCGGGAAGAAGTGGGCCTTCACCTTCGCCTTGGCGGCATCGACCGCCTTGTGGCGCTCCTGCTTCTGCGGGATCGCGTAGGCAGCGCGCAGGTCGGCCTCCACCAGGGCGAGCATGTCCTTCTCGATCGCCGCATGATCCGGAGCGACGAGTTCGCGCGGCTCCTTCGCCGCCTTTTCGGCGAGGCGGATGATGGCGTCGATCACCGGCTGAAGGTGCCGATGGCCGAACATCACCGCGCCGAGCATGACTTCCTCAGACAGCTCACGCGCTTCTGATTCCACCATCAATACCGCGTCATGGGTGCCGGCCACCACGAGGTCGAGCTGGCTCTCCAGCATCTCGTCGACCTGCGGATTGAGGACGAATTCGTTGTTGATGAAACCGATGCGCGCGGCGCCGATCGGTCCCATGAACGGCACGCCTGACAAAGTGAGCGCCGCTGATGCGGCGACCATCGCGACAATGTCAGGATCGTTTTCGAGGTCATGCGAGAGCACAGTGGCGATCACCTGGGTGTCGCAGCGCCAGCCATCGGCGAACAATGGACGGATCGGGCGATCGATCAGCCGCGAGGTGAGCGTCTCGCGCTCGGTTGGGCGCCCCTCGCGTTTGAAGTAGCCGCCGGGGATGCGCCCGGCTGCATAAGTCTTTTCCTGGTAGTTGCAGGTGAGCGGCATGAAATCGATGCCGGGCCGCTGCTCCTTTTCGGCGACGACGGTCGCAAGCACGGTTGTCTCGCCATAGCTGGCGAGAACGGCGCCGTCGGCCTGGCGGGCAATACGGCCGCTCTCCAACACCAGCTTGCGCCCCGCCCAGTCGATTTCCACGCGATGAATATCAAACATAGCAGCTTCTTTCATGGTTCTCGGTTGGACTTCCGAAAGCCATGAGCAAGACGGCGAGACGCTGTCGTGCTGCGGTCTATCCGCAACGCGGCCCAGCGTCCGGCGATCCTGCCATGGCGTTCTTCAGCCTCGGTTCGTCGGGCTTCATCGCAGCCCAGACCTCTTGGCCGCCCTCGATCAGCGGCGAATGCCAAGCCGCACGATCAGTTTGCGGTAGCGCGCCTCATCGCCGCGCTTGAGATAATCGAGCAGCTGGCGGCGTTGCGACACAAGCTTCAACAGGCCGCGCCGCGAATGGTTGTCTTTGACGTGGGTTTTGAAATGTTCGGTCAGGTTCGCGATCCGCTCGGAGAGGATTGCGACCTGCACTTCCGGCGATCCGGTGTCTCCGGGCTTGGCGCCATAGGAAGTGATGAGCTCCGCCTTGCGGCTCGTCGTGATCGACATCGTCAAACACCTTGTTGTCGGTCGGCTCTGCCATGCAGGCCGGCGAGATTAAACACGCGCTTGGGGACGATTTCGCCACGGTCCATTTCGGCGAGGGCGATGAGCTGACCCGCGACCGTAACATAGATCGTGCCGTGGACGATGGGGGCGTCCCGCCCACGCATTAAAACGGCGTGACCCCGTTGGAGCCTCGCCGCATCCGCCCGGCTGACGGCCAGCGCCGGGATGTCGTCCAGCGCGGTCGAGACGGGCAAGAGCGTATCGGCGAGGCTAGCCTCGCCGACGGCGGCTCTATCGCATAAAGCCTCAAGTTGTGCCAGCGGAATCATATCCGCTTCGGTGAACGGACCGACGGCGGTCCGGCGCAGCGCGCAGACATGGCCGTAACAGCCGAGCGCGCGGCCGAGGTCGCGGGCGAGCGCGCGCACATAAGCACCCTTGCCGCATTCGGCGGCGAAGTCCGCGTGGTCGGCGTCGGGCATGCCGAGAAGCTCCAGCCGATGGATTTCGATCGGCCGGGCTTTCAGTTCGACCGCCTCGCCGTCGCGCGCAATGTCGTAGGCGCGCTCGCCTTCAACTTTGATGGCGGAGAAGCGCGGCGGCACTTGCTCGATCGTGCCGGTGAAGCGCGGAAGCAGCGCGCGGATCGCCTCGGCCGACGGCCTTTCCTCGCTCGTGGCAACGACGCGCCCCTCGGCGTCGTCGGTGTCGCGCTCCTCGCCCCAGCGCACCGCAAAGCGGTAATGCTTGCGCCCATCCATCACATACATGACGGTCTTGGTCGCTTCGCCCAGCGCGATCGGCAGGCAGCCGGAGGCGAGCGGATCGAGTGTGCCGGCATGCCCGGCGCGCTTGGCGGAAAACAGGCGCTTGACCACCGAGACCGCGTGCGTCGACGTCATCCCAACCGGCTTGTCGAGCACGAGCCAACCGTGCACATCGCGCTTTTCCCGCTTTTTTTGTTCGTGGCGGTCACGCCGATCTCGATCGCGCGCGACAGACGATTGGTCGTCGGTCACGCCGCCTTGCTCCTTTCCCGCTTGAGAGAGAGCGTCGGGAAGGGAGGCAGGCGAAGCAACGGGGGAGGACGCGGGCGCCGGATCAGGCCTGATACTCCCCTCCTGCCCCACCTGCAGCGGGTCGGCCTCCCTCTCAAGGGGGGAGGCTACTCTCTTGCCGATGGCGGAGTTCATTCGTCCTTGCCCGCCTCGCGTTCGTCGGTCTGATCTTCCAAATCGCGTCTCACCGCAGGCGATCGCAAGAGACTCTCGATACGTTGGGCCTCGTCGAAGCGCTCGTCGATGCGGAAACGAATGTCCGGCGCGAATTTCAGGTTCACGCGATGGGCGATCTCACCGCGCAGAAAGCGCTTGTTGCGATCGAGCGCGGCGAGCACCGCTTTCTCGTCATGGCCGCCGAGCGGCATCACGTAAATGGTGGCGAGCCGCAGATCGGGGCTCATCCGCACTTCGGCGACGGTGATAAGATGCGTCTCGATCACCGGATCATGCACCGCCCCGCGCGCCAGAATCTCGGCGAGCGCATGGCGCACCAATTCGCCCGCGCGCAGCGCGCGCTGCGAAGGGACGCCTGGGCGGTCGCGATGTTGATGGTGCGCCATGGCAAGCTTTCAATTTGTCCTTATGAGCCGGTGAGAGTTCGGCGGCATCGACCGAGATGCGATCGGGCGAGGGATATTTGACGTTCCCGGGCGTGCCACTCGCACGGATCACTCGCTGCGCTCCGAATCCGACCTCCGCCGGCGGCGAGAGGTTGGAACCGCGTCACAGCGTGCGCTGCACCTGCTCAACGCGGTAGCATTCGATCACGTCGCCGACCCGCATGTCCTGGTAATTCTCGAACGACATGCCGCATTCATGGCCGGCGGTGACCTCGCGCACGTCTTCTTTGACGTGCTTGAGCTGGCCCAGCTTGCCGTCGTGGATGACCACGTTATCGCGGATGAGCCGGACATTGGCGCCGCGCTGCACGACGCCGTCGGTGACGCGGCAGCCGGCCACCTTGCCGACCTTGGAGACGGTGAAGATCTGCAGGATTTGCGCGTTGCCGAGCATCGTCTCGCGCGTCGTCGGCGGGAGCAGGCCCGACATCGCCTTCTTCACGTCGTCGACGAGGTCGTAGATGATGTTGTAGTAGCGAATCTCGATGCCCAGCCGCTCGGCGGTTTCGCGCGCCTCCTTGTACGCGCGCACATTGAACGCGATGATCGCCGCGCCCGAGGCTTCGGCAAGGGTGACGTCCGATTCGGTGATGCCGCCGACGCCAGAGAGGATCACCCGCGCAGCGACTTCCTCGGTCGCGAGCTTGTCGAGCGCGCCGACGATCGCCTCGACCGAGCCCTGCACGTCGGCCTTGACGACCAGCGGGAACTCCTTGCGGCCAGCCGTCTTCAGCTGATCCATCATCTGCTCGAGCGAGCCGCGCATGCCGCTCGCGCGTGCGGCGAGCTTCTCGCGCCGCTGGCGCGCCCGATAGGCCGTGACCTCGCGCGCGCGACTCTCGTTCTCCACCACGGCGAGCCGATCGCTTGCCTCCGGCGTGCCGTTGAAGCCGAGCACCTCGACCGGCGTTGACGGACCAGCCTGGTCGATCGAAGCGCCGGTGTCGGAGACGAGCGCGCGCACGCGGCCCCACTCCGCGCCGGCGACGACGATGTCGCCGACCTTCAGCGTGCCGCGCTGGACGAGCACGGTCGCAACCGGGCCGCGGCCGCGGTCAAGCTTGGCCTCGATCACGGTGCCTTCGGCCGGCCGATCCGGATTGGCCTTCAGGTCGAGCACTTCGGCCTGGAGACTGATCACCTCGAGCAGCTTGTCGAGATTGGTCTTCTGCTTGGCGGACACCTCGACATCGAGCACGTCGCCGCCGAGCGATTCGACCTGCACCTCGTGCTGCAGGAGTTCGGTGCGCACCCGCTCCGGCTTCGCGTCCGGCCGGTCGATCTTGTTGACGGCGACGATGATCGGCACCTTGGCCGCCTTGGCGTGCTGGATCGCCTCCACCGTCTGCGGCATGACGCCGTCGTCGGCTGCGACCACGAGCACGACGACATCGGTCACCTTCGCCCCGCGCGCCCGCATCGCCGTGAAGGCCGCATGGCCGGGCGTGTCGATGAAGGTGATCTTGGCGCCGGACGGAGTGGCGACCTGATAGGCGCCGATGTGCTGGGTGATGCCGCCCGCTTCGCCGCCGGCGACATTGGTCGCGCGGATGGCGTCGAGCAGCGAGGTCTTGCCGTGGTCGACATGGCCCATGATGGTCACGACCGGCGGGCGCGGGCGCAGCGTCTCCGGGTCGTCGGCCTTGTCGAACAGCCCTTCCTCGACGTCGGATTCGGCGACGCGGCGAACCGTGTGGCCGAGCTCTTCGGCGACGAGCTGGGCCGTGTCGGCGTCGATCGTGTCGGTGATCTTCGCCATCTGTCCCTGCTTCATCAGCAGTTTGATCACGTCGACCGCCCGCTCGGCCATGCGGTTGGCGAGCTCCTGGATGGTGATTGCCTCCGGGATTGTCACCTCGCGCACGAGCTTCTCCTTGGGCTCGCTCGCGGCATGCCCCTTGAGGCGCTGAACCCGCCGGCGGAACGACGCCACGGAGCGCTCGCGCACTTCGCCGGCATCGAGCGCGGTCACCACGGTCAGGCGGCCGCGGCGCTTCTCGGCCGTGCTGCGGGTCGGTTTCGGAGCTGGCGCCGGACGGGCCGGGCCCGCGCCGCGGCGGGCCGCGCGGGGCGCTTCCTCCTCGTCGGGCTCGAGTACGGCGGTGCGAGTATTGATCGCGGGCGCCGACGGAGCCGAGGCGGCGGGGGTCGCTGCCTTCGCCTTCGCAGCCTCTTCGTCACCGAACCGCTTCTTGGCTTCCTGCTCGGCCTTACGCTTGGCTTCCTCGTCGTGGCGTCGGCGATCTTCCTCTTCACGCTTGCGCGCTTCCGCTGCTTCGCGCTCAATCTGCTCCGTCGTTTCCCGTTCGGCGCGGCGGCGCGCCTCTTCCTCGGCGATCTTGCGTTCTTCCGCCTCGCGCACCTTGGCGTCGGCGAGCGCGTGCGCCCGTGCGCTACGCTCCTCCTCGGTCAGCGTTCGCAATACGACGCCGGAAGGCTTCGAAGGCGCCGCCTGCGGCGCAGCTTGCGCTGGACCGGGCGCAGCGCGCCCGCGCGGACGCGGCGCAGCCGCCCCCGGGGACGGCGTCGGCGCGCTCGGCTCGACCGTCTTCGCCTCGGCCGGACCGACGGCGCGGCGTTTCACCTTTTCGACCACCACCGCTTTGGTGCGGCCGTGACTGAAGCTCTGGCGCACCATGCCCTGCTCGACGCCCGCACGTTTGAGCGTCAAGGTCTTGGGTTGGGCGACCGTCAAGGTCTTTTCGCCGGTATTCTTGGTCTCTGTCATTACAATCCTAGTGCGGGGTTTGTGGTCCTCGCCTCTTCACCGCCCCTTTCGTCGACGCTGTCGTTGCGGAACCGGTCAAGGCTGCGCCAACGTTCCAGGACCACCGCGCTTGCGTGTCCGGACAAGAGCGCTGCATGTATCACATTTGGGCGGGCCAGTGCCAAATCCAATTCCGCCGAAGCGAATGTTTCGATGGTGGCGATCGACGCCGCCTCCGCCCGGCGTTGCGCTGCCGCAGCGATCTTGCGCACGCCGTCGGCAGCCGCCTCGCGCGCATGGATCAGCGCGACCACCGCGCCCGACGCCAGCGCGTCGGTGACTTTGGCGTAGCCCGCCGCCACCTGCCCGGCTTTGTGGGCAATGGCGAGCGCGTCGAGCACCGCCTTCTCCAACAGCCGTTCCGTGATGGCGGGGAGATCGGCCGGCACGGTCGCCCGTCCCCCCAGGGCGCGCTGCAACGCGCCGCGCCGCGCAGCCTGCGCCAGCACGTCGCGCTTGGCGGTCACCCAGGCGCCGCGCCCCGGCAGCGTTCGCTTGAGATCGGGCACGACGCGGCCGTCTGGCGCGGCGACGAAGCGGATCAGCTCGGACAAAGGCCGAACCGTGCGCGTCGCCACGCAGAATCGCTCCCGCGAGGCGGACCGTCGCGGTCCGGAATCGAGTATGTCCTGGTCGATCCGCGCAAGCACCTGCCGGCTACCTTTCCGTTCGTCATGCCTCGGGCGCAGCCGCGGCCACATCGTCTTCGCCCGCCGCGGGCGGCGGCGCGAGATCCGCCTCGGTGATCCAGCCGGCGTTAACGCGCGCGCGCATGATCATCGCCTCGCATTCCTCCCGCGTCAGCTCGAAGCCGTCGAGAATTCCGGCCACGCGCGTGGCTTCGCCATCCTTGCGCTCGGTCCAACCGCTCAGGTCGTCGGTAGCGCAGCCGGCGAGGTCCTCGACCGTCTTGATCCCGTTTTCGCCGAAGGCGACGAGCATCCGCGGCGTAACCCCAGGAATGTCGCTCAGTTCGTCGGCGACGCCCAGCTCCTTGCGTCTTGCGTCGTACTCCGCATCGATGCGCGCGAGATAATCGTGGGCGCGCGCTTGCAGCTCCTGCGCCGTCTCCTCGTCGAAGCCCTCGATCCCCGCGATCTCCTTCAGATCGACGACCGCGAGCTCTTCGACAGAGGAAAACCCTTCTGAAGCGAGCAACTGGCCGACCACCTCGTCGACATTGAGCATGTCCATGAACATGTGGCTGCGCTTCTCGAAGTCGGCCTGGCGACGCTCGGATTCCTCCTGCTCGGTGAGGATGTCGATGTCCCATCCGGTGAGCTGGGAGGCGAGCCGCACGTTCTGGCCGCGCCGGCCGATCGCGAGCGAAAGCTGCTGGTCCGGCACCACGACCGCGATGCGCTCGCGCTCTTCGTCGAGCACGACCTTGGCGACCTCGGCGGGGGCGAGCGCATTGACGACGAATGTCGCGATGTCGGGCGACCACGGAATGATGTCGATCTTCTCGCCCTGCAACTCGTTCACCACGGCCTGCACGCGCGAGCCGCGCATGCCGACGCAGGCGCCCACTGGATCGACCGAGGAGTTGCGCGAGATCACCGCGATCTTGGCGCGCGAGCCGGGATCGCGCGCCACCGCCTTCACCTCGACAATGCCGTCGTAGATTTCCGGCACCTCCTGGGCGAACAGCTTCGCCATGAACTGCGGATGGGTGCGCGAGAGGAAAATCTGCGGGCCGCGCGGCTCGCGCCGCACGTCATAGATATAGGCGCGGATGCGGTCGCCGTTGCGGAACACTTCGCGCGGCAGCAATTCGTCGCGCCGCACGATCGCCTCGCCGCGGCCGAGATCGACGACCACATTGCCGTACTCGACGCGTTTGACGATGCCGTTGACGATGTCGCCGATGCGGTCCTTGAATTCCTGATATTGGCGGTCGCGCTCGGCTTCGCGCACCTTCTGCACGATCACCTGTTTCGCCGACTGGGCGGCGATGCGTCCATATTCCAGCGGCGGCAAAGTATCGGCGATGGTGTCGCCGATCTGCGCCGCCGGATTATAGTGGCGCGCCGCCTCCAGGCTGATCTGGTTGGCCGGGTTCTCAACCTGCTCGACCACCAGCATGTGCCGCGACAGCCGCAGCTCGCCCTTCTTCGGATCGATCTCCGCGTGCACCTCGGTCTCGCTGCCGTAGCGCGAGCGCGCCGCCTTGGCGATCGCGTCCTCCATTGCATGGATGACGATGCTGCGGTCGATCGATTTCTCGCGCGCGACAGCGTCGGCGATCTGCAACAGTTCGAGCTTGTTGGCGCTGACGACGGCCATGAATCAATCTCCATCCTGGCGGGAAAGACCCGGCTGCTGCGTCGGCGTCCGCCCGGCATAAACAGGTTTGCGGGACGAAGTCCGATGTTTGCGGCGCGCGTCCCGCAACTGGCGCGCTTGGCGTTCCTCGGCTTTTCCGCGCCGCAACGATTCGGCGATCAGGTCGTCGGTAAGCACGAGCTTGGCCTCGAGCATCTGCTCGATCGGCAGCGACGCCTCCCGCTGCTCGTCCGGCGCCCCCTCAATATGGATGCGGGCCGATTGCCCGTCCACTCCGGTCAGGAGGCCGCGAAAACGCCGCCGCCCGTCGATGGCGTTCGCCATCTCCACTTTGACCTCCCGGCCGATATGGCGCTCGAAGTCGGACCTTCGCACCAGCGGGCGATCGATGCCGGGGGAGGATATCTCCAGCCGGTAACTGCGATCGAGCGGGTCGGCGACGTCGAGCAGCGGCGACAGCGCGCGCGAGGCGACCTCGCAATCTTCGATCGGCATCGTGCCGTCCGGCCGCTCCGCCATGATCTGCACCGTGCAGCCGTTGAGGCCGGAGACGCGCACGCGCACGAGCCGATAGCCGAGATCGGCCAAGGCCGGCTCGACGATATGGGCGACGCGCGCCGCCAAACCGCTTTCGGCGATCAACCGCGGCTCGTCCAACGTGTTGGTCTCGATCGTTTCCGTCATGCCTCCGATACCGTCCGCAGCGCGTACGGGTAACAAAAAAGAGCGGGTCCCGGGCGGGGCCCACTCTCACCAACCGTTCGGCGCATCCGACCGTTATGAGACATCCTATTCGGACAGCTGCAATATAGTGATAAATGGCTGCGGCGCAAGGGCAAAAGGAAGGCCGCCGGAGGCGGCCGAGGTTAATCGACATGCATCGACCCCATCTCGATTTCTGGTTTGAATTTGCTTCGACCTATTCCTATCCGGCGGCGATGCGGATCGCGCCGCTGGCGCGGGAAGCGGGCGTCGACGCACGGTTCCGGCCGTTCCTGCTCGGACCGATTTTCAAGGCGCAAGGCTGGGACACGTCGCCGTTCAATCTCTTTGCGGCCAAGGGCCGCTACATGTGGCGCGATCTCGAGCGCATCTGCGCCGAGCTAGGTCTGCCGTTTCGCAGGCCTGAGCCGTTTCCGCAGATGAGCCTAGCTGCCGCGCGGGTGGCGCTTGTCGGCCTCGGCGACCACTGGGGAGAAGAGTTCTGCCGCGCCGTCTATCGCGCCGAGTTCGGCGAGGGCCGGCGGATCGATGATCCCGACCTGTTGGCGGCTCTTCTTGCCGGCTTGGG
This sequence comes from uncultured Alphaproteobacteria bacterium, assembly GCA_963840055.1. GTDB lineage: Bacteria > Pseudomonadota > Alphaproteobacteria > Rhizobiales > Xanthobacteraceae > Rhodoplanes. The sequence goes on along the minus strand of CAWIXM010000002.1, from coordinate 54,281 downwards.
GGTCGATCCTGCGCCGGTCTTGTCTGCGGCCCAAAGCGCCGACATCAAGGCGAGGCTGCGGGAGCAGAGCGAGGAGGCGCAACGATTGGGCCTGTTCGGCGCGCCGAGCTTCGTGACCCCCGACGGCGAGATGTTCTGGGGCAATGACCGGTTGGAAGCAGCGCTTGCCTGGGCGCGTCGCGTTGAGGCGGGGACGGCGCAACAGCGTTAGTTTTTTTAGTGGTCGCATTTTCTGCGGCGAACCGGTTCCCACTTCGCCGGAAAATGCTCTAGCCGGTGCGCCGGAACACGAGATAGCAGGGCTGTCGGCCGGCGTGGACCGCCTTGTCCTCGTAGCGCGTGCGCACGTAACCTTGCCAAGGCAAGCGCCAGTCGTCGGCGCGCTCGGCGGTCCAGGTGAAGCCCCGCGAGCGCAGTAGCCGCTCGAGCGTCCACGCGGCGTAGTCCGGCCAGTCGGTTGCGAAGCGAAACTCGTCTCCCGCGGCAAGTACGCGGGCGAGGGCCGCGACGCTCTCGTCCTGGATAAAGCGCCGCTTCCAATGCCGCCGCTTCGGCCAGGGGTCGGGATAAAGGAGATCGACGCGCGCAAGCGCGGCGTCGGGAAGCCAGCCGATCACGTCGGCGGCGTCGCCGAAATGCAGGCGCACATTGGCGAGCTGCGCCTCCGCGATGAGGCTCAGCGCACGCGCCATGCCGTTGATGAACGGCTCGCAGCCGATGACGCCCGCTTTGGGATTTGCCGCGGCGGTCGCCGCGAGATGTTCGCCCGCGCCGAATCCGATCTCCAGGAAGACCGATTGGACCGGCGGCGTGAACAAAGCGCCCAGCGGGTTCGGAGGTCGCCGGTGCAAGGGCAACGCAAGCCGCGGCAGCAGAGTCTCGAGTAGATCAGCGCGCCGACGGCGCAGGGGGCGGCCCTTGCGCCGGCCGTAAAAGGCGCGGGGGTGTTCGGCGGCGTTGCTCACTTGGCTCCGCCTTTCGCGGCTGCGCCGCAGGTCTCCGCCGGAAAGTAGACGCGGCAGCGCCGTGCTCAGGCCACCGCAGAGCGGATTGACTCCGCAAGGTCCGTCTTTTCCCACGAGAAACCGCCGTCGGCGTCCGGCGGCCGTCCGAAATGGCCATAGGCGGCGGTCCGCGCATAGATCGGGCGATTGAGGCTGAGGTGCTCGCGAATGCCGCGCGGAGAGAGGTCCATCACCTCGCCGAGCGCTTTTTCGAGGCGCGCCTCCGCCACCTGCCCGGTCCCGTGCAGGTCGACATAGAGGGAGAGTGGACGCGCCACGCCGATCGCGTATGAAAGCTGAATGGTGCAGCGCTCGGCGAGCCCGGCGGCGACGACGTTCTTGGCGAGGTAGCGGGCGGCATAGGCTGCCGAGCGGTCGACCTTGCTCGGGTCTTTGCCGGAGAAAGCTCCGCCGCCGTGCGGCGCCGCGCCGCCATAAGTGTCGACGATGATTTTGCGTCCGGTCAGCCCGCAATCGCCGTCTGGACCGCCGATCACGAATTTCCCAGTCGGATTAACGTGCCAGGTCGTGTTCTTCGTGATCCAGCCGGAGGGCAGGGCCTGCATCACATAGGGCTCGATGATCGCCTTGATGTCGTGCGAGGACAGATTTTCATCGAGATGCTGCGTCGAGACCACGATTTGCGTCACCTCGACCGGCTTGCCTCCTTCATAGCGGATCGTCACCTGGCTCTTGGCGTCGGGCCCGAGCGCCTGTGTTTCGCCCGAACGCCGCGCCTCCGACATCAGCTTGAGAATGCGATGAGCGTAGTAGATCGGAGCCGGCATCAATTCGGGTGTCTCGCGGCACGCGTAGCCGAACATGATGCCCTGGTCGCCGGCGCCTTCATCTTTGTTGCCGGCCGCGTCGACGCCTTGCGCAATGTCCGCCGATTGCGCATGCAAATGGACATCGATGCTCGCCCTTTCCCAGTGGAAGCCGGCCTGCTCGTACCCGATGTCTTTGATCGCGAGCCGGGCCACATGGGCGAGATAGTCGCGCGTGAGCGCCGATGGCCCGCGGGTTTCCCCCGCGATGATGACGCGATTGGTCGTGGCAAGCGTCTCGCAGGCGACGCGCACGTGGCGAGAATCCCAGCCGAACCGCGGCGCTTGGTCGAAAAACGCATCGACGATTTCATCGGAAATGCGATCGCACACCTTGTCCGGATGGCCTTCGGATACCGACTTGCTGGTGAAAAGAAAGCTCGCGCGCGACACCTTGATACTCTCCCGAGGGGACTCAGAACGCCCCATCATTCGTTCGTTCGACCGGCGTTTCTTGCAGTGTCGCCGTGCCGGGTCAAGGGCAAGGCCCGGCCGAGGCAGGCAAAACGGAACTGCGCGTCAAGGCGAAACGCGCTCCTAAGGGAACGCAATTCGCTCTGCTGATTCCACTGAAATCACAATTTCCTGCGGCGAAGCGGCCCGCCTCACCTGAAAATACAATGACTGGCGCCGCCTCGGCATTGTCCGGATTTGCCGCATGGGGGTTGCTCCGGCAAACTGGCATCGGCGACACATCGCGTCGCGCACGAAAAGCCAATTTGGCAGGACGAAGGCGGCCAGGCCGATCCAAATCAGGCGGCGGGACTATCCACGCTGTCGGGCGTCTTCCCGGCGATGTGCTCGACGAGATCGACGATCCGGCGCCGCAGCTTGGTGTCTTGAATGCGCATGAAAGCCTTGGTCAGGGCGAGGCCGTCCGAGGTGGCGAGAAAATCGGAAACATAGCTGGGCGAAGGCGCTTCGCGCATGCCATCGGGAGGCCCAACGCCGAGATCGGGCGCGCCCTCGAAAAAGAATGACACGGGAACCTGAAGAATATTAGCGATCTGCTGCAGCCGGCTCGCGCCGATCCGATTGGTGCCTTTCTCGTATTTCTGGACTTGCTGAAAGGTGAGACCGAGCGCGTCCCCCAGCTTCTCCTGACTCATGGCGAGCATCATGCGTCGCATTCGGACACGGCTCCCTACATGCTTGTCGATAGGGTTTGGAGCCTTCTTGGTCATAACGCTCTCCTATGTCGGGCCCCAAATTACGGCCACTCGCCACGATTACGCAACTAGCATTTTGTGCGAATTCGAAGTTAACGTCAAAGAAAAATGACGGCTTTTTTGATAATGCGTGACAGCCATACAGTTTTAGATCGGTCTCCTATACAAAAAGGCTAGTAACGCGTGCATAAAATTGCCCAGAACGATTTCATTTTTTGAGAATTGGTTGCTTTTTCGTAAGCAAGTTCCCTTAGATTTGCCGTAGCAGCATAGTTTTGCGGCGCACAATTACGCGTCGCCGCCGCGATCGCGGCGGCGACGATGCCATAAACTAAAAATCATTATAATACAAACAATCGCGGCGACCGCACGGTCGCCGGTACGCGCATAGAGCGGAGCAGCTATGCGCTTAGGTAATTTCGCATCGAGCACGCCTTCGCGATCAAGCGGCAGCGCCGCGACAATTCGTCCGACTGGGTCAACAACGGCGGAAATGCCGGTGTTAGCTGCGCGAACGAGTGGAAGCCCCTCCTCGATCGCGCGCACCCGGGCCTGCAGCAAATGTTGATAAGGCCCCGCGCTTGCTCCGAACCAGCCGTCATTGGTCACATTGAGCAGCCACCCGGGGCGCTCCCCTGGCGGGACCACGGCGTGGGGGAAGATGATTTCGTAGCAGACCAGCGGCACGAAAGAAGGCGTGCCGGGGGTAGCGATCAATCCCCGCCCCTCGCCGGCAAGAAATCCGCCGGGCACGCGGACGAGCTGCTCCAGCCCCAGTCGCTCAAGCAGACCGCGGAGCGGCAGGAACTCGCCGAAAGGCACCAAGTGCACCTTGTCGTAGACGGCGCGGACGGTTCCATCGTGGTCGATCACATAGACCGAGTTATAGGCCCGAATCCGCCTCGGTGCGGAGGCGGCCTCGGCGTAACGCGCCGCGCCGGTGATCAGCACGGTTCCCGGCGGCAGCAGCTCGGCGATCGCGGCGAGTGCATCGGGTTCGCGCGTGAGAAAGAAGGGAAAAGCCGACTCCGGCCAGATCAAATGCGTCACGCCGGCTAATCCGGCCGCGGGCGGGTTCGCGCCGTGACTCGACAACCCCAGATACCGACGCATGACATCAGCCTTCGCCGAATAGTTGAAGCGCTGATCTTGCGGAATGTCCGGCTGCATGATTCGCAGATGCACGCCAGCGACGAATTGGGTCGGCGTCGCCGCGAGCCGCGCCGCGCCGTAGATCGCAAAGCCCGCGAGAACGACGATCGCGGCAGTCGGGGCGAGCCATGGCCGGCGGGTGTCGGCGCGATCGTCGGCGAGCACCGCCGGACTGGCGAATACGGCGACCGCGATGAAAGTCAGTCCCCATAGCCCGACGAGCGCCGCGCTTTGCGCAAGGATGAGCGGGCCGGTCAAGGCATAACCGAAGGCATTCCAGGGAAATCCAGTGAGCATGTGCCCGCGCAGCCATTCGGCAAAGGTGAGCGCCGCGGCGAGCGTCAGAATACGGGCCGCCCCGCGCATCCATAGGAGGCGCGCAAGCGCGAATCCGAACGCCGTGAACAGCGATAGTCCGGCGGGCAGCGCGACGACGGCAAACGGCATCATCCAGCCGAATATGTCGGCGTCGACGAGAAAAGCGGAGCCGACCCAATACAAGCCGCAGAGGAAATAGCCGAAGCCGAAGCACCAGCCCGCCGCCGCGGCGGCGAAGACGCCGTTCCAGCGGCCCACCGCGCCGTCGATCAGCCACACGATGACCGGGAAGGTCAGAAACAGCGCGGGCCAGATTTCCAGCGGCGGCAGCGCCAGTGTCGACGCCGCGCCAGCCAGGAACGCGAGCAGCGGGCGCTGCAACCCCCTTGCAAGCACAATCGGTTGCGCGATGCGCGCGGCGATCACGGCTGGCGCGTCGTCGGGGCTGGCAGCGCGACCGGCGGTGATCCGGTCGCCTCTTCGGACGCAGGCGATTTAGATGCCCCGGCTTCGCGGGCACGCGTGTCGCGTCCGCCGTCCGTCTCCTGCTCGCGCCGCGGTTCGCGTTCGCGCGGCGGCCGCTTGCTGCGGAAGATCTTGACCTTCTTGACGCGGCGCGGATCGGCGTCGAGCACTTCGATTTCAAACGGCCGCGGGCCCGGGACGATCTCGCCGCGCACCGGCACACGCCCGATGCGGGTGACGAGATAGCCGCCGACGGTGTCGACCTCCTCGGCGGCGTCGCCGACATCGAACTCGGACCCGATGGTCCCGACGACGTCTTCCAACGTGGCGCGGGCGTCGGCGAGAAACGATCCGTCGGGCTGGCGCATCACCGTATGCGCGGCCTGTTCGTCATGCTCGTCTTCAATGTCGCCGACGATCTGCTCGACCAGATCCTCGATCGAGACCAAGCCGTCGGTGCCGCCGTATTCGTCGATCACCAGCGCGAGGTGAATGCGCGTTGCCTGCATCTTGGCGAGGAGATCGAGCGTCGGCATCGACGGCGGCACGAACAAGATGGTGCGGACGATCTTCGATTGGGACAGCGGCATGGCGAGATCGATCGCGCCCAAATCGAGATCGGCGGGAAGCGGCTTCTTGCGCTTGATTTTGCTTTGCGAGGAGACGGTCGCCTGCGCCGTCATGTATCCGATCAGATCGCGGATGTGCACAAGGCCGACGGGATCGTCGAGCGTATCGTCATAAACGACGAGACGCGAGTGCCCGGCCTTCTCGAACACTTTCATCAATTCGCCGAGCGGTATGTCCTGGTGCACCGAGACGATGTCGGCGCGCGGGACCATGATGTCTTCGACGCGACGCTCGCTCAGCCCGAGGATGTTCCGGAGCATCGCCCGCTGTTCCGGCGAGAAGCCGGTGTCGGCAAGCGTGTGGTCTTCCAGCAGCACCGCGATATCGGAGCGGGTCGAACCGCTCCGCCCGAACAAGCCGCGCAGGAGCCGATGCAGCCAACCCTCGCCATTGTCGCCGTTATCGCCAGGGTCGAGCTCAGGGCGCGACAGCGGGACCGGCAGATTGCGGTGATCGGCGAGTTCACTCGACTCAGGTCGACTTGGCGCGTCTTCAGGCATGATGGTCAGGGTCAGGCGCAGCCGGGTCTGTCCACGGGAAAGCGGTCGCGCTCCGCATAGGGATCGGGCATGTCGAGCTTCATGAGGATTGCCCGCTCGCGCGCTTCCATCGCTTCCGCCTCCGGGTCGGAATGGTGATCATAACCCAACAGGTGCAAAACGCCATGCACGAGAAGATGCGCGACGTGATGACCGAATTCCTTTCCTTCTGCAGCGGCTTCCGCCTGCGCCGTCTCGAAGGCGATCACGATGTCGCCGAGAGAGATCGGCTCGCCACGTTTCTGATCCGCGGGGAGACGGGGAGACCCGGACGTTGGAAAGGATAGCACATTGGTCGCCGTGTCGCTGCCGCGAAAGCGGGCGTTGAGCGCGCGCATTGATCGGTCGTCGGTTAGCACCACCGCAAGCTCGCAATCCGCGTCGTCCGGCGGCAGAGCGGCGGCGACCGCGCGGCGAACGCAGGACTCGATGTCGGCGATGCCGCGCCAAAGCGGCGACTCGACCAAAACGTCAATCGTGCAGGACGGCAGCGGCCGCGCGGGCTGAGTCATACGCCCGTCTCGCGTTTGTTGCGCGCGGATGTGGCGCGGTCATAGGCCGCGACGATCCGCGCCACCAGCTCGTGGCGGATGACATCGGCCTCAGTGAAGACGACTTGGCCTACGCCTTCGACGCCAGCGAGCAGACGCAACGCCTCCGTCAATCCAGAGGTCTGACCCGGCGGCAGATCGACTTGGCTCGGGTCGCCGGTGACGATCATGCGCGCGTTCTCGCCGAGACGGGTCAAGAACATCTTCATCTGCATCGTTGTCGTATTCTGCGCTTCATCAAGGATGATCGCGGCGTTGGCAAGCGTGCGCCCGCGCATGAAGGCGAGCGGCGCGATCTCGATCTCGCCAGTTTGCAAGGCGCGCTCGACGATGCGCGGGTCCATGAGGTCGAACAACGCATCGTAAATCGGCCGCAGATAGGGATCGACCTTCTCGCGCATGTCGCCCGGCAGAAAGCCGAGCCGTTCGCCGGCTTCGACCGCGGGGCGCGACAGGATGATGCGATCGACCTCCTTGCGCTCGAACAGCGCGATCGCATGGGCGACTGCGAGCCAGGTCTTGCCGGTGCCGGCCGGTCCCGCGCCGAACACGAGCGCATGGCGGCGCAGCGCGCGGATATAGGCGTCTTGCGCCGGCGTGCGCGCCCGCACCAGCCGCTTGCGCAGATTGATCTCTTCGAAGCTTGGTCGCGCCGCGGTCGGATCGAAGTCGAACAGCGAACCCTGCGATATCGCGAGCCGGATCGCACCTTCGACGTCGCCCTGGCTCAGATCGTGCCCTTGCTTGAGTTGCTCGTACAGACCTTCGAGCACGTGACGCGCTTGTTCGCAGGCGTCGCGCGAGCCTTCGATGGTGACGTGATTGCCGCGCGAGTCCGCGACCACGCCGAGCCGACGCTCGATCAGCGCGAGATTCTGCCCGTACTGGCCGAACAATGCTGAGACCAGCCGGTTGTCGTCGAAGGCGAGAACAATATGCGCCGCCGCATCGGTAGCAGAAGGCATAAGGGCTGGGCTGTCGGGAGCGCGTCGGGCCAAGGCGTCACGATCCTGCGCTGGCGGTCGTCGTATTGTCGTCATGCATTTGCGGCGCGTGCGCCAATGTTCCAAAAAGGCTGTTGGTGCCGAGGGCGGTGATTCGCACCGCCACAATCTCACCGGCAAATGATGTCGGCGCCATGACCTGCACCGGCTGTAGATAAGGCGATCGTCCGATCATTTGTCCGGGCCGGCGGCCCTCCTTCTCGAACAGCACATCGAATTCGCATCCGAGCAGGCCCTCGCTGAATGCGCGAGCGTTACGATCGATCGCTTGCTGCAGCCGCGCGAGCCGTTCGATCTTATCATCGTCTTCGACCTGATCCGCGCGCGCGGCGGCGGGCGTCCCCGGCCGCGGCGAATATTTGAAGGAGAAGGCGCCAGCATATCCCACAGCGTCGACGATCGCGAGCGTCGCACGGAAATCCTCCTCGGTCTCGCCAGGAAATCCAACGATGAAATCCGAGGAAAGCGCGATGTCTGGCCGCGCCTTGCGCAGCCTCGTCACCACCGCAAGATAATCCGCCCGCGTGTGCCGTCGATTCATCGCCGCCAGGATGCGATTGGAGCCCGACTGCACTGGGAGGTGGAGCTGAGGCATCAGCGGGGCAAGATCGCGATGCGCGGCGATCAGCTCATCGTCCATGTCGCATGGGTGGCTGGTCATGTAGCGCAGCCGCGCCACGCCGGGAATCTCGGCAATGCGGTGCAGCAGCCGCGCCAGCGACCAAGTTCCGCCATCGGGGCCTTCGCCGTGATAGGCATTGACGTTCTGCCCGATCAACCGGATCTCGCGCACGCCGGCGTCGGCGAGGCGCTCCGCCTCCGCCACGATTTTCGCGACCGGCCGTGACATCTCCGCTCCGCGCGTATAGGGCACGACGCAGAAGGTACAGAACCTGTCGCAGCCTTCCTGCACGGTGACGAAGGAGGTCACTCCCCGCGCGCGCGTTGCCGCCGCGGTTGCCGGCGCGAGATGATCGAACTTGTCTTCGACCGGAAACTCGGTGTCGGTCGCCCTGCCATTGCGCTCGGCGCGGGCGACGAGATCGGGCAGGCGGTGATAGCTTTGCGGGCCGAACACCAGGTCCACCACCGGCGCGCGGCGGATGATTTCTTCCCCTTCCGCTTGGGCGACGCAGCCGGCGACTGCAACCAGCATGCGCCGTCCGTCGCGCGCCGCCCGCCCTTTCAGCCGGCGAATCCGACCGAGTTCGGAATAGACCTTCTCCGCCGCCTTCTCGCGAATATGGCAGGTGTTGAGGATAAGAAGGTCGGCCTCCTCGGCCGCCGTCGTCTCGATAAAGCCTTCGCGCGCCAGCGTGTCCGCCATACGCTGCGAGTCGTAGACGTTCATCTGGCAGCCAAAGGATTTGACGAGGAGCTTGCGCGGTCCGCTCATGCCGGTTTGCATATATCCGTCGATCGCGGCCGTTCAAGGCCGAGACAGCCTTGCCAAGCACTTATGTCCATTGATAAATTCTCACGTTCCGGCGGTCCGAGCGCAGGTTTGCCTTCTATTAGCGCCTTTTGCCGGCGAGAGGAATGGCCGGCGGACGGGCGCCTTGAGGCGGAATCGCTTAGGGGTTCATAGTGGAGTATATAGTCAGCGGGTACCGCCGGTGGACATTGAGCCGCCGCAATCGTGCCACGGCGAGGCTTTTCAGTAGCGCGACCTCTGCCCGGCAGGGACGCCGCAGGGCGGAGCAGAGGTGGAGCGTATCGATGACCTTGGTCATCATGGCAGGCGCACTCAAATGATCAGACAATTGTTGCTTGTGCTCGTCGCGAGCGGGCTCGCGCTGACGGAAAGCGCGTCGGCGCAAGGCGTGGGCAGCGTTTACGATTTCTACCGAGACACCCAGGCAAAGCCCTCAGCCCCCAAGCCGACGCGCACGGTGCGCACAAGGTGGACCGATATTCCGGCCAATGAACTCGAATGCATTGATCAAGCGCTGCGTAAGGAGGGCACGAGCGCCAGAACGCTCCAGCGGCGCGGGGTTGCGCAGACTAACGAACGCATCGTCAAGCTCCGTGCCGAATGCCAAAAGCAGCTAGCCCAAGCGCCGGCGCCTGTTGCCGTCCCGAAATCCAAGTTTTCGGTAGACGGGCTTTCTCTCGGCAGCCTCGCGCCGACCGAGCTTGACAACTATTCGGAATTTCAATGCGGCCCGAGCGAGCTGTTCGCCGGTCTGACGTGGTGCCAGCGCGCGGAGCGGGAAAGGATCGGCCGGCGCGAATTATCGGTCTCGACATCCATCTTGCACAATCAGGATGGCCGCGCAGCCTATGTCAATCAGGCGAGCGAACCGCCAGGCTTTGATGCTGCCGGCGTTGAGAAAGAACTCGAACGCCTCTCGGCTCATTTTGGAAAACCGGCCAACGTGCTGCGAATTCCACAAAAGGACGGTTTACCCAACGCGATTATCGCGTCTTGGGGAACGATAAAATTAGAGCCGTTGGACCCCGAAAGCGTCAAAATGGTTGCTGCAGGCGAAAGTCCGCGCAAAGGCCTGCTCGCCGATTTCCTCGGAAACTTCCGGCGCTCGGCCAAACTCGGCTTGCCGATCTACCGGCTGAGTAGCGGCTCCGGCTATGTGTGGTCGGCGAGTGCCGATCGCAATGGACGGGGTTACCAGCGGACATTTGTCTACGATGCCAATATGGCCGCGTCCCCGTCCGCGCCCGCGACGGCCGCTGCGCCTCCCGCCACCGGCAGCGAGGCGACGGTCGCCGATGCAGACAAAGCAGCAGCGGACAAAGCTGCGGCAGATAAAGCGGCGACCGATAAGGCAGCGGCAGAAAAGGCTGCAGCGGACAAAGCAGCAGCCGATAAGGCAGCGGCTGAAAAAGTAGCGGCGCTGAACATTGCGGCGGAGACGGCCCCGCTGCGGCAGAAAGGGCTGCAGCAGATAAAGCAGCAGCCGAGAAAGCGGCGGCGCTGAGGGCTGCGGCGGAGAAGGCCGCAACGGAGAAAGCGGCAGCGGACAAAGCGGCAGCCGAGAAGGCGGCGGCGGTGAAGGCCGCGGCGGAGCGGGCCGCAACGGAGAAGGCGGCAGCGGACAAAGCGGCTGCCGAAAGATTAGCTGCGCTGCGGGCTGCAGCCGACAAGGCGACGGCTGAGAAAGAGGCGGCGCTGAAGGCCGTAGCGGAGAAAGCGGCAGCGGACAAAGCGGCTGCCGCAAGATTAGCTGCGCTGCGGGCTGCAGCCGACAAGGCGACGGCTGAGAAAGAGGCCGCGCTGAAGGTCGCAGCAGAGAAGGCGGCAGCGGAGAAGGCGGCGGCGAAGAAGGCGGCGGCGTTGAAGACCGCTGTCGAGAAAGCCGCGTCGGAGAGGGAAGCGGCGGTGAAAGCTGCTGCCGAGAAGGCTGCGTCGGAGAGGGAAGCGGCGTTGAAAGCTGCTGCCGAGAAGGCTGCGTCGGAGAGGGAAGCGGCGTTGAAGGCGGCCGCTGAGAAAGCGGCCGCTGAGAAGGAAGCAGCGTTGAAGGCTGCCGCCGAGAAAGCCGCCGCGGAGAAGGAAGCAGCGTTGAAGGCTGCCGCTGAGAAAGCGGTGGCGGAAAAGGCGGCGGCGCTGAAGGCCGCGGCAGAGAAGGCCACGGCGAACAGCGCGGTTGGCGACAAAGTAGCGGCGCTGCAGGCAGCCGCCGAGAAGGCGGCGGCGGAGAAGGAGGCCGCGTTGAAGGCTGCCGCCGAGAAAGCGGCGGCGGAGAAGGCGGCGGCGCTGAAGGCCGCGGCCGAGAGAGCGGCGGCAGATAAAGCGGCGGCGCTGAAGGCCGCGGCCGAGAAGGCGGCGGCAGAGAAGGAAGTGGCGCTGAAGGCCGCAGCCGAGAAGGCGGCGGCAGAGAAAGCAGCGGCGCTGAAGGCCGCCACCGAGAAAACTGCGGCGGAGCGGGGCGGCGGGCGAAAGCTCGCGCTAGCGGCAAGGACAGGCCTCGGCGAATCCGCAACGGAGCGGGCAGCGGCGGCGCCAAAAGTTGAGCAAAGACCCGCCAAGTTTCGCGGTCTCTTTGTCGGGATGCCCTCGGATCAATTCGCCGCGGCGATCAAGGAACTCGGCTTCGACATGAAGCTGCAGGTGTCTTCGTATCAATCGGGGGATAGCACGGAGCATCACCTCTTGCTGGAGGTCATGGCCAAAGGCGGGGACAGGCCGTTAATGTATGTGGACGTTCGCAACGAGGCGCCGTTGTCGGAGAAATTTGCCTCCCTTTATGGGCTGAAGGTGCTCGATAAAGCATCCGATTACACGATCTTTTCCGGATTAAATCCGCCGCAGCTGCCGAAATTCACGGTGCGACGCCTCGTTTTCTATCCGGCGTTCTTTGACGCAACGGGCACGAGCGGAAAGGATTTCGGGCGAACGCTGCTCGACAAGTATCGTTTCGTCGGCGCCAAGTTGCGTGACGGGGCGAAAACCGATCAATGCGATCAATGCCTGGTCGGGCTGCTCAACACGGGTGAGGCCGTGACGCTTAGGCTCGACAGCGACGGCCACTGGGCCTTGGAAGTCGAGGAGGCGTCGAACGACTTCGCCAAACATTTCCGTGCGCCCAAGCTGTAGCGGAAAGCCGTAAGCCACTCGCCGGGGTCGGTGCTCGCCGGCCGGCCATCATTTCAATGCGGCCGGGCGTTGCGATAGGCCCATTCTGGGGGCGGACTTTCCGTCACCGCTGCGTTTCCGCCGCGCTAACCCGCTTTCCCTCGCGTCCCCGCAGCGCCGCGGTGGTGAGCCGGCGGACCTCCGTTTCGAGCGTGCGGGCGAAGGCCTTGCGGTCGGAGTTTGCGCCGAAGGCGATCGGCTCGCCCCAACTCACCACGGCGTCGAGCGCGCCGCGGCGCACCACGGTCCGCAGATGCGGAAACAGGTCGAGGTCCCCGTACCAGGCCGTAAGCGGCCGGTGCTGGCGCCCCATAGGCAGGCCGTGGAATCCGACATAGGCGATCGACAGCGGCTGTATCAGGATGTGCTCGACATGTCCTGCCGCGGCAAGCGCATCGCGCGCCGCACCGATCAGCGCGCTGCGGAACGGCAGCACGCGGTTGCCGTCGCTCGACGTGCCCTCGCCGAACAGCACGACCGGATCGCCGTCGGCGAGCCGCCGCGCGATCTCGATATTGGCCTCCGGCGTCTTGTGCCGGCGCGTGCGGTCAACGAACACCGAGCGCTGCAGCTTTGCGAACAGTCCGAACAGCGGCCAGGAGGCGACCTCGCGCTTGGCGACGAACGCGACCGGGGCGAGCGCGGTGATCACCGATATGTCGATCCAGGACACATGATTGGAGACGATGAGCAGCGGGCGCTGCGACGACGGCGCGCCGATCATCTTGATGCGCACCCCAAGCAGCGCGCAGACCAGCCGGTGAAACAGCGTCGGAATGCGCCGCTGCATCGGCAAGGAGAACCGCACGGCGATCACCTGGAACGGCAACAGGATGGCGATGGCGGTGACGATCCCCGCGCCAGCGAGGATGAGGCGCAGCATCAGCTCTTTGCCGGCTCGTCGAGCGGAACCGCGTATAGTTCGAGCCGATGGTCGACCAGACGATAGCCGAGCTTACGTGCAATCTCGCGCTGGAGCCGCTCGATCTCCTCCGACTGGAACTCGATCACCTCGCCGGTGCGCAGATTGACGAGATGATCATGGTGAGACTCGCGGATTTGTTCGTAGCGGGCGCGGCCTTCGCGAAAATCATGGCGCTCGATGATGCCGGCGTCTTCGAACAGCTTCACCGTACGATAGACGGTGGAGATCGAAATATGCGGGTCGATGCCGGCGCAGCGTCGGTACAATTCCTCGACGTCGGGATGGTCGGCCGATTGTGCAAGCACGCGGGCGATGATGCGCCGCTGCTCGGTCATGCGCATGCCATTGGCTACGCATTGCGCCTCGATATTGGTCGCGCGCTGCTCGGTCACGAGATGCTCCGCCGTTACTTTGGAAAAGGCCCGACGATCATAGGCGAGAAAAACTACGTCCATCGCGCCGCTCAGGCAAGATCGCGCCGCAGCACGAGCGCAGTGGCGGGGGAGCCCAGCGCCGGCCGGAAATATTCCTTCCGGCGGCCGATCTCGCGAAATCCGGCCGTCCGGTAGAGCCGCCGCGCGGCGACGTTACCCTCATCGACTTCGAGGAAGACGCGCCGCACGCCCAGCCCGGCGAGTTTGCGCAGATGCAGCGTCAACAGCCGGCCGGCGAGGCCGCGCCCGCGCGGGGCGGCGGAGACGGCGACCGAGAGGATTTCCGCTTCGTCGGCCGCCCGCCGCGACATGATGAAGCCGGCGAGTTCGCGTCCGAAGGCCGCGCGGTCGACCATCACGCTGCGGTCGAGCAGCAGCCGTTCGAACTCGGCCTCGCTCCAGCCGCGCTGGAACGACCTTGCATGAAGATGGGAGAGGGCGGCGCTGTCGCGTGGGCCCGCTTCCGATAGCGCGGCCTCGCTGGGGCCAAACCATCTGCGGACCAGAGCGATCATCGGCGCGACAGGCGAAACGCATCCTGCGGCCGGGCGTTGGCGTTGCGCAGATAGAGCGGCTTCGGATGCGGGGTCGTCTCGGCCGCGACGGCTCCCAGGCGCGCGACCCAATCGATGTCCGGCGCCGGCGTCGCCTCCACCAGCAACGGCTGTGGCTCGCCGGCCAGCCAGTGAGCGTGAATGAGTCCGGCGCCCGAGCCGACGACGCGGGTCGGCGTTCCCGAGGCAATGCGAACCGCCTCGCGCAGCCCCGCCACGCGCGGCGCGATGATCGCGCGGCCTCCGCGGCCAATCAGTTGAATATAGAGCTGCTCATTACGCGCATCGATCGCTGACAAGAGCGGATTGGTGTCGTCGGTGGCGATATGGGGCGCGGCGAAGGAGGCGAGGGTGGTGAGTGCGACGATTGGCTTGTCGGCGGCGAGCGCGATGCCCCGCGCGGCGGCGACTCCGACCCGGATCCCGGTGAAGCTCCCGGGCCCGATCGTGACGGCGATGCGGTCGAGCTCAGCGAACTCCAGTTTCGCCTCGCTCATCACTCGCGCGATCATCGGCAGCAGGGCTTCGGCGTGGCCCCGCTCCATCGCCTGCGATTGGTGGGCGAGTATGCCGCCGCGGTCGAGGTCGAGCAGCGCGGCGGAGCAAGCCGCTAGCGCGGTATCAATCGCCAGTACGCGCATCAGACAGGTCAGCTCCGGTTGCCGGCGCCAATGGCGGCGCAATCCCGCAACCTGCCGCCCCGGAAGGAAATGCGCAAGCGGCCCTGTGGCCTGGGAAGCGAGGAAGCAACTCAGCGAACTAGGGAATTCCAAGGTGGGCGAAGGGTGCTGACCCGGCTTTCGTGCTCATGGTGAGAAGCGCAGCGGAGCCGCTCGCGACATGCGGGGGCCGGCATTTTCAAATCCACCCCCGTGAAGGATCTTTCACGGGGAGGATGAATTTGTAGTGGGACAGACGAACATGGCCGGGCGCATCGTCCGGCACGTGAGCCGGTTAACTCACACTGGCCGGACCTCGACCACCTCCGGCACGTAGTGGCGCAGGAGGTTCTGAATGCCGTGCTTGAGGGTCGCTGTGGAGGACGGGCAGCCGGAACATGCGCCCTTCATGTTGAGATAGACGACGCCCTCTTTGAAGCCGCGGAAGGTGATGTCGCCGCCGTCATTGGCCACCGCCGGACGCACCCGGTTCTCGATGATGTCCTTGATGATTTCGACGGTCTCGGCGTCCTTCTCCTCGAAGAACTCGTCCTCGCTGCCGGCCTTGACCGGGGCGTCGCTTGTCAGGAGAGGTGCGCCCGACATGAAGTGCGCCATGATCGCGCCGAGGATCGCCGGCTTGAGCTGCTGCCATTCGCCGCTCGCGCGCGTGATGGTGATGAAGTCCGAGCCGAAGAAGACGCCGCTGACGCCGGGGATATCGAACAGGCGGGCGGCGAGCGGCGACTGCGCCGCCTCCTCTTTGTCGCGAATATCGAGCGTCCCATGCGGCAGGACACTGCGTCCCGGCAGGAACTTCAAGGTGGCCGGGTTAGGCGTGGTCTCGGTCTGGATGAACATGACGATCTCCTTGTCCGCGGTTCAAGGCCGCGGATGGACGGTATAAGGCATGACATGTGCCTTCGACGCGCGAGCGTCAACCGCTTTTCGGCCCTCGCCGTCAGCTTAGGGCGTCGAGTTCCTCGTCGCTCAGATGGGCCGGGACGATCCCGATCGGGATCGGAAAGGACCCTACCGCCTTGCTCAGGCTAGACACCAGCGGGCCTGGGTCGTCTTTTTCGAAGCCGGCGGCGAGAACGAGCACGGCGATGTCCTCATCGTCGTCGATCAGCTTGAGAATCTCCTCGGCGGGCTCCCCCTCGCGGATAATTCGCTCCGGCGTGAGGCCGGACACCGCCTCCGCACGCGCGGCGAAGCGGGTCAGCGCCTCGTCGGCCGCCTCCTGCGCCTCCGCCTTCATGATGTCGGCGACGCCGAGCCATTGCTGCGCGCGGTCCTTCATCTCGATCACGCGCAACATGATGACGTCGCCGCCGGTGCGAGCGGCGCGCCGGCTCGCATAATAGACGGCGCGGTCGCATTCAGGCGTGTCGTCGATGATCACGAGGAATTTCGGCTTGTGTCCAGTCTCGTAACTGCGGCGCTTTAGGCTCATGGATGTCTGTCGGCGGTCCCCGGTCCAGCCGCCGTCCGGCGCGCATGCTGCCACGGGCGGCATTGTGCGCACAAGACGGGAGGCTCGCTATGCAGCGGTTGCATTAATTGTGGTGACTGCATCGGACGGCTCAACGTCGCACGAATCCGACAATGTCTTTGACCGCCTTCATGGTTTCGGCGGCGATCGTCTGCGCGCGAGCGGCGCCGTCGGCGAGCACGGAATCGATGTAGACCGGGTCCTGGACCAGCCGTTTCATTTCCGCCGCGAGGGGGCCGAGCTTTTCCACCGCGAGATCGACAAGCGCTGACTTGAAAGACGAAAACTGCGCGCCGCCGAATTCGGCAAGCACCTGCGCCTTCGGCACGCCGGCGAGTGCTGCGTAGATGCCCACGAGATTGTCGGCCTCGGGCCGCGGCTCGAGCCCTTTTTCCTCGCTCGGCAGCGGTGCGGGATCGGTCTTGGCCTTGCGGATCTTCTGCGCGATCGCGTCGGCGTCGTCGGTGAGATTGATGCGCGAATAATCCGATGGCTCGGATTTCGACATCTTCTTCGAGCCGTCGCGCAGGCTCATCACGCGCGTCGCCGGACCAGCGATCAGCGGCTCGGGCAACGGAAAGAACGTCTCGCCGAAACCATGCGCCTTGATCGAGGCGGCGAAGTCGTTGTTGAATTTCTGCGCGATGTCGCGCGACAATTCGAGATGCTGCTTCTGGTCCTCGCCGACCGGAACATGGGTGGCGCGGTAGACCAGGATGTCGGCGGCCATCAGATTGGGGTAGGCGAACAGGCCGACGGAGGCGTTTTCGCGGTCCTTGCCCGCCTTCTCCTTGAACTGGGTCATGCGGTTGAGCCAGCCCATGCGGGCGACGCAGCTGAACACCCAGGCGAGCTCGGCATGCTCGGCGACCTGGCTCTGATTGAACACGATGTGTTCCTTTGGATCGATCCCGGAGGCGAGAAACGCCGCAGTCACTTCCCGGGTGGCGCGCGGCAATTCGGCCGGGTCCTGCCATACCGTGATGGCGTGCAGATCGACTACGCAGTAGATGCAGTCGTAGCTGTCCTGCAGGGCGACGAACCGCGCAATGGCGCCGAGATAATTGCCGAGGTGGAGGTTGCCGGTCGGCTGGACCCCGGAAAAAACCCGTTCTTTGAACGTCATCGCGCCACTCCTTGCATTGCGCGCGCGTGCATGCCACGGCGGGGCGTGGCAGCGCAAGGGGCGTTGAAAGCGCGCGCCGCGCCGCTATAGTGCAGCCATCTCCATTCGGCCCCTCTCAACACGCAAGCTCCACATGGCAGCCCTCCGCTTCGACGTGCTCGGTATCGGCAACGCGATCGTCGACGTGATCGCCCGCGCCGAGGATGATTTCCTCGTCAATCACGGGATGCACAAAGGCGGAATGGCGCTGATCGACGAAGCGCAGGCCGAGGCGCTTTACGCAAAGATGGGCCCAACCATCGAGGTGTCCGGCGGCTCGGCCGCGAACACCATTGTCGGCGCCGCGAGCTTCGGGGCGCGCGCGGCCTTTGTCGGGAAGGTCAAGAACGATGACCTCGGCCGCATCTTCACCCACGACATCCGGGCGGCAGGCGTCGCCTTCGATACCCCGCCGGCGATCGACGGCTCCTCCACCGGGCGCTGCTATGTGGTCGTGACGCCGGACGGCGAGCGTACGCTCAACACCTATCTGGGCGCGGCGCAGGACCTGCACCCGAGCGACATCGACCCGGAGGCGGTGGCGGCCTCCGCGATCACCTATCTCGAAGGCTATTTGTGGGACCCGAAGGACGCCAAGGACGCTTTCCTCAAGGCGGCGAAAATCGCCCACGGCGCCGGAAGGATAGTGGCGCTCACGCTATCGGATTCGTTTTGCGTCGATCGCTGGCGCGACGAGTTCCTCGGGCTCATTCGCGGAGGCACGATCGATCTTCTGTTCGCGAACGAGACCGAGCTGCACAGCCTCTATCAGACGAGCGATTTCGCCACCGCAATCGCCGCGTTGCGCGCCGATGCGCGGCTCGCGGTGGTCACGCGTAGCGAAAAGGGATGCATTGTCGTCACCCGCGAGAACACCCAGGCCGTGCACGCCGTGCCGGTCGAGCGGGTGGTGGACACCACCGGGGCAGGGGACCTGTTCGCCGCCGGGTTCTTGTTCGGACTTGCCCGCGAGCTTGCGACCGAAGATGCGGCGCGGCTCGGCGCCCTCGCCGCGGCGGAGGTGATCCAGCATCTGGGGGCGCGGCCGGAGACCTCGCTCAAGGCGCTTGCCCAGGACAACGGGCTGCTGGGCTGATCCCACCGCCCTGTGCAGAAACGGGCTGGCCGGGCGAAAGTAACCAATTGGTAAGCAATATTGGTTACCGATCAGTGAACGGACGGGGGGCATGACACTCGCTCCGCTGCCGGGAAAATGTCCTGATCGGAGCAGGCCATGGGCAAGCGCAAGAGCAATCCGAACTTCGATCCCGGCCAGGACGAGCTCGATCTTGGGCCGTCCGAAGAGGGGAACGGGACGGTTCCGGCTCCGAATGAAAGCTCGTTCCGCGGGCGCGTCCGGCGAATCACGGCCAGCGATGCGGCGGGTGCGCATGGCGGTTACCCTGGCGCCGGCGAGGATGCGGACGATGGGCGGATCGCCAATCTTCCGGCCTTTGCGATGGATGGCGCATGGTATGGCGGCGGCATGCCCACCGGGTTCACGCCGGTTCGGACCTTTCGCCTCAAGCGGCTCATCCTCCTCGGGGCGATCGTGGCGTTTGCCGCCGCGGTGGGCGCCCTCGCGGGGTCGCTGGCGGTCGGCGGGTTGGGCGCGAGCGGCAATCGGGGGGCGGCCGCCGCGGCGCCGCTCAAGACCGCGCTCGACCGCATGGAGCAGCAGCTTGCCGCGCTGCGCACGAGCGTCGAGACCTCGACGCAGGATATGCACGCGCGCACCGCGCGCATCGCCGAGCGCCTCGATCGAAGCGAGCGCGCGCAGGCCGAACCGACGCAGAAACTCGCCAAGATCAGCGATGCGATCGATCGGCTGGAGCGCCGCAGCACGCAAACGGCTCAGGCCGTCGCAGCAGCTTCGCCGGATGTCACCGGCGCCATCGGCGCTCCGGCGGGGGCCAAGAAAACGTCCATCGTCAACGGCTGGTCGCTTTACCAAGCGCGTCACGGAATGGCGCTGATCGAGGGGCGCGACGGTCTCATCCAGGTGGAGCCGGGCGACACGCTGCCGGGGCTCGGCCGGGTGGAGAAGATCCGCAAACAGGATGGCCACTGGGTCGTGGTGACGTCGCGCGGGCTCATCGTCGAGCGCTGATCTAGCGAGCAGCTTCTCGCGATCGATTCCAATCGACGGCCTCCGAGCCGCACGGGTGGTTGCGCTCTCGCCATTCATTTCAACCGCGCTGTCGCAAGACCGAGCTTGCTCGCCGTCACGCGATCGATCATCGATTTGTGTTCGTGGGGGTCACGCGCCGCCCGTGTCGATGCGCTATGGTTGCCGCACGACCAACGGCATGGAGCGCCCCATGACGCCGGTTTCTCGTATGTTGATCATGTTAGCCGCCGTGGCGGGGCTTATGCTCGCGTCGAGCAGGCACGCCGTGGCGCAAGCGCCGGCGCCGACGCCGCCCGCGCCGAAGCCGGAGATGATCGCGTCTTGCCCGGGCCTCGTCTCATCTGCGCCGCCGCGCGTCATTCCGGCGGCCTTCAGGCAGGCGGCGCTCGCCGCCGATCAGGTGCGGCTGACCTATGTCGGCCACTCGACCTTCCTGATCGAGAGCCCGCAGCTCGTGCGCATCGCGACCGATTACAACGACTATGTGCGGCCGCCGATCGTCCCCGACATCGTGACGATGAACAAGGCGCATTCGACGCATTACAGCCTCAACCCGGATCCCGGCATCAAGCTCGTTCTGCGCGGCTGGCGCGACGACGGCAAACCGGCCGCGCACGACCAGACTTTTCGCGACGTGCGGGTGCGCAGCGTCGCCACCAATATCCGCACCTGGGACGGCGACGGCACCGAGCGCCACGGCAACTCGATCTTCGTCTTCGAGGTCGCCGCGCTGTGCATCGCCCATCTCGGCCACCTCCATCACACGCTGAACCAGCAACAGCTCAACGAGATCGGCCGTGTCGACGTCGTGCTCGTCCCGATCGATGGGACCTATACGCTCGATGTCGAGGGCATGTTGGAAGTCATCAAGGCGCTCAAGGCCCCGCTGATGATCCCGATGCACTATTTCAGCTCATACACGCTCAACCGGTTTCTCGACCGCGTGCGCAGCGACTATGACGTCGAGATTGCCGACACGCCGTCGATCGTGCTCTCCAAGGCGACGCTGCCGGCCAGGCCGAAGTTCTTGGTACTGCCGGGGCATTAGCCTCGCGTTATCACACCGACGCCGGCTGCGCGCCAATCCTGTTCGCGAGATAGCTTGGCGCCGGCAGATCGACGAACACGGTGTTCGAGGGCGGGCTGCCCTGTCCGCTCGCCGCATAGGCGCGCACATAGTAGCGATAGCGCCGTCCGGCGAGCAGGTTCTCGTCTTCCCAGCGCGTGACCTTGACCGCGTCTTCGAAGCTGACATTGCCGAGATCGTCGCAACGGTGGACGTCGTAGCGCGCCGCCCCCGGCGCCTTTTTCCAGCGCAACAGCACGGTGCCGGTGTTGGTGATCGTCGCCTTCAGCTCGGCGCCGGCGGGTCCCCACTCCGGCGCGCCGGCTGCGTGATCGTCGGGCGGCGCCTGCAGCGCGCCTTGCGGCCACAGGCTGCAGATTACGCGCGTATGGGTACCGTCGAGATGCTTGCAGACATTGCAGTAGTCGCAGCGGACGATGCGGTCGCGCTCGCCCGCGCGCACCTTGCGCGGCCAGTCGGGGTCGGCGAGCAGGCCGCGCGCAATCCCGATGATGTCCACCTTGCCGGCGGATAGCAGCGCTTCGGCGTCGTCGGGGTCGGAAATCTTGCCGGTAGTCGCGACCGGCGTGTCGTAGCCGTGCGCCTTCACATAGGCCTTGATCTCCGCCGAGAAATGCGCGTGCGGGACATTGGGATACCAGTTGCCCGGCATGCAGCGGTCGCCGGAATAACCGGTGTAGGGGTAGGGGACCTGGCCGGGCGCGTGGATCGCATCTTCGAACTTGCCGCCGACCGACAGCGAGAGATAGGCCGCGCCGAGCTCGGCGAGACGGAGGCCGATCAGCTTGGCGTCGTTGACGGTGAAACCGTCCTTGATGAACTCGTCGGCGAGGAAGCGCACGCCGACGGGAAAGTCCTTGCCGACCTTGCGTTCGATATTTTCCATCACCCGGCCGATCAGGCGCAGCCGTCCTTCCAGCGTTCCGCCGTAGTCGTCGCGGCGCGGGTTCACGCGCGAGACGAAGGAGGCGAGCGTATAGGCGTGCGCGGAGTGCAGTTCGGCGCCGTCGAATCCCGCCTCGCGCGCACGCGCCACCGCGTCGCCGAACTCCTCGACGATCTGATCGATATCAGCGGGCGAGAGCATGTCGACGGTCTGCCGCCAGCCGGACTTCGCGACCTTGAGGAAATGAATGATCTGCGGCACGACCTTGGAATCCGACGTGTCGTGAATGCGGCGCACGAGGTCGGCGAGCCCGGGCACATAGGCGTCGTCGCTGATGCGCAAGAGCGGGCCCGACTTCGCATGATGGACCGCCATCGCTTCGACCACGATCAGCCCCACCCCGCCCTGGGCGTAGCGGACGTAGCGGTCGGTGATGGGCTCGTTGACGAATCCGTCCTCGCCCGACAGCCGCGTGACCATGGCCGGGACCATGATCCGGTTCGGCAGAACCATCCCTTTGACGTTGAGCGGTTCGAACAGCTTCATCTGCGTTGCTCCGCGATTTTAATTTCGATTATCTCGTACGGCCGCCGCGACGCGCGGGCGGCGCGCGCTACATCAGTTCTCCGCCGTCGACCATGATGCTCTGGCCGTTAATGGAAGCGGCGGCCGGCAGGCAGAGCCAGCCGATCGCCTCCGCCACCTCCTCGGGCTTGATCAGGCGTCCTTGCGGATTGTGCGCGACCAGCTCCTGGATCGCCTGTTCGCGCGTGCGCCCGGTCTTGTTGACGATGTTGGCGATTGTCGCCGCGACGATGTCGGTCTCGGTATAGCCGGGGCAGACCGCGTTGACGGTGACCCCGCTGCGCGCGATCTCGCGCGCGAGCGACCGCGTGAGGCCGATCAGTCCGTGTTTCGCCGCGCAATAGGCGGTGACGTAGGGGTAACCTGTATGGCCGGCGGTCGAGGCGACATTGATGACGCGTCCGCGTCCCGCCTTGACCATCGGCCCGAGCACCTGCCGGATGCAGAGATAGGGGCCGGTGAGATCGACATCGATCAGCCGTTGCCAGAAGGCGCGGTCGGTCTTGGAAAACGGCGCCGCCTCCGCAATGCCGGCGTTGTTCACGAGAATCCGCACCGGCCCGAAAACTTCGGCGGCCTGGGCGAAAGCGGCGGCGATGCGCGCTTCGTCCGTCACGTCGATCGGAACCGCCTGCGCGCGGCCGGAATGCGTCTCGCGCAACCGCTTGACCTGGTCGGCGAGCATGGCTTCGCCGCGCGCCATCAGCGTAACATCCGCGCCGAGACGCGCGAGCGTCGCAGCGATTGCGGCGCCGATCCCGCGCGAAGCGCCGGTCACGACCGCATGTTGGCCTTGCAGCGGTAAACCGCCGGCAGGATCGGTGGCGAATGTCTGTTCGCTCACGTGGCGACCTCCCCCGTTTTACTTGTGGCCGAAGCCGGGACGTCCATGCGGACGGCGCTCATCTCGGCGATCAGCTTAGCCTCGATCATGCGACGCAGCTCCCGCCGCAGAATCTTCCCGGCTGGGCTGGTGGGAAAAGATGTCACGACCTCCAGCCGTTCCGGCAGTTTGAACTTGGCGATCCGGCGCGCGAGCAGGAACGACTTGATATCGTCCAGCGTGAGCTCGCCCTCGGAGGCCAGCATGACGAAGGCGCATGCCTTCTCGCCGTAGACCGGGTCGGGCATGGCGACGACGCAGGCGTTCTTGATCCGCGAATGGGCGAGCAGGTGATTTTCGACTTCCTCGCAGCTGATCTTTTCCCCGCCGCGATTGATCAAGTCCTTGAGCCGGCCTTCGACATAGAGATAGTCTCCGCGTTTCCGCACCGCGTCGCCCATGCGATAGAAGCCGTCTGCAGTGTATGCGGCGGCGGTCGCCGTCGGCGCCCGGTAGTAGCCGCGAATCGTGTAAGGCCCGCGGCACGCCAGTTCGCCGATCGCGCCGTCAGGCAATTCGCGCCCCCGCTCGTCAACGACTTTGATCTCGTCGCCCGGCGAGACCGGGCGGCCGGAACTCGTCAGCCGAATCTCTTCGGGATCATCGAGGCGCGTCATGCTGATGAGCCCTTCGCCGGTCCCGTAGCTTTCCTGATAGATGCAATGGAAACGCCGCTCGATGCGGGCGCGCAGTTCGGGCGCGAGCTTGACGCCGCCGCCCATGAACACTTGCAGCGAACTCAGGTCATGCCGTTCCGGCGCATCGCCGGCGAGCCAATTCACCGCCAGCGGCATCGCCGCCGACATCACCGTTACGCGCTCGCGCGCGATCAGGGGAAAGACCGTTTCGGCGCTGACATCAGGCGCGATGACCGCCGTTCCTCCCGCGGCCAATGCGCCCAGCACGCCGGGGCAGCCGAGCGTGTAATTGTGCGACATCGGCAACAGGGCGAGAAAGACCGTCTCCGGGCCGAAGCCGGCAATGCGTCCGCATTGCTGGCAATTATAGACGTAGTCGTTGTGGGTGCGCGGAATGAGCTTGGGAACCCCGGTCGTTCCGCCCGACAGAAGCATCAGCGCGACGTCGTCGGCCGGTGGCGCCATGGCGTCGATCGCGGCGTCCGCGATATGGCCCGACGCCGCGATGTCTGCGAGCGCCAGTTGGCGCGGCCAGGGCTCGCCGGCGATGACCGTCAGGCGCAGCGACGGCGATCGGCGCGCGATTTCCGCGGCCGTCGGCCGATAGTCGAAATCGCGCAGGCAATCAGGCGCGAAATAGGCCACGGCGTCGGCGTGCTGGACAAAATAGACAAGCTCGTCCTGCCGGTGCGCCGGCAGCGCCATGACCGGAATGACGCCGATCCGCAACAGCGCGAAGAAGGTGACGATGAGGTCGAGTCCGTTCGGGAGCTGCAGCACGACGCGGTCGCGCGGGCGCAGGCCCGCGGCAGCGAGTCCGGCCGCCAAACGGCGGGTGCGTTCGCCGAGTTCGCGGTAGCTCATCCGCTGGTCCCGGAAGACGATCGCGACTTTGTCCGGCGCGCCGGCGATCACGCGCGCCAGCATCTGCCAGAGTGTGATGTCCTGCCAATAGCCCTTCTCGCGATAGAGGCGCGCAAACTCCTCCGGCCAGGCTGTGCAGCCTTCGAGCATGCGGGGCGTTCCCTCCGTCGTCGGCGCCTGCGCGCGCGACGCTTTGCCATCCGCGCCAGCCGTCCGTGCCGGTTGACGCGCCGATTGTTCAAACTTAAACAAGTTATAGAAGGTTTGCGGCGCCGCCTCCTTGATTCGGATCAAACGGAAGGCCGATCGCGGGACTGCGCAATGGATCGACGCACGATCACAGGGAACTGTTTCGACGCAAGCGGGACTTGCTCTATCGTCTGTCTTATTCGTGGTTCTGGCGGGAGCTTGGTCATGCTGGCGGGAGCGCTTTCGCGCCGGCAGGTCGTGATGGGATCGGCGCAATAGCGCCAGCGCCGTCTTGGGAAGTCGGGGATGGTCAAGAAGGAACTCGCTCGCGGGACTGGGTCGATCGAGATCGGGGTATGGGTGCGGCTATTGAGCTGCACCAACGTCATCCTTCACCATCTGCGGCGTAATCTGAAGGAGTCCTTCGCGCTCACGCTGCCACGTTTCGACCTGCTGGCGCAGGTCGCGCGTCCGCCGCTTGGCCCCTCGCTCAGCGAGCTGTCGCGAAAACTGCTCGTCACCAAAGGAAACATCACCGACATCGTGGCGCGCCTGGAGGCGGTCGAGCTGATCGAGCGGCGGCGCGACGATGCGGACGGCCGGATTCAATATGTCTTTCTGACGCCGGAGGGGCGTAAACTGTTGGATGACATAGTTCCGGTGCACGACAAGTGGATCAAAGATCTCATGCAGGAGTTGAGCCGGGAGGAACTTGAGACGCTTTACGATGCGCTCGGCGTCCTCAAGGCCGCGTTGAAGCGCATGGATGCGCGCGAGCTCGAGTCCGAACTTTCGCTCGAGAGCGAAGACGACGAATCGCACGCACACGTCAGCCGGTAGCGGATTGCGGGGGCAGACGCGCAGGCGCGTCGCCCATCTCTTGCCGTCGCATTGCGAGCGCGGCGTCGACCGCGGGCATCACCGCGCCGATCGAGAGTTCGTCGAGGCAACGGCTGTAACTATCGATGTGCCGCTCGCAGCCCTCAAGCTGGCAGGGAAGGCAGGGCAGCGGGTTCTGCACGATCCACACATTGCCGCGCTGTTGGATCGTCCCTGACGCCTCCCACGGCGTCAGCAGGCCGTCGATCGGCCATGGCCCCCACTCATGCGGGTCGGTCGGACCGAGCAGCGCAACGGTCGGGCAGCCTGCGGCGGCGGAAAGATGCGTCACCGAGGTGTCGGGGCCGACATAGACCGCAGCTCCTGCGATCAACGTAGCGAGGTCGGGAAAGCTTAGCGCTCCGTCAAGTCGGCGCACGGCGGGAAGGTTCGTCCAGATGTCGTCGAGATAGCGGCGATCGGCTTCCGAAGGTCCGCCGGTTGCGACCACCGCCAGCCCTCGCGCGGCGAGTTCCTGGGCCAACGCGCGCCATCCCGCCCTGGTCCATTGCTTGTAGCGGAACATCGGTGCGGCGTGGACGACGGCATAGGGGACATCGGGACGAACTGTTTCGCTGCCGCCGGCCGGGCACACCAGTTGGCGGATCCGCGGAATGCCGAGCGCGTCGGCAAGCCGCAACACCTCCTCGACGCGATGCAGGCCCGCGCCCGCCGGGATGCTGCGGGTGAGGGCGTAGCGAACGAGGCGTCCGCTGAGCCGCGCGGCGACCGGCGCGACGCGTCGGCGGCCCGCCAGGATCGCGAAATAGGTTGGCCGATCGCCCGTCTGGGTCGATATCGCGAGGTCGTAGCGCCGGAACAGACGCCGCGCGAGCGCAAAACTCTGCGCCGCAGATGGGCGCGCCGGCATCACGACAACGCGGTCGATATCGGGATTGCCGGCGAGAATGACGTCCGTGCCGGCGAACACGAGGGCTTCAATCCTTGCGTCAGGCCAGGCGCGACGCAGGCTGCGCATGAGCGGGGTCGCGAGCAGAACGTCGCCGAGCCGGCGCAGCGCGACCACGAGGATGCGCGGTTGCGGCGGAAGGTCGAGGCGGCTCATGGCGGTGACACAGGCGCAAGGTTGGCGGGCGAGCGTGACCCCCGCAGCACGAGGCCCCCCAAGACGCCGACGCCGAACACATAGGTCCAGCCTTGGGTGAAGTCGAACAGGTGCGAGTTGAACAATGACGAGACGATGTTCTGGACGACCACGATAAGCCCGATCCAACCTGCTGTCCCGCCGCCACGAAACAGGAGCAAGTGCGCGACCCACATCGCGACCAGGAGGCCGGTCCCCACGAGGCCCAACTGGATGGCGACGGCGAAGATCTGATTATGCGGGTTGCCGGTCACAATCGACTCGGCGCCGCTCGAACCAACGGCGGTGCGCCGGAACGTGTCGGTAAACGCCGCCGTTCCATTCCCCAGGACCGGCGCCTGCTCGACCAAGCCGATCGATCGTTGCCAGAAGGCAATTCGCAGCCCGCTCGAGGTTTTCACCTGCCCGGCGCGATATTGATCGATATCGGCCGCGACGACGAGCACACGGCCCCGCAGGAAAGGGGAGGCGCTCCATGCCATGCCGCCGAGCACGAGGCCCGCGAACAACAGCGCGAGACCGCCTTTCCAGCCAGCCCAAGACACCCCCAGCAGCACCAGCAAAACCGGGATGACGACGAGCACGGTGCGGCTCGGCGCGACAAAGGCGACATTGGCGAACAGGATGAGCGCAAGCACAACCGACAGGGCGGCAAGCATGCGCCGGCCGGCGTTCGCCGTCTCCGCGGCGAGAACAAGCAGGACGAAGGCAGCGATGACGAATTCGCCGCTTTGGGCGATGTAGTCCTTCGCCGGGACTCCGGGCAGCGGATAGGGGGTGCGCCAAGACAATTGTGGCCAAACCGTCAGCGTCCACGACAGCGCGAGCAGGACGAGCACGGAGCCGAGATAGGCGGCAAGCACCTCCCAGCCGCGGTCAGACCGACGAAATTGGGCAAAGAGCAATGGAATCATCAGAAGCTTGAAATACGGACCAAGGCCCTCAAAGCGCCCCGCCCAACTTGCATCAGCCCACAGGAGGCCGAGGACCGCGAGCGCGCACAGCGCCACCGGCAAGCCGCCTGCCGGCGTCGCGATCTCGCGGCGAATCGCCGCGAGATCGAGCGTCGGCAACAGCGCAATCAGCCACAGCACGACGAGGACGCCGGTCGCCGAAGTCGACCATGGGAGCGACACCGCGACGGCGGCGGCGAGCGTGTCGGCCACCGTTTGCAGGCGTTCGCGCTGGACCGTGCGCGCGCTGGTAATGACGTCGATGGCCCGCATCATATCTCGACCGGCTCGCTGGGGGCGACCAGAACTCGACAGCCCGCAAAGGGCGCGTATGCGGGTCGCGACGATCGCCTCGTCAAGCCGGGATTGGTTGTCCTTGAGGGACGAGCGATCATTCTCCGGATGCCACAGATGCAGAACGCCGGTCGCGAAACGACCGTCCTTGCGCCGAATGCCGCTGCGAACGAGGCGCACGATGATGTCGGAGTCTTCGCGGCCCCACCCGCTGAAGGCGGCGTCGAACCCGTCGACCCGGTCGAGATCGCTGCGGAAGATCGCAAGATTGCCGCCGCGCGCGCCCTGCCAGCGCGTAGCGTTGATCCTGCGCAGCGCCCCGAGCGGAAACGTCAGGAGCGCCGCAATCCGATTGATGCCGCCGGAGAGCCGCTGGCGCAAAACCTCTGCGAGCCCCCAGTTCTCCGGCTCGAGACCATCGGCGAGGACGCGCTCGGTAAGCACGCGCGAAAGAAGGACGCGGTTGCCGGCGACGAACCAGCCCGGCTCGGCGAGCCGGCGATGCGCGGCGACGAAGTCCGGCCGCGGGATGCAATCGCCGTCGAGGAAGATGCAATAGACGCCGCGGCTGCGCAAAATCGCTCGGTTGCGAATCTCCGCGAGCCGAAAGCCGCGGTCCTCGTGCCAGACATGAGTGAGCGGCACGTCCGTCACTGCCGCCCACCGCTTGACCGTCCGCGCGGTCTCGGGCCCGGAGCCGTCGTCGGCGACCACGATCTCGAAGTCGCGGTCGGTCTGCCGCGACAGGCCGCGCAGCACGGCGTCGAGCGCATCCGGCCGATTGTACGTCGCCACGATCACCGAAATCAGGTCAGTCATTCTGTGCGGCCTGCGGGCGTCCGCTACGCCGGAAGGCGCTACTGCCCAGCGCCGACATAGGACACGCGCCAGATCGTGTTGTTGCCGTCCTCGGTAAACAGCAAGGAACCGTCCTTGGCAATGGCGACGCCGGCCGGCCGGCCCCAGACCCGCCCGTCGTCGGTGACAAAACCGGTGACGAAATCCTCGTATTCGCCGGTGGGCACGCCGTCGCGCAGGACGATGCGGATGATCTTGTAGCCGGTGCGCTTCGTCCGGTTCCACGATCCGTGCAGCGCGGCGAAGGCCTGGCCACGATACTCGGCGGGAAACTGCGACCCGGCATAGAAGGTCATGCCGAGCGGGGCGGAATGAGGCTGGATGAGCGTATCCGGCACGGTGACTTTGCTGGCAAGGTCGGGGCGGGCGCCGCGGTGCCGCGGGTCCTCGTTGGCGCCAATATAGTACCAGGGCCAACCGTAGAATGCGCCCTCGCGAATCCGGGTGACATAGTCCGGCGGCAGGTCGTCGCCGAGCCCGTCGCGTTCGTTGGTCGAGCACCACAGTTCGCCGGTCGTCGGCTCGATCGCCATTCCGACGCAATTGCGCACGCCGTTCGCGAAATTCCGGCGGTTCTTGCCCTGCGGATCGAAGACAAGAACGGTGGCGCGGTCGGTCTCGCTTCCCGCGGTCGCGCCTATTCCGTGCTCCGCCTCCCACTGACGCCGCGCGAGGTCGCCGAGCTTGCCGCCTCCCTGAGAAACATTGGAGCGCGAGCCGACCGAGACGAACATGCGCGTCCCATCGGGGGAAAACACCATGTCCCGCGTCGAATGCCCGCCGGTCGGCAGTTGCGCGACGATCGTCTGCGCCGGCCCGCGCGCTTTCAGATCGCCATTGCGATAGGGAAAGCGAACGACCGAACTCGTGGTCGCGACATAGACCCATTCCGGATTATCGCCGTTCGGATAGAAGGCGATACCGAAGGGATAATCGAGATCGTCGGCAAACACCGCGTTCTCGCTCGGGGCGGTTCCGGCCGCGTTCGGGCGCAGCACGCGAATACGCCCGGCGCCGCTTTCGGCGACGAATACATCACCATTCGGCGCGACGCGCAGTTGGCGCGGGTCGCTCAGATTGCGTGCGAACGGAGCGACCTTGAAGCCGGGCGGAACCTTCAACTCGGCGCCGGCCGGCCGCGACACCACACGCGCGTGCGCGCTCGCCGACGTCCCGGGCGCTGGCAGATCGTTCGGCCGGATAAGGCGGCGCACGCCGGGCGCGTCGGTGCGCCAATCGCCATAGGCGGCTGGCCCGGTTCGCACGCCGCCGGCCGGCGGCGCACTCTGAGCGGCGGCGCAGGTTATCGCGAGCAGGACTGCAGGAAACGCAAGAACAAGCGCGAATCGCAACGTCATGGATGGTGCCCTTACGTTTAGTCTCGGCGGCATCGGCCGGGCATTACTCCCATCGGCGAAGAACGCGCGTTACGGCTTGACGATGCGATTGCGCAAAACGCCGATCTTCTCGATCTCGAGTTCGACCACGTCGTTCGGCGCGAGCTTGCGTCCGGATTCGTGCGCCGAGCCCGTGCCGACCGTGCCGGAGCCGATGATCTCGCCGGCAAACAGCGTTTCCGCCTGTGAGACATAGGCGATGATGTCCCAGAAACTATGGTGCATCGCGCGCGAATTTCCACCGCCCCAGCGCTCGCCGTTCACCCGCGCCTCCATCGCCAGCGCGTGCGGATCGCCGATCTCGTCAAGCGTCACGATCCACGGGCCGAACACGTTTCCGGTGTCAAAATCCTTGCCCTTGGCGGGCCCGAGTCCGGCCTTCATCTCTTCGAACTGCACGTCGCGCGCGCTGACATCGTTGAAGATGGTGAAGCCGAACACGTGGGCGGCGGCGTTCGTCTTGGAAACATCCTTCCCTGTCCGGCCGATCACGCAGGCAAGTTCCAGCTCGTAGTCCATCCAATTCGAATAGGGGGGCCAGATCACGTCGGCGTCGTGCCCGATCACATTGAAGCGGTTGCATTTGAAATAGACTGGCCGCTGGTACCAAACCTCCGGCACGCGTTGCGGACGGCCGGTACGCAGTTCGACCTGCTTGCGGCTGTTGCGCACATGCTCTTCGAACGCCATGCAGTCGCGGATTTGGCGCGGGGTCGGGAGGGGAGCAAGCAACTTCACTTCATCGAGGTCTTCGGACGCTTCGGCCGGCCATGTTCGGGCAAGCTCGGCAGCGCGTTCGAGGCCGGGGGTCGCAGCGTCGATGAGCGAAAGCATGTCGGCGAAGTCGCCATTGGAGTGGCCAAGTACCTGTTCGCTGGCTGCCGCCAATCCGAGCACCGCGCGATGCTCGAGGTCGATAATGCCAAGTTGCGGGCTCTTGCGATGCCCGACGAAGGTCGCGAATTTCATGGCGCGTTCCCGGAAGCGTATAGACCCGACAGCGAAAGTCAGCGGAATGCCCTACAAAAAGGGATGGAGCAACACATCATTCGGGCGCGTTTAGAGCATTTTCCGGCGAAGCATGCCCTCGGACTTGATCCGGGGGTGGGAACCGGTTCGCCGCAGAAAATGCGACCACTAATAAATAACTAGCGAATTCCGATTCCATTGGAACGGAATTCGCTCTAGCGCTGCGCCTTTGCGAGGAAGGCCTTCACCGCCTCCCGGTGTTCGTCCGTCGTGTAGCAGACCGCCTGCGCTTGCCGACCGAGTGCGAACACGTCCTCGTCGGAGAGTTCGAATGTCTTGTTGAGGATTTCCTTGGCGAGCGCCAGCGCAGCGGTCGAGCCGCCGCTGAGCTCAGCCGCCCAGGCGCGCGCCTCGGCGAGCAGCGTCGCCGAATTCGTGACCCGGTCGACCATGCCTATCGCAAGCGCTTCCGGTGCGTCGACGCGCCGTCCAGTGAAGATCAGCTCCTTCGCTCGCGCGAGTCCGATGCGGCGCGGCAGGAAGTAAAGGCCGCCGCCGTCCGGAACCAGGCCGCGCAAAATGAAACTCATGGCGAAGCTCGCGTGCTCTGCGGCGATGATGAAATCGCAGCACAGCGCGAGGTCGCACCCGAGCCCGATGGCCGGCCCATTGACCGCTGCGATCGTCGGCTTGGTCAGCCGATGCAGCGCGCCGACCGCTTCGTGCAGGCGCCGCTGGCGCCGCCAGCCATTGAAGGCGAGCTCTCCCTGCGCCGCATTCAGATTCTGCTGCATGGCGGCGATGTCACCGCCGGCGCAAAACGCCGGACCGTTTCCGGTGATCACCACGCCACGAACGGCGTCGTCGCCGGCGACGCGCGCGAGCGCGGCGATGAACTCGGCGCGCAAGGTTTCGTTGACGGCGTTGCGCACCTCCGGACGGTTGAGCGCGACCACTGCGATCGGTCCGTCGATCGCTGTCTCAACGGTCGATGATGTCTGCACGTTGGCCATGTTGAGGCTGCCTCCTTTGTCGACTTGATCGTCGCGTCGGCGATAGCGAAGCGAAGGGTGATTGTCGAACGAAGTGTGGGCAGCAGCGTAGGCGCGCTTTCGCCTCGTGTTATCTTCTGCTACCGACGAATCGGTTGGAGCCGCCGCAGGGTGGGCGTGGGAAAGGGAATCTGGCGATCAGATATATCTCGATTGTGGTGAAGGGAGCGCAGGAGTTGCGATCGATGCGCAAACTTGTTCTTTCGCTGGTTACGGTGTCGCTCGTCATGGCGGGCTGCAGTCAGGAGCCGGTTAAGGGCGAAAAGGGTGATGCTGGGCCTCCGGGACCGGCGGGCCCGCCCGGGCCACCGGGACCTCCGGGGCCGGCCGGCCCCGCGGGCGGCGGCGCGGTTCGATTTGCCGAATTCACATGCCAGCAGGCCGCATGCTCGGCGAGCTGCGAGCAGAATGAGCGGCTGATTAACGCCTTTGCCCTGAACCCGGCCGGCACGTTCACCATCGAATCCGACCGGGCAGTCATTTATACGCCGCCGAAGCGCGGTCCCTCCGGCAAGCTGGTGCTCATCTGCGTGCTTCAATAGGGGCGCTGTTCGGTTTTCCCCCAGAGGGCAGGGCCAGCGCGTGTCCCGTCGTATCACGCCGCGGGGGCGCGCCGGCCGATCGCCTGCAAAGTCCCGACTTTCTCGGCGCGGGTAGCAAGCGGAATCTGCGGAGCAGGCTTGAGCGCCTCGGCGAGAAGCGCGGCAAGGTCATTGCTCGCGCCTGCATCGGTATCGTCTTTGCGCACCCAGATGCTGCATTCCACGTCAGCAAGCTTGGGCAGGGCATCGTCCTCGCACACAAGCGCGCCGGTCGAGAGCGTGCGCGGCAGCGCCGTAACGCCTAGTCCTGCAGCCACCGCCTGGGTCAGATCGTCGACATGCGCCGAAGTGAGCGCGATCTCATAGTCGCGGGCGGCCGCTTCGAGCGCGGCGATCATGTGCTTGTGGAAGATGCAATGATCGCCGCGGGTGACCAGCCGGAGCGGTCGCGTCGGATCGAGCGTGCTCGACGCGGCGCGAATCCACACCGTCTCGTCGCGCCAGTGGTGAGCGACCGCCTGGTCCGGTTTGGCGCTCGACATCGCCACCACGACATCGAGGTCGCCCTGACGCAGTTCCTCGATGAGAGCGGGACCGTCGCCCGTCTTCATGATCAGGCGCGCGTCCGGCCGGCGGTTGCGGAAGGCGACCAGCTTCTGCCACAGCGGCATGCCGATGAAGTCGCCCGGCACTCCGAACCGCAGCACACGGACCCCGCGTGGAGCGCGGGCGAGCGACACGATCTGATCATTGATCGCTAGCAAGCGACGCGCTTCGCTGACGATGCGCTTGCCTTTTTCGGTCACGCTGACGCCCGGCGCGCTCTTGTCAAAGAGGTCGAAGCCGAGCAGGGACTGCAGCCGCTTGATCTGGGCGCTCACCGCAGGCTGCGTCACGCCGAGCGCACGGGCGGCTTTGGTGAAGCTGCGCATGTCCACGACCGCAAGCAATGTGCGCAAAAGTTCCGTGGGGATATTAGTCATATCCTGGGCCCGCCCTTACGCGCCGCAGGCCGTCTGCGGACCTGTCGCGCGCGCTTGTATGAATGCTGCCCAGCAACGTGCCAAAAATTGCGCCGGATATTTTGATCTAAGTCATGAGAGAAGGCGATTAAGGGGGCCGGAGACCGGGGGTTTGTCGCCGCAGCGACCCCTGTCCGCCGGCGCGGGGGGCAGCCGCCAGGGGTTGGCGCTACGGGGCGCGGTCGCAACACCGCCAAATTGCGCCCCCAGCATGCGCCCGATCAATTCTGGCCCGGGGCGGACGCTTTGCTTTCAGGGCCCCGTTTAGGGTAGATTAGCACGACGGCCCCGGGAACGAAGGGGTGCAGCGATGATCAACGGGACCGGACCCATGCACCCTGCCTCTCCGCTTGCCACAACGGCTTTTGCACTCGGGCTTGCCCTGGCCGCGGGCGTTGGGACGGTGCCTGCGCGTGCGTCCGGGGAGGCGCTGCTGCTGATCGAGGCCGACACTGGCAAGGTGCTCAAGGCGGAGAACGCCACCTATCCCTGGTACCCGGCCTCAATCACCAAGCTGATGACCGCCTACCTGACGCTCAAGGCGATCAAGGAGGGGCGAATCACGCTCGACACGCCATTAACCGTGTCGCCGAACGCGGTGGCCCAGCAGCCCACCAAGATGGGGTTCGGGACCGGAACGGTCGTAACCGTCGACAACGCCCTGAAGATGCTGATGGTCAAATCGGCGAACGACATTGCGGTGGTGCTCGCCGAAGGCGTCGCCGGTTCGGTGGACCGGTTCGCCGATGAGATGAACCGCGCCTCGACGCGCCTTGGAATGGCGCAGTCGAATTGGGTGAACCCGAACGGATTGCCGGCGGAAAACCAGATCACCTCGGCGCGGGACATGGCGATCCTCGCCCGCGCGATTCTCATCGAGTTTCCGGAATACGACGGCTATTGGGGTATTCACGCGATCCGGCTGGGCAAACGCATCTTACGCAACACGAACTCGCTGCTCGTCCATTATCCGGGGGCGGACGGGATGAAGACTGGATACATCTGCGCGTCGGGCTTCAATGTCGTGGCGACCGCGACGCGCGGGAACCGGCGGCTCATCGCGGTGGTGCTGGGCGCGCCGTCCTCGGCCGTGCGGGCGGCAAAGGCGGCGTATATGTTTGAGACCGCCTTCAACAGCAACGGTCTGACCTGGCTCATGCCGTCGTTGGGCACGGTTTACGGGCTGCAGCCGATCAATGCCGCGCCGCCCGATTTGCGCGAGGCGATGTGCGGCAAGCACCGCCGCCGTCCGGCCGCCGAAGCCGCCGACGAGGATGAAGAAGCGACCGGCAGCGACGAGCAAGGCCTTGCTGCGCTGTTCTCTGGCGCGAAGGCGCACGGACCAAAGCCGTCGAGTCTCGTGGCCGAGACGCTCCCCTCAAACCCGCCGATCGATGTCTTTATCGGTGCGAAGCGGCCGCCGCCGCGCGCCGTCGCCGTGGCGAAGCCGGGTAATGCCGGGACTTCCGCCGCCAAGCATCGCAACCCGCCCGCTGCGGCCGCCGGCAAGCCAACCCCACGGCCGCGGCCGGTTTCGAGCAAGCCGAAGCGCGCGGTCACGGCCGCAAAGCCCCAGGCGCAATGAGGGGTTCCGGCGACGCCCCGTCGCTGGGGCCGGTCGCGCCGATTCCGCTGACCGTGCTCACCGGCTTTCTCGGAGCGGGCAAGACGACCCTGCTCAACCGGCTCGTCCGCGATCCGGCGCTCGCCGACGCCGCGGTCCTCGTCAACGAGTTCGGCGAGATCGGCCTTGACCACATGCTGGTCGAACATGTGCGCGACGACGGTCTCGTCATGCTCACCACCGGCTGCCTCTGTTGCACCATGCGCGGAGACCTCGTCACCGCGCTCGAAAAGCTGCTGCGCGAGTTGGACAATGGCCGCGCCGCCTTTCGCCGCGTCATCGTAGAGACGACGGGGCTCGCCGATCCCGCGCCGATTCTGCACACGACCATGGCGCATCCTTACCTGCTCATGCGCTTCCGGCTCGACGGCGTCGTCACGGTCATCGACGCGGTCAACGCGATGGCGACGCTCGATGCGCATCCCGAATCGGTCAAGCAAGCCGCCGTCGCCGACCGGCTCGTGCTCACCAAGACCGATCTTCTGAAGACGGCGGATCAACGGGCTGCGCTGGAGCAGCTCCTGGCCCGCCTATCCGCCCTCAATCCCGCGGCGCCGTGCCTCGATGCCGCGCGCGGCGAGGCGCAGCCCGCACGGTTACTCGATTGCGGCCTGTATGATCCGGCGACCAAGAGCTCCGACGTGAGGCGCTGGCTCGCCGAGGAAGCCTATGCGCGGACGGATCATCATCATCACGCTCACGCCCACGACGTGAACCGGCATAACGATGATATTCGTGCGTTCAGCCTCGCAACCGAGGCGGCGCTTCCTGCCTCCGCCTTCGACATGTTCCTGGAGCTGCTGCGTTCGGTGCACGGACCCGACCTTCTCCGCCTCAAGGGCGTGGTCAAGCTCAGCGAGGAGCCAGACACGCCGCTGGTGGTCCACGGGGTTCAGCACCTTTTGCACCCGCCGGCGCGACTTGCGCGCTGGCCCGACGACGATCGGCGCACACGCCTTATTTTCATCGTTCGCGCCGCCGCAGAGCCGAAGATCAAGGAGCTTTTTCAGGCGTTCCTGTCCTCGGCTGCGCCGGACCGGCCGGACCGGCTTGCGCTCGTCGAAAACCCGTTGACGCCTTTTGGCGGCGTCGACCGGTAGCGCATCGCGTCAGAAGACTGAATTGCGGATGGCAAAATGCGGTTTTTCGAAAGGGTCAGGGCCGACATCGCCAGTCTCCGCGGATTTTCTCGCGCGCTAAGCGCGGTGAGGTCGGTCGCGAGGACGCCTACAGGGATCTTTCCGGCGCTGATCGACAAACTTGCCGCGCGCCACGGCGACAGGCCGGCGCTCCTGTCGGAACGCGAGAGCTTTACCTATCGCGGCTTGGCCGATCGCATGAATCGTTACGCGCGCTGGGCGTTGACGCACGGCGTCGAGAAGGGCGACGTCGTTTGTTTGTTGATGCCGAACCGGCCCGATTACGTGGCGATCTGGCTCGGCATCACGCGGGTCGGCGGCGTGGCCGCGCTCGTCAACACGAATCTCGTCGGGCAGAGCCTTGCCGCCTGCATCGACAGCGTCGCGCCGAAGCATGTCATCGTCGTGGGAGAACTGTCCGCGCAGATCGTCGGCGCCGAGCCTTATCTCAAGACGAAGCCCCGCATCTGGATCAAGGGAGAGAGTTCAAGCCAGCTTCCTTGCATTGACAGCGACGTCGATCATTTGCCCGGCGCACCGCTTGACGGTAACGAGATCCGTGGCGTCACGCTGTCCGATCCCGCACTTTACATCTTCACCGCGGGCACGACCGGCCTGTCCAAGGCCGCCATTATCGACCACCAACGATTGATGCGCGCGGTTCGCGGCTTTGCCGGCGTCCTCGACGCGCGGCCGACCGACCGAATGTTCGACTGTCTGCCGATGTATCACATGCTCGGCGGCGTCCTGGCGATCGGCCCGTTGCTGGCTCGCGGCGGCAGCGTCGTCATCCGCGAAAAATTCAGCGCGCGCGATTTCTGGCGCGAC
The DNA here is from genome assembly GCA_963840055.1 of uncultured Alphaproteobacteria bacterium. GTDB lineage: Bacteria > Pseudomonadota > Alphaproteobacteria > Rhizobiales > Xanthobacteraceae > Rhodoplanes. The sequence continues at coordinate 16,871 of CAWIXM010000002.1, read as the reverse complement.
GTGCGCCGCACCGACTGCACGATCCTGCAATATGTCGGCGAAATTCCTTCGGCGCTGCTGCGCGCTCCGCCGCACCCGCAGGAGAGCGAGCATCACTTGCGCCTGTGCTGCGGCGCCGGGTTGCGGCCCGAAATCTGGCGCGAGTTCAAGACGCGATTCCGCATCCCGCATATTCTCGAATTCTATGCATCGAGCGAAGGCAATGTGACGCTGTTCAATTTCGAAGAGAAGGAGGGGGCGATCGGCCGTATTCCCTGGTGGATGCGACGGCGCTTTCCGACCGCGATCATTCGCTTCGACGTCGAAAAAGAAGCTCCGCTGCGCGATAGCCGCGGCTATTGCATGCGATGTCTCCCGGCCGAGCACGGAGAAGCGATCGGCCGCCTCAAAGGCCGTTTCGCCGGCTATGTCGATCAAGCCGATAACGAAGGAAAGATCCTGCGCAATGTGTTCACATCGGGGGACAAATGGCTGCGCACCGGCGATCTGATGACCCAGGATGCCGACGGCTACTTTTATTTCATCGACCGCATCGGCGACACTTATCGGTGGAAAGGCGAAAACATATCGACGACAGAGGTCAAGCAAGCGCTGTGCTTGTTCCCCGGAGTTGACGACGCGGTCGTTTACGGGCTGCGGGTGCCAGATTACGAAGGCCGCGCTGGCGCGGCCACGCTGTTCTGTCCTGACTGGATCGATGTATCCGCGCTGCATGCGCATATCACGAAGCACCTCCCGGTTCATGCGCGTCCCTTGTTTCTGCGCATTCACAGGGCGAAAGCCGACGCCGCCGCGATGACGCTGAAAAGGGCGGATTTTGCGGCTGATTATTTTGATCCGGCGCGGACGACCGACCAGCTCTATTTCAGCGATCCGCAGGCCAAAGCATTCGTGCCGCTCGACGCCGAGCTTTACTCGCGGATTAAGGCCGGCGAGGTGTGGTTGTGACCGAGGCTGGCGACGGATCGGCGCAAAGCGCCGAAACGCCGGCAGGTGTGCTCGCGTTCTGGCGTGCGCTTGGTCCCGACAAATGGTTCGTGCGTAATGCGGAGGTCGATGCGGCTATGCGCAGCCGGTATTTCTCGACCTACCAGAGCGGCATGGCCGGCGAACTGTCCGATTGGGAGCAGACCGCGGAGGGCGCGCTCGCCCTCATCCTCGTGCTCGACCAGTTCCCGCGCAACATGTTCCGCGGCACGGCGCGCGCTCTCGCCGCCGATCCGCTCGCCCGGGACGCGGCTGCGCGCGCGATTGCGCACCGGTTCGACCGCGCCTTCGCGACCCCGGAGCGGCGCTTTTTCTACATCCCGTTCATGCATTCGGAGGACCTCGACGATCAGGAGCGTTGTATCCGCCTCTGCCGTGACGCCAACGACCCAGAAGGCGCGAAGCACGCGGAGATCCACGCCGACATCATCCGCCGTTTCGGGCGTTTTCCTCACCGCAACGCGGCGCTTGGGCGCACGACAACGCCTGACGAACAGGCGTTCCTCGACGCTGGCGGATTTGCGGGCTGAGGTTGCGGTCGCCCCTTGCCGCTGTCTTTGATGCTAAGGTGTGCCGCACAGGGCGCGAAGCATTGAAACGCGCGGTGGGTGGACAAGGGCTTGAGCCGTTTCCATGCCCAGGAGGATTGATTCTGCGCTTGATCGGAGCCGGCTTCCTACGCCAATTCTCTCCTTTCAATGAAACGACGGGAGCCCATGATGAATGCAGGCGATCAAATCGAAAGGCTTTCGCGCATTCTCGGGCGCGCGGCTATCGCCGCGTGGAGCGATCTGCCCCAACAGGTGCAACATGACCTGTTCGAGCGGGCGGTCGCGCTCGGCCATCGGGGGGAGCGCGACGAAAGTCTGCGCGAAGAGCTTGCCCAGTTCCTCCACGATCACCATAAGCGCACCGCCGGGACATGAGCCGGTCCGGCGGACCTGACATTCGGGGCGTGGCGTGCTTGGGCGCGGACTCGCGCGCTTTCGCCCTTCGCCCGTGACCGTCATATGCTTACGTCCGCCGCCGCTGGCTGCGGCAAGCGATTTTCCCTGCGTCGGAAACTGCTCTATGGTCCTCGCCGATCGGCGATTGGGTCGATCGAATGAGACAAGCGCCGGACGCCGGTCACGTTTTTCATGCCGAAGCTTCTCTATGTGGTGACCGAGGACTGGTTTTTCGTTTCGCATTTCTTGCCGATGGCGCGCGCAGCGAAAGCAGCAGGCTTCGAGGTCGTGGTGGCGACGCGTATCCGCCAACACGGCGACGCCATCGCGCGCGAAGGGCTGCGCGTCCTGCCGCTGCAGGCGGAGCGTGCAAGCCTCGATCCGCTGAAACTGGTCCAGGCGCTTCTCCTGCTCGTCCGGAACGTGCGGGCGGAGCAACCGGATATCGTTCATTGCATCGCGCTGAAGTCGATCGTGCTCGGCGGGCTCGCGGCGCGCCTCGTGGGAACCAAGGCGATCGTGCTCGCACCCACGGGATTGGGTGAGTTATGGATCGGAGATGGCGCGCGTTACCGCTTGCTGCGGATACTCGTCCGCGCGCTGATGCGCGGCTTCCTGCAAGCCCCGCAGGTCCATTACTTGTTCGAGAACAGCGAAGACCCGCGCGAATTCGGGCTCGATCCAAATGGTCCTATGGTGACCATCATCGGCGGGGCAGGGGTCGACCCGGATAGATTTTTCGTTACGCCGGAGCCGCCAGCGCCGCCGGTCAGGATCGCCGTCATCGCGCGCATGATCGCCCCAAAGGGCATCGCGGAGGCGGTGGAGGCGACGCGGCTTGCCCGCGCCGCCGGCGCGCCCGTCGAACTTCATCTGTTCGGCGACCCCGACTTCTCAAACCGGCGGTCGATCCCGCGGGAGGTGCTGGCGACGTGGTCGGCAGAGCCCGGCATTTCGTGGCACGGGCGCACGGACGATGTCACGAAGGTCTGGCGCGAGCATCACATTGCGATGCTGCTTAGCCATCGCGAAGGTCTGCCGCGGACTCTGCTTGAAGCGGCTGCATGCGGACGGCCGATCGTCGCGACCGACGTCACCGGCTGCCGTGAAGTGGTGCGCGACGGCGTCGAAGGCTTGCTCACGCCGCTGCGCGATCCTGCCGCCGCGGCGCGCGCGATCGAGCGGCTGGCGCACGATCCTGGGCTGCGGCGGCGATTGGGCTTGAACGCGCGGGCGCGGGTCGAGGAGCGGTTCACCGAAGCATCCGTCATGCGCGCCGTCGGTGCGGTCTACTCGTCGTCCGCGGGAGGCGCGCTTACGGAAGGGCGGGCACCAAGTCCGTGTGGCTGAAATCGTCGCCCTTGAACAGGAGCGGTTCGCCTGAGGCTTTCGCCAACGCATAGGCGAAGCAATCTCCGAAATTCAGTTTGGCGGGGTGGCCGCTGCCCTTGCCGAAATCTCGGAATGCCTCTCGTGCGATACGGGCCTGCGCTTCGGTGACGGGCTCAACGACGATCGCCGCCTCCTTCAGAAGCTCATCGAATCGCCGGCTCGCGATCGGGTCGCGGCTGCCGTCGATGACGATCGCCGTCTCGACAAAGTTGGCTGCCGACAGCCGGCGCATATCCGCGCGTTCTATCGCGACGGCGCATGCCTCTGCCCCGGGCTCGTCGCGGAGGATGGCGATGATGGCCGACGTATCGAGGATCATCGCGGCAATCCACGTTCGTCGAAAAGAAGATCGCCGTGATCAGCGGACCGGTACGGCTCCTGGAGGCGGCCCGCGCAGTCTTTGCCGATCGCCAAAAGCCGCTCGGAGAGACTGCCGCCCTGGGCGCGGCGCACGCGATCGAGACGCTCGCGCATAGCCTTTGTCACGGCCGTTGTGAGGCTCTCTCCAGTCAGCCTTGCCAGCTCCTCCGCCAGCCGATGAGCCTCTTTGTTTTTGATGTTTAAACTCATTTTCTACCATTCTACCATTATTTAGATCTAATCTACCATTTCCGAGCTACCTGTCAAACGATCGCCCTAGCCAGCAACTGCCTTCTCGTGCGCTTGCTCAGTCCAGTACGTGGCTGACCATGCCATCGGCGAGCTTGGGCTCGAACCAGGTGGATTTTGGCGGCATGATCTCGCCGGCATCGGCGACCGCCATCAGGTCAGTCATCCGCGTCGGATAGAGCACGAAGGCGACCGCCATCTCGCCTGAGGCGACCCGGCGCTCCAGTTCGGCAAGGCCGCGCGCTCCCCCGACAGAATCGATGCGTTTGTCTTTGCGCGGGTCGGTGACGCCAAACAGGGGCTCGATCACATTGCGCGTCAGCAACGTGATCGGCAACCGCCCGATTGGGTCGTGCTTCGGCACAAGGTCGGGCCGCAGCGTGAGGCGGTACCAACGCCCGGCGAGAAACATGCCGAATTCGTTGGAGGCGGCGGGGCGCACCGGCTCGCCTGCCGCCTGCACCGCGAAGCGCTCGGTGAGCGCGGCGAGAAGCTCATCCGGCCGGCGGTTGTTCAGATCGCGGATCACACGGTTGTAGTCGAGGATGGTCATCCCGCGATGCGCAAACAGCACTGCAAGGAAATAGCTGTACGAGCAGGCGGGGTCATCGCCGCGGGCGTGCGCGACGCGCGCGGCGGCGGCCGAGCGGTGATGGCCGTCGGCGATATAGAGCGCGGGCAACGCGTCGACGAGGCGCGTGAACTGGCCGATGGCCTCGTTGTCATCGACCACCCAGAGCTGGTGGCGCACGCCGTCATCCGCGGTCACGTCCACCGCGGGCGCGGCCGTGGCCACGCTTGCGAGCATGGAGTCGAGCGTCGGCGCGGTGGGATAGGCGAGCATCACCGGGCCGGTCTGGGCATTGATCGCCTCGATCTGGCGGACGCGATCGTCCTCTTTGACCGGCGTAGTCAGTTCGTGGCGGCGGATGCGGTTGATCTTATAATCGGCGATCGAGGCGACCGCAGCGAGGCCGGTATGGGCGCGGTCTCGCCGGGTCAGCCGGTAGACGTAGTAGCAGGGCTCGGCGTCGCGGATGAGGACGCCGTTGGCGATCATGCGTTTAAGGTTTTCCGCCGCCTTGGCGTAGGCTGCGGGGTCGTGCGGATCGATGCTGTCGGCGAGGTCGATCTCGGGCTTGGAAACATGGAGGAAGCTCCAAGGCTTGTCGGCGGCCCTGGCGCGCGCTTCGGCGCTCGTGAGCACGTCATAAGGCGGGGCCAAAACCTCGGCGGCGCGTCCCGGCGCGGGGCGCAGGGCGCGAAATGGCTTGATCAGGGTCAACGGGCTCTCCGCAGGCGCGGGATGAAATCGTGGCCTGTGTAGAGCAATTCCGTGCGGCCTGGAAACCATCGCCGCGGAAAAAATTGCATACGAGGATCGTGCACTATCGGTTCGTCGAATTGGGCAGGATCGGTCGGATTCATGCGCTGTGGTAGATTGAGGCCTTCAGCATGTCGCCTGCACCGAGGATTTCTGCCGGATGACACCCCTGATTGCGCTGACCGGAGCGACCGGCTTCATCGGTCAGCACCTTTTGCGGGAATTGCCGAAGCGCGGGTATCGCATTCGCGCGTTGCTGCGGCGGCCGACCGACCTTCCCATCCAGGCGGCGAGCGCGGTAATCGGCGACATCGTCCGGCCGCGGAATATGGCGGCGGCGCTGGAGGGCGTCGACGCCATCATCCACTCGGCGGGAATCGCGCATGCGATGTCCGGCGCGCCGGAGGACGACTACCGCGTGCTCAACACCGAGGCGACGATCAATCTCGCCCGCGCCGCCCACCGCGCCGGCGTGCGCCGGTTCGTGTTTCTGTCCTCCATCCGCGCGCAGAGCGGACCCGTCGCCGACGCCGTGCTGACGGAAACTGACGAGGCGAAGCCGACCAATGCCTATGGCGTTTCCAAGCTTGCTGCCGAAGAGGGACTGGCGCAGCTCGACCTCGATTGGGTCGCGCTTCGGCCGGTGCTGGTCTACGGTCCGGGAGTGAAAGGCAATATGGCCGAGATGCTGCGGCTTGCGCGCTCGCCATACCCGCTTCCGCTCGGCGGGCTGAGCGCGAAGCGCTCGCTCTTGTCGCTCGATAATCTGGTCGCCGCGATCGATGCGGTGCTCGCCGCGCCCGAGCCGCTGCGCCGGCCTTTCGTCATTGCCGACCGCGAGGCGCTGACGGTCGCGGAAATGGTCGCGGCCTTGCGCCGCGGACTTGGGCGCGGGCCAGGGCTTTTCCCGGTACCGACAGCGCTGCTGCGCGCCGTCTGCCAAGCGACCGGGCGCGAAGCGATCTTTACGCGGCTTGCCGGCCCGCTCGTGGTCGATGCCTCCGCGCTCGCGCGCCTCGGCTGGTCGCCCACCGTGGCGACGCAGGAGGGGTTGGAGCGGCTGGCGCGGGACGCGAGGAACGGCAAATAGCGATTAACGCGGCGCCATCTTCAGTGACCAGATCGTGACAACGACGCTTCGATTTTCGGCACTTGTCCAAGGCCCCGATAAAAACGCGGCCGTGAAAGATATTGCGGGGCAGGCGATGTGCGCCATCCTGATCGCCGGGCCCACGGCAAGCGGAAAGTCGGCGCTGGCGCTCGCGATCGCGGAGGAGACGGGCGGCGTCATCATCAACGCCGATGCGATGCAGGTCTATCGCGACCTGCGCGTCATTACGGCGCGGCCGACGCCCGAGGAAGAGGCGCGCGCGCCGCATTTGCTCTACGGCCATGTCGACGCCGCGGTGAACTATTCGGTAGGCCGGTATTTACGTGACGCGGCCACGGCGCTCGCGGAGGCGCAGCGGCTCGGACGCGTGCCGATCTTTGTCGGCGGGACGGGGCTCTACTTCAAAGCGCTGACGCAAGGGCTATCCGCCGTGCCGCCGATCCCGGCGGATATCCGCGATGCGGTGCGGGCAAAGCTTGCCGCACTAGGTCCTGAGGCCCTGCATGCGCTACTTGCGCAGCGTGATCCGGAAGGCGCGGCGCGGCTTTCTCCGCGCGATCGCGTCCGCACAGCCCGCGCGCTCGAAGTCTTGGAGGCGACCGGCCGTCCGCTCGCCGACTGGCAGCGCGACGGCATGCGCCCGTTGCTTGCGGGCGAGCGGGTGGTGAGACTGTTTCTCGCGCCGGATCGCGCGGCGCTCTATGGCCGCATCGACCAAAGGTTCGAGCGCATGCTGGCGGAAGGCGCGCTCGACGAAGTGCGGGCGCTCGCGGAGCGCAACCTCGATCCGCTCATACCGGCGATGAAGGCGCATGGCGTGCCCTGGTTGATGAAGCACTTGCACGACGACATCTCGCTCGCCGAAGCCGCGGACAAGGCGAAGCAGGACACGCGACATTACGCCAAGCGCCAGTTCACCTGGTTCCGCCATCAGCTCGCCGACTGGCCGCAGGTTGCCCCGGAACGCGCTGCCGAAACGCTGCAGACGATGCTCGCCGCCGCTTCCAATTATGCCCCCCAATGGTAGACTAGATGCGCGATAACCCGCGGGGGTGGCGCACGTGGCGCATGTTTTCATCAGTTATTCTTCGACGCATCGGGACGAGGCCCGCCGAATTGCCGACCTACTAGCGGCACAATCGCTCGTGGGTCCGGACGGCACTGCCGAGCCGATCACGGTGTGGTGGGACAAGAGCCTGCTCAGTGGCGATGTCTTTCACCGCGAAATCACTCAGGAGATCGACCAAGCGGGCGCGGTCGTCGTGATATGGAGCGAGGGCGCCGTCGCTTCCGACTGGGTCTATGCCGAGGCGCAGCGCGGGGCGGGCCGCCGCAAGCTTGTGCCGCTACGCGATCCAACGCTTGCGCATGATCGTATCCCGCTGCCGTTTACCGCCTTCCACATCGACGATGTAACAAACGACGTTGCGGTGATCGCGAGCGTGAAAAAGCGGCTTGGCGGCACGCCGAGCGAAGATGTCGGCGGATTGCGCGGTGACCAGCGTTGGCTGCTCGACCCCAAGGCGGAACAGCCGCTCGGTCGCACCGTCCGCAATAGCCCGGCCGCGCTACTGCAGGCCAAATTCCGCATCGCGCCCTTTGTCGATTTCGGCGACCGCCGCGAAAAGCTCTTGGCCTGGGCGCGCACCTGCGATCCCGCGGGAAAGCCGATCAAGACCGCGGGTAAGGTGATCCACGGCCCCGGTGGGCTCGGCAAGACGCGGTTGATGATCGAGGTGGCGCGCGCGCTCGCCGACGAGGGCTGGCTTGCCGGCTTCATCAATCGCGACACGTTGGGGCACGTCACGCGCGGGCCGCAGTTGGAAAGCCTGATCCGCAACGGGCGCGAGGCGCGCGGACTGTTGCTCATCGTCGATTATGCCGAGGGCAGAACCGAGGACGTGAAGGCGTTGGCGCGGCTGATGCTCGAACGTGAGCGGGCAGACGGTGCGCCGGCGCGGCTGGTGCTGCTTGCGCGTGCGGCCGGCGACTGGTGGACCGAGCTCACGCGCGGCAGCACCGACATCACCGACGTGTTCGGTACCGGCGAAGAAAAGATGGACGAACTGCCCCTCGCCGACATTGCCGAAGGCGAGGGCCGCGTCGCGCTATGGAAGCAATCGGCCGTCGCGCTGAAGCCCCATCTGACGGCGAGCTTTCCTGAGGTCAGCGCGCTCGATCCCGAGGCGCCGTCGGCTGGCCAGTGGGCACGGTTGGAGAAGTTGCGCACCGACCCTGATTACGCCCGTCCGCTGGCGATCCAGATGGAGGCGCTGCTGTGGCTGCGCGGCGCCGCGCCGGGAGCACATGAGCGCGGCATTCCGAAAATGCTTGACCGCATGGTTGGGCTCGAGCGCGAGCACTGGAAAAAAGTGACCGAGGGCGTCGCCATGGAAGCGCTTAACCGCGGCGTAGCTCAGGTGACGATGGTGCAAGGGGTCGACAGCAGCGCCCAGGCGATCGACTTGCTCAAAGCGGACAGCGCACATTTCGGACCGCGCACCACGCATGAGGCGGGGAAGATCGCCGGTGAGTTGGCAAAGCTTTATGCCGCTGATGCAAGTGATGAAGCTCGCGGCCGGGCAGGGGGCCAACTTGGCGAAGGCTTAGCCCCGCTCGAACCTGATCTGATCGGGGAGCATCTCGTCGCTGAAAAAGCTGACACCGAGTTGATCGATGCGTGCCTAGGCTGGATCGACAGCGAACCAGCTGATGCGATCGCCAAACGCTATCACTTGCTCGCGGCGCTGCTCCGCGCGACCGGCGGCGACCACGGCGATCTGGCGCGTCGTGCCGCGGCACTGCTTGATCATCTGGCGCGGTATCTCATCAAAATCATTCCCAAGCTTGACGACGACGCGCTGGCAGCGATCGACGCGGCGTTGCCGTTGCAATCGCTTGCGCTGATGGAACTGGCGCAGCATGTCGCCGATCGGCGGGTCGAGTTGGCACGAAAATTGGACGCTGCCGCTGACGCGGCGACGAAAGAAGCTGCACCGGAGGCGCAGGAAGCAATTCTCAACAACCTCGCTGCGCGCGTCGGTACCCTTGGTATTCGCCTTTCCAACCTTGGCCGCCGCGAGGAGGCGTTCGCCGTTTCTCCAAGAGGCCGTCGACATCTATCGGCGCCTCGCCCAAACCCGACCCGACGCCTTCCTCCCCGATCTCGCGAGGAGGCTGAATAATCTCGGCATTCGCCTTTCCAACCTTGGCCGCCGCGAGGAGGCGCTCGCCGCATCCCAAGAGGCCGTCGACATCTATCGACGCCTCGCCCAAACCCGACCCGACGCCTTCCTCCCCGATCTCGCGAGGAGCCTGAACAATCTCGGCATTCGCCTTTCCAACCTTGGCCGCCGCGAGGAGGCGCTCGCCGCATCCCAAGAGGCCGTCGACATCTATCGACGCCTCGCCCAAACCCGACCCGACGCCTTCCTCCCCGATCTCGCGATGAGCCTGAACAATCTCGGCATTCGCCTTTCCAACCTTGGCCGCCGCGAGGAGGCGCTCGCCGCATCCCAAGAGGCCGTCGACATCTATCGACGCCTCGCCCAAACCCGACCCGACGCCTTCCTCCCCGATCTCGCGAGGAGCCTGAACAATCTCGGCATTCGCCTTTCCAACCTTGGCCGCCGCGAGGAGGCGCTCGCCGCATCCCAAGAGGCCGTCGACATCTATCGACGCCTCGCCCAAACCCGACCCGACGCCTTCCTCCCCGATCTCGCGATCAGTCTCGGCGCGCTGGCCCGCGCTTTGATGGTCGCTGAACGCTATGCCGACGCAGCGGTGGCAACAAACGAAGCTTGCCTATCCGGTTGTCACCCACAGCCACTAGCGGTAGTGTTCGGCCATGCTCATGGACGTTCACCAGCGTGGCAATCTTCGGTTCCCACAATCGCTCCCAGAGTTCCAGCGACTTTTTCCCGACGACGCGGCCTGCGCCGCCTACCTGGAGAAGGCTCGCTGGAGCGACGGGTTTGTTTGCCCCCATTGTCAGGCGGCGGGAGAGCCGTTCCGCTTCGCAAATCGTCCTGGCGTCTTGCGCTGCCGCAAGTGCCGCCGTGACACCGGATTGACGGTGGGAACGGTCATGGCGCGCTCGCACACGCCGCTGAGCGTATGGTTTTGGTCTGCCTATCTGGTGTCCAGCCAAACACCCGGCGTGTCGGCCGTGCAGCTTCGGCGACAACTTGACCTGTCGCGCTACGAGACGGCGTTCCAAATCCTCCACAAGCTCCGCGCGGGGATGGTGCGCCCGGATCAGGACCGGATCGGCGGCAGGCCTGGCGAGCACGTCGAAGTCGATGAAACCTGGGCTGGCGGCCGGACGCGCGGCAAAGGCCGTGGCGTCCACGATAAGGTTCTTGTCGCCAGCGCTGTGGAGGTTCGCCAGCGCAAGCCGGGCACCAAGCTCGACAAGCGGAAGGGTGGTCGCTATGCCGGGCGGGTTCGGCTCGCCATCGTGCCGGACCGCAGCGCGGAGTCGCTCTGCGGCTTCGTTGAGTGCGCCGTTGTGCCGGGCACGTCGCTCGTCACCGACGACTGGAGCGGCTACGCCAGCCTTGCCAAGCGCGGCTACAAACACCGCGCCATCGCTGAACGGGGCGATCCGCAGGTCGCCGAGGAGTATCTGCCAATCATCCATCTCGTCTTCGCAAACCTGAAAACGTGGCTGAACGGCATCCATCACGGGGTCAGTCACCAGCACCTGCAAGCCTACCTCAACGAATTCACCTTCCGCTTCAACAGGCGGTTCTATCCGTTCAACGCCTTCCGTTCCCTGCTCGGCATCGCGGGCGACGTCACCGCACCGACCTACGCAGAGCTTTACTCCGGAGCCTGGCAGCATCCTACATGTCGGGGGTGTGGGTAACAACCGGATAGGCAAGAAACGAAGGACTGACGATGCTGGCGCCGTTCGTCGAGAGATACCCTCAGGCTTTTGGCGGACTGCAACAGGCGCTTACACGAGATTATCTGGCGGCGTGCGAGGCGTCCGGCACGGAGCCGGATCAGGTGGCGCTTGCTCGCATGGTTGCGGACGGGCCCGCGCCGTAAGCCGCAGCGATTACCGCGCTGTGCGCCGGATCGAAATCAACCGGAGCGCTGCGTCGATATGCACGTCGCCTACCACAGCACGCCCTTGAAAAGCTGGTAGAACGTGACCAGCACTTCCACGACGATCAAGGCGACGATGGCCGCCTCGAGCCGCACGCTGCGCGTCGTGTCCATGATGTCGGTCAGCGCGCGGGCGGTCTCGTCGATCACCCGCAGCTTGCGCGCAAGCGCAGCCGCGCGCTCCTTTAATTCGTATTCGTCTTCGAGCCGCGCATAGAGCCGCTCGAACTCCGGCTGATCCCACAGAATGTCCGGCTTCTCTTCGACCTGAACGCGGCCCGACATGCGGTGATGCACGAGCAGCGCCTGTCCGATCGTGCGCAGGAGCTGGCGTCGGTTGGAAGGCGAGCGGCCGGTGCGCGCCAGGGCCGCTGCGAAGGGCTCCGCCACCTCGATGACCTTGCTCACCTCGCGCTCGTCGCGGGAGAGTGCTACGTTTTTCGCAAGCGCATCGGCGATGACGAGCAAGCGCGGTGGGGAAAGATCGCGCACGATGATCGGGCCGCCCGGCGCGATCTGTTCGTCGCGCTCCGGCGCGATCTCGATCACAGCCGCTTCGTCCTCGATGCGCCCGAACGGCGCGTTGATGTGGGCGGCGAGCCCGCGCACGACCTCATCTTCTTCGACCGGCGACAGCCCGACCAGCACCGCGACCCCGTAGCGGAACAGCACGGCATAGCCTTTCGCGCCAACCCGGAAAGCGAGTGGAATGGTCGAAATGACGTCGCTGCGCTCGAGCCCAGACGTATCGATGCGCTCGCCCAGCAGCAGCGCACGCGCCGTCAGCCGCAGCGTCGGCGCAGGTGGCGCGCTCGTGCGCCCGGTCATAAGTCTGTCGGTCATTAATCTATGGTACGGCAGTTCGTGGACCTGTTATAGGAGAGCGTCCCTCGGGTCTTAAGGTCGCATTTGAATAGGCCGGTGCTTAGAGCTTGGCCGAAAGTTGGTGTTGTTACGAGTTGACCGCACTCCGGCGGTTCTTTATAAAAGCGCAACTTTTGCTATGGAAGCAGGCGAGATGCGTAATTTTATTGCTAACGTGGTCGTACGAAGGCGCGCCGTCGGCGGGTCGCCCTGACGACTCGTTTTGATGGTGCGCGGCGCAAGGGGCTCTTAGGCCCCTTTTTTATTCGAGGGCACGGCACGGCAATAGACGGAGCGAGGCAATGACGAGAGAAATGACCGGCGCCGAAATGGTGATCGAGACCCTGAAAGACCAGGGCATCAAGCACATATTCGGCTATCCCGGCGGAGCCGTGCTGCCGATCTACGACGCGCTCTTCCACCAGGATGCGGTTCGCCACGTTCTGGTGCGCCACGAGCAGGGCGCGGTCCACGCCGCCGAAGGCTATGCGCGCTCGACCGGCAAGGTCGGCTGCGTGCTGGTGACATCGGGGCCGGGCGCGACCAATGCGGTCACCGGCCTCACCGATGCGCTGTGCGATTCGATCCCCGTCGTCTGCATCACCGGGCAGGTGCCGACCCATCTCATCGGCAACGATGCGTTCCAGGAATGCGACACCGTGGGGATCACGCGGCCGTGCACCAAGTACAATTACCTCGTCAAAGACATCGCCGACCTGCCGCGCGTGTTGCATGAGGCTTTTTACGTCGCCGCAAGCGGGCGGCCCGGGCCGGTGGTGGTCGATGTCCCCAAAGACGTGCAGTTCGCGTCCGGCCTCTACGCCAGACCCAACGAGTTCCACCACAAGGGCTACCAGCCCAAGCTCAAAGGCGACCCCGACAGGATCAAGGCGGCGGTCGAACTGATGCGGATGGCGAAGCGGCCGGTGTTCTATATCGGCGGCGGGGTGGTCAATTCCGGCCGGCAGGCCTGCATGCTGCTGCGCGAACTGGTCGGCCTCACCGGCTTTCCGATCACCTCGACGCTGATGGGGCTCGGCGCGTTTCCGGCGGCCGATCCGCAGTGGCTGGGCATGCTCGGCATGCACGGCACCTACGAGGCCAATCTCGCGATGCACGGTTGCGACCTGATGATCTGCATCGGGGCGCGTTTCGACGATCGCATCACCGGCAGGCTGGACGCCTTCTCGCCGGGATCGCGCAAGATACATGTCGATATCGACCCTTCCTCGATCAACAAGAACGTCAAGGTCGACCTCGGCATCGTCGGCGATTGCGGCAATGTGCTCGCCGACATGCTCGCGGAGTGGCGTGCGAGCGGCGGGGAACCGGACCGCGCCGCGCTCAAGACGTGGTGGAAGCAGATCGATCAATGGCGCAGGCGCAAGTGTCTGAGCTACCGGCAGTCCGATGAGGTGATCAAGCCGCAATACGCGATCCAGCGGCTCTACGAGCTGACCAAGGACCGCGACGTCTACATCACGACCGAAGTCGGCCAGCACCAGATGTGGGCCGCGCAGTTCTACGGTTTCCAGGAGCCGAACCGGTGGATGACCTCGGGCGGGCTCGGCACCATGGGCTACGGCCTGCCGGCCGCGGTCGGCGTGCAGCTCGCACACCCGGAGTCGCTCGTCATCGACATCGCCGGCGAAGCCTCGGTGTTGATGACCATGCAGGAAATGTCGACCGCGGTGCAGCACCGGCTGCCGATCAAGATCTTCATCCTCAACAACCAGTACATGGGCATGGTGCGCCAGTGGCAGGAGCTGCTGCATGGCGGCCGCTACTCGTCGAGCTACACCGAGGCGCTGCCCGACTTCGTCAAGCTCGCCGAGGCCTATCATGCGGTCGGCATCCGGTGCTCGAAGCCGGGCGAGCTCGACGACGCCATTCGCGAGATGATCGCCACCCCGCACCCGGTGATCTTCGACTGCGTCGTCGATCAGGCGGAGAACTGTTTCCCGATGATTCCGTCCGGCCGCGCGCACAATGAAATGCTGCTTGGCGATTCCGCCGAGAGCATCGATGAGGCGATCACCGAGGAAGGCAAGATGCTGGTATGAGGCATGGTCATTCCGGGGCGCCGCGCAGCGGCGAGCCCGGAATCCGTATTCACTGGCTAAGAATTGTCGATTCCGGATAACTTCCCTTCGCTCAGGCTTCCGGAATGCCGGGTAAGTGAGAAGAAAAGATGAACACCGCCACCGCCACCCATTATCCCGCCGCGCATCTCGTCGAACCGATCGAAACCCGCACGCTGTGCGTCCTCGTCGACAACGAACCGGGCGTGCTCGCGCGCGTGATCGGCTTGTTTTCCGGGCGCGGCTACAACATCGAAAGCCTCACCGTGTCCGAGACCGAGCACGAGAAACATCTCTCGCGCATCACCATCGTCACCACCGGCACGCGGATGGTGATCGAGCAGATCAAGAACCAGCTCGACCGCCTGGTGCCGATCCATCGCGTGGTGGACATGACTGAGGTCGGCAGTTCGATCCAGCGCGAGCTCGCCATGGTCAAGGTGCGGGGCAAGGGCGATGTCGCATCGAGGCGCTGCGCCTTGCGGACGCGTTCCGCGCGCGGGTGATCGACGCGAGTCTGGAGAGCTTTATCTTCGAGATCACCGGCGCGACCGACAAGATCGACAAATTCGTGAGCCTGATGATTCCGCTCGGCCTGGTCGAGGTCTCGCGCACCGGCGTCGCCGCCATCAGCGCGGCCCGGAAGGGATGGGAGCGCGCGCGCCGTCGGCGTGATTGCCGGTTTGACCCGTGCGGGGTTCGGATATACATTGTATATCCGAAGGGACGCGGCGATGAAGGTCAAGATCAGCAAATGGGGCAACAGCCTAGCCTTACGCCTGCCGAAGCACTTGGCGGATGACCTCAGTCTTGCGCCCGGAAAGGACGTTGATTTCGCGAAGGAGGGGACCCGGCTGACGATCGAGACGGCGCCGGAGCGAAAGATTCCACGCTATCGGCTGGAAGACCTGCTCGCGCAGATCAAGCCGGGCCAAGAGCCGCCGCCTCTCGAGGATTGGTCCTCCTTCGAACCGCCGGCAGGACGACTGGAGCGATGTCGCTCCCAGCGACGAGGAATGGGAGGCGGGAAAACGCGAGTGGGAGGAGAAGCGTGCCGAGCGACGAACGGCGGCGCTTGACGCCGGCGATGTTCTTTGGGTCGACTTCGGGCGTCCCGTCGGGCATGAGCAGGGCGGTCGACGGCCGGCCGTTGTGCTCACGTCGAAACTCTACAACGCCAGATCATCCCTTCTCATCGTGTGTCCGATCACGCGCAAGCTGCGCGAATGGACGTTCGAGGTCGCTTCCCTGAGGCGGACGGTTGAGGGGCGCAATCTTGTCGATCAGATCCAAGTCATCGATCCGGAGGCGCGGCCGTTAAGCTATGTCGGTCGTTTGCCAAGCGACGTTTTGGGCGAGGTCAAGGGTAGGCTCGCCGCCCTGCTCGGAATTCCGGTTTCCCACTGACAGTTTCCGCGCTGCAGCACTGGCCGAAAAGGGAGAACAAGCATGCGCGTATATTACGACCGGGACGCCGACGTGAACCTGATCAAGGGCAAGAAGGTCGCCATCGTCGGCTACGGCAGCCAGGGGCATGCCCATGCCCTCAACCTGCGGGATTCCGGCGTCAAGGAGGTCGCGGTCGCGCTGCGCAAGGGCTCCGGCGGCGCCGAGAAGGCCGAGGGCGAGAAGCTCAAGGTGTTCGAGGTGGCCGAGGCCGCCAAGTGGGCCGACGTGATGATGATGCTCACGCCGGACGAATTGCAGGCCGACATCTACCGCGACCACCTGCACGGCAACATGAAGAACGGCGCGGCACTGATGTTCGCGCACGGGCTCAACATCCATTTCAACCTGATCGAGCCGCGCCCCGACCTCGACGTGATGATGATCGCGCCGAAGGGGCCGGGCCATACGGTGCGTTCGGAATATGCAGCGCGGCGCCGGCGTGCCGGTGCTGATGGCGGTCCATCGCGACGTCTCCGGCAATGCGCACGATCTCTCCATCTCCTACGGCTCGGCGATCGGCGGCGGGCGCGCCGGCATCATCGAGACCACGTTCAAGGAGGAATGCGAGACCGACCTGTTCGGCGAGCAGTCGGTGCTGTGCGGCGGCGTGGTCGAGTTGATGAAGGCCGGCTACGAGACCCTGGTCGAGGCCGGCTATGCGCCGGAGATGGCCTATTTCGAGTGCATCCACGAGATGAAGCTGATCGTCGACCTGATCTACGAGGGCGGCATCGCCAACATGAACTACTCGATGTCGAACACCGCCGAGTACGGCGAATACGTCTCCGGTCCGCGCGTGATCACGGCGGAGACCAAGGCGGAGATGAAGAAGATCCTCGCCGACATCCAGTCGGGCCGGTTCGTCAAGGACTGGATGCTGGAGAACAAGGTCAACCAGACCTCGTTCAAGGCGACCCGCGCCAAGCTCGCCACCCACCCGCCGAGCAGATCGGCGCCAAGCTGCGCGACATGATGCCGTGGATCAAGCAACG
>CAWIXM010000001.1:0-26316 GCA_963840055.1 uncultured Alphaproteobacteria bacterium | reverse complement strand
TATCCGTCATGAGCGACCATCTTTTCATTTATGGCACCTTGCTCAGCGGCGCTGGCCATTCGATGCACCGCGTCCTCGTCCGGCACGCCGAATTGGTCGGCGAAGGTTTTTTCAGCGGCCGTCTTTACCGGGTCGGGACCTATCCCGGCGCGGTCCCGTCGCACGAACCGGACGACCGGGTTTTTGGCGAAGTCTACCGGCTGCGCGAAGCCGCCGACCTGCTGTTCAAGCTGGACGAATACGAAGGGTGTGGGCCGACGGCAGTCGCGCCGGCCGAATATGTGCGAACGACCGCGCGCATTACGCTGACCAACGAAACCATCGTTCACGCCTGGATCTATGTTTATAACAAGCCGATTCATGGACTGGAGCGAATCCGGTCCGGATTCTTCCTCGAGTTCGCGCGCGAAACTGGTGAAGGCCGGTCCTGGCGACGCGCCGATTGCGTAGCCGCGCAGCGCGGCCGGGCGTTTCGCTCACCGACAGGTCTTGCTGAAAAAGGAAATGCATTGTGTCGTCGGAGGCCTTTGTTCCTTACGCGCCGCTGAACGTTCTCAAGCCGATCGCCACCGACATCTGGATCGTCGACGGGCCGGAAATCCGGATGGACTTCTTTGCCGGCCTGAAATGCCGTTCCCGACGCGCATGACGTCGTGCGACTTCCCGACGGCGGCGTATGGCTCCACTCGCCACCGAGCCGGTCGAGGCGTGATCGATAGCGTGCGCGAATTCGGCCCGGTGCGCTGGCTGATCGCGCCGAACACGATCCATTACTGGTGGCTCCCGGACTGGAAAGGCAATTTCCCGGACGCCGAAGTCTACGCCGTCGCCATCGGGAGCGCTGGGCGAAGCGCAAATGCCCGCCGTACCATGAACTTAGCGATACGCCGCCGAACGTTGGGCGGATGCGATCGATCAGGTCGTGGTCCCGGGCGACGTCTTGACCGAGGCCGATTTCTTTCATCGCGCCTCGCGCACGCTGATCCTCACCGACCTCATCGAGAACTTCGAGCCCGCGCGCTGCACAGCCGGTTCCTGCGCGGGCTGTTGCGCGTCGCCGGCATAGCCGATCCGAACGGCAAAACGACTACGACATGCAGCTGTGTTTTTTGCGCCAGCGCAAGGCGTGTGGGAGGCAGTGGAACGGATGATCGCCTGGAACCCGGAACGGGTGATCATGGCGCACGGGCGCTGGTACGACGGCAACGCGGTCGCCGAATTGCGGCGCGCTTTCCGCTGGGTCTTGTGATGCTTCGATTTCTCAGGGCGGCGTAACCGAAAACCCAACGGCGTGGTCGAGCTCGATGCGACCAGCCGCGATGCCGCAGCCCAGCGAATTGTCGCAGCCAACCCGCCGAACGAATAGAGGTGGGGCGTCACCTCGCCGAATTGGCCATCGGCGCAGGCTTCCGCGATCGGTCGGACCAGGCGGTCGGAAGTCTCGTGCGCGCGAACATGTTCTTGGCGAGGCCGGCGTTGCGCGCGAGCGCTTGCGCCGAGGTTTTCACCCCGCAGATGCGCGCAAAGCGCAGGAGGCCCGTCAGCGTGGCCGGACCGGCGAAGCCGATCCGCACCGGATGATCGATGCCGAGATCGCGCAGGCGCGCAAGCCAGCGCAGGATGGGCTCCGCCGCGAAAGCGAATTGCGTCACGACATGCACGCGCAGTCCGGTTTGGCCGGCCGCCTCGATCTTTGCCGCCAGGGCGCGGTCGAGATCGAGCGGGGCAATGCGCGGATGTCCGTCCGGATAACCGGCGATCCCGATGTCCTGGATTCCGCAGTCCTGCAACAGTCCGCTCTCGATCAGCTCGATGGCGGCATGGAACGGGCCGGCGGGCTCCGCGCGATCGCCCGCGATGATCAGGACGCGGCGCACCGATGCCTGCTCCACCAAGCTCGCGAGCCGCGCGGCAAGGTCTTGCGCGCTCGCAAACTCGCGCACGGCGATGTGGGGAATAGGCTCGACCCCATGCGCCCGCAAAGCGGTGGCGACTGCGAGCTGCTCCTCGGCGGGACGGCCGGGAATTGCGCTGATATAGACGCTGGCGTCTCCGCCAAGGTCTTTCAGCGCCGCGAGATCGGCGGCGGCAAGCCGCGCCGTCTCAAACGAGGCGCCACGAAGGAAATCGGCAATGAGCCGCGTGGCGGCGGCAGCGTCACCAGGATGAGCGGCTACGGTGTCGATATCGCTCATGTGTGCTCCACGTCTCGGCGCTAGTCGCGGCGCCGCGAAACGACATAGGACTCATCGTAGAACCATAGGCCGCCGTGCTTGCGCAGCACGTCGCGGGTTGCGTCGAGGTAACGGCTGTCGGACACAACGCCGGCGAGCCGGTCATCCTCGACTTGCCCGACATAGATCGCGGCGTTCCACGCCGCGAACAGCGTCGATGTGCCGATCGATGCGCCGACCTCGGAAGGCAGCGTATGCATATCGTAGCGAAACAGTGAGCGGTGATCGGCGTAGGCATTGAAGTTCAGATCGCGCCCCTTGAGTTCGAGTTCCTGCTTGAGCGCTTTGAGAATCTGATGCCGGTCATGGATGAACGGATTGTCGCCAGGCCATATCCGCTGCACGATTTCCTGGCCTGGATCGTTCCCGTGGGAATGGACCGCGATCAATCGTCCGCCCGGTCCGAGTGCGCGCGCAAGCGGGGCGATCACGCGCTTGACCTTGAAGTCGAGCGAGGAGCGGGCGCGATAGGGCTGCGAGGCGATGACGAGGTCGTAGGCCGCGGTCGTGCCGCCCGGCCGCGGGATGATCGGATCGAGCAGGAATTTGTGGTCCTCGCGATAGATGACGAGAACCACCGGCCGCTCATAGATCGGATTGCCGGTCGTTGGATTCACGCGCGCCTTCCAGTTCTCGGCCAAAAACCCTTCGAGGCCGATGATCTGCTCCTCGAAGCGATGCGCCGAATTGCCGGCCAGCGGCAGCTCGTGCCACACGAGGCTTGACGCAGCGCTCACCGATTTGACCGCGAGCCACGGCGCGTCGGCATAGGCGAGATTGGTCAAGACGAGCACGCTCGCCGGATGCTCGAAGAACCGGTCGGCCATTTTCTGCAAGGTGAGGCGGATATCCTCGAGGCTGATCTCCTTCCCGACCAGATAAAACGGCATGTGGGGAAAGCGGTCGTGCATCGCCCGCAATGCCCGCACGAGCACGGTGCCGTCGCCGACGCCGGCATCGAAGACGCGCGCCGCCGGGGGCCGCGGATGAATGTTGGCGAGTTCCAGCGCGACGCGGTGGGCGATCACCCACTTCTCGCTGCACGTATTCACGAACAGCAGATACTTTTGCCGGTTGTCGAAAAAGCGAAAATTGCGCTGCGGATCGGCCTCGGCGGGCGGCTCCGGTGGAGCAAGCGACGGGGCTGGTTGCAGCGGTGATTGCGAGGGCATCACGGTTTCCACGCGCATTGGCGCGCTGGGCACTGCGAATTCAGGTGAGGTGCGGTTGTTCTCCATGAAGGCGCGGATGCGATCGACGGTCTCGGTCGTGACCCGCCCGCCATTGCGCAGCCGCGCGGCGAGCTTGCCGTCGTTGACGGCGCGCCGCCCGAAAGTGGATTCGGCAAGCCCGGTCTGCCGGCAAAAGGCGGAGATTTCCTGAAGCAGCTCCTGCGCGGTCATGGCGGTTCCTCGTCGGATCGCGGCCGCGTCTAACGCGCGACTTCGAGGGTCCGACCGATCAATTCCAAGCCATGAACCGCGTTCCGTCAACCACGAAATATCCCACTCCGAAAGTGGGACGATAATGGGATATATCCCACCGACCATGCGAAAGCCGGGCATCGCGCGGTCGATCGGCGTTTTCTGTTCTCGGCCACACCTATTGTCGCGCTAAGCCTGCCCACCCGGTGAGAGGGTGTAGCGCCCGGTTTCTCCGACGCTTGTGGCGCCGCGGCGGAATCCGCGCGACACCACTTCGCACCTCCACGCTCCCGGCCCACCGTCGATGGAATAGATGTTATAGCCGGCCGGCTCGTCACGACCGTTGGCGACGGCGGAGGCGGACGGAATGCCGATTGCGGCAATCGGGCGGTCGGGGCCGTCGAGCCAAACGAGAGCATGGCGGTGATCATGGCCGTGCAACACCAGTTCGGCGCCCGCCTGCGCGAGCGCGCGGCGAAACGGCGCGGCGTCGACGAGGCGCTTGTGCGGGCTCGCCCACCTGTGCCGCAGGGGATGATGGATCAGCACAATGCGGAACAGGCCTTCATCGGCGAGCCGGCGCAGAATTTCGGCGGCGCGCGCGATTTGTTCCCGGCCGAGGCGGCCGGCCGCCGACAACGGCGGCGTCGGCACGGCGCTCGACAGCCCGACGAACGCCACTAATCCGCGCCGGCGCACGAAAGGGAAACGAGCGACGAGCGCCTGTGGATCGCGCACCACCACCTCGTCGCCCTGCATGAAGGCTTCCCAATGCTTGTCCCAGTAGGGCAAAGCCGCACGCACATAGGCGTCGTGGTTGCCCGGCACGAAGGTGACGTCGGCCGGCGAGCCTAACCGGTCGAGCCAAGCCTGCGCCGTCGCGAACTCGGCCGGCAGCGCGATGTTGACGAGGTCGCCGGTGACTGCGGTGTGATCATGGGCTTGCCCAGCGAGGTCGCGCGTGAGCGCGTCGAGCGTCTCGAGCCGATGCGCACGCGACCGCCCGCGCAGCCAGTTCACGTAACCCACCATTCGCTTGGAGGCGAGATCGGCGAGACGCGGTCGCGGCAGCGGGCCGATATGCGGATCGGACAGATGGGCGAGTACGAACATCCTCTTGCGTTCGATCCGAATGGTCACGAGCTGCCGATCAGAATTCCGGCGAGGAACACCAGCACGCCGCCGAGCACCACCTGGAAGGCGGCGGCAAGGAACGGCGTGTCCATGAACCGGCAGCGGATATAGGAGATCGCCGCGAGTTCAAGGATGACGATAACGAAGGCCGCGGCGGTCGCGGTGAAGAAATCCGGAATGAGATAAGGCAGGGTATGCCCGAGCCCGCCGACGGCCGTCATGAGCCCACACACGCCACCGCGCAGCCAAGGCGAGCCGCGTCCGGTGAGCGAACCGTCGTCGGAGAGCGCTTCGGCGAATCCCATGGAGATGCCGGCGCCGACCGAGGCGGCAAGACCGACCAGAAACGTCGCCCAGGTGTCGTGGGTGGCGAACGCCGCCGCGAACAGCGGCGCCAGCGTCGACACTGAGCCGTCCATCAGGCCGGCGAGCCCCGGCTGTACATATTGCAGCACGAACATCCGCCGAGCGGTCTCGTCCTCCTTGGTGCGGATGGCAGGCGTGAGAATGCGGCCTTCCAGCGATTCCGCCAGCTTCTCGTGTCCTTCCTCGGCTTCGGCGAGCCGCGCCAACAAATCGCTTACCGCGTGGTCGCGCGCCTGCTCGGCGGCCTTGCGATAGAAGCGGGCGTTCTCGAATTCGACGGTCTCGGCGTACTTACGCACCTGATCGAGCCCAAGCGGCTTGGCCAGCCAAAGTGGGCGATGGTGCACGAAGCCTTTCACATCCTGGCGACGAATGAGCGGGACATAGTCGCCGAACTTTTTGCGATAGAGGTCGAGCAGCCGGTCGTGATGCTTGAGCTCCTCCTCCGCCATGCGGTCGAACATCTCGGCGGACTTCGGATATTGGTCGCGCAAACCCTCCGCGAAGCCGCGATACACGCGATTGTCCTCATCTTCGCTGGTGATGGCGAGGGCGAGGATTTCCCGTTCGGACAGGTCTGCGAAACGTTTCATGGCGGATCCCGGTTGATTGTGGCATGTTCAATATAGCCATCCTGCCGAACGAGGGGCGGAGATTGCGGCGTACGCCGCAAGGTCGCATCGGTTGATCGCTCGACCGGTGTGCGGCCGTGATGCGAAGAAGAACAATGGCTCGATCGAACGAAATCCCGACGCGCCCATTGCGTAAAAATCTTTCGCGCCTGCGGCGCGCCTGCGAGCCGGCGGTGCATCGGACGCTGCACGCCTATTGGCGGTTCCGCCGCGGCATGACGCTCGGCGTGCGCGCGCTTGTCCTCGACGGCCAGAACCGCGTCTTTCTGGTCAAGCACAGCTATGTGGAGGGCTGGCATCTGCCTGGCGGCGGGGTCGAGGTCGGCGAGACGATGCTGCAATCCCTCGCGCGCGAACTTATGGAAGAAGGCAACATCGAGATTGTGGGAAAGCCGGCGCTGCATGGCGCCTATTTCAATGCGAGGATTTCGCGCCGCGACCATGTCACGCTCTATGTCGTGCGCGAATTCCGTCAGGAAGCGCCGCCCAGGCCCACCAACGAGATCGTCGCCACCGGGTTCTTCTCGATCGACGCGCTTCCCGCCGATACGACGCCGGCGACCCGCGCCCGCATCGCCGAGGTGTTTTCCGGCGCGCCGATGTCGGACCGGTGGTGAGGGCGCAGCGAGGGCCGCATGCCAATAACCGCAGACCCAATGCTCCAATCGGCCATCGATGCGTTTGCCTTGCCGGGCGTCGCGATCGGCCATCGCTTGATCTCGCCTGGCGACGAGGATGCGTTGACGCCGGAGGAAGTCTGCGGAATCTCGGGGAGCGTCGTTGAGAGAAGGCGCGCCAGCGGCGCGGCGCGCATCGTGGCGCGCCAACTGCTCCGGGGACTTGGCTATCCAGAATGCCCGTTGCCACGAGCCGCGTCGGGAGCGCCGATCTGGCCGGCCGGGGTCATCGGGTCGCTCGCCCACGATCGCCGCGTGGCGGTCGCAGCAATCGCCACGAGCCGTGAGATCGACGCTTTGGGGATAGACATCGAACCCGCTGAATTGCTGCCGATCGATCTGCTCGATATCATCGCGACGCCTGACGAGCGGCCGGGGATCGGCGACGATCCAATCTGCGGGCGACTGCTCTTTGCGGCGAAGGAGGCCGTCTATAAGGCGGTTTATCCGCTCGACCGGACATTCCTCGAACACCACGACGTTCAAATCGATTTTTCCAAACGCCGGGGAACCGTTCGCAATGGCCGAACGGCCGAGCTGAGGTATTGCGTTTCAACGCATTTGGTTGTGCTGGCGTTTCTGCCGCATCGCAGCGGCCGAGGCGCTTAAACGGCTTGCCGTCTCCGAAAGCTTGCTCAAATCAAAGTGAGACGAGACGCCGCATCTTGCTCCAAGCTTTTATGCTAAATCTGCTTGCATGGTGGTCACTGCGATCGCGGCGGCCATGTCCTGAGGGAGATAACGATGCGCAAGGCCTTAATGGCGGTTGTTCTCTCAAGCGCGTTCGTGGTGAGCGCCCAAGCGAAGGAGCAAACCGGGACGATCGTCTCGATCGATGGTGGCGCCAAGACCTTCGTCTGCGAATGGAAGGATAAGAGCTGGACCTACCGGACCACTGAGAAGACGGGTTTTCGCCTTCGCGGTAAGAACGGAACGTTTTCTGATTTGAAGGCCGGCGTGAGAGTGAATGTCGGCTATCATACCGACGACAAGGGGCGGATCGCGGACTGGGTCAATATTGAGAAGCGTTGATCCTCTCGATCGGCAGCGATAGTCCGCTCGCGCGGCCTACGCACTGAAAATGCAAATATGAAGGCCGCCCGTTAGAGCATTTTCCGGCGAAGTGGAAACCGGTTCGCCGCAGAAAATGCGACCACTAAAGGAGAACCGGAGCGAATTCCGATTCCACCGGAACGGAATTCGCTCTAGAGCGGCCTTCGTCCTTTCGCGAGCCCGTTACTTCGATTCCGCTGGGGTCGAAGCAGCCGAATTCGCTCTAGAGCGGCCTTCGTCCTTTCGTGAGCCTGTTACTTCGATTCCGCCGGGGTCGAAGCCGCCGAAGCTTCCGCTGGGGTCGAAGCCGCCGAAGCTTCCGCCGGGGTCGAAGCCGTCGAAGCGTCAGGGGCGTCCGTGGATCGCTTGGGGCTGAAACCTAATCTTGGCTCTATCTTCTCGATCACGCGCTTATAGAAGGAGCCGACATCGGACAGGCTGAACGGAAGCGCAGAGCCGACGTCGGATGCACTGACGTCTTCTTGCGGGCCCAAAACTGTCGACGAGGCTTTTTTCGAAGGCTCTCCTGACTCAGCGGGAGGTACTTTTTCCCGCGGTGTCGACAGATCACTCGCCCGCGTCTTTTCCCATGGCGTCGACGGAGCCGCGGCCCGGGTGGTTTGCTTCGACGCGTCGTCCTCTTTGGCGGGCGCGGGCGTAGAAGCGGGGACGGCGTCGTTGCCGAGGATGAGCGGCAAGCCGTCTTTGTTGCTGCCGATGATGACGACTTTCGAGTTCGTCGATTGCGCGAGTTGCAACGTCGCCTCGATGCCGCGCCAACGCAAATAGGAATCCGAAATCCCTGTGCTGACGGTCTGCTGGAAGTCGCGGATGCCTTCGGCCTCGATTCTCTTGCGCTCGGACTCCTTCTTCTCCCGCTCGAGACGGAATTTGTACTCCTCCGAGATGTAATACTGCTCCGCCTTGCGGTTGATCGCGGCGACCACCGGCGGCGGCAGTTCAATGCCGTACAGAAGCGTATCGTAGAGGACGACGGTGTCCCGCATGGCCACATTGTACGACCGCTCGTCGGTCTCACGCTCCATCATCTTGTGGCTCAGTTTGTCCAGCGCGCGTTCGCGGATCTTGTCCTGGATTTGCTGGCGCGCCGTCGAATAGACCTGTTCCGCGGTGAATTCGGCGACGACCTCGCGCATCACGCTGGCGATTTGCGGACCCAGCAATTGGATATAGTCGGGGCCGACGACTTGGTGCAGCGTGGGAATGGAGTCATGCTGCAGTCGAAAGCGGGTATTGACGGTGGCGTTCATGTTCACGCCGTCGCTGGAGATGGCGTTGTACGTTTCCGTAAGGGATTGAACGCGCAAGTTATAGATAAACAGTTTGTCCCAGGGCAAAATGATATGGAGCCCTTCTTCCTTCAAGTCGCGTGGATCGAGGTCCGTGCCGCCTTCGAAACGTTTCCACAGAACGCCCACCTCGCCGCTGGGCACCGTTATCACCATGCGTGGAAGGAGCACGACCGCCACCAGCGCGACGACCATCAAGAAAAGCGTAAAGGTTGGCAATCCGCGCTCGACAAAGCGCCGCCACTTGCCGCGCACCCCTGGCTGAGGCGAATTTCGGTCCAGTGACCAGGCATCCGCTTTCATTGTTTATTCTCCGCCTGTTGTTGCCCGACAAAACGGCCTTCGTCCATGCGAAGCCGGCGGGCAGGCACATCTAGCTCGTTTATATAGCGTTCATCATGCGTTATCGCCACCACCGTCGCCCCCGCCTGGGTCAGGGCAGGCAACAGGTCATAGTAGAACTTGCGGCGAAACTCCGGGTCCTGATCGGCGGCCCACTCGTCCAGCAGTAGGATTGGCCGCTTCTCGAGCAGGCTGACGATGAGCGCGAGGCGCTTGCGCTGGCCGCTGGAGAGATCGACGGTGCGGAAATGCCGTTCGACGATCCCCGTCTTATCGAGGAGGTGGAATTCGGCCAGCAGGCGTTCGACTTCGTCGGGGTCCAGGTCGGGAATTCCGTAAAGCTGTTGGAAAATATGAAAGTCGGGAAAAACAGCGGAGATCAACTCGCGATAGGTTTGGCGTGTGCGGTCGGTGACGTGGATCCCGTCGAAGACGATCTCGCCTTTTTCCGGCGTATAAAGTCCGGCGAGCAATTTCAGAAACGTCGATTTGCCGGACCCGTTGCCGCCCGTGACGAAAACGAGATCGCCAGGCTCCAGAGTGAAATGAATAGGCCCCACCTTGAAGAAGGTATCCGACCATTTGTCGACGTAACTGAATTCAACGTCGCGCACCTCGATCTTCTCGAAACGCTTGCGTATTTCGCCGATGAGAGCCTCGGATGCCTGCGCGATTCCAAGCAATCGTGCTTCAAGCCTTTGAATACTGTCGGCGGCCTCATTCGCGGCGGTCACGATGGGAATTGACTGAATGAGTCCGGAGCACGCCCCGACGATAAAGACGAGCGCCGTTATGGTCTTGGTGACGGAGCCCGATTCCGAAGCGGTGCTGAGGGCGGGGACGACGAATGCGGCTACTCCGAGCAACGTGTACAAAGAGCTTTGCAAGGCCACCAAACGCTTGAACGTCTCGCTTTGCGTGCGAATCTTGATGTTCGCGGCGGCTCTCGACACCTCGACGATGTCGTCGAACAGATCGTTGCTGCGGGCGCTGTTGAGTCTGACCTCCTTGAATCCATCGAGAAGGTCGGTCAGCCGGTCGAAAAGCTGGTTTTCCCGCGCGTGCGCTTCCTGCATTTCGATCGTGAGTTCGCGGTTCTTCGCGTAAAACAGCGCAGCGCCCACGCCGACGATTACAACCCCCAGCAAGAAGGCGAGAAGCGATACGTAGGCGACGTAAACGGCGACCAGGAGAATGAGGAGCGAGGCCTGCACGGCAAACGGGAACGCATTGGCTGCTTGCGTCAGCGTCGCCGTTTCCCGGGTGATGGCGGCGACGATTTCGGCGCGCCCGATCGCCTCCAGCGGCAGAAGCTCGGACCGCCGCACATAGTCCATCAGCCGCACCCGCAGCTTGTGGATAATGGCTTGGATCTCGGCGGTCGTCGTGATCAGAATGTAATGCTGGGTCTGAACGAAAAGCAGCAAAGCGACAACGAACAGGGCGGCAGACCAGAGGTTGGACGTTCCCTTGTCGGCGGCTTGTCCGCCCGTCACGATCGACGCAAGAATCGCGTATCCGCTAACCCCGCCGATAAGCGAAACCAGGAGGAGTCGCCTGAAAGAGCCCTGCATCTCTCGGCGAACGAGCTGAAGAAAAGACATAAGATGTGGTCCGCTTAGCCGCGTTCAGAACGCCAACGCCCGTAACCGATTCAGCAGGTTTCTGCGCCGGCCACACCCGAGTTTACTTGCCCTGAGATTGCCGCTTTTCGGCGCGCTGTGACGGCCCCGTCAAGAGCAGAATGATGAGAATCACCAGCGGGGTAGCGAAAAAGGACAGAATGAACGTGCCAGTGAAGCCCATGCGCCGCTGGCTGCCACAGATCCCGACAAGGATGCAGAACAATACATAGATGATTATTGCGATCGCTTCCGCCATTGCCCCATGTTTCCGTGCTCCGGGCGGCCGCCCTGATCATCGTCAAAACTTCAAGCCTTAAGAGGAGGATCGGGCGCAACCAACCATCAATTGCCTACGGTCTCTTTTTTGGACGTGCTTTGCTCGCTCGCCGATTGAAAACCCAACCTCTCTTTGTGGGTTTTGATGAATTCGCGATAGTCGGGGGGATTGAAGTCGAGGAGAGTGCCGCCAGAAGCGAAGTGCTGGATGAAAAGCTTGCCAATCGCGTAAGTGGCACCGGCCGAGAACACCGGCATCGAGACCGCTCCAACCACTGTTCCGATTCCCGGCAAGCCCTTCAACAGGCTCCCGACGCCCATCGCCGTGCTGGTTGCTCCGCTCGCGGGGATCAATGCGCCAGCCAGGCCGGCAATGATCGACTTTCCGCGGTTTTCGGAAAAGGGAACGCCGTAGATTTCCGAAAGCCGCCGCAACATCTGAACTTGAACGCCGCCGACGACCGCCACATCCGCAACCGGCACCGGAATAAGTCCGGCGGCGCCGGCATACAGCGAAAACCGATCGACCACTTGCGAGGCAAGTTCGTCACGACGCTCGTCGGTCATTTCGGTCGATTGAATGTCGTCCGTCGCTGCGGCCGCAGATTCGGTTACCTCTTGTTCCATGTGGAAGCCTTCCTGTTTCGACGTTCCGCTCGCTGTCGATTATCTATCTAACTAGCGTCGCGATTAAATCAGCCCACCATACAGTATTTGATTTCGCCTTGTGCGGCGCACACATCTGCCCAGACACTATCATGCGTCCCGAGAGGACGCCAGAGTGGTCGAATTGACGCATCGAGCCTTTTCGGCGCGAAATGGATATGCAGTTCATATTGTTGCTCACAAGCGTCAGTCCGCTTTGGCCGCCCTCGCGGCATCCCACCACCAGATGGTCGGAAACGCCGTCAACCCGTATTCGGGGAGTTTGTGTGGCTTTGCGAAGCGGTCCCAGCGTGCCGTGCGCAGCTTCCCGTAGGCCCATTGCGGCACGACATAGTTATGGTGCAGCAGAACGCGATCGAGCGCGCGGGTCGCGGCCACGAGCTCGGTGCGGCTCTTGGCGAAGACCACCCGGTCGATCAGCTTGTCGACCGCCATATCCTTGATGCCGATCAGGTTGTGCGACCCCGGCTGATCGGCGGCCTGCGAGCCCCAGTTGTTCCGCTGCTCATTGCCCGGCGAAAGCGTTTCCGGCCAGGTCGCGATGATGATGTCGAAGTCCCATTGCCGCAGCCGGTTTTCGAACTGCGCATCATCCACGGTGCGCACCTCCACCGTGATGCCGAGGCGTTCGAGCGATGGCTTGTAGAATAGGATAAAGCGCTCGGTGCTCGGATCGAAGGCGAGGAACTCGACCGCGTAGGGCTCGCCCGATTTCGCATCGACGAGCCTCTGGTCACGCACTTCATAGCCACCCTCGCGCAAGAGCCGGGCGGCCGTATGCAGATTGGCGCGCATCGCTTCCTGGCTGCCGCCGACCGGATTGGTGTAAGGCGTGGTGAAGACATCCGGTGGCACCTCGTTGCGCACCGTCTCCAATATCTCCAGCTCGAATCCCGTCGGCAGGCCGGAGCAGGCAAGCTCGGTCCCTTGGAAGTAGCTGGTGATGCGCTTGTATTCGCCGAAGAAAATCTGCTTGTTGATCTCCTCGAAATTGAAGGCGTAATTGAAGGCGCGGCGCACGCGGCTGTCCTTGAACTTGTCGCGTCGGATGTTGAAAGCGAACGCCTGCATGAATCCGAGATGGCGGACCGGGAATTCCTCGCGCACGATGCGCTTTTCGAGCACCGCCGGAAAGTCGTAGGCGGTCGCCCAGTTCTTGGCGCTGGGCTCGACGCGCCAGTCCATATGATCGGCCTTGAAGGCTTCGAGCGCGACCGTAGGGTCGCGGAAATACTCGAAGCGGATTTCATCGAAATTGTCGCGGCCGACATTCACCGGCAAATCTTTGCCCCAGTAATCCGGCACGCGTTCGTAGGTGACCGACCGGCCGGCGACGAAGTCCTTGATGCGGTAGGCGCCACTGCCGAGCGGGGGCTCCAGCGTCGTAGCGCCGATGTCGCGCTTGTTCCCCGCCTTGTCGACGCCTTCCCACCAATGCTGCGGCAGAACTTGAAGGCGGCCGATGATCTGCGGCAGTTCGCGATTGCCCGGCTGGTCGAACCAGAAGGTGACATCGCGTGGGCCAGTCTGCTCTGTCTTCGCAACGTGGCGAAAATCGGCGCCGAACTGGGGATGGTGCTTGCGAAACGCCTCGAAGGAAAAGATGACGTCGCGCGGTGTCACGGGATGGCCGTCGTGCCAGCGCGCGCCAGGCCGCAGACGGTAGGTGACAGAACTGTAATCTTCGGGATAGCTCGCGCCTTCGGCGATCAGGCCATATTCCGCCGACACTTCGTCGAGCGCCCGCACCATCAACGTGTCGTAAATCAGCTCGGCGCCCGCGGCGATCAACCCTTTTGCGCCGGCCACCACGACATTGAAATTGTCGAACGTGCCGAGGGCGCCCTGGCGCACCACGCCACCCTTCGGGGCGTGCGGGTTGACGTAGTCGAAATGCCTGAAGTGGGGCGGATATTTTAGGTCGCCAAACAGCGACAGACCGTGCCGGAACGGTTTTACGCCGCCCGGTTCAAGCGGAGGCGGTCCCGGTGGATGCAGAGGTGGCCCTGGTGGATGCGGAGGTGGCCCTGGTGGATGCGGAGGCGGTCCGACCGGTGGTCGCGGTTGAGCAAGCGCCGAAAACGTTGGCATCGCGGCCGCCAAGGCGGTGCTGCGTATGATATCCCGGCGGGTCAGGGGCAAGGAAACCTCCAATTGGCGGCAAGCATCGAACCTTGAGGATAACTATCGAAACAGAAACTCGCGCGGGCCACAACGTCTGACCCCCGCCGGCCGATGCCTAGCGCAGGATCGGCGGCCGCCGGAACCGGTGCACTGCCTCGGCGTCAGCGACGTTCGCGCGCGGACCCGATCTTTGCACATTCCTCTCGCTACCATTAAATTGCGATGGCAGAGCAACAGATTCGGTTCATCCCACAGAGAATTGACCTTCCCTTGTGCAATGCACACACTTATGCGTGGCACACCCTTATGCGTGGAGACGGTTATGCGGACACGAGTGTTTGAAATGAGCGTGTAGAAACGTCGTGCAAGTTGGTCCGTACTAGCAATGCCCGGCTCCGCGGCCACTCTCGATGACCGATTCCTTCAGTCGCTTTGCGTGCGATGCCGCAAACGCAAAGCAGCGCGAGGACCCGCTTTGTTGTTAACCTCAGCTCTCATTTGAAATTAAGAACATGTCTCTGCCGGAAAACATGTTCCCGCTGTCGGCCGCTCAGCTTGGAATCTGGTTAGATCAACAGATCAACCTGTCGAGCCCAAGATACAATTTTGGTGAATATTTAGAATTTAACGCGCCCATTGATGCCGCGCTGTTCGAGCAGGCGCTCCGCCATGTCGTCGCGGAGACGGAGGCGCTGCGGGTGCGAATTGTCGATGACGGCGAAGAGCCGCGACAAGCGATCGACTCCTCGCCTTATTGGTCGATGCCGATCATCGATTTCAGCGCCGAGCCGGATGGGCGGGCCTGTGCCGAAGCTTGGATGAACGCCGATTTGGCGCAGCCGATCGACCTGTCCAAAGGACCGCTGTTCGGATTTGCCCTGCTCAAGACGTCAGCCGAACAGTTCCTTTGGTACGCGCGATATCATCACATCGCCATGGACGGCTTCTCGATGGGCTTGGTGGCCCGGCGGGTCGCCGAAATTTACACGCAGCTTTGCGCCGGACAAATTCCGTCGCGCCGCCCGGACGGCGCGGTCGCTGTCTTGCTTGAAGACGAGGTCAATTACCGCGCGTCTGAACAGTATGCGAAAGACCGCACGTACTGGCTCGGAAATATCGCCAATCGGCCCGACTCAATCGGTTTTGCCGGTCGCCCCGTGGCCGCCTCCGACGCGAAAATCCGCAAAACGATATACTTGCAGGAGGGGTGCGCGAAGACGCTCCGGTCGATCGCCCACCGGATCGGAGCAAGCGTTCCTCAAGTCATCACTGCAACGACGGCGATCTTTCTCCATCGGCTAATCGGCGAGACCGACCTGATCATCGGACTCGCAGCCACCGCCCGCACTCGGGTTTCGCGACGCGTTCCCGGGATGGTCGCGAATGTTTTGCCGTTGCGGCTATCGCTACATCCCGCCTCGTCGGTCGCCGATGTCGTCGGACAGACGGCGGCGCAGATGCGCCGAGGGCTGAGGCACCAGCGCTATCCGATTGCAGAATTGCGACGGGAAACGCGCGGATTCGACAACAGCCGGCCGGTATTCGCGCTCAGCGTCAATATCATGCCGTTCGACTACGATTTCCGTTTCGCTGGCTGCGCCGCCATTGCTAGAAATCTCTCGCTCGGACCGGTCGATGACATCTCGATATCGGTCTACGACCGCTCCGATGGCGGTCCGATTCAAATCGATTTCGACGCCAATCCCGCCCGCTACGAAACCGACGACCTTGCCGGCTATCAGGAACGGTTTCTGCGCTTGCTGGAGGGTGCGGTTGGCGATCCTGGGCGGGCGATCTCTGCGCTGGAGATCCTGAGCGCGGCGGAGCGGCGGGTTCTTCTGCACGATTGGAACGACACGGCGCGGGCGCTGCCGCCCACCACTCT
The DNA here is from genome assembly GCA_963840055.1 of uncultured Alphaproteobacteria bacterium. Taxonomy (GTDB): domain Bacteria; phylum Pseudomonadota; class Alphaproteobacteria; order Rhizobiales; family Xanthobacteraceae; genus Rhodoplanes. The sequence goes on along the minus strand of CAWIXM010000001.1, from coordinate 10,568 downwards.
GCCGGGTCTGTTTGCGGCGCAGGCGGCGCGGACGCCCGAGGCGATTGCCGTCGTCGGGGACGAGCAAAACCTGAGCTATGGGGAGCTCGAGGTCCGCGCCAACCGGCTTGCCCATCATCTGCGCGGACTTGGGGTTGGGCCCGAGGTTGTGGTGGGGCTGTGCGTGGAGCGCTCCGCCGCGATGGTGGTGGGGCTGTTGGGGATTCTCAAGGCGGGCGGGGCCTATCTGCCGCTCGACCCGAGCTATCCGGCGGAGCGGCTCGCCTTCATGCTGGCGGATGCGGGCGCCCCGGTGCTGGTCGCCACGGCTTCTCTCGCCGATGCCCTGCCGACGCATTCAGCCCAGATCGTGCGGCTTGACGCCGACGCGGACGCCATCGCCCGCCGTCCCGCCACCGCCCCGCCGCTCGCCCTCGATCCGCATCATCCCGCCTATGTCATCTACACCTCGGGCTCGACCGGCCAGCCCAAAGGCGTCGTCGTTAGCCATGGCGGCATTTCCAGTCTGGTGGCGGCGCAGGTCGAACGCTTCGGGCATTACCCCCGATTCCCGGGTCCTCCAGTTTGCGTCGCCGAGCTTTGACGCCGCGGTCTCGGCAGACTGCGCCGTTCTGGCGTCATGGCGCGACCTTGGTTCTGGCGCCGGCGGAGCGCGGCGCGGAGGAGCTGGGGCGTTCTGATTAGCGCACGCCAAAGTCACTCATGCGACGCTGCACGCCGATCGCTGTTGGCCGGCGTTGTCTGAGGACCTGCCGGCTGCGGACTCTTGGCTTTGGTTCTGGGCGGGCGAGGCCTGCCCTGGGCGACTGCGGTCGAGCGCTGGTGCGGCGGTCAGGCCGGGCGGATGATCAATCGCCTATGGTCCGACGGAGCGACGGTGTGCGCGACGATCTGAGCGCGGCGCGGAGGCGGTTCGTCGGTTCCGCCGATCGGTCGGCCGATGACGAACTACCGGGTTTATGTGCTGGACGGTGGGCTGGGGCTGTGTCCGAGCGGGGTTGTTGGCGAGCTTTACATCGCGGGGGCTGGGTTAGCGCGCGGGTATGTGGGGCGGGCGGATTTGACCGGGGAGCGGTTTGTCGCCGACCCGTATGGGGGGCCCGGGAGCCGGATGTACCGGACCGGGGATTTGGCGCGGTGGCGGTCGGACGGGGTTCTGGAGTTTGTCGGCCGGGCGGATGCGCAGGTGAAGCTGCGGGGCTTCCGCATTGAGCCGGGGGAGATTGAGGCGGCGCTGCTGGGTCATGCCGGCGTTGGGCAGGCGGTGGTTCTGGTCCGCGAGGATCAACCGGGCAAGGGGCGGCTGGTCGGCTATGTGGTGGCGGCTGCGGATGCAGGCGTCGATGCGGCGGCTTTGCGGGCGCATCTGCAGCGGCGGTTGCCGGATTACATGGTTCCGTCTTCGTTTGTGTTTGTGGCTCGTTTTCCGCTGACGGCGAACGGCAAGCTCGACCGCGGGGCGCTGCCGGCGCCGGAGGCGGAGGCTGGGCGGGTTTATCGCGGGCCGCGGACGCCGGCGGAAGAGATTTTGTGCTCGTTGTTTGCCGAGGTATTGGGGGTGCCGCGGGTCGGGATTGACGACAATTTCTTTGCGCTGGGCGGCGACAGCATCATGTCGATCCAGCTGGTGAGCCGGGCGCGGCGGGCGGGTCTGGTGCTGACGCCGCGGGCGGTGTTTGCGCATCAGAGCGTCGCGGCGTTGGCGGCGGTTGCTGCGCCGATTGGGGCGCAGGTCCTGCGCCATCCGGACATAGCGACGGGGGAGGCGCCGGCGTTGCCGGTTGTTTGCTGGCTAGCGGAGCTAGGCGGCTCGATCGAGCGGTTTCATCAGGCGCTGGTGGTGCGGGTTCCTGGGGGTTTGCGGGCCGATTGCCTGATCGAGGCGCTGCAGGCGGTTCTGGATCATCACGATGCGCTGCGGCTGCGGCTGGGGACGGCTGCGGGCGGTGGATGGCGGCTCGAGGTTATGCCTGAGGGTTCGGTGCGGGCCGGGGACTGCCTGCGGCGGATCGAGCTTGGCGCTGCGGATGCTGGGGAGCTGGGGGCGCTTGTAGCGGCGGAGGCGCGGGCTGCGGCGGGGCGGCTGTCGCCGTGGTCGGGCGCGATGGTGCAGGCGGTGTGGTTTGACGGCGGGGCAGAGCGTGCCGGGCGGCTGCTGCTGAGCATCCATCATCTGTGTGTTGACGGGGTGTCGTGGCGGATTCTGGTTCCGGATTTGGCGGCGGCGTATGCGGCGGTTGCGCGCGGCGAGCGTGCTGCGCTTTCGCAGCGGGGGACGTCGTTGCGGCGGTGGGGGCAGCGGCTGGCGCGGCATGCGCATGATGCTGGGGTTGTTGGCGAGCTGCCGCTGTGGCGTGGGATGCTGGGCGGTCCGTCGCTGGCGTTGGTTGCTGGGTCGCTGGACCGGGAGCGGGACCTTGCCGGGACGGCGGGGCATGTGACGCTGGCGCTGCCGGCCGATTTGACCGCGGCGCTGCTGACGCGGGTTGCGCCGGCGTTTCATTGCGGCGTGCAAGAGGTGCTGCTGACGGGCTTGGCGGTCGCGATTGCGGCGTGGCGCGGGCGGCAGGGTGGGTCTTCGGACACGGCGGTGCTGGTGGATGTAGAGGGCCACGGGCGTGAGGAGGTTTTTGCCGATGTTGATCTGTCGCGGACGGTGGGTTGGTTCACCAGCCTTTACCCGGTCCGTCTGGATGTTGGCGCGATCGCTGTGGAGGGGGCGCTGTCTGCAGCGGCGGAGCCGGGCTTGGGCGTGCGCTGAAGGGGGTTAAGGAGCAGCTGCGCGGTCTGCCCGACCACGGGCTTGGCTATGGGCTGCTGCGTTATCTGAACGATGAGACGGCCGGGGAGCTGGCCGGGTTTGCCGCGCCGCAGCTTGGGTTCAACTATCTTGGCCGGTTTGCGGTCTCTGGGGAGACGGATTGGGGTGTTGCGGCGGAGACGGCGCTGCTGGGGGCGGGCTTTGATCCGTTGATGCCGCTGGCGCACGCCGTTGAGGTGAATGCGATCACGCTGGACGGGGAGGGTGGTCCCGAGCTGTCGGCGCACTGGTCGTGGGCGCCGCGGCTGGTGAGCGAGGCGGCGGCGCGGGGTCTGGCGGCGGGCTGGTTCCGGGCGCTGGCGGGGCTGGTTGGGTGTGTGGCGGCAGGCGCTGGGGGCCGGAGCCCGAGCGACGTTGCGCTGGCTGCTCTGACGCAGGACGAGATCGAGCGTTTGGAGCGGGCCTATCCGCGGCTTGAAGACATCCTGCCGCTGTCGCCGCTGCAGGAAGGGCTGTTGTTTCATGCGCTGTATGACGCGCGGGCGCCGGATGTTTACACGGTCCAGCTGGAACTTGCGCTGTCTGGACCGCTGGACGTTGGCCGTCTGGAGGCTGCGGCGCAGGCGCTGGTGGGACGGCATGCGAGCCTGCGGGCGTGCTTTGCCGATGCGAGGCTGAGGCGTCCGGTTCAGGTGATCATGCCGCCGTTGGCGGCGCCGTGGCGGCTGCTTGATCTGTCCGGGTTGGATACGGGGGCGCGGGCGGCGCGGCTTGCGGACATTTTGGCGGAGGATCGCGGGGCGCGGTTTGATCTTGCCGTTGCGCCGCTTCTGCGCTGGACGCTGGTGCGTCTTGGTGCGTCGGAGCATCGGCTGGCGCTGACCAACCACCATCTTCTGATCGACGGCTGGTCGAGCCCTGTTCTGGTGCAGGAATTGCTGGCGCTTTATGCGGCGGGTACTGCGGAGGCCTTGCCGCGGGTGACGCCGTACCGGGACTATCTGGGGTTCATTGCGGCGCAGGATCGGACTGCCGGGCTTGCGGCGTGGCGGGAGGCGCTGGCCGGACTGGAGGCGGGGACGCGGCTGGCGCCGTCTGCCTCCGGGCTTGAGCCGGCTGCGCCGGAGCAGCTGGCGCTGACGCTGAGCGAACCGTTGACGGCGGCGCTGAGCGAGCTCGGCCGGCGGCAGGGGGTGACGCTGAACACGCTGATCCAGGCGGTGTGGGCGATCCTGCTGGGGCGTTTGACCGGGCGCGACGACGTGGTGTTTGGGGTCACGGTGGCGGGGCGGCCGCCGGAGATTGCCGGCATTGAGCGCATGGTGGGGCTGTTCATCAACACGCTGCCGCTGCGGGTGAGGCTAGCTCCTGCGACGCCGCTCACCGAGCTGCTGCATGCGGTGCAGGAGAGCCAGTCGCGGCTGATGGCGCATGCCTATGTCGGGTTGGCGGAGATTCAGCAGTTGGCCGGGGTGGGCGAGCTGTTCGACACGCTGACGGTGTTTGAGAACTACCCGGTCGAGCAGCCTGGCGGACTTTCGGCGGGTGGGCTGCGGGCGGCGCCGGTGGGGGGGCATGATGCGACGCATTATCCTTTGAGCCTTGCGGTGGTTCCCGGGGCTGGGCTTGGTCTGCGGCTGTATTACCGGCCTGACCTGTTTGACCGCTTGACGGTGGACGCGTTGACGGGGCGGCTGGTGCGGTTGCTGGAGGGTGCGGTTGGCGATCCTGGGCGGGCGATCTCTGCGCTGGAGATACTGAGCGCGGCGGAGCGGCGGGTTCTTCTGCACGATTGGAACGACACCGCGCGGGCGCTGCCGCCCACCACTCTGCCGGGTCTGTTTGCGGCGCAGGCTGGCGCGGACGCCCGAGGCGATTGCCGTCGTCGGGGAGGACGAGCAAAACCTGAGCTATGGGGAGCTCGAGGTCCGCGCCAACCGGCTCGCCCATCATCTGCGCGGACTTGGGGTTGGGCCCGAGGTTGTGGTGGGGCTGTGCGTGGAGCGCTCCGCCGCGATGGTGGTGGGGCTGTTGGGGATTCTCAAGGCGGGCGGGGCCTATCTGCCGCTCGACCCGAGCTATCCGGCGGAGCGGCTCGGCTTCATGCTGGCGGATGCGGGGGCCCCGGTGCTGGTCGCCACGGCTTCTCTCGCCGATGCCCTGCCTACACACTCAGCCCAGATCGTGCGGCTCGACGCCGACGCGGACGCCATCGCCCGCCGTCCCGCCACCGCCCCGCCGCTCGCCCTCGATCCGCATCATCCCGCCTATGTCATCTACACCTCGGGCTCGACCGGCCAACCCAAAGGCGTCGTCGTTAGCCATGCAATGTCGTAAGACTTATCACATAGCGTATGACCACCGATCACCCGTGCTTATATCTAGTGATGTCGTGTTTTCTGCATCTAGCGCCGCTTGCATTTGACGCTTCGACCTTTGAGATTTGGGTACCGCTTTTAAACGGCGCTAAGTTGTGCGTTATATATCCAGAGCGCAAGCTCGATTTAGTTCGACCAGTCAGGTGATTCAGCGGAACATGGTATTACCGTCCTATGGCGTCACGGTTGCGCTTCTTCCAACGCTGTTGGCAGATAGTGCGATCGTATGGCTGCGTCCATGCGCTATCGCACGCGTGCCAAACGCGTTTTGGCGGGTGGCGATGTTCTTCTCCGTGTGTCACATGTGCATGCAAGTTGACTTAGGCGCAGGCCAACGGGCGACTGATAAATGTCTATGGACCTACCGAGGCGACGACTTCCAGCGCCTGTTTGGGGCTGACTAGCGAAACCGTATCTCAATGGCTCGGTTCCGATAGGTCGTCCGATTACGAACACGCGGGTTTATGTGCTGGACGGCGGGCTGGGGCTGTGTCCGAGCGGGGTTATTGGCGAGCTTTACGTCGCGGGCGCGGGACTGGCGCGCGGGTATGTGGGGCGTGCGGATTTGACCGGGGAGCGGTTTGTCGCCGACCCGTATGGGGGGCCCGGGAGCCGGATGTACCGGACCGGGGATTTGGCGCGGTGGCGTGCGGACGGGGTTTTGGAGTTTGTCGGCCGGGCGGATGCGCAGGTGAAGCTGCGGGGCTTCCGCATTGAGCCGGGGGAGATTGAGGCGGCGCTGCTGGGTCATGCCGGCGTTGGGCAGGCGGTGGTTCTGGTCCGCGAGGACCATCCGGGCAAGGCGCGGCTGGTCGGCTATGTGGTGGCGGCTGCGGATGCAGGCGTCGATGCGGCGGCTTTGCGGGCGCATCTGCAGCGGCGGTTGCCGGATTACATGGTTCCGTCTTCGTTTGTGTTTGTGGCTCGTTTTCCGCTGACGGCGAACGGCAAGCTCGACCGCGGGGCGCTGCCGGCGCCGGAGGCGGAGGCTGGGCGGGTTTATCGCGGGCCGCGGACGCCGGCGGAAGAGATTCTGTGCTCGTTGTTTGCCGAGGTATTGGGGGTGCCGCGGGTCGGGATTGACGACAATTTCTTTGCGCTGGGGGGACATTCGCTGCTGGCGACGCGTCTGATCAGCCGCATCCGTACGACGCTGGATGTTGAGCTTGCGATCCGGGTGCTGTTTGAGGCGCCGACGGTTGAGGGGCTGGCGCGGCGGCTGGACGAGGCGGGGGCGGCGCGTCCTGCGCTGCGTCCCCTGGCAAGGCCATTGGAGATACCGCTGTCGTTTGCGCAACGTCGGCTGTGGTTTCTCGATCGGCTGGAGGGCCCGAGCGGGACCTATACGATCCCTGTGGCGGTTCGGCTGAAGGGGGAGCTGGACCTTTCGGCGCTGGAAGCGGCGCTGGGGGATGTGGTTGCTCGTCACGAGAGCCTGCGGACGGTGTTTCCCGACCGGCTTGGGGTTCCGCGGCAGGAGATTTTGACTGGGGATGCGGGTCGTCCGCGGCTGGTTGTTGCTTCGCTCAGGGAGGCGGCGCTGTCGGCGGCGCTGTCGTCTGTGGCGGGGCGCGGGTTTGATCTGTCGGCGGAGCCGCCGCTGCGGGCGCATGTGTTTGCGCTGGGTTTGCATGAGCATGTTCTGCTGCTGGTTTTGCATCACATTGCCGGGGACGGGTGGTCGATGCGTCCGCTGTGGCGCGACCTTGGGGCGGCCTATGGGGCGCGGCTGAGGGGGAGTGCGCCGCGGTTGCCGGGGCTGCCGGTGCAATATGCCGACTACACGCTGTGGCAGCACGGGTTGCTTGGTGCGGAGAGCGAGGCGGGGAGCGCGATCGCGGGCCAGCTTGCGTTCTGGCGGGGGGCGCTGGCGGGTCTTCCAGCGGAGCTTGATCTGCCGCGCGATCGAGCGCGTCCTGCGGTGTCGAGCTATCGCGGGGACTTGGTTGGACTACATCTATCGGCGGCGCTGCATGGGCGGCTGTTGGCGCTGGCGCGGGATGCGGGTGCGAGCCTGTTCATGGTGTTGCAGGCGGGGCTTGCGGCGCTGCTGACGCGGCTTGGGGCGGGGGAGGACATCCCGGTTGGGAGCCCGATTGCGGGACGGACGGACAGCGCGCTGGACGATCTGGTTGGATTTTTTGTCAACACGCTGGTGCTGCGCACGGACACGTCTGGGGACCCGAGTTTCCGCGCGCTGATCGGGCGGGTTCGCTCTGCCAATTTGGCGGCCTATGCGCACCAGGATCTTCCGTTTGAGCGGCTGGTCGAGGCGCTCAATCCGGCGCGGTCGCTGGCGCGTCATCCGCTGTTTCAGGTGATGCTGGCGTTTCAGAACACTGCGGAGGCGCGGCCTGAGCTTTGCGGTCTTGAGGTGTTGGCGGAGCCTGTGGCGACGCAGAGCGCGCAGTTTGATCTGTCGGTGAGTTTGGGTGAGCGGCGCGGGTCGGACGGTTCACCGGCGGGACTTGAGGGGGTGATCGAGTACGCGACGGACCTGTTTGACCGCTCGACGGTGGAGGGGTTGGCAGGTCGGCTGGTGCGCTTGCTGGAGGGTGCGGTTGGCGATCCTGGGCGGGCGATCTCTGCGCTGGAGATCCTGAGCGCGGCGGAGCGGCGGGTTCTTCTGCACGATTGGAACGACACGGCGCGGGCGCTGCCGCCCACCACTCTGCCGGGTCTGTTTGCGGCGCAGGCGGCGCGGACGCCCGAGGCGATTGCCGTCGTCGGGGACGAGCAAAACCTGAGCTATGGGGAGCTCGAGGTCCGCGCCAACCGGCTTGCCCATCATCTGCGCGGACTTGGGGTTGGGCCCGAGGTTGTGGTGGGGCTGTGCGTGGAGCGCTCCGCCGCGATGGTGGTGGGGCTGTTGGGGATTCTCAAGGCGGGCGGGGCCTATCTGCCGCTTGATCCGAGCTATCCGGCAGAGCGGCTCGGCTTCATGCTGGCGGATGCGGGGGCCCCGGTGCTGGTCGCCACGGCTCCCTCGCCGATGCCCTACCTACACATTCAGCCCAGATCGTGCGGCTTGACGCCGACGCGGACGCCATCGCCCGCCGTCCCGCCACCGCCCCGCCGCTCGCCCTCGATCCGCATCATCCCGCCTATGTCATCTACACCTCGGGCTCGACCGGCCAGCCCAAAGGCGTCGTCGTCTACCATGCGGGCCTTGCCAACAAGGTCGTGACCCTGGGGACGGACTTCGGTGCGGGGCCTGCGTTGCGGGTGGCGCTGCTGAGTTCGTCGGCGTTTGACCCCGCGATCGAGCAGGCGGCGCTGCCCTTGGCGCATGGCGGCGCGGTCGTGGTGATCAGCGACGCGGTCCGCGAGACGCCGCGGGCGTTCTGGAAGACGCTCGCGCGCAACAACGTCACTCATCTGGCACCTGCACGCCATCGTTTTTTGCCGGGGTTTTGGAGGATGCCCCGGCGGGGGCGTGTCTTGCGCATTTGGTTCTGGGCGGGGAGAGCTTCACGAACGAACTGCGGCGGGAGCTAGTGCGGCGTGTCGGGATTGGGCGGCTGACCAATCTTTACGGTCCGACGGAAGCGACGATTGATGCGGTCGGCGGGTCTGTGGACGGCGAGGAGGCTGGCCTGTCGGTGCCGATCGGACGGCCGCTGGCGAACTACCGGGTTTATGTGCTGGACGGTGGGCTGGGGCTGTGTCCGAGCGGGGTTGTTGGCGAGCTTTACATCGCGGGGGCTGGGTTAGCGCGCGGGTATGTGGGGCGGGCGGATTTGACCGGGGAGCGGTTTGTCGCCGACCCGTATGGGGGGCCCGGGAGCCGGATGTACCGGACCGGGGATTTGGCGCGGTGGCGGTCGGACGGGGTTCTGGAGTTTGTCGGCCGGGCGGATGCGCAGGTGAAGCTGCGGGGCTTCCGCATTGAGCCGGGGGAGATTGAGGCGGCGCTGCTGGGTCATGCCGGCGTTGGGCAGGCGGTGGTTCTGGTCCGCGAGGATCAACCGGGCAAGGGGCGGCTGGTCGGCTATGTGGTGGCGGCTGCGGATGCAGGCGTCGATGCGGCGGCGCTGCGGGGTCATCTGCAGCGGCGGTTGCCGGATTACATGGTTCCGTCTTCGTTTGTGTTTGTGGCTCGTTTTCCGCTGACGGCGAACGGCAAGCTCGACCGCGGGGCGCTGCCGGCGCCGGAGGCGGAGGCTGGGCGGGTTTATCGCGGGCCGCGGACGCCTGCGGAAGAGATATTGTGCTCGTTGTTTGCCGAGGTATTGGGGGTGCCGCGGGTCGGGATTGACGACAATTTCTTTGCGCTGGGGGGGCATTCGCTGCTGGCGACGCGTCTGATCAGCCGCATCCGTGCGACGCTGGATGTTGAGCTTGCGATCCGGGTGCTGTTTGAGGCGCCGACGGTTGAGGGGCTGGCGCGGCGGCTGGACGAAGGAACTCCAACTCGATCCGATTTTGACGTATTGCTGCCGCTCAGGTCGCGGCTCTCTGCGGCCGCTATTCTGCATGCATCCAGCGGCCGGGCTCAGTTTGCCTTATTCGAGGCTCGTCAGTCATATCCCGTCGGGTCACCCGATCTTCGGATACCAGTCGCACAGCTTTGGTCAGCAAGGCCCCTTGCTCGATACGGTCGAAGAAATAGCCGCCGAATATCTGAGCATTATTCGGCAAGTTCAGCCGGCCGGACCCTATAATCTGCTCGGTTGGTCGTTTGGCGGCCTCGTCGCTCACGCGATGGCAACTGAGCTCCAGTCGCAGGGCGAAGAGGTTGCTTTGCTTGCGCTCCTCGACAGCTATCCGTTTAACCACGAGACCGTGCTGCGGGAGCGCGGCGAGGCGGTTGAAAAAGAGGTCATCTTCGCCGGCGCAGTGGACAGACCCGTTGCGGGAAACATTGGAAACCCTCCATCGCGATGGCTTCCTGCGCGCCGCGCTTAAAGAGCGCGACCATAGGGCGATCATGGACGCCTTCGAGCACAATGCGCGCATCATGAGAGCCTTCGTGCCTCGCCGCTTTAACGGCGACGTACTGCTTTTCGTGGCCTCCGCAGGCGAGATCAGGCCGCCGATCGATTCGTGGAAGCCCTTCGTGAGCGGACTGATCCAGGTTTATCCAATCGACTGCACCCACGATCAGATGATGGATCCGCTCGCCGCAAAGGAAATCGGCAGGGTGCTTGCGGCGGAGCTCGGCGAACAGCCCGACCCGCGCGCGCTGGATGAGGAGAAGACACGTGACTAATCCGTTCGAAGATGAAAACGGCACCTACCACGTATTAGTAAACGACGAGGGTCGACATTCCTTGTGGCCTACCTTTATCAAGGTGCCGGACGGATGGACGATCGTTCATAATTCCGACAGCCGCGTCGCATGCCTCGAATTCATAAAGCAGAATTGGACCGACATGCGGCCAAAAAAGCTTGATTGAACGGATGAAAAATTCCGGCCAGGGTTGACC